>NZ_NFJK01000039.1 GCF_002159845.1 Anaeromassilibacillus sp. An250
AACACAGAAGGACCCAATCCTGAGGATTCTCAGGATTGGGTCCTTGCTGTTTATTAGGGAAAAGCCTTCCCTCTTATTTCGATGTCTCGTCCACGATTACGCAATCGTAACTGTGCAATGCTTGACCGCGTTCTGGCCCGGCAGGGTGGTGTAAACGCCCGTGCTCTGGCCCGGCGTGCCGATGGCATAGACTCTGTAATAGTAGTCGTTGCCGATCTTCGCCACGAACTGCGTCTTGAGCACATCGCCGTTGCCGGCCGTGAAGCTCGGCGTCATGGCGTTGCCGTTGACCACGGTCATCTTGAAGCAGTATGCGCTGCCTCTCTTCAAGGTGAAGTTCACCGTCGTGTCGGAAACCACATACGCCTGCTGGCTGGTCACGCCCTGGGCTGCGGATACCACGCCCGCTGCGCCGTATGCGTTGCCAACATTGGCAGACGTGCTGCCCTTGCTGCTGTTGCCCGTGCTCGGCTTCTCCGCCTTGACCAGGCTGTTCGCGGCCTCTTCCAGGTTGGTATATGCCTTTGCAATCGCCTGGCCGTCTGCGGTCTCGTCCGCGGCAACCGTCTTCGCAACGCTCAAAGCCGCCTTAAAGGCCGCCACGCTGCGGTCGGTGTAGCCGTCCAGAGCCTTCCGCTCCATCTCGGCGATCAGCTTGTTCAGCTCATCTCTGCTCGGGATCTTGCGCAGGGCTGCCATCGCTCTCGTCAGGGCCTCGGCCTTTGCATCCACGTCGGCCTGGTCTGCATTCGCATTCGCGAGCAGTTCTTCCGCCTCTGCCAGCACGCTCTTGAAGGTATCGAATGCTTCATCCTGGATGTAGTCGTCCGGGTCGAAGGTGTTCGCTTCGTCCACCAAGCTTTGCAGCGCGCTCATATCCGCACGGAAGTCCAACTTTTCAATCGCTGCCTGCAAGTTGTCATATGCCTCGTCCACGTCCGCCTTCAGCGGGTTCTCCTCGGCATAGACGTCCTTCGCCGCGTTGAGCGCTTCCTCGAAGCCCTCGGTCGTGCCCGGCTTGAACTCGTCCAGGCGCTCCGCCAGCTGTTCCGCGATGTTGATCAGCGGCAGCAGGATCTCCTTGTCGCCCGCTTCGAATTCCAAGAGGTGCATCGCATCCAGCAGGTCGCTCCACGCCTCGTTGACCTCTTCCTGGGTGGCATTCGCGTTGTCATAAACGGTCTGTGCATTTGTCAGGGCGTTCTCGAAGAACTCCTTCGCCTCCGGCACCAGGCCGTCGATGACGTCCTGCGGCACGGCGTTGGCCTGCTCCAGGACAGCTCCCAGGATGCTCTTATCCACGCTTGTGAACGTGAAGCGCAGGGTCGTGCCCTCGTTCGGCATCGTGAAGGTGTACGTGCAGCCGTCCGCTGCAAACTCGATGTCCTCGCCGTTGAGCTGCGCTCCGGAGAACGCGCCGTCCGTCGGGGTGAAGGTGAAGGTCAGCTCTTCGCCCGGCTGCACCTTCGCGCCATAGATCGCATCTGTGGAGATGATCTCCTCCGTTTCGCCCTCGACGCTCATGGATGCGTTGCCGCTCCACTGCACCGTCAGAAGCTGCGGCTCGGCCGGTGTCCGGTCTTTCGCAAAGTCCGCCGTCAGGATGACGTTGTTGGCGGGCATGGTGAAGTTCAGTTCCGGGGAAACGCGCTGCTCGGAGGTCAGCGTCAGGCCGACGGTGCTCCAACCGGTAAAGTGGTAGCCCTGCGGGGCGTCGTTGGCAATGACCGTCACGCCGTCGCCTTCCTTGAGGCCCGTGCTTTCGCCGGACACGGTAGCGTTGCGGGTCAGCACCACATAGGTGTCGTCTTCCTCTACCGGCGGCTCATAGCTGGTGTCGTATACTTCCAGCTCATAGATGCTGGCGCCCCATTCGTCCCAAAGTTCGGTGGCCTGCATCTTCACATAACGGCCGGAAACATCGGTCAGGTCAAATTCCTGCGAATCGTTGCCTGCCCCGCTGGCAGCCGTTGTCGTGTACTCGGCGATCTTCGTGAATTCAACGCCGTCGTCGGATACTTGAATCTCATAGGATTGGGGTGCATGCTCCCAAGAGATGCGCAGGTAGCCCAGATCCTGCACTTCGCCCAGGTCGACCTGGAACCACGGCTGGGACGCTGGGTCAACCGAACCGGTCGCCCAACGGGTTGACATCAGGCCATCCACTGCGCCTGCAGGGCTGTTTGCGTCGCTTTCGGTATTCGAAGCCTCGGCGGGCATTCCTACCGCCAAGTGGTCGATGGGATCCTCCTCGCGCAGGCTGTCGGTCTTGAGCGCCAAGTTCAGCAGGCGGGTTGCCGCCGCTTCCAAAGTCGCGCGGTCCAACGTGCCCGCATTGACTGCATTGACCAATGCGCTGGAGTCGCCGCTCGGCATTTTGACGTCGCCGCCGGCCTGTACTTCTTTGACGATATTGGAGTCGTTGCCCCAGTCCGTCATAAATACGCCGTCATAGCCCCATTCGCCGCGTGCAATATCGTTCATCATGGGTTCCAGTTCCGCGGCCTTGGTGCCGTTGACGAAGTTGTAAGAGGTCATGATGGACCACGGGTCTGCCTCTTTGATGACCATCTCAAAGGCTTTGAGATAGATCTCGCGCATTGCGCGGGCGGAAATCACGCTGTTGGAGGCCAGGCGGCTGTACTCGGTGGAGTTCACCGCAAAGTGTTTCACAGCCGTCGCTACGCCCACCGACTGGATACCGCGGGTCACCGCAGCGCCCAATTTGCCGGTGAGGTAGGGGTCTTCGGAATAATACTCAAAGTTACGCCCGCCCAACGGGTTGCGCTGGATGTTGATGCTGGGGCCCAGGATGCAATTCACATCATAAGCTTTGATATCCTTGCCGAAGGCCAGGCCGTAATCTTCGCACAGCTCTTCGTTCCAAGAGCTCGCCATGATGTTCGTGGAGGGCCAAGCGATCGGTGTAGTGATGTCGTTCAAACGGACGCCCGTCGGGCCGTCCGCGGTCTGCACGCCGGGGATGCCCAGGGAGGGGATGTTGCCAATCGAACCGGTATTGGTGTTGGGGGCTACATTCCCTTGCCCGCTTCCCAGGGTGGCCAATTCATTGATCGTAAGCTGGGAAACAAACTCGTCCATCAGTTCCGGGTTCTCGGCCACGTCTTCAAAGGTGACCGGGACTTTTGCGGCGGCTTCGAGGACATTGTTGGCAGCTGCAAACGCCTTAGCCGCGCGGACTTCTACCTTTTCAAAGGTGATGTAATCGATATTCGGGAAGGCTGCGATCTGGGATTCGATGGTGAGCGTCGCTTCGCCGCTGGGCAGGATCACCGTCAAGGGTTCCAGATCCACAAAGTTGTAATAGGTGTTTCCAGAGATGGCCGTGTTCTTGAAGGAGATCCCCTCGTCGAAGGCCTGGGTGATATTGTTGATCAGGAAGGTGGCCGTGGTGTTCAGCGGGGTCTCGCCGACCGCCGCGTAATGGACGACCATGCGGTAGGTTCCGGTCTCTTCCACATTCAGCTTATAGTTTGCACGGGAACCGGCGCGCATGTTGGACAGGCATCTGCCGGGCTGGCCCTGGCCGTCGTCCTGGAAGTCCTCATAGCGCACGCCGGAGGAAGCGTCCACATAGTCTTCGCCTTCCACCTTGCCGATGCCGCTGGCGGGGATGTTGTGGATAACGTCCGCGCTGTTGTCGCGCTCCAGGGTAAAGCTGTCCCACTGGATGTCCGCATCGGATTTGCTGGTCAAATCAAAGGAGATATCACCGGTGGGGATGCCAACCTGGAATGCAACGGTCTCCAGGCCGCTGCCGCTTTCCAAAACTACGGAGTCGTCAATGCCCACCTGGCCGACGCCTACAAATACATCCAGCACGTCGTTGAGCTTGACCGCTTCGCCGTTGTTGGTGTAGGCGAACTTGAGCAGGTACTTGCCGCCCTTGGTCACCTGCAGCTGGTAGGACACGGTCTCGTTTGCGGGGATGGACAGCATGCCGTCCGTCTCCGTGACGCCCGCGCCGGCGGACTTATAGTTTTCCATTTCCGCCTGGTTTGCAACGTCGTCTTTGATATTGATCTGGCCAGGGATATCGATGACTTCGAGCTCCTCATAGGTGCCGTCCGCCAAAAGGCGCTCGTTCAGCATGGTATCCAGCTGGGTCAGGTCTTCGTCGATGACGCGCATCTCCGGCTGGTTGTAGGTATAGACCTGGCGGGTGCCGGCGTCCTGGATGGAGTTGCCGACATAGATATTGTAGTCGCCGGCCTCCAACAGCCACGCGTTCTTATGGCCCGTCACGCCCGTGTCGTCGAAGCTCGCCATATCGGAGATCGGGAAGGTCATGGTCAACGTCTGGCTCTCGCCGGGCTCCAACAGGCCGGTCTTATCGAACGCGGCCAGGACCTTGCCGGGCTTGCCCAAAACGGCCTCGCCCGTGCCCATCTGGGGCGCGCTGTAATAGACCTGCAGGACCTCCTTGCCGGAGTAGAAGTCGCCCACGTTGGTGACCGTGGCGGTTACCTCGATGTGGGTGCCCACCTGCTGGGCGGATACATCCGAAATTTCAAAATCCGTATAGGACAGGCCGTAACCGAAGGGATAGCGGACCGTCTCATACTCGGGATCAAAGGTCTCAAAGTAGCGGTAACCGGTGAAGATATCTTCGGTATATTTCTGCGTGGTGCTGCCGCTGAATTCGTCGGCGGGATATGCGTCAAAGCTCTTGGCCACGGTCTCGGTCAGTTTGCCGGAGGGGGTGACCCTGCCGGAGAGGATATCGCCGACGTAATTGCCGCCTTCCTGTCCGCCGTAACCCATGAAGACCAGGGCGTCAATGCCCATATCCTCCACAAACTCCATATCGGCCACAACGCCGTTGTTATACACCACGGTGACCTGATCGAAGTATTTGGTGACCAGCTCAAGCATCTTCGTCTCGTCGTCCGTCAGGAGCCAGCCGCCCTTGTTGTTCTGCATGTCGTTGTTTTCGCCCACGATGCGCCCAATGACCACAACGGCCTTGTTGTTGCGCTCGCTGGCTTCCTTGACCATCTCTTCGTCCAGAGGCATCTCGGGGAAGAAACGGTCGCTGGTATAGATGATCTCTTCTTTCTTATTTGCCGGGTCGTTACACCAAGTCTCATAGACCTCTGCCAGGGTCTCGTCCACATTGACGCCCACGTTGCGCAGGCCGTCCAGCACATTGACCTCATAGGCGGGGTTCATGTAGGCTGCGCCCAGGCCGCCGCGGATGGTATCAATCTGCATACGGCCAAATACGGCCACCTGGTCGTTCTCCGTCAGGGGAAGGGTTTCGTTCTCATTTTTCAGGAGGATGACGCCCTCGTCGCCGATCTGCCGGGCAAACTCGATGCGCTCTTCCATCAGGTCAAAGCGTCCGCTCTCGTCCCGCTCCGTCGGGAAGCTCACGGTGAAGGGGTCCAGCGTCCAGCTCTCTTCGCCGTTGGTCAGGGTCAGGACATAGCGGTCCTCCACCCACGATACATTGGCAACCGTATCGCCAAGGGTGATCTTTTCCTGGGCAACCTCTGTGGCTGCCGCTGCGACGGCGTCCTCATCGGCATAGTCCGCAGAGGGCGCCAGCACCCTTCCGCCGACCTGCTTCTTGGCCAGGCGCAGGTACTCGCTTTCATCCGCAGGGTTGACCGTCACGACACAGGTCACTTGGAGGTTTGTGCCGCTGACCGAACCCAGGACCTCAAAAGTCCCCACCTGGTTGTAATTGGAAGCCGGGATGGGGTTCCACGTCACTTTGACGTCGGACTGCTTGCCGTCTGCATAGGTCGCGGTCACCTTTTCGGGCAGCACGGGGGCGGTCCCGATGACGGTTTCCGCCGTCGTGTCTTCGAGCGCGGTGATAATGTTGCCCGCGTCCCGGACCTCCATCTCATAAATGGAGCACGGGTAGCCGGTGGCGCCCTTGTCGATCGTCAATTTCAGATACCGGCAGGTCTGCGCGATGGTGATCGGGGTCTCATCCGGTTTGGAACTGGGGGTGTCGTGGAATACGGTGGTGTACTCCGCGTCGTCGTCCGAAATCTGGATGGAATAGTCGCTGGCATACGCGGCTTCCCAAGTGATAATCAGGGAGCCGATCTCCTGGGGCTCTCCAAAATCAAATTTGATCCACTGGCTTCCGGTGGACGTCGCCGCCCAGCGGGTGGACTTGTCTCCATCGACCAGATATGCGATTGGGCCCGTCGGTTCCCCATTTGCCATGTGGTCCGAATCTTCCGAACTGCAAGTGATCGTTGCATCCGCCAACACATTCCCGGCGGTGCTCACTTCAACAGCGCGGCTGCCAGAGGCAGTTTGCTCGGCCGCACCTGCGGGGACGGCGCTAAATGACACGATCGTTGCCGCGAGAAGCAACGCAATCATTTGTCTGACTCGTTTCATTTTCTCTTTTCTCCTCCTAAAAACTTCCTACCTGTAAAGCCCGCTGAACCGGCAAATCTGGCTTATCCTATAGGCGGCGGGGAAAGCGGCCTATAGCACAACCAAACCATGGCGGTCGAGCTTCCCTTTACAGTACACAACTTGGCGGGGACCTCCCGCCTGCTCAATTCTGCCGCTCAATGCCAATCCGGAGACGGTCCCACCTCCTTTTGTTAACTGAAACCTCCATATCAGTTAACATATTTATTGAATGTAACTATCGGTAAAATTAAAGCAGATTCTATCATTAATATCAATAGAAATGGGGCATATAATGAAAAATTTTTTACAATATTGTATAAATAGCTCTTAGATATCCCAAACCCTTTAAATACTATGCCGCTAAATATGTTTTCCGTAAAAATTTAGCGGCCTATTGTTTTTATCTGCAAACACTTTTTGCTAGTAGTTAAAAAAGGCCGATTCCAAACAGAGGGCCCCGCTTCGGATTTCCCAAAGCGGGGCCCTCTGTTGATGGAGGAAAAAGATCTGGTTTTATATGGACGGTCCAGCCGGCGGCTGGCTTTGCCCCGCCCTATGTCTCCCAGGGGCGCCTGGCGCCCCGTTTCCTACCGTTCAAAACGGCTGGAAGGGTTTCCCGTTTCCCACCGTTTGAGGGACTGCCCCCAGGGGCCTATCAGCGCTCCTCTTTTTTGCGGGAACTGTGCGGGATAACCATCACTGCGCCTGCCATGGCCAAAAGCGCCATACCGCTGGCTGTAAACAGCATGGTGCCCATGCCGCCGGTGTGCGGGATCTTGCTGTTCGCAAACTTGACGTTGACAACATTGGGTTCGATACCCGCTTCAATGGTCAACATCAAAGGCGTATCGCTCTTTACATAGTTGTCCGGAGCCTTTGTCTCTACCAGTGCATATTTCCCGGCGTCCAAACCGTCGATGACCACATGGCCGTCCTCTCCCGAAACGATTCCTTCCAGGACCGGCGTTGCCCCTTCGATCAAATTGCCGTCCTGATCAATCGCCGTTTCATCGTAAAGGGCAAACTCTGCCCCTGCCAGGCCCTTTTCGTCTGCCTGGTCATACTTGAAGACGTCGATCTTAAAGGTTTCTACTTTGACTTTATCCTGTTCGGTTTCGCTATTCGGATAGGAAACCCACGCGGTGTTATAGTAATCGCCCGCCGTGGTGCCTTCCTTCAAGGTTGCGGTGTAGGTTACCGTAACAGGGGTGACACCCAAATCATCCTCGCTGATAAGGCCCGCCTCATACAGGGCCGCCAGATCCACTGTGACCTCGAAATCACAGCCGTCTGTCAAACCGGCCGTAACCAACGTGTACTGAC
>NZ_NFJK01000004.1 GCF_002159845.1 Anaeromassilibacillus sp. An250
GCGCATGTTCCCTGTATTTCGATATGCCTCCGAACAGCTCCCAGCCGATCGGCGGTATCCGTCCGGACTTCTCCGCAATCGGCCAGACCAAGCTGTTTGGTAGAATTTCTGTTTTGGTTCCGATCGCCGTTGTGTTCACCATTGCTATCTGGTTCGTATTGAATAAGACGGTCTTTGGTAAGAACGTTTATGCAATCGGCGGCAACCGTGAAGCAGCTGTTGTTTCCGGTGTTAACGTATTCAAGACCATCATGGGTATCTTCATCCTCGCTTCCTTCATGTATGGTGTTGGCGGCGTTCTGGAAGCAGCTAGAACGGCTGGTGCAACGAACAACTACGGCGACGGCTATGAGCTCGACGCAATCGCAGCTTGCGTGGTCGGCGGCGTATCGTTGAACGGCGGTATCGGTACCGTTGGCGGCATCATCAGCGGCGTGTTGATCTTCACCGTTATCCAGTATGGCTTGCAGTTCATCGGCGTCAGCCCGATGTGGCAGCAGGTGATCAAGGGCATCATCATCGCCATCGCTGTTGCAATCGACCTGTCCAAGTACAGAAGAAAGTAATTTATATTACGAAAATTCAAGCCTGTTCCGGCTTTGCCGGAACAGGCTTTTTGTTTTATGGTTGGCATTTTGGGGGGCCCTTGAACGTGGATTTGCATGCATTTCCCATATGGAACGGGCCTTATAGCGGGAGGAAAAGCCGGGAGGCGGTCCGCAGTTCCTATATGGCCGGGCAAAAGAGGGGATATGGGCAAAACTTTGTACAGCTGTAAGAAGGGACATGGGGTTATACCGCGGGCTCCAGAGGGCATTTGGCAAAAAATAATGGCTTTAGGGGAGGAAATTTTCCAAATTTGAAGCAGAATGGCAAAGAATCTGTTAAAATAAAAGAATACAATTTTTTGTTTATAAGCCAAGTGGCCGTTCCAAAGGGATATCCTATGGAAGTGAATTTCAAAGTGCCTGCCCATGCGGCAATGATGGCAGGAGTGCTGATGAAACGGAAAGTATTGCGTAATTTGTGTAAGAATGGTACAATAAATTTAAACACCGATCAAATAGATGGAAAAATTGCCGTTTTTTAAGCAAAATTTGCGAAATGCTACAGGAAAGACCGCTGGTTGAAAATCAATAAAGGAGTTTCCTATGGGACAATATCGTGTAATTGTGGTGGATGATGAGGAGGAGATTCGTGAAGGAATCATCCGCAAGATCGATTGGAATGCTTTGGGATATGAAGTAGTCGGCAGTGCGGAAAATGGTGTGGAAGCGTTGGAATTGGCCGAGCATCTGCACCCGGATGTGATTATGACCGATATCAAGATGTCGTTTATGGATGGCTTGCAGCTGTGCGAGCATATTGCAGAAAAGATGCCTTCTGTAAAAATGATTATTTTTTCTGGGTTTGATGATTTCGAATATGCACAGAAGGCCATCAAATTGAATGTTACAGAGTATCTGCTCAAGCCGGTCAATGCACAGGAGCTTACGCAGACGCTCAAAAAGTTGAAAAGCCAGCTCGATCAAGAGCTTGCGGACCAACGCGATATTGAAAAATTGCGGCGCAATTATGAGGAAAGCCTGCCCGTTTTGCGGGAGCAATTCCTGGTCGGCCTGCTGGAAGGGCGTGTACCCCGGCAGCGGGTACAGGCACAGGCGGGGATGTTCCAACTGAAATTGGATGCGAAATATTGGGCGGTTGCGCTGGTCCACGCGGAGGGCGACGCCTCCCAGGCGCTGGCCAATGCAGGCCCGCTGCGCAGCGCACAAGAGTTGGTCCCGCTTTCCGTGGCAAAGACCGTGGAGGAAATGTTGGGGCGTTTCTGCCATTTTACCAGTTTCCTTTATATGGATAACGTGGTTATCCTAGCCGATTTCCAAGGGGAAAATAGCGTTGCGGCTTTGATCACTGGATTGAACGAAGTTTGCAAGAGCGCAGGGCGCATCTGGGGCGGGGATATCTCCGCCGGCATTGGGGGGCTTTGCACCAACCTCAATGAGATCAGCCGCTCGTACCAGGAGGCGCAAAGTGCTCTGGACTACAGCGCCATTATCGGGGAAGGACGCGCCATTTATATCAAGGACGTGGAGCCGGACACATCCGTGCAGCTACAGTTTGGCGAGCAGGAGGAGCGTGCGCTCATCAATGCGATCAAACTGGGCGGGGAAGAGGAGATCACCAAGGTGATCAATGAGATGTTCTCCCGCATTGAGTCACAGCTGATCCCGGTGGGGCAATACCAGGTCTATCTGGTTGAGCTCGTTACATCCTTGCTGCGCGTTGTGCGCACGTATGAGCTGAATATTGATGAAATTTTTGGCGAAGAGTTCAACTACTTTACAACTATTTTTTCGCATTCCCCTTCTAAGATCCGCCAATGGCTGATTGAAAGTTGTATTCGCATCAGCGCGCAGGTGAAGCGGGAACGATTGGATTCCACAAAGCTTTTGGCGCGCAATGCCAAACAGTATATTGAAGAACACTACATGGACCCGGAGATTTCCGTGGAAAAGCTCTGCGCCGTTCTGCATGTGAGTCCCGCGTATTTCTCCACCGTATTTAAACGGGAGACGGAGATGAGCTTTGTCTCCTACCTAACCGAAGTCCGCCTCCAGAATGCGTTGAATTTGCTGAATACAACGGATGATAAGACTTATGTAATTGCAGGGAAAGTGGGTTATACGGAGCCAAATTACTTTAGTTATGTTTTTAAAAAGCGCTTCGGGGTCTCCCCGTCCAAATACCGCCAGTCTGCTCCGCCTGTGAGAGAGGATGTGGACAAGGGCCGCTTGGAATAAGCGGCGCATTTGGAAGGGCTAGGCTGCGAGCTGCATACCTTTTGGAGGATTGTGATGCTGAGACGCCTGAGATATCTCACGCAAAAAATCAAACATGCCTTTAAAAAACGCAGCCTCCAGTTTACCATTTCGATCACCTTTACCTTGGTGGCGGTGACCGGAATGATCCTGGTGGCGGTGATCCTGTCTGCACGCTTTGTCAACTCCAACGAGCAAATGATTTCGGATGACAACCGCCGCATGTTGAACCAGGTCAATTTGAACTTGGATAATTACCTGCACAATATGATGCGCGTTTCGGATTCGATGTATTACCGCGTGATCAAAAATGTCGATATCGATACAGATATGGAAAGCCTCACCAAAGATATGGGGCTGCTCTATGAGACGAACCGGGATCTTTTGGTGAGCGTGGCGGTCTTTACGGACAACGGCGAAGTGGTTGCAGCGGAGCCGCTCTCCCAGCTGAAGGCGACGGTGGACCCAAAGAGCCAAAGCTGGTTTGTGGACGCAAACGAACGGATCGAAAATTTGCATTTTTCCACCCCGCATGTGCAGAATTTGTTTATAAATTCCGACAACCGCTACAACTGGGTGGTGTCCCTCAGCCGTTCCATTGAACTTACGCGCAGCGGCTCCATCGTGCACGGCGTGCTGCTGGTGGATATGAATTTCAGCGGCATTGAACAGATCTGCAAAAATGTTGACCTGGGGGAATCGGGATATTTGTATCTCATCGATTCCAACGGCGAGATTATTTATCACCCGCGCCAGCAGTTGATTTACTCCGACTTGCTCCATGAAAATAATCGGCAGGCTGCGGAATATGAAGACGGCACCCACACAGAGACGTTTGAAGGCCAGCAGCGCCTGGTGACCGTTAAAACGGTCGGGTATACGGGCTGGCGCATTGTCGGCGTGGTGCCCATGCCGGACATTACGAACGACTATAGCCAATTCCAGATGTTTTCGATGTTCTTTGTCTGTTTTGCCATCTTTCTTTTGATTTCGGTGAATATGTTCCTTTCCCAAAGGATTGCAAATCCCATCAAATCCTTGGAGAGTTCCGTCAAAGAGTTGGAAAAGGGGAATTTGGGTGCCCATATTAGCATCAAAGGGTCGTACGAGATCCAGCACTTGGGCAAGGCGATCCGGTCCATGGCGGAGCAGATGCGGAAGCTGATGGACGATGTGGTGGCAGAGCAAGAGAGCAAGCGCAAGAGTGAAATGGACGCCCTGCAATCGCAGATCAACCCGCATTTCCTCTACAATACCTTGGATTCCATTGTCTGGATGGTGGAAAACGAAAGGTATGAGGGCGCAATCCAGATGGTTACCGCTTTGGCGAAGCTGTTCCGGATCAGCCTGTCCAAGGGGAAAAATATTATCACCGTGGCGGACGAACTGGAACATGTGCGCAATTACCTGACGATCCAAAAGATCCGCTATAAAAATAAGTTTTCCTACGACATCACCGCAGAGCCGGAGACACTCAGCTGCCAGACCATCAAATTGATTGTACAGCCGTTGGTGGAGAACGCCATCTACCATGGGATGGAGTTTATGGATGGGGATGGCGAAATCCACATCCGCGCATACCGAAAGGGCAAAGACTTGTATATTGACGTGGTGGACAATGGGCTCGGCATGCCGCAAGAACAGGCCGACGCCTTGCTGACTGAGGATACAGGGAAGGTGCGCGGGAAGGGGTCTGGGATCGGGCTTAAAAATGTGCAAGAGCGCATCCAGCTCTATTTCGGCGCCGACTACGGCCTCTCCCTTTACAGTGAGCCGGACGAAGGGACGACAGCCCGCATCCATTTGCCGGTCACCTAAAAAGCGGTCCCTTTGGATGGACTGCGGAAGAACGGCCCGGTGCGCAGGCAAAGCCCAAAGGTCCGGGGGACGCGCCGTCCCGCCAGGGGAAGGGTTTTCAACACTTGCCGGAAGGATTGTGGAAAAAACATCCCGGCGTGGGCCGTGCTGGAGGTTTTTCATGAGTAAGAAAAAAATATTGGTGGTCGCAATTGTTTTTTTATTGTTGGGCGTCTCCCTGGTGCGGTTGTCCGGCGATAGTGTTTGGAGCCCCAAACAGGACGAGACGATTCAGATTTCCTTTATTGCCCGCGGAAAAAAGACAGAAAGCTGGAGCACCATTGAACAGGGGATTGAACAGGCGGCAAACGACCTGAATGTAGAGATTACGCCGATCTATCTTTCCAGTGAGAATGATGCGTCCGAGCAGATCTCCCTCCTGAACCGGGAAGTGCAGAATGGCGCGGATGCGGTGCTGATTGCGCCGGCCAATTCGGAAGACCTGCGCGCCCCTATTGAGGAGGCCCAAAAACATGTGCCGGTCGTCGCGATCGAATCCACGGTGGCGGGGATGGAGACACTCCCCTATATTGGCTGCGACAATGTCAGCCTTGGGCAGGCGCTGGGGGAGGAAATCCTTGCCAGCGGGGGCAAAGGCACCAAAGTCGCGATTTTACAAAACAGCCTTTCCTGCTCCAGTGTGAAGGAGCGCTACCAGGGCGTGTTGGAAGTGTTGCAACAATATGGGATGGAATTGGGCTTTTGGGAGATCCCGGACGATCCAACGCAGGCCTATGAGACGGCAAAAACGCTTTTGCAACGGCAGGACGTCAACAAGGCGGTGGCGTTAGATGGCGCTACGCTGGAAGCTGTGGCCCGGGCCGAAAAAGAGCTCAGCCCACCCGGCGTGACCACGGTGGATATCTATGGGGTAGGGAGGACAAACCAGGTTGTCTCCTACTTGGAGGAGAAAGTCATCACATCCATCGGTGTGCAAAATGAGTTCAATATCGGCTATTTGGGCGTGAAGGCGGCGGTCGACCAGATCCAGGGGAACGAGGCTGAGAGCGCCACCATCAATTTTGCCATTGTTAATTCTGCGGATATGTATTCTCCAGAAAATCAAAGGCTGCTCTTCCCATTTGTCCGTTAAGCGGCCGAAGAAAGGGGTGATACCGTGATACAGCGACTTGTAAAAAGGGCACTGTGTGCGCTATTGGGGGTGGCATGCCTTGCGCTCTCCGCTTCCTGCGAAACCAACAACCCAGAACAACAGATCGAAACCGTCCGGATCGGCGTGGCAACCTACCGCAGCGACGATACGTTTATCACAGCCCTATGCGATGACCTGGAGAGGGTTTCGAAACAAATGGAGAGCGAGACAGGCAAAAAGATCATCCTGAATATTGCGGACGGAAAAAACAGCCAATCCAACCAAAACGACCAGGTGGATAATTTCATCTCCCGTTCGTACGATGTCATCTGTGTGAATATGGTGGACCGCACCGTTGCGGCGGTCATCATCGATAAGGCGAAACGGGCGGATATCCCGGTGGTATTTTTCAACCGGGAGCCGGTGGAAGAGGATATCCGCATGTGGGACCGGGCGTATTACGTGGGGACGGATGCGAAAGAATCCGGGATCATGCAGGGCCAGATCATCTTGAATGCGCTCAAAAAAGACGCGGGGATCGATAAAAACGGGGATGGAAAGCTGCAATATGTGATGCTGGAAGGGGAACAAGCACATCAGGATTCCCTGATCCGCACCGAATATTCGGTGAAAACGATCACGGCCGGCGGCGTACAGATGGAAAAGCTGGCTAACGATACAGCCAACTGGCAGCGTTCCCTCGGTACGGCAAAGATGACCTCCTGGCTCGACCAATTTGGTGATGAAATCGAAGTGGTGCTCAGCAACAACGACGACATGGCCCTCGGCGCGATTGACGCCTTGAAAGCGCAGGATATGCTTGAAAATGGACCGGTCGTAGTGGGGGTTGACGGGACGCTTGCCGCTCTGGAGGCGATCCAGAATGGGGAAATGCTCGGTTCTGTGGTCAACGATGCACAGCTCCAGGCACAGGCCATGCTGGATATTGCCTGTGCGCTCACGGAAGGCAGCGACCCCCAGCAAGTGGTAGAAGGGATGAACGGCCAATATGTGCGGGCGCCCCATCGGATTGTTACGAAAGAAAATGTAGGGCAGGAGATCGCTTATCTCACCCAATCGGAATGAACGCAAAGAGGCCCGCGGCTTTTAGAAACTGACCCCCATTTGTTAGACGGTATTGATATACTGGATAACAAGAGGGGCACAGTTCCATTGCCGCGGGCCTCTCAGCCCTGGGGAAAAGCCCAGGGCTGTTTTTTTAGTCCTCTCCCAAAGGGCAACATCGCTTGGAGGTTTTGTAGCGACCATTTTAGACAGAAAAATCGCTGGGCTTTTCCGTTTGGGAGGCACGGTCTTCCGCGGGGGAACGGCCGATCATCTTTTTATAGACCTGGGAAAAATGGGAGAAATTTGTATAGCCAACTTTTGCTGCAACCATGCTGACCGGGAGCGCAGTGGTCCGCAGGAGGTTTTGCGCCACCTTCATCTTTTCTGCCACAATAAAATCTTTGAGCTGGACCCCCATCTCCTTTTTAAAAAGGCGCGAGAGGTAGTCCGGATTCAGATAGAATTCTTCTGCGATCTCGGTGCGCCGGACATCCCGCTCGATATGGTTCTGGATATATTGGACGATCTGCTCCATCTGGCTTTTGGTGTCTTTTTTGGGGTGGGCGTCCGCCTGGAATGCGCGGAAAGCATGCGACATCCAGTTTTTTACATCGTCAATCGTCAGGTAGGTGTTCAAGGAACGCTGGAATAGTTTTTGTTCTGGCAGGAATTCCCCCGGTGGGACGGAGGCTGTTTCCGCCGCATTGCAAAGCATCTGGAGCACGGATTGATAAAAAAGTTGCAGATTCTCTGCGTCCAGCGCGCCGGACTGGGCGAGGTGGTCCAAATAGGCTTGGGCCTCGTCGCAGGCAAGGGACGCGTAACCGCTTCCCAAAAGGCTTTCCCAACGTTTCAGGCTGGGAGGGTCCACATGTTTTTGCGGGGCCTCCAGCGATTCGTTTGGAAAGAACACCCCGCTGGCGAGGGCCACATTCCGGTTCCGCAGGCGGAAGAGTTCCCTGGTGCGCGCAGTCAATTCAGGGGGAGACAGGCGAGGCCCGGAATAGCAGGCTACTTCGCAATGGAAATGGGCTTGGCACACCTCTGTAAATGCGGTAAGCTGCCGGCGCAGGGCGGATTCATCCATAAAAACGGATTCATCGGAATAAGAGAGAAACGCCAAGGAGGCACGGTCCAACTGCACCAGGAGGATTTTTTGGCCGTATTGGGCGAAAAGTTCCGATAAGATATTCGAAAAGGCATATTTTAGCAGGTCGCGGTTCCAAATGCCGTCCTGACTATTCCAGCGGAGCAGTTGGATCAAAACGAAATAGATGGGCGTGTCCGCGCGGATCGGGCATTCCAGCTTTTCGAAATCCTCCAAAATCGAAGCGAGCTGGACATCCTCGCCAATATACCATCCTTTAAGCAACCCCTCCAGTAGGACGTCCCGCCGGCGGTACATCATCTTGCCATAGGAATAATATTCTTGCTGCTCCCGGCGGTTTTTTACTTTTTGGACGGCCCGCAGGACGGAAGCCTGGATGTCCTCATACCGGGCAGGCTGGAGGATATAGTCGAACCCGCCCAAGCGGACTGCCTCTTTTGCATAAAAAAAGTCGGCGTGGGCGGTCAAGAAGATGCATTCGGTATCTAGCCCTTGCTTCCGGACCCAGCGGAATAGGTCAAGGCCGCTTTCCACCGGCATTTCAATGTCGCAGAGCATAATGTCGATTTTCTCTGTGGAGAGAACCTGCTTTGCTTCGAAGGCATTGTAGGCCGGCAGGACCTTCGACACCCCGATATCGCTCCAATGGACCCCGGAAATAATCCCGCTGACCACATTGGTTTGATCATCGACTACAAGAACGGTCATCGTTTCCACCCTCTTCTGGAATAAATAGTTCAATCCGGGACCCTTTTTTCAGGTTGCTAAAGGAGAAGATGCTCTTTCCCTGGTAAAGCAGCGCAAAGCGGTGCTTTACATTGAGAATCCCCACGTGTTGCCCGGTGTACTCGATTTTTTCCGCACGGTTGAGTTTTTCCAGGGTTTCCGGGGGGAAGCCGCTGCCGTTGTCGGAGATCGAGATATTGATGTATTGGGCATCTTCGGTTTTTAGCTCCATGACCTTGATATAGATGGAAAGGGCTTCCCCGGGAAGGGAGGCATGTTTCACCGAGTTTTCGACAAAGGTCAGGATCGACATGGGAGGGATCTGGAAGTCTAAAAGACGTTCGTCCGCGTCGATTTCACAGACAGGCGGGCAGGAAGCGCTCATCTGCTCAAGCAGCAGGTAGCGCTTGACGCTGCGCAATTCATCCTGTAGGGGGACAAACGTCATATTGTTGGAAAACAGATAGCGCAGGTAGTCGGACAGGGCCAGGATCATCCGTTGAATCCGGTCATATTGCTGCTCCTGTGCCAATGCGTAGAGATTTTTCAAGCAGTTCAGGAAAAAGTGGGGGCGGATCTGAATCTGCAAATATTGCAGCTGCGCCTGCTGCAATTCCAGTTCTTTTTCATAAGCGGAGATTTTCAGCGATTTGATTTCCTCCATCATCCCGTTGAAGGTATCGCTCATCTGCTGGAATTCCATTACACGGTAGTTGGTCTCCATCTTTGCATCTAGGTCGCCGCTTTTGATGGCGTTCATGGTCTGGACCAGATGGTCCATCGGTTTTAGGAACAGGCCCTTTAAGATATAGCAGCAGACCAGGAGCAAAATCAGGAGGACGGCGGACATCAGGAACAAAAGGAGGAAGTCCATCTGGTGGAACAAATTCTGGTAGGGCGTTAGATAGACAAACCAGACCCCCGCCACATCGGAATAGTCCTGTACAGCGAGATACTTGCCTGCGCCCGTCAGGTAAAAGGCGTCGTCGGTGTACTGTATTTGGATGTTTGCCCCCTGCGCCCATTCCACTGAGGTCAGCAGCGTTCCATCCGGCCCTGTGTAGAGAAGCACGCCGCTGGATGGGTCGGTAGAGTCCTGCGGGGCCAACAGCATGTCGAGATCCACGGCGCAGATCGAATAGACGCCGTTGGTGCCCAGTACGCGGTACAAAAATGCCTGCCCATCCAAGGACAGGACCTGCCAACGGCTGCGGTCGATCGAACCGGATTGGGTGAGCTGTTCAAAATACGTGAGCATCTGTTCCTTAAGCGAATACGAATATGCCCCGCCGTATATCTCCCGGTAAAGGCCGTTTGGCTCGGTAAATAGGAACATCCCCCCGATGATCTGTTTTGTGGAGATCAGCTCCTGATAGCGGTCCACGATTTGTTTGGCGCAAAGGTGCGCTTCCACGGGCTCCATTTCACTGTGCAGCCTTTGAAAATTGGTGTCGCCCACCACGAGGTTGGCGAGGAATAGGTCGATATCCTGGAGGTCCTTCTCCAGGGAGCTTTCATATAGGTAAACAGCGCTGCGGTTGCTTTCCGCAACGCGTTCGTTCATCGCGCGCATGGTATAAAAATTGTAGCCGGTCAGGAAGAGGACCAACGGCACGACGAAGAGCATCAATACCTGGAGGATTTGCTTTTTGGAAGAAATGTGAGTGTTCATAGCGCACACGCCGTTTCTGTATAGTTTGGGAACGGTTCTAAGTACTATTTTATAATGAAATCGATAGTGAAGCAAGTTCTTGACGGATTTATCGCATTATACACAAAAAAATGTGGGGAAAAAGTACAGATAAAAATACGGATAGATTCATGGGGCGTTCTTGGCGGAATGGATGGGATGCAAACCTGCGCCGGATGTTTTCTAAAAAGCAGTGGTAATCTTTATAAAATATGGTATAATTTAATAAATGCGATTTTTTGGAGGGAAAGCGCCTATTTTAGCACGCGCTTTGGGCGCAGGGCAGGAAAATTTTAGATCCCTGCATCAAATATCCATAAAATTGATACGGATTGCCCTTGTCTGTGTGCCCCAATGGGGATACAATGAAAACAAGACAAAGGAACAAAACCGGACGGCGGAAAGGATGTTCCGCTCTGGAAAAAACATAGGAAAAACGGGAGGTACCAATCATGCTTTCAGCAGAAGTCAAAACCCTGATCTCCAGCGGCGGCCTGGATGAGAAGCTGGCCTACATCTATGCGTGCAGCACGGCGGACGTCGCCGGCTACCGCGAGAGATTCATAAAGGCCATCGAGTCGTTCGAAGGGCTCTATGGCGCAGACCGCCATATTTCCATCTTCAGCGCGCCTGGGCGTACGGAAATCGGCGGCAACCATACGGACCATCAGCGCGGCCGCGTGTTGGCGGCCAGCGTCAATTTGGACGTTATCGCCATTGTTTCCCAGAACCCGGACACCAAGGTGCGCATCAAGTCCGAAGGCCACCGGGGGGATGAGATCGACGCGAAGAACCAGGACGTCAACCCCTCCGAGGTGAACACGTCCCGCGCCCTGATCCGCGGCATCTGCGCGCGTTACCAGCAGCTGGGCTATACGGTCGGCGGCTTTGACGCATACACGACCTCCAATGTGTTGACCGGCTCCGGCCTGTCCTCTTCCGCCGCCTTCGAGGTGCTGGTGGGGACCATCGTAAACGAGCTGTTCTGCGGAGGCAAAGAGAGCGCGCTCTCCATCGCCCAGATCGGCCAGTATGCGGAAAACGTGTATTTTGGCAAGCCGTGCGGCCTGATGGACCAGGCAGCCAGCTCCGTGGGCGGATTTGTACAGATCGATTTCCAGGATAAGGATCACCCGGAGGCCCAGAAGGTCGACTTTGATTTCACGAAGTGCGGCTATGCGCTCTGCATCATCGACACCAAGGGCAGCCACTCCGACCTGACGCCGGATTATGCGGCGGTCCCGGCGGAGATGAAGGAGGTCGCGGCCTTCTTCGGCAAGGAAGTCCTGCGCGAGGTGGACGAAGAAGAGTTCTATGCCAACATTGCGGCGCTCCGCCAGAAGATGGGCGACCGCTGCGTGTTGCGCGCCATGCATTTCTTTGCAGAGAACGCCCGCGTGCTCGAAGAGGCGGCGGCGCTCAAGGCAAACGACTTTGACGCCTTTAAGAAGCTGGTTATTGAATCCGGCTATTCCAGCTATATGTATCTGCAAAACGTGTTCTCGGCCAGCCACCCGCAGCAGCAGGGTGTTTCGATCGTCCTGGCGCTGGCACAGCGCCTGCTGGAGAAGCGCGGCGGCGCTTACCGCGTACACGGCGGCGGCTTTGCCGGCACCGTGCAGACCTTTGTCCCGGTGGACTACCTGCCGGAATTCGTCAAGGCGATGGAAGCGGTCACCGGCGAGGGAAGCTGCCACAACCTGCGCATCCGTCCGGTCGGCGGCACGCGCGTCCTGTAATACATCATTTTGTACCAAATTTTACATAGGGATATAGGAGGAAATTTATCATGGCGGAATTGAGATGGCATCCATTGATTCAAGACTGGGTGATGATTGCGTCCAACCGGCAGGGACGCCCCCAGATGCCCAAGGACTACTGCCCGTTTTGCCCCAGCTTCGGCAATGTGCCGGACTATGAGGTGCTGGAGTATGACAACGACTTCCCGGCGCTTTCCCAGAACCCGCCGGAGCCGGACGAGGGGATTGCAAACGATTTCTTCAAAGTAAAGCCGTCCTATGGCAAATGCGAAGTAATTCTGTATTCCCCCGGCCATACGGTGACCATGCCGGAGCTGTCCTACGACCACATGAAGAAGCTGGTGGACCTCTGGTGCGAGCGGTTCAATGTGATGCGCTCCGACGAGAAGATCAAGTACGTCTTCCCCTTTGAGAACCGCGGCGAAGTGGTGGGCGTGACCATGCCCCATCCGCACGGCCAGATGTACGGCTACTCGTTCATCCCGAAGAAGCTGCGGCTGGAGACCGCGTCTGCAAAGGAATATTACGAGAAGACCGGAAACTGCCTCTTCTGCGATACGCTGAAGAATGAGCTCGAGGCCCAAAAGCGCATTATTTTCCAGAACGAGCACTTTACCGTGTACCTTCCGTTCTATTGCGAGTATCCTTACGGTGTTTACATCATGGCAAACCGCCATGTGCAGTATATCACCGACCTGACCGAAGAGGAGAAGTACACCCTGGGCGTCACCATCCGCGACACCGTCGGGATGCTTGACAGCCTGTTTGACTATCGCTTCCCGTACATGATGTGCATGCACAATGCGCCGGTCAACTCGGGCGACTACTCCAAGGACTTCCACTTCCACATTGAGTTCTTCCCGCCGATGCGCAGCGCAGACAAGCAGAAGTTCAACGCTTCCAGCGAAACCGGCGCATGGGCGCACTGCAACCCGACCTGCCCGGAGGAGACCTCCAAGGAACTGCGCGCCGCTTACGCAAAGTTCATGGAGAGCAAGAAGGGCGAATAAGAGGTTCTCGCGCCGGAAAGCCCGGCGGAAATGGACCCCTGCACACACAGGTAAGCGGGCGGTGTTTTGGGGCCTGCATACCTGGAACGAATAGAAATGACCGGCGGTTGCTGTCCGGCGCGCGGTGCGCTGGGCGTGCGGTGACGGCCGGATACTGGAAAGGATGATTGATTATGACCGTACTGGTGACCGGCGGCGCCGGGTTTATCGGTTCCCACACCTGTGTGGAGCTGCTCAACAATGGATTTGATATCATCGTGATGGATAACTATGTGAACTCCTCTCCGGACGCCCTGCGCGCCGTGGAGAAGATCACGGGCAAGACCTTCCCGATCTACGAGTGCGACATGCTCGATTACGACAACTTTGAGAAGATCTTCAAAGAGAACAAGATCGATGCCGTGATCCACTTTGCGGGCCTCAAGGCGGTGGGCGAATCCGTCCAGAAGCCGCTGGAGTATTATCACAACAACATCACGGGCACCCTGCACCTGCTCGACCTCATGCGCAAATACAATGTAAAGAAGATCGTCTTCAGCTCCTCCGCAACGGTCTACGGCATGAACAATAAGGTGCCGTTTAAGGAGGATATGCCCGCGGGCGGCACCACGAACCCGTACGGCACGACCAAGTATTTCATCGAGCAGATCCTGAAGGACGTCTGTGTTGCGGATAAGGATCTGAAGGTCGCTTTGCTGCGCTACTTCAACCCGATCGGCGCGCATCCGTCCGGCCTGATCGGTGAAAACCCCAACGGCATCCCGAACAACCTGATGCCGTATATCGCCCGCGTGGCTGCCGGCAAGCTGCCGTGCCTCTCCGTCTATGGCGACGACTATCCGACCCCGGATGGGACCGGCGTGCGCGATTATATCCATGTGTGTGATCTGGCTGTGGGCCACATCAAGGCGTTGCAGAAGCTGGACAGCATCCAGGGCGCTGAGGTTTACAACCTGGGCACCGGCAAGGGCAGCTCGGTGCTGGATGTTGTGAAAGCATTCGAGAAGGCTTCCGGCGTGAAGATCAACTACAAGATTGCGCCGCGCCGCCCGGGCGACATTGCCGAGTGCTATGCGGATGCAACAAAGGCCAAGGAAGAGCTCGGCTGGGAGGCCAAGTATACCTTGGACGACATGTGCCGCGATTCCTGGAACTTCACAAAGAACCAGAAATAACGAAACAATACATTCATCAGTGGGGTACGCTGCGGAAGTCCGCGGCGTACTTTTTTTATTGCAATGGGCCGTTAAACAATAGCCGCCCCCGTTTTGTGCCTGCAAGGGCTGGAAAAGGGGATGGGGTGGCCCCTGTTTGGGCAAGGTCCGCGAAAAGGTGGGAAAAGGATGGGGATCAGCCTGTTTTGTAGTATAATAGAAGGGTGTGAAAGTCAGATTCCTGATAGTGTCAGGTCGGATTTTTGATAATCTTTGTTTCATGCATAGAAGAATATAGAAAAGTCGTCGGTTTTTTGATAATGGAGGTCGGGATTTTGGCAGAAACGAAAAGATCAACGGAGTACAATATACACACAGTGAATCATAAAGGCCAAATGGACAAAGGGGAAGATTCCCAAAGCAAACGGCGCCTTAGCCGGACATTCCAAGAGGAAAATCCTTATAGCGTTTTCGTGCGCCGCTCTGCGGCAAAGGAAAGGAAGGGGCGTCACATGAAACGGGCAAAATGGTTGTCGGTTCTGCTTACGGGCTTTTTTCTTCTCCAGCTGGTTGCCTGTAACGGTGGAACCACCGGGACGGAGCAAGCCGCTCCAGAGAGTGATCCCAGCGGCCTTTACACAGTGGACGTGTATGCACTGGGACGCGCCTCAGAACCCCTTCGGAAGGAGATCGAGGCCCGCGCGAATGCCATTATCCGGGATTCTTGCGGGGCGCAAATTAGCATTCATTACCAGGGGTTGGAAGAGAGCTGCCTCCAGCAAGTGAAATTGGCGGTTTCTACGGGAAAAAAGGTTGACCTGTTCCCAACGTTTGAAATGGGCGTTTCTGTGATGGTCAATTACGGGTTGGTCACCCCACTGAACGACTATTTGTCCCTGTGCGGCCCGGAGATCCAGGAGGAAATCCCTCCGGAGGATTGGCAATGTGTCACCGTGAATGGGATGATCTGTGGCGTACCGATCAACCGGGAAAAGGCTACGGGGCGTGGCTTTATCTATCGGAAGGATCTCGCAGAGGCGTTGGGCGTCTACGAGGAGGATCTCCAAACGATGCAGGATCTGGAGGACTTGCTGATCAAAGTCCGGGATGCTTATCCAGGGATGTATCCAGTGGTCACCAGTTCAGGGCTGGCCCGCCTGCCCTTGGCTTACGACCGCCTGGGCGACGACCTGGGTGTATTGGAGGACAGTTTCTCTGATTCCACCGAGGTGGTCAATCTGTTTGAGACGGATTCTTACCGGGAAATGGTTGAACTGCAGTGGGATTGGGCGAAGAAAGGCTTGATGATGCCCGACGGCGCTGCCAACACTGTGGACGAGTTTTCTATGATGCGGGCAGGGAAAGGCTTTGGGCATTTCGCCAATGTAAAGCCCGATAAATATGGGGAAGCCACCCGGAATGTTGGATATGAGATCGGGATTTTTGAAATTGTCCCGGCATATAGCGAAACCACTTTGGTTTCTTCGATGTGGAGTATCGGCTCTACGAGCGAACGGCCCGACAAGGCGGTGAAGGTGCTCAATGAGATGTACACCAACCCGGAGCTGGCCAATTTGCTCACCTATGGCATCGAGGGGAAGACCTATCAAGTGCTTGACCGCGAGCAAAAAATCATAGGGTTTCCCGAAAACAGGGACGATGCAAGCCTCTTTTATAGCTTTATGACGTGGTCTTGGCCAAACGAGCTGATTGTGAATGTCTGGCAGGAGGACCCGCCGGATGTCTGGCAGCAGGTGGAAGCGTTTAACCGGGAAGCACATCCTTCTCCGGCGCGCGGGTTTGTGTGGGACAATAGGGATGTACTGGGGGAAGTAAGCGCTTGCAATGGGGTGCTGGACGCATACCGCAACGCATTGGAATGCGGTTCCCTGGACCCATCTGTCGTATTGCCGCGTATGAACCAGGAATTGAAAGCGGCCGGGATCGATAAGATCATCCAGGAGAAACAAAGGCAGCTTGACCGATGGTTGGCGGCACAAGGCCGGTAGGCATGTGCGAACCAGATGCCTGGAAACCTTTTTGCATAAACACAGGTGATATTGGGCCATAGGCCCGTTTACGATAGAATTGCATACGCGCACCAATGCTTGTCAAAAGCAAATCTTTGACAGGCTTTCTTTTCTACACACTTTTTTAGGAAATGGAGGGATGCCCATGCAGAAGAGACGCGCGGCCGTTTATTAGCAGTTCACATTTTTGGAAAAGGAGAGAAAAGCAGAATGAAAAAGATCCATCGATCCATTTTGGCGCTGGTTCTCACATTCACGATGCTGCTCGGCACATGCACCAGCGCGTTTGCAGCCACGTCGAGCAGTGCATCGGAAACCGTAGAACCCGGCATCGTCACGATCAGCAGTGGCGGTAACGTCAACGGCGACATCCAGGGCGTCCCCTCAGATACCGAGGGCGTCACCGTTTATAAAGGTGTCCCGTTTGCACAGCCCCCGGTAGGGGAATTGCGTTGGAAAGCCCCGCAGGATCTCACGGAGACGTGGGACGGCGTGCGCGTTTGCGACAAATGGGGCAACCAGGCAATGCAGCCGGAAGACTTGAACCCCGTTGGCGAGTTCTGGGGGGACGAGTTCTATTTTGATGAAGCTTATAATCCGGAAATCAGCGAAGATTGCCTGTATTTGAACGTCTATGCACCGGAGCATGCGGAAGACGAGCTGCTCCCGGTTATGGTTTGGATCCACGGCGGCGGCTATGACCACGGCCATGCCTCCGAGATGGAGTTCAACGCCTCCAAACTGGCGGCGCAGGGCATCATCGTGGTATGCATCCAGTACCGCGTCAACCTGTTTGGTTTCCTGGCTCTGCCCGAGCTCAGCGCGGAAAACGAAGAAGGCGTTTCCGGCAACTACGGCACCCTGGACCAGATCAAGGCGCTGGAGTGGGTCAACGAAAACATCGAAGGCTTTGGCGGCGACCCGGACAACGTGACGATCTGCGGCCAGTCCGCTGGCGCAATGTCCGTGACGGCGCTGCTGTCCACGGAGATGACGGAAGGCCTCTTCAACCGTGCGATCATCCAGAGCGGCTTCGGCGGCTATGCAGCTCCGGGAAGCTACGTGTCTCTGGAATCCAAGGAAGAAAGATGCCAGACCGCCATTGAACAAGCCTTTGGCGAAGACATCACCCTGGAAGAGCTCCGCGAAATGGATGCATCTGCGTTCATGGAGAGCAGTATTTATAACACATTGAAGAGCGCAGCTGGCAGCAATGCGCTGGACAACTATGTCTTTACGGAAGAATCCATCGATCTGACCCGCGAGGGCGCGCTCGACGGCATCGACATCATGATCGGCGGCACCGCGGATGAGTACACCTCCCTGTCCGGCACGCCGGACGGTACGATGGACATTGATGCGTTCCATCAGAGAATGGAACGGCAGTATGGCGAGCTTTATAACCGTGCTGCTTACAACCCGATGAACGAGACGCAGGCCTATCGCATGAACCTGCGCTCCACCAGCGACAGCAGCTTGGCCAAGTACCGCATCTCTGCGCAGTACGGCAAGACCCACAACGAAGACCACAATGCCTATGTGTATTATTTCGACCATGATTTGGCGCCGCACGATCCGGAGACGGTCGGCAACCGCGATGAAGATTTCTACGGTTCCTTCCACTCCAGCGAGCTGTGGTTCATGTTCAACTCCATGCGCGACGACATCGAAGGCCAGCGCAACTGGACGGACGCAGACCATGAGCTGGGCGACATCATGTCCACCTATTGGGCAAACTTTGTCAAGACCGGCGACCCGAACGGCGAAGGCCTCCCGAATTGGGAAGAGTGCACCTCTGACACGGACGGCGCATTCATGCACTTCAAGGACGTCGAGGATGGCGTTGCAGCGGTCTGCACAACAAAGACGGATTACCCGGCGCGCGACCGCATGATGATGGCGGCAAACCTGGATTCCTTCGGGCTGACCGAGGACGACCTGCAGATGTCCTATAACATCCCTTACGGCGACATCCCGGTGGAACTCGTTACGGAAGTCATCCCACAGGGCCAGCGCGTTGTGGAAGCCAACTTGACCTATGGGAGCGCCGTCAATGCAGACAGCGTTTCCAAGGACGACTTCAAGGTCAAGGCAACCCTCACCTATGGCGACGGTTCCAACGATATGGACGGCTACCGGACCATCACCGATATCGATGTCAACGGCAATGTTGTGACGCTGAAATTCGATACAGATGATGCAGCCGCGGTCACCAGCTTCTACAGCGGGACCACGAATGTGTACGACGTCTCCTATCTCATCACCCAGAAGGGCGAAATTGAGACGGCGGACGGCGTTGTAGAGCCGGCAAAATACGAAGACACCGCGATCACCAACCGCATCGTGGACGACTTCCAGGTTGGAAGCGCTACGAACGAGGCTGGCAAGACCCTTAACTACCGCTATTACGACCCGATCGAGGTCAATGGCGTGAGCGCTGACGGCGAGTATCCGCTGATCCTGTTCCTGCATGGCAGCGGCGAATCCGGCAGCAACAACCTCTCTCAAATCATTGCAAACAAGGGCGCGGTTGCTTGGGTAGAACCCGACCGCGTAGCGGAAAACCCCGTTTATGTCCTGGCCCCGCAGTGCCCGTCCGCACGGGAAGGCTGGATCAGCGAGGACAACGAGGCGTTGGTCCTGCAGATGCTCGATGAATTCATCGCAGCGCATCCGAAGGTGGACGAGAGCCGCATCTATATCCAGGGCCTGTCCATGGGCGGCATCGGCACTTGGAATATGATCCTCAGCCATCCGGATAAATTCGCAGCGGCCATCCCGATCTGCGGCCGTGTGCCGACCGAATTCTATGCAAACGACGGCGCAGCATTCGACGCATTGGCGAACCTCCCGATTTGGGTAGCCCATGCAGAGGACGATTCCTCCGTCAATATCCAGGGCTCTGACGACGCAGTCGCTGCTTTGCAGGCCCACGGCAACAATTCCGTGAAGTATTACAAGTATCTGCCGGGCTCCATCACCCCGAACCCGCATCACAGCTGGGAAGCCGTGTATGAGGATCAGGAGATCTACAACTGGCTGTTCGAGCAGAATACTTCGAGAAACCACAATGCAGACGCACCGTTGAAGACCCTCTACACCGTGAAGGATTACGGCGACGGCGTGCAGGGAATCTGGGACTATGACGTCGACCCGATGTATGTGATGGTCAACGGCGACCGCGCCGTCCTGATCGACACCGGCATGGGCCAGGGCGACCTGTATGGCGCTTTGAAGGGCATCCTGCCTGAGAGCGTAACGACGATTGATGTCCTGCTCACCCACAGCCATGGCGACCATATCGCCCAGGCATACCAGTTCGCGGACAAAGCGGATGTGGAACACATCTACATCGGCGCGGCGGACGAAGCCACTGTGAGAGCAAACCTGGAGCGCCGGGGCGTCAGCACCGAGAAGCTCACAGCAGTCAACGACGGTGATAAGATCCCGTTCGGCAATAAGTCTTTCCAGGTCATCGATATCGTGGGCCATACGGCTGGTTCTGTCGGCTACATGATCGAAGACAAGCTCTTCACCGGCGATGCCATCGGCTCCGGCTATGTCTGGATGCAGATCGGCATGTGCTCCATCGAAGACTATGTGGATTCCTTGCAGCATCTCAACGATGCAATCGGCGACCGCGACCTGACGGTCTACGGCGGCCACACCCAGTACCGCGGCACGATGACCGACCAGTATGTCCGCGACATCCTCGCATGTGCACAGGGCATTGTGGACGGCTCCATCGAGGGCACGCAGTACCTCCGCGGCAATGTCCGCGATGCGAAGGTGGCAACTTATGGCACCGCTTCCATCGTTTACGATCCGGCAAAGGTCACCGATACCTGCGAAGTTGAGATCGTAACGAAGGTTATGGACGACGGCCAGAAGGTCATCGAAGCAGTCGTCACCTATCCGGACGACGTGAACCCGGATTCTGTCTCCGCTGCAACCTATCAGGTGCGCGCAGAGCAGAACGCAGACAATGCAACCTTTAACAATGTTGGCATGCGGACCATCACCGGCGTCCAGGTGGATGGCAACAAAGTCATCATCTCCCTCGACCCGACGGATGCAACCGCAGGCACCAGCTACTTTGATTACAACGCATTCCAGACCTTTATGTTCGACCTGGATTATCAGGTTACCCAGGTGGGCACCGTTGAGCTGGCTAACGGCGAGACCGTAGCGGCAGGCGGGACCTATGCGAGCAGCTCGGTTACGAACCTGACCGTGGACGACTTCCAGGCGGCTGAGGTTACGAACAAAGCTGGCAAGACCATCCCGTACCGCTATTATGACCCGATCCGCTCCGCTGGCAAGGATGCCAACGGCAAGTACCCGGTCGTGATCTTCCTGCATGGCGCAGGCGAATCCGGCGACAACAACATCTCCCACATCATCGCAAACAAGGGCGCTGTTGTTTGGGCGGACCGCGTAGATATGAATCCGTGCTATGTGCTGGCACCGCAGTGCCCGAGCATGGCGGAAGGCTGGGTCCAGGAGGACAACGAGGCGCTCGTCATGCAGATGCTCGATGAATTCATCGCAGCGCATGCGGACACCATCGATACCGACCGCATCTACATCCAGGGCTTGTCCATGGGCGGCTATGGCACTTGGAAGATCATCCTCGATCATCCGGAGGTCTTTGCAGCGGCAATGCCGATGTGTGGCGGCGTGGACGACAGCTACTATGCAAACAACAACGCAGCGTTTGAAAAGATTAAGAATATGGCAATCTGGACCTTCCACAATGCGGACGACAGCACCGTTCCGGTGGAAAATACCCGCAAGGTCGTGGAAGCCCTGAGAGCAGTTGGCAGCCCGTGCATCAAGTACGAAGAGTACAGCGCTGGCTCCACAACGCCGGACCCGCATCAGGTTTGGCAGAAGGTATATAGCGACCGCAACGGCACGCCGTACAACTGGTTGTTCCAGCAGTCGCGGAGCCGTTCGGCGGACCACACCCAGAACCCGTCCTTGGGATACACCCAGGAGACCATCAAGCCGGGCCTGACCGTTGTGCGCGACTATGAACTCGGCCAGATCTGGGTCATTGAAAACCAGGATGGCGCGACCGTGATCGATACCGGCATGGGCGCGGGCGATCTCTTCGATTACATTGTCAACAATGTTTTGGTAAACAAAGACGCCAATATCGACGTCGTTTTGACGCACAACCATGGCGACCACATTGGATGCTTGGACGACTTTGTCGGCAAGGATCAGGTGAAGAATGTCTATGTCGCAGAGGGCGACAAAGATGCAATCATCCGGAAGATGGGCGAAGATGCCGGCAAGGTATCCATCGTGAAGGATGGCGACAAGATCGACATCGGCAACGGCGAGAACCTCGAAGTTGTCGCAGTTCCGGGCCATACCGCAGGCTCCATCGTCCTGTTCTATGGCGATGATGTATTCACCGGCGACGCTGTTGGTTCCGGCGACCTGTGGATGCAGATCGGCATGTGCTCGATCCAGACCTATACCAAGTCCCTGCAGCACTTCATCGACAAGGTCAACGGCCGCCAGGTAACGCTGCGCACGGGCCACGATGAGAACCTCGAACCGTTCACAGAGGAATATCTCGACGACCTGATGAACTGCGCAGAAGGCATCATCGACGGCAGCATCGAGCCGACCGTCTATTTCAGAAGAGAAGCCAGCTATGCTTCCTATGGCAGAGCAAACATTGTTTACTATCCGTATCAGATCCTGGATGCAAACTTCGATGAGCTGAATGCAGCAATCCAGGATGCGGAGTCCCGCTCCGAAAGCAAGTACACCGGCGATTCTTGGGCAGCCCTGGAAGAGGCAGTCGCAGCCGCAAAGGCCCTGCCGTCCACCGCAACGCAGCCCACAGTAGACGCCGCAGTGAAGGCGATCAACGATGCGATCATGGCACTTGTGCCGAGAAGCAGTTCTTCTTCCGGTGGCGGTTCTACAACGGTTTATGTCCCTGTGAGAGACGGCAACACCGGTGATGGAACCAGCGTGGTAACGCCGGGCACGGGTACTTCTACACTTACACCATATGTGCGTTCCGATACGACGCTTCCGTTTACTGTCCGCCAGGGCCAGGCGTATTGCTTCAAGATGACGTTGGTCAACGGCAGCAATATCCTGCCTCTCTTCACCGTGGGCAACGGCAGCGTGTTCAAGACCCAGTATGTTGCGCAGATCGGCAATGACTACTACTTCCGCATTTGGGCAATCGGCAATGTCGGCGAGTCCACCGGCGTTTACACGACGCTTCCGGGACAGACCGCACAGCAGCATTGCGTAGTAACCATTGCAGCGTAAACGACTTTTCTAGGCTGGGCGCGGTTGATGGGCAACAGAAATCTTCTGCCCAGCAAAGCTGCTTTTCTCTTGGGGCCGCCCGGGGAGCCGGGCGGCAACCAGGGAAGCAGAATCTCTTCGATAGAAGTGCTTAACCCTTTTCTTTTTCATCTTCCTTAAACCCATTATATAATGAAGCTGTAGGGGGCGTGCGGTTAAAGAGCAGACCGTATGCCCCCTATTGCAGTTTTCAAGCACAACCTTATCTGGGAATGCCTGCGGAAAATCCCCTAGTTTTGGGAAACTAATGATTGAAATTTGTCCAAGGGCGTGCTATAATTACTAACAGTCTTCATCCGCCCGTAGCGAAGCTGGATATCGCAGCAGATTCCGATTCTGAAGGCCGGGGGTTCGAATCCCTCCGGGCGGGCCAAATATGTGTGGTGACCCACACGGGATGCATCCTTCTTTCGCCGGGTTCCGGCGGCCTGAATCTGAAAGGGTTCAGGCGAAGGGAGCTGCATCGTTGGATCAATCAGCAGATGGAAGTGCCCCGTGCAAGGGCTTTTTCCAGGGGGTTCTCTGGTTCCGTCAATTTTGTGGCTGCTGGGCAGGCGAATGGCTGTTGCCAGCAACGAAGGAGGACTTGGCTTTGTATCCCATACTGGAGAATGGAATGGAGGCCGGCGCTTGTGATCCGTACAACAAAATAGCATATGTTGCGTCAAACGGCCGTTAGAGCCGTGATGGATACCCTTTTCCTTTTTTGGGAAAAGGTTTTTTTGTTGTATAGAAGCAGAAAAAAGGAAGGCGCTCCAGCGCAAATGATGTCATACAATGCGTTTTTATGAACCTGCCTTCGAGATCGAACCGGGAAAAACGCGTATGAGCAGCGCCTCTGGCTTCAGGCCGGGGCGTGATAAAGATCCTTTTAGAAACCAGGTGGCATGGGGCGGTATGGGCTTTGCCCTTCCCAAGCACCGGAGAAAATCAAATTGAATTGCCGGGAGGAGATTCTGGGTGAACGTTTTAGTGATTGGATGCGGCCGTCTGGGCAGACGCTTGGCGGAGCTGTTGGACCATCATGGCCACGATGTTGCAATCGTGGATTCTGACACCGATGCATTCCGGATGTTGGAAGATGATTTTAATGGGATGACTGTTACAGGCTTTCCCATGGACACCCATGTGCTGAAAAATGCGGGGATCGAAAGCTGTGATGCAGTGGCGGTCTGTACGCCGGACGATAATCTGAATATCACGATTTCACAGATTGCAAAAGAGTTTTTCGGGGTCCAGAATGTGGTCGCGCGCATTTCAGATCCGGCGCGCGAAAAGGTTTTTAAACGGTTCGGCCTAAAAACCGTCTGCCACACAAAGCTCGCCGGGGACGCGATGTTTGCCGCCCTGACGCAGCCCTGGGATTCCAAAGAGGTGACCTTTGGGACGGCAACTGCGGGGTTCTATACCAAGGAAGCGGACCGCGCTTGGTATGGGCTTTCCCTGGACCGGTTCCCGATGAAGGAAGGGCAGATCCTCTTTGGCGTTGTACATGCGGATGGGACAATGGTGCTTAACACCGGGCGGAAGGATCAGTTGATTATGGAAAATGACCGCCTAGTGTTTGCCAAGATTATCGATTGAGTTTTCCGGGAGATTGCCTTCGCTCCGCCCTTTGTTGCAATACAGCGGGCGTCAAGTAGGGCTGGGGAGCCTCCCGGCCAGGTTGCACCTGCCTTTTGCAAAGCGGGGAAAGGCTATATTCGGAAATTTAAGACAATAATGAAACAGATTGTATTTTTAAAACATAAAAATACAGATAGTATTATCTGGGAGGAAAGACGATGCGTATTGTAATCGTTGGAGGCGGAAAATTAGGCTATCATTTGGCCACGATTATGCTGGACCGCAAGCATGATGTGCGTTTGATTGAAAAGAATAAGCTTCGCTGCATGCGGCTGGCGAATGAGCTGGATGTCGAGGTAATCTGCGGCGATGGAACAGAGATTGAGACGTTGGAAGATGCAGGGACACAGAATGCGGACTGCTTCATCGCGGTGACTGGCCAGGACCAGGACAACCTGGTGGCTTCCCAGCTCGCGAAGCGCCAATTTAAGGCGATTAAAGTAATTGCACGGGCGAACGATCCACGGAACATGGATGCATTGCGCATCTTGGGAGCGGATATTGTTGTTAGCAGCACGGAAATCATTACGAATTTGATTGAACAGGAAGTCGATATCGCGGAAATGCATCTCTTGGCAACGCTCAATAAGGGCCGCGCTGGCATTTGTACAATGACTTTGCCGCCGGATACCGCTTTGGAGGGCGTTACGCTGAAAGATGTCGACCTCCCAGAGAGTTCGCTGGTGATTTCGATTGTCCGCGGGGATGCAATGATGATCCCAAATGGTAATACGGTGATCCATGCGAATGATGAAATTGTCGCTGTGTGCGAGGGCAAGAGCCAGAAACAGCTTTTGCGTGTCTTGCGGGAACGCAAGTGATCGGGCAATAGAATAGAAAACCGAAAAAGCACGTGTGTATAAAAATACACACGTGCTTTTATGCATTTTGCTGGATAAAAGTCACACAAACAAGATGCAGTTTTTTAAAGCGCAATTTTTCCAGATGTTATTTGCTTTTATCGTATAATATATACAAATTGTTTGAAGGATTGACATGTAACCCAAAGAATGGTAAAAAAATCATCCTATATTATACAATGTATAAATAAAAGAAAGAACGCATTTAAATTCTATTAATTCAATACTACTGCGAAATGGCACGCTTTTGCCGTGGAATTTTGCTGTAGATAGATTAATCATTTATAACGAGGAGGATTCGGCATGAAAAAAAGGAGAGTATTGCTATCAGGCGTATCCATCCTGCTGGTGCTTTGCCTGCTGATAGGCGGGACCATGGCATAGTTTACAGATACGGAGAAGATGGATGCGGACTTTACCGCCGGCGTTTTGGACATCACTGTAGAGCCGGGCGAAGGGGCTACCGCACCCCTGACCTTTGTGAACCTGCGCCCAATGCAGTATCAAAATTTCTTGGAAGAGATCAACGATGCGGGCAACGGCAATGCAAATGTGGATGGCTATGACCCAAAACCGGTCTATTTTCAGCCGGTCGTTGTGGAAAATGCGGGGACACTCCCGGCGTATATCCAGCTTTCAGTGGAAGCTTTGGATATGGCAAGCGCGACATGCCCGGAAGGCGGCGAGAAAGCAATTGCAATTACCGAAAATGCCGACGGAACGGAGACCATTGTGCAGAGCAGTCAAAACGGTGAGGCGGTTTGCACGAACGGCCTGGCAGATGTGTTGAAACTGGTTCTCTTTGAGAAGGTCAACGGGTCGTGGACGCCCATAGCGGACAACCTTAACCCGGATTCGGAAGGCACATCCTATACACCCGGCCTGGCGTTGCCAGCGGGCAATGGTGAGCAGACCTATGTGGTCGGCGCATATCTGCCGGAGACAGCAGGCAATGAATACCAAGGCAAACACTTCCACGGCAATTTGGTCGTGAAGGCGTTCCAGACCGACGAAGGCGCAGGCGCAGCCGAAATGGCAACGGTCCAGTGGGTAAAGGACGGCGAAACCGTCGGCTCTTACCTGGTGGCCTTCCCCGAAGGGGAAACAACCATGACGCTCAAGCCTGACGCGAATAAGCTGCCCGCAGGCTATGTGCTGGCGGACCCGGATGCGACCGTTGAGGTCTCTACAACCGATAAGACCGCTTCCTTTGAAGTCGCATTCAAAGCGGACGGCGACGGCAGCTCGGAAGAGCAGGCCATCTGGATCCGTTCGGCAGAGGATTTCAGCAAGATCAACGACAATATGGACGGGTATTATGAGCTGGGATCGGATATCGACCTCTCGGGCATGATTTGGGAACCGATTGGAGGCGCTGGGAGCAAAACGGAGAAATTTACCGGCACCTTGGACGGCAACGGATACACGATCGCGGGGATGCAGATCAAAGGGGAGAAACAGATGCTCCATGTGGGCCTGTTCGGATATTGCAAAGACGCGGAACTCAAGAACCTTGTATTTGAAGCGCCGCAGGTGGAAACGAACCGGTACGGCGGGGCCTTGGCAGGCGTTGTGAGCAACACCCGCATTGAAAATTGCCAGGTCAACGGCGGCAGCATCACATGGGATTACACGAAGGGCGAATGTTCTATAGGTGGTTTGATTGGCGAGGACACTGGCAGTTCTGTCCTGAAGGATTGCTCGTCTTCTGCGGATGTGACGGCTGTGGGGACGGCAAAAAATAAGGTCTATTTGGGCGGACTCATCGGCGGTTTGTTCTTGAATTCGACCATTGACGGCTGCACGGCTTCCGGCGATGTGACCATGACCGGCAGCACGCAGGATGACGAGACCATCGCCCTGGGCGGTTTGGTTGGATGGGTAACCGGTACAGCGGTGAATTCCAGCGCGTCGGGCAATGTCAGCAACGAGAGCGCCGGCACGGCAGGCAAAATCTATGTGGGTGGCTTTGCTGGATCGCTGAGCGAACCGGCAGAGGGCTGCACCGCCACTGGCGACGTCAGCAACACCGGCTCGGCAGCGGAAACCTACGTGGGCGAGCTGGCAGGAAACGAAGATATGCTGTATACGGACGGCGACGGCAGCTCGGAGGAGCAGGCGATCTGGATCCGCAAGGCCAGAGATTTCGAGAAGATCAACGAAAATTTGGACGGCTATTACAAGCTTGCAAGAGGGATTGACCTCTCTGACGTTGATTTCCAGCCGATCGGCGGGGAAGGAAGCAAAAACAACTTTACCGGCACCTTCGACGGCAACGGCTACAAGATCACGGGTTTGCATGTAGAAGCTGCAAAGGATGAAAAGCCTCTGAAATATGCGGGCTTGTTTACATACTGCAAAAATGCGGAGATCAAAAATGTCGTGCTGGTAGACCCGCAGGTCACCACAGGCGAATATGGCGGCGCCCTTGCAGGCGTTTTGAGCAGCACCAACGTGGAGAATTGCCATGTCATCGGCGGTACGGTTACCTGGGACGATACAGGGGGTTCCTGCTATCTGGGCGGCCTGGCCGGTGTGGCCGGTGATGCCATCGGCGATTCCACATTGACGGATTGCTCGTCCACTGCGGACGTGACGGCGGAAGGAACGGCAACCTCCGTTGTCTATGTGGGCGGCCTGATCGGCGAGGGATACTTGAATACAATGGTCGACGGCTGCACGGCTTCCGGCAATGTGACGATGACCGGAGATATGCAGGATGAAGACACCATCGCCCTGGGCGGTTTGATCGGCTGGATGAACGGCACGGCATCCAATTCCAGCGCAAAGGGCAATGTCAGCAACGAGAGCACCGGCATGGCCGGCAGAATCTATGTGGGCGGCTTTGCAGGTATGCTGAGCGACCCGGCAGAGGACTGCGAAGCCACGGGAAGCGTGAACAACACCGGCGAAGCAGAGAATGTTTATGTAGGGGAGTTCTCTGGCAACGACGCCATGTGATCCCTATAGCCCCTGCTATAGAAAACCTTTTGGAAAGGCAGTGTCCCCGGAAGGAGGGGAGCGGCTGGATTGCCGGCTGAACCTTCTCAAAGGGAGAAGAATATAAACGATAGGGCCCGCATTTCGTTTCGAAATGCGGGCCCTTTGTTTGCTTTATCGGCTTTCGCGCAGCCAAGACACAGCCCTATAGAAGCACGGGGCCACCGGCGGAAAGGTATGTACGAAGTGGGGAAGGGGCCTTTTCCTGGAGAGGCATAGCCCTGCCCGGATGAGGATTGCGCACAGATTTGGAAATTAGAGGGGCTAGCTAGGGGCCTTTCTGAAGCAGGCCTTGTCCCTCCAGAAAGGGCAGAGGGACGGGCGGGACCCCCTTGGGGAGCAGGACCGGCAAAAAAGGCTTATTGCCTGCGGGGCGCAAGCAATAAGCCTTTCCCAATCCTCCCAATGCATTCGGGCCGAACCCCTTTTATTGGAAGGTGTGTTGTTGCGGGAAGCCCGATAAAAGGTTTCCTCAAGGGCATCGGAGATGGGCTGCGTGGAAATGGACGGCTGTCCACACAGGGCACGTCCGGTGACGCCGGCCCTCAGGGTGGTAAACAGCGGCATGCCCTTTGGCCAACCGTTACCAGGCGGCCTTTATCCGACGACGATTTTGCCTTCTGGCAGGATAGCCCCTTTGTTGCGGGCACGCTTGATCGCGATGGCCAAGGCAAGGGAAATAGGGCCAACGCGCCCGATGAACATTGTCAAACTCAAGACAAATTTTGAAATCCAATTTAAGGTCGGAGTTAAGCTGGCGGTCAGGCCGACGGTGCCAAATGCGGAGGTTGCTTCAAAAAGGGCGTCAATCGCGCTGATTGGATGGTCGTTTGTGGCAAGGATAACCCCTGTGGCAAAAAAGACGACCAACATCGAGACAGTTGTAATGGACAAGGCGCGGTAAACAGTGCCCTTTTCAATCCGGCGATGGTTTAACGTGGTATCTTCTTTACCAAACATGACGCTGACGACCGTAGCCACCAAGACTACGAATGTAGTCACCTTAATACCGCCGCCGGTACCGGCAGGCGCCGCACCGATGAACATCAAGATAACCGTCAGGAGTTTTGTGATATCGTGCTCACTGGCGATATCTACAGAGGCGAAACCCGCTGTACGTGCGCTGGTCGATTGGAAGAAGGAGACCAACAACTTTTGGAAGAAATTTTTCCCCTCCAGTGTGTTGTTCCATTCAAAAGCAAGGAAACCAACCGTACCGATGACAAGCAGGGCGACCGTCATGCAGATGGCGACGCGGGAATGCAGGTTTAGCGGCAAGCGTTTTTTCTTTTTCAAGCTGGGGAACAGCTTTGCATAATAAATATTATGGATCACAATAAATCCGAGGCCGCCCACAATGATCAATAGGGCCACAGGAATGCAAACTAATGGATCGTTCGCATATCCGATTAAGCTGTTGTCCGGCTTTTCAAAGCCAAGGATGTCAAAACCGGCATTGCAAAAAGCAGATATGGCGGTAAACACGGAGATCCATATTCCATGGGCGCCAAATTTGGGGACAAAACGGAGTGCAAGAACGGCTGCCCCGATCAACTCGCTGCTAAAGGTGAAGATCAAAATGGTCCGAACCAATTGATAGACGTCCATCGTATCACCGGAGGTGTTTTCCGACGCGAGCTGCAATTCGCGCAAGCCCAGCTTCCGGCGGGCGAGGAGAGTAAAGCCCGTTGTGAAGGTAATCACACCCAGGCCGCCGGTCTGGATCAAGAGGATAATCACAACCTGCCCGAACACGTTCCAGTGGGTCCAGGTGTCAAATGTGACCAGGCCGGTTACGCAGGTCGCGGAGGTCGCGGTAAACAGCGCGTCGATCACGGCGGTGAATTGCCCGCTGCGGCTTGTGATGGGGAGCGTCAGAAGCGTTGTACCGATCATGATCACAACAAAAAAGCTGACGACAATCAATCGGACGGGGGGGACAGATTTTAGACGTTTGAATAAGGAAAAGCTTTCTTGCAATTCGATCACCTCGAAATAGTCTTGTGGTTGACAGTTTATGTTCAGGACAGCCAGTTTTGGCTGCCCTTAACGGCTGGATAGGCGAAGCGGTCCATCGGTCAAATAGCGGGAAAGCCCTGTGCGTTCCATGAATACCGCCAGGGGCAAACCTAAGATATAGCAAACAGCCAGCTCCCCCAAGCCGACGGAAAGCGCAGAAGCGGCAAAACCGGCCCAAAGGAAACCTTCTGGGGCAAAGAACGCGATTTCTGCGCCGACGATGACGGCGTTAAAAACGACCGGCGGCAATGGCGCCAGCCAAGGGATATGTTTGATCCTTACATTCCGCAACATGTGGGTGGCTATGGCTGCCAATAGAGTGGCAAGCGTGCCAAAAATCATATCGGCCGCCCCATACCCACTGAACAGGTTGCTCAGCAGGCATCCAATGGTCAGCCCAGGGATTGCTGCGGGTGTGAACAAGGGTAAAATGGTGAGCGCTTCGGAAAACCGGAATTGGACCGGCCCATAGGCCAGGTTCATGGTGGCGGCCAGAAGCGTCAGGACCGTGTAGATGGCGGCAATCATGGCGCCCTGCGCCAGGAAAACCGTGCTTCGGGTTTGTTTTTTCATTTGAGATTCCTCCGTAGTTTTCTTTTAGGTCAGGAGTTTGCGACTGACCGGTGCCCAGCCCGCATGATCCATGCTGGACGGCCCCTATAATGTACTACAATTCGCGGAGAAAAGCAAGGTAAAAATGAACATTTTGTGAATCGTTTTAGCGGAGGGCAATGGCTCCCCGCAGCGCGTCGTTTTTGTGGCGGCCGCGGTTTCCGGAGGCAGGCGAAAACCCACGAAAAAACCGGGTGTTTTGCAGGGGATAGCCTGCGGAATTTTGGGTGCGTATACCTTGTATAAAGCACAAAAAAGCCAAGCGCATGAATGCGCTTGGCTGGTATCAGAATTGCCTATATAGAATGTTGGCACCCCCTGGGCATCCGGATTGGGATGCGGTCAGGATGCTTCTTCTTCCTCCGCCTTTGGCGGGACGTGCTTTTCGATCAGGATCTTCGCAATCCGGCGGTCGTCCACCGCCAGGACGGTCAAGGTCAAGCAGTCGATGTCGATGCTCGGATGTTCCTCCGGCTTTGGGATGCGCCCCAGGTTTTCCACCATAAGGCCCGCGATGGTGTCGTATTCGCCCTCCGGCAGTTCGACGCCCACAAGGTCGGAAATTTCGTCGATCGGCGTGGTGCCGTCCACGGTAAACTTGTTCTCGTCCACCTGATAGATGTCCTCTTCCTCGTGGTCGTATTCGTCCTGGATATTGCCCACGATGGATTCCATCAGATCCTCCATGGTGATGAGGCCCTCGGTGCCGCCGTATTCGTCCACAATGATGGCGATTTGCAGCTTGCGCTCGATCATTTCAGTGAGGAGCTGGCTGCACTGCTTGGTCTCCGGGACGAAATAGACGCTCCGCATCAGGCTGGTCAGCGGGATGTGGTCGTCCGTCTGCTTCCCAACGTATTTTAAAAGGTCTTTCACATAGATAATCCCGATGATGTTGTCGAGATCCTCGTGGTATACGGGGATGCGGGAAAAGCCGTCTTCCAAAGAGAGGTTCACAACATCCTGGATGGTTGCGGTGTCCTCCACCGCAGTGATGTCCGTACGGTGCGTCATCGCCTCGTCGATGGTCGCGTCGCTGAAATCGAAGATGTTCGAGATCATGTCCTTGGCGCTCTCCCCGATCACGCCGGTTTCTTCGCCCTGGTCCACCATCATGAGGATTTCTTCCTCGGTGACCGTCTGTTCATCTTTGTTGGGGTCATATCCCATCAATTTGAGCACGAAATTGGTCGATGCGGTCAGGAAGGAGATAAACGGGTGGAAGATGGAGGAGACGGCGTTTAAAATGCCGGAGAATTTAAAGGAAAGCGATTCCGCCCGCTGCATAGCGATCTTTTTCGGCACCAATTCGCCGAAGATCAACGAAAAATAGGAGAGCAGCAGGGTGACTAGGACGGTGGACACGCCAAAGAGGATATCGTGCGAAATGGGTATGAACGATAGCGCGTCGGCCAGTTTCCCGGCAAATGTTTGCGAAGCCGCTGCTGAGGTCAAGAAACCTGCCAATGTTACGCCGACCTGGATGGTGGCCAAAAAACGGCTGGAATCCTTGGTGAGCTTGAGGACGCGCTTAGCGCGCTTATCGCCCTCCTCTGCCATTTTGCGGACCTTGTTGTCGTTCAGGGTGATGACTGCGATCTCAGACGCTGCGAAAAACGCATTGACCAAGATCAAGATAATCAGCAGGATAATGGAAAACACAGAGAAGGATGATTCCGCCTGGGCGGGTTGGACACTCGTTGACAGCGGCCATAAATGGCCTGCGGGTTCCGGAGGCATAAATAAATTTTTCCCCTTTCGGCAGGTGAAAACCTGCATAGTATAAGAATAGTATGGTGATTCTTATTTTAGCCTATACCGAGGGGAGCTGTCAATCGCGATACAGCGGCATAATCCCTACGGAACGCCCATTTTGAAAAGTTATGCGCCGCTAGGGCGTTTTGGCGGAGCAAAGAGGATTGGCCCGGCCTGGGAAAGAAATTTTTCTATGGGGGCAAAACGAATATTCTGCGGAATTCTCTGGATAAATCCGGTTTTTTTCCTTTACATGCGCCATAAAAGATGCTAAAATTTAGATTGGTACAGTGTGGGTGTAAATTGTACCGGGAGATTACAAGATCCTTAAAAGGAGGAAAATATTAGAATGGCAAGACAAAGAAAAACCATGGACGGCAATACCGCCACCGCGCATGTATCGTATGCGTTTACGGACGTTGCCGCAATCTATCCGATCACCCCGTCTTCCCCGATGGCGGATGAGACGGACAAGTACGCTGCTGCAAACAGAAAGAATCTTTTCGGAAGAGAAGTACAGGTTACGGAGATGCAGTCCGAAGCAGGCGCTGCCGGTGCAGTGCACGGTTCCCTCGCGGCTGGCGCTTTGACCACCACTTACACCGCTTCCCAGGGGTTGCTCCTGATGATCCCGAATATGTATAAGATCGCAGGCGAATTCCTTCCGAGCGTTATTCATTGCTCCGCCCGTTCGCTGTCGACTCATGCGCTGTGCATCTTCGGCGATCACTCCGACGTGTATGCATGCCGCCAGACCGGCTATGCGATGCTCTGCTCCAACAGCCCCCAAGAGGCTATGGACCTGGGCGCTGTAGCGCACCTTGCTGCTATTAAGGGCCGCGTGCCGTTCCTCCATTTCTTCGACGGCTTCCGGACATCCCACGAGATTCAGAAGATTGAAGTATGGGATTACAAAGATCTGGCCGACATGCTCGATTGGGATGCGGTTGATGCGTTCCGCCGCCGTTCCCTGAACCCGGAGCATCCGGTCACCCGCGGCACTGCGCAGAACGACGACACGTTCTTCCAGGCGAGCGAGGCTGGCAACAAATATTACGACGAGCTGCCGGCCGTTGTGGTTGACTACATGAACCAGGTCAATGCAAAGATCGGCACCGATTACAAGCCCTTCAACTACTATGGCGCACCGGACGCAGAGCGCGTGATCGTCGCCATGGGTTCCGTCTGCGAATGCGCAGAAGAAGTGGTTGACTATCTGAACGCTGCCGGCGACAAGGTTGGCCTTGTAAAGGTTCACCTCTATCGTCCGTTTGTAGCGGAGTATCTGACGGACGTCCTGCCGGAGACGGTGAAGACGATTTCCGTTCTCGACCGCACCAGAGAGCCCGGTTCCATCGGCGAGCCGCTGTATCTGGATGTGCTGGCTGCTCTGTCCGGCACGAAGTTCGGCACCGTGAAGGTTTACACCGGCCGCTATGGCCTCGGTTCCAAGGATACCACCCCGGGCCAGATCGTCGCTGTATACCGCAACATGGAGTCCGAGACCCCGAAGAAGCGCTTCACCATCGGCATCGTGGACGATGTGACCAACCTCTCCCTTGAGATCAAGGAGAACCCGGACACCACGCCGAAGGGCATCACCTCCTGCAAGTTCTGGGGCCTGGGCGCAGACGGCACCGTCGGCGCAAACAAGAACTCCATCAAGATCATCGGCGACCACACCGATATGTATGCACAGGGCTATTTTGCCTATGACTCCAAGAAGTCCGGCGGCCTGACGGTTTCTCACCTGCGTTTTGGCGACAAGCCGATCAAGTCCACCTATTATATCAGCCAGGCTGACTTCGTAGCCTGCCATAAGCCGTCCTATGTCAACGAGTATGACATGGTTCAGGACGTTAAGCCGGGCGGCAGCTTCCTGCTGAACTGCCTGTGGAGCGATGAAGAGCTTGACCAGCACCTGCCGGCCAAGATGAAGAAGTATATCGCGGACAACAACATCAACTTCTACACCATCGACGGTGTGAAGCTGGGCAAGGAGATCGGCCTGGGTGGCCGCATCAACACCATCCTGCAGTCCGCATTCTTCAGCATCGCAAACATCATCCCGAAGGACCAGGCGATCCAGTACATGAAGGACGCCGCTACCAAGTCCTACAGCAAGAAGGGCGAGAAGATCGTCGCCATGAACCACGAGGCCATCGAGCGCGGCGCGAACGAGTACCACAAGGTCAATGTGCCGGAGTCCTGGAAGAACGCCGTGGACGAGGCGAAGGCCGACGTTGCCATCGAGGGCAATGCGGACACCGTGGCATATGTCAAGAACTTCTTGAATCCCTGCAACAAATACAAAGGCAATGAACTGCCGGTTTCCACGTTTGTCGACCTCGGCATGGAGGACGGCACGGCTCCGGCTGGCTCTTCCGCTTACGAGAAGCGCTGCATTGCAATCGATATTCCGGAATGGAACCCGCAGAACTGCATCCAGTGTAACTTCTGCTCCTATGTCTGCCCGCACGCGGTTATCCGCCCGGTCGCTCTGACAGAGGAAGAGGCCGCCAATGCACCGGCTGGCATGAAGTACAAGGACATGACCGGCATGCCGGGCATGAAGTTCGCAATGACCATTTCCGCGATGGACTGCTCCGGCTGCGGTTCCTGCGCACAGGTTTGCCCGGGCATGAAGGGCGAGAAGGCGCTCGTCATGAAGCCGATGGAGACCCAGCTGCAGAGCCAGGAAGGCTTCGAATATGGCCGCAAGATTGGCCCGAAACAGGAAGTCATCGACAAGTTCAAGGAGACCACCGTCAAGGGCAGCCAGTTCAAGCAGCCGCTGCTTGAATTCTCCGGCGCCTGCGCAGGCTGCGGCGAGACCCCGTATGCTAAGCTGGTCACCCAGCTGTTCGGCGACAGAATGTATATCGCCAACGCAACGGGCTGCTCCTCCATCTGGGGCGGTTCCGCACCGGCTACTCCGTACACCCGCAACGAGAAGGGACATGGCCCGGCATGGTCCAACTCCCTGTTTGAAGATAACGCAGAGTTCGGCTACGGCATGACGCTCGCTCAGAAGGCGATCCGCGGCAGATTGGCCGAATATGTTGAGCAGATCGCAGCTTCCGATAAGTCCTCCGCGGAGATGAAGGAAGCTTGCAAGAACTATCTGGATACCTTCGACGACAGCAAGCTTAACCGTGCGGCGACCGACGCTCTGATTCCGGAGCTGGAGAAGGCTGCTGCGGCTGGCTGCGAGCTGTCCCAGAAGACCTTGAAGGACAAAGACTTCCTCGCGAAGAAGTCCATGTGGATCTTCGGCGGCGACGGCTGGGCATATGACATCGGCTTCGGCGGCCTGGATCACGTCATCGCTTCCGGCGAGAACGTCAACATCCTGGTATTCGACACCGAGGTTTATTCCAACACCGGCGGCCAGGCTTCCAAGTCCACCCCGATCGGCTCCGTGGCACAGTTCGCGGCAACCGGTAAGGCGACGAAGAAGAAGGACCTCCCGGCTATCGCAATGAGCTATGGCTATGTCTATGTTGCTCACGTTGCAATGGGCGCTGACTACAACCAGTGCATCAAGGCGATCACCGAGGCAGAAAGCTACAACGGCCCGTCCCTCATCATTGCGTATGCTCCCTGCATCAACCACGGCATCAAGGGCGGCATGAGCATTGCACAGAAGGAAGAGAAGAAGGCAGTTGAGGCTGGCTACTGGCAGAACTTCCGCTATGATCCGAGACTCAAGGAAGAGGGCAAGAATCCGTTCCATCTCGACAGCAAGGCGCCGACCGCCAGCTATCGTGACTTCATCATGGGCGAGGTTCGTTACAACTCCCTGACCCGTGCGTTCCCGGAGCGTGCAGAGAAGCTCTTCACAGAGGCAGAGAAGGTCGCGAAGGAGAACTACGAGCACCTCGAGAAGCTCTCCAAGGGCGAAATCGCAGAATAAATCGCATTCCCCCAGCAAATCCCTTTTTGACACAACAGGTGAAATCCCCTGCTGCATCACGCAGCAGGGGATTTTTTATGTTGCAATAGGAAATACGATTGAAACCCAATATTTGGTTTTGTTTTCCCATATCATTTTCAGAATCGTTGGAACATCCTCGAGAACTCCAACGGAGCATCCAGGAACGCAGAAACCTTACACCACGCCAGAAATGATGGCGCACTCCATGCTTTAAAATACGGTTCTGCACGTAACACTGCTGCTGGGGGAGGTACCGCATCAAAGAAATCCAATAGGGATATAACAAATAGATATATTAATTTAAATTATACAATTTGTATATATACAATCGAAGAACCGGCGGCTTTGAAAATCCAAGCCGCTGGTTCTCTGACAATTGTATTTCCGTAGGAATGGTACATTCAAGAGATCATAAAAGCGAATGAGCGATTTGTTTTTAAATGTCTGCGGGGTAAAAATACATGATACATGGAAGATTTCTTAGCGCTTTTTCCTCCATTTCAAAAGCAAGGAGGAATTGACGATGACGAGCACAGAGCCCGCATTATGGACCAGCGCGCCGACCACAGGGTTCAAAATGCCGGTCATCGCCAAGACGATCGCAATGAAATTTAGGGCCATGGAGAACGTCAAATTGCATTTGATGGTGACCATCATGCGCTTTGCCAGGCGCAAAAGGTGGGGCAGCTCCTTGATGTCGTCGTTGACCAGCGCGATGTCGGCGGCGTCCACGGCGATGTCGCTTCCCACGCCTCCCATGGCAATGCCCACATACGCCTTTTTCAGTGCGGGTGCATCGTTGATGCCGTCCCCGATCATGCAGACATAATGCCGCTCCTTCTGGTAGGTGTCAATCCAGTGTAGCTTGTCCTCCGGCAGGCAGCCCGCATGGACCTCGTCGATTTCGAGCTGTTGGGCGATGGTCTGCGCAGCATTCTCGTGGTCGCCGGTCAGTAGGACGGGGGTGACGCCTGCCTCCTTTACAGCGCGGATCATCGCTTTGGCGTCCTCGCGCAGCGTATCGGAGAGCGCAAGGAATCCCGCGAGGGTGTGATCGATCGCCAGATAGATGACCGTGCACCCCTGGCCGAGATACCGGCCGGCCGGTTCTTTCGCCGCACGAGTCGGAATATTTTCCTCCGCGAGCAGTTCCCCATTTCCTGCCAGGACTTCCTTTCCGCCGATCCGCGCCTTTACGCCCCGCCCCGGGAGCATTTGGAATTGGTCAACCGGGAAGAGTTCCCGTTTGCCTTTGCGGCCATAGCTGGATACAATCGCCTTTCCCAAGGGATGCTCGGAGTGCGATTCGACGCTGGCCGCGTAGAGGAACAGGTCCTCCTTTGCAAAATGGTCCGAAAGGCTGTGGACGGCGACGACCTCCGGTTTCCCATAGGTGAGCGTCCCCGTTTTGTCAAACGTGATCTTGGAGACGGATGCAAGCCGCTCCAAAGCATCGCCCTCGCGCACGAGAAAGCTGTGTTTGGTGGCATTCCCAATCGCGGCCATGATGGCGGTGGGGGTGGCCAAGACCAGGGCGCAGGGACAAAAGACCACCAGAATGGTCACCGCCCGGATGATCTCCCCGGTGATCAGCCAGGTCAAGGCGGCTGCGCTGAGGGCAATCACAACAATCCAGGTTGCCCACCGGTCTGCAATGCCGACAATCTTCGCTTTCCCGGCGTCTGCCGACTGCACCAGGCGGATCATGCGCTGGATGGAGCTGTCCTCTCCCACCTTGGCCGCCTTCATATCGAAGGAACCGAATTGGTTGACAGTCCCGCTGGATACCGGGTCACCGGGATGTTTGTCCACGGGCAGGGACTCGCCGGTCATGACCGCCTGGTTGATCGACGTTTCGCCGGAGACGATCTTCCCGTCCACCGGGATGGTTTCCCCGGGGAGGACGCGGAGCAGGTCGCCCACGCAAACCTGTTCGGCGGGGATGATTTCCTCCTGGCCGCCGGCAAGCCTGCGGGCGGTCTGGGGGGTTAGATGGACCAGCTTTTCGATGCCGGCGCGCGCTTTTGCAACGGTCAGATCCTCCAAAAGGGCGCCCAGCTGCATGATAAACGCGATCTCACCGGCGGCGAAATCTTCCCCAATGAGCACCGAGGCGATCAAAGCGATGGACACCAGCACATCGGCCTTGATGTCAAAGGCGGTTACAAGCCCGATGAAGGCTTCCAAAAGGATGGGGACGCCGCAAAGGATAATCGCAACCCAGGCGGCGTCAAAGGGGAGGGGAAGCAGATGGAAAATGCTGATGACTAAGGAAATCCCGGAGAGAACAAGACAGGCGATGTCTTTTTTCAGCCCGCCCCATTCTAAAAACCGTTCCAATGCTTGCATAGAGCACCCTTCTTTCTATACCTATGGGGGTATATGTATATAATACCTATACGGGTATAGGTTGTCAAGTATGCAAAAAATTTTTTAGAAAGAAGTACGTGCGGATTGGGCAAATGGATGATTGCCAGAAGGGCACAGAAATCTTATAGTGGGGGTAAGAAATGAAAATAGAGCGTAATCTTTATAGGCGTTTTGTGAGGGACTTGCAAAAGAAGCGGGGGACATGTTCCAAGTCCGGCGATGGATATAAAAAAGCACCGGCCGTTTTGTACAGCCGGTGTGCAAAATCATGTCATGTTGGAAAAGCGTTCAACCGCTTTTGTAAAGTTCTCGATGGTCTTGTCTGCGTCCCCGTGTTCGATCCCATCGCGTACACAGTGCTGGATATGGCCCTCCAAAACAACCTGGCCGACCTTGTGCAGCGCTGATTTTGCAGCATTGATCTGGGAAAGAACGTCCTCGCAGGGCACGTCTTCGTCGACCATCCGATCGATGGCCTGCACCTGGCCGATGATCTTTTTCAAACGGCGGTGCAAATTATCCGCGTCCATACATTGTCTCATCCTTCACGCCTCCTGTGCAACTTAGGGATATGAATCTATTATTCGCGAAAAGTTTGTGTTTGTCAAGGGCCGCTGTGCCGGATGGACTGGCGCAGGCGCGGGGCAATTTACGACCGGCCGGCTGCCGTGCGCAATCTTTTTGGTTGCACTGCGCTTTGCGCAAAACAGAACGGACCGCATGGGGCGATGGCCGCCATACGGTCCGAGGAAATCATAGAAAACAATGGCTGAAACTTGCATAGCGCCGAAAAAGGCACGGACAGCGCTGGTACAGACTGCCCGATAGATCATCCTTCGACGGTGACGGAACAAAGCCGGATGGGGGCTTGTCCATCAAAGGTCGCATAGAGGTTGGTGCTTCCCGGGGCCAGCCCCTGCACCGAGAGCAGATACGTGCCGCTGCGGAACCGCAGCCCGGCGGTGGAGAGAATGGTCCCGTCGCCGGTGGTAAAGGTGGGGACGGCGAGGGCTCCGGATGGCTGGAACGCAAAGGTATACGAGCTTCCCTGCGCAAGGGAGAGCGTATCCGGCGTGTCGGAGGTCAAAGCGGGGACACCGCTGCCCGGGTTGGCCAGGAAGATCGCGCAATATTCGTCCAGGGTGAGGCCAAGGCTGTGGATTTCCGCCGCCGCCTTTTTCCCCACATAGCGCCAGTGCCATTCCTCCGTCTTATAGCCGGTGATCGCCTGTTTCCCCTCAGGATAGTGGATGATAAACCCGTATTTATAGATATTGTCCTTCGCCCATTGGTACTCCGCCGTCTCGCCAAAGCGGTTGTAGGGGAGCGAGGCGTTTTTGACGTCCACCACCAGGCCCGTTTGGTGGTCCGAATGGCCGGCGCGCGAGCTGTAGACGTCTGCGCCCTCCGTCCCGTCCTGGGCGGCGTATTGAGAATAGAGGGATTTCTGCCGGGCATAGCTGCGGTAGGCGGATTGCGCCAGGATAGTGTATCCCTCTTTTTTCGCATCCGCACAGAGCTGTTCAAAGGCGCCGGCCGCCTCGGAACGCATTTGATTGGAGACACCCACAGCAACCCGGGACGAAAGCGGGCGCAAATCGGAAGGTTCATAGCCGTCCGGAAGTTTCCAATATTTGTTGCAAAGCGCCAACAGGCCGGCAGGGTCGCTGACGGTCTGAATGTTGGTGTAAAACGGATGATCCAGGCCGATGTTCACATAGGTGACAACGTCCCAGGGGGACATCTCCGGGTGTGCGGACTGGTAGCTCAAATAGCGCTCTTGATTGGCCGCAATATAGTGTAGGCAAGCAGAAAGCGATTCCTGCGGCGTGGGTTCCGCAAAATCAGCGGATAAGTGAATTTCGGTGGATTTCTGCACGGTTTGTCCCACCCTTTGCGCGAGCTCGAGCGGATTGTTGCGGTAGACCGCCGCACCGCTGGCGCTTTGACAGGAGGTGAGCAATAAAGCAGCTGCCACAGGAAGAAGAATCCACTTGTTTTTCATAACCGTTCTTTCACCTTTCTACCCTTTCACTCAGAAACCATTCCATATGAAATCTATAATACCGGACAGTGGCCAAAATTTCAACCGAAAATATGTGAATAATTTTCCAACATTTGCAGAAAAAATGCCGTGGCTTTTCTCGAAATCAGGTGATCCCGATTGAAAATTGACGGTTTCATTATAGCATAGTTTGCTGTGACTGTCTTCCTAAAAACTTTGGGAATATCGGGCCCTTTTTTTTGGAAGCGCTTCCCCCAGCGCCCCAAAAAACGTGTATAATGAAAGAAAAGTGCTTGAGGGTGGAAGGCGATGTTGATTGGGACTTCAAAAGGGCTGCCGGGGGAATTTTTATTGTTGTTCACCCTCCTGATTTGGGTGCTGTTTTTCCTGGTCTATCTTGGGAACCGGCACAACCGGCTGAACCGTTGGTGCTTTATCAGCGGGATGTGCTTCAGCATGGGCGTATTCAAAGAGTACCTCTATTTTACGCTGTTCCCAGCGGTCATGCAGGCGTGGCCCGGATGGATGACCGAGGAGCTCTCCCTGGATATTTATTCTGTGCTCACGGCGGTGTTGTACTATTTCGCCATGCCCGCCGCCCTGGTGTTTGGCTTCTATTTCAGCCGTATGGATGAGCGCCGCCCAAAGCTTTTCCGTTGGGCGCGCATAGGGGTCTTTGTGCCGGCGCTGCTGTTTGGCGTCTTTTATCCCTATCTGGAAACCCGCTACTACCAGCTGTACGACCGGACGTACTATCTTTGTGCAGCCCTCTACAACTGGCTTTACGGGGTCCTGCTGACGGTTTTGCTGCTCGGAACGCTTTGGCGGGAGCGGCGGACAGCCGTATACCGGCAGAAAAAGATGGTGGCCATCCTGGTCTTGGTGCCGATCTGGTATCAATTAATCAGCGCATTCCTGATTCACCTGTTGGACCTGAAGGGCCTTTTTAAGGCGTGGCAGGGAAACTTGCCGATTATCCTGTTCCTGATTATCTTCTATTTATACAATGCCTTCAAAGGCGGATTTATGGGTGCGCGCTTCCAACATGAATCGTATGAATGGAATCAGGACGGCAAATTGGTGAACCAAAGCGCGCAGTTCTTACGGCATATGCTGAAGAATGAAGTGGTCAAAATCGAATGGTGCGCCCAAAATATCCAACAGTCCGCGCCGGAGGAAGCAGCGGATTATGCCGACATCATCCTGCGGTCGACCACGCGCTTGAAGGAGCTGTCCGGCAAAGCGCTCCACTATTCCAAAGACATCGTCCTGAACCGGCAGGTGCTGCAAATAGCCCCGCTTTTGGAGGCCTGTGCAGCGGATTACCGGAAGCTCTCTCCGGGGGTCCAGGTGGAGGTCCGCTGTGGGGAGGGGGACGAATTGTTCTGTGACCGGGCGCATCTGACGGAGGTGCTCAACAACCTGTTGAACAACGCTGGGGAGGCCATGCGCGGGCAAGGCAGCATCACCGTGGAGGGGAAGCCCACAGGCCGTGGGTATCAGATCTGCGTGTCCGATACCGGGGACGGCATCGCAAAGGAACATTTGGGGCAGCTGTTTAGCCCGTATTACACGACCAAAACCAACGGCCATCACATCGGGCTGGGGCTCTATTACTGCCGGAATGTGATGCGCAAGCACGGGGGCAGCATCCAAGCCCGGCAGAACGAAACGCGCGGGACAACGTTTGTACTGCGTTTCCCAGGGGAATAAAGGTTGAGAAGGAGGATTGGGGTGAAGGACGGAACAATCGGCGTCCTGGTGGTTGAGGACGACGACGATTTTTGCTTTTTGATCGGCGACACATTGGGCCGGGAACCCGACATGCGGATCTTGGGGAGTACGGCCAGCGGCGAGGAGGCGGTGTATCTGGCCCAAAGGCTCGACCCAGACATTGTGTTGATGGATTTGAACCTCTCCTTAGAGGAATTGGACGGCATCGAGGCGGCGCGCAAAATCCGCCTGTATACGCGCGCGAAGGTGATCCTTGTGACTGCCTTTGAAGCGCAGTCCATTGTGATCGACGCCTGTAAGCGTTCGTTTGCGTCGTCCTATGTGTTTAAAAGCCAGTTTAGTATCCTGACAGAGACTGTGCGGCAGACGGCGGAGGGCCCGACGCCGCAGGAGTATCTGATTGCTTCCCTGATTTTGGCCGACCTTTCGCCAGCGGAGCAATCGGTCTGCCTGATGATGCTGGGGAGGGACGTCCACTTGCAGTCCTCCCAAAAGACCATTGCGAACCAGAAGACCGCACTTCTCAAAAAGCTGGGATTAAAAAGCCAAAAAGAGTTGGAGCACCTTTTTCACGGGATGCAGGTATAGAATGATAAAACGTCCGCGGCCCATTTACGGCGCACGGACGTTTTTGCGCCTTATGGGGCGCAAGGCGCGCCGGGCAGAGGGAGAAAAAACAAGTTTGGAATGCAAAGCAAATGATGCCCCCACCGATTGACAACGGTCGATCCTGTGGTACAATATATGGTATGCGGCATGGGAGATGCCTGGAATGGATGGAAGACGCGGGCGCCAAAAAGGGGACGGGCCCGCAGCCATAGAAATCAATATAGGAGGAACGTTCATGGGAGTTTCGGAAAATGCGCGGCTGGTGTTGGAGAAGCGCTATTTAATCAAGGATGCGGACGGGAAGGCGATTGAGAGTGTGGACGGCATGTTCCAGCGCGTGGCGGGGGCGATTGCGGCCTCCGACCTGCTGCACGACAAAAACGCCGACGTGGAGCGGACCAAGAAGACCTTTTACGATATGATGACTAACCTGGAATTCCTGCCGAATTCCCCGACGCTGATGAACGCGGGCAGGCCGCTCGGCCAGCTCTCCGCGTGCTTTGTGCTGCCGGTGGAGGACAGCATGGACGAGATCTTCGAAGCGATCAAGCAGGCGGCCCTGATCCACAAGAGCGGCGGCGGGACGGGCTTTTCGTTTTCCCGCCTGCGCCAGAAGGGGAGCACGGTCAACTCCACGGGCGGCGTGGCCTCCGGCCCGATCAGCTTTATGAAGGTGTTCAACATGGCGACAGAGGCGGTCAAGCAGGGCGGGACGCGCCGCGGCGCCAATATGGGCATTTTGCGCGTGGATCATCCGGATATTTTGGAGTTCATCGACTGCAAGAGCAACAATTCCGAGATCAACAACTTCAATATTTCCGTAGGCCTCACAGAGAAATTTATGAATGCGGTGGAGTCCGGCGGGGATTATGAGCTGGTTGACCCGCACACCCGGAAAGTGGTGCAGAAGCTGCGCGCGCGGGATGTGTTTGAGCGCATCGTGGACGCGGCGTGGCGCAACGGCGAACCGGGGATCATCTTCCTGGACCGCCTGAACCGCGACAACATCGTCCCATCCCAGGGGGAGATCGAATCCACAAACCCGTGCGGGGAGCAGCCGCTGCTGCCGTATGAATCGTGCAACCTGGGGTCGATCAACCTGACAAAGATGCTCAAGGAAGAGGACGGCGTCTATTCCTTTGACTGGAAGAAACTGGAGCGCACCGCGAAGGACGCGGTCCATTTCCTGGACAATGTGATCGACGCGAACAAGTACCCGCTCGAGAACATCGACCGCGTGACCAAGCAGACCCGGAAGATCGGCTTGGGCGTGATGGGCTGGGCGGACAGCCTGCTCCGGATGGGCATCCCGTACAACTCCCAGGAGGCGGTGGCGCTCGGGGAAAAGGTGATGAAATTCATCACCGCCTGTGGCCGCGAAGAGAGCGCGGCCCTCGCGGTACAGCGCGGCGCGTTCCCGCTGTTTGAAGAGAGCATTTTGCCGCAGGATACGCCGCAGCGCAACGGGACGATCAGCACGATTGCGCCCACCGGCACCCTCTCGATCATCGCGGGGTGCTCTTCCGGCGTGGAGCCGGTGTTCGGCTATGTGTTTATCCGCAACATCATGGACGGGACCGAGATGGTCGAGGTCAACCCCATCCTCCGGGAGGAATTGGAAAAGCGCGGCCTGTACTCCGAAGGGCTGATGCGGCGGATCGCCAAGGAGGGCACCATCGCCCACATCGAGGAGCTTCCGGAGGACCTGCGCCGGGTATTTGTCTCGGCGCACGACATCAGCCCGGAGGATCACATCCGGATGCAGGCGGCCTTCCAGCGCGGCACGGACAATGCGGTTTCCAAGACGGTCAATTTCCGCCACGATGCAACGCGGGAAGAGGTCGCGGAGGTGTACAGCCTAGCGTTCCATCTGGGCTGCAAGGGCGTGACGATCTACCGCGACGGCAGCCGCAGCGAGCAGGTGCTCAACATCGGCAAGGTCAACAAGGAGGGCGAGGGGAAGGAGCCGCAGGACGGCGCAGCTGCGCCCATTGTCCCGCGTCTCCGCCCGGACCTGGTGCAGGGCGTGACCGAGCGCATGCAGATCGGCTGCGGGAACCTCTATGTCACGGTCAACTACGACGACAAGGGCATCTGCGAGGTCTTCACGAACACCGGCAAGGCGGGCGGATGCCCGTCCCAGAGCGAAGCGACCGCGCGACTGGTTTCGATCTCCCTGCGCAGCGGCATCGACGTCAAGACGATCGTCAACCAGCTGCGCGGCATCCGCTGCCCGTCCACCATCCGGCAGCCGGGGCTCAAGTGCACGTCCTGCCCGGACGCAATTGCGCGCGTGATCGAAAAAGTCTGGAACCAGCAGGTGGAGCAGGGGCACTGGAAGGAATTTGCGCCTCCGGCCCCGAAGCCGCGCGGCACGGTGGACATCGCCGGCCGGATGCACTTCTGTCCGGAGTGCGGCGCAAAGCTGGAGCACGAGGGCGGCTGCGTCACCTGCCGCCAGTGCGGGTATTCCCATTGCTCCTGACCAGGGATTTGATCGACAAACATTCTATAAAGATAGAAAAACAGGCCCGTTCCGGAAACAAACGCCGGAACGGGCCTGCTGTGCTATTTGGGATTGGTATGAAAAAGAGTTCCGAAGGGCGGGGGCTATTTTCAGGCGGATGGAACCCGTTTCGGAATGTCATTCGCCGGAAGAAAGGGCCGCTATTCTTCCGCTTGGGCTTCCTTTAACAGCGAGGGGAATTCCTGCAAACGGACGGCCTTTCCCATGACAACGCCCTGTTCATTGCGGTAATAACAGATGGCCAAGGGGTTCCCATCGGCATCCTCGGTCAAGGAGGCGCAGCTGGAGGGGCCGAGCGAACCGTCCCCCAGCAAGAGCTCCGGGTCAAAGGTCTCACTGTAGCCGCCGAAGGAATAGTGGGCCATCCCGTCCTCGTCGTAGGTGACCGCCTGTTCTGAGCCCGGTACGACCGTCCCGTTGGCGATTGCATCCGCCCAATCGCCCGTGCCGGTTGCCCCGCTGGATTCCTGGGAATCGTCCTCCCACGGTTCCAGAAGGGTTTCCAGGTAGGCGTCCGCCTTGGCGCGGTCCGCCTTCGCTGGGTCGAGCGGCAGGTCGAACAGGGCGCAAGCGCCGCTGTAATCCGGGTTGGTCGTGATCTCCCCGGTTTCCTCGTCGTAGGTAAAGGCGTTTTTGTCGTAAAAATCGCTGGTGCTCACGCAGAGGTATAGCCCGCGGTCCGCGAACATCTCGATGTCGTCGCATTCGATCAGGCGGTAAAGGACGCCGCCTTCGGCAAATTCCGTGTAACCGCCGTTCATGGTGGTGATGTTCACCTGCCAGGGCTTTTGCCCCTTGATTAAGGGCGAAACAAAGAACGACTCTGAGCCGTCCGCTGCCATGGCTGTCCCGTCCGTTTTGGCGATGGCGAGGACCGCATAGGTGCGCTTGGGGTTCACTTGGGAATCCGATTGGAAGCCGCTCAGGTTTTCTCCCGAGGCGATGCCCAAGAACGAAAAGGTATAGCCGCCGGAGGCGACGGTTTGATTCACGGAGACCGCATCCCCGCTTTCAAAGGCACGGGCGAGGTTGGACATGCCGGAGTGTTCGGCGGCCTCCCCAGCGGATAGGAACCGCCAGGATGCAAAGCCGGTGATGGACAGGGCGAGGACCAACGCCGCAACAAGCGCGGCCGCCAGCGGCCGCTTTTTGGAAAACCGTTTCATAGTCTGTTCCTCCTGTACACGGTTTCGGATGGTTTGATTCAATTGGTCAGAAGGGAACTCTTTTGGCGCGAGCGCCTGCTGCAGCAGGCGGTTCAGATCGGATTCATTCATGATCGGCAGCCTCCAAACGTTTCAGGATTGCTTTGCGTGCATGGTATAACCGGCTTTTGACCGTCCCCTTGGGAAGCTTCAGCAACGAGGCGATCTCCTCGATGGGCAGCTCCGCCGTATAGTAGAGATACAGCGGGACCCGGTGCGCGTCGTCCAACGCTTCTACGGCCCGCCGGACCATTTCCGCTTGTTCGCGGGCGATGGCGATCTCTTCCGGCTGGTCCTCTTTGGCCCCGGTGAAACGCCCTTGCGGGCCGTCCTCCGGCAGGGATTCCATGGGGGCGATGCGCTGCCGCCGGGCAAATTTTCGGCGCTTGTCCCTCCACAGGCGGAGGGCGATCGCGAGCAAAAAGGCCTTTGGATTGTCGTACCGGTCAATTTTGCGGCACAGTTCAGTGGCCTTCAGAAAGGTCTCCTGGTAGAGATCTTCCGCGTCGGGCCGGTTGGCGGCCAACCGGCAGCAAAAGCTGTAGACGGCTGCGCCATGCAGGCGAATGAGTTCGTTCAATTCCTGTATATTCAATGTTGCTTCATCCTTTGTTCGAACGAGAGGATTTTCAGGGGAGAGTCCCTTCACTCCCTATATGGTCGCGGGAAAGGGGGCGGTTCAAATTTTGCAAAAATTTTGCGGATCCCGCAGCGGGCCTGGCGTTTGTAGGAAAGCGCCCCATGGGAATGGCAGCGGCCACCTAGGACGGGCTGCAAATATACAAAAATCCCGCGGATACGGCTATTGAAGGCCGTGCCCGCGGGAAATTTATTCCTCAGAGGGAATGAGGTTTTTGTATTCGTGGACCTTTTCAAGAAATTCCGGCCACCGGTTGTTGTCCCGGATGGTCTGGGGGCAATTTTTGTCCATAAAGTCCGCGTGCTGTTTGACGTCGCCGAGCTGGAGGCCGTATGTATCGAGCAGGTAGGCGGTCAGCCGGGCCGCGTTGTCAAAGGTTTTTTCGAAGTCGCCGTCCTCGTTGACGCAGAGCTCCACGCCGATGCCGCAGAGGTTTCCGCCGTCGCGTGTGCGCCGGTCGCCCGCATGCCAGGCGATTTCATCGTCCGGGATGTGGTGATAAATCTGGTGGTCGTCCACGGTATAATGCCAGGAGGTGTCGCCGCTCTTCCCGCTCAACAGATAGGCGCTGTGGCCCGCGGCGTCGGAACCTTCGGCGGTGTTGCCCGTCTCATGGATTACCACATATTTGATGGTGCGCCGTTCCCCGGGGCGGGCGGGCAAGGTCTCCGGGAGCAGCTCCGTGTGGACGGGGATGCCAAAGATCTCCTCCGGGTAGACGCTCTCCTGCGGCTCCGGCTGGTGGCTGTTCACAACCGTCACCACCAGGAAGGCCGCCACGACCACAACAAAAACAAGGATGGGTACTGCGATGGCCCATCTGCGCCATGCAGCACCCCGTAGATCGGTTTGCATACTGTATTCGCTCTCCCAATAGCCCATAAAAGGGCTTCCCTTATTTTGTAAATTAATACTCAATCCCCCGCCGCGCGGCAACTCCAACGTCGTAGGGATGCTTTACCTTGCGGATCTCCGAAACGTAATCCGCGAGGGCCAGGAATTCCTCCGGCGGGTTGCGGCCGGTCAGGACCAATTCCAGATGGGGCGGTTTGTGCTCCACGAAGTCGAGCAGCGCCTCCGTATCCAGCATGCCTGTGGAGAGCGCCCCAAAGCACTCGTCCAGCACCAGAAGGTCGCATTCCCCGGCCTCGGCCGCCCGGCGCGCCTGCGCCAGCATCTGCGCGCTTCGCTGCGCGGCCTCCTGCCGCTCCGCTTCGTTCATCTGAAACGTAAATTTGACCACCTTCGGGGCTGGGATCAACGAAAACCCGGGGAGCAGGCGAAGGGAAGAGAGCTCGCCGGAGGAATCGTCCTTTAAGAACTGGGCGAGGAGCACTCTTTGGCCGCAGCCACAGGCCCGTGCACATAGGCCGACTGCGGCGGTGGTTTTCCCCTTCCCATCGCCGCAGTAAATGTGAATCAACCCTTTTTCCATACAGACCTCCCGCTTAGGAAATTTTTGTAAGAGCCCCCGTCTCGGACTGGAAATGAAAGATTTCCCCGGATGCTTTGGCCAGGAACAGGCCGTCCGGCGCGGGCAAAAGCTGGCAGAAATCGTCCGCCCCGCCAGCGGTATTGGTCAGGACAAGCCGGTTGTCCCCGGTGGACAGGTCAAACGCATAGATCGCGTTTGACGCGGAAGCGTCGGAGGCCGCCAATGTGTAGTAGACGATCCCGCCGGACACAGCCGGTTGGTAGAGGACGCGGCCGTCCACCAGCTTCCTGGCGCCGCCCCCGTTTGTCTGCACAGCACAGAGATTCGATTGGGCGTCTATGAAGAACAGCTCGCCCTCCCAGAGATAAAACGGGACGGATGTGTAGTTGGCGGTGAGGCGGCGCGGCTGGCCGCCGGACGCGGGCAGCGCATAGAAGCCGTCTTCCGTGGAGAAGTAGATGACCCCGTTCTCCGCGAGAAGGGCCTGGGTAATCTTGCCGCCGGTAGAACCTCCGGTGGCGGTAAACAAAATCTGCTCGGTTGTTCCATCCGGCGTGACGCGCAGGATGGCATAGGGGGCATCGCTGCCGGAGGACGGGTTGCTGTTGTTGGCGAACAGATAGAGATACCCGCTGTCTGCGCCGAACACGCGCAGCGTAAAGGAGGATGTGCCGAGAAGCGCCTCCCCGGAGAAATCGCGCACCAGGGAGGTTCCATGATACAGTTTATTCTCCGATGTGTAAGAATATCCGCCGTTGGCAGCAAGCAGGCTGTCGGCGTTTGAAACCCCTGTGTCGGACAGGGTGGTTCCGTCCCAGACCATCAGTTTCCCGCCGTTTTCGCTGGAGGGATCCGGCTGAAAGTACAGCGTCCCGCCGTCCGCAGAGAACAGCGCCTGCCCGGCATCCTCCGGGGTGGAGCGGAGCATCACGCCGGGGGTTGGCGATTGATCCATGGCCTCGCTGCCGCCGGCCCCTTCCTGTACCGGCATGGGGTTCTCCTCCTGGAAAACCTGCGGGGCGCAGGAGGAATTCGCTGTGGGGGTGCCGGTGTCCGGCGGCACGGCCCCGCTTGAGGCGGTGTCCTGGACTTGCTTTTCTACGGCAGCGTCCTGGCTGGAAATGGACGCCTGCTCTTCCACTTCGCCATCCGCCGCCCCTCCTAAGAAGGCAGCCTCCGGGATACAGCCTTCATCCATACGGTCCTCTGCGGGGTTCCCAGCGGTAAGGGCTGCTTCCGGTTCCCCCGCCTCGGGTTCTGCTTCGCCGGCTTCTGCCCCACCGTCCAGACCGCCGTTCCCGCCTGCCGCATCATATTGCATGACAGCGGCATCCGTGGCCTGTGTGGATAAGGAGGGCTGTGTCAAATACAAAACAGGGAATACGCCGACCACCAGCAGGAGCAGCAGGGCAAAACAAACCTGCGCCGCCGGACGGCGGTGAAAGGGCTTTGCGCGCCAGACGTCTTTTGCAGCTTGCTTTTCTTGCTCCTGTTCCATGCGTTTCTTCGCCAGCTCCAGCGTGCGCTGCTCGAAGTCCTCCGGAAGCCGGAGGTGGTCCATGGCGGCGCGATAGAGTTCGGTGTTTTCCTGCGGCCCACGGCCTTCGTCCTGTTTCATTCGTCAAACCCTCCTTTCAAACTCTTTTTCAAGGCGGCGCGCCCGCGCGCCAGCCAGGTGCCCACCGTGGCGGGCTTTTTATGTAGAAGTTCTGCGATTTCATTGATGCTGTAACCCTCGTAATAGTGAAGATGAATCACGTTGCGATAATTTTGCGGCAAAGCCAGGACCGCCTGCATAACGCCGGTTTCCTCCTTGGGCAGATAGCTGAGGTCCTCCGAGAGCCCTTCGGTGTGGCGGTTCCAAAAGCTTTTGACATGGTTCTTGCAGCGGTTGATGGTGACACGGATCAACCACGCTTTTTCGTGCTCTTCGCTGTCAAACTGCGGACGCTTTGTAAGCACGCTGATAAAAACCTCCTGCGCAATGTCCTGGGCGTCCTGTAGGTTTTTTACATTGGAGAAAGCGATGCGCAGGACCATAGAAGAATATTTTTGCAGCAGTTCGGTGAATTCCGCCTGCTCCTTCTGTTCCACCTCGCGTCCTCCTCTCCTCTAGTAATAATACAAACTACACGGCCGAAACTTTTCAAGGGTTGACAAATTCCGCCGGTAGCTGAAATTCTTCCCAAAGGGCGGTAGGCCCCAGGGAAGTCCATGCAATTGTCTCTATTATAAAAGAAAGAGGCGGTTTATACAAGGGCACGCAGGCAACCGTCCGCCTCTGAAAAAATTTCCAGGATCAAGCGCGCCCCCAGGCGGACTCCGTCGATGAAGGATTCCTCGCAGGAGAGGGACTGGATATCCAGGTTGTGCTGGACCAGGGCGGCATAGAGCTGCTTTTCCGCGCTGGTGAGCAGGGGCAGAAGTTTTTCCTCCGTCTCGGTGAGATCGTTGACCAGACGGCCATAGGGCGAGTCCGGGAGGAACGCCTTTCCGCTGGGATTGAGATTCCCATAATAGAGGTCTTGCAGGATGGTTTTCATGGTGGATGCTCCTTTCTAGCTTATTAAGCTTAATAATATTATAAAGCTTATGTGAGTTGTATGCAAGTCCATCAGGCAATATAATAAAGAAAGAGAGAAAGGAGCGGTGAGATGGGTGATTTAAAATATCGGGAACGCCTATCCTCTTCGGTGGATAAGGGGCTATATAGAGCGATCCGCAAGTATTCCATTGAGACACGGATTCCCCTTTCAAAATTACTGGATGAAGCGATCGAAGATTTTTTGAAGAAGAACGGCGTTTCCTATGAGATAGAAGACAATCTGAGAAGAAACCTGTAACATAAGTGAAAGCAAGATCCTTTTCAGAAAAGGAATGCAGGGAAATTGCCGAAGCACTTGGCTGCGAATACGAAGGATTTTTCTTTTTGGAAAACGGCAATCGCATATAGCGCGTTCCTGAAAAGGGGCGGCAGAAGAACCAGCCGGGCACGGATTCGTGCCCGGCTGTCTCGCGTTCCTTGTGGATTTCCGATTTCAAAAGTTGGCCCTGAAAGGGGCGAATACGTTTGGCAAAACCAGAAAAGGATATTCGCGTATGGAATACAGGGATTCTTCTGCAAGTTATCAGGAAAACATAAAATAGTCTTCACACAGCGGTCACATTGCACTGGCATAATAAAATCACACCGAGGGGGACGGAAGGAACCCAAGGGATGACCAAGAATATAAACCATTTGAATAAATATGAAGATTTCTGGGAAAGGAAATGAGCTTATGTATAATCCGAACGAAATGGACAATACTTTGAACGAAGGATTGAACAATCCCGAAAATAGAAATCAGGAGGCGGACGCCGCTTCTACGGAGCAGGCCCAATTTGAAAACGCATCGGAAGAGCCCACCAGCGAAGCGGTGCAGGATGCTTCTGAAAGCGCCCAAGAGGCGGACCATTACGAAAGCCAAGCTTCCAATGAAGCCCATACCGAACAAACACAGGCGCCGTCTTATACGTCCGCTTACACCAATCCGTCCAACGGCTATTCCAATTATCAAGCCAATTACAGCCAGCAGCCGTACAACGCATACCACCAATCGCAGGGGAATCCATCCTATTCTCCTTACGGTGGATATTCCGGCAGCGCCAATGGACAAAGCGATTACAGCGACCGTCAAAGCCAGGTGATGTGGCAGGGCGACTATTACCACAGCTATCAGAACCCATATACACAGGCAGCCCAGAAGCCGCAGAAGCCGAAAAAAGAAAAGAAGCCGATGTCCAAAGGCAAAAAGATAGCCCTGAAGGTTGTAGCCGGTGTGATGGCGTGCTTGATGGTTTCCGTTGGCTCCATCGGCGGGTTTGTCGCCCTGATTAACAACGGCTATATCTCCGTCAATAATTCCGGTAGTACCACAGAACCGGCGTTTACCATCAACAAACTGGTGGACAACAATCAGCCGGCCAGCACGGTATCCGGTGAACTGACTCCCCAAGAGGTGGCAAAGAAGGTCATCCCGTCTGTGGTATGCATCCAGAATTATCAGAGAAGCAACAATAATTCGATGTTCTTCTTCGGTGGAGGGGCGCAGAGCGGTGACGCGGGCGATGAAGTCTCTCCGGCAAGCGAGGGTTCCGGAATCATTGCGACGAGCGATGGCTATATCATCACCAACGCCCACGTGGTGGAGGGTGCCTCTTCCCTGAAAGTGATTTTGTCGGACGGCACAAGCTATGAAGCGCAGCTGGTTGGCAGCGACAGCATCACGGATTTGGCCGTCATTAAGATCGATGCAACCGGCCTGCAAGCCGCAGAATTTGGTTCCTCCGGCGATTTGGAGGTTGGCGACAGCGTCATGGCAATCGGCAACCCGGGCGGCTTGGAACTGAGTTCCAGCGTGACGCAGGGCATCGTTTCCGCCCTGAACCGCCAGATTACCAACAGTGAAACCGGCTACACGATGGATTGCATCCAGACCGATACCGCCATTAACCCCGGCAACTCCGGCGGCGCACTGGTCAACATGTATGGCCAGGTGGTTGGTATCAACTCCAGCAAAATCGTGGCGGAAGGCTACGAAGGGTTGGGCTTTGCAATCCCGATTGACGATGCACAGTCCGTTATCAGCAATTTGAAGGAATACGGCTATGTGAAAGACAGAGCGGTGCTTGGCATTACCGGCCAGTATTTGGACAGCATGTCCGCCCGTTTTTATGGCCTGACCTCCGGCATGTATGTAGCGTCCATCAGCAATGAATCCGTTTCGAACGCGGGCATTACCCAGGGATGCATCATCACAAAGATCGATGATACGAACATCACAAGCAGCAGTACCATCACTTCTTATGTGAGCAAGCTGAAGCCGGGCGACAAAGTGACGCTGACGGTAGTAAACGATCTGACAGGACGCACATTCACTGCGGATGTAACGCTGGTACAGGCCAGCGGCCAATAATCGATTACAAGACTCTTTTTCATAAATTCTTCCTTATCCAAACCGGGAGGGGCGGGGCCGAAAGGCTCCGCCCCTTTCGGTTTGGCGCATTTTGCGCGTTGTGGCGTTGGCAAGGGATGGGAGACACACCAGTTGGTTTTTCCACATCGCGCAATTTGGCAATAGAAGCCAAAAAACGGCGCCCCTTGCCATCGAATAGGCAGAGAAGGGCACCGTTTTTCAAAATTTTCACACAACTCTGGGAGGATGGGGATCAACTAATTGGCATCCCGGCAAAATCGGAATCCGGCCCAGAGAAATCCAGGAGGGTGCTTTCCCGTTACCGCACCGGCGTATAGTTGATGACGGCTTCCTCGTCGGTCGCTTCCAGCTTGAAGATGACCGGACGCAGGCCATCGTTGCAGCTGCAAATCGCCACGCCCGGCTTGCGGATCCAATCTCCGTAGTAGAAGAGCCCGTTTTCTGCGCCGTGGGCCAGGGCGAACACATACTGATAGATCGCTTTCCAAGCCTCGTCGCAGAACCCTTCCGGCTTTGCGTGGTCCGCATAGAACACCTGCCCGGCCTTCATCATGGGGCATGCGGTCAGCCCCTCGACGCCATACTCCTTGGCGAGTTCTTCATCCAGCGTGGTCTTTAAGATGGTGATACGAACTTTTTTCATACAAGATACCCCCTACAAATATTCTTCTATTCGATGGAAAGCGCTTCCAGCTCTTCCAGCCACAGGCGTGCGCTGGCGTCGCTGGGCATCCGCCAGTCGCCGCGCGGAGAGAGCGCGACCGTGCCGACCTTGGGGCCGTCCGGCAAACAGGACCGCTTAAACTGCTGCGCGAAGAAGCGCCGGTAGAAAGTGTATAGCCATTTATAGATGGTGGCTGCGTCGTAACTCCCGGCAAAGGTGCGCAGCGCCATCCGGTAAATCTTTGACGGCGGGAAACCAAAGCGAAGCATATGATAGAGGAAGAAGTCGTGCAGCTCGTACGGGCCGACCAGGCTTTCCGTCTTCTGCGAGATCACGCCGTCCACGGGCGGCAAAAGCTCGGGGCTGACCGGGGTGTCCAGGATGTCTTCCAGCACTTCGCAGAGCGCGCCGCCGGACTGCTGGGCGGCATAGTGGACCAGGTGGCGCACCAGGGTTTTGGGCACGGAGGCGTTGACCGCATACATGGACATGTGATCGCCGTTGTAGGTCGCCCAGCCGAGCGCCAGCTCGGAGAGGTCCCCGGTCCCGATGACCAAGCCGCCGTTCTGATTGGCCAGGTCCATCAAGATTTGGGTGCGCTCGCGCGCCTGGGCGTTTTCATACGTCACGTCGTGTACCGTGGGATCGTGGCCAATGTCCTGGAAATGGCCGCTCACCGCGTCGCCGATCGGCACGGTGCAAAAATCGACCCCCAGAAGCTCGGCCAGCTTTTCCGCGTTGCCCTTGGTGCGGCCGGTGGTGCCGAATCCGGGCATGGTCACAGCCAAAATGCCCTTGCGGGGCAGGGAAAGCGCGTCGAATGCGCGCACGGTCACCAGCAGCGCCAGGGTGGAATCCAACCCCCCGGAGAGCCCCACCACGGCATGTTGGACGCCGGTGTGGGCTAAGCGGGTTTTCAATCCGGATGCCTGAAGATGCAGGATCATCTCGCAGCGGCCGGAAAGGTCCTGCGCATCCTGGGGCACAAAGGGGAGGCGCGCAAACGGGCGCGTCAGGGTCAGCTCCGGAAGGGATAGGGAGAAGGGGATGGGCGCCGGGCCGCCGAAGCGGTCCGCCCAGGTGTTTGCGCGGCGGCGCTCCTGCACCAGGCGCTGCAAATCGACCTCTGCGGTGACCAGCCCGGTGGTAAAGGGCTGGCTTTCCGCCAGGATCGCGCCGTTCTCTGCGAGCAAATCGTGCCCGGCAAAGACCAGGTCGGTGGAGGATTCTCCCTCCCCGGCATCCGCATAGGCATAGGCGCAGAAGAGCCGCGCCGATTGGTCGCGGACCAGGCTGCGGCGGTAATTCGCCTTGCCGATTACTTCGTCGCTGGCGGAGGGGTTCAGGAGCACCGTCGCCCCACATTGGGCCATGCGGCTGGAGGGCGGCTCCGGGACCCAGAGGTCCTCGCAGATCTCCACGCCCACGGTGAACTCCGGCGCATCCGCGCAAGAATAAATCCGTTCACGCCCGAGCAAGGTCTCCTGCCCACAGAATGTGACCGGGATAGGCGTGTCCGGTGCGGGCGAAAAATGGCGCGCCTCATAGAATTCGCTGTAGTTTGGAATATGGCTTTTGGCCGTGAGGCCCAACAGCTTTCCCCGGCAGAATACGGCGGCCACATTGTAAAGCGACGCGCCAAACGCGGCGGGAAGGCCCACAACGGCCAGAAGATGGTACGAAGCGCTTTCCTCTATGAGTTCCTGAAGCGCGCGTTCCGCCGCTTGCAACAGCGTCGTATCGTGGAAGAGATCGCCGCAGGTATAGCCTGTCAAGCAGAGCTCCGGGAACACAATGGCGCTGACGCCCTGCTCGTTGGCAGCGCGCAGCAATGCGGAGATGGCCGCTTTGTTGGAGACGCAATCTGCCACGCGAATGTGCGGGGTGGCGGCGGCGATCCGAAGAAACCCGTCATTTTTCATGGTCGACATCCTTTCCTTGCTACTTTTCGAAATGAAATCGCTTAGCCCTCCGCTCCGGGTATTTTTCCTATATGCTGCGTGCGGGAGGGGGAGCCGTAGGATTCCAGGGATATTGGCGGGAGAGTTCCCAATTTCTTTGCAGGAACCGGTTCCCAAACACGGAACAAGAAAAAAGGGCGATGCAGCTTTCTGCATCGCCGGTTGACGTCCGTGTCAACGGATGGAATAGTCTTTTTCCAATTTCTTGTCCGTCGGCGCACACACTACATCCGGCAACTGCGGGGACAGCGGGTCGAATGATTCCGCCGTATAATGCCGCATCGCACGGTTAATCCGGCGCATGTTGGTTAAACAGCCGCGCATGGATTTCTTTTCGTTGTGCATGCGGAGTACGTACCAGTAACAGCAAAGCGCGGTTTTTCGCGTGAGCGCAAGATAGCTTTTGCGGTATTGGCAGAACTGGCCGCTCTTTTCCAGTGACACGCGCACCATCGCAACAGCGCGGATAAAATCGTTGATCTTGCTGGCGTTGATGGTGGCCAAGGTGCTGCCGCTGCGCTGTACATAATAATAGAGGGGTTCATCCAGGACGGCGATGCGCTCTGCATGGGCAAACACGCGGTTTGCGGTCGCCATGTCTTCAAACGCGATGCTTGGAAACTGGATGTTGTAATCGGTAAACAGGGAACGCTTGTACATTTTGTTCCATACCAGGCTTTGAATCTGCATATCGCGCAAAAGCTTGTTCATTGCCTCTTCGCGGGTAAACACCCCATTGCACCGGAACGGGTACTCAAAGGTAAAGCCGGAGTTTGGAAAGAGATAATAATAGTAACAGCAGGAAATTTGTGCGTCATTTTTCACACAGGCGTTGTACAAACGCTCCAAGAAGTTGGGCGCAACGTAATCGTCGCTGTCGATAAAACAGATATATTCCCCGCGGGCGAGGCTCAAGCCGCGGTTGCGCGCTTTGGACATGCCGCGGTTTTTCTGATCGATTACGGTGATAAAATCATATTTTTGCTCAAATTCACGCAGAATATCCAGGGAGTGATCGGTGGAACCATCGTTGACAGCGATAATCTCCCGATCCTGAAAGGTCTGTTTTACAAGGCTGGTAAGGCATTTGCGCAAAAATTTCTCCACGTTATAAACAGGGATGATGATGCTGACCGTGGGCGCTTTTGCTTCCATCTTTCAGACAGGCCTCCTTTCTTTGATTTCAGGTTACCCCGTACGGGATTAGCCGACGGGTGTGATGGGCGCTTCCGGGTCCGGCTGCACATCGGCCGAGGTTTCGGCGCCGCTGTCCGGCACGGTGGGGACCACCGTCCCATCCGTTGTGGCGGGCGGCTGTTCCGAAGAGGAATCTGCCGGCTGCTCCGTTGTGGGCGGCGTAGTGGTTTCCGGTTCGCTGTTGGTCGCAGGCGGTGTGGTGGTCTCCGGCGTGGAGGAAGCGGGCGGCGTGGTGGTTTCCGGCGTCGACGAAGACGACGTCTCATTGCTGGAAGCCGTGCCGTTGACCGGCTTGCCGGTATAATCCACCAGGACGGCCGTTGCCGGGTCGGTGTCCGGCCCGATGGAATAATAGGCCGGCGCAGGGCGGTAATACGAATTCGGAAGTTTTTCGGTCTTTACCACCTGGCCGTTTTTGTAATAAATGCGCTGTGCGCTGGCGCGGTATCCTTCCCGCGGCGCGGCGTCGTAGTGCATCGTCCCTTTTGCCATGGAATTGTCCACAGTGTACTTTGGCGTGGAATCGGGCTGGATGGTTTCCGTCAACTGGGAGGTAATCTCAATGGTATCATAGTCCGGAGATTGATACCCATACATGGTGACAGTCAATGTTTTTCCGCTCATGCCCGCGGAAATATACACAGGGTAATTTGTGGGGTTTTTAAACGAGAAGTTTAAATCTGGATAGCTGACCGCCGCATCCTGCCCAATGGGGCAATACGTCGCCTTGATCGAGTGGGAGGACCGCTGCACGATCTCCATGGCGGACCGCAGCGCGGCGCCATAGATGGTGGTGCTCGTCTGGCAGACGCCGCCGCCATAGGACGGGACAAACTTGCCGTTGATGATGGCGTTCGCCTGCTTATATCCCTTTTCAGGGGTCGTATTCCCGACCACCTGCCAGTAGTCAAAGGTGCCGCCCGCCGGGATGCAGGTGCCGTTGACCGCTTCCAACGCGAGCCGCATGTTGGTGTTCCCGTTGCTGGTGTTGGTGGACACGGTGCTGTAGGTACCCAGCTTTTTCATATTGGCTTTGAGGTCTGCTGTGGACACCTGGTATGCTGTTTCGGTGACAGGCACTTCGACCGTGCCGGTCCCGCCTTCCTGTAGCAGGGCTTCGACCTGCTGGGTAAGTTCGTCGATATTGACCGTTACGCCGTTCTGCCCCTCTTCAAACGTAAAGGTTTCGCTCGCAGCGTCGAACGATTTAACGGTGGCGTCCTTTGCCGCCTGGTTGACCTCCTGGGTGAGCGTGGTCAAGGTTTCCTTGAGGTTGGTGGTGTCGGGCGTTGCGGTGATCTCATATGTTTTGGGCTGCGTCTCCAATGAGGAGAGAAGATCTTCGTCGGCCTGTTTGCCGTATTCGAAGGCCTCTTGCAGCACCTCATCCGTATTGTATGTGTAGGTAAAATTGGAGTTGGTCAATGTCCAGCTCTTATCGCCGGAGGTGAGGGTGATGTTGCAGGTGCTCAAGGACGGTTCCACGGCCTTGACCGCAGCGGTGGCCTCCTCCAGGGTCATGCCCTCGAGGTCAATCCCCTCGACCACAATCCCTTTCGGGAAAGTGGTGCGCTCCGCCGTTTGTTCCACGCCCGGTTCCTCGGAGGAAACCTGTGGGTCACCGAGCATTTTGATGCCGGCGCCGACTGCACAGACCACCACGACGGCTGCCAGAACACAGCCCCCGATGATCCATAGCCGTTTATGGTTTGTCTTGGACGCACCAGAATAGATATCGCGTCCGCTGTCTTGCTGTCTGTAATATCTTTTGCCGCTCATTTGGTGCCTCCCTATCTCTATCACAGGCCCTTGCGGGCCGCCGCTATTTTTTGCATACGCCGCCACTCAATCCTGCGGATTTAATAGTATGATATAACTTTTTTGAATAAAAGTAAAGTTACAGCTTTATCATTAATCACGCCAATTCCTGGCGGTTTACTTGCCATTTGCCTTTTTACGGGCATAATCGTTGTTTTTTAAGGGGTAGCGCAGAGATATCGGGATATTTTTGCAAGCGGCCCTTTCCAAGGATGCCTCCTTTTGTAGCGGATGGAGAAGATTTCGTGGTTCGTGTTGAATCGCCCTGAATATATGATATAATAATGAAATCAAAAGAGTTGTCGAAATCGTCCAAGGCAGGATAAATTTGCGGAAAAAGGATTTTTCCAATGCCAAAGGAGGGTCTTTGTGAAGGTATTGATTCTATCTGCCGCAACGGGAGGGGGGCATCTGCGCGCCGCCCGGGCGGTACAGACATGCCTGCGGGAGTATGAACCGTCCTGGCGCGTCGAGGTGGTGGATGCGCTCAAGTGTGTGGGGTCCCTGTTGGATAAAACGTGCTGCGACGGTTACCGCTTCCTGGCGACCAAAACGCCAAAGGTCTTTGGACAACTATACCGCGCAACAAACGAAGAAAGCGTGCTCAACACGCTGATGACGCACTTCAGCGGGCTTCTCGGCCTGCGCCTGCTGCCCATGCTTCGGGAACAGGAGCCGGATCTGATCCTATCCACCCACCCCTTTGCCACGGAGATGATCTCCCATTTAAAGGAAAAGGGGCTGGTGCAGGCGCCGCTGATCTGCCTGATGACGGACTACGGCCCGCACCGCGCCTGGATTGCGCCGCGGGTGGACGCCTATGTGGTGAGCAATGAGGACATGCTCCCCGAGATGGTGGAGATGGGCGCCCCACGGGACATCATCTACCCGTTCGGCATCCCGGTGGACAATGTGTTTTTCAGCAAGGAAAACAAGGCCGCGCTGCTCCAGGAGATGGGGCTGGAACCGGGCGTGCCCACCATCTTATTCATGGCGGGCAGCTTTGGGGTGTCGGGTATTATGGATATTTACCGGGAGATCGCGGCGCAGGACATTGTGTTTCAGATCATTGTGATCACGGGCAAAAATCAAAAGCTCTATGAGGCGTTTGCCGTGGAGCTGGCCAAGAGCAAGCGCCGGACGAAGCTGATCTATTTCACGGATGAGGTGGAAAAATACATGCACGCCGCGGACCTGCTGGTGACAAAACCCGGCGGGTTGACGGTTTCCGAGGCGCTGGCGTGCGACATCCCCCTGGCGGTGTTCGACGCGATCCCGGGGCAGGAGGAGGACAACGCACAGTTCCTGCTCTCCCACAATATGGCGGTGCGCATCCGGGCTGGGGAGAGCTGCGGCAAGACCATCCGCATTGTTTTGGCGGACAACCGCCGGTTGGAGGACATGCGTTCTTCGTGCGAGCGCTTTGACAAATCCAAATCGGGGGAAAACATCCTCTGGCTCATCCGCTCGCTCACAGGAAAGGAGAAAGCGCTATGAGAATCTTGTTGCTATACGCCTCGGCGGGCGGTGGCCATAAGCGCGCGGCGCAGGCGATGGAGGCCTATTTCCGCGAGCACCTGCCGGGCGCAGAGGTGCGCGTGGAGGACGCGCTCCGGCATGTGGGGCGCGCGGTGAACGCGCTTTGCTGCGACGGATATAAGTTTTCCGCCAAGCATGCCCCGCAGATTTTTGGAACGCTGTACCGCAGCACCAACCGCGACACCAAATTCGCCGCCCTGCTGCCGCGGGTAAACGGGATGCTCGCCCGGAAGCTCCTGCCCTTGATCGAGGAGTTCCGGCCCGACGTCATCCTGGATACATACCATTTTGCCGGGCAGATGGTCTCGCGCCTGAAAGAGAAGGGGCTGGTCAGCGCCCCGCTGGTGAACGTGGTGACGGATTACGGCCCGCATATGGCGTGGCTGGCGCCGGAGGTGGACGCCTATGTGGTGGCGGAGGACGGGCTCCGGGATGCATTTGTCCGGATGGGCGCGCCCAAGGAAAAAATCCATACCTTTGGCATTCCAATCTTCGAGGCGTTTTACCAGGAGGAGGACCGCGCTTCGCTGCTGCGCGGGATGAACCTATCCCCCGAGCTGCCCACGGTTTTGATTATGGCGGGCAGCTTCGGCGTGAAAAACATCCTCCGCGTGTACCGCGACATTTCGACGCTGGGCACGGCGTTCCAGGTGATCGTCATCACCGGAAAGAATAAAACGCTTTACAAGGCGTTCCAAAAGGAGCTGCCAAACAGCTCCAAGCCGACCCACCTGGTCGAGTTTACCACCGAAGTACAGAAGTATATGCACGCATCCGACCTGCTCATCACCAAGCCCGGCGGGCTGACCGTCTCGGAGGCGCTGGCCAGCGGGCTGCCGATGGCCGTCTTCGACGCGATCCCGGGCCAGGAGGAGGACAACGCCCAGTTTTTGCAGGCGCACGGGATGGGCGTCCGCCTCAAGAGCGGGGCGAGCTGTGCGTTTATGGTGCGGTCCCTCTTGCAGGACCCGCGCCGCTTGGCGGATATGCGCGCCGCGTGCAAAGCGTTCGATAAATCGGATTGCTGTCAAAACATCCTGTCTTTGCTACAGGAATTAACGAATGGGAAGAGGGAGTCAACTTGAAACCAAAATTTCGAATCGGCCTGTTGGGCTACTGCATCTTAGGGATCGCCGTCCTGGTGCTGATGGTGTTTGAGATCATGGACGGGAATGGCCCGATGATCGGCCTGGACGCGGTATTGCTGGCCTTTATTGCCTACATGATCTATAAAAGCGTCCGCGCTACAGGGAACGATACATCCACAAAACGATAGGGAACGGGTTGGAACGCCATCCGGCGTGGCTTGCCCGCTCGGGCGTACCTCTTGCCAGCGGCGTCTGGCACGGCATTGTAGGGACGTTCATAACGCAACAGAAAGCAACGGCTGCTGTTTTGGGGGAATCCTCCGGACAGCAGCCGTTTGATTTTTTCTTCATTCCAGTTTGTGTTCCTGGGGACTAAAATCCATACCCAAGTATAGATGGATTTATTTGGTGCGGTCAAACGGCGCTCCATCTTTATCGCAAAGTCAATTTCTCACAGGCTTTCTCCCTTGGCCCTGGAAAGCCGCGCCTTTCTGCCTATGCGCATAGAAAAAGGGAAGGCGAATATGCTTCGGCCTCCCTTCCGCGTCGTGATGGATTTTCACGGTGTACGCTTGGTCATGGAAATCCACCTATTTTTTTCTGCGTTTCCATTTTTTATTCATCTTATCCACCCAAGGCGTTGCCAGCCATTCGATCAGACTCGCTATAAACTCTGCGATAAAATCAATCATAAAATCGACCATACGATGTTTTCTCCCCGCCATCATAAAAATCCGATTTGCCGCTCTGCCTTAAAAATATTACAAAACCTGTGAGCAGGCTGACCTCATTTCAGCCTGCCGGAAGCATGCTCTTCCCGGTCGGTCCGGTCTGGATCATGCGCGGGTCCGTCTTGGCTCGTCCGCGCATATAAATAGGAATCGTAGAGCATGCCGCGCTTGTAGACGCTGTTCCGCATAAGACCTTCCTGTTGGAATCCTGCCTTTTCCAAGACGCGGCGGGAGGCGAGGTTATAGGCGAACGGCACGGCGAAGATGCGCGCAAGGCCATAGGTTTGGAAGGCAAAGCCGCAGATCTGCCGGACTGCCTCCGGCATAATCCCCTGCCCCCAGTACGGCTCCGCCAGCCAGTAGCCGAGCTCCGCCGATTTAGAGGAAATATCCTCTCCGATGGAAAGGCTGATGCTGCCAACCGTCTCCCCATTCACCGCGATCGCGCGGAAGCAGCACCGGGCGGGGTCCGCGTCCAGGCAGCTTTGGATAAACGCCGCCGCATCCCGCTGGGTATAGGGGTGGGGGAAGGCGTCGCGCAGGTTGGCGGCGACTTTGGGGTTGTTGGCGTAGCGGGCGATCGTTTCGGCGTCCTCCATCCGCCAGGGGCGCAGTTCAAATTCCATGGGACGTCCCTCCTGTCTCCGGCTTTTTGGCGCATTTCGGGCATTTGCCATAGATCGTCAATGTGTGGCTTTCCACAGTGAAGCCGGTCTCCTCCGCGATGGTCCGCTCCATGCCGGAGAGCGGGCAGTCGCAGAGCTTGATTTTGGCATGGCACCCAGTACAGACCAGGTAATGGCCGTGCTGCTCCCGCGCCAGCGAATACCGCACCACACCGTCGCCAAAGTCGCTGCGTTCGACCAGCGCGTCCGCGGCGAAGCGCTCCAGGTTGCGGTAGATGGTGGACAGCGCCAGGGATGGGAACGCCGCCTTCATCTGTGCAAAGATGTCTTCCGCACTCAGCGGGTCGGTGCTCTGGCGCAGGACGCACAGCATGGCTTCGCGCTGTTTGGTGTTTTTCATAGCGGCGCTCCTTTCAAGATTGGATGGAACGGGAGGGCGGGGACGCAGCTGGCGCGTTGCCGCGCCAGCGTTTCGGCGTGCGCCGGAACCCCCGGCAAAAGGCCGGGGGGCGTCCCCGCTTGTCCCGGATTCGCTGCTTCTTATTATAAACAGAAAATCCAAAATTGCAATGGCGCGCGTTGCCCAGACTGCCGGGATGGTGTATAATAGGGACTTATGAATAGACATATCGGAGGTCCTGCCCCTTGAACGAAGTGTATCTCGACAATTCCTCCACCACCCGCGTATGCGAGACGGCGGCCGCCAAGGTGATGGAGCTGATGACGGAAAATTACGGAAACCCTTCCTCCCTGCACGCGTTGGGCTTTCGCGCGGAACAAGCGTTGACCCAGGCGCGCCGGAGCGTGGCTGCGGCGCTGGGCGCGAAGGAGGAAGAGGTGTTCTTTACCTCCGGCGGGACGGAGAGCAACAACCTGGCCATTTTTGGCGCCGCATATGCCCGGAAGCGCATGGGGATGCATATCGTCACCACGCAGATCGAGCACCCGTCCGTGGCGAACGCCGTGCGCCAGCTGGAAAAGGAGGGCTGGGAGGTCACTTGGCTCCAGCCCGACCGGGAGGGCCATATCGCGCCGGAGGCTGTCCTGGAGGCGGTCCGGCCCGACACCACGCTGGTCAGCATGATGGCGGTCAACAATGAGGTGGGGACCATCCTGCCCATTGAGGCGGCGGCGCGCGCCATCGCGCTGAAGAAAGCGCCGGCCCTGCTCCATGTGGATGCGGTGCAGGCGTTTGGCAAGCTCGATACCAAACCGGAGCGGAAAAAGATCGACCTGATGAGCATCAGCGCGCACAAGATCCACGGGCCCAAGGGCGTGGGCGCGTTGTATGTGCGCAAGGGCATCCGGATTCAGCCACACTCCTTTGGGGGCGGGCAGGAGCGCGGGATACGGCCCGGCACGGAGGCGCTGCCCGCCATCGGCGGTTTTGGCGCGGCGGTGGAGGCGCTCCCGGCGGTGGGCGAGAGCTTGAAGCACGCGCAGGAGCTTGCCGCGGCCTGCCGGGAAAAATTGCGCGCGCTGCCCGGCGTGGCGCTCAATTCGCCGGAGGACGCGCTGCCCTATATCGTCAATTTCAGCGCGGGCGCGGTCCGCGCGGAGACCATGCTCCATTTCCTGGCGGCGCGGGGCGTCTACGTGTCGTCCGGGTCCGCCTGCTCCAAGGGGAAGCAGAGCCCGGTGTTGGAGGCCATGCAGCTGCCCAAAGAGCGGATTCAATCGGCCCTGCGGGTCAGCTTTTCCCGGTTTAATACGCTGGAAGACGTGGACGCCCTCATCGAAGGGGTGCGCGAGGGCATGGCCAGTTTGGCTGTCAAAAAATAAAAGTAAGGATTTGTAAGATGAAAGAGATTATTTTGATCAAATTGGGTGAAATTGTATTAAAGGGGCTGAACCGCCAGAGCTTTGAGTTCGCCCTGATCCGTAACCTGCGCCGGCGTTTGGAACCGTTGGGGAAATTTGATATCCGCGAGGCGCAGTCCACCATCTATGTGGAGCCCCTGGAGGATGGCATCGACTTGGAAGCTGCGGCGGAGCGCGTGGGGAAGGTGTTCGGCGTGATCGCGTTCTCCCGCGCGTGCATGGCGGAGAAGAACATGGACAGCATCCTGAAGACCGCGGCGGACTACCTGCGCGACCAGTTGAGCACCATCTCCAGCTTTAAAGTGGAGAGCAAACGCTCCGATAAACATTTCCCGCTGAAATCGCCCGAGATCTCCGCGGCGGTGGGCGAATACCTGTTGCAGCAGTTCCCCAACCTGCACGTCGACGTGCACAACCCCGACCTGGAGGTGCGGGTGGAGGTCCGCGACTTCGGCGCGTATATCCATGGGAAGGCGCTGCCCGGCGCGGGCGGCATCCCGGTGGGGACGGGCGGCAAGGCGGCGATCCTCATCAGCGGCGGCATCGACAGCCCTGTGGCTGCCTGGCAGATGGCCCGGCGCGGCCTGGAATTGACGGCTGTCCACTTCGCCAGCCCGCCCTACACCAGTGAGCGCGCGGAGCAGAAGGTGGTCGACCTGCTGCAAAAGGTCAGCGAATATGCGGGCCGGATGTTTATGTTTACGGTGCCGTTTACGAGGATTCAGGAGGAGATCCGGGACAAATGCCCCGAGGAGTACTTCACCTTGATTATGCGGCGCTTTATGATGCGCGCGGCGGAACGCATTGCGCGCAAGGAGGGCTGTTCCGCGCTGATTACCGGCGAGAGCCTGGGGCAGGTGGCCAGCCAGACGCTGCAGGCGATCGTCTGCACGGACGCGGCCGCGATGATGCCGGTGTTCCGCCCGCTGATCGGCACGGACAAGAGCGAAATCGTCGCAATGGCGCGCAAAATCGACACATACGACCTCTCCATCCAGCCATATGAGGATTGCTGCACGGTCTTTACGCCGAAGCATCCGCGCACCCGCCCGGAGATGGAAAAGCTCTTGGAGGCGGAATCCGCATTGGACAGCGAAGCGCTTTTGGAGGACTGCGTGAACCGCACGACCTTCCGGAAGATTACGGCGTATCGTTGAGAAAATCGAGGGGCTGCCGCGGCGCACCTTGCCTGCGGATGAGCCGGAAAAGATATCTGGAATTTTGCATACACATTTGGAAATTGTGAAGCGTTACCGCGAGGAGGTTACATCGGAATGAATGCGGAAATTATCTCTGTGGGCACCGAATTGCTTTTGGGCCATACGGTCAATACGGACACCACCATCATTGCACGCGAGCTTTCCGCGCTGGGGATCGACCTGCTCTTTTCCTGCACGGTGGGCGACAACGCAGAGCGCCTGCGCGCCGCATTGCGCGAAGCGCTCTCGCGCAGCGACGTCGTGATCACCACCGGCGGGCTTGGCCCCACGGGGGACGACCTGACCAAGGAGACCATCGCGGAGGCGGCGGGCGTGGAGCTCGTTTTGCATGAGGAGAGCCGCCAGCGCATCGAGACCTATTTTAAAGGGCGCTACTGCGGGGAAAACCAATACAAACAGGCCATGCTGCCCAAGGGGTGCACGGTCTTCCCGAACGATGCGGGCACGGCGCCGGGCTGCGGCTTGGAGACGGACACGGGCAAGGTGGTCATCATGCTGCCCGGCCCGCCGTCCGAGATGGAGCTGATGCTCAAGCGCTATGCGGTGCCGTATCTGGCGCAGCGGGAACAGGCGGTCATCGTCTCCCGGATGGTGCGCGTGTTTGGCATCGGGGAGGGCGCGGCAGAGGAAAAGATCCGCGATCTGACCGAAGGGGCCAACCCGACCGCGGCGACGTATGCCAAAGAGAACGAGATGTTTGTCCGCATAACGGCCAAGGCCGCGACAGAGCAGGAGGCCGCCGCTCTATGCGAACCGGTGGTGCGGGAGGTCTGTGTGCGCCTAGGCGAATTCGTTTACGGCGTGGACGTGGAGAGCCTGGAGGAAGTGGTGGTGCATGGCCTGCAAGAAAAGGGGCTGCACTTGGCCACTGCCGAATCCTGCACCGGCGGCCTGGTCGCCAAGCGCCTGACGGACGTGCCAGGCGCATCCGAGGTGTTTGAGATGGGCGCGGTGACCTATTCCAACGACGTCAAGAGCATGTTGCTGGGCGTGCCGGAGGAGCTGTTCCCCGCGTATGGCGCGGTGAGCGAGCCGGTGGCGCGCGCCATGGCCGAAGGCGTGCGGAAAAAAGCCGGGGCCAGCTTGGGGCTTGGGATTACGGGCCTCGCCGGGCCCGGCGGCGGTACACCGGAAAAGCCGGTCGGCCTGGTCTATATGGCATTGAGCGATGGGACGCACACCTGGGTGCGGCGGATGGACCCGCCGGGCCGCGTCAAGAACCGCACGTGGGTGCGCGACCGCGCGGCGCACTATGCGCTCGATATGGTGCGGCGGTACCTGGCGGGGCTGCCGGTGGAAGGACACGCGGTGTAAGCCGCGTCCCGATTTACTTCAAAGAAACGGAGGGAAAAACGATGGATGCTGGACTGCTGTTTTTTCAGGCGCGCCGGACATCCCTGTGTGAGCAGGAGGTGCGCAAAGCGGCGGCAAACCTGCGGGTTGCCCTGCAGGGCGTCAATGCGAGCGCACGCAGGGAGGGCTTGTGCCGCGCATTGGCCTCTTTCCTGAAAAAGTACCCCTTGATTTATCTGGTGAGCGCGGTGGAAGGCGGGCGGCTGCTCTGCGCGGACACCGTGTTCCAGGCGCTGCATGTGCCGCTGGACGAACAGGGCGAACCCAAACATGTGCGCCGCCTGACGGGTTTCGACGCCTGCGGCTATCTGCTGGAGAGCCAGACGCAGACGATTGTCCTTTTGCCGGACCTGCCGGAAGAGCTGCGGATTCAACTGCCCGGCACCCAGCGGCGTCTGGTGGAAAAATTTGGCCTGACGCCGGTCCCTCCCCCGAAGGAGGTCGACTACGAGGCGTTGATCGAGCCCTTCTTTACGAGGTGATGTCCTATGATGGATTTGCGTTCCCAGATGAAGGTCGTAGACCTGTTGCTAAAGCTGTTCCGCGGCGACTTGCAGCACATCAACCCGTATCCGTTTGTGCCGCAGAAGCACAAAAATATCCCCAACGCCGATTCGGGCGGCCTGATGCGTTCCATCCCGGAACACGAGGGCATACCAAGCGCCCATCTCCAGCACTTTTTTGAAGAGCTGGATGCCTGCCCATCCATCCATGTGCACAGCGCGATGGTGCTCCGCCATGGGAAGATCGTCGCGGAGGGGAGCTGGAAGCCGTATTCCGGCAGCTATCCGCATATGATGTTCTCGCTCTCCAAGAGCGTGGTGAGCATGGCGGTAGGGTTTGCCGTCCAGGAAGGGCTGCTCACCCTCGACGACAAAGCGGCCGGATATTTCCCGGATAAAAATGTGCTGTTCCGCAGCCCGCGCATCAACAACATCACGGTGCGCCATCTGCTCAATATGACCTCCGGCTTAAAATTCAACGAGATCCATTCCGTGGTGGAGAAGGATTGGGTCCGCGCCATTTTGCAGTCGGATTGCTCGTTTGAGCCGGGGACGGAATTCAGTTACAACAGCTTAAATACGTATTTGCTCAGCGCCATCCTCTGCAAGAAAACGGGGATGGGCCTGGTGGAATACCTGACGCCGCGCCTGTTTGACCCCTTGGGGATTCACAATGTGAGTTGGGACGTGTGCCCCATGGGGATTGAAAAAGGCGGCTGGGGGCTCTGGCTGCGCACCGTGGACATGGCCAAGCTGGGGCAATTTTATTTGCAGCGCGGCCGGTGGATGGTGGACGGCGAAGAAAAGCAGCTTTTGCCGGAGGGCTGGGTGATCGAATCCACCAAAATGGACACGCCCACCCGCGAGGGCGACTACTCCAAGGGATACGGCTACCAGATTTGGAGCTTTGGGGCCAAGGGCGCCTATCAGTTCAACGGCATGTTGGGGCAATATGTGGTCGTCCTGCCGGAGCGTGATATGGTCATTGCGATGACGGGGGGCAGCCCAAGCCTCTTTGCGGACGAGACCTGCCTGATCGTGGAGAAATACTTTGGCGATGCGGCAAAGGGGCTCTCGGACGATCCGCTGCCAAACGACATCTGTGCCCTGCGTTCGCTGCGCAATGCCCTGGGGAACCTCTATGCCATCCGGGAAACCGCCCCAAAGCCAAAGCGCCTTTCCACTTGGGCCCGTGTGTGGCGGCGTGTGTTCCCGGAGAAGCAGATCGTGCCGACGGTCCCGCCGGAGCTGCGCAAGCTCAACGGCCGTCAATATCAGTTGGAAAGCAGCTCCGCCGCCCTGATGCCCTTGATCTTGCAGGGGACCACCAACAATTTCGGCGCCAACATTTCCAAAATCAGCATGGAATTTTCCCCCGGCGAATGCCGGCTGATCGTGGAGGATGGCGCGGAGACCAACCTCATTGTGGCGGGGATGGACGGGACCCCGCGCAAGGGCTGCGTGACCCTGAACGGCGAGATCTATGCGGTCGGCAGCACGGCGCGCCTGACGACGGACGAGGACGATCGCCCGGTGTTGAAGGTCTTTATCTGTTTCACAGAGACCCCGAGCGTCCGGATTATGAAATTCATCCTGTACAGCCCGGAGCGGATGCTGATCCGCTTTGACGAGCTGCCGAGTGTGGAAGCTTCGCTTGAGGTGCTCTTTTCCCTGGTGGGCGGCAGGGAGAACCAGAACAGCCTGAATAAACTCTTTATGGATACTGTGGGACAACAGCGCTTGGACGAACGCGTCGCGCAGGTTTCGCGCCCACGGGTGAAGGCCACGCGGGTGAGGCCGTGAGCGGCCGCCCGCCAAACGCATGGAATGCGTTTTTGCCGGAGAGGATCTCCGGCAGGAGCGCGCCACAGTGCGCGCCCGGCGGGCGGGAACAGCAGAGCATGCAAAGAGGGGCGCGTTTGCCAAACGGAAGCAATGCGGCGAATGACACGGGCAGCCCCTAAAAAGAAAAGACAACGGCATCCAAGCGGGAAGAAATCCCATGGACGCCGTCTTTTTCTTTATTCTTTATATATAGATTTTTTCCAGCTGCTATTTACAGCGGCCGCGGCTTCGTTCGCATGGCGTGGCCCAAAGATCGGGAATGGGAAAAATGCGTTGAAAGAGTCTGCTTTTTGCGAAAAACCAAAGCCTGGACGCAATACGTCGCATGACAGAAGAAAAACCGCTCGATGCATCACGCCAGAGCTTATTCGGAAAATGGTTTTAACCGCGCGGTGAGATAAGCCTCCGCCTGTTCAAAGGTACAGTTGGGGCTCAGGGTGGCGTACGTTTCGCGATTAAAGAGAAGGCCGTCGTCCGTCTCGAGGAAAACGCCATAGTTGCCCCCGCCAAGGCTGTAGTTGGCCAGGTCCGAATAATACAACGTCAGGCCGTTTTTGGTATATGTATCGTCCGCTTTGTACTGCCGGACAGGGATGAAATAGCCGCGCATACCCGCCCGCATGGCAGAGACGATTTCGGTCCCTTCGACCCATGTATGCAGATAGATCGGCCGGGGGAGCAAAACCGTCACCGTTTCCCCGGCGTCGAGGTCTCCCCGATAGACCTTGTCCACATGGATTTTTGCAATGGCATAGTAGTTGGTGTGTTCCCCAAAATGAATGGCAATATCACGAATCGCGCGGATCGTCCCCTGAAAGGCCGGGGTATGGTATGTTTGGAACGCCTCCTTTTCCGATAAAAACGCCATTTCACTTTGATGTTCTGGGAGAACAACGGAGGTCCGGAGAGGGACCGCGCGTATTTGCGGCGAGGAACGCGCCAGAGGGAGTTCATTGTGCGCCGTTAGCCAGAACATCGTGAGGAAGGACACCAAAAAACTGAATAAGCCGATCGCAATCCATACAATCTTTTTTCTCATAAGATAATTTTAGCGAAACACAACGGTTTTGTCAATCTTTCAACGCGAAAGCGTCCCCACAGGTAGGGAATAGTTCCCACCCGTGAGGACGCTTTTTTCAAAGGGATGGCTATTTTGCCTGGGACTCGAGGAACACCAAGTGCGCGATGCCGGGGATGCTCTCGCCCTGCTGCGAGGATGTGGTGGACATCAATGCGCCGGTGCCGATGAAGAGCACCTTTTTGAGCTCCCCGGAGGAAAGCTGCCGCAGGATGATCGAGCACAGCACCGCGGCGGAGCACCCGCAGCCGGAACCGCCGGCGTGGACGTCCTGCGCCTGGCGTTCGTAGATCATCAGGCCGCAATCGTTGTGAATTTCCCGGATGTCGATGCCGTCCTTTTCCAGAATCTCGTCCATCAGCTCGCAGCCGACCGCGCCGAGGTCGCCGGTGAGGATCAGGTCGTAGTCCGAGGGGGAGGCGCCGGTGTCGGTCAAATAGTCGTGCAGTGTCTGCGCGGCGGCGGGGGCCATCGCTGCGCCCATGTTGTTGGCGTCCTTGATGCCAAGGTCTGCGATGCGCCCAAAGGTTACGGCGTTGATTTTCACCTCCCCGCGCCCGTGCGCCCCGACGACGACAGAACCGGCCGCGGTCGCGGTCCACTGGGCGGTCGGGGTGCGCTGCCCGCCGTATTCCAGCGGGAAACGGAACTGCCGCTCTGCGGAGCAGAAATGCGAGGAGGTCACGGCTACGGCCCGCCGCGCGATCCCGGTTTCCACAAACAGGGACGCCAGGCCCAAGGTTTGGGCCATTGTGGAGCAGGCCCCATATTGGCCAAGAAAGGGAATTCCCAGGCTGCGCAGGCCGAAGGTCGAGGAAATGCACTGGTTTAGCAGGTCGCCTGCGAGGATGTAATCCACGTCTTTGCCCTCCAGCGCGGCCTTTTTGAGCGCTGTCTGCACCGCTTCGGTTTGCAGCTGGCTTTCCGCTTTTTCCCAGCTCACGTCCCCCAGGGTGTTGTCGGTGTGACTTACATCAAAGAAGGCGCCCAGCGGCCCCTCCTTCTCCTTCTTGCCCGCAACAGAGGCGAATCCCAAAATGCCGGGGGCTTTGTCCAATTGCAGCGTGTATTTTCCGATTCTGGTCGGCATGGAAGCACCCCTTTCAGTACATCTTAAAGAGGAAAAGGATCAGCCCATAGATGATGGAGGCGCATGTGCCGTAGACCAGCACCGGCCCGGCGATGGAAAACATCTTTGCGCCGATGCCCATGATATAGCCTTCGCTTTTGAACTCCATCGCAGGGGAGACAATCGAATTCGCAAAGCCGGTGATCGGCACCAGCGTGCCCGCGCCGGCGTGCTTTGCAATCTTGTCGTAGACTTTTAGGCCGGTCATAATGGCGCTCAAGGCGATCAGGGAGATGGAGACAAACGCCTTGGCTGTCTTTTCCGGCAGATCAAACGACAAAAACAGCGTGGTAAGCGCCTGCCCCAGGGCACAGATCGCCCCGCCGACCAGAAAGGCCATCACGCAATTGCGCAGTACCTTTGACTTCGGCGAAACAGTTTCGGCCATTTGCTGGTATTCGGTTCTGGTGACTTTGATGTCCAAATCCGCTCACATCCTTTTTGTTCTATTTACCTCCTATTTTGGCCTTTTGGCGCGGTTTTATACCGCATTCCCTGTGGGCGTGGGTTTTCATGGACCGAAAGGGATGCGCTGGTTCGGCGGCGGGAGCGAAAGTTGTTTGAACGATCCTGTTGCTTTTATTTTGCATATAAATAAACATGCGCCTCTTTCGGCTTTTCACCGGAAGAGGCGCGTCTATAGTTTGATCTATTTGCAGCAGGATTTAGCAGCTGTCTTGATTATAGGTATGAATGGTCTTTCCCATCCCCGCACAAATAATCAACGTGTTCATCTTCTAAAAGGGAAATCCGCAGGCGAAGGGCCTCCTTTTGTACATGCCCCAGCTCCCGCCAAACATGCAGGGCATGGAAAGAATCAATATAGGATGGCTGGCGGGCGACGTAGCGGTCCAGCCGCGCCATTTGCAGATAAAGGTCATGGATTCCTTGTTTGTCGCATCGAATCATCCAAACCATCCCCTTTTAGCTGTTATATCCATAATACAACACTAAAAGTAAAATATCAAGCATAAAAATCTCCTTTAAGGGTATAAAAATCCTATACAGTTAATTTGGGTGATGTATATGGGAGAGTTTTATGATTTTGGGCTGCGGTTGAAAGAATTGCGCCAAACAAAACGAATGACACAAAAACAAGTTGCCGAGCGGTTGAAATTAGGAGTTTCAACCGTTAGTGGTTATGAGAATAATACAAAGACTCCCTCCCTTGAGACACTGATCGACCTTGCACGCTTATATAATGTTTCCACCGATTACCTTTTGGGTGTGGATAACCGACCGATGTTGTATTTGGATGGGTTTACTCCCAAACAAGCCCGGTTGATTCGGGAGTTGCTGGATTCGTTCCGGGAAAGATAATCTTCAATGGGAATGCGACCGCCTGTTGCCATGTATGCAGCAGGCGTTTTTTGTTTTAACATGCTTGCTAAAAACCTTTGTCAAAAGAAAAAAGCCAGCCCATCGGAGCATTTTGCACTCCCGTGAGCTGGCTTATCGTCTATTTCGCAATCAAACAACCGGCCGTTATTGGGCCAAGAAATTATCCATTACCTCGTGGCCCAGCCACTGGCACTCCATCAGGAAATCGTTGAGCTGCTCGGCAATCAGCTTCGTGCCGCCAACGGTGTCGCTCTCGATATTCAGCGGCATGATCGGATCGTGTACGCTCAACCGCAGCAGGAACCAGCCGTCCCCTTTGTCCTTGCCAAACGAAACGCGGATGCCTTCGCGGTTATCCGGCGCAACATTCCAGGCATGCGTCTTTGCATAGGCGCTCACACCGGCAATCACGGACTCCCCATAGGAACGGAAATCCTCTTTGAGAATCGGGAACCGCAGTTCTGCCGTCTCCACCGGCTCTTTGAGCGATTCCAACATCGAGTCCAGGGTCTTGCCCTCTGCGCGCAGGCGCGCCATCTGGATGATGATTTTTGTCACCAAATAGGCGCCGTCGTCCAGGAAGTAATTTTCCCGCATGGCCGCATGGCCGGACGTTTCAATCGCCAACGGGCAGTTGACGCCCTCCTGATTCAGACGCAGCGCCTCGTTGATGACGTTTTTGTAGCCACGCTTAAAGCGATGGTGGACGCCGCCCAAAGTCCCTTCGATGTATTCCTTTAGGCCGCTGGACGTGATGGAGTCGGTCACGATCGTGCCGCCGGGATTGCCCTCCAACGCAATCGCGGATGCAATCGCTACCAGGCGGTTGCGGTTGATCTCTTCGCCGCGCGCGTCCACCGCACCGCCGCGGTCCACGTCGGTGTCGAAGATCACGCCCATGTCCGCCTTTGCATCCAAGACCGCTTTGCAGATGGACTGCATCGCCTCTTCGTTCTCCGGGTTGGGGATATGGTTCGGGAACATGCCGTCGGGCTCCAAGAATTGGCTTCCTGTGACGTCCGCGCCCAGCGGCGCCAGCACATCGCTCGCGTAGAACCCGCCTGCGCCGTTGCCGGCGTCCACCACAATATGGAAGCCCTTGAGCGGATGTTCATAGTCCGCCGCATTGACGCCCTTCTGGATCATCTCGCGCAGACGCTTGGCGTAGTCCGCCATGTAGTTGACCGCCTCCACATGGCCCTCGCCTGCGGGCGGCGTCTGGCCCTCCTGCGCAAACAGAAGGATCTGCTCGATGTCCGGGCCGTCCAAACCGCCGTTTTTGGTGAAGAATTTCAAGCCGTTGCGGTTGAACGGATGGTGGCTTGCGGTGATCTGAACCGAACCGTCGCACGCCAGGTCGATGGTTGTCATGAACATGGAAGGAGTGGAAGCCAGGCCGCAGTCCAGCACCCGCACGCCCGCTCCCACCAGGACGCGCGTGACGGCATCCTGGATGCGCTGCGCAGAAATGCGGGAATCGTGCCCAACAGCGATGGTCAGAGCGGACGGTTCTTTTTCAACCGCTTGGGACAACCACAAGACAAATCCCGCCGCCATTTTTTCAATGGCTTCGTCGGTCAAGTTGACCTCCTGTCCCGCAACCCCCTCGCTGGCCACTCCGCGGATATCCGTGCCACTCTTAAATTGTTTCCAATAGGTATTCAGCATTGTTCGTTCTCCTTTAATTTATTAAAAATCCTTGGCTTATTAAACTTTCGTGAGATTTCGTAAAAGCAGAGATTGTGGAATCCTATTGCGGTTTGCCTCTATTGAACGTATTGCCATCTATTCGTATGCCATGGATTTTATCCCCTCACGATCGATCCAAGGCGGGACCACTCCATCCTATAGAGTATAAAACCCAAGTAGGGCCAATTCCCCCATGTCTTTCAATCGCACTGATTCGCCTGAAAGGAAAAACACCCTTCTTATCTTTATTATACCGGATTCTGGCACATTTGTAAAAGCTTTTGCTGCCAGTATCTTTGCAATATTGCTGGGTATGATATTGCGGGGTGAAAAGATGGAACCAATTATGATCGTACGCAATCTTTATAAAATCTATCATCAAGGGGAAAATGAGGTCCGCGCATTGGATGGCGTTTCCCTCACGGTGGACAAGGGGGAGTTTGTCGCCATTGTAGGGCGGTCGGGCTCCGGAAAGTCCACGCTGATGAATGTGTTGGGCTGTTTGGATACGCCAACCTCCGGGGAATACATCCTTGACGGGGAAAATGTCGGCGCGCTTTCCGAAGACCAGCTCTCCAGCATCCGGAACCGGGAAATTGGGTTCATTTTTCAGGGGTTCAATTTGGTGCCGGGGTTGACCGCTCTGGAAAATGTGGAATTGCCGCTTTCCTACCGGGGAATCCCGCGGGAGGAACGGCACGCTTTGGCTGAAGACGCCTTGTTCCGGGTTGGATTGAAAGAACGGATGCGCCACCGGCCCAGCCAAATGAGCGGCGGGCAACAACAAAGGGTGGCCATTGCGCGCGCGATTGCGGCAAGGCCACCCATCATTTTGGCGGACGAACCCACCGGCAACCTCGATACGAAATCAGGCGCGGCGGTCATGGATATCTTACATGGATTGCATGAAGAGGGCCGGACGGTCCTCTTAATTACGCACGACGAACGGATTGCACAACGGGCGCAGCGGCGTGTTGCAATACGGGACGGCGTGTTGGAAGAAGCCGTTCGTCCAAGATTGTTGGTTTGAAATGGGCGAGCAGCTCTTTGTTGTGTGCAAAATGGTAAAAACAGTATTCATAAATTTGGCGGATCGCCTGAAGCTGCACGGTGCGGCTGATGGCGCACAATCCACGGCGAGGCTTGAAATATAGATACATGGGAAGCGCGCCGTTTTCGCATGGGAGTTGGAAATCGGCATGCAGCCGGTAGGCCCCTACTTTTTCATAGAACTGAATGCGGAGCTCTTGGCGTTTTGCCAAGCTGGGGTTGTTCTTGCTGATGTGCTCCAGAGAGAACAAAATGCCGTCGTACGGCCCGCAATATTTGTGCCACAGAGCGTTGAACAGCTGGGCGCCGTAGCCATGGGTTTGATGCTCCTTTAAAATGGCGATGTAGTCCAGCCAAAGGATGTTGCAATTTTCTACGGTATAAACCAATGCATAGCCGAGCAGCTCTCCATCGGAATTCCGCTTGTACAATAAGATTTTGTATTTGTCCCCGTGCAAAAGATGCAAGAGGTTCTTATACTTGTACATTTCGTCGGGTGGGAACTGCTTCTCCATATCCGCATAGATTTGCGGAAGATCATCCACCGTGCCGAGTGTAATACTGGCCGGCTCTAATGTACGCATGATTCAAATTCTCCCATCTCAAAAATTTTGCCCGGAGTTCGCTCCGGGAGCCTGCGCAACAAAGAGCAGACGCCAATCTGCACTGCCCTCCCGAGGAGGTATGTTTGCGCGCCTACATTATAGCGCGTTCCCCTGGCATCCGCAAGCATTTCCATGCGGATTTTTAGGAATCTTTTTCTGGAAAAAGCACCCTCATAAAAGAACAGCGCCTTTGGATATACAATTTGTATTTTTTAAATAAATTATACAAATAGTGTACCTGGCGTGGGCGTTGGCCCCTTGTCGGCATATACCGTTTTACATAATTATTGTATGAATCGGGACACGGCTTGGGCACAACCAGTTTGCCCGCCGCCCCGGCGGGATTCTTTTCTCACGGGCCGTCGATTTACCAGTTGTATTTTTAGGTCCGTTTGTGATATGATGGTAAGGAAAATGCGGCGATTTCCTTTTGGGGTTCGTACGCCTGATTTTAGACAGGAGAGCGAATTAATCAATATGAAACGATCGAAATGCAATAGATTGCTGCACCGGGCAGCCCTCCTATTTACCGTTCTTGTCTTTGCAGCCTCTACATTTGCTGCATCGGCATCCGCAACGGAGATCACGCCGGTCCCAGACCCAACGACGCCGGTAGAGTCTACGGCGGACCCGGGTGTGCCAGGGGATTCAACGGTCAACCCCATTATTCCAAACACGGACCCCAATACGCCGGCCGATCCAACGGTCCCGTCTGGCACCGATCCCAATGCAGAGACGCCTGTGGACCCAAACAACCCAACGACCCCGACGGACCCGGGGATTTCCCCGCCGTTTGATCCCAATGCGCCTGTCACTTCGCCGGGAGTGGAGACACCGCCAACGACGGAGCCTCCCACAGACCCGAACGCGCCGGTAAATCCCGATGGGACGACCCCGTCTGATGGGACGGAGAGCCTGCCGGAAGGAACAGAATCCTCCGATACGGAGGCATCGGAGCCTGTGGAAGAGGAACCCGTGGAGGAAGAGCCCTATCAACCGCCGGTCAGCCAGAGACCGTCGGTCATCGTTGACACGGACAACGATGAGATCAACGAGAACGCTTCCCGTGCAGCCGAAGCGACGGATGACCCGGATCTGCTTTCCTCCCAGGATTGGAGCGAGCTGCTCACAAGCGGGGAGGTCAGCCAGTCGCCCGATGCAAAGCCCTTTGAGAACATCCAGCAGCAGGAAAACCAGAGCGGCTCGAATACAAGCCAAGGATCGTTCTCCTGGATTTTACCGGTGGGAATCCTCTTGATTGTGCTTGGTTTAGGCGGCATCGCGTTCTTTGTATACGCCCAGTTCTTTGCGCCGCGGAGACGCGCGGCCTTTGATGATACGGGGGAAATCCAGGAATTTACGGACATCAGCTCCGACAGCAGCGGCGTCCAGCAGCGCGAGGACTATCTGTTTGGAGGGGAATCGGAGCCGGAAGACCTGGCGGAACCCGAGGAAGAGGAGCAGATCCCCACGGAAGAGCCGCAGGACGAAGCGGTTACGGAAGAGGGAGCGCCCCCGGTGGGTGCGCTGACAGAAGAGGCGCCCATACAAAAGAATGTTGAGATTGCCGAGCCGGAAGTGCGGTTTATTCCGGATGCAAAGCCGGGGGAGATGCCGCGTGAGGAATCCAAGGATGCGGCGGCCAATCCTTATGGATTTAAAGTCGAGATCATGAAGGATCAAAAGGACGAAAACGGGAACTTTGATTGGGACGCTTTCTTTGACAACGGGCCAAACGACAAATAAACCGGAAGGCCGTGGGCTGCAACAATGCCCACGGCCTTTTGTGGCTTTTTCCCGCAGTTGCCCATCTGGGAAGGGCCCGCCCCCCTTGCAGGAAAAACCAGCGCCGGACGCTTCCCTTGCGTGTTTCCCGCCTATTTGTTATAATGGTTTCCAGAATCAAGCCGTTCGGGTAAGCATCTGCCGTATTCAAGGCGAAACTTGGATACGGTTTTTCTTTTGGAGGCGGCTACTCACCCCAACAGAGCTGGGGGATTTATGACAGGGATGATTCCATTTTGCAGGGTTCCGGGATTCGGAGAATGGGATCTTTAGGAGGGGATGGCCGGTGGTTGAATCAAAAGGGCCAAGCGGATTTAAAAGCATCGCATATGGATTGATTACGTTCAGCTTGCCGCTCATTTTGAGCGGGATCTTGCAGCAGCTCTATAACTGGGCAGACGCCTTCATCGTGGGAAATGTGGAGGGCGAGCGGGCGTTGGCGGCGGTCGGGGCGACCACCACCGTTATCAACTTTTATCTTATGGCGATCACCGGGTTTACCCTGGGGCTTTCGATCTTGGTCGGGCAAAGATTCGGAGGGGGCCGTACGGATTCCGTGCCCCAAGTGCTGTCAACATTTTCCGTGACGCTTGGCGTGTTTTTTGCGATCCTCGCCGCGATGGGGATTTGGTTGACTTCCCCGATTTTGCACCTTCTCCATACCACGCCGGATACGGTGCTGCTGGCGGAAGCGTATTTGCGGATCATTTTTCTGGGCATTCCCTTTTTGGCGGTTTACAATGTCTATTCCGCTGCGCTCCGTGGAATGGGGGACAGCCGCGCCCCCTTTCTGGCAGTTCTGATTTCCTCCGTTGTGAATGTAATTTTAGATCTCTATTTTGTCGCCGTTCTGCATTGGGGCGTGTCGGGGGCTGCCATTGCAACGGTTGTTTCCCAGGCGGCCATGACGGTGTTCATCATCCTTTACGCCGTCAAAAAGTATCCCGTGCTGCGGTTCCGCCTGCGGCGTGGGATTGTGGACCGGCAGACCCTGGCCGGTGGGCTGCGCTTTGGCATTCCGCCGATGATCCAGTCCAGCGTCAGTGCTTTTGGAAGCCTGCTGCTGCAAAACTTTATGAATGGCTTTGGAACGCAAACAGTGGCGGCGATCACAACGGCATACCGGATCGATTCGATCGCACTGCTTCCCATTATCAATTTGGGTTCCGGGATCTCCACGATTGTCGCCCAGAGCTACGGCGCGGGGGAAGAAAAGAAAACCCGGAAGATTTATATGGTCGGTACGGTGCTGATGGCCGTTGTGTCGGTGTTGATGACGGTGCTGGTTGTCCCCGTTGGAGGCCCGCTGATCGCGTTGTTCGGCGCCGGGCCAGAAGCGGTGGAAATCGGGCGCGGTTTCTTCCAGCGATTGGCTAGTTTCTATGTGGTCTATGGCCTCGCGACCGCGACGCGCGGGTATCTGGAGGGGATCGGCGACGTGGTCTATTCCAGTGTCGCAGGAATCGTATCGTTGGCGTGCCGGATTATCGCATCGTATGCCTTTGCAAGCGTTTTTGGAAACAGCATCATCGCCTATGCGGAGGCGTTTTCGTGGGGGATTCTGCTGTTGTTGTATGTTGCCCGTATGCTCTGGAAGCGGGCCCAAGCGCGCCCGTCGGCCTCCAATGCCTAACGGATTCGCAGGCGGCAAGGGAAAGCCAGAGGAAGGGGCACGGCTGGCAGATGGAAACTACTTCGTCGTTTTGGGAATTCCCGGATAGCGATATTTGAAACGAAACCAAAAAACGCATGACAGAATTTGTTCTGTCATGCGTTTTTTGCAGGGATATGCCTGTGGCGCATCTGCGGAAGAATCCTTTGCAGGCGGGCTGCCCACGGGCGGAGAGATTTATTTGGCGAGCGAAATGCTCACATTCTTGTTGAACTTTTGTGCGAACGCCTCCGCCTCGGGGCGGTTTTCCGGCTTGACCGGGACAAAGAAGGATTCCCCAGAGACGCACGGGAAACAGAGGGAGAGCTCGCCTTGCGCAGAGGATACCACGGACGCCTCCCCGACGGCGCTGCGGAAGAGATAGGCGACGTCGATGGCGTTTTCTGCGATCTTCTCCAAAGCGAGGCCCCGGCCCATGAGCGCAGCGAGATATTCCGTATCCTCTATGCGCTTCAGGCTCTTTGCGTTGCGCTTCTGCTGCTCCGGCGTGATGTTTTTATCCCAGTAATACGCCAGGATGGTATCGTCAAAGCGGTAAACGAAATCCAGATAGCTGCACATCTTGAAGGTCTTTTCCTGGAGGGAAACGATGGTATCCGCTTGGTTTTTGCTGCGCGCTTCGCTCGGCTGTGTAAAGGGGTTCCGCAGAAGAAGCTCGAATACCGGGTAGAAGAGTTCTTCCGTGGCCGCGTTGAAGTGCAGCATGATGGTTTGCGGCTCGTTGCTTGCCGAATAACCGATCGTCATGCGGTTGTCCAGAAGGCGATGGGAATATAGGGCATAGAAAATGGTATCGGCCTCGATCACCGTGGGGGCCACGCCGCCCAGGGGCTGCTTTTGAATATAGAGGAGGCGGCGCCCCATCCAGGCGAGCACATACTCCGGCTTTTCCGTGACCCAGTGGTTGGTCTGCCGGACAAAAATGACCTGCGAGATGGGCATCCCCTGCTCCATCCACTCCGCCACATGCGGGCGGTACGGCGCGGGGAGTTCCTCCAACGTGTTGACGTGGCGCGGCCAAAATTCCCGCGCACGCGAGGTGTCGATTTTAAAATTTTTCAGAAACATGGCTGTGCTCCTTTACTTGACAAGAGATCCGAGGCCGGTCTGGAAGGTGACGTCCGTCCCGTCGCACACAGCCAGGATGGTGTCCTGTTCGTCGGTGCGGTAAATTTGGACGCCAGCGTCGTTGAGTTTATCCAGCGTTTCACGGTGCGGATGGCCGTAGTCGTTGTCCACCCCGCAGGAGATCACCGCGTATGTGGGCTGGACGGCCTGCAAGAACGCCGCGCTGGTGGAGGTGGAACTCCCGTGGTGGCCGCATTTCAGGACGTCGCTGCGCAGGTCGTAGCCTGCGTGGAGCATTTCCTCCTCGCTGTCCGCCTCCGCGTCGCCGGTGAACAAGAAGCTCTTCTGCCCACAGGTGAGCTTTGCTACAATGGAATAGCTGTTTAGGTCCGCATAGGAGTCGGCGTTCGGGGCGAGAAATTCCAATTTGATGCCATCGTCGTCCAGGATGGTCATCCCGCCGCGGCCGGGTGTGATCGAAAGGCCTTTGTCCGCGATCGCTTCCAAAAGGCGCTCGTAGGTGCGCGTGGTGGGCGTTTGGCTGTCCGCCACCTTTGGCAGGTAGACGTCGCCAATGGGAAATGCGTTGACCACCTCATCCATCCCGCCGATGTGGTCCTCGTGCGGGTGCGTGGCGATCAGGGTGTCGATCTGCTCCACACCGAGCTGTTCCAGGTATTGGACCAACTTGTCTCCCGTTGCGTTTGTCCCCGCGTCGATCAGGATGTTCTGCCCGTCCGGCGTGCGGATCAGTTCGCAATCCCCCTGCCCGACGTCGATAAAATAGACCGAGGTGGAGCCTTCCGGGATGACCGCGGCGTCTGTTGCGTTGGACAGGATATCGTTCCAATGCAGGCGGATGCCGCTGACCGATGCAATGATTAAGATGGCTGCTACCACCAGCCAGGATGAAACACGGCGTACCGTGCGGCTTGGCCGTTTACTCATACAGATCCCTCCCCATGATTTAGATTGGCTTCTAAAACGCATTTGACCAGCTCTTTCAGGTCTTCGCGGGTCGCCAAGGTGCCCGCGCGCCGGCGGAATTCCGCCGCGCCGCGCATGCCCTTGAGATACCAGCCGACGTGCTTGCGGGCCTCGCGCATGGCGTGCGCCTCGCCCTTATATTGGCACATCTGCTCGATGTGCTTCACCATCACCGTCAGGCGCTCAAAAAGGCCCGGCCCAGGGATGATGCAGCAGGAGTCCGTCAGATATGCGTTGATCTGCTGGAAGATCCAAGGGTTCCCCAGCGCCCCGCGGCCCACCATCACCAGGTCGCAGCCGGTCTGCTGCAAGAGCTTTGCGGCGTCCTGCGCGCTGGTCACGTCGCCGTTGCCCATGACCGGGACTTTCACAGCTTCTTTGACCTGCCGGATGATGTCCCAGTCGGCGGAGGGTTCATACATCTGGTCGCGCGTGCGCCCATGGACCGCGATGGCGTCCGCGCCCGCTTCCTCGCAGATTTTTGCGACCTCCACGGCATTGACCGAGTTGCGGTCCCAGCCCTTGCGGATTTTCACCGTGACGGGCACGGGGACCGCCCGTTTGACCGCTGCGACGATCTCCCCGCACAGGGGCGGGTTTTTCATCAGCGCGCTGCCGGAACCGTTCCCGGCGACCTTTGGCACCGGGCATCCCATGTTGATGTCGATCACGTCCGGATGGTACGCCATGGCCTTTTTTGCAGCCAACGCCAGGACCGCGGGTTCGTCGCCAAAGAGCTGAATGCCCGCGGGCCGCTCCGCGCCGCCCAGCTCCATGAGGCGGCCGGTGTTTTTGTCGTTGTATTGCAGGCCCTTGGAGCTGACCATTTCGCTTACCACATAGGACGCGCCAAAGCGTGTGCAGAGCTCGCGGAAGGCACGGTCGGTGACGCCGGCCATGGGGGCCAGCACGGCGCGCCCTTCCAATTCCAAATTCCCAATCTTTACCATTCGAATACTCCGTATTTCTTTAATATTGTTGGAAAGCCGGTTCCCGGGGAGGGTTCCCCGCCCGTATCGGGCGAAAAACCGGCTGCCTGTTCTTTTCGCAAATACCCATTGCAAACGCGGAATATAAGAAGTCAGAGGGATTCTCTGAAAGATAGTGGCAAATGACACTTTTTATTATATTCCAAAACGTTGGCTTGTCAATAGATAGTTGCTTTTGCCACGATTTTTCGCTATAATCGAAACACAACAAACGAAAAAAGGTGAAGGACATGCGATTGCCAGATCGAAATATTGCCGCCTTGTTGATGATTTACCGCAAAATCAACGCCTGGCGAAGCGAACACGCTGCGCCACTGGGTCTTTCCTCCTCGCAGGTTACCATTATCATTGAGACCTGCAAAAATAGCGGCATTTCCCAGACCGAGCTTGTGAAACGGCTTTCCCACGAAAAAAGCGTCGTGGCAAAAGCCATTGCAAAGCTGATTGCAGCCGGATATATCACCAGGGAGCAGAATCCCAAGGACAAGCGGGCGTTTAACCTGTTCCCAACGGAAAAGGCCCAGGAGGTCTACCCCATGTTGGTCGGACAGGGGGACCAGTGTATGGAACGGCTGACCGCAGGATTGACGCCGGAGGAAAAGGAGGAGCTGGGCGTCCTGCTGGAAAAAATGGTGGAGAACACACAGCTTTAAGGCGTTCGGAAAACCAAAGAGGGCGGGCCCCACGGCCGCCGGTTTCTCCCTTTTGCGGTGTGGTTGCCCCAGCAGGCGGAAATAATAAAGGATAGATGCTATTATAGCACTTAAAATTCCCTTCGGAAAGTGATATAATAAAACAATTGACTGATAAGACGGGAGAGACATCATGAAACTGCTTGTTTTGGACGGAAACAGCATCCTGAACCGCGCCTTTTATGGCATCCGCCTGCTGAGCACCAAGGAGGGGCTGTATACAAACGGCATTTACGGCTTTATGACCATGCTGGAAAAGCTGAAGCATGAGACGGAGCCGGATGCGGTGGCGATTGCCTTCGACATGCGCGCCCCGACGTTCCGGCATAAAGAGTATGCAGGTTATAAGGCGCAGCGCAAGGGGATGCCGGAGGAGCTGGCGCAACAGCTGCCGAACCTCAAAGAGCTATTGCGGCTGCTGGGCTACCGCCTGGTGGAATGCGAGGGCTTTGAGGCGGACGACATCCTTGGGACGTTGGCCGCGAAATGTACGGAGACCGGGGACACCTGTGTGATTGCCACCGGGGACCGCGACAGTCTCCAGCTTGTCAATGCGCAAGTGACGGTGCGCCTGGCGGCCACCAAAATGGGACAGCCGCAGGTGACCTTTTACGATGAGGCGAAAATTTTGGAAGACTACGGCGTTACGCCGCCGCAGTTGATCGATATCAAGGCCATCCAGGGCGACAGCTCGGACAACATCCCCGGCGTGGCGGGCATCGGCCCTAAGGGGGCGGGCGAGCTGATCCAGAAATACCATGACCTCGATCATATTTATTCAAATATCGATACGCTGGACATCAAAGAGGGGATGCGCCAGAAGCTGATCCGCGACAAGGACAGCGCTTACCTGAGCCGCTACCTGGGCACCATCCGGCGGGATGCGCCGGTCGACACGGAGTTGGCCGACTATATCCCCACCGAAGGCGACCGGGAGGGTGCGGCGCGCCTGCTCGTCAAGCTGGAGATGTTCTCCCTAATCGAAAAATTGGGGCTGAACGTCCCCACCGCGGCGCCGGAAACGAATGTCCAGGAACCCGCCCATGAGGTGGTGCAGGGTGCGCCGGACACGCTGTTTGACCAGCTTCGCGCAGCAGGGCGCGCGGATTGCCTGGTCTGGTATGAGGATGGCCAGGTGTATCGCGTATACATCGGCCGGGAGGCCCGTGTATATGAGTTGGAAGGGATGGATTTCCTGCGCAAGCTGTGTGCGTGCAGCGAGATCCGCATCAACACCCACGACGTCAAGCCGCTGTATGCGGCGCTCGGCGGCGAAGAAATCCCGGGCGGGGCGTTTGACACCATGTTGGCAGCCTACCTGCTGAACCCGTCCGCGTCGTCCTACGATGTGACGCGGTTGGCGCAGGAATACAACCTCCCGTTGGAGCTGCCGGAGCAGGAGGCGCTCAAGCGCGGCGATGTGGAGGGGAAACGGCGGCAGACGGAGGCGCTGTTCCGCGCGCAGGCGGCGGTTTTCCCCGCGCTGGTGGACAAGCTGGCGGAACAGATCGCCCGGAACAACCAGACGGAGCTTTTGGAAACGATTGAATTGCCGCTGGCGCGCGTACTGGCACATATGGAGGCGATCGGCTTTTTGGTGGACGCCAAGGGCATTGCGCAGTACGGCGAGATGCTCCAGGCGGAGATCGACCGCATTCAGGGGGAGATTTACCAGTCCGTGGGCTATGAGTTCAACATCAACAGCCCGCGGCAGCTCGGCGACGCCCTCTTTGAGAAGCTCGGATTGCCGCATGGAAAAAAGACTAAGACGGGCTATTCCACCAAGGCGGAGATTTTGGAAAACCTGCGCTATGAGCATCCAGCGGTCGAAATGATTTTGAATTACCGCAGCTTGACGAAACTGAAATCGACCTACTGCGACGGCCTGACCAAGGTGATCGCCGCGGACGGGCGGATTCATTCCAATTTCAACCAGACCGAGACGCGCACAGGGCGCATCAGCTCCACGGAGCCCAATTTGCAGAATATCCCGGTGCGCACGGATCTGGGACGCGAGATGCGCCGCTTCTTTGTGGCAAAAGAGGGATGTGTGCTGGTGGATGCGGACTATTCCCAGATTGAGCTGCGCGTGTTGGCGCATGTGGCGAACGACCAGAATATGATCGATGCCTTTTTGCACGACGACGACATCCACAGGATCACAGCCGCACAGGTGTTCCACATGCCGGAGCAGATGGTCACCCCGATGATGCGCAGCCGGGCCAAGGCGGTCAATTTTGGCATTGTGTACGGCATCGGCGCGTTCTCCCTGGCGAAGAACATCGGCGTTACCCGCAAGGAGGCGGAGCAATATATCCACGATTATCTGGCGCATTACAGCGGCGTGGACGATTATATGAAGCGAGTGGTGGAGCAGGCCAAGGAGCAGGGGTATGTAGAGACCATGTTTGGGCGCAGGCGCTACCTGCCGGAACTGGCGTCCTCCAATTTCAACATGCGCGCATTCGGGGAGCGTGTGGCGCGGAACATGCCCATCCAGGGCACGGCTGCGGATATCATCAAGATCGCGATGATCCGCGTGGAGGACCGGCTTCGCAAAGAAGGCATGAAGTCCCGGCTGATCTTGCAGGTACACGACGAGCTGATTGTAGAAGCGCCCGAGGACGAGGCGGAGAAGGCCGCCGCCGTCCTGACCGAGGAGATGCGCAGCGCGGCGCAGCTATCCGTTCCGCTGATCGCTGACGCCGGGATCGGCAAATCCTGGTTCGACGCCAAAGCAGGCTGAGCAGGCTGAGCCTGCACGCACGGCCGGCGCAGGGCTTTCTGCGAAGAGCAAGCGAAGTGACGCCGGACAGAAAGGACAAGCTCCCGTCAGGCTGAGCCTGCACGCACGGCCGGCGCAGGGCTTTCTGCGAAGAGCAAGCGAAGTGACGCCGGACAGAAAGGACAAGCTCCCGTCAGGCTGAGCCTGCACGCACGGCCGGCGCGGAGCTCTCTGCGGGGAGCAAGCGAAGTGACGCCGGACAGAAAGGACAAGCTCCCGTCAGGCTGAGCCTGCACGCACGGCCGGCGCAGGGCTTTCTGCGAAGAGCAAGCGAAGTGACGCCGGACAGAAAGGGGAAGCTTCCGCCAGGCTGAGCCTGCACGCACGGCCGGCGCAGGGCTTTCTGCGGAGAGCAAGCGAAGTGTACGCCGGACAGAAAGGGGAAGCTCCCGTCAGGCTGAGCCTGAATGCACAGCCGGCGCAGGGCTCTCTGCGAAGAGCAAGCGAAGTGACGCCGGACAGAAAGGGGAAGCTCCCGTCAGGCTGAGCCTGCACGCACGGCCGGCGCAGGGCTCTCTGCGAAGAGCAAGCGAAGTGTACGCCGGACAGAAAGGATAAGCTCCCGTCAGGCTGAGCCTGCACGCACAGCCGGCGCGGGGCTTTCTGCGGGGAGCAAGCGAAGTGTACGCCGGACAGAAAGGGGAAGCTCCCGTCAGGCTGAGCCTGCACGCACGGCCGGCGCGGGGCTCTCTGCGGAGAGCAAGCGAAGTGACGCCGGACAGAAAGGACAAGCTCCCGTCAGGCTGAGCCTGCACGCACGGCCGGCGCGGGGCTCTCTGCGGAGAGCAAGCGAAGTGTACGCCGGACAGAAAGGACAAGCTCCCGTCAGGCTGAGCCTGCACGCACGGCCGGCGCGGGGCTTTCTGCGGGGAGCAAGCGAAGTGACGCCGGACAGAAAGGACAAGCTCCCGTCAGGCTGAGCCTGAATGCACGGCCGGCGCGGGGCTCTCTGCGGGGAGCAAGCGAAGTGACGCCGGACAGAAAGGACAAGCTCCCGAAGAGCAAATGATAATGAAAAGAAGGGAGGGGGAAACGTGTTTATCTGCCCTGTCTGCGGAAATCTGTTGCAGAAAGAGGAAAAAGCCTATACGTGTCCGAAGGGGCACAACTACGATTTGGCGAAGGAGGGATACGTTTATCTCCTTCCGCCCAATAAAAAGCATTCAAAGGACCCCGGCGACAACAAACAGATGGTGGCCGCACGGCGTGCGTTCCTGGAGACGGGCCTATATCAGCCCTTTAGCGATGAGCTGAACCGGCTGGCGCTGGAGTATCTTGGGGAAAACAGGTCGCCAGTTGTGCTGGACGCAGGATGCGGAGAAGGCTATTACACCGGCCGGTTGGCGCTGGCGCTCGGGGAACGGGCGCGGGTGTTTGGGTTTGATATATCCAAATGCGCGGTGCGCGCTGCGGCAAAGCGGTACCGGGAGATCGCGTTTGCGGTGGGAAGCAGCTTCGGGATCCCTTTTGCGGATGCTGCGGCCGACCTGGTGGTGAACGTCTTCGCGCCGATTGTCCCCGAAGAGCTGGCGCGCGTGGTCAAACCGGGCGGCCACTTGATTTTGGCGGTGCCGGGGGAAAGGCATCTCTATGGATTGAAAGAGATTTTGTATGAACATCCGTATGAGAACCCCTATAAGGAGACGGAGTATCCTGGATTCACCTTTTTGCAGCGCACTGCGGTTGCAAGGGAAATCACGATCACCGATCCGCAGACCATGCTCAATTTGTTTGCAATGACCCCATATTATTGGAAAACCGGCGTTGAGGGCGGGGAAAACCTGCGCCAAACGCAGCGGTTGGAGACACATATTGAATTTCATTTTCTGGTCTACCAAAGAAATCTTACATAAATTTCCGAAAGGGGCGGGCACGCTTGGAAACGACAAAACGCGCGCGTGAGGAAGTCCGATGGGAGGACATGCTGTTTCTCCTTTTGATTTCCGGCGCCGCGCTGCTGACGCGGTTTTACTTATTTCCGATTGAGTCGAACGACTATCAACAATTCTTACAGAACTGGTTTGCGACCTTGAAGGAGAACGGCGGGCTGGCGGCCATCGGGATGAACATCGGCGATTATATGCCGCCGTACTTTTATATTTTAGCGTTGCTGACCTATCTGCCGTTCAACGATTTGTATTTGATCAAATTGGTCTCCTGTACGGCGGATTTTGTATTGGCCTATTATGTGATGCGGGCGGTTAGCCTGCGGTATCCCGGAAGGCCCCAGGGCTTTATGGCCTATGCGGTGGTGCTCTTTTTGCCCTCGGTGGTGTTGAATTCCGCGGCATGGGCACAGTGCGACGCGATGTATACTGCGGCGTTGCTCGCATGCCTGTATTATCTGTTGGTCAACCGCCCCAACCGGGCGGTGCTGGCGTTTTCCATTGCGTTTGTCTTGAAATTGCAGGCGATTTTCTTTGCGCCGTTTTTGCTTTTGTTGGTTTTGAAGCGGAAGATCAAATTGCGCAGTTTGGTGCTAATCCCAGCAGTATATATTCTATCGATTATACCAGCTGCAATCATGGGCAGGAGCCTATGGGACCTGCTCACCGTGTATGTCTCGCAGTCAAAGCTCTACACGAGCCTTTGCATGTCCATCCCGAATTTGTATGCGTTTCTCGGGAATGTCGCCTCCGAACCGTTGGGGGATGCGGGCGTCATCTTCGCGGGCGGCGCGGTGCTGATGCTGCTCTATGCGCTGTACCGGAAGGAATACACCATCACGCCGGACATTCTGGTGACCATCGGGCTGCTGTTTGCCATCTTAATGCCGTTTATCCTGCCGCACATGCATGAACGGTACTATTTCTTGGCGGACATCGTCAGCGTGGTGTTCGCGTTCTATTTCCCGAAAAAGCTCTATGCGGCGGTGATTATGTGCGTTTCGTCCGCCTGTGCGACCGCGAATTATCTGTTTGGGCTGGTATATTACCCGCAGCAGCTTTTGGCCGTTGCAATCCTGATCAACCTGGTATTGCTGATGAAGCATCTGTGGGAGCTGCTTTCGCAGAACCCCATCCAGCGGCGCGTGGAGGCGGCGGTATGAGCCTTGCGATCGTTCCCATGGAGGGGCGGCATCTGGACGAACTGGCGGAGATCAGCCGGTTGTGCTTTTCCATGCCGTGGAGCCGGGACGGGCTGGCGGCGGAGCTCTCCAGCGATACGGCCCATTTTTGGGTGGCGGAAGAGGCGGGCCGCTGCCTTGGGTTTGCCGGGATGCACGCGGTGTGCGGGGAGTGCTATGTGGACCTGGTCGCCGTGCATCCGGCGGAACGCCGCCGGGGGATTGGCGAACAGCTGGTCCGGCAGATGATCGCATGGATGGAGGAACAGCACGGGGAATTCATCACCCTGGAGGTGCGGGTGTCGAATGCGCCCGCGATTGCCCTGTATGAAAAGCTGGGCTTTGAGCAGGCCGGCGTGCGCAAGGGGTTTTATGAGGACAACCACGAGGATGCCTTGCTCCTGACCCGGCCCGCAAAGGGGATTCAATAAAGGGGGAAGCTTATGAAGATATTGGCATTGGAGAGTTCCTGCGACGAGACCGCTGCGGCGGTTGTGGAGGATGGGCGGCTGGTCCGTTCGTCCGTCATTGCGTCGCAGGTGGAGGAACATAAATTGTACGGGGGCGTGGTGCCGGAGATCGCCTCGCGTAGGCATTCGGAGGCCATTGTCCCGGTTACGCAGAAGGCCCTGGACGACGCTGGTGTGACGCTCGACGAAATCGATGCCATCGCCGTGACATACGCCCCCGGTCTAATCGGGGCGCTGTTGGTGGGGGTCAATTTTGCAAAGGGGTTGTCGCTCTCCGCGAAAAAGCCGCTGATCCCCGTCCATCATCTGCGCTCCCATATCGCGGCAAACTATATCACCGCGCCGGAACTGGAGCCGCCCTTTTTGTGCCTGGTGGTGTCCGGAGGCCATACGCACATTGTGGAGGTCAACGGGTATACGGACCTCCGTGTGATCGGCTGCACAAGGGACGACGCGGCGGGCGAAGCCTTTGACAAGGCGGCGCGCGCCATGGGGATGCCGTATCCGGGCGGCGTGGAGATGGACCGGGTTGCAGAGAACGGGGACCCGATGGCGTTCCGCCTGCCCCATCCCAAGGTGGACGGCGCGCCCTACGATTTCAGCTTTTCCGGCTTGAAGACGGCGGTGATCAACCTGATCCACAACGCCAAACAGAAGGGCGAGGAGCTGCCGGTCCCGGATCTGGCCGCTTCCTTCCGCAAAGCGGTGGTGGACTGCCTGGTGCAGAATTTTGTAAAAGCGGCGGAAGCGTCTGGAAGCAAGAAGCTTGTGATTGCGGGCGGCGTATCGGCAAATTCCCTGCTGCGGCGCCGTCTGGACGAAGAGTGCAGAAAGCACGGATGGAAGCTGTATATGCCGGCGTTAAACCTCTGCGGCGACAATGCGGCGATGGTGGGCGCGCAGGGATATTACGAATTCTTGGCGGGGAATACCGCGGGGCTGGACTTAAACGCCTGCGCGGAAATGCCCATACAGGGCCCACAGGGATGAAAGAGAGGTTCCAAAAACCTGCACGAATTTGGAAAATAGGCTAGGTATTCACAAATTTTTAATTGCTATTTTTGCGACAATGTACTATACTTAAACCAGTAATGTGAATTTGGCCATTGGGCCGGAAGGAGAACACTTATGACAAAAAATGAATCCGTTTTGAATTGGATTGAAAACATGAAAAAGCTTGTCAATCCGGACAATGTGATGTGGATTGACGGCTCTGAGGAACAGCTCAACCAGCTGCGCGCAGAGGCTTGCTCCACGGGCGAAATGATTAAGTTGAACGAGGAGAAGCTCCCGGGCTGCTACCTGCACCGCACGGCGGTCAACGACGTGGCTCGCGTGGAGGGCAGAACCTACATTTGCTCCCGCAAGGAAGAGGATGCAGGCCCCACCAACAACTGGATGGAGCCGCAGGCAGCGTATAAGATGCTGTTCGATATTGCGAAGGATAGCTATAAGGGCCGCACGATGTATGTCATCCCGTATTCCATGGGCCCGATCGGTTCCCCGTTTGCGAAGATCGGCGTGGAGCTGACCGACTCCATCTACGTTGTCATGAACATGAGCATCATGACCCGCGTAGGCGAGAAGGTTTGGGACGTTCTCGGCGACAGCAACGACTGGGTGCGCGGCCTGCACTGCAAGTGCAACATCGATGAAGAGAAGCGCTATATCTGCCACTTCCCGGAGGACAACACCATCATCTCCGTGAACTCCGGTTACGGCGGGAACGTGCTGCTGGGTAAGAAGTGCTTTGCACTGCGCATCGCTTCCTACCAGGGCAAGACCGAAGGCTGGATGGCAGAGCATATGCTGATCCTCGGCCTCGAGAACCCGAAGGGCGAAGTGAAATATATCACCGCTGCATTCCCGTCCGCGTGCGGCAAGACCAACCTGGCCATGCTGATCCCGCCGGAGGGCTACAGAGCGAAGGGCTACAAGGTTTGGACCGTCGGCGACGACATCGCTTGGATGCGCATTGGTCCGGACGGCCGCCTGTGGGCGATCAACCCGGAGAACGGCTTCTTCGGCGTAGCACCGGGCACGAACGAAAAGTCCAACCCGAATGCACTGCACACCACTGGCAAAGGCACGATCTTCACCAACGTTGTGCATAACCTCGACGACAACACCGTGTGGTGGGAAGGCCTCGATAAGAATCCGCCGGAGCATGCGGAAAACTGGAAGGGCGAGCCGTGGAACGGCAAGACCTCCACTGAGAAGGGCGCGCATCCGAACAGCCGCTTCACGGCGCCTGCAAAGAACTGCCCGTGCATCAGCTCCGAGTTTGAGAACGGCGCTGGCGTGCCGATCTCTGCAATCGTGTTCGGCGGCCGCCGTGCACAGACCACCCCGCTGGTGTATCAGTCCCGCGATTGGAACAACGGCGTGTTCGTTGGCTCCATCATGGCTTCCGAGACCACCGCTGCTGCGACCGGTGCGGTCGGCGTAGTGCGCCGCGACCCGATGGCAATGCTGCCGTTCTGCGGTTATCATATGGGCGACTACTTCAAGCATTGGATCGAGATGGGCGAGAAGCTGGGCGACAAGGCTCCGAAGATCTTCAACGTCAACTGGTTCCGTCTGGACGACGAGGGCAACTTCATTTGGCCGGGCTTCGGCGACAACCTCCGCGTCCTCGAATGGATCATCAACCGTTGCGAAGGAAAGGTGGATGCCCAGGAGACCGCAATCGGCTATGTACCGTATGCGGAGGACATCAACCTGGAAGGCCTGGACTTCAGCGTCGATACGTTGAAGAGCATCCTGGCGGTCGACAAGGACCAGTGGACCAAGGAAGCCGAGGGCATCGAGGAGTTCTACAAGAAGTTTGGCGACAAGCTGCCGCAGGAGCTCCGCGATCAGCTGAATACCCTCAAGGCGAACCTCGCAAAATAAGGAAATTGACCCGCAGGGGTTTGGGAGCGTTCCGGGAGACCGGAACGCTCTTTTTGTTTGGAACCGGCCTGCCCGGTGGGATGTTTCCGGAGGGGAACGGCGGCGGTTGGCGAAGGGGATGGAACGATGCCCTGAAAATTGGAAACAGTTGCCGGGTCGGTTCCGTTGACATGGCTTTTCTTCCCGTGGTATGATGAGGGCATTGATTGAGCATCTTGGGAATAGGAGTTTTGAATATGAAATGTACAAGGTGTGGATTTGACAATCCATATGACGCCCATTACTGCAAGCAATGCGGCACCCCGTTGGAGGCCGCTGCTCCGCAGGGGCAAGCGGGCCCGGAAGGCCCCGAGGCTGGCCAGCAGCACGCGGCGCCGCCTCCCTATACGTACCGGGAAGGGCAGTGGAACCCGCCGCCCCCGACGTATTATGCCCCGCCGAACTATCCGCCTTATATGGAGGTTGTTTCCGCATCGAGCAGATGGGTCGCGCTGCTTCTGTGCATTTTTTTGGGCGGGTTGGGCGTCCACCGCTTTTATGTAGGCAAGATCGGCACGGGTGTGATCTACCTGTTGACCGGCGGCGTCTTTGGCATCGGCTGGCTGGTGGACGTGATTCTAATCGCCTGCGGGAGTTTCACGGATTCTGCGGGCGCGCCTTTGAAGCGATAGGAATTTCGAAATATGGAGAAACGTTCAGATGGGGAGAGGCCTTTTCATTGTAAATGGAGGGGCCTTCCCTGTTTTTTCTTCAGAGGGCGTGGGACTTCGAAATACATCCGTCGTATATTTTGCGGCAAGAAAAACTCGAAAAACGGCCGGGGATGTAAGTTCGCTCTTGATTTTTTTGGGAATCTATGCTATCATAAATAGCGTTCTAAAAATCCGGGTGTAGCGCAGTTTTGGTAGCGCGCTTGAATGGGGTTCAAGAGGCCGCAGGTTCAACTCCTGTCACTCGGACCAGGCTGAGCCTGGACGCAAGTCGCGTTCCAGGTTCGGCTTTTTCTTTTTATGGATCGCTCGCGTTTGGGGCGGGGATCTAGGTTGCTATTTTTACAGTAAATGTTCATAAATGCATACGTGGGGACAATCCATCGGACGATTGTCCTCATTTTTATATCCAAACCGGTCTGTTGTGCATGGAATTGTGGTGAAAGGGTTGATCGGTGCCCCCAAAGGGTGTATGGTAATAGCGCGAATAAAATGCTTGCAGCGGAATGGAGGAAAAAGAATGTTTCGGTTGTATCCAGGCGATCAAGTTGGGATTGTGGCATGTTCGGATGCATTGCCGCGCCAGGAAGAGGGACGCATACGGGAATTGTCCCGTATATTGACACGGCTGGGGCTGGTTCCGGTGTTCAGTGACCACATTTTTGAGCCCAGCGGCACGCACTTGATAGAAGCTGGGCTGCGCGCGGACGCACTGATGCGGTTTTATGCAGACCCTTCCATCAAAGCCATCTTTGACATTTCGGGCGGCAACCTGGCGAATGAGCTATTGCCCCTCTTGGATTATCCGCTTATAAAAGGCAGTCAAAAGCCTTTTTGGGGGTACAGCGATTTGTCAACAATCATCAATGCCATCTACACCATGACGGGGAACACTTCCTATTTGTTCCAGGTCAAAACCCTCACCTGGGAGCATGGCGGGCAGCAGGAGCTGCTTTTTCAGCAGTCTTTGCTGGAGGGCAAGGACGCCCTTTACCGGGTGGACTGGGATTTCGTCCAGGGCGAGCATATGGAGGGCGTGGTGATCGGCGGAAATACCCGCTGTTTTCTGAAGCTTGCGGGCACGCCCTATATGCCGGATTTTTCGGATAAGATTCTGTTCCTGGAAAGCCTTGGAGGTGGCAAGCCGGAGCTGATTACCTATTTGAATCAGCTGAAGCAGATGGGAGCTTTTCAAAAAATCTCCGGGCTGCTTTTGGGGACGTTTACGAAATTCGAAGAGAAAGAAAGCCCGTCGGACCTCACCAAGTTGGTTCAGGCGGCCGTCGGCGACCCGGCGCTCCCGATTGCCAAGACGCAGCAAATCGGGCATGGCAGCCAATCGAGATGTTTCATCATCGGGACGCATTACGATCTTTACAAAACGAAGCCTATGGAATGAAGAACCCGCAGCTTGGCATGGCGGTCTGCGGCCGGAAGTCCTTGGCAGGTTGCCGGCTTTCCTGTTGGGAAATCTATGTTAGGAAGATTCCCTCTTTGGCAGGGCTTTTGTACAAAGGGATTTTTCCCCAGCGGCCCGGCAAGTGTTGACACGGGGCGGCGGCATCATTATAATAAAAAGAAATGTACGCATTTTTCAAAACGCCGCGCCGCGGGCGGGGCGATCATAAAAGGTGGTAAGAGTATATGGCAGGAAAACAGGTGATCTTGACCCAGGAGGGCCTGGAAAAGCTGGAGCAGGAGCTGGAAGAGCTCAAAAGTGTCAAACGAAAAGAAATTGCAGAAAAAATTAAAGTGGCCCTGTCCTTCGGCGACCTGTCCGAGAACAGCGAATACGACGAGGCAAAGAACGAACAGGCCATCATGGAAGCGCGCATTGCGGACATTGAAGTTACACTCAAAAATGTGAAGGTCATTGACGAGAGCGAACTCAGCAACGAGAATATTCACATTGGTTCCAAGGTCGAAGTGCGCGTCAACAATCCGCGCACGGGCAAGACGGACGTTTACAATTATAAAATTGTCGGTTCCAACGAAGCGGACCCGCTTTCCGGCAATATCTCCGATGAGTCCGCCGTGGGCAAGGCCCTGTTGGGCCACGGCATCGGCGACAAGATCGAAGTGGAGGTTCCGGCAGGGATGATGGAGTACGAGGTGCTCGCCATCTCCAAATAAGAAACAAGGCGGCGTGTGGATGGCGGCGAAGCGCGTCCCGGCCGCTTTTTCTTTTTCTAAGGGAAACAAGGAAGCCTGCGCCCCGAGCGCCGGCAAAAGATAGGGAGAGCTGAACATGAGCGAAAATAAGAACGAGCAGCCGCAGGCTGTGCAGACCGAACAGGAATTGAACGAACTCCTCCAGATCCGCCGGGATAAGCTGGCAAAGCTCCAAGAGGCGGGGAAAGACCCGTTTGCGATTACAACCTGCCCGCGGGATCACTATGCCCAGGAGATCCGCGACCAGTTTGAGACGCTGGAAAACCAGGACGTCTGCATTGCGGGCCGCGTTATGAGCTGGCGCGATATGGGCAAGGCCAGCTTCCTGGACATCCACGACAAGACGGGCCGGATGCAGGTCTATGTCAAGATCGACGAGGTCGGGGAAGAGACCTATAAGGAAATGAAGGCCTGCTGGGATTTGGGCGACATCATCAGCGTCAGCGGCTTTGTCTTTAAGACGAGACGGGGCGAGATCTCGGTCCATGCGAAGGAGATCAAGCTGCTCAGCAAGTCCTTGCTGCCGCTGCCGGAGAAATTCCACGGCCTGAAGGATACCGACCTGCGGTACCGCCAGCGCTATGTGGACTTGATCGTCAATCCGGAGGTCAAGGATACGTTTGTGCGCCGTTCCCAGATTGTGACGGAGATCCGCAATTTCCTCAATGAAAAGGGCTTCTTGGAGGTCGAGACCCCTGTGCTGCACACCATCGCGGGCGGCGCTTCGGCAAGGCCGTTTATCACGCACCACAATACCCTGGACATGGATATGTACCTGCGCATTGCGCTGGAGCTTTACCTCAAGCGGCTGATTGTCGGCGGATTCGATAAGGTCTATGAATTGGGCCGCTGCTTCCGCAACGAGGGAATGGACACCCGCCACAACCCGGAATTCACCATGCTGGAGCTGTACCAGGCGTACACCGATTACAACGGCATGATGGACATCACTGAGGAGCTCATCCGCACCGTGGCGCAGAGGGTGCTGGGCACGACGGTGATCACCTACGGCGATGTGGAGATCGACTTGGGCAAGCCGTTTGAGCGCATTTCCATGGTGGATGCGGTCAAGAAGTATGCGGGCGTGGACTTTGATGCGATTGCGACCGACGAAGAGGCGAAGGCTGTGGCCAAGGAGCATCATATCCAGTATGAGGAGCGCCACAAGAAGGGCGACATCCTGAACCTGTTCTTCGACGAATATTGTGAGGAAAAGCTCATCCAGCCCACCTTCCTGATGAACCATCCGGTGGAGATTTCCCCGCTGGCGAAGAAGATGCCGGGGAATCCGGCATACACCGAGCGGTTCGAGCTCTTCATTGTTGGGCGCGAGCATGCGAATGCATTCTCCGAGCTGAACGACCCGATCGACCAGCGCCAGCGCTTCGAGGCGCAGGCGGCGCTCAAGGCGGCGGGCGACGAGGAAGCATGCGATGTGGATGAGGATTTCCTGACCGCGCTGGAATACGGTATGCCGCCCACGGGCGGGCTGGGCATCGGCGTGGACCGTCTTGTGATGCTGCTGACCAATGCGGCATCCATCCGCGACGTCCTGCTGTTTCCGACGATGAAGCCATTGGACTAAAATTCCACAATATATAGTGTCTGACGAAACATGACGGCACAAGATGTAGTAAATAGGGCTTACAACTACAACTTTTCTACAACTTTTGCTTGAAATCAGACGGCATCAGACGGGCCAAAATGAAGGGCAAATCCGTGTTTTTTATGCGGATTTGCCCTTTTTTGCAATTTTCACATTAGCACCAAATTACCCTTGATTGCCTCTGCTTTTTCCCTCATGTTTTCTTGCGTAATATGCGTGTAAATATCCATAGTTGTGGAAAAATCAGCGTGGCCCATCACTTGCTGGATAAACTTGATGTCGTTGGTGCTTTCACAGAGCCGCGTGCAGAATGTGTGTCTCATGTTATGTACGCTAAAATGCGGCAGCAGTTCCGGCTCACGATCTTCCAGTTCAGCCTGATCCATTTCTTCGGCGTTGTAGGCGATGGAGATACGCTGGATGGCCCGATTGATATTGTGGGCACTGAGAAAATAACCTTCCCGATTCCTAAAAAGGAAACCGTGATACCCATTCATCACAAGGTCTTCCGGATAGAGGGTGTCCATGACTTCAATCAATGTGCGGAGCTGTTCAGCAACCTGCGGATACAGGATAGGGATGGTGCGGGTGCCGCTGGCTGTTTTAGGGGTGGTGATATGAAAACCTGCTTTCCCATCAATCACGCGATAGATCAAGTTGTGATTGACAGAGATGGTGTTGTTCTCCAGGTCCACATCATTTTTAGTTAAGCCGGTACATTCCGCAACACGCATTCCCGTACCGAGCAGTACGACCATGACAGGCAGCCAGTGGCTATACATCGGTGACTTGGAAATGAACCGAAGGAAGTTCTTCTGCTGTGTCATGGTCAGCGCGATTCTTTTCTTCGGGGGCGCCCCGGCTCCCTCTGTTTTGAGAGAGCGGTAGACGCCTTTGCTTGGATTTTTTCGGATGTAGTCATCATCGACCGCCAATTCAAGCGTGGGGTGAATCAGGTTATTGATGCTTTCCAAGGAATTGACCGCAAAGCCTTTTTTCAAAAGCTTCGTGTAAAATGTCAGGATGTCGCTCTTTCGGATGTTGGGCAGGGGAATGTTGGCAAACGGCTCATCCTTCACATAGTTGCTCCAAAGATATTCGTAATTCGCCCGTGTAGAAGCCTTTAACTGGATCTTCGTATCCATGAGGACTTTGAACATATCATTTAGGGTGATTTTCATAGCCTCCTGGGTGCGAATACCGTCTTCGCTGTCACGGTTGAGCACTTTTTCTTTGGCCCGCAGGCTGGCAAGGTCAAAATCATAAATGTACTTTTTCTTCTTACCCAGCTTATAGACAAACATATAGCTGCCGTCTGAGCGTTGTGTTTCTCCTGGCCGCAGGTTGCGGCCTTTGTTGTCTTTTCTAACTTTTGGCATAGGCTGATACCTCCCGATGTTTTGTGTGTTGCTGTGCCCGGAATGGGCAAGGTTCTGTTAGCATGAGATCTCGTACAAATATTCCTTCACGCGCTGAACGCTCCAAAGGACACGAGAATTCATGGTAATGCGGGCGTGGGCCAGGTCGCCGATCTGGACGGCCGTGTGCCGCCCGCAGTCGAGCAGTTTGCAAAGCGATTCCGTATCGACCGCCAAGCACTGATCCGGTGAAAGGTCATTGGGTTTTCTTTTTTCCATAATTGCCCTCCTTTATTTGCAATTACATATATCCTTTACTGTTTGTAGAAGAAGGTTTTCAACAAAAACAATGAAGTCATTCAAATTCATCGGGAAGTGTAGGGTCTCTTCCAAAGGCCATTTCCTGCGCCGGGGCTTTCCGCCGCGTATTGCCAGGGCCCGCTGTGCGGTATTTCAATCGTGGGCGGGCTCCATGTGGTCATCGCACACTGTCCGCGATCCCTGTATAACTCCAATGGAAAAGGTTATGGGGCTTGTCAAGGTACAAAAAGAGCGTGCAGACTGACTATGGAATCCCATGCCATGTCTGTACGCCCTATATATAGGAGATGGCGGCCAAATTTCTGCAAATCCTGTGCCTTTAGATAAATTTATTTGCATATTGCCATTTTCAGTAACAGAAATATACTATATATAGACTATATATCTTGACTAACGCAAGATGTTGTGCTACACTGTTTCTGTAATTGATTTTTGTGCGCTCCCCTTGTGGGATACAGACTTAGTTTCTGTACCGCGGATTGAAAAATCTGCATTGCACACGCAGTCAAGATTGTACTTGTGCCAGTAGTATTACTGCGCCCCTCTGGGCCAGTATATTACTGGCTTTTTTATTTTTCCGGGACTTTTGTTCCCATCAGCGAGGATGACTTTGGTTCATAGGCAGCTATGGACATCAGGCGTTACGGCCTTTGTCACCCTCGCTTTTTTTCTGCCCAAATGCCGGAAACGGCTTTGAGGATATATCAAAATTACAGAAGGCAGGTATGAACATGAATGTAAAAAAGCGAAGTCAGGAGTCTCTGACGAGTAAGAGGAAACCGATGGAGAGCTGGCGGCAGTATCAGAAACTGAACCAGTCCGCACAGAAGCATTGCCCGGTGATTCGGGCGCCCGTCATTCCCCGCAGGACGCGGAGGGGGTGTTGAGTATGCCGGCAGGCAGTGTGGCTGTCAAAGAGCGGCATCAGCCCATGGTGCTGGTGGATACGGCAGGCTTGTCCGAAGAAGAATGGCTTGCCTACCGCCGGAAAGGTATTGGAGGCAGCGATGTTGCAGCTCTGCTGGGCATTTCACCGTGGCGGACGGCCCGGGATCTGTTTTATGACAAGCTGAACATTGCCGTGGTCGAGGACCATGAGGACAACTGGGTGGCCCTGGAGATGGGACACCTGTTGGAACCGCTGGTGGCGAAGATCTTCCAGCACCGGACCGGCTACAAGGTCTATCAGATCAAAAAGATGTTCCAGCACCCGAAGTATCCCTGGATGCTGGCGGATGTGGACTACTTTGTAGAACTGCCGGACGGCACCACCGCTATTCTGGAGATCAAGACCACAAACTACAACGCCAAAGATAACTGGTGGCTGGATGGTGAGGAAACCATTCCGGCCTACTATGAGTCCCAGGGGCGGCATTACATGGCCGTCATGGATGTGGACCGCTGTTTCTTCTGCTGCCTGTATGGCAACAACGAGCAGGAAAGTATTATCCGTGATATGCAGAGGGATCTGGCCTATGAGGATGAGATGATTTTCCTGGAGCAGAATTTCTGGGAAAATCATGTGCTTACCAGAACGCCGCCGCCTTACACCGAAGATGGAGACCTCGTGATCGAGAGCGTGCGCCGGTACACTGGCCCCGCTGACAAGGAGGCCCCCGCTGTGTCACTCGATTTATCTCTGACGGCCAAGCTGATGCGTTTTCTCCAGCTTCAGGAGCAGAAAAAAGGCGCAGAAGCCGGCAAAAAGGAAATCGAGGAAGATATGAAGCGACTGAAGGCTGCCATCATTGCCAAAATGGGGAAAAGCTGCAAAGCCATTTGCCAGCAGGATGGGGTGAACTATACCGTCACTTACAATCCGATACGAACCCCTGGTATCGACAAGGATAATCTGAAACGGTTGAAGCTGGACCACCCGGACATTTACGAACAATATGTGACTGTCTCAGTGTCACGCCGGTTCGTAGTCAAGTGTGACGGCGAGGCGGCATAAAAGGAGGGAAAAAAGAAGTGATCCATAGAGGAACTTATGACGGGACGATCTACCACAACCCCGTAAACAGGTTCTGCATCATCAGCGTAAAAACCGCTGATAAGGAGGTGCCCCAGGAGGCTCGTTCCACCCGCCGGTACAAGGACCACCTGATCCGCTTTGTTGCGACGGGCTATGAACTGCCCCGCACGGACGCGGTAGAGCTGGAACTGGACGGCGAATGGACAAAGGGCAAATATGGTGTGCAGCTTCAGGTGGAACAGTGGCGTGAGATCGTTCCCAAGACCAGGGACGGTGTGGAGGGCTATCTGGCCTCCGGCCTCATCAAAGGCATCGGGCCGGCAACTGCCGCGCAGATCGTTTCCCGGTTTGGCGTGGAAACGCTGGATATTCTGCAAAATCACCCCGAGCGGCTGCTGGAGGTCAAGGGCATTACGGAAAGCAAGCTGGAGGACATCAAAACCTCGTATGCGGAGAGCCGGATGCTCCAAGACCTGATGACGCTGCTCTCCCCATTCAAGATCACGCCGAAAACGGCCCTAAAGATTTACCAGCACTTTGGGCCCGCCAGTGTGGATATTTTGAAAAAGAGTCCCTTTGAGTTGTGCCAGGTATCCGGTTTTGGATTTCTCCGGGTAGATGCCATCGTTCAGAAAAACGGCGGCGACCTGCATGACCCCATGCGGGTCAAGGGCGCACTGTTCTGGGCGCTGGAGGACAGCAAGGGCGGCAAAGGACATTTGTTCCTGCCTGGTGAAACTTTGCGGAAGGAGGCTCTTCGGCTTCTCAACGCAAAGATCCCCGTCCCGTCTCTCCGGCTTCATGAACAGGAGGTCGCGGATGTGCTTCAGGACATGATTCTTCATGGCGAGGTGGTATCCGTCAAAGATAACATCTACCTGCCCCGCACATTCGCACAGGAAGATGAAACGGCCCGGCGTATTGCCATGCGGCTGATAGAGCCGTCTGCGCCGGAGCGCATTGAGCAGGCGCTGGAGCAGGTCAAGCGTGAAATGGGGCTTGTGCTGTCTCCCAAACAGGAGGCAGCGGTCTACGCGGCTTACCGCCACAGCCTGTCCATTATCACAGGTTCTCCCGGCACCGGCAAGACAACGGTGCTCAAGACCATTTTGGAAGTCTACCGCCGCCTGCATCCGAAAGGCGAAATCGTTCTGATGGCGCCGACCGGCCGTGCCAGCCGTCGCATGGCGGAAAGCACTGGCTTTGACAAGGCGCGGACGCTCCACAGCGGCCTGGGCCTTGGCAGTGAAGAAGATGACGCCAACCGCAGCAGACAGCAGGAGCCGTTGTCGGCGGACCTGATCATCGTGGACGAGTTTTCTATGGTGGATATGTGGCTGGCAGACAAATTTTTTTCCCGCATCAAGGATGGGGCCCGTGTCGTTCTTGTGGGCGACCCCGACCAGCTCCCCAGTGTGGGCGCCGGGACTGTGTTCCGCGAACTGATCGACTGCGGCCTGATTCCCGTCACAGTGCTGGACCAGATCTTCCGCCAGTCCAAGGACAGCCTGATCGCTTATAACGCCAAATTCATCAACGAGGGCAACACCAAGCTATATTTTGGGCCGGACTTTGTATTTATGGCAAGCGATAACCAGGCAGAGGCCGCGGAGCGGATCATCGCCCGTTACTGCCGGGAAATCGCGGAAAGCGGCATTGACCGGGTGCAGATTTTGTCCCCCTTCCGTTCGGAAGGCGCCGCATCGGCGGAACAACTCAACGAGGCCATCCGCGAGGTGGTCAACCCGTTCCGCTCTGCCGAGGAAGAAATCAAAATCGGCGTCAAAGTGTTCCGGGTAAACGACCGGATCATGCAGACCAAAAACACCGCCAAGGTGTCCAACGGCGACCTGGGATTTATCCGCTATATCAAAGACGATGAAAACGGCAAGCGTGTCGGCCTTGATTTTGGTGTGGGCCGAGAACTGGAATACAGCGTAGAGGATATGGTCAATCTGGACCTTGCCTACGCCACCACCATCCACAAGGCAATGGGCTCTGAGTATGAAACGGTCATCATGCCGCTTTTGAAAGCGCACACCGTCATGCTCTACCGCAACCTGCTCTATACCGGCATCACCCGTGCGAAAAAGCGTGTGGTACTGATCGGCCAAAAGCAGGTGCTGTTTATGGCGATCCATCGGAATGAAATCGTCAAGCGGAATACGCTTCTGGGTGCGCGCATCGGCATGTACTATAAGGCCTATGCCAAACGGGCCGGAATCACGGTCCCGGCAGCTCCGGAAGAATTGAAATATGCTGGTTAAAAAAGAGGCGCAAGGTGCAGAAAATTGCCCGGCGTCTCCTATTTATTACACAGGAAGGAGTATATAACATGAACGAAAACAATGCGAAAACGATGTACGAAACTGTGCCTGCGGCCGCTGAACTGAACAAGGTGCCGGGCTTTGACCCGCTCAAGTTCCTCCGCCGCACCAAAGACACCTTGAAGCTGGATCTGCCTTATCAGAAACTCTGGTTCCGCATGGCCCATCCCAATGGCCGTATGCGTCTGACGGCGCTGCGGATCACAGAGCAAATGGCAATTTTTGAGGCCAAGGTGTTTCTGGACCGCAGTGACGCGGAGCCGTTCAGTATGAGCACGGCCCAGCAGACTACTCAGGACAGCCGCGATTTCGTAAAAGCCGCCCAGAATGAGGCGCTGAGTCAGGCCCTTACGGACGCCGGTTTTGGCATCCAGCTGATAAGCGCCGACGCCCAGGCCGGTCCGATGGAAAAGAGGAGCGAAGCACCCGTAAAAAGGGCTGTAGAACCGCCCGCCAGTACGGTAGTGTGTGCGGCGCCCCAGCAGGAGCCCCACAGCGCCCCTCAGAAGGGCGATACGCCTGCCGAGGGGAAATCCCCTGCCAGACCGATTGAAGCGCCGCAAGGGGCGTTTGAGGCCGCAAGAACGGCAACCGTGACAACTGCCCCGCCGGAGGAAAACGCTGTTTCGGAAACGGTGGAGCAGCACCTGCCGGTGGAGCCCGAGAAAAAATTTGATAGGCTTCCGGTTGAGGTTTCGCCAAAAGCGGAACAGCCGGCGGCGGAGGATGAACAGGCGGATGAATTGCCTGTCCACGGCAATGTGACGGAGCTGCCAGTTCAGCACATGGAGAAGCCTGAACCTGCCGCCGAGCCGGTGCAGACCGAAGATGGCACTGCCGCGGCGGATACCGTAGCAGAGGCTCCCTCTTACACACAGGATACGCCTGTGGAGGATATCCTGAAGGTCATGACACTGGAGCAGGCCCAGCAGGTTGTTGTAGATGATGGCATCTGCCGGGGCATGACGATTGCTCAGGTGGCTGAGAAGCGCCCGGTCAATCTGCGGTATTACTTGATCCCAGGCAAAAGCAAAAACAACATGGTCCGCGCTGCCGCCCAGCTGGTTTTGAATTCGCTTCAAAAGGCCGGCTGATATGGCCCCCGGCGAGGGCATGAAGGGAGGAATGACAGATGGGCTCGTACCCGGATGAATTTCCCTTCGGTATCATGGAAGTTGTGGAACTGCTGCACCTGCGGGTCAGGCGCCAGCAGGCAAACAGCGTCTATGTGGACTGCCCGTTCTGCGGTGACCGCCGCGGGCGGATGAATGTCAATTTCGTCAAAAATGTCTGGCGGTGCAATCACTGCGACGAACATGGCGGAATGCTGGCGCTGTATGCAAAACTCAATCACACAACAACCTCTGACGCTTATTGGGAGATTGCAGAAGCTCTGTGTGACAATACCCATGAGGAACACGCACGCTCCGGGAATGAAGCTCAACCGCAGCCGGCCAGCACCGGGTCCCCATCTTCGGGGGCCCGGGCGGCCGCTGCAGGTCATTCTTCTTCCGAGCGAAAGATTGTGCCGCAGTCGGATAAAGCCAGCCCGGCCGAGATCCATCAGACACTATCCCTGCTTCTGGCCCAGCTTACGCTGCGGCCGGCACATCGGGAACATCTGCGCTCACCAAAGCGCGGGCTGTCTGATGAACAAATCGAGTCGCTGGGCTTTAAGAGTACCCCGCCGCCCTTCTTATGCCGCTCTATCACGGATCGGCTGATCAAACAGGGATGCAGGGTACAGGGCGTACCCGGATTTTACCGGGACGACAGCGGCCATTGGACAATGGCATTTTATAAGAAGACCTCCGGCATCCTGATTCCCGCCATAGGCTTTGACGGCCGGCTTCAGGGATTTCAGATCATGCTGGATGTACCGCTGAAACACAAGGATGACCCGCCGGAGAAACCGGGGGCCAAGTACATCTGGTTTTCCTCTTCCTCAAAGACAGACGGGACAGGCTCCGGCAGCCCGGTACATCTGATCGGTGACCCATCCGCCCGGGTGGTCTATGTGATCGAGGGGCTGCTGAAAGCAGATATTTCCCATTGTCTGACCGGGCGCACCTTTGCCGCGATTGCCGGGGCCAACAACACCAGCCCGCTGGACCCGTTGTTTGCCCTTTTGGCGCAGAACGGCACGGAGGAAATCATTGAAGCCCACGATATGGACAAGTACAACAATCAAATGACGATGGCCGGGGCGTCGAAAATTTATCTGACGGCCCGGAAGTATGGCATGAACTGCCGGAGGCTGACCTGGAATCCCAACTATAAGGGATTTGACGATTGGCAGCTGGCACTTCGCCGGGAAAATCAACGGAGAAAGGAGATCGATAGACTTAGTTTTAAGGCGCAGTACCTCCGCGGTTTGTGTGAACTGGCGCATATTGAGGACTGCATCGAACTATGGCAGCACTTGGCTGAAAACAAAACCTGCCTGACGGAGTATCTTGGTTTGACCAGAGAGGAACATGAAACTTTCCTGCGGCAAGGCAGGGATGCCCTCGGCACCCTGCTGGAACCCCAGCGGCGGAAACAGAGATTTGTGCTCTATCAGTTGGAACTGGACGAGCAAAAAGCGATCCCATTTGCTTTCAAGGAACTTGCGGCGCTGCAAAAGGCCGGCTATGAACAGCCGCCCGCCGCCATGTACCGCATGGCCGGGTCTGGCGAAGTCTACTGCCCGGTGGAACAGAGCGACGCAGAGATTTTGAAGCGCCTGTTTGCTGACTGCCGGGAGGAACTGCCGGAGGGCTGCCACGGGCGGCCAATGGCGCTCTCTGATGTGGTAGAACTGGACCATTCTCCACGAAGGATCTACTACTATGTCAATGGGGAGCATGAATTTCCGCAGGTCAAGTTTTCCCCCATGCTTGCCAAAAAGGACATCAAAGAAGGGACATAAAGAGGCTTCAATGGTTGTTGTAAATGAGACGAAGAGAGGGCAACTTCTGGCGCTTCTGGAGCAATGCGCCCATCTGAACGCTGATGTGCGGCCCCGCACGGATAAGGGATATTTTACGGTGACGGTCCCGCCGCCGTGGAATGGCCCGGCCCAGCGGAAAGCCCAGGAGGTGCAGGACAGGATCAAAAAGTGGTCGGAGCAGTATCCCAATGTGATATGTTACTGTTTCGACAGCTTCAGCACACTACTCTATGTGCTGTGACACAGGTAAACGATGGCATGGAACAGGTTTTATCCTGATCCATGCCATTTTTGTCAACGGAAAGGAGTTTATTATGGGATATTTTTCGGAAATGTCGCTGGATATGCAGGAAGGCCGCAAACCGTCTGCCGCCTCGCTCACCCGCGAGTGCGCTTTTGAGGACAGGGAGAACTTTGACGAGCTGCCGGTGCCGCCGGCTGACCGTCAGCCCGTACCGCCTGCCGCAGAGCCGGCGCCGCAGCCTGCTTTTGAGGACGACGGAGATTTGGATGAGGCCCCGGAAGAGCTGGAACAGCCTGACGAGGCTGAGTCTCCCGCAGAAAAAACCGATGAGGAGGACAATGCCGATGAGGGTCAGGCGGAGCCTGCCAAGGCCGATGCCTCCAATGCGGACGCTGACGAGGAACAGCGACGTGCCGAGCATGAGGCCGCCGAAGCCAAACGGAAGGCTGAGTGGGAGGCGAAACAGGCGGAAAAGAAGAAGGCCCTGCAGGAGCAGATGGACCGCTTGGCCGCCATGAGCGACGATGAGGTGGTGGCTGCTTCCATGCAGCGGGTCAGCGGCGATGTGGAAAAGCTGACCCGGCGCAATATGAAGGAGTGCGTGTCAGAGTATATCCAGACCAAGTGCCTGGAAGATCCGGCCTTTGCCCGCCTCACCATGCACCCGAAGAAAACGATGGTTCACTGCTTCCAGTACATCAGCCGCAAGGCATGGGAGTACATCCAGGACGAATTGAAAGCAAACGGCATCCAGCCGGGCCAGGGCAGCCAGGGGTATGGCTGCGATATTCCGGATGACCTGTGCTATCAGTGGTCGGAGGACTATTTCCGCGATCCGGACGCCAAAGAGGACCAGGAGCAGGAAGAAAAGTTTGTCCCCCGCCCCTACTATGGCAAGTCTTCCGTGAAATCCTCCAAGAAAAAGAAAGCCGAGAAAAAGCCTGCCGAGAAGAAAAAGCCTGAGCCCAAGCCGGCGCCGGAAAAGAAGCCTGCTGCTGACGGCCAGATGTCCCTGATGGATTTTGGCATGGCAAAGGCCGGCTGAGGAGGCAGCGTATGATTGCGTATAAAGGTTTTCGGCCCGGCATGATCTGCATTGACTATCAGTTTCAGATGGGCCTCAATGTAACGGAAAAGGCCAACTGCCGCCAAAATGGATTCCATTGTGCGGAGGACCCGTTAGACTGCCTGAGCTATTACGGCGATGTAGACCATTCGGAATATTACATCGTCAACGCCGGCGGGGACATCGACGAGGACGAGGTGGATTCCAAGATCTCCTGCACCGAACTGACGGTCCTCAAGCGGCTGACGAAAGAAGAACTGTTTCTCCACGGCCTCGCCTTTATGGCAGACCACCCCAAGCGGAAGTGGAACAAGCATGTTCGGAAGGACAGGGCTGAAGCGCGGGGTGGCTATGCGGTCGTCCGCGGCGCCGACCCCATAGCCAAGGGCTGCCGGAAGGGTGATGTATTGGCCTTTGCCAAGGAGGACCCGGCCACCGGCAGCATCCAGCAGATCGTGGTGGCTACCATTGATGGAAAGACGCTCCTGCCGGATGTCTGGTATGGAGCGAATCTTGAGAAAAGGACGGTGAGTTAATTTGAAGAAATCCATGCTTCTGGCGATGCCGATGCTGACGGCATCGCCGGAGATGAAACAAGCAGCGATGGCGGACGAGCCCAAAAAGGAGACGACTTATTACGGCCATACCTATACTACCCGCACCTATTTCGCATATATGAATTGTCTGGTGCAGGATGGCATTCTGAAAGCCGCTTTTTTCCTGCCGGATCATCTGCGGCTGGATGGAAACAACCCTGTCTATGAGGTGTTTCTCGACAAGGAAAACCGCCAGTTTCTGACCTACGATCACTTGGAGAAAAAATGGCGGGACGCCAAATTAGACCGTTTGGAATGGCATGGCAGGAACTACTACGCTACCTGTTGGGTCAGCGAGGAAGATGCGGCCCTGGTTCAAGACTATTTTTCCGGCGAGCGCGGTGGCGCCCTCGGCATTCTCGATTTTCAACGGAATGTGCGGGATGAGCAGCTGGAGCGGCGCCAAAAACGGATTACCGACCCGTGGGACCAGGATCTTGCCCAGGTGCCGGAGCTGCCCAAGGATTGGGCGCACTGGGCCGACAAGGTGGCCGTGCGCGAAAACTTTATCTTTTACCACTACAAACGCGGCGGAGCCAAAACCGGTTACTGCACCTTCTGCGGGAAGGAGGTGCCCATTTCCGGGCACCCCTACCACAACAAAGAGGGACGCTGTACCCGCTGCCGGCATCCTGTGGTGTTCAAGGCATTGGGACGCGCAGGCTATTTCCAAACAGATAAGTATTATGCCTATCTGATCCAGCGGTGCAGGGATGGTTTTGTTATCCGGGAATTCTGGGCGAACAGGACCTACCGAAAGGACAGGCTGCCACACAGCGAGCCTTATTGGCATGAGTTCCGGCGTTCGATTTATGACCACAGCGGCGAGGTTCGTTCCTATTACTGGGGAATGTACTGCCAGCGGGAAACACGGTGGATCGCGGGAAGTCCCTGCTATTACGCTTATTACGGTGATCAATCCGGCCGGGTATATGGAAAGACATTGCCCAGCCTGGAGAAAAAAGAACTTCGCCAAACCGGCTTGGCCGAGTGGATACGAAGTCATCCGATCACCGACCCCGAAAAATATCTGGCGGTTTGGAAACGGCTTCCCCAAATGGAGCAGATCTGGAAGGCTGGACTGCAGCGGCTGACAAAAGAGTGTTTCAATAACTGCGACAGCGTGCGGAAACTGGTGTTGTGTCCCAGTGAGCCGGGATTGATCCGCGCTCTGGGTCTGGATGCCTCAAAATTCCGCCGCCTGCGCCAGTTGGACGGAGACACAGAGACCTTGGCCTGGCTGCAGCTTGAAAAAAAGACAGGCCAGCGCATACCCGATGAAATGCTGCATTGGTTCCAAAAGGAACGGATCAGCGCAAAAGATCTGCTGTTTATTGCAGACCGCATGAGCCTAGTCCAAATCAAAAATTATTTGCAGCGGCAAAAACAGTATTTTGATGGCAGCTGCCGGCAGGCGCTGACCACCTGGCAGGACTATCTGGCTATGGCAGAACGGCTGCACTATGACACCAGTGATGAGATCGTCTACCGCGTGCACAAACTGCGTCAGCGGCACGATGAGCTGGTTCTCCAGGGTGAAGCTGGGAGTCTGGAGGAACAGGCAGAGAAAATGGCGGCGAAATATCCCCATGTCGATGCTATCTGCATGGAGCTGCAGAACAAATATGCCTACACCGATGAAGAATACACGGTGATCGCGCCCCAAAACATCTTCGAGATCATCAAAGAGGGGCGGATGCTTCATCACTGTGTCGGCAATGATGGCGCCGGTGAACGGTACTATGACCGTATAGAACGCCGGGAGAGCTTCATTCTGTTCCTGCGCCGGACGGATGAACCTAACGATCCCTACTACACTCTGGAGATTGAACCGGATGGAACAGTGCGTCAGAAGCGCACCCTGTTTGACCGCCAACATGAGGACATCGAACAGGCGACGGAATTTCTGCTCAAATGGCAGAAGGTCATAGCGGCCCGTCTTACCGGTAGCGACCTGAAGCTGGCTGAGCGGAGCCGTGAGCTGCGGAAGGAGGAATTCATCCAGATGCAGAAAGACCGTGTGATCATTCACACCGGGCATCTTGCCGGCCGTCTGCTGGCAGAGGTGCTGCTGGCCGATTTGATGGAAAATACGGAAGTCATGCAGCCGCAGGCACTCCCTGCTGCCGCGTGAGACAGGTTCAACGGGCGGGCGTCTTTCGGGGCGTCCGGCCCACTTTTATAGAATGGAGGTCCCTGATGGGGAAAAAAGGATTTGAGTATGAGATACGCGGTTACAGATATGCGCCTGAGAGTTTCCGTGCTTTTAAAGGGCTGCCGGGACAGAAAATGGAGCAGATCCCACTGTCAGGTGAACAGCGCCGGAAAATGGGCTATCTCTGTATGACCCAAGGCGGTAAGGCTGGTGTAGCTTATGTAAAACATATCGAACGGGAGCGGGAACGCAAGTGCCGTCTGTATATGACCTATGGCTTTCTGATCAAGGGAAATCCACACAGATATGTGTACTGTGCGGAGCTGCGATGCAGGGAAAGCGACCCGCTGGCGGTGCGTCTGGATACCCTGCGTGCGTTCCGGGAATGTTTGGCCCAGCACGGAGGCTGTATTGAACAGAGTGTGGAATGCGAACTGGATGGGAATTACCGCCCCGTCAAAGTGCGAAAGAATTATGAGACTGCCGATTTGAGCCGGCCGGTAGTGGTCTGGCGTTATACGGCATGAAAGGAGAACTCCATGAAACAGCTTGGAAATCTGGCCGTGGTCTGCGCCCAGCGCCCCGATGTGCTGATGCAGATTTATGGCAGCGAGGTAAGCGTACACACAGGAGAGGGGCCGGAACGGGCCGTCCTCACTGCAAAATGGGATGATGATGAGACGATCCAGAGCATCATCCGGGAATTGAATTTTGGCCGGTATGCCCCGGACAGGGAAAGGATGGTGCGGCATGATTAAAAACCTGAACCAGCTCAAACGCGCTCTTCGGCCTGGTATGCGTCTGGAAGTTATCGGCCACTGCCGGCCGGGGTGCATTGGGCAGCTGCGGGAGGTCACTTGGGTCAATACCCAGGGCTTTTATACCAAAACGCTCAATCCGCCCGATCCGAAGCTCAATGCGGCAAACGAGGGGCGCGGCGCCATCCTCTGGTGGGGAACCGCGCGCACCTGGGAATTTGAAGATGGGGTGTGTAAGTCGTACACCCGTAGCGAACATACGGCGGAGACGCTGATTATGGCGTTCCGTGTTTTAGAAAAGGAGGCGGTCTGATGGACCAGAATTTGTTGATGAAGCAGCGGGAGCTGAACGACCGGCTCAACCGCTACCGGAATGAGTATTACAATCTCAACAGCCCAAGCGTCAGCGATGCGGTCTATGACCGATTGTTTGAGGAACTGCAGGACCTGGAAAGTGCAACGGGCGTCCAGATGTCAAATTCGCCCACCAATACCGTAGGATACCCGGCGGTCAGCAAACTGGAAAAAACAAATCACTCGATTCCGCTGCTGTCTCTGGAAAAAGTGAAGAATGCGGAGGATTTGTGCCGCTTTATGGGAGAGCATCAGGTGATGTTCATGCTCAAGTTGGACGGCCTTACCATCAAACTGACCTATGAAGGGGGCAAATTGGTGGAGGCAGCTACCCGGGGCGACGGTGATGTGGGCGAAATCGTGACCCACAACACCCGCGCTATTGGCGGCATCCCCGAGAATATCCAATATGAAGACCGCCTGGTGGTCACCGGCGAGGCGTTCATCCGCCCCAGCGATTTTGAACAGCTGAAGACCACTCTGGTGGACAGCGATGGGAAACCTTACAAGAACGGCCGCAATCTGGCGGCCGGCTCAGTGCGCCTGTTTGACGCCGGGACCTGCCTGGGACGGCGACTGATGTTCATGCCGTTCAATGTGCTGGAGGGCATGGAGGAATTGCCTCGCAAGTCGGAGCGCCTCAAGGCGCTGCGGCCGCTGGGCTTTCTGCCCTGCAAGTACATGGTCACCAAGCGCCCTTTGACGCAGAAGGAAACCGAGGACGGTATCCGTCAGCTCAAGGAGTATGCGGCGGACGCTGATATTCCCATTGACGGTATCGTTATTACTTACAACGACATCGCGCTGTCCAAAAGCTGCGGGCGCACGGGCCATCACTACAAGGACGGCCTTGCCTTCAAATTTGAGGATGATTTGTTCCAGACAAAGCTCCAGACGATTGAATGGACGCCCGGCCGCACCGGCGAGATTGCCCCGGTTGCCATTTTTGAGCCGGTGGAGATCGACGGATGCGAAGTGTCCAGAGCCAGCCTGCACAACCTGTCCTTCATTGAGGATCTGGAATTGGCGCCGGGCTGCCGTATCCTGGTGAGCAAGCGAAACATGATCATTCCCCATGTGGAGGAAAACCTGGACCGGGGCAATTTTTCTATGGATGCCGTGATCCCGCACCAGTGCCCCTGCTGCGGAGAGCCGACCAGAATCCACGAAACCAGTGGCCGCGGTGAAAACGGCGAGGAACGGGTCATCAAGACCCTGTTCTGCGACAACGCCGCCTGCGAGACCCGGCGCCTTAAACAGTTCGTCCATTTTGTGAGCAAAAAGGCCATGAACATTGAGGGACTGTCGGAAGGAACGCTGGAAAAGCTGATTGGCCGCGGCTGGATACACAGCTATCTGGACATTTACCGCCTGGATCAACATAGGAATGAGATCATCCGGATGGACGGTTTCGGTGAAAAGTCCTGGCAGCGTCTTTGGGACGCCATCCAGCAGAGCCGCAGCACGACATTCGAGCGGTATGTTATCGCCATGGACATCCCGATGGTCGGCAATACCGCCAGCAAGGTCCTTTGCCGGGAATTTCACGGCAGTCTGGACGAATTCCGGGATGCCGTCTATGGGGGCTATGACTTCCGACAGCTCCCGGACTTTGGAGAGACGCTGCACAACAACATTCAAGAATGGTTTAACAAGGAAGAAAATTTCTGTATTTGGGAGGAATTGCAGATGATGATGAACATTCAGAAACCGGTGGAGGCCGACAACCAGACCATCAACAGGGACAATTCTTTTTCCGGAAAGACCATTGTGGTCACGGGAAAGGTCGAGCCTTACACCCGCGACGAGATGAACAGCCTGATCGCCTCATTGGGGGCAGTGGCCGGCAGTTCGGTGACCCGCAAGACCGATTATCTGGTCTGCGGCGAGAAAGCCGGCAGCAAGCTGTCCAAGGCGCGGGAACTGGATATCCCGGTGCTGACGCCGGAGGAATTTTTCCGCATGGCCGGTGTGGCTTAACCAGTCGGTTCATCAGAGTTTGACAATGGGGAGAGGGCGGTCTGCGCCCTCTCCCTATATTTTTATGGAGGAACACCATATGGAAAGAAAGTATTTCATCCCTGTTGTCAATCGCGTTTATACCAACCGCAATAATAAACAGTACCGCTGTACCGGCTTTGTGGAGGGCAGCTGCCCGTGGGAAACGGTAGCCTATTTCACAAGGCTGTCCGACGGCTGGAGCCTGACTGCGCACGGACCGCAAATCTACGAAGATGGGACGATTGAATGGAACTATTCTACCGGCGGGCATTGGCCGCAGTGAAAAGGAGGGAAATATTGTGACCCAAGAAATTATACCTGCATACAGCACCTTCCAGAAGGACATAGATCTTACGCTGTATCACGCCTTTGCTGAATTGGTTGTACAGACAGCCCAGGACGGTGAGGCGAGAATCCTTTACCGTCAGCTGGAAGCGAGACAAATCTGGCAGGAAGATCAGAATGTTTCCGGCTATTTTGAAACCTACAGCCTGCGTTATCCCGGTGAAGTATTGGAGCGGTTCGAGGAAAAGCTGGGCGCGGATATGCGCATTCTTCGCGCGCTTGCGCTGGCCCTGGGCTACACCCGCCGATGCCAGGCCGACACGATGTTTGTGGGCAATCAGCGGAACGATTTTATTCAAAAACTTCGCAGGACCGCCGGGACGGATGTTTACCTGCAAGGCGCGCTCTATCTGCTGGAAACCGACGCTCTCCGGCGCCGCACGCGGCTGGATGAACTGGCCTCCAGGGAATACGCCAGGACGGAGGAGGCTCTGTTTGTGCTCTCCCTGTTTGATGATCCGGAGACCGGCTATCAGGCCATGCGGCCGCAGCTGACGCGGCTGTTTGGACCAGAAAGGACGATTTCTATGGCACGGGATTTTGGCGTGCTGGAATGGTTCATTCGTTTCTACGCTGAAGAGGCAAAATGCTATCGGGGAAAAAACGATCTGGTATTGCGGACGCTGATGAAGCTGCCCTACATGAACATGAAGCCGGACAGCCGGGAATTTTCGGTTTTGCATACTGCCGGGTACAGCATGGAAGAGATTACAATGGCAAATTCCCTGGCGGTGTGGGCCGACCGGATACCGGACCGGCTCTCATCCAAAGGCATTGTGGCGGAAAAGATCGCGGTGGCCTGCGTCCGAATGCTGCTGAACGGCCCGGATGGACAGCCGGAAGAGATCTATGCGTACATCAGCTGGCTGTTCCAGGTTTACAAGAAATTTGAGGTCAGGTACGAGGGATATCAGGATCTCTGGGCAGCCATCCAGACGGGGCTTGCACCCACAGCCCCCCAGACTATCCTCTGGATGAATCAAACAATTAAAAGACAGTTCCCTTATCGCTTCGATGTATTCGACCCGCGATACGACATTCTGGCAAACGAGCTGAGTAATGAGGAATATGCGGAACTGTTTACCATGCAGATGCTCCGTTCCCGTGCGGCGATCCCGCTGCGGCGCTGGCTTACGCGGTATCAGGCCCTGACTGGTGTGGAGTATATTGAGTATTTTAACAAGCGCCATTGGCTTACGCTTCGCAGCTTTGTTTTGCTGGTGGAGCGAAAGGAGATCAATTTGTGGCAGTTTTTTGAGCAGCACAAGGGGGACGGGGCTCGTGCCCATCCTCTGGAGCTTTTAGAGGAATATGCGCTGAAAATCTCCAGCTGGCGGTGCTTTCGGTTCGCGCAAAAGCTGTTCAGCCAGTACACCTTCTCCCAGCTACAGGAAATTTTCGGAGATAACTTTTATTTCCACCAGAAGTTTGTCAAGAAGGAAAGCTATTATAACAAAAAAGTCCAATCGTTCTCTATGGTCCGGCCGTTCCTGACAGCGGAGCAGCACCGCCAGCTTTATGACTGGATCGATGCCTCGCTCTTTCAGACAGAGCCGGAATACTATGAATCGTTTGTCCTCTGTGCCCTGAAGGCCCCGGTGATCCAGCGCATCTATGACAAACCGCTGCTGGCGTCTGTGCTGCGGCAGCTTCTGACACACGATGCCTGCAGTGGCTACGAAGTAAATCAGTTAAAGGAGCGGTTCTATTCCAAGGAAGAAATGGAGGCCGACCGAAAAGCCACCGCTGAACAGGAAGAACAGGAAAAGGAACGCCAGTGGCAGCAGCAGGTCATGAAATGTCAGGAGAAACTGGCAAGTTGCTATAATGGCAGCGCGGAATCCCTGATCCAGTTCATGCACGGATATCATTTTGGTGAGATCAGGAAAGCTGCGCTGGGTATGGTCTATGAAAAATTGCTGGAATGGCCGGCAGGCTGCGCTCAGACCCTTGAGGCGGCGGAAATGTGGAAATTTTTTGAGCTGTGCGGGAGTCTTGTGATGTATGAGCCTCGGCCGCGCAGAGAGATATTGACAATGGTGCAAACCATCGTAGGAGGTGAAGCAGCATGACAAACACATTGAAGCATTTAGCCCTGCTCGCCCGCATGGAGAGCAGCGGCCTGAAACTGGGATTGACGGGAAAATTCCCGGAGGATGCCCTGGACCAGACCTGCGAGCGGGTGGAAACTTTTCAATTACAGAACAGGCTCCGCACCGGAAATGACAATACGCAAATTCAAAAGGAACTTGTACGGACGCCGGAATTTGCGGCGCTCTACCATGCGCTGTGCAATGATGGGGTGGATGACCGGTCGATCACAAGTATGCTCCAGTCGGCTGTAGCCTGCGATGAGCAGTTGACGCAGTATCCCAAAGAACAGGTGCTGGCGGCAGCGGGAACGGATATCCCTTTGTCCCTGCGATTTTATTACATGAAATTCTACCTGCCGTTTATCAAGTATGAGGAAGAAGGAGAGGCCATCATTGACAACATCAATGCCTTCCCGGCCACAGAACGGGAGGAATTATCCGCATTGACGGACGCACAGAAGAACATGATGCGGCAGCCGTTTCTCGGCCCGTACCTGTTCAACTGGAACAACAATGCGCGCGAGGCGCTGGAGCTGCTGGAACAGAACCAGCCCCTTCAGCGGGTCCTGACACTGCTCTACCGGCAGGGGGTGGCGCTTGATCTGAACGCGGCACGGCTCAAAGACCTTTGCAGGGTAGAGACGGCCGATGTGATGAAATTCCGCCGCCTGCTGGCCGCCTTTGAATATGATACCGAAGACCTCGATGCCTTTTTTGAGCGGTGGCTGGAAAATCACGCGGGGCAATATGACCTTAACTGGTTTATCTCGCACACAGCGCCGCTGGACAAAGGACAGCGGCAGGAGATCCTGCGAAATGACCTGAGCTATCTCAATGCCCTGTACTCCGGGAGGCTCCATCTGGATTTCAGCTCTATCCGGCGCCATCAATTCCCTATCCTCACTTATGCAGTGCGGCATGGGAAGAAGCATTTTCTGGATTTGGTGAGCGAGCACAGCGAGCTGTTCCTTTCGCTGGGACGGTATGCGCTGCTGTTTGAGGATAAGTTCTGTGAACACTGCAACCTCAACAGCCTCACAGCCAGGAACCTGCAGGCGTGCGATACAGTAGAACGCGGCTGCAGCCATTTTGACCTGCTGGAAGACGGCAGGCAGTACACCTTTGAAGAGATGTGGCTGCTGTGGCAGCAGGATGAAATCTATGTCCGGCTCTATGCCATGCTGACGCCCCTTTCCGTGGACAGACGGCTGCTCACTTTGCGCCAGCTATTGAAGCATGGGCTGGTCAGCCACCACATGGAAGACCAGGAACTGGAACAGCTTGCCCGGTGTCTGCTGGAAAAGCCGTTCAGTGAGTGGTATCGAGGCGCTTTTGGACACATCCGCGGCCTGACCCGGAGGACGGCCATGTGGCTGCTGCGGAAATATGAGCAGCTGCGGGTATTTATCCCGGAGATGCAGTCCGAGGCGGACGCGATCTTTGCGCTCAACAACGGGGCGGTGATTGCCGGACAGAAAAACTGGACGCAGGTTCGTGCCGCTGTTTTGGCGATGGACCAGGACTGGCTCGATCTGAAACAGAGATTTTCCTTTACAGATGAATTTGTGGAGCAGCACAGGGAGTCGGTCACCAATTTCCTGCTGCGCGGCGGCAGTGCGATGGTGCGCTCTCTGTACGGCTACCTGCAAGGCAACGACAAGGCTATCGAGGCCCTGAGAAGGATCGTACAGGCCGAACTGATGGGCCAATTCTATGCGTTGAAATATTTTGCCGACGACCTGCAGCGGGAGATCCGCTATCCCATCAGCGAAGTACAGGAGGCCGCATGGAAACGCAATCTCACGCTGGAGCGGGGGCCGTTCTCTGCGGAAGAAGCGGACGATTTCTACTTTACGATGCGGCTGGGCGAACTGCCCCACAGCACCTGCCTTTCCTGCTGGACCGGGAGCCAGAGGGACTGCCTGCTGGCAGCCTTCGACTCCAACAAGAAGATGATTTTGATTCGGAAAGGCGAAGACATTGTGGCCCGCGCCTGCATCCGGCTGACGAAAGGGGCGTTCCAAAGGCCCGCGGACTTTGATTTTTCCTTTGCCGATCTGGCACAGGAGCAGCCGGCGGGCAAAATGGGAGCCAGCGATGAAATGTTGATCCTGTTTTTGGAGCGCATCTACACTTCCGGCTTAAACGATGAAGAAGCGGAAACCGCAATGAAGATGGCCGTTTCCCTGGTGACGCAGAAAGCGGCGGCCATCGGCGCCGTCGCCGTGCTGGCGAGGCGTTATCAGGATTGCTATGACCGCGATCAGTATATCGGCAGCCAGTTCTATGTGTATATCTCCAAGTCCAAGAATGGACAGCAGTATCTGGATTCTATGGGAGGCGCCGCAGTGACTTCCCATAAAGAGCAATATACGGGGACTGTTTTCCTCGTAGAACAGGCGGCGATGCGCACGGCAGCGCCGCAAAAGGAGGATAAATCTTATGAATGACCGTACACTGGTAAAATTACAATGCAATAAGGAAATTTTGGATATTCGGACCGTATCCTGGACCCGAAAATCTCCCCGCAGCTTTTCCATTCTGCGCAGCGAACTCCAGCAGTTGGAGCAGCGGCCCAAAAACCGGCTGATTTCCAGTGACTGCGGTTCCTTTGCCGTCCTGCAGCTGACGCAAGGACCGGATGGCGTGAAGATGCTGGAGATCCGGTTCACCTGGCTCCAGGAGATCGGTGCCGGCAAAGTACACGGCTGGCAGAAGAGTATTCGGCTGCCCTATGAGCCGCTCCATGTCTTCGTGGAAAATGGAGAGGATATGGATGGCGCAGAATGGCGCCACCTCTCCGTCCCGGAGATGGCCACGCCCCGTTATGAGTTCCACAGCCGGAAAAATCTCCATGAGGTTGCCCGGCGGCCCGTTCTGCGACGCAAGCTGGGAAGGGTCCTGGAGCAACATTTCCAGTGGCGTGGCACAGAAAAGATTGTCATTTATGATGACAGCCAGCCTTACAGCTTCTTTTTTGAAGAATACACGCCTTACGGCAGAGGGATCTGCGGCGGCATCATCCTGGATGGCGCCGAGAATTTGGCAAAGGCCAAGTACAGCGTTAATACCTAAATTACGCGCTGACTTCGTGTAACAAACGCAACGCCGCCGGACAGAGGGATTTTCCTTCTGCCCGGCGGTATTTTTACTTTATTTAGTATAGTACGGGGCGGCAGCATTTCTTGCTGTCACCCCTGGATTGCCTACCAGCAAAGGCGAGCGGGACTATCAACGGCAGTTCACCGTTCATCTTGACCGTTGACTGGCTCGACTGGCTTTGCTATTTCAACTTATGACTTAATCCTCAACGTTAAAAATATCCTCGATTGAAACATTGAATACTTTTGCTATGTTCCACGCTAATACCAGTGATGGATTATATCTGCCTTTTTCTAAATTCCCTATGGTTTCTCTGCGAACGCCCACTAACTTTGCCAAATCTTCCTGTTTCATATCATACTTGGCTCGATACTCCTTAATTCTATTCTTTATCATTCTCCAGCCCCCATTTTTCTTTGAAGCCGTAGTAAGCAGTAGATAAAGCATAGATTGCGACGGATACCGCCCAACCAGAAGCAAGACCTGTTATCAGTGCTTCTTTTTCTTCCTTTAGCCCAGCAAAGAAACAAACAAAAGAAACGAGTGCCACGGAAATCATTCCGCAGTAAAATGCGCGTGAAGCTGACTTATTCATGTATTCCTCCAACATTTCATCCGATTTGATGAAGAAATATTCAAAATCAACTGCAAAGGCAAAGAAGGCAAGAAAAGACTTCGCTTCTGTGAAAATACCAATAAACCCTAATAGAGAGAGCAAGCCCATAAGCCCATATAAATAGCGTTTTGATTTCATAAACCTATCCTCCTATTATGTGGTATATTTCGCTCTTTATGATATAAATATACCACAAACATTGATGATAGTCAAGTCACTTCATACCAGCGCATAAATTATTTTTACGGAATAGCAGACTGCTGTCTATCAAATTCTTGTGTTACTTTATGGCACATGAGCATTTGTGGGAGAAATGTCAGAAGACTTCCCGATGGCGAGAAGATAAAGCTGTTGCCAAGCTCTGCCTGTTTCGACTTCCTGCTCTTGCGTTTTGACATTCTATATGGTACTCTTTCATCATAAGCCAACCCAGTTTATACACAAAGGAAAGGTGATCTTAAAATGGCAGAGTCCGAGAATAAACGCACGCGCCGTACCCCGCAGGAGAGAGCGGCTGAGATGGACGAAAAAATCGCAAAGATAGATCAGTCCATCAAAGAGCTGGAATCAAAAAAAGAGTCTGTTGTGGCAGAGTATGATGCGAAGATCACCGCAGCCAGAGAACGCATAAAATCTCTGGAGGCCAAGAAGCAGGAGATCCTGGCCCCCAAGCCGCCCCGCAAGCCTCGTAAGACGAAAAAGCAGAAGATCCAAGAGATCGTTAAGCTGGCAATGAAAAATGGAATGTCGGTAGAAGAAATTGCTGGTCAGCTCCATGTAGAAGTTGAGGACTAAATCCTTTGCAAAATAACAGCAGCGCCGCCCACGGTAGAGCCGGGACGGCGCTGTTCTGTTATTTTGGTGTGAAGCGGTAGCCGTGGCCCCGAACGGTTTCGATGATGTGAACCCCCAGCTTGCGGCGGAGCTTATAGACCATGCTGGAGATCCCTGTCCAACTGGCATCATAGGAGTCCGCTGCGACAGCCTCGTAGATCTGTCGGGCAGAGAACACCTGCCCTGGCCAACGGGCCAGCAGGAGCAGAATTTCAAACTCCATCGGCGTCAGGGCCACCATCTGGCCGGACTGCCACACAAGCCTGCGCTGCGGGTCAATTTGCAGGGAGCCAAAGAGCAGTGGTGCATCTGCGGTGGCGGCCACCGTGGAGAAGTCTGCGACAGAAGCAAGGGCCGTCACAGTATTCGCAAAGATGGCGTCCTCGCCGTCGCTGAAGGATAGAATTATAAACTTCCCATGTGGATCACCTCCAATTACTTCCGAATTCTATCAGTGAAGTCAAATACATCTTCAATTTTCATCTCAAAGCTGTCTCTTGTTTATAATCGGAATACTTACAGCAACGCATACTATACACAAGGAAGCAGCAATAACAATAGCTTTTATATAAGCGTCTATTTCCGCCTCCCCCATCAAAAGCGAGTTGGTATTCATTAAGGCAATGGGAGAATATGCCTTTACTTTCGGTATGACACTCAATAAATATGCCAACAGCACTGTCCCTCCAATACACAGGGCAACACCTGTGTTATTTTGTAACAGCGATGAAAAAAGTACAATAAGGCATATAACCCATGCACCAAACAGCCACCATATAGCTACTGAGAAAAATAGGTTATTCGCAATACCATTATCCCAAAAATAAGCATTATATCCATAGGTAATGGCAAAGTAAATTCCATAGCCAACTGTCCAAAGCGACAACAGCAGCGCAGTCTTTGCAAGCACAACTTTATATCTTGACAAACCTTTTGTCAGTACAAGCAGCAATGTCCCTGATTTGTATTCTTTGGTAAATATATCACTGAAAATCAGTACAAAGGCGATAAGTGCCACAGGAAGGTTTTTGAAAAACTGTGTCCATGAGGTCAGTGCGTCCACTTGAATATCTGTGAAAATCAAGCCGTCCTCGGCCAATGTATCGGACAGCATTTCCATTATCCACGGCGTCATCTTCGCAATCGCAGGGTTCAAAATTCCGAACAGCGCAAACAATAGTGCGAGGATCGTGATTTTACCTGTTCGTGCAGCTTCAAGATACTCTTTTTTTATAAAAGCAAGGAGTGGTTTCATTTTGTCACCTCCAAAAACAGAGATTCAAGCGTTGGCTCTATTCGTTCAATTCTCTGTATGGGTATTCTGTTTTCGGCGATATACTTCATAATATCAAAGAAACGATCCTCACTGCCATGAAAAACAAGAGAGTTTTTCTCTGTGTATTGGAAATCACCAAATACATTGATAAGCACATCAGCAACTTCCTTTTGTTCTATTTCAATGATAAATCCGTCAGATACCCTCTTGTTTCGCAGTTCTGCAATAGTTCCTTGCATAGCAATTTTACCATCGTGCAAAAAGGCAACTTCGGTACAGATACGCTCCACATCCGAAAGGATGTGGGTAGAAAAAAGCACTGTGGTTTGTTCCTTTGCCGCAAGAAGTATATCCAAAATCTCCTTGCGTCCTGCGGGGTCAAGTGCTGATGTTGGCTCGTCACAGATCAGAAGTTTGGGGCGGTTTAGAAGTGCTTGTGCAATTCCTAAACGTTGCTTCATTCCCCGTGAGAATCCTTTGATGCGGTGATACTCTTTCCCAAGACCAACCAGCTCCAAGAGTTCTTTGCTTCTCGTTACAATGTCAGTTTTGTCCATCCCGCAGACTTCTCCGCAAAGCGATAAATATTCCATCGGTGTCATGTAGGAATAAAATTCTGGCACATCGGGCAGATAGCCGATGTGCCTATTGGTGTTGGTTTGTCCAAAATGCACCTTTTCACCCATGACATAGATTTCGCCGCTGTCCGCTTTAAGAAGCCCAAGGATTGCTTTCATCGTTGTTGTTTTTCCAGCGCCGTTTTTACCAATAAAACCGAAAATGCTGTGTTCAGGCACAGATAAATCAATTCCACAAAGCACTTCTTTGCTGCCAAAATGCTTTTTTAGGTTTTGTATCGCCAGTACATCCATGTTAATCCTCCTTGCCAAGCAGGAAGTACAAGATCGGGCCGATAAACTCCATGCCGATAATTGCAATAACAAGCCACAAAGTACGATTGCCTCTTTTATAATTTTTATGGGTCAGAATGTGATAAAGGGTGTAACCCAATAGAATAAACTGAACGATTGCCAGTGGGATCAAAAACGGCAGAAATTCCATAATCTTATCCATTCTCATTTTCCTTCTTTCTGTAAGTTTCTACACAAAAACCTTTATGCCCACAACAGGGACAAGTCAGTTTTCTAAGTGTCGGGGTATGCCTTGCCAAGAGTGCTTCTTTGAAATTAGGGTTAAATACTTCATGGCACTGTGGACAGATATACGCAACTCTTTTGAAATAAAATTTTGTAACCCAAATTGCATATAAAACGGCTACCAGAACACAGAGAGCAAAAGGCCACCATATTCCTGCAACAATCCAGAAAATGATAGATGTCCACTGAATTATGCCAATAGGAATCGCTGTAATCAGTAGGATCGCGTGTAGCTGTCTCATCCTCTTTTTGTTTTCCATCACATAAGCTATATCACCAATAGATTCGATGGAGAAATTTTCTACGCCCTTCAGCTCTCGCTTAATGCCATCGAGCATATCAAGTTTTGCTTGCCGTTCGCATACTTCCTCACGAAGAAGCTGCTCCTGTTGTTCAAGCAAAACAGAAATAACACTGCTGGGATCATCCTCGGACAACAATTCTCCGATGTTGTTGATTGAAATACCAGCGTCACGAAGGAAGCAGATAATCTTCATCCGCTTCAAGTCATCCTCTGAATAAAGCCGTCTGCCGCCCTCTGTGAGTTCACTGGGGGTAAGAATACCACGGGTATCATAATACTGCACTGTCCTAACGGATACGCCGCAGAGCTTTGCAATTTCTCCAGTCGTGTATTTTGACATAGCCTTCACCTCCTTTCGCCCTTATTTTACTTCATTACGCAGCGTCACAAGCAATACATTACGCAGGGTGATTTTTTGAAAATTTGAAAAGTTGATCAATTTCATCTGCTCCATTCCGTTTTTTATTTGGTTTCGACCATCCTATAATCTTTTTCACATCATTTGCTTTGTTTTGAGCAAGTCAAGAAGTTCGTCAGAAGTAGCGTTAGCGCAGAATCCACTTCATGGTCTACAGCGGACAGGTTATAGCAAAGGGTATTATTCAAAAGACGGTTATCCTCAACCATTAAAATTCTCATTCACTCACATCCTTTTTCCTTATAAATTATCAACCAAATGTCACAGAAACCTCACAAAGAAATAAATTTACAAAAGCATTGTACTTCATATCTGAAGTCGAAACAAGCATTGTGAGTTGATTAAAAGATACTACGCTGGCTAATCCTGATTTCTTCGATGAAAATGGAAAGCAGTGAGCAAACACACCTCATGGGTAAGCAGATAGGGATACGGCGCCAAAGTCATAACTTCGGTGCCGTATCCCTTAATTTTTATTCTTATCCAGTAGCCATGCAACACGGCAAACATAGGCTTCAAAAAAATATGCTTTCGCCTGTTGAGAAAGGCGTCATCCAGGCGTAAAGGATATGTATAAAGCAAAAAAAGGAGGCATTCACCTATGTTAATTGGTGTCGATCATGGTAATAAACAAATCAAGACGGTTCACTGCGTCCCGTTCGTTTCCGGCCTGCAGCAGAGCATGACCCGGCCGTTCGGGCCGAGCCTGCAATACGGCGGCAACTACTATACGCTCTCCAACGAGCGCATTCCCTACCGCAAGGACAAGACTGGGGATGACCGCTTCTTTATCCTCACCCTGATTGCGATTGCGGAGGAATTGACGGCCCGCGGCGTTGACGAGAAAGAACTGTACCACATCCAGCTGCCGGTGGGGCTGCCGCCGGCCCACTTCGGCGCCCAGGCAGAAAAGTTCACTGCCTATTTCCAGAAGAAAGGGATCGTAGAATTCCAGTACCGGGACAAGCACTATGCCATCAGCATTGATGATGTGGCCTGCTATCCCCAGGCATACGCGGCGGCGGCCACCATGCTCCATACGCTGATGAATGAGGCCAAGGCGGTAGTGGTGGACATTGGCGGCTTCACGGCAGACTACCTGCTGATGAAAAATGGAAAAGCCGACCTCAGCTCCTGTGATTCGCTGGAAAACGGCGTAATCCTGCTTTACAATAAGATCAGGTCCAGGGGCAATGCGGAATTGGATCTGCTGCTGGATGAGGGGGATGTGGACGCCATTCTCACCGGCAAGCAGACGCAGTACCCGCCGTCGGTGGTCCGGCTGGTGGAGCAGCTGGCACAGGAGTTCGTCAACGACCTGTTCAGCACCTTGCGGGAGCGGATGCTGGACTTGCGCTACTGCACGGTGGTCTTTGTGGGCGGCGGCGCCATCCTGCTGCGTCGGCAGATTGAGGCATCCGGAAAAGTGGGAAAGCCGTTGTTCGTCTCGAATATCAATGCCAATGCAGCCGGCTATGAGTATCTGTACCGCCTTGAGGCTGTGGGCAGGTGACGGCTATGGCTGTTAAGAAAGAACGAGGGCGGTTTTCCCTGCGGTTCAATATCAGTGACCCGATCCATCTGGCAACTGTCGAACTGCTGGAAAAGCAGCCTGACCACGGGAAAGCACAGTATATCGCCAATGCAGTCGTTTTCTACAATACTCACTTTGCAGATGATCCCCAGCCGGTAAGGGCGGCAGCTCCGCCCATAGACCGGGCCGCCATTGAAGCCATTGTGCGGGAGATCTTGCGCCAGGAGCAAAGGGACTCTGAAAAGCCTGCCGGCGCCCCCGTCGCCTGCTCGGATGTGAAAATAACAACGGCCCCGGCGCCGCAGGAGCGGACGCCGGAGCCGGAATATGCGCCAGAGCTGGGAGAGGCATCGGAGGCGGATGCTGCCATCCTCGGCCTGATCTCCAGCACAATGGAGGCTTTTCGCCAGGGGAGATGATATAAAAAAGAGGTATGAGGGCTGCGTTGCCGCTGGCGCTCATACCTCTTTTTCTTCCTGTATAGCCGCGATAAAGTTGTCGATAATATTTTCTAAATGCCGGTATTGGCAGGGGGTCAATGACGAGACCTTTTGATTGAGCACGCGTGTGTCGCCTTCCATGACCTGACCGCGCAGCAGATAGTCTGTGCTGATGTCAAGCGCATCGCAGATCTTTAACATCGTTTCAGGCCGCATGGCTTTTGTGCCAAGCTCCGCAGTCGAAACGGTCTGTGGCGTGACATGTGCCATCTTGGCCAGAGCCTCTTGTGTCAATTTTAGTTGTTTGCGCCGGTCCAGTATCCGCTGGCCCATTTCTTTCAAAAGTTCGCCCATTCGCAACCCTCCATGCTATAGCTATATTTTATCCGCTATAACATAAAAAATTAAGCGGCCATAGTTGAACTTACTCAGCCATAGCAAGTATAATGGGCTATATTGAGAAAAAAGTTTCTGGAGGAGATGAGATGTCCAAGCTTTACTCGTGCGCGATTACCAGTCAACGGCCTACGCGGTTCAAGTTTAAGTACCAGGAATATATGACTTCGTGCAAGCGCCTGAAGAAGCGGCTGCACGATGTTTTTGCGGAACTGTACCGGCGCGGTGTGCGCCGGTTCTATGTTGGTGGGGCCCTTGGCGTCGATCTATGGGCCGGCGAAATCCTGCTGGAAATGGGCCGGCAGGAAGAGTACCAGGGACTGGAAATCGTGCTGGTCTACCCGTTCCCGGGCCATGATGAGCGATGGGACCCAAAGAGCCGGGAGCGGCTGCGTCATCTGAAGGAAAACTGCGACCAGTTTGTAATGGGCAGCAAGATCGTGGGCGCCCAGGGGTATCGGGAGCGCACTGCCTACATGGTAGAACACGCTGATTGCCTGGTGGCTGTGTGTGATGATGAGCCTGCTGGCCCGAGCGGCGTGGAGGCGGCGCTGCGGATGGCAGAGGTGAGGAAACTGCCGGTGGTGTTGATCAATCCAGATACGGGGAAAATCAAAATAAAGCCATAAGCAAATATTGAAATTGCATATTTAAGTAACCAGAGATATAATTAGTTATAGCAAACTCATGGAATATATATAAGCAGGAGGGGGATGAAAATGTCCGATATGCCCCAAAACACAGGAGCCTTTCATAACATTTACGAAACTACGCTTGAACCAGACACAACAAAATCAATGCTGCATGAAGGGGGCGAATCAGGAGAAGGCTTTATGCAGCGTTTTGAAGTCGCACCAGGCATTCAAATTACCTATAACGATTTGAAAATGGACTCTTGTTTCCGTCCCATCCGATTTGAAAAAGATTTCCTGCAGATCAATCACTGCCTGGAAGGTTGCTATGAGTGCGAATTAGATGGAGGCGCAGTCAGTTTTCTGGGGGAAGGTGACCTTTGCGTGAATTACCTCTCCAAAGATAAACAGGTGTTTTTCGGTTCCCGGATTCCTCTGAAGAAATATCGAGGCATCACCGTATTGCTGGAAATGGAAACTGCGCAGCAAACTTTAGATCATGGCTTTCAACAAGCTCACATCATATTAAGGAACAATCTTTAATACAAAAGCAGCCTTCCAAATCGGAGGGCTGCTTTTGTATCTAAGCCCGGAAAGCCTGATATTATGGGCTTTCCGGGCTTTTTCTGTTTTCCGGGGACTCGGTGGAACAAGCCGCCATCAGCCCGCTTCCTATTGCGGCCATCACATAGGCCCATAACGGCTCATTTTTGCACCCCCTTGTCTGGCTCTCTTGTACCAGAAACGAGGAAACGCTAAAAAGTATCCGCTCCCGGACAGCGCCACCTCTTTCAAAGCGAACAATTTAGCGGGAACCTTGCGGCTCCCGCTTTTGTCTTATTCCCGCTCGAATGGCTCACCGCAATCCCCGCAGATTACATTGACTTCCCGCGTTGCCCGGATGATGGTGCCACAGCAGGGACAAACATATTTAATGCTGCGGTTAATGGATTTCTTACTTCCGCCCTTAGTGGTGCCTTCCACCGGCAAGCGGCTGGCGTTGATCTTGTCCTCACCCAAGGTTTCTCTGATCCATGCCTCCGCCTCCGGGGCCAGCGTTGTTACTGTCCAGCCATACTTGGCGTGCTTCTCGATATGCAGGCCGTGGGTCTCAGCGGTGGCCTTAAATTTCTGGTTGTGGTAGTATCCGTTGTTGCTTACGTCTTGGATACCATGAACCAGATTGTAGAGATGCGCCATCTCATGCAGAAGCGTGGCCGCCAGCTCGAAAATAGGCCGGTCGAGGTATTCGGCGCAGAGATTGATTTCCCGGTACTTCTCGCCACTGGCGTTCCATATCTCGTTGATACTGCACCAGCCATACGCCCCGCGCCCTCCGTCCGGCGATACAGTGATGGCCGGGCGGCTCAGCTCGCCTTCGTAAAAATGCTTATTGAACAGGTCAAACATTTCCTCGGTTTTTCTTACGATTTCAGATATTTGTAGCATGGTTGCGTCCTCCTCAAAGATATGTTTTATTTCTGTGAGTGACAGCTTACACACTACCGGTCAAAAAGCAAGCTCTAAAGGTCTTAAAACATATCTTTTTTCACTGAGGACAGGAAAAGCCCCGCCGAAGCGGGGCCTTCTCGTTTTACTCTGCGGCAATGAAGCCTTGTTCTTTCAGGCTTTCGATCAGCGCCGGATTTTCCGGGCCAGTCAATGTTCCTTCTCTGTCGATATTGTAGCTTCCTACTGCGAAAGCGTATGTCGGCGCTCTCAGATATTCCGGCTTTGCTCCAATGAAGTCGCCTACTGCTGCCACCAGCTCCTTGCGCCGTACACCTGTCACATTGTAGGCGGCCTCAATGCCTCCCGGACTGCTTTCTTCTGCGGTAGGTTCACCGGGATCTTCCGCTGGAAATTCACCATTCTGCGGGCTGCCCTCCGGCGCAGCCTCTGTTTCTGGCTCGGTAGCCTCCACGGCCATAACCTCTGTGATTTCCTGTGCGGCGGCTTTGGCGGCGGCCTTCGCCGCCCGGCTTACTCTGGTGCGGGCCTCCGGGAATACCTCCGGCAGTACGCCTTCCTCATAGTGGATTTCAAAGGTGATCTTCCCGTCCATGTGTACGTTGAAATGGAAGTCGGTCATTTCCACCTCTTTGAGCATATCCGGCAGCTCAATATTCTTGTATCGTTTTACTTCCTCACCGTTTACCATAAGGCAAACCGGAACCGCATCCCTCAGTTTCGCTGTGATTTTTCCTGTTTTCATTGTAATTTCCACCTTTCTTTTTTGCTTGGGCTTGTGCCTTGTGTGAGTCACAGCTTACACACCACGGGTGAAAAAGCAAGGCTTTTTCGATTGATTTTCAAGAAATTTTTTGAGCAAGCCTTCATGAAGAGTAAAAAACGCATAAATACCAGACGAATGTATCTTGACAAGTTTGGGTAGGACTGCTATAATAAAACATACCAAACGAACGAATGAGAATTTGGAGGTGTTTAGCCAATGGCCAGAAATAAATATCCAGAAGTAACCGTTGAAAAAATATTAGATGTGGCTCAACGGCTCTTTCTGGAAAAAGGATATGACAATACAACTATTCAAGATATTGTAGATGGACTCGGTGGATTGACTAAAGGTGCTATTTATCATCACTTCAAGTCAAAAGAGGAAATTATTGAAGCATTAGGGGATAAACTCTTTTTTGACAACAATCCGTTTGTTACCGTACAAAAGCAGAAGAGCTTGAATGGTTTACAGAAAATGCGAGAAGTTATTAAGCTAAACCATGTCGATATTGATAGGACAGAGCTTGGCAAGCAAAGTATTCCCCTTTTGAAAAACCCCCGTTTGTTAGCAGAACTGGCTGACACAAATAGAAAATTGATTGCCCCTCTTTGGTTACAGCTCATTCAAGAGGGGATAGAGGACGGTTCTATCCAGACCGAGTATGCAAAAGAACTATCCGAACTTTTGCCCTTACTTACAAACTTTTGGTTAATACCCTCTGTCTATCCCGCTACACCGGAAGAACTAATTTCAAAGTTTGCATTTATCAAATACCTGTTGGATAGTATGAAACTTCCAATTATTGATGATGAAATTTTGGGTATAGTGCAAAACTACCTTGAACATCTAAACGTAGGCAAATAAAATAAAACTGCCTTTTTCGAGGCAATTTTATTTTCAATCCGATACATTCGTTCACAAGGTATTATTTTGAACTTATACATACCGCCTTGATGTATGAAAGGAGATTATTATGTCTAACATAGACCAAAAAATTGAAAACGCTGCAAACAAGATTGAAGTTGCCGCAAATAAGGCATGGAAAAGGCGTTCATTCCGCATTGCATCTAAATCGGTATCTGCTGCGGCAGAAATCGGATTGATGATAGGAGCTGTACATTTATCCGAAAAAGGCTATAAAACAGCCGCTACCTGTCTATTTGGTTTAGGGGCAGTAGGATTTATCTGCGATTTGCTTTTTAACAGAAAATAGGAGGACACCGCTATATGATGCGATACTTAAAACAATACAAATTTCTGCTTTTCCTTACCGTATTATTTACTGCAATCAGTTCCCTCTCCTATGTGTTTATCGCTATTTTGTTGCAACAGGTTATGGACATTGTAGATATGGGCGATATGGACGGCTTCATCAGAATACTACTCTTTTCTTTAGCCTACTTTGCGCTTATGGGAGTATTTATGTACCTACAATCTTTGTTCAGCAAAATATTTGTCTGCAAGATTATGAAAGCTGTTCGTTCTAAAACCTTTATGGGAATTGAGAAACACACGATTGAGGATTACTCCAAAAACAATACCGCAGATTACTTATCTGCAATTACGAATGATGTAAAAATGATTGAGGACAATTTTTTACTTCCTCTCTTGCAAGTCATTCAATACACGATTATTTTCATAGCGTCCCTTGCTGTAATGATTTACTTCGACATTATCGTTACGGTATGCGTAATTATTGCAATCGCCATTATGCTTATCGTCCCCAGTCTGTTCGGAGGACTGCTCTCTAAACGGCAAGACAAATATTCTGATATGCTATCCTCTTTTACAAATCATGTAAAAGATCTGTTATCCGGCTTTGAAATTATCAAGTCGTACCGAATGAAAAAATATGTCCTTTCACGATTTGAAACAAGTAATGAGGACACGATAAAAGCAAAATATTCAGTTGACAAAGCGATTGCTGCAAATGAAGCGGTTTCTATGGTTCTTGCGCTTCTTGTTCAAGTTGTTGTTGTTTTTCTTTCAGCATATTTCATTATTATCGGACGTATCAGCGCAGGAGCTTTATTAGGCATGGTACAGGTTAGCAGTAATCTTGCAAATCCGCTTTTAATCATTTTTAGTAATATTCCTAAAATCAAGAGTATAAAGCCGATTGCACAGAAGTTAAATGAATTTTCAGATTACCGGAAGCAAGACACGGATACAAAAAAACCCCCTACTTTCAATGAGATGATTTGTGTAGAGGATTTGCATTTTTCCTATGATAAAGAAAATGAAGTCATAAACGGTATTTCATTATCCATTAAAAAAGGGAAAAAATATGCCTTTGTTGGTAAAAGTGGTTGCGGAAAATCTACGCTTATCAAACTGATTGCCGGATATTATTCTGATTTCAAAGGTAATGTTCTGTATGATGAAGATAATCTTTCCATTGTGGATATTGATAAAATAACCGCCTTGTCGTCTGTCATTCATCAGAACGTCTATATGTTTGACGAAAGCATTTTAGACAATATTTGCCTACACGAAGATTACAGCAAAGAAGAATTACAATCTGCACTGTCTGATAGTGGCTTATTGCATTTTATTGAGCAAGTACCAAACGGACTTGAATATCATGTTGGGGAAAACGGTAATAACCTTTCCGGCGGGCAAAAACAACGAATTGCGGTAGCAAGAGCTTTAATTCGTAAAAAGCCGCTGTTAATTTTAGACGAGGGTACATCTGCTATTGATATGCAGACTGCGTATGACATTGAAAGTAGGTTGTTGGAAATATCCGATTTAACCTTACTTACTATTACGCACAATATGAGTAAAGATATTCTTGAACTGTATGATGAGATTATCTTTATGGCAGACGGAAAAATCATTGAGCATGGCACATTTGAAACACTGATTGCGAAACACGCTGCGTTTTATGATTTTTACCAACTGAAAAAATAGGAATTTTTATAAGGGAAGGAAGCCACTACCAGTGTTACCCTATGGCGGCTTTGCCCGCGGCCTTCGCTGTCCGGCTTGTGTCTTGTGAGTGACAGCCTACACACCACGGGTGGAAAAGCAAGGCAGGCCAGTGCCCTGTCAACATGGGCCAGTCTGCCTTGTGCGGATTGGCCTCATTATGAAAGGCTTGCTTTTTCATAAAAGTCCAGTACACTGTCAATCTGACACAAAGCATTTCATACTCTTTCCATATTGCTTTGGTATGATGGAGCGAGGAGGTGTAAAAATGGCTGTTTTATTGATTGTGGAAGACGATACCGCCACCAACGAGGCAATCTGCGAATACATGAGCTCCGCAGGACATACCACCTTGTCTGCCTTCGATGGAGAGCAGGGCTTGCAGATCGCAAGGGAAAAATCCATTGATTTAGTGGTTCTGGACATTATGCTCCCGAAACGAACCGGTTTGGAGGTATTAAAAGAACTGCGTCAAACGAGCGGCATCCCCGTCTTAATGCTTACCGCCCTTGACGATGAGCCTACTCAGGCGGCCAGCTTTGATGAACAGGCGGACGACTATATCACAAAACCCTTTTCCATGCTTTTGCTGGGGAAACGGGTGACGGCTCTGCTGCGGCGGTGTGGGAAAAGCCCGGAACTGAGCCAAATCCAGATAGGCGATATTACGGTGGATTTTGGCGGCTACACCGCTTCCGGGCCGGGCGGCCCTATTGACCTGACACCAAAGGAGATCGACCTGCTGAAATTGCTGATAGAGCATAAAGGTCTAGTTCTTACACGGTCGCAGATCTTGGACGAGTTGTGGGGATATGATTACCCCATCATCGACCGAACTATTGATACCTACATCAAAAATTTACGGAAAAAGCTGAGTCTTGACCGGATTGTAACGGTAAAAGGCGTTGGCTACAAGTATGAGGAACACCCATGAGAAACTTAAAGCTCTTTACTAAAATCTTCTTATACACCTTTGGGGTGATGCTATTTGTCACTGTGATGGCCCATGTCTTTCTCTACGTGCTTGCGCCGCAAATGACCGTAAGCACCAACCGTTTTGTGGAAGGGGCCATTATTGAGAGTGATGTGAATACTGGTATTTTGATAAAATCCGCTATCGGAAAAGCACTGCCGGTATCCCTGCTTTGCTGCGCCATCATTTCCGCCGGGTGTTCCCTGTTGTTTTCCAGAGCCATGACGAGGCCAATCAAGCAGATTGCGGAAACAACGGAAAAGATGGAAAAACTGGATAAGGCTGCAACCTGCGTGGTGCATACGAAGGACGAGATTGGCGAATTGGCCGCCCGCGTAAATAAGCTGTATGCCAGCCTGCTTTCCACCATTGAAAAGCTGGAAGAAGAAAAGCAAAACGTCCGTGAGGCGGAACGGTCAAAAATTGATTTCCTGCGGGCCGCCTCCCATGAACTGAAAACACCGGTGACTGCTCTTAACGCGATTTTGGAAAACATGATCTTAGGCATTGGAAAATACAAAGACCGGGATCGCTGTCTGTTGGAATGTAAGGAGATTACCGGACAGCTCTCCTCTATGATTAAAGAAATTTTGGATACCTCCCGGCTGGATTTTACACAGGAGAAACAAGACGCGGAAACCTTTGACCTGTCGGAGTGTCTTCCGGCGATCTGCGAGCCTTATCAGTTGATTGCGAAGGCAAAGGGACTCGACTTTTCTTTCAGCATACAGGGAAAGTGCCCTGTCCACACGTCAAAGAAAGGCCTTGAAAAAATCCTGTCCAATCTGCTCTCCAACGCGGTTTCCTACACAAAGCCGGGATGCAAGATCACCGTTCTATTGACCGCCCGGCAGATAAAAATAGAAAACGAGTGTACGCCCATCCCGCCGGATAAGCTGGCACATGTATTTGAGCCGTTCTACCGTCCGGACTTTGCCCGTGACCGTAAAGATGGCGGGAATGGGCTGGGATTATATATTGTAGATACGCTTTCAAAGGCCCTTGGGCTGCCCTATCAATTTGAGGCAACTAAAAACCCACCGGGAATGTGCTTTATCCTTTATCTCCCATAAAGCGATTGCTTTTTTATCCGTTTCATACTGGTTCCATATTGGGGTGCTATGCTGTCAGCGTTGCAACACTTATCCTATATGAAACGGAGGTCATTCTATGAACTTTATGAATCGAGCGTGGCTGTACATCGTCCGCAAGAGGGGCAAGAGTATCCTTCTTTTTGTCATCTTGCTGGTGATGGCAACCTTTGTACTGACCGCTCTGGCGCTGGGGAACGCTTCGAAAGCCGCCCAGCAGGAGCTGCGGCAAAGCCTTGGCGGGAGTTTTCTCATTGGCTTTGACTACACGGAAAACAATCCCTATTTGAAGGTGGAAAGCGTGGAGGGCGGAACCCTGATATATTCCACCCAGCAGATCAGCCCGGAGCTGGTAGAGCAAATCCGGGAAATTGAGGGGATCAAGGAGTGTAGCGCCACCGTGGAGAGTCTGGCGGCGTTCCCCTCTCTGGAACTATTTACCGGCAATATCCCCATTGAGGAAGAATTTCGCGCATCCTCAAAGATTTTAAGCACATGGAAAAGCGAGGAGCTTACCCGGTTTACTTCCGGGCAGCTTACGCTGACGCAGGGGCGGCATATCCTGCCGGACGACAAAAACAAGGGGCTAATCAGCAAGGATTTGGCTGAGAAAAACGGCCTGAAAATTGGTGACAAAATCCAAACGGGCAAAGGCGTGGAGATTGAGATTGTGGGCCTGTTCTCTCCAAAAGAAATCGAAGGCATCAACGATCAGGTGACAACCTACGATAAAATACAAAACCTTATCATCACCGACCTTGCCACTTTGGTGGCTTATGAAAACGGCCCCGCAATACAGGGCTTTAACGAGCTGACCGTATCGGTGGACGACCCGCAGAACATGGAGGAAATCATTTCTAAAGTAAAGGAAATCAGCGGCGTGGACTGGAAAGGCTTTTCTTTTCTGGTTGACAACGAGGACTATGAAAACGCCGCGTCCTCTTTGGAACAGTTATCGGAGCTGGTATCCACCATTTTGATGATCGCGCTGATTGTAAGCATCGCCATCCTCTCGCTCATTCTAACCATGTGGGCCAGAACCCGCATCCATGAAACCGGTGTCCTGCTCTCGGTTGGGATCAGCAAGCTGTCCATCTTAGGGCAGTATATTGCCGAGGTTTTGCTGATTGCGATATTAGCATTTTCCCTCTCTTATTTCTCCGCCAGCGCCATTGCGGGCCAGATGGGAAACGTATTGCAGTCCGGGCAGGCGGTAACGGAGGCGCAGCAGGAAGACGGCTTATCTGCCGGAACCCGTGGGGAGGCCGGAACAGATACCGGTGAGCCGGAAATCGAAACCCCGGAATTACAGGTTCGTGTACAGCTTGAGGAAATGGGCCTCCTATTCCTGCTGGGGATCGGGATTGTAACGGTATCCGCCGGAATATCCTCGATTTCCGTCATGCGGCTGAAACCGCGGGAAATTCTATCGAAAATGAGTTGAGAAAGGCGGTAACGATATGAAAAAAGTATGGAAAATGTTTTCTGTCCTCCTTTTTGTGGGATTGCTGTTCACAGGATGTACCCCCAAGGAGAATAAATCAGACGAAACGCAGGAGCAATCCGGCTCGCCCATCATAGATTACGAGGTGCCGGATAAAGTAAAGGACTATGATTTTGACTATGAATTTGTGCCCGAAGGTGAATAGGAGGTGCCTCTATGGGAATTTTGGAACTGCAAAACCTAACGTACTCTTATGACAAAAAGAGGAAGGTGCTGAGAGGGATCAATGCGCAGATGGAGGCGGGAAAAATGTATGCCATTCTCGGCCCGTCCGGGTGCGGCAAGACAACCCTTCTATCCCTGCTGGGCGGTCTGGACAGCCCCACAAGCGGGAATATCCTGTTTGAAGGGAAAGACATTGCACAGGCCGGATTGGCAGGCCATCGGAAAAAGAATGTTTCTTTTATCTTTCAGAGCTACAACCTGATTGACTATATGACCCCGCAGGAGAATGTCCGGCTGACTTCAAAGAAACCGGCACTCCCGTTTCTGGAACGGCTGGGGCTGACGAGGGAGGAATCCAAACGGAACGTGCTGAAACTCTCCGGCGGCCAGCAGCAGCGGGTAGCCATTGCAAGGGCGCTCGCAAGCGAAGCTCCGGTGATTCTGGCGGACGAGCCTACCGGCAATCTGGACGAGGATACGGCTGGGGATATTACGGAAATCCTGAAAGAAAGCGCCCATCAGATGAAGAAATGCGTGATAGTTGTTACCCACTCAGGTGAGCTGGCAAAACAGGCGGATGTGGTGTTCCGGCTGAAAAAGGGTGAATTACAGATAGAGCAAAGCGAGAAATCTTCATAATTTATTTTTCAGGGCAAGACAAGCACTTGCCAAAATGGGCCAGTCTGCCTTGTGCGGATTGGCCTATTTTTGTCGAAGGAGGAAAATTGTATGTGCGGCTCTTAACCAGTTTTTAGATAGATTTATACATTCAAAAAATTTTCTCAAAATATTTTTCAAAAACTTTCCGGTTTGCACCTTTGAGATGTGTTCTGGTTATGTGAGGAGGCGAAACAGGCTAACCAGCTCAAATCTGCAAAAAAGGAGGGATGCGGCATGAAGTCTCCCTCTGACGATGAAAAACGGATCGTTGCCATGGTGGATTCCTTCACCAAGACAGTGGCCCGGAATTTCAGCAGAAATCTCAAACGGGCAAAGGCCAACGCGGAGAAGCATTACTCCGACGAGCCAGTAGACTATTTTCTTGAAAATTTAAGCCACGAAGACAGGTATCCATCCGATTATTTTGTGCTTTATGCGGACGAGCTATCCTGCGTGGTTCATAGCGAAGCTTTATATAAAGCACTCTGCTCCCTTCCAGAGAAGCAACGGAACGTCTTACTTTTTGACTTCTGGTATGCTTTCACGGATGTGGAAATTGCAAAAAGGATGGAGGTGACGACCCGCACCGTCTACAATCTGAGGCGGCGCGCATTTCAGGCGATCAGAACATTTTATGAGCAAGGAAGCTCAGAGCCATGAATTAACCTATGACCTAATCAAGCGAGCGGTTCACGGCGAGCCAGCAGCAATAGAGGAATATCTCCTGCACTATGACGCTTATATCAATTCTCTGGTGGAATATGAAACCATTGGTTTGGATGGCCGGGTATATCGGCATATCGACGAGGACAAAAAGATACAAGTGCAGATGAAGCTCGTGGACGCATTGCAGAATAAATGGAGGAAATTGATATGATGCTCAATACAGACCTGTTTTCCTTCGCCTACGTCCCGAACTGGTATTCCCAGCTTGATATGCTGGCGGAGGTGGCCCTGCCGGAACCGTGGCGATTCAAAAATCCGATATACTTAACAAAAAATCCAGACACCCCGATTTTAGAAAGATATATCCACGCAATCTTTAAGAAACAGATCATTGACTATAAGGAAGAACGAACCGCCAGTAAAGCAGCGGAATATTTTCACATTGAAAATGAAGCCGCCTGTTTTCATACGGGCCTTTATACCCGGAGATATAAAGCGATTTACGCTTATTTTGACCGGAACAAGAAAAAGGATTCCCTGCTGGAATGGTATTTCAGGGGCTTTGCGGACGAGTTGTCGCCGATGCTCCGGCATATCTCCCCGCTGCCAAAGAAGCCCAGCTATGACGGTGTACAGGAATATCTCGACACCATCCAGGAGCTGAAGTCCTGCTCCCGTGAAAAAGAATACCTGGAAGGGCTGGAAAAGAAGCTGGATTATGTGGTGAAGTGTTCCTTCCGCAACGAGATCGCTCCCGGTGCCGCTACAACTACGGCTCAATTCATCCTTCGGTTTGGCCTTGTGGCGGTTATGCTGGTGGGAGGCATTCTGGTGACAGCCGGTTCGTTGTCCATCCCCATGTTCATCCTGTTCCTGCTGTTTGCCGGCCGCATTTATGACCCCTTCACCAGTTGCTTCATGCTGATGGCGGAAGTATTTTCCTCCCTTGTCAGCGTCAAGCGAATGAAACAGATTGACGCGACCCCGGAGCAGACCGGAACCAATGTCTGCAATAACAAGGGCTACGATATTGAGTTTAAGAATGTGGTGTTCTCTTACAATGAGGAGCCGGTTTTGAAGGGCGTGTCTTTTGTGGCAAAGCAGGGCGAGGTCACGGCGCTGGTAGGCCCGTCTGGCAGCGGCAAGTCCACCGCCTCCAAACTGGCGGCCCGCTTTTGGGATGCGGACTCCGGAACCATTACCTTGGGCGGTGTGGATGTCAAAACGGTCGAACCGGAAACGCTGTTCAAGAACTATGCCATTGTGTTCCAGGATGTCATGCTCTTTGATGAGACGGTCATGGAGAATATCCGGCTGGGCCGGGGCGACGCCACCGATGAGGAAGTGATGGCTGCGGCCAGAGCCGCCCAATGCGAGGAATTTATCCAGCGCCTGCCCCAAGGGTATCAGACGAACATCGGGGAAAACGGCAGCGCCCTGTCTGGTGGCGAGCGTCAGCGCATTTCGATTGCCCGCGCTTTGCTGAAAAATGCTCGCATTGTCCTGCTTGATGAAGCAACTGCCTCTATGGACGCCGAGAGTGAAACGCTGGTGCAGGATGCCTTGTCGGTGCTGCTGAAGGATAAGACGGTCATGGTGATTGCCCATCGCATGAGGACAGTGGCAAATGCTGATAAGATCGTTGTTCTGGATGATGGCAAGGTCAGTGAGATGGGTACACCCGCTGAGCTGATGAAAAAGGGCGGTCTATATGCACACCTTGTTGAATTACAGCAAGGAAAATAGAAAGGAAATCTTATGGAACAACACTGGAAGTTAAAAGATTTAGGTCTGACAATCGTATTTTCCGTTATTTACTTTGCTGTGGTTTTGGCAGCTACGATTATGGGCGGCATACACCCATTGCTCTATCTGTTTGTAACAGCTTTAATTGCTCTCGTGGCATGGCTTCCATATATGTATGTTATGGCAAAAGTGCCGAAAGCAGGCGTGGTTCTCATTATGAACCTATTTGTAGCAATCGCTTTCGTGGCTTTTGGGGAGCTTGCGAATCTATTGCTTGGGAGCTTGATTGCTTGTTCTATTTTAGCGGAAATCATTCGGAAATGGGCCGGATATAAGAATTACAAAGGTATCATGATGAGTTATATCCTGCTTTCGTTAAGCAATATCGGTTCTCCGTTGTATGTATGGGTATTCTCTGACTATGCCATTTCAGAGGCATCCGAAGAAATGTCTGCAAATTATGCTGAGATATTATCAACCTTGACTTCTCCGTGGTTTATGGTTCTTGCTATTGCCGCAACCGTAGTTATCTCAATAATTGTCGGAGTTATTGCAAAAAAGGTTTACAACAAGCAGTTTGCAAATGCTGGGATTATGTGAGTGGGTGATAGAATGAAGATTCATGCGTCGGGCGAGGACTATTTAGAGGCTGTGCTGATGCTGCAAAAAGAAAAAGGCATGGTGCGCTCCGTGGATGTCGCCCGGCGCCTGGAAGTGTCCAAGCCAAGCGTGTGCCATGCGGTGGCGACCCTGCGGGACGGGGGCTTCCTGACGATGGACAGCGACTATTTCCTGCACCTGACCGATGTGGGCCGGGAAGTGGCGGAGCGAACCTATGAGAAACACTGCTTTTTTACGGAAATGCTCATAGAAGCCGGCGTAGATCAGGAGACAGCAGAGGCCGACGCCTGCCGGATGGAGCACGCTATCAGTGAGGACAGTTTTCAGCACCTGAAGGTCAAACATCAGGGATAAATCTTGTTTAGAAGGAGCGGGCAGAGAAAACAGATCTTTGCCCGCCCTTTTTCTCTGTGTTGAAGCTGCAAGATTTTGATGAAAATAACCGCCTGATGGGAAAAATTGTCGTTCAGTCAAAATCCAGCGATCTTTGACATTTACACTTAATATGGCGTTTTGAAACCATAAATAGATAGAAAGAACGGGAGGGATGTCTATGAGACGGAAAATTCAAAACAGCAGAGGTAATTTCAAGTTACAACAGGCGGTCTTATTCCAAAGAGAATGAGGCTGCCTTTTCTTTTATAATCCGACAAAAATCAACAAAGTTTTCGGAACAACACTGCACCTAAGATAATTGGCAGGCCCGCCGCCTGTTCATAACAGCGGCGGGTTCGTGTGCAAAGTGTGGTTCAGATGGCAGGGAGCCAGAAGTGCATGATGGAAAGATGGATCATGCACATAAAGAGGTTCGTCCATCTGCTTACATTTCGACACACAGCTTACTTTACAATACGGTTCTTCCGCCGCCCTTTTCACGGGAGCAGGCGGGAACATCGCAAATCGAGCGATAAGCCTCCTCCTGCGGGCGCCGGAAGTCATGACGGACTTCTTTATGTGTATCACATGGCCGGCAGCCCACCTTTGCGGTGTGCAGCCGGCCGCGTTTCTTTATATGGCAGGCAAAGACGCCCGTTAGCTCGGTGCCGGTCTCCTCCAGAGGTTCAAGAATCCCATAAAAATTCTTGAACTATTTGGAGGATAAGGCCATGTGGCAACGAAATAATGGACGAGCAGAGGAAGAACTGCAAATCAAGTTTACAGGTTACTTAATCCAGGCGGTCAGGCGCACCCAGAGGGATTATCTGAAGGCCCTTTATGCGTACAGCAATCAGGAGACCTTGACGGATACGATCTTTGCCGTGAGCCAAACGCTGGAGCAGGAAGTGATGGAGCGGCTGCCCCTCTGGGAGAAAATCGAGAGCAGCGCGCTCCTGTATGCCTTGAAACAGCTGGACGAGCGGGAACGGTATGTGTTCCTTGCCCGTGTGCTGGACAAGCGCCCATTCGATGTGATCGGTGTGCAGCTGGGATTGTCGTATAAGGGTGCGGCCGCGGTGTATTACCGGGCCATTCGGAAGTTGAAGAAGAGCATCGAGGGGGGTGAACGGATATGACATTTGAACAGATGCTGCGGCGAGCCAAGGACGGTGACCGTGAGGCTATCACAAGCATTTTGCTCATGTACCGGCCTTTGCTGCTCAAGTACGCCGTGATCAACGGCAGACTGGACGAGGATCTGTACCAGGAGCTGTGCATCACGCTGATGCGGGCGATTGACCTGTTCCGGATTTAAGTCTATGAGAAAGGCCCTGAGATCACCGTCTCAGGGTCTTTCCCGTGGGCTTAAATAAAGTAGAATTACGGTGCAAAGAATAAAAGAAGCGCACAGCGGAAGAAGATCCGTTGTGCGCTTGCTTTATTTTAGTGAGGTGCCTGGGACAACAAATTTGTAGCCGTGGCCCCGCACCGTTTCGATGATACCAGCGCCCAGCTTGCGCCGGAGCTTATAGACCATGCTGGAGATCCCTGTCCAGCTGGCATCAAAGGAATCCACGGCGACGGCCTCATAGATCTGACGGGCGGTGAACACCTGCCCTGGCCGGTAGGCCAGCAGGAGAAGAATGTCAAACTCCATCGGCGTCAGGTCCACTGCTTGCCCGGCATGCCACACCAGCCTGCGCTGCGGGTCGATTTGCAGGGAGCCAAAGAGCAGCGGTGCGTCTGCGGAGGCGGCCACCGTGGAAAAATCTGCAATAGAAGAAAGAGCGGCGATTGCTTTATTAAAGACAGCATCATCGTTATCATCAAAAGACAGGATTACAAACTTCCCCAACGAATCACCTCCCTATATTTAGAACCGTGATATAATTATTTTCCTATTCTGCAGTCGGCCTTTTCTTGAAAGAGATAGTTCCAGAAATGCTTGCGGCGGCACTGGCTACCACATGACTGATCAATACCGCAACCCAAATTCCATTTAGGCCGAACCCCAGATAGGAAAGTAAGTACGCCAAAGGCATCCGGACTACAATGTAATAGAAAATCATCAGAAACATACTCTTTGACGGCTTTCCCATACCGTTAAGGGAACCTAAATAGCAATTTGTGACGGTGTTAAGAATATACCCAATGCTGACGATTAAAAAATATGTTCCAACAATAGCGGCCACATCCTCACTGCGGACAAATAGGCCGGAAAGCTGTCTCGAAAAACCGACCACCACAACGGAAAGAATTACGAGCAGGCCGCAGCCATATCCCAAAGCGCACTTTAGATAGTCCTTGGCCCGATCATAACGGTTTGCACCAACGCACTGTCCAATAATAGTGGTCAAAACCATGTTCAGTGCCATTGCCGGGTAGAAAAGAATGGTTTCCAGTTTTCCCGTTACTCCATAAGCTGCTATTGCGGTGACGCTATAGGTGCTGACAAGCGCCGTGAGGAAAGTCGTGCTGATTGCAGGGATACTTTGCTGGATGACAGAGGGGATTGCTTTCTGAATCAGGGGCAATACAGCATTTTTGTCAAATGCAGAAATTTTGAATGCAAACAGCTTTTTCTTTTTCAGATAGATCAGCATAAACAGCAGGCAGATGACCTGAGAAAGAAGTGTAGCAATCGCAGCACCGTGAAATCCAATGAAGTGGATAAAAATAGGATCGAGGATCGCGTTCAAAATTGTTGATACCAGCATGGCTACGGCTTGAAACATAGAATTGCCAAAGCTCCGCAAAACAGCGGTGAAGTAAAGGTAAAGGTAAACTGCAAGATACCCAAGTACATAGATGGCCAAATAGCTGTATGCCATATCATAAGTTTCGGCCGGAGTATTCAGCGCCTTCAAAATTGCAGGAAGAGACGCCTCAAGCAGAATCGTCACAAGGAGGGAGAAAGCTACCGCAACGCAGAAGGATGTGGCAATCAAACTCTCTGTCTTTTTCTTGTCCTTCGCGCCAATCGCCTGGGAGATCAGAATTGATACACCGTTAGTTGCGCCCATCGCAACGGAAGTCAAGATCAGAATGATGGGGGTGGAGTTTGTCAATGCGGCATAGGCTGTTTCTCCCAGCAAGTTCCCGATCCACAGGCTGTCCACCAGGTTATACATCATATTGAGGAACATGGCGGCAATCATCGGGAGCGCCATCGCCATAAGGCAACGCTTTGTATTCCCACCTATAAAATCAATTTTTGTTGGCATGATAAAAACTTCCTTTCTATAATTGAATGAAGAACATTCATATTTGAATGATATTTTATGGCTACTAAAACAGTAGCCAGTTACCAAATAAGAGGTATCAGTCTCCATGAACGGAAACAATAATTTTTGAAATCTTCTCCGAAGCACTCATATAATGCTTTTTCCTCTACCTTAATCCGAATTCCATAGCAGACTGCCAAAATTAGTAACACAATGAAGGGCGAAAAAGCAGAACGGAAACAAAAAGCATTTCCAAGCATACTCAACATTGTTCCGGCATAAGCGGGATTCCTGATATATCGGTAAACGCCGGTTGTAACCAACTGCTGGTTGCTGCCTGTTTTGACAGCGAGCGTAAAGGAATGCCGCAGGCTCCAGACCGCAAAAGCACGCAATGTCGTGCCTATTAGAATTAAAGCCACACCCACATAGTAAAAAATATGAGGGAGAAGTATTTCTCCAGCGATTTGCGTAAATTGTTGGCTCCTGAAATAAGTGCTGAAATAAAAACTTCCCCAACACCCCAACATAACAATCAGAAGCGTTCCATAATCACTATTCTTCTTATCCGGCCTTCTCAACCATCCCCTAAAATTGTAGATCCAGATTCCAACTTCTACTAACATCATGTAGCTTATGGCATAAATGAAAGTGTAATATTCATGTAAGTTTGTAAAGCATGAAGGGTCATTCATTATAGCTCCTCCGTATGTGAATGAAAACTATTCAGTTATTGACCTTTGAATATCCCCCGCCCGATAGCAGGGGATATTTTCAAAGGCGAAGCGCATATATGAGAAATTCTCGAATCCGCTTTGCTTTATCTTCTTGTGTCAGTTCGTCCGCCAACAGGATGCCAAGCTGTCCATATACACAAAACATCGCAGCAGCCTGCAAATCATCAATCTGGATCTCACCGTTTTGCTGGGCCCGCTGCAGCAGCTTTTCCACAGGCGGAACCAACTTCTCACATACTTTTAGAGAAAGCTGATCGTGGAATTTCTTATTTTCGGCCTGGTGAAAAACTGAATAGTACTTTGTGTCCCGATCTTCCATCGTGGCAGGCATATCTTCGATGATCTGCCGCAGGGACTTGTGATCGTCCTTTTCAAAGCCAACAAGCTGTTCCACCAGAACATCTGCATACTGTTCAATCGCGCTGTCAAATAGCGCCTCTTTGGACGGAAAGTATCGGTAGCATAGACCTTGAGCAACGCCGATTGCTTTTGCTATATCTGTAATCGAGGTTTTTTCATATCCATTTTCCCCGAACAATTTGAGGGCAGTATCCAAGATCTCTTGCTTGCGTACTTCTGGTTCTTTTGTAATCCGCATAGTCCGAGCCTCCTTTCTTTTTATAATAGCACGCCCACGCTAAAGAATCAATGATTGAATATCACTCATTTTTGAGCCATAGCAATACAGGCCGTATTTCTAATCTGCTCCCATGACACATTATGAAAATATTCTGAAAGCATCGAAACGATTTCTGCTTCAGAGTAAATCTTCACATCGCCTTCTTTGCTATGACGCATATAGAAATTCATTATCACGCGCCCTACAAAGGGTTGCCAGCAATCCCCCATCAGAAAGGTTCCTCCCGGCTTCAATACACGATGCACTTCCTTTAATACATTCTGCGGAGCTGGGTAATGATGAAAAGAGTCATTGCAGTACACAACATCAAAAGTGTTATCCGGGAAAGGGAGTGACTCACTATCTCCCAGTAACAGCTTGACTTGTTCCGGAAGTTTTGACTTAGCAACAGCAAGCATTTCCTCCGACAAGTCGATGCCGCACAATTCTTTATGGGCATCCTTCTGAATAATGAGTTTCAGCATTTCACCAGTCCCGCATCCTAAATCCAGAGCGGAGTGGAAAGGAATGTGTGACAGCTTTTCCAGCAGAACGGGATAAAGGGAGCGGGCGTGCTGGCCCTTAATATCTTTATCGTAGGTGGCGGCCTGTTGGTTAAACGCTGCTTTTGAGTTTTCTTTTATGGTATTCATGGCTCAACCTCCTTCTATCAATAAGTATAGCACCATTTGGGGAAATGTCAATGAATAATTTTCATTCATAAATTAAGAATACGAATTTTGCAAGAAGAAAAAACTGCTTCACCGCAATTCCCCATCTTCCCAATCGAATTCACAAACACCAGAAGGAGCCCTGTGTGCCGGGGCCGCATTACCGGCGGAGAAATAAAAGAAGCGCACAGCGGAAGAAGATCCGTTGTGCGCTTGCTTTATTTTAGTGAGGTGCCTGGGACAACGAATTTGTAGCCGTGGCCCCTCACCGTTTCGATGATACCGGCGCCCAGCTTGCGGCGGAGCTTGTAGACCATGCTGGAAATCCCTGTCCAGCTGGCATCGTAGGAGTCCGCAGCGACGGCCTCGTAGATCTGGCGGGCGGTGAACACCTGCCCTGGCCGGCGGGCCAGCAGGAGCAGAATATCAAACTCCATCGGCGTAAGGTCCACCGCCTGGCCGGACTGCCACACCAGCCTGCGCTGCGGGTCGATTTGCAACGAGCCAAAGAGCAGCGGTGCGTCTGCGGAGGCGGCCATTATGGGGAAGTTTGAAATGGCGTAAATGGCCGATATTACTTTGTTATAAAGGGCTTCTTCATCGTCCCTAAAGGATAGAATTATAAACTTCCCATGCAGCTCACCTCCAATCATTCAATTTCTCCCCGTTTCTTATCGTTTGGATCGTGCGGGGCGAACCATCAACAGGACGATGCCCGTGGCCAACAGTATGCACTGAACGATCAGAACTGCGGCCGGCATAGAGAAGGCGGGGTCTAAGGTACCAAGTGCTAGAGGGTACTTGCTGAAAAAATGTCCGTTCCAGATTCCCAGGGCGTCGGGCAGCGGCAAGGCCATACACAGGAAGGGTACCGCCATCCACACATACACCAGCCAGGGCCGGATCTGCCCCAACAGCCAGCCGCTCCCCAGTGCGAACACAAGGGCGGGCAGAAGGGTCGCCAGGGCCGGGAGCAGGAGACTGCCCCAGCCGTACCAGCCAAACATGCGGCCGTAGAACACTGCCGCCTCTCCCATGCACAGCAGACTCAGCAGCACACCGCCCGTCAGGGCTGCGGCGCACCGGACCAAAGCATACTGCTTGGGCGGCATCGGTGTAGCATCCATGAGAACTGCCGCCCGCCGGGCTTTGGGCGAGGTATAGAAGGTCAGAAAGAACAGCATTCCGATCCACAGCAAGGGCAGCATTCGGGAAAGATAATCTCCAAAGCTCCAGGGGGAGAAGGGGGCGGTGTGGGATACCCCCAGGATGGTTACGGCATGGAGTACCAGCGCCCCGTAGAGAAGCAGCACAACCGCCAGCCCGATAAAAAACTTGTTCCACAGCAGCCTGCGGCATTCATATCGAAAAATCTTACTCAAGGTTCAAATCCTCCTCCGTCAGCCCGCAGGCATCTAAAAATTCTTGGTAGGTCAGATAGGGATACATGGGGTCCAGTTCCCGGTTGAACAGGTCATGGAGAATCTGATCCATAGCTTCCTCGCCACCCACCAGCTGCTCCGCTTTCCAAATTTTCAGGGGCATCTCATTGTACTGCCGAACCTGAGACAGACTGTTGGAGATGGCAAGCTGCACCTGCTCCGGCAGCATCTCCAGATACTTAGGATTGCGCACATAGAAGTTCAGGTAGTAGTCGTCCACCGTCTGTTGCCACTGATCTATATAATGCTCCCGGGCGTAGTCCTCGCCGTACAGTTCCTTGACGATGCGGTAGGTGGTGTAGACGGTCAGGCCCTCGGCAGACCAGGGGCTGGTGGAATCGGAGGTATCAAACATGTTTCCCAGGCCCCACCACTGATGGACCAGCTCGTGGATCATGACCTCACCGGCGCCGCCGCCTTTTTCGGCGTTCCCCAGGTTGGCGATGGTGAAGTCCGCCTCGTCCAGCAGGCTGGCCCCGCCCACGGCGTAGCCGCCGCCGGCCACCCGGCTCTGGATGAGCTTCAGGGTTTCGCCGGCGCCGAAGGAGAGTGAGCCATAATGCTCGGTGCAGTAGTCCACCACTTCCTTCACCGCGTCCACGGCTTTGGCAGCCTCCATGACGGCCTGATGCTTGCGGCCGTAGTAGAATTCGATGGTCATGCCCCCGGCCTCGATCTGCTCACAAATATAGTCACCGGCATACAGAATGCCGCCGGCGCTGTTGGCCTCATAGCGCCAGGTCCTGGTGCCGTCCTCATTCTCTGATATGACCTCCGCCTCGCTGGAACTGAAGGGAATGGCAATCATAGAGGCGGGCAGGGTGATCTCAATCGTCGTGGGATAGCCCGCCTCTCCGGGCATAACATTCATCACCCGGGGCGAGAGGGCCGAGTTCTCCAGGCAGAGGTATTCCCGGCTCAGCTCCTTGCCGCCCTGCATGGTGGGCAGGCTCTCCTGGGGGAATCCGCTGTACTCCATGGTCAGCTCCACCTCCTCCTCGGCGGGAATGGTGACTTCCAGCCGGGCCTCGTTGTACTCCTGGTAGTCGCTCACCGTGAAGGGAACATCGGCGCCATTGGCTTTCACATTGGAGATCGTGTACCCCGGGTTGATGCCGAAGGAGACGCTCTGCTCCTGGCCGGAAGTGTTCTGGAACTGGTAGGAGGCCCGGCCCGTTACGGTGCCGGCATCGGTGTCCGGAAACACCTGAGCGGTGCGGCGGACAAAAGTGACGCCCTCGGCATAGGGGATCTCATAGAAGGACATCACCGTTAAATCCGGGTTGCTGCGGTCGATAAAGGGCTGGGCGGCATAGGCGGTGCCGGAACAGGCCAGCAGTGCCAGGGCGATCACCGGGCGGTAGAGCCGCCGGGTACTCCGTGCAAGGGAGCCAAACACGCCCTTCCCATATTGCCGGATGCAGAGATAGGAGACTGTCCAAACTCCAGCCAGTGTAAGGAGCCAGGTGAAGCGCATCCAGGCTACCGACCGAAACACACGGAAGTTGGAGAAGTCATCGGACAAAGCCCACACGCAGGGATTGAGCCAGCATAACTGCCAGTCCGACGCCCACACCGTCAGGCTCAAGGCGCAGAAGGCGATAAACAGGACGATGGACAGATCCGCCCGGCGGGTGAACTGGTAGGCTGCGGCCGCCGCCAGGACGCCCAGGGGCAGCGCCAGCCCCATGAGCAGCAAATAGGCCAGCACATAGTTCGCACCGGTGAACACAGAGCCGATCAGCCCCGCACTGATGGGCAGCCAAACCAGCATCGTGAGGCCCACCGTCAGCACCGCCGCGGTCAACAGGGCCAACAGGCGGGTCAGGGCGGTGGTCAGAGGGGACACCACCGCGTCGGTGAGAATGTCCACCCGGCTGCGGCAGGCCCTGTCCAGCTCAAAGATGGTCAGCAGGCCGAAGAGGATGGCGCCGGCCACACCGCCGGCAATCGCGGGGTTTGCTAGATACATGGAGAGCATGGTGGTAGATGTGGCGGGCTTGTAGAGCACCAGCCCCAACACCGGGGAGAGAACCGTCAAAGCCATCGTCAGCCAGGTCAGGCGGCTTTGCAGTAGCCGCTTTAGTTCCAGGGGAAAGAGCCGCATTGTCTTCATTGTGCCGCCTCCCTGGAGATCAGATAGAGGTAAGCGTCCTCCAAAGAGGGCTCCTCCGCCTGGGCATAGGACGGCAGCTTGTCTGCCACCGCACGGCAGCGGATGCCCTGGCTGGTGTTTACCCGGGCGGTGATGTGCAGCCCCTGCTCCAGCGTCTCATCCTTCTCCCAAAAGACGCCCACATGGCCGGTAGCCGACTGGATCAACTGCTCCGGCGTGCCGGTGAACAGGATGGTTCCATGATGGATGACGACGATCTGGTCGCATACAGACTGTACATCCTCAATGATGTGAGTGGAGAGCAGTAACAGATGCTCCTCCGCTGTACGGGAGAACAGATTGCGAAAGTGGATGCGCTCCTCCGGGTCCAGTCCCACCGTAGGCTCGTCAAAAATCAGGAAGGGGGGATTCCCCAGCAGAGCTTGCGCAATGCCTACCCGCTGGCGTTGGCCGCCGGAGAGGGTGCGGATTTTGGATTTTGCCTTTTCTTCCAAATTGACCGCCTGGATGGTTTTCTGGATTGCAGTTTTGGGGTTCGCAATCCCCTTGAGGGCAGCCATGTAGTCTAAAAATTGGGTGACAGTCAGCTCGTCAAACAAGCCGAAGTCCTGGGGAAGATAGCCAAGGCTGGCCTTCAGATGACTCTCGGCCTTGCTTAACGGCATCCTGTCCACTAGGATATTCCCCTCGGTGGGCTGCAAGGCCGCCACCAACAGCTTCATCAGGGTGGATTTGCCAGCCCCGTTGGGGCCCAGCAGGCCGATGAGGCTGGGGGATTTTAACTCCAGGTTCAGCCCCTTTAAGGCCTGCTTCCCGCTGGGGTAGGTCATACTGACATTTTGAATCTTGATTTCCATATTGTCGGATTCCTTTCTGCTTGGGATGAGGAAAGAATACCAGAGCAATATGGAGTGAAGATGGAGGAAATTTGTGATTTGTATGGAGATTGCTATATGATTCAGCTTATGGCCTTATCTGACCTGCACAAGAATGGGGACAGGAGTGAAAAGCTCCTGTCCCCATTCTTTCACACATATTCACTTAGTATATACCGTCAATCACGCAGGGCCGGCTCATCGACGGGAAAGATTATTTGAGCCCGCACTCCATCTGCTGTATTCTCAATGGTATATGTTGCCCCGTGACGGTCCAGGATCATTTTCACCAGATACAGTCCCAGCCCACTGCCGCCAGTAGCGCGGTTCCGGGAACCTTCCGCCCGGTAGAAGGCTTCAAACAGATGGGGCAGGGCCTCCTCACTGATCTGAACCCCGGTGTTCTCCACCGTCAGGGTCGGTCGGCCATCCAGAAGGCCGCACCAAACTCGTACCTCCGCTCCATCCGGGGAGTAGAGGGATGCATTGGAAAGCAGATTGCCTGCCGTCCGCCCCAGCAACGAGGCGTCCCCAGTGACAACGGTTCCCGGTGTCAGGCCTTTTACCAGACGCTGACCTCTTTGTTCCAAAAGAGGCATATCCAGGGCCAACTGGCGCTCCATGAGGGCGGACAGATCCACCGGCTCCCGTTTTACAGCCACAGATCCACTCTCCATACGGGAGATAGCCAGCATCTCCTGCACCAGATTTTCCATCCGTCCTGTTACCTGAAGAGAGCGAAGCAGGTACTTGTCCCGATCCTGGTAGATGCCCACAACCTCCAGCATACCTGAGAGCTGTCCTTTCAGGATGGTCACTGGAGTTTTCAATTCGTGAGAGGCGGCGTTGAAGAAGGCCATCCGCTGGCGGTCCAGCTCTCGTTCCCGTTCCACCTCTCCCCGGAGGGCCTGGTTGGCGCTCTCCAGGTCGGTAAGAGCAGTATCCAACCGGCGGGCCAGCTGATCCAGGCTGCGGCCCAGCTTACCGATCTCGTCCCTGCGCTTTTCTCCACATTCCCAGTGGAAGTCCAGCTCTGCCATTTTCCCGGCGATGCCGCTCATGCGCACGATAGGCCGAGTGATATATCGGGAGTAAATAAATGCGCACAGCAGAGAAAACACCAATAACACCACCAAAAGCCAAGGGGCTATCTGAATCAGCGCCCGCACCGCCAGGTTTTCCACTTCAATCCGTGGGGTGACATAGAGGGTATAGCTCTCGTTCTGGCCGGCAAACACTACCTCGGCGGTAATGGTAGCCTGCTCCGACATGGTGACCGCTACCGTATCGCCTTCCCGAATGTCCTGGCTGTGATAACTGACGGCGCTTTCCTGCTCTGAGGTGGTGACAATCATAGTATCATCTTCATACACAGCCTGAACCGTCAGCTTGGCCCCTGTGTCCACCAGGCGCCCGTCCGGTCCCACCAGCATGGCGTTGGCCCCGGAGGTAAGTACAAAGTCATCCAGCAGCTCGCCACAGTCCGCAGGAGTCGTCTCTGCCAGTTTCCCCACCAGGGTATCCACCTGAGCGGTAAGGTCATCATTTACTACGGCGGTATAGGTGCTGGGGGAGGCCCAGGCGATAAAGCTGAAGGTGATCGCCCCGGCCGCGAGCAGGACGCCGGCGGTAATGAGAAAGATTCGGGCTGTCAGGCTTTCAGCGATCCTCTTTCGCAGCACGGTAGCCCACCCCCCTTACAGTATCAATGTAGTTCCGCCCCAGCTTGTGGCGGAGGTTTTTGATGTGGCTGTCCACCACCCGTTCATCTCCATAGAAGTCATAGCCCCACAGTTTCGCAAGCAGCATCTCCCGGGTGAACACCCGGCCCGGCGCAGCCAAAAAGGTGTGGAGCAGTTCAAACTCCCGGGCGGTCAGATCCAAGAGCCGGCCATCCAGCAGGGCCTCCCGGGTATCCAGGTCCAAAGTCAAATCCCGGTAGCGCAGGCGGCTATCCTCCCCAGTGTTTCCACGGCGGCGAAGGATGACCCGGATCTTTTCCAGCAGCACCGGCATAGAGAAGGGCTTGGTCACATAGTCGTCGATGTCCATGCCGAAGCCCCGGAGCTGCGATTCTTCCCCGTCCAGGGCGGTGAGCATCAAAATGGGGATCTGTGACTGCTGGCGAATCAGCTCGCAGACCCCAAAGCCGTCGATCTTCGGGAGCATAAGGTCCAACAAAACCAGGTCGAAAGGCTGTCCCCCAAACAGGGCCAGAGCTGCCACGCCATCCCCGGCCACGGCGGTCTGATAACCGGCATCTTCCAGGTAGGCGCGTAGCAACTCCTGGATGTCCGGCTCGTCTTCAACAATTAGAATGCGTTTCATTAGTAATCACCCAATCGAAGTATATCATGGGATTGTGAATTTATCATGGAGAAAAGAAAGTAACCATCAAAAAGAAGCGCACAGCGGAAGCAGATCCGTTGTGCGCTTACTCTATTTAGATGAAATGCTTAGGGCAACGAATTTGTACCCATGACCCCGGACGGTTTCGATGATACTGGCGCCCAGTTTGCGCCGGAGCTTGTAGACCATGCTGGAGATCCCTGTCCAGCTGGCATCAAAGGAGTCCGCCGCAATAGCTTCATAGATCTGGCGGGCGGTGAACACCTGCCCTGGCCGGCGGGCCAGCAGGAGCAGAATATCAAACTCCATCGGCGTAAGGTCCACCGCCTGGCCGGACTGCCACACCAGCCTGCGCTGAGGGTCGATTTGCAGAGAGCCAAAGAGCAGCGGCGCGTCTGCGGAGGCGGCCACCGTGGACAAGTCTGCGACTGAAGCAAGGGCCGATATTGCTTTGCTAAAAAGGGCTTTTTCATCGTCCCTAAACGATAGAATTATAAACTTCCCAAGCAACTCACCTCCAAATACTTAAATTCCTGAAATCGCCTTTGTCACGCTAAACCCTAATTTGCTAATCCTTTATTGACAAGCAAAATACAATTTTTCGCTAACATCAATATCCCAGATCATATAATACCGTTCCTTTCAACAATCTCTATCTTATTCGGGCCGAAGAATTACCTTTTTGAACAGGAACATTGTTGCTCCAAAATAGGTCAGGTAAATAGCACAGAATAGCAGAATTGTCACCATGCCATAGAACAACACAAGTCCTTCCTGCAAAAACGATTTCCCGAAAAGGAGCTGTGTTCCTGCAATCAGGAAAACGGTAAGTATGATGGGGAATAGCAAGGGGATAAAAAACACAGTGGAAAGTTCCTTGCGTATCAAGGCAACCTGTTTCTGACTTGATACGCCCAGCCAATCAATCACCGCATAATTTTTCCGGTTTCTGTCTATAGAAGAAAGCTGTTCAAAAGCCAGAACCGAGCAGGAAAGAATGATAAAAATAATACTCAAATACAGCCCGCAGAAGGAGAGAGTTGTAAATCCGGTCAGTGAATTGGCAACACCCCACGCTTTTACTGTTATCCCCATTGTCATTTTCTCCGGTAGTTCCTGTCCGGGTTGGATGTCTGGCAACCATTCTCCACTGTTCAAAAACTGTCTTAGTTCGCTTCTAAGCTCCGGGTATCCACCATCCGCCAGTTTCATCACAAGGCGAATTTTCTCCCCGGATAGCTGTGAAGCCACTTTATCCGGCAGGACAAGCACATATCCATTTGTTCCTGCCATTTGATACTGCTCCATTGGCTCAGTCAGGATCGGCGTTTCCGCTGCGGTCAAGGTCTGACCATTCAATGTAATTTCAGACTGCTGTTCCAATCTCTGCTGGATGTCATCCACATAATTCCATGTATCACAGTGAACTAAAAATTCGTTATTACTTATGGAAACAGACGAAAGCCCTAAAATCTCTCGCAGGCGATTATAGTCAGACAAAGACAAGGCTTCAATGGATTTACCGGGAACTGTATATAAGTAATAGGTTGCACTGTCCTCCACCTTGCAGCGTTCCTCCACAAAGGAGAGGACAGAATTCATGCTATCCTTGGTCAAGGGTGCGTCAATGGCTACACCGGCGTCATAGGGATAATACGCCTCCATATTGGCCTTATAGCCTGCGCCCATTGTCAGTCCTATAAACATCGTTGTAAGAGAAATCGTCAACAAGATTGCCACAACAGCCATTGTACGCCCGGAAGATTGAATACGCCTGCCAATCTGCCCCAAGAAAAACAGATTTTCCTCTCGATATTTTCGCTGGGGGTTTCGTTTGGCAAGCAGGTACAGCAAAACCGGGATCTTTCGGTGTAGCTCATAAACAGCCACAAGAATTAGCAGACAGGCTCCGCCACAATACAACAATGCTTCATTAGTCTGGATGTGAAGTCCTTTTTCCAGCAGAATTACACCTGCAACCATAACAGCAATCGAGAGTAAGCCAGTTAGAACACTCCGAAGCAAAGAATGAAAACCGATTTCCTCGTTTTTTTGGTTATCGTAAAGCAGATCAATCACTTTTTGCCGCCGGATAACCTTTGCTGCGCGAAACATTCCAAATCCATACATCAGAATGAAGAAGAAAAGTGTCATTCCCCATGCGCGGAAAGAAAACAAAACCCGATAAGTGTGCGGAACCTCGAAAATATTCTGGATAACCTGATTTAGCAATCCGGATAAGCCGGTTCCGATCAAAGCTCCCAGCAAAAAAGCTACCCCGCCAATTATGCCATTTTCCACCAAAAATAGATTGCGGACGGTTTTCACTTCCATGCCCATCAGCTCATAGGCAGCAAATTCCTTTTTGCGTTGGCCCAACATGAAGCGAACAGCATATCCAATGACAAACGAGGACATAAAGGCAATTAGTGCCGACAGTATCAAAATGCCAGTGGTAAGCATTGACATATTTTCTGTCATGGCAAGAATGTCCGGGGAAAGTCCCAGTGCCAAGAAAGAATACATCAATGCCGCAGTCAGCGTAAGCGTCACAAAGTAGATGATATAATCCCGAAGGCTCCTGCGAATATTCCGAAATGCAAGTTTAGCATACATCACTCACGCCCCCTCCCGTCATGGTGAGGACATCCAGAATTTTTTCAAAGAAAGTCCTGCGGGAATTGCTGCCTTTGAAAATCTCCGTAAAAATAGTACCGTCACGCAAAAAAAGAATACGGTTTGCGTAACTTGCGGAAAAAGCATCGTGTGTTACCATTAAAATTGTCGCTCCAAGCGTTTCATTGATACTCTGGATAGCGGAAAGTAGCATTTGGGATGAATGGCTGTCCAGAGCGCCCGTAGGTTCATCTGCCAAAATCAGTTTGGGTTGATTGATGATTGCCCTGGCGCAAGCACATCGTTGCTTCTGACCGCCAGACACCTGATAGGGATATTTGTCAAGAATATCCGTGATGTTCAGCTTTCCGGCTATTTCTCGTACCCTACCATCAATCTCACCTGCGGGAACTCTATTGATTGTCAATGCCAAAGCAATATTCTCGCTAATGGTCAGAGTGTCCAGCAGGTTAAAGTCCTGAAACACAAATCCAAGGTTCTCCCGGCGAAACCGGGCAATCTGCTTTTCATTGATTTCCGTCACATCGGTTCCATTCAGATAGATATGCCCTGCGCTGACCGTATCAATGGTGGAAATGCAGTTGAGCAGAGTGGTCTTGCCGGAACCGGATGCCCCCATAATCCCCACAAATTCCCCTTCCTGAACAGAAAAGCTAATATCCTGAATTGCTTTTGTGACATTACCTTTGCTGCCGTAATATTTTTGGATATGTTCCAGTTTCAAAACTTCATTCATATAGGCAGACCTCCTTCATCGTTTTTAATAGCTTGATAGCGGCACCCCCATTCAAAAGAGCCGATAACCACAAGAAATTAGACCTTGTGTGTTATCGGCTCTGCGGCTGTGCGTCTGGCGCTTTGATAACGGATATATTGAATTGTTCAACATCAATTAGACATTCGCTTTTACATTTTGGACAAAAGAGAGGAAAATTTTTCAGAATAGTATCTTCTCTAACTTTGTCGCGCGTTTTATTTCCACAGATCGGGCAGCGTATAAACTCTGTTTTTTCCATATCCATCATTTTTCATCCCGGTTTTTATCCTGTTTCTTTTTTTCCTCCCGATATTTACGGATAAGTTTATTCCGAACAGGAATACCAACACCAATCAGAAGCACTACTGCTAAAATCGTGAAATCCATACTATCCACCTCACATTTCTTTATTTTTCATAATCTGAACAGAGAACCAGATCGACACAGCATACATAACAATCACCAGCGCAATCGCAAGAGTGAGAAGCAGCACAGGTGAACTGGCAATCGCGTTGATAATGGGGTTATCAGCAGGCAGTTTAGGAAGAAGAAACAAAGTCACTAAAAATCCCGCAACCGGAATATACATAAACACCCGGCCTTTGATAGAGCCAAATTTGTAATATCCGGGAATTTGAAATACCGTGTAAAGTGCAAACAAGAACAGGCCGCCAATGGCCGCACTGATAATATCAAACGGTTCAACGGTTTCTCCCAATGCCCGTAATACAATCGGCTGTGTGATAAGGGACACCACCAAAGCGATAACTCCAAGCACAACAACAAAAAGATACCGTCCCATCACCATTTCACTTTTCTTTACAGGCAAAATACCATATAGGCGTTCCATGCTATTTTTTTCTGTGACGGAGAAAGTATAGCCGGTTGTCATGGCGATAAAGCACATGGCGAAAGAAACTCCTGTCAATATAGAGCGGTTGATTGCTGCAAAAGCGATGGGGAGAAGCATAGTAAACCCAATCACTTTGACATACGGTTTTACAAGGGAAAAATCCAGTCTTGTAGCTTTCAATATATTACTCATAATCCTCACCTTTCTTGCTTGTAAACACAACGATTTCGTCAATGGTAGCCGGTTCAATGTCCAATGCAGTAAATGAGCCAATATCCTCGGTTTTTACCAGAGCTTCAAAACCAGTCGGGAAAGTACGAACGCCAACCGCCTTCGCTTGTAGATCAGCGGAAAGTTCATCTATACCACCCTTAACGATGCGGAACATATCAACAAATTCATCCTTGCTGCCGGTGAAAAAAAGTTCCCCATAGCTGATGTATGTGATATAATCAGCAGCTCGTTCCAAATCGCCAGTAATATGGGTGGAAAATAAAACGCTGTGTTCTCCGTCCTCAATGTATTCCGAGAGGATCTGAAGCAATTCATCTCTGGAAACTGGGTCAAGGCCGCTGGTAGGTTCATCCAAAATCAGCAGCTTTGCGTCATAGGAGAACGCACAAGCCAGCATCAACTTCATCTGCATCCCCTTTGACAGTTCTTTGACCTTTTTGGTCGGAGCGATATGAAATTTCCGTAGCATTTCACTAAAACGCTCCGAGTTCCAGTTGGGATAGAAAACAGAGATGGATTTTTCTACCTCAGAAACTTTCCAATCATCACTGAAATAGTTGGTATCAAACACAACGCCCAGCTCGGCTTTTGCCTTCTGTTCGTCAGCGATATTGTCCAAGCCCATGATTTTGATTTCTCCGCCGTTGCGTTTGAGCATATTCAGAATGAGCTTAATTGTAGTTGTTTTGCCGGAACCGTTCGGCCCGATCAGCCCCATGATATAGCCTTTGGGGAGCGTAAAAGTAATGTTATGAAGCTGAAAACTGTCGAAAGATTTTGACAGATTTTTTACTTCCAAGTAATTAGTCATCTGTATTCGCCTCCAATAAAATATCTAAAAGATGATGTAGTTCCTCATTAGATAGGTTAGCAATTTTTGCTGCTTTTATAGCTTCTGTTAAGCTATTTTCCACTTTGCAAATTAGTTGCTCCTTCATAAGTTCGGAACCGCTGCCAAGTACAAAACAACCGCGGCCCTGAACATTCTTGACAAACCCTTCCTGTTCCAGTTCTGTATAGGCCCTTGTAACTGTCAAAACACTGATCTTTAAGTCCTTTGCCAGAGTGCGGAGAGAAGGCAAGGCTTCTTCCTCTTTTAGTTCTCCCGACAGGATAGCGGCTTTGACCTGCTGTTTAATTTGCTCGTAAATGGGTACACCTGATACATTTGAAATAATTAGCTTCAATCCATCCTCACCCCTCCTGTTTCAACTGTTATGCTTTTATGTATAACAGTATAACACACAAAACAGAAGAAGGCAATATATATTAAAAAGTTCACAATTAAGAGCAACGGAATTTTTGAACGCAGCATAGTCCTGCGCCAAATTTCACCAGTGATATTTGCAATTTTTCTGCATTTTTGGTCGGCAATAACGCCTAAAAAGTAAGTATGTCTATAATAGCAGCCGCAGGCTGGGAAATCCCCAACCTGCGGCCTCGCTGCGGCAAAATCACTCTGCCGCAATTTCCCATTCTCTCAAATTGAACTCACTCAGCGGATAAATTTCCGAGGCAGATGCCTCGAAGCCAAGCGTAATATCTCCGCTGCTGTTGATGCCCTCCAGAACGCGTTCGATAGCGCCGTCATCATGGCGCAGCAGCATTCCGGCTTGAATTTCTGTACCATGCTTGTCGTAGTATCTCAGCCGCATTACTTACCTCCAACAGCCGCCTTATCGTAATAGTGAACATAGACATTGTAATCCCGGGATCGGGTGATCATCCGAATCCAGATATATAGGTGGTCGGTTTCGGAATAGAGGTTGAACTCCGTTGCCTCGCTGGTGGCCTGCGCGTACCTGCAGAACCGCCGCATGGTGTCCAGCGTCTTGAAAGCCGGCAGCTTGAACAGGGCGTTCTGGAACTCGTCGATCTCCTTCACCAGCTCCGGCGCCGGCTTTTTCCCAGGCACATTGTGCCAGGTTGTCCACCACCGATAGCCGTCATAATCCGAGCGGGAGTAAACGACCTCGCTGACAGGCCGGCCAGTGAGCTGCATGGGCGGCGTATCGGTGTGCTGAAATACTTCCTCAAAGGTGCAGGAGGTCTTCAGATAGCAGACACGCCCTTTTGCGGGTGCCGGGAGTCTGCCGCGCTTCACTGCATCCCATTCTGTGAGGGGCAAGGGGGCATGGGCGGCATCACGAAGGGCCTCATCCATGCCACAGGCTTCACAGATCTGCACATCCGCATAGCGGCTGAGGGCATTGACCATCAGGTGGGCTGCCAGAGGGGCGCCGCACCGCAGGCATTGGGGCGGCTCTGCGGCGTCGCCGTCCGCGTACAACTTTTTGTCCTTACGCCAGGCCGCTTCTAACAAGTCCTTGGGATATAATTTGATCTTCATGATTTTGTGCTCCTTTTTCTGGATTTCTTTTTTGTTGCCTTTTGGCGGACTTCGGTTGTTTCTTTGAATGTCTGAGCAAGGGACGGGTCATGCCTTGCGTCACTTTTCCTGCGGCGTTCTTCAGACCAGGGCATATAAACAGGTAATTCGTTTTGATACAGAGCCAGCAGGTCAGACGCCATATCTTCCCGGCGGCGATACAGACTGCTCCGCGCAATATTGGTGTCACAGTCTGTGATGGTGGTTCGCAGCATGATCCCGCGCTGCTCAAAGGTAAAGCGCCGGTGATGTGCCGGATCTTCGGCCTCGATCCGCAGCGGGGGCGTGTCATTGGAATTTTGCAGCCTGCGCCACCCGCTGTAATCTGTATAGCAGAAATCCGGAATGTGGTTTGCCAGCCGCTGAAGTGCCTGATAGAGCCGCTCATATCGCCGGCCGAGTTCTCCCTTTAAGCGCCGTGTATAGTAGGTGTAGCCGTCTGGGTCCAGCTTTTTCAGCTTTTTGGCGTTGAAGAGGTATTCCACATATTCCACGCCGTCTTCCAGCCGGACCTGGCCGGTGCGTTCCCCCAGTCCATTTCGCTTGATCCAGGCATAAAATCGTTTGCCGGTGGACTTGGTATTGATAAATCCACAATCCTTGGGACACAGGCCGCCCAGATTGACCGTGAGGCTGTCCCAGAAGACCAGCTGGCCGAAGCTTTCCTGATAGAGTTTGATGGCGAGATTGCCCTCCGGATAGGTGGCAATCTTGATGGTCAGGGCATATTCCGTTCCTTTCATGTTAAATGGTATTGGTTTCATGATTTCCCCCGGAACAAGGACCAGCAGGCCGCAAAGAGCAGCCTGCCGGTCCTCGTGATAAGCCTGCCGCCGAGGGCAGGGTGGAGGAGGCGTTCAAAACGCCCCCGTTTCTTTGAATTCTAAACTGATTTTGGGCGTTGCTTACCGGCCCCTTGATGCAATTAGGCCGCATCGCTGTCAAACAGACGGCGCAGTTCGGCGGCCAGCTCCGTGCGGTTCCGGCACGATATGTGATTCACCGTGCCGCAGTTGCCGCCGTTCTGGTCCATTTTGCCGACAGTGATGCTCAAATCTCTGCCTTCCTGTGTGATCCACAGGCGGCGGCTCAACGAGGGATCTTCCGCCACGATCCACAGCGGCCGCTGGCGTGTCATGTAGGACTGCGTGGGAGACCGCCATCCGCTGTAATCAGAAAAGCGGAATCCCGGAACATCCATCCGTCGCTTTGCCAATGCGGCATAGATTTCTCTGTACTTCATGCACTGCATCTCCCCGCTGCGAGAGGGCCGCCGTCAGAAGCATCGTCTGTCAGGCCGAGTTTCCAGCACAGGGCAAGAACCTCGGAATCAGAAACACGATAGAGCTGCCGCTTGGCGTACTTGGGACGGAAGCAGAAGATGCCATTATCAAACAGGAATTTCCCATCCTTACTGCCGTAGGTGCAGCTGCGGCCCGCCAGCAGACATTTCATCCGGTCAGCATCTTTTTCAATCTTCTCATAGTCGTACCAGATGCTGTGCTGGACGGCAACATCCAGATTGCGGTTTTTCCGGCAGCGGTGTTCCAGAAACTGCAGCAGCCGCCAGCAGACCTCGGCACGCTTTTCCACGGTCTGGTTTTCGTTGAAGCTCAATGTAAAGTAGGAGTAATCCCGCCCGGACAGGCCATAGCCGTGAAGCGTATTGCTGAAATCATTGCACCAGAAGAAAAGATCCCACTGACAGCTCCGGAAAGGCGCCGGCTCGGTATCCTCATACTGATAACAGACGAAATTTTGGGCGATGGCGTCCATGAGGGGATTCATGACAGAATTTCGTGCTTCAGCGGCCATGACCAGGGCTTGGCCCTCATCAGCCACTGTATGCGCACGGCGGTTGGCTTCCTTCTGTTCTTCCGTATAGACGAACTGAATGCGCACGGAATGAACATCGTACATAGCGTAGCCCCGTTCGACCCATTCCGGGCCTGAAGGCGCAATATAGGACTTGTCATGCCATAAGTTCATGTTTATCTCTCCCTTGTGGTAATGGCTAAAATTCTCTCCACCCGGTCGTTTTCCCGGTCTTATTGTGTCGCGCCATGATCAGGCGGGTAGTAGGTGCTGAGGGCTGTACCACCAATTCCCCTTGCTTGTAGGCAGCTTCGGCTGTTTCCAGCGCATGGGAAAGGTCATAAGCCTCCACGGGAAACTCCTGAACGACCTGTTCTTCAATCGTTACGGTGTATTTCCTCAGCATTGGGTGAGATGGTTTTTTCTTCATATTCTACTCCTTTATAAAGAAAGGGACCGGCAGACCATAGCGGTACGGTTTGCCGATCCCTTTGTAATGATGGCCTCTGCCCATTTGGCAGAGCATTTGGCTGGCGTAGGAAAACTAAGACGGTGAAGCCTCCAAATCCTCGGATTTGAGTACACGGCCCTGTTTCTCCCGCAGCTGGGCAATATGTGCCTTCCATTCTTTCCGGGCCTGTTCTGCACGCTGCAGCTCCACGACCTGCTGCTCCGGTGTGAGAGCGGAAAACTCACATTCCCGTTTGTCCGCCTTTAAATCACGGATGACCTTCCGCACAATGGAGAGCGCCATTTCAGAGATGGTGGGAGGGTGGTCCTCTATCGCTTCTCTGCCACGGCGGAACAAATCTAAATAGGCATGATACTGCGCCTCAGTGATGAACTCCCAGCCGTAGGCATCCTGGATTTCCGCCTCGCTGTGGTACTGCATGGCGGCTTCAAAGTCAGCTTGCCTTGCGGCGGCCTCTTTATCGATTCGCCGCTGCAGTTTGGCGGATATGCGTTCCAGCTCTTTGAGAACCAGGGAACAGGCCTCCGCCTCCCGCAAATAACCGTGAGCCTCGCTGCTCAAGTATTTTTGTGTCCGTTTCATGCTGCTTCCTCAGATGGCGCAGATACCTCGAAAATGAACTGCACAGGGATCAGTTCGCCGGGGCGGATATTCTCCGCAAGCTGCCATTCCCCGTTTCGCAAGACCTGTGAAGTGACATCATTATAGATCTCTGGGGGAGTATGGTAGTCATTCATACACTCCGTAGGAACATACAGGCAGAAAAGCGGCAGGCTGAATATATGCAGGCTCTGCAAAACTACTTCACGGAGCTGCCTTGCCAGTGCCGCGATCTCCTCCATGTCCTGTCGCTCAAAGGCGGCCTCGGAGATCTTTTTCAGGTACGGAGTATCTTTGATTGCCTCGTTTATGTATTTCACGGCCTCGTCGCCGTAGCGGCTCTTGACGCGGATACCACCGAGGGAAATGTACTGGGTGTATGCGGTGGCGGTTTTACAGATGTTATCTTTCAGTTCTTTGAATGGATTTGCGTATTTCGTTTTCAGATCTTCCATCGAAACGACCTCCAGGTTGCGCCGGAGCGTATCCAGATGGAATTCCAGGTCTTCACGCAATTTCTTTTCTTTTTCGTCCATGTAGTCAAACCTCCATTCTATTATGGTTTATGTGTCACAGCGTCAGCAGGAGCTATGTTCTGCGGATTGCTGGCGAATCTCTTTCAGCAGAGTGTGTGCCACATCGGACACCGCCTGCCAGTAAGCCTCACCGTAGGCGCAGCTGTGTTCCAGCTGGTTGGTGATCCGCTGCGGCAAATCGGGAGAACGCAGTAGTGCTTCTTTCTGTGTGTCAGAGAGCTCTTGAAAATCGTCACGGTTCTCAATATGCTCCCTGAAATCATCCCGCAGGCATTCTGCGCGGTACAATTCTGCCGTGCTGCGGCAAAATGCAGGGGAAAGCGGCAGCGCCCGCTGTTCCAGCGCAATCGAAAAATGGTTCTCACAGTATTCGCCGTCCAGATAGCACTCATAGCTGTTGTCAGACTCTTCTTCGACGAATTGGCTGCTTTCTTTCCAGCGTGGAATGCTTCCAACCAGAAATTCTTCTCGAAGGTCATTGTGAAATTGATGTAGGGCATTGGTGCGCTCCGTGAAGATCGCTTCATAGGAACCATACTCCCCATCGGTAGCCCAGTGGACGACGACTACATAGAGCGTCCCTGCGGGATATACCTGGGCCGGATGCTCAAGGGGAACAATCATTTCAGGCCCCATAATGACCATATCCAGGCCCAGATCCTCGATGTGTTTCTGCTCACGGTAAAGCTGTGAAAAGGTCTGCTCCAGCGCAAGACGGTCCGCAGAGAGCACCGGCGCTTCAAATGCGCAGTAGATGTCCGGCGTGTCGTTGTCCGTCTCCCGGTCATCCTCGGTGCGAATTTCAAGGATATTTCCGAAAAGCCCTGCATAATCGCTTGCTTCATTGGCGACGATGCGCCCGCCTACTTTGTAGCAGACGCCCTCATGCCAGAATTCTTCTCCAGGCTTCTTGTAAATCATCTCATTCTCTCCTTTGATGTGCGGGTCCAGAGCAGCAGCCTGAACCCGCCTATAGATTGTTGTCACCCGCGCCGGAAGTGGCGGCACCGCTCATGCACATAGCGGTGCATGGCAGCAAAGGTGCGGTATGCCTGCAGCCTGCCGGTTTGAGGGTCAGGCCACCAGCGGGATCGGCTGGAAGTGCCGCCTTTGGGCACTTTCTTAATCATCGTCGTCTTCTTCCCAAGGGGAGTCTGCGTCATCTGCATCAGCGTCCTTTCCTGAAATCAAGTGTTTGGCGTCCCGTTCACAATCGCTGCGGGGAATGGGGCCGCTTATCGGGGCGGGGCCTGAACGGTTTCCTAAAATGGTGAATGTGTTCCAGCGCCCACAATGGGGGCAGGCAATCTGGCCCATATAACTACGGTCAATCTGCTCCTGGGTAACAGTTCCAGGTTCAGGGCAGCATTCCATGCGCACAAAGACAATGTTTGCCGCGTCCCAAACCTCTGGCCGGTATCTTTTGTTGAAGGGCAAGTATCCGACCCACTGGGGATTATCAAAGATCCGGCTCGTATGGAGCTGCAGGGCTTCTTTGCGTATTTCAGCAGCGGAGTCTCCGGTGAAATTGTGTTCCGTACACCACTGAATCAGTTGTTTCAGCAGATCTGTTTCCCCGGCTTGCTCAATGACGGCCTCTGCCAACTGGCACCAGTCATGCTCTTCGATCTCTCCCAGTTTTGTTTTTGCGCCGCGCCACGGAAAATACTTTTTATCCCGGCCGGCGCCGGTGCTGTTGCAATGGAACACCCCATATTGCCAGCGGATGTCCTCAAATGTAATGGTAGAGAGATCTCTGCCGCCGGGCAGTTTATAGTCCCCATGCTTCATATCCGCGGGTCCTCAGCCGGCGCCACAGGTGACGGCAATTCTCCGCTTAAAACCGAGGGGAATACTGCGCTCCATAGCCTCAGCGGAATCGGCTGGTGGTCTATTTCCCGCAACGCTTCGTCCATCCAGCACTTTTCGCAGATATATACATGAGCATATCGGCTCAATGAGTTTAAGAAAAAGTACCCGCCGGTATAGAGCTCATGAAGGCCGCACCTTGGGCAGAGGGTCTGCTGCTCCGATTCCTGAAGCGGTAAAAGGCGCTCAAGGAATTTTTTGATTTCATCTTCGGAAATGTTCATGCTGCATCCTCCTTTGACTGCCCTATTCACACCAGTTCGGCCGGCGCCGGTATAAGGTCAGGCCATTGATGTGGTGGCTCTCTTTGTCATTGGTGACCCGGATGAATCCCTTTTTATAGGCCACCACTTTGACTTCCTCGTTCATTTCAAGGCAAAACACCCATTCTCCATTCATTTTTCTGAGTTCCTGCGTTGTAAGAGGAAGTTCAGCAGCATTATTGCCTTCAGGCCACGCGAGTCCGGCCATCAGCATCTGCATCGCAGTCCGGTAACCGGATTCAAATGCCTGCTCGGTAACGGCGCCGTGTTGCTCCCCAACAGCGAGCTGATATGCCTCAAACGCTTTTACAGCCGCCGGAGACTGCTGCAGGACATCCCGCAGGGCCGCTTCGGCTGCGGAAACCGCCTGATTCAGTTCCTTCTGTCTGCTGCTCTGCTTCTTGAACACACTCGGCTCATAGTCGCCGTAGTAGAGATCATGCAGAAAATTGGGATCAGGGGCGATACCCTGCGGTGGGGCCGTTTCCGTGTGGGCAAGGCCATCGGCAATGCGTTCCAGAGCCTTGATGAGATGGGGCAGCTGAGCGTCAAAAAAGCGGCGGCCGTATGTCGTTTCATGGAAATTCAAAGATTGGCACCTCCTGTCAATGAAAAGCCCGCCGGCGGCATGAGAGCTGCGGCGGCTGTTGATTCAGGCCCCGATGGGGCATGGTTTCTTTCTGGATCAGTCGAAACAATCGTCCTGCATAGCCTTTTCACAGGCCAGAGCCAGACCATCCAGCAGCTGCGGAACCGCCTCCATATACTGGGCCGTAATGCCCAAAGCATCAAGCGTTTCCTGCACATCGCCGGTATAACTGTACTCATGGTTCTCCAACTCCTGGAGGAACATATCACAGATAAAACCTTGCCCGGTTTTGTCGCCGGCAATGGCATCTTCCAGCTCTTTTCGGTGTCGGGTGAACATTTCATTCAGTTTTGCGACATCGCTTTTACGGCAGTAGCCGCCTCCAAAAATGCTGCACACCTGGCGGGTGTCCGAGGGGGACAGGCCCAGCTTGCGCATCCCTTCAGCAAACTGCTGTTTATTAAAAGCGAAGAACATGGGAAATGCGTTTACTTCCGCCTGCTGGCGGTTGCGCATCTCCTGGTATTGATTGGTACTCATGCGGCACTCCTTTCTTCCGGTACACCTGCTGCCAGAGGAATTACCCGCCATTCCTCCGGCCGGCGCTGGTTTTGGCAGACCTTTTCTAAAATTTCATATTTTCCACAGATAGCGTACTGTACCCAACATCGACATAGACGGCCGCCGGTTCCCTGGGCTGAAAAGTGTTCCAGTGCGTACATCATAGGCGCCGCCTCAGCCCAGAAGCGCCAGCTGACGAAGTTCATGAAGCAGGCTGCGGTTGTTCTGTTCATACTGGGGCAGGAACGGCTGATCCAGGTCGAAGTTGTAATAGTGATAGAACAGGATCTTGAACACAGATGCCCGGCGTAGTTCCTCTGGTATGCGGCGCATCAGCTTGCCGATTTCCGGGATGGCCCGGTACTGCTGCTTCAAGAATTCCTTATCTTCCCGTGGGAAGTTGCGGTACAGCCAGTCTTTGACAAGCACCTTCCCGCCGTTGAAGTGATACTGCTGGTTATCATCAAAACAGAGGCAGTATTCAAAATCCCGGCCGCGCTCACCGGGCCCCGCCGAAAATGGATAAAGGCGGCAGGTTCTAGGACGGGCGGCATAGATGCTGCAATGGTTGCCCTGCAGAAAAACACAGGCTGCTTCTGCTCCAACTGTTTTGAGTGTGTAAATGGGATACCCTTCATCGGTGAGCGGTGTGGGCTCGCAGTATTGGAGAAGCACATCATCCGTACTGCTGACACCGCAATGCTGCTCTCGAAGGTGTTTTGCCATCCGGTAGGCGTCCAGGCTTTCCACCATGACACAGCCCTCGATGCGGCGGCAGCAATGGCCGCATTGGCTGCACTGGTATGTGACAAACTCCTTGGCGCTTACGGAAACAGCAAGGTTTTTGGATTGTTCCATACATTCCTCCATAAAAAAGGCCGCGGCAGACAAGTACGCCTGCCACGGCCGGGACCTATGGGGCATTCCCCCTTATTGTTTTGACTTCTCTATGCGCACGCGGCCAGAACCGTCGGGAGCGGGCTGGCGGCCGCCAGCGGGAAAGGGTCCATCGAAAGGAAGTGGTTGGAGTTGAGCGTTTCAAAATGCACCAGATCCCCGGACTGCTCGTGGATCGCCACAACGGGCGAGGTCCGGTAGTCCGAGCCGTTGGCACGCAGGTAGGCACAGTGGCCGGGAACCAGCGGAGCCAGAAGCGTTCCGTGCATTACAATGGATTTTTTCGATTTCGTCATAATATTCAGCCTCCATTCAGTTTTAATATTGACCTGCCAGGGACGGCAGGCATTTACTCATAGCACAACTCCAGAAACACTGTGCGGACCTCTTCCAGAAGCTCCTTGATGCGTTTCATGGGGAGTTTTTCACGGCTGGCGATCTCACGGATGCCGTAGCCGCAGCCCTTCATGCGGACGATGTTCATTTGCTGCCTGGAAACGCGGCCAGCCAGGTCATGGAGCAGCTGCTTCATTTCAAATTCCTGCATCAGATCATCCTGCGCCGGCAGCAGTTCCTCCAGGGGCACGCCGTCCGGGTACAGGCCGATGTGAATGCTGAGGATTTCAGCGTTGCGCTTGCGGCGAGCTTGCGAACGAAAGTAATCATAGACACACAGACGCATTCTGTGCCGGACAATCGCTGCGAATGAATAGCGTTGGGCCGATTCATCTGAAAAATAATCCTGCACGGCCTTCAGGTAAGGGAAAATGACGACATCATAAAACTCATCGTCCGGCAGATGGTTGTCGTTCAAAAATTTGTAGACCAAGCCGTGATGTTCAGCGGCAAACTCCTGTTGCTCCTTTGTTAACGGTACTTCACATAACATATATATTTCCTCCAGTCTAAAGCAAAAAAGGGATACCCCCGGCGTGAGCCGAAGGTATCCCTTGATGACATGTCATGCGGCTGAGGCCGCAACAAAACTCATTACGCAGGCAGCTTCTCGTAGTTGCCGTTGATCTCACCGACCACATAGCTCCCATCGGGGCTGCCGGGCGCCGTAGCGGACTCCGGGATCACATAGTCGCAGTCGTTGGTACGCTGCTCCTCGTTGATCAGGGCCCGCTGGATGTTGATGGCCTTGATCTGCTCCTTAAAGCCATTAGCATAGGCGCGGATCTGCGCCAGTTCCTCGCCCTGGAAGTCGCGCACAAGGCGGAAGGTGGCAACGCTGTAGTCGTTGCTGCCATTGTTCTCCTTCTTGAGCCCGATCTGGATCAGGCTGCCATAGGTGGCGCGCCGGCGGTAGACAAAGGCCCGGTTCAGGAACTCCTTGAACGGCTTGATGCTGGTAGGCGGCAGAGAAATCAGCAGAGGCATGTACTCGCCGCTGCGCAGCAGGTAGATGTCCCGCATATTCTTGCAGGCCTTGCCGCGGCCGCCGTCTCTGGCCGAACCGTATGCGTTCATCGGGCAGGTGGCGCAGGCGCCGCCCGGTTCCCCAATGCCCGTCTTGCCGTCCACAGAAGAGCAGAGAGGCTTGGTGTCCTCGTCATACTCGCTGCCTTCCGGCCACAGGGTATAGGCAGAATGATTGTAGAGAATGACTCCTTCCAGGGTCCGGGCATAATCCGGATTGTCGGGGTCTTCCGTGGGGATCTCGAACTGCAGGGCGCCGCCGGCGGGAATTTTCACCCGCTGGAAACTCATCATCTGCAGGCCGTCCGCATCCTCCGCGATCTCATCGCTGCTGAAATCACCCTCCACCATCGCAGGGAGCAGGAAAGTGTTCCGCTCAGGAGTGTTCATCATAGAAGTGTTCTGTTCGTACATAGTTCGTTCCTCCTTAAAATTGGATGGTTGGCAGCCACTCAGGCGGCCAGCTGGTTGATACGGCTCCACTGCCTTGCCGGCATGGAGAGAATGTTGTAACCGATGCCCTCCAGTGCAGTCGCCCGGTCATAGTCCTGAACATCCTGGCTGTGGCGGGTCACCGCATTGGATAAACCATAGAGCGTCAGGTCGTTGCCCTCGATCAGCCGCTGCAGCACACCGGAGCTTTCCTCATCGGTGATGTGGAAGTCCTTGCTGACCAGCTTGACAATACCGGGGACATCGGTGGTATTTATGCGGGCCTCCTTGGCCTCCCGCATCATGTTGACTACACGGGTAAAGCGCACCTCGTCTACCACGGCCCGCACCGTGTCCTGGATCTTCATGGCAAAGGCTTTGTCGTCGGCCTCCAGCGTCTTCTCCGAATACAGCTGATAGTTCTCCGAAGCCTCATTGACGCGGCCCACATGAGTGCGGCGCGTCTGGGCATCGTTTACGACCATACCGTTACTGCATACCAGCCGGTAGACCAGCGGCTGGATGTTCACCGATCCGAGTCCCACCTCGCTGTTGCTGATGATGATGCCGGACTGAACGATGTCGCCCGGCACGACCTCGGCCTCCAGGCGGGTGTTGACTACCTTGATATACATACGGCTTTCCGTGAGCTGGCAGCTCTCAAAGTGCATTCCCTCCATATCCTGAAGGACAGGAAGGACGATGCTCGCAATATCAAGGTTGTCAATGCGCCGGTAGCGGTTGCTTAAAAATGCCCGTGCCGTACCCTCAATGGTGCGGATCATACGGACAGAGGGCTCCCGCTGGAACCAGGCGTTCACATTCTGCGCCAGCAGTTGGGGATATTCCTCCAGCATCTTGTCATAGTAGGCAGCCGGGATTTTCAGGTGTGTGCCGATCTGCCGGTGGGCAATGGAATTGACCTCCAGCGGTTCAAGCGCCGGGACACCGGACTGGTCATAGGCGTTGAGGTACAGCTTCGAGTCAAAAGGCTCCAGACGAAGGCTGCGGGTGTCCAGCATATAGTCGGCTTTCAAATCAGCCTGGCGCTGGATCTCCTTTGCCATGTCTACAAGACTGATCCCTGATTTCATTGTGATTTCACTCCCCTCTCTGGGTGATGGCGGTCACCAGGAGACCTGGATGCCCTGCGCCGTGGTTTCAGCCGACAGGCCCTTGCTTTCAAACACTTCCACCAAGCGGGGCCAGTAGACCCTCGCGGGAAAGTTCGCAAGATGTTCCTGCGGCACCAGTTCATCGTCCTGCTGGATGCAGATGTCGCCGTTTTCGCGCAGTGTGAGCTTGCTGTGTCCACGGGAATTCAGGTCGGCGATCAGCGTTTCCATGACTTCGCGCCCGCAGTTTTCATACCAGATGCGCGGATCAATGGGCTGCTTGTTGGGCGGGATATTGGCTTCATCGCCCTGTTCTGTGCCAGCCTTGGACAGAGGCACGATTTTGAGCAGGTCACACTGGATCGTCGCGTCCTGGCCGAATGTGATGTCTGCATGGTCGAATCCATCTACATTGTGAAGCCGGATGCGCCCAGTGCCATTGGTGCGGATCAGCTCTGCCGGCCGTTTCTCACACCACTCAAAGCAGGCCTCAGAATACGACGAGCGCAGATAGGCCAGAATCCGGTGGTTGGCATAGCGGAGCAGCAGGTCGTCTGAAACAGGTTCCTCCAGTTCCGGGACCTGGAATGTGCTCTGGGCAATGCCTTCAGCGTGTAGCCGACGTTCTCTCTGTTGGCGCTGCCGGCGGCGTTTGGCTTGCTGCATATACGGGAGCAGGAGGATCAGAACGACCCAAAGCCCCCAAAGGGTGAATACCCCAATCAGCAGCCACGCCTGCCACGGCCCGCGCACCAGAGCCATGATGGCGATGACAGCACCGATCAAGATGGTGATGCTGCCGCTCAAAAGTCCCTTGTCATTACTCATTTTCTTACCGTCCTTCCTTTAGATTTTGCCTGAAAACAAAAAAAGAGGGACCGCACCAAGCTTCAGATTATTCTGAAAACTTGATACGGTCCCTCTACTGCGCCGGCTTTTATTCCGGCAGGGGTTCGCGGTCGCCATTCATCACCTCGGGAGGTGACGGAACAGGCGCCGCTTCGTCAGGGTCATGCTGTTCACTTTCGGATTTTGCTTTGGAGGACTGCCCGGGGAGAAATCCAAAGTCCGTCAGCCATATTTTCAGCTTCTTGACTGTGGTTCCGTCCTTTTGGCGAACATCCACCAGTTTTTGCGATCCAGTGAGCCAGATCATGCTTCCCTTTTTGACCTTGAGCCGCATGAGCCGGGTAACATCGTCACCGCGGGCCCATACCTGGTAGTAGTCCGGCGGGGTGTTGCCGGAACGCTCCATCAGGTCGAAACAGACATATTGCTGTTTTGACTGGCCCTCTTTCGGGACAAGCTCGTGCATGACTCGGCCAAATACAACGATTTGTGCCATAACACTTCCTTTCTTCGCCTCTGGCGTTAATATCTATATATAAAAAGTGCCAGCAGATACCAGCCCCGAAAGGGCGCGGCAATACCACTGACACTTGATACAGCATACAACCTTGACTGCGTGTGCAATGCAGATTTTTAATCTGCGGTACAGAAGCTAAGTCTGTATCCCACAAGGGGAAACGCACAAAAATCAATTACAAGATAAGTGTAATACTATATCTTGTGTTTGTCAAGCGGTATTATACTATATATAGATATTTAAGCGAGGCGAATCACAATATATGGTTCATGTCGCGGTAGTAATCATCCAGCAGATAGAATCTGAGTGTACGGGCTGCCGGCGTCCCGTAGCCGAATGTCAGGCCATAGAGATTGCCTGTCCCATCTACGCCGAGTGGACCGAGCCAGCGGGCAGCGGCGTTGCTGTTGAGATACCAGAGCTGAATATCCCGGTAATCATCTTCACTGACAAGCCCGGAAGAAGCCAGACGATAAGCGTCATCCTCGTCGATCATGGGGCGGGAAAGAAAATGGTGGTAGAGCTCGTCCGACAGCCCAAGGGCCTGCTGGTAGGTCAGAGGATTGGGGTGGTCCAGCCACCAGCGGGTAATATCTTCAAAGGTACGCAGACGCGGTTTGGGATTGAGGGACCGGAAGCGCCGGATGAAATCTTTGATTTCTTCCGGGGCGGCCGGCGGCGGGAGCGGGATCTCACGCACTTCGTCATCCAAAAAGCCGAAAGCAAGCTGCTCGCCGGTTTCATCCTCCAGCAAGAGCGAGGTGCGGGACAGCGGCGAGACCAGGAAATGCTCCATCGCAAAGGTTTCGTCCAGAAAACGTTGGATCTTGTATTGCTCAATGGTGTGGGGCTTATACATTGGGGTGAACCTCCTTTTAAGTATTCCGCCTATTAAATAGGAGAAAACAGCGCAGATTCTGCAGCACATCAAGAATTTTTTCTTTTTCGTTAATAAACAAGAGGCAGTTTGGGTTATTCGTTGCGCTTGTTCACGCTGTATTGTATAATAGTCAATGCTATGGCTGAAAAAGATCAACCGACTCGGTGTATCTGCTGAGCTAAATTAGAAACGGAGGTTTTGTTAAGATGATTTTATCCAGTGTGTCTACCGCTCTTGTCAATCTTATCGTGTTTTCTGCGATCCCCTTTCTGTGGTGGCTGATTCGCTATCGCAAAAAGACACATTTTTTTACATGGCTGGGGTTTTATCCCCCCAAATTCCAGAGTAGGTGGTATGTGCTTCTTCTATTTGCCCTGATTTACTACTTCTTCTACAGCTTTGATTTCATGCAGCTTGTAGATCAGGCCACCTTGGACTATCTGGAGAGCAACGGGTCTGTGTCTGCCAATGCTTTTGCCGGGCTGGGAGCGGCGGCGATCCTCCCGGCACTGATTGAAAATTTTATCGCCAATGGCGTGGCTGAAGAGATCCTGTTTCGGGGATTTTTGTGCAAACGGCTATGTGCCAAGTTGGGAACTGTACCCGGCATTATCCTGCAGGCGGCGCTTTTTGCGCTGATGCATAATCTGCTCTATCTTGTTGCCGGTATGGAAGTGAGCCTGTGGTTCCACTGCCTGATGTTCTGCTTTACCGGGGCGGGAGCCTTACTGCTGGGCTGGCTCAATGAAAAGCTCTACAACGGCTCTATTTTCCCCAGCATCCTGCTCCACGGAGCCGGAAATTTCATTTCCACTATGTTGGTAGCATTCTGATACAGACAACTACAACGGAGGTCCACCATGCAAAGAATTATCATTTACGGCAGCGAATACGGCACCACCCGCCGCTATGCCGAAAAACTTTCCCAATAGAGGGATACGGCACTGAAGCTATGGCTTTGGTGCCGTATCCCTTTTCTTTACTCATGGACTGCTTGCTATCTTTCCATCAGGGGTGCTGACGCCGGCACAGAGGCCTTCTACCACTTCGTACCAACCTCGGATAGCGATGCTCACTAAATATGAGAAAACAACGAAAATCTTGCAATGTATCAAGAATTTTTACTTTTAAATGATGCCTTGAATGTCTGGGTTATTCGTTGACGGCTGTTCCCCATGTGTTATATAATAAATGCTATAGCTGAATAAATTCAACCGATTTGCTACGGTAAATCTGTGCGCAAAAGCAGTATCTGAACAATGTGTGATTTTTACAGGGCTCTGAGTTTGGCATATTAAGAAACTTTGAAATGGTGGTAAAAAATGGTTCTACAAAATCAATCTGATAGTGGTTCAAATGTAATAAAGTCCGGGTAAAAACTATACCATAGAAAAAAATATAAGATTTATGATAGTAGAAATTTAAGATGTACTGCTATAATATAAAAAAGATATCATTTTTCGAGGGGGATATAGTGTATGAAAAACTTTTTGAAGATTTTCGTTTTCCTTGAGATATTGTTATTCGCATATATTTTCAATAGCTCAATTTACAATATATACGAGAAAAATAATATTGCCGCTGACAATTTAAGTGGTTATATGATTGAAGAAACATCGCCGGAGATCCTCAATCAATTTTATACTGCATTCATTGAGGATTATCCGAACAATAAGTTAGAAATCATCAACAACACACTAACTACGACGGATAAATCTACTTATGATTTATATTGCTATCCCCTGGATGAATTTTCACAAAAACAACCTGTGTCCAGTACAATCGAATTTGAATATTACGAATTAACAATAGAAGATTTTTTAGACAGCGTAGGCATATTCTATACGGATCTATCTGTTGAGGAAATAGATCAACTCGCAACACAGCTATCTACACAAATAATTGAATATGAAGATACGTCTATTCCGTATAGCATGATATTAGAGTTGAACCTTTTTAATTTTATTATCCTGTTCATTGTCATTCTAATAATATACGGCATCTATACTTCTTATAGCCTGAAAAAGATAGGTATAAAAAAGAGTATGGGTTTCTCCACTTTGCGCATATTGAAAGAACAAATCCTCAGTATAGTAAAATACTACTCTATTGTATGCTTAGCTCTGTTGGCTTTACTGAACCTGTATTACGCATTTACAAACCGCTTTGATTTTTCCTATTTGATTATGAGCATATTCTTCTTCGGAATTGTCTTAGTTGTAAATGTGCTTTGTATGCTTCTAACAAGCGTTTTAATAAAATTTGTTCGTTTGGAAGCAATGATAAAAAATAAAACATTAAACAAAAGCACAAATGTGATTGTACAATTTATAAAAGTTGCGTTTTCCGTTGTAATTGCTATTACCATTATTTCTTTACTTCAGCAAAGTGGAGATTATATGAAAAGTCAACAGGCGGTTTTAGACTATAAATACCTTGATGGCTATTATACATCTAATGGCTTTAATTCAGCAGAATATAATTATGCCATATCAAACCCGGATGTATCGGAGCGTTATTCAAACTCAATTTTAGAGCTATATAGGAACCATCATTCATTGTTATGCGATTATACAGGTAGTGATGAAGCTCAAGGCCCAATGGGAGCTTCGCGCCCATATTATGTCCAACAAACTATTATTGCAAATGAAAATTATATAAAGGAATTTTCCAATATTCAAGTAAACGGAACTCCTTTGGATGAAAGTGTATTTAGTACACCAACGGTCTTAATTCCTGATATGTATAAAAATGATGAAAGCCTTATAAAAGAACACATTGCAGGAGAATATGATCTTCTACTGAACTATAACCAAAATTACGGGATACAAGAAGAAACACGCGCAAATGAATTTAATATTGTTTATATTGATGATAGTTCCACTATAAAGGTTAATACAGAGAAAGGATTTTCGGATATAACTGGTGGTATTATCATTGTTGATACAGGAGATTTTGGAGGGCTTTATTATTTAGATGCTTTAAATAATAGAAGTTTGTTCTTTTCAGTAGAGTCAAGAGAAGAATTTTCTGCCCTGTTAACGAAATATGATCTGGCACAGTTAGTCGTGGCAGGAACATTGCTGACTCCTTACTTAACACAATTAGAAAGCGTGACGTTTGTTCTTAAAACCCTTACGATGTTCGCTATCGTATTTGTGGTTTCACTGGTGTTTATTCTATACATCTCAAACTATGTAGATGTTTTTGTTAACCGGAAACGATACGCTTTAAAAGAGATTATGGGCTTTTCTCATTTTAAAATACTAAAGAGCCGTTATATTGTTTGGGCAATGGAAATAATCGCATCAGTAATCTTGACTGCTATCAATTATTATTTTGCTTGCTTTTTTGCAATCATGCTACTGGACTACCTGTTTTGTGAATTGTTATACCGGACTTATATCAAAAAGGCTTTATATGAAATCGAAAAGGGGGCATAAATATGTCATTGATCGTATTGAAAAATATTAAAAAGGAATATGGAAAAAATCAAGTTTTATTTAATGATTTGTCTTTAGAGATAGATCAAGGAGAATTTGTTGGCCTCATTGGAAAAAGCGGCGCAGGAAAAACAACACTTCTAAATATAATCGGACTGATTACCGATATATCGGCGGGAACGATAACGATTGGTAATTACAAAAATTTGTCCATGAAAAGCAAAAATGCTATGCTCCTTAGACGGCATACAATAGGTTATCTTTTTCAAAATTATGGGCTGGTAGAAGATGAAAGCGTATTATGGAATTTAAAGCTGGCCCTTGAATATAAAAAAATAGGCAAAGGGGAGAAATTAAGAAAGATCAACAAGTATTTAAAGAAGTTTGGTTTGGATGATATGCTGAACAAAAAAATATATCAGTTGAGTGGAGGAGAGCAACAGAGGATTGCCATTATCAAATTGATTTTACAAGGAAGCAAAATTATATTAGCGGATGAACCTACATCGGGCCTTGATAAGAATAATGAAGCAATAGTTATGTCGCTGTTACAAAAATTAAATGAAAGGGGGGTCACTATAATCATGGTGACTCACAACATGAACTTATGCGACTATTTTTCCAGAGTAATAGATGTAGAAAAATATAGGTAAAGTTGAAATCAAGTCAAAATTGTTATTGGGCAAACCATGCCAAGCAAAATCGAAACTATTCGCTGGATGAGAATAGAAAAATAGAGGGATACGGCACTGAAGCTATGGCTTTGGTGCCGTATCCCTATTTCTTACTCATGGTGTGATTGCTCACTGCTTGCTATCTCTCCATCAAGGGAAATTGTATCCTCCAGCACCTCATATCCAAGGAAACTATTGGTGGAGAGGGCAGCGTCCAGATAGTCGTTTCCGACGGCAGGCCGGCTCCCTTTTTGAAAATAAAAGCGGTAGCGGGCGCCGATCTGGAACTTGGCGGTTTTGCTCAACAGCAAAGTGCGCTCCGCCCCCTGTTCATCAATCAGCTGGATCTTGCGGTAACGACGCAGCATAGGGGAGCTGACGCCGGCGCAGATCCCTTCCACCACTTCGTACTGGCCCCGGGCGGCGGTGCGCCATAGGCTGCTGCCCAGCACCAGAGAAGCGGCAAAAATAAGTCCACCCAGCACCAGAAGGATGCGGTCTGCGGTGACAGTGAAGATCACAAGGCTGACTGCTATGCTGGCGATCCCGGCCAGGAATGTCAGCAGGATTTTGCGCCGCAGGACAAAGGGAAATTGGCTCCATTGGTTTTTCATGTGCTGATCCTTTCAAAAATGATTTGCTGGCGCAGATACAGGTTGGCAACGGCCAGCGTTACCGCCTGGCTGCTCCGGCTGTTCTTCATTAGGCTGGCGATATTTTGGCAGGTGGTTTCGCTGTCGCCGTACACCTTCTCCATCAGGACCCGCTCGCTGGGGAGGGAGAAGATATCCTGCTCCACACATTTGATGATCTCCGCAGTGGAAAGCAGGGCCTGCCGGGAAAGCCGCATGACGCGGGATTCATAGTTGGTTCGGCGGTCTTTACGAAACAGCTTTAGCGCCTGCCCGACTGAAACGCGACGGCTGAATACCAGCTTCATAAACGATACGCCGCGCACCAGGGCAGAGCCGCTGGTGGGGATGATGCCCAGGGAACCCAATAGATCATACAGCGCATCGTATTCGGTCTCCCCGCAGCCGGAAACCAGCAGGCCGCGGGTAAGCAGGCGGTTCACGCAGTCGTCCCAGGGCCGGCTGACAGCACCGCCCATAGATGAAGCCAGCTTATCGCACTGAAAAGAAATATCCTCCCACTTGGAGATCCGCCAATTCAGGGCAGTCCAAACGACCAGCTCCTGCATATCCACCATGTAGGGCTGACCGCCAAGGCGGATGACTGGGCAGGACCGGCCGCAGCCATTTGTTTCCCGCTCCAGACGGCCGATTGCAGTATATAAAGTTTTCTGTTCCATCGATCAATGCCTCCTTTTATATATCCTTTACTGCGGGAAGGCCGTGGTTTTCAACAAAATCAAAGCAGGCTTGCCAGAAAGCGGGGGTCACTGCGCAACTTGGCGACTGAGCGCGAGATCCATGCACCCACATGGGAGGGCGGAACCTGGTAGAGTTCCGCAATATCCGTGACCCGCATCCCCTGGAGCTTGAGCGCCAGGGCTTCGATCCCAAGCCGGGCCACACCGTCATAGTCCTGTTTGCTGGCTTCCAGAAGCGACAGCGTTTCCATCAGGGACACTTGGGTGTCAAATACGTCGGACTGCGGCTTCAGGGCTTCGCCGTCAGCGGCCAGTTCCCCATGCTCTCCAATAATGAGCCGGCTGAACATCTTGCCCCTGTTGCAGATCGTCCGGCAATAGGACAGAAGCCCGTTTTTTACGACTGTTTTGGCGTAAGTAGTAAACTGCGCCCGCCCATCGTCCTTATAGGTGGCCGCAGCTTTGCAGAGCCAGACGCACCCCTCCTGGAACAGATCGCTGTACTCCAGGCCGCAGATAGTCGGATTCACATGGATATAATCGCAGATCACCCAATGCACCACCGGCAGGTTTTGAGCAACGAGTTCCTGCTGCTGTTTCGTCAGGCTGGTCATTTGCTCACCTCCCGTCAGGCTGCCGCCTGTCCGGCGGCGGGAGGAGCTGAGGCCTGCCTGCAGAGGCGGACGACCTCATCGCACATCCATTCGGAAAACTGGCCGATATGGGTCTGCCGTTCATCCAGCCCCAGCTTCGCCTGGAGCCAGATGTAGACCTCCCATTTTTCCATGTGCCTGCTCTGCTGCAACTGCTCCAATGCCCGGTGCGCCAAAATGCGCTTGTGCCGGAGATCTCCATTTGCCAAAGTTCCCATAGGTCGGTGCGTCCTGTCATGGGCGCTCACATAGGCATCGCAGGCGGGCCAGCGGTCGCAGAGGTAGAGAAATTTTCCCTGGGAGCGGCGGTTCAAGCCATAAACCACACTGGCCGGACGGAGCGAGGCATTGGCATGGCAATAAGGACATTTGATCGGTTTTTGCTTCATCATAAAATCATCACCTCCAAAGACGCGCCAAAGGCGGCGCGATGGCGTCTTTCTGTGTAAAAATCAGCTGTTCTGGCTGCAGCTGAGGTCCAGACAAAGCTGCCTGAGCGTACATGCGGAAGGGTCCGGCGTATGCCATTCGATGTACTTGGAAAAAGCGGCGTCAAAAGAGCGGTGCGACAGGACGGCACTGCACTCGGCGGGCTCTACTTCCTCACCAGTCAGTTCATGGATGGTTTCCGCAGGCAGGAGCATGACCTGCCCGCACTCATCCACTGTCAGCAGGAATCCGGAACAGGGCTTCTCCCGGCCATACATACAGGCATCGCAGCCACAGCTGACAAAGATGGCATTGCGCCAGTTCCCACGGACGGCCCGCAGAAAGGAATAAAATTTGCAGGATGTTTTCATCCTCTACCTCCAATAGTCGTTTTTTGAGAAAATAAAAAAGCGGGGACCAGCTGTGAATATCCACAGGCTGATCCCCGCTGACGGCATTTAAGCGAACAAGCCCTTAGTTGGCTGCGCCGAACAGGCCCTCGATCTCCTGCGTGATCCGGGGGATGACCGTATCATTGAAGATGAGGGTCAGGGCCGCCAGCAGCAGGGCGCCCAGCACAACGGCGATGATGATTTTGACTGCATCAGAGATGTAGAAATCGCCGCGCTGGTTGGAGAGCGCCATACGGGCCCGAAGCGCGAGGCCGTTCGCTTTGCTGCGGATGCAGCTGGTAAACTTCTTCATGGAAATACCTCCTGTAAATGTGATATTGAATTTGGGTGTGGTTGTGGCCGGTCAGGACCGGCGGATAGGCTTGAGCAGGCTGTTTTTGTTGGAGTGGGGCCTGTCCGGATACGCTTTCGGCTTCTGGCGCAAAAGCCACCGGAACCGGCGCCTCCGCCCATCTTCGCCGTCAGGCGGAATATATTTTTTCTTCGACATGGATTTCTCCTGTTCAGACGGTAGGTTCAGGACCGGCCTGGGAACAGGCCGGCCCTGGGGAAATGGATGGAAGGCAGCCAGTATAACGGCTGCTATGGGAACCCACTGCGGTACAAAACATCACCTCCATCGTAGATTCGCCCCGGGTAGGAGCGGGTATATGGAAAGCCCACACCAGAGGCGTGGGCGGATACCTGTCAGCCGAAGAAAGCGCCCAGGGAACTCATGACCTCGGTGCAGAGGACCACCAGATAGATGATCATAATGCAAATGAGCATCATCATGGAGTAACGCTGGATCTTCTTGGGGCGCTTGGCTGCTTCTTTTTTCAAATTGTTCTGCTCGATCTGCCTCATGTCAAAGCAGATCATCTTGAAATACATCCGCTGGTCGTCGCCGCGAAGTACGCCAATCAGGCCGCGGATCACATCGGACAGCATAGGGCTGCCAATGCGGGTCTCAAAATGGATCAGGGCGTTTTCATAGTTGCCGGTTTTCATGTCGGCAATGGTCTGGTCCAGCTCCGCGCCGAAGTCCTTGCCTGCTACCCGGCGGTAAGAGGTCAGGATTTTCAACACATCCCGGTCGTTCTCCAGGTTCTGCCCAATGGTCAGGGCAAACCGGGGGATTTCGCTTTCAATGAGCTTGCGGCGCTTCTTGACAAAATCGAAGACGCTGTAATAGGTCGAGAACCACAGTGCCACCGCAAGCCCGATCAGCACGGGAACCATCAGCGGCACCAGAAACACCATCAGGATAGAGCAGAGGCCGACGGCGCCCGCCGTGACCCAGGCCCGGGCCGTATAGATCTCCGGCGTCAGTTCCAGGCCGGCAATATCCAGCGCCCGCTGCAGCTTGTTCCGCTTGAGCTTATCCAGCTTCAGGTACGGAGCGATCAACCCGGCGATTTTGGTGATGTAGACATCCAGCAGTTTCTCGGCCTTTACGCCCTGCTGCTTGCGGGCCAGCATCATCATGCGGGAGGTCTTCTTTGTGGGAATATCCACAAAGGCGCAGGTCAGATTGTAGGTGGCAAAACCAAAGAAGATGATCGCCACAAGTGCTAAAAGGGTCATGCGCCGTCACCTCCGTATTCAATGGGCTTGCTCAGCTTCATGATCTGCGTCAGGGCAAAGAGAATGATGGCTGCGCAGATCGCCAGGGCAATTTTGCCGGGTGTGGTGAAGATGAGCGTATGGAACCAGTCTTCATTGAGGAAGTAAAGCAGCGGCACATTGGCGACCACCAGGAACATCATCGTGATGGCCTCACGGCGCGGGCCCTGCATCATGGCCTCCAGTTCAGACTGCACCACTCGCACATCGCTGAACTTCTGGGCGATGGTGGGCAGCGTGTTTTTCATGGAGCGGTCAGACTGGCACTGAATGAGGATGTTGCACCACTCATGAAATACCCGGTTGGGGACTTTCATCTTCAGCGAGTTGATGGCGCTGGCCAGGTTGGCGTTGATCAGTTCCGCCTCGTACACAAATGCCTCGAAGTTGGCCTTCACCGGCTCATTGATGTAGGGCAGGTTTTCCTTGACCGCCCGGATCAGGTCCTCCGTGCGGAGATATGAGGTGGTGATGATGGAGATAGCGGTCTCCAGCTCCTCGTTCAGATGCTTCTTGTAGCTGGCGGCTGTGCTGCGCAGATACCAGATGGGTGCCAGCGAAAAGCCAATGCCCAGGATCGGCACCATATACACATTGTTGATGAGCAGCGCCAGCACAGCGCCCACCGCAAACAGGATCAGCGACAGCCGCTTGACCGCCTCATAGCGGTCGGAGCGGCCGGTGCCTTTCAAAATCTGTTTCAGCTCATAGTCCTGGTTGAAGAAGCCCTTGGCGGGCGTACCCATCAGGACATTGAGTTCGTCAGACAGGGTGGCTGCCTTGCGCTGGGAGCGGAACAGGGCGTCGATGAAATCCCCCGGCCGCACACCGAACAGGGCCAGGAGGCCCGCGCTGATCAGCGCAAAGCAAATGATGTAGATCCACTGCAACCTTTAATCCACCTCCTTCGGGGCGTCCATGAACTCCGCCAGCTCGTTATTGGAGATGCCGTTGTCAAGGAGCCGTTTTTTCAAAGTATCCGAGATCAGGCCCACCTTCCGGTGATGGCCCACCACATGGATCTCTCCTTTTTCATCGGTCACATTGTCCTCTACCTCAAACTTGTAGAGCGTGTGGGAAATGAGCTGTCCGTCCCGGTAGTCCTCGCCCTCCAGAATCTCCATGATCTTACGGGAACGGTCTTCCAGCTGCTTGGTAAACACCACGATGGGATAGGCCTCCACCATGATCTCCATAAGCACGGCGTCGTCCATGCTGTATTTGCGCTTGGCGAGGGTCATCATCCTGCGGTAAGTGCTGTTGCAGGAGTTGGAGTGGATGGTGGTGCAGACGGTATGGCCGGTGCGGGAGCTCTCGGCGGCCGACAGGCTTTCCGCTGCGGACCGCATCTCGCCGACGCCGATAACATTGGGGTGCTTGCGCAGCACCCGCTCCAAAAGAAAGTCCTGATTGATGTTCAGCGCCGGATTTTCGCTGGGCCGGGTCAGCAGGTGGATGACGGAGTTTAAGATATTCCCGTTTTCATCCCGCTTGACCAAATCAAACTCACGGCTGCCTTCTTCAATGGTGATAAGGCGCTGGTTGTTGGGTACATTGGAGAGCAGCCAGGCCATGATGGTGGTCTTGCCGGAGCCGGTGGAGCCCGCGATGCACACGCTGACGCCATACCGGATGCAGGCCATCAGGAAGTGAAGCATCTCTGCGGTGGCGCTGCCGGAATCCAGCAGCTTCTGCTCGGAGACTGTCTGCTGGTTGACGATACGAATGGAGGCATTGATGCCCACATCCGGGTCCACAATGGGCGTCTTGTCCACAGAGATACGGATGTTTTTGTCCAGAAAGCCCACCACACTGGGCATGGTGTCGTCAATGACCATGCCGCAGGCGTTGAGCATACGGCGCACCACATCAATGGCGTGCTGCGGGGAGGAAAACTTGTCCGGGATCTTGATACTGCGCCCGCCGGCCTCGATCACTTCGATGTCGTTGTAGGCGTTGATGTTGACTTCCTCAATGCCGGGCTTGTAGATCCATTTTTTGAGGAAGGAGTAACCGGCCATATCCTCATAGAGCTTTTCACACAGTTCCTCGGTGGTCAGCCCCTCAATGGCGTATTTCCGCTTGACGATGTACTGCACCATCAGCTCTTTGAGCAGTGTGGTGGCCCGCTCGGCGTTGCCCTCGCCGGCTTCGGCAATGGTGGAGGCGTGATTTTCAGCAAAATACCGCTGCACATCCTCCAGCACCTGGTCATAGGTCAGGTCCTGGTTGGCCGCCGGCGCGAAGAATATGTCGTTGAGATTATTCATCGGCGTCATCCTCCTCGAACTCGTCCTCGTCGTCCGCATCCTCTGCCGCCTGCTCGGCCAGTTCCATCTGCTCCAAAGCGTCCAGCACCTTGTTAAGTGAGGCGGTGTACTTGGGATTGCAGTATTTGATGGCCTGGAACATCCCGCCCTCAGTGGCGCAGCGGTCGATCTCCTTGCCATAGGGCAGAAGGCCGTCAAAGCCGCCGATGATATAGCCCATTTCATCCAGAGCGTGGAAGGGACGGGCCATGCCGGCGAAGGTCATGTGCCGGTCATAATGGAAACGGCCATCCACCAGCAGGGGCTGGTGGGCTTTCAGGTAGTTGACGCCCTTCAGGTCGGGGGTGAGCAGGCGGATGACAAGATCGCCGGACTCAATCGCCGCCGGGGTGAACACATTGGTCATACTGGAACTGCAGTCCAGGATGACGAAATCCACCAGCTTGGCGGCAGCGTTGACCAGCTGGAGTACCATAGCATATTTGACTTCCGGATAGCTCAGCGGATTCTCACCGGCGGAATAGCCCATCAGGCCGATGAAAGGATAGCTTTTGAGCACAGTGACATGGCTTGCCACCAGTGTAGTGTCGATTTCCACGCTGCTCAGGACCTGCCCCACCGAGGCGTTGGTCTGGATGATCTGCTCCGGCAGCCAGACCGGGAGCATGGGGACGCTGATCTCCGCGTTGATGATGATGGCTTTCCGCTTGTCGCGGGTCAGGGCTTTTGCCAGGATGCAGGAAAACATACTTTTCCCGCTCCCCGGGCTGCCCCAGACGGTAATGACTTTTCCCATAGGTTCAGGCCTCCTTTCTGTTACGCGGCATCCTGCCCGTCATCCGCAGGGGCCGTCTCGGCGCCGCCTTCCGTATTTTCGGTGCCCGCTTCGCCTGTGGACCCGCCATCTGTGGTGCCTTCAGCAGCTTCTCCGCCATCCTGGCCTTCTGTATTTTCCTCAACCAGTGTTTCGGGGAAGTAGATCTCCTGAAGCGTCTTGTCCTGCTCGGCCAGCAGTTCCTCGGCCAGCTGGTCGTTGTTGCGGGAGATCAGCGCCACATGGGCCACACCGTCATTTTCCATCTCGGTAATGATACGGGCCTGCTCCGGGCTTGCCAGCACAGTGATGGTGGCAGACTGCTGCGGCTCTTCGTCCTCGGTGGGCTCCTTGGTGTTGTCCACATTGATACCGTCAGAGTCGGTGACCGACAGCACCTTGACAAAGCGCAGCTCCGGCACCTCTTCCGCAGTCTCCAGGAAGTGATAGATGCGGATGATGTCGTTGGGCTGCAGCTTATCCGACAGGCCGGAGGCCAGCGTTTTTACAGTCAGCGAGATGGCGACCTTGCCGGAGGGGATATCGTTGAGCGCCACATCCGAGGAAACAGGGACGGTGCTGACCTTGCTGGTGAGGATGTAGTCGCCTGCGGCCAGGTCGGCCGTTACATACAGGCCCTCCACATCCTCCATGCTGTGGGCCACATTGGACGGGAGGTTGTATCCGCCCACTTCTACGACTTCGGCATTGTCGCTGGTGATCTTTTCGCCTTTCAGCACCGGCTGGGTGATGCGGACGATCTCCGTCTTGCCGTTGGTCTGCCGGGCAATGGTGGGCAGTGCCACAAATGCGATGACCGCCGCCAGAACCAGGGACAGAATGCCGAAGATGAATCGGTTATTGAGTTTCATAAGCATCTCTCCTGTCATAAAAATAGTTCAGCCAGCGTCGCCACAGAGCAGCCGCAGGCCAGAAAAGGTAAAAACGGGATCGCAATGGGCTGTTTGTCCCGGAAGAGCCGCCGGAACAGCAGCACCACCGGCATGGCAAAGCCGGCGGCCACCAGGAATACCAGCGCCATGCCGGAGGGACCATAGACCAGGCCCAGCACCCCGCAGAATTTGATGTCCCCGCCGCCCATACCGCTGCCGCCGGTCGCCATAGCAGCGGCCAGCGGGATGCAGAAGCCCAGCAGCGCACCTACCAGCGCCTCAGCCACAACGGGCCAGATAAAAATGGGCGTCCGGCCATACTCCAGAGTGAAGTAGACCTGGATCAGCGGGGCCAGTGCGGCCAGGGGGATAAAAAAGACGAGCGCCCGGTCGGGCACCCGCCTGTATAGGATGTCATAGACGGCAAAGCCCGTCACCACCAGAAAAACAGTGAGCAGGTAGGCCATCCACACATTACTCTCGATTGGTGTACCAGTCATCATAGAGGCTCCCGTCAATGGAAACATAGTCATTCAGGTTGATACTCAGCATCCCGTCCGGCGTCCAGGTATCCCAGACCTGGGTGAAGACGGTGTAGTTCGTCGCATCCGGGAACCAGATGGGGGTAAAGTGCACTTCCCGGCTGTAAGTAGAGAACTCATTGGGCTGGAAAGTGAATTTGGCGCTCCGGCCGCAGGACACTCGCTGCAGCAGGCGGAGATAGGTTTCATACTGGAACTCCGGGAACACCGAAAAGGCCGTCTGCGGATGGGTGATGTGGCTGGTGGGCGCGTCGGTGGAGAGCGTGGCGGTCACATCCTGCTTGACGCCGTACCCGCTCTTCATGGACTTTCCGGAGGCCGTCGGCACAATATCGTCCGGCATCAGGGACATGACGCCGCTGATGGAGGCGGAATAGCCGGTGTACTCATATTCCCAATAGCCTTCATCCACCCAATGCCCGCCGTCTTCGCCGTGATCGCACCACACCCATACCGGCACCCAGTAGCAGCTCCAGACGCCCCAGTTGGCCGTGAGTTTCTGCGTTTCATTGGGCAGGGACGGCACAGTATAGGAGGGATTGGTGTCTGTGGCTACCGGGTCGGGCGGGATATGTTCGTTCAGGTCCACGATCTTTGCCACAAAGGTATCCTGGGCAGTATAGGCGCCGCTGACGGATACCGTGATGGTGACTGTCTGCGGTGTAGTGGGGGTATGCCACTTGACCCAGACTACCTGGCTATCGCCAGCGGGGATTACGATATCGTTGACGCGATAGGTGGTGCCGAGGATATGGAAGGTCACCGAAGCGGGATTATCCGGCGTCAGGTCGGTATCCGTCCGCAGGGTGACAGAGGTGATGACATCGGTATCCACCCGGTACTCCACATCAGGGGCCTCGATCTCACCCTCGGGCGGGGCTTCATCAAACCAGACGATGCCGACGCCAAGTGTATTGATGATGTCGGAATTGTTTTGCGTCCCGGTGGTGTTGCCGGTCCAGGCGGAAATGCCAAGATCGCTGAACTCCAGAAACATGGACAGCGGCAGGTTCTTATGGGTCAGCGAGGTCATGGTTCGGCGCAGGTTGCCGCCGGACATCTGATCGTAAAGGCCAGCCTCAGTGGCTGTCATGCAGTAATACTGGCCGTTGTGGGTAAAGTAGGCGATGGGCTCGATCAGCAGCTTATATTCGCCGGCGATCATCCGCTCGTAGTCCACGCCCGCAGCCTGGGCAACCATCATGCAGGCGTACTCCGAGCAGAAGTACCGCTTGATGGCGTCAATGTTGCTCTGGCCTTTGCTGCTGACGATGGTGGGCATTGACTGCGCGGGCTTGATGCAGGAATAGGCCACCCCGGACTGGAGGGAGAGGCCGGAGCCGCTCAGGTACTGCAGCTTGTTGACCTTGCCGAAATGGAGGATACTGCTTTTCTGTGTCCGGTTGGAAAAGTCCAGCGGTGAGGACACGGCAGCGCCGCTTTCCGCATCCACAACCGTGATGCGCACGCCATCGTTGCCGGGATTCCAGAAGTTTGAGGATGTGCCTTGCCCCATCCCGCCGCCGCCACCGTCAATGTTCCCGTTGCCTCCCGATGCAAATGCCGTGGAGGGAACGAGGCAGAACACCAGGGCGAGGCTGCATAAGAGGGCGAGAAGTCGTTTCAAATACATCACGCTCCGTTCTTTTTGAAAATAAGAAGGCCGCCACAATCCTGTGACGGCCTTTCAAGTCCATATTCAGTTGTAGGTGGTCAGCCGCCCATGTTGCCGACCTGCTTATTCAGATCACCGTCGCTGTCGCCGGTAGACTGCTGCACATCGCCGGGGACTACCCAGCCAAACACCGGATCATAAACAGCGCCGCTGCCATTGCTGGAGCCGGGGGCCGGCTCATTGCTGGAAGTGGATTCCTCTTCAGGAGGGGCAGTGACTTCCGGTACTGCCGGGTCGGGATTGACCTCATGCTCTTCGCCGGGATCTTCGATCTCCGTCTTGCCTTCCGGCACAGGGGGCGGTGTTTCATCCGGCTTCTCCGTATCGGTAAAGTCGATTTCAACCTCGCCCTCAGATTCTGAGGTCACCTTGGGATATTCCTCTTCGGCGTTGGAAGACTGGCCGGGTGCATAGGCGTCTGCGCCCCCGCTCCCGTCGCCAGACTGTGCGCCGCCATCCGACCAGTCGCTGCTGGTGCTGCTGGGAGGAGATTCATCCGGCTGGAATTCTTCCGTGCGGTCCCGGCTCACAAACCAGCAGACGCCCAGAATGGCAACGCAGAGGACGGCCAGGATTGAAACAATAAAGCCTTTGGATTGGAAAAACTTCTTCATGTGTGTCCACACTCCTTTTTGCTGTTATATAAAGCCTATACTGCGGAGCTGACTGGAATTTCAACAGCGCCGCTAAAATTTGGTGTTGTGGTAGCCGGTCAGCTCCACCCGCTGGGTGATGGTGGGGTAACTGTGCCCGAACATGCGCACATAGAACTCCACATCACAATAGAAGATATACTCCACCCGGTCGCCCACCACATTGAACTCCAGGCTGATGTCGGATACCTCATAGTCCTCTGTGGAAAGCGGGATCTTTTCTGCCAGGCCGCCGGCGACAGTGGCCTCCAGCATTTCCGTATAGTCATTGCTGGAATAGAGGGTGCGCAGGTACTCCTCGAAGTTGGTCTCCCGCTGGGAGCGGTAGGTGTCCGCATAGATGGTGGCGCTCAGGTTGTTCAGCTCCATTTTGGCGCCGTTGCGGATGTTGATGCAGGTGATCCGCACCGAGGCGTACAGAAGCAGGAAAGAGATGAGCATGACGACCCCGACTACAAAGAAGCAGGCAAAGAAAGTAATCTCGCCCCGCTCGTTGCGAAGCGGCCGGCGCAGCCATGAAAGAAAACGCTTCATAGGCCACCTCACTTCCAATAGTGCTCGCTGACGCCGGAGCCGCGGGCCACCACCGTGATGTTGACCAGATCCAGGTTCCAGAAGCCGCCCAGTTTGGCCTCGCCCTCAATGGTGATATAGAAGGGCGTCCCAAGCTGGATGGCCCGGGACATCCCGGACGGCGTAGGCGTCTTGTATGTGGCATCGATGGAGTATGTGATATTCTCCGCCCCCTCGATCTCCGAGCACAGAAAGTCAAAGAGCGAGTCGGTCTCGCTGTTGATGCCGCCGGACAGCTGGATCTGTTTGACCATCTGATCTGCCGCATGGTCTAACTCCTGTTTTGTGGAGATGATGCCGAACAGGTCAATGATAAAGGCCAGCAGGATGACGGCGATGAAGATGAACACCACCGTGGAGAAATAGTTGGCCTCGCCCCGTTCGCTCTTCAATGTCCTGCGGACTTTTTGCAGGAAAGTATGAATGTGAACCACCACCTTTACTTACAAATGAAAAACAGCCGTCCCGACCGGAACGGCTGCATTACAAAGTTTTGACTGTACCAAGTATAGCAGATTTGGATTTACGGCGAAAGGGCAGGACTGCGCCAATGTATGGGCAATCCTGTGCCAATTCTTTTTAGCGATGGCGATTATACAAATCCAAAATGAAATTCTAGATTTGTGTAATCGAAGTCTGATAGTCAAGGGCCGAAACCACTCGAAAATGCCACTATTGAGTAATAGGAGAACAGAAAGGAGTTCGGCATTGAGAAAGGCCGCTTCTCTTTCCGCCTAACTGCCCCATACAGTGAGGAACGGCGGGAAGCAGCGCGGCAGTGTGCCAGAGATAACAATGCCGCTGACAGGCTGAAATGATGTAGATTTGTTCATGAGCCCTTTGGTATAATAAACTTAATCCTAAAATGCTCAAAAACATATCCGTCAGAGGGTTAAAGTGATAAATTGATGCGAATTTTGGAATGCAACCGATAGTTGCTAAATAGTTGGTAGAATGAGAGTGCCGCTTTCGCTACAATATAGGTGGAGGTGAAGAATATGTCATTAGGCGAAAGGATTAAGGAGCAACGAAAAAGCTCTGGATTATCACAAGAAAAAGTGGCTGAGTTTGTCGGTGTAAGCCGACAAGCAGTAACAAAGTGGGAAACAGGTCAATCCGCCCCAAGCACAGAGAATCTTTTCAAGCTGGCAGAGATATTCGGCACGACAGTAGATATACTGTTAGCTTCCGATGAAGAAGAAAAGGACACACCGGCGGAACAGATTTACTATCTTTACAAAATGGAGCAAGAAAAGAAACGTGAAGAACGCCGTAAAAAAATAAAAAAGAATATATTTTTTACACTGGTTGTTGCCGTTGGGTATGTCATTGTCTATCTTGTTGGACGCATTTTCGGTACAACTGGGCAGCAAACAAGTGTAATAGGGTGGCTATTTGGAGATGATCCAGCACAGTTAAGCTATTTATATGGTTGGCTGCTACATCAAAATATATTTTGGATTGCTATGGCGGTATCCGTAATCCCTGCATTGTTTGGGAAAAAGTATTTTTCATTTACAACACTGGCAGGATTTGCGCTTGGACTACTTATTGGTGAATTAGGGGGCCAAAACCCCGCAGGAGCAGCATACGGTTACGGTCATTACGGTTGGGCTATTTGGGGCGGTATCTTTACATTCTCCATTGTAATGGGTATTATCTTTGAAAAAATCACCAAAAGCACGATTGACTGGAAATCCAAAAAGTTATGGGTTTGGTCAGCAGTTTTCGCTATTGGTATTTTATCTATTCTGATAATTATTAGAATGAGTATGCCTACGAGCTTTGGCTAATTCTATATCAAAATATTCTACTTTGAATGATGTGCAATAAATATTGGAGTACTGATGATATTTGTTGCGTATAGGATCACAAAGCCGTATTTGCATTCACAATTATTTTCAACAACTCTGATTATCTCGAAAAAGCCTGTAAATACGGGCAAATCACGGGATAGGGACACCGAATTTACTACCAAATTACTACTTTTGGGATGAGCCTCGACACGCTTACTACTTCCCGTGAAATGCCCCGTCCCAGACGGCACATCAGACTAAAATTGAATACGACACCGCAGAAGCGGCGTTCTCTGATCCCCCTGTGGGAGAAAAGGACGCCGCTTTTTTTGCGCCCAAATTCAGAAAGGAGGCGACGCCATGTATTTCACTTCCGGCAGCGACCGCGCCTTTGAAAGCCTCATGCAAGGCAAGCCCGGCTTCGACCACTACGACAGCGGCGACGCCGGAGCGCCGGAGGATTGCGGCGACTGCCGTTTCTACCGTCCCGACTGGAAGTACCAGTTTTGACAAGGTGGAGGCTTCCGTTACCGAGCGTTTCACCACACCCCCGAAGCCCTACACCGAAGATACGCTTCTGTCGGCTATGGAACGGGCCGGGGCCGAGGATATGCCGGAGGACGCCGAGCGCCAAGGTTTGGGAACCCCGGCCACCCGCGCTTCCATCTTAGAAAAGCTGGTACAGATGGGCTTTGTGGAGCGGAAAGGCAAGCAGCTTCTTCCCACCAAGGACGGCCACAACCTTGCCTGCGTCCTGCCGGATGTGCTGACCTCTCCCCAGCTCACCGCGGAATGGGAAACCAAACTGACGGCCATTGCCAAGGGTGAGGCTGACCCGGACGGCTTCATGGCTGGCATTGAGGAAATGACGCGGGGCCTGATTTCCGGCTATTCGCAGATCAGCGAGGACGCGCAGAAATTGTTTCAGAAAGAGCGCGTGTCTATCGGCAAGTGTCCCCGCTGCGGCGAAGCCGTCTACGAGGGCAAGAAAAACTACTACTGCGGAAACCGGGCCTGCCAGTTTGTCATGTGGAAGAATGACCGATTTTTTGAGGAACGGGGCAAGGCGTTCACGCCGAAAATCGCCGCTGCGCTTCTCAAAGACGGAAAGGCAAAGGTAAAGGGCCTGCGTTCCATGAAAACCGGGAAAACCTACGACGGGACGGTGCTTCTGGCTGATACCGGCGGGAAATACGTCAACTATCGTATTGAACGGAGGGACAAAAACTAAAAAACAGCAAGCATAGGAAGTGTAGCCACACTTCCGGCAAATCTCTGACCCGGCCACCCCTGCCGGGCCGGGGATTTTGCTTGTTGGGGCATATCCCCAAACCCCTGTTACCATTCATCAAGTGTTTACAAAATTCCGCTATGCTTATCTTGTTAAATGAGGTATAATCAGTCCAGCGACAAATTGGAAGTCAAGTTGGAGGAACAAATTTATGATACGCCCTTTAGCAGAGAAAGATTATAATATAGCGATTGATATAGTGAATACAAATTGGAAAAAGACATATTCAGATTATGTAAATCCACTTTTGCTAAATGAAGATGGTTGTAAAAAACGCGCAGAGGAATTAAAGCATGACTTTCAATCAAGACGGCTGTTAGAATATGTTTGGGAAGAACAAGGCCAGATATTAGCGCTATTATCAATAGGTGATACAGCAGATATGGATAAAAAGGGAGCTTTTGAGATTTGGCGTATTTATGTAAGGCCGGAAGCACAAGGACATAATATCGGCAGCCAGTGTATTTCTTTTTCTGAACAAGAAGCTAAAAAGCGAGGTTATCAAGAAATCGTTATATGGGCATTTCAGGAAAATACGGCCGCCATATCGTTTTATCAAAAGAACGGTTATGTAGTTGAAAAAAGCGAATATTTGGGTGAGCCGTATTTAACCATTGGAACACGTTTAACAAAAAACCTGGTATAACTTTTACATCATTAAGAAATGGGCGCAACAGAAAAAATCAACAAATCCCAGTACGCCAAAATCCGTTTAACTTAATAGCTGCCACACAAACAGCAACACTTCCCGCAGGAAATCAGAGATGGTTTCCTGCTTTTCTTATGCCATTTTTCAGAAAGGAGGGCTGCCGATGGCAAGTCTTAGGGACATGGTATCAGAGTATCAAGACGACCTGCGGAACGGCATTGCATGGCTGGCGTTCTGGCGTGAGGGCCGGAGCTGGCAGGCGGAGGCGTTTCACCTTGATCTGGACGACACCCTTTATCCAGAGGACAGAGCGCGGCTTGCAGAGATACAGGCCGCCGACCCACGGGCCGTTGTGGTAAACGACGCTTACCGTGAGTAAAACAGGCTTTGCAACGATTGAGACGAATAAATACGGGCTATCTCCCATGCTGGCCGGCGAAAAAGTACAGGCCAAAATCTTCTATGACCATGTAGCGTTTTACCACGACCACAGACCGGTTGGACGCTTTCCCAGAAGCTACAAAACCAATGATGAGGTCTACGACTGGACGCAGTATGTGTCCACCCTCTGCAAAAAGCCAGGAGCGATTGAGCATACCCGTTTCTTCCACCAAATGCCGCAACGGTGGCAGGATTATCTTGCTTCCACCAAGGGAAAAGAGCGGAAGAGCGCCCTGCAACTTCTCAGCGAAATCGTTGCTGACGGAAACTCTGAGTTCTGTGATGATGCTCTGGAAATGGCAGCCGCCAATGGCCGGGCCGATGTGGACAGCCTGCGGCAGTGTTATTACATGATTGCCAAGAAGGAGTACCGCCCAGATCCGCTTAAACTCTCCGGAGCCCCATTGCTGAACTACAATCCAAACCTCTCAGCCTATGATGGCCTGATGGGAGGTGAGGCTCATGGCTGAACAGATTGAACAGCTCATGCGGCAAGTGAAGCTGGGCGGCATGGCGAAAGGCTGGCGGAGCGTCCCCTACGAAAATACCGAGCAATATGTGACCGACCTCTTGACGCTGGAATTACAGGAACGAGAGGCCAACCGGATTAACCGCATGGTAAAGACGGCTGGTTTCCGGGTGATGAAGACACTGGATGATTTTGTGTGGAACTCCGCCATTGAACTTCCTGGCGGCTTGACACAGGAATACATGACCGACCTCCATTTCCTTGCCCCAAAAGAAAACCTGATTTTTATGGGGAGCGTTGGGACGGGAAAGACCCATCTGGCTACGGCTATTGCTTTGAAAGCCTGCCAGGAGGGGCGGCGTGTCCGCTTCTTTACTGCGGCGGAGTTGGCAAACATCCTGCTGGAGAAGAACACCAAGGGGACCTTGAACAACTACCTGGATACGCTGAAAAAGGTAGAGCTTGTTGTGATTGACGAGATTGGTTTCGTCCCTCTGCACAAGGATGCCGCTGAACTGCTGTTCCAAGTGATTTCCGATTGCTACGAGCGCAAGAGCCTGATTATTACCTCAAACCTGGAGTTCTCTCAGTGGAACACCGTCTTTGGCGACAACCGCCTGACTGCGGCACTTGTTGACCGGCTTATTCACCACAGCCATATTGTGATTTTCTCTGGGGAGAGCTACCGGCTTACCCAGTCCCTAAACCGCCAGAGAGCATACACTTAGGGTACTCAAAATTAGTGCAAAAGGGCTTTGGACACCGATGTGAGCGTTTGGCCCCCCCCAGGGGACTGATGTGAGCATTAGGCCCCCCAGGGTACCCACTCTTGCAAAAGGCCCTCATCTTTCCGGGTACTCAAAAGGTGAGCATTTGGTACTTGGGAAAAGCATTGCTCACGACATGAAATCTGGTGCTGAAGGTGCTCACTTTTTTGGGGCCCTTTTGCTCACATTTTCGTTTGACAAACACACCAATATAATTCATATTGCAGATAACGGGCAAAAAATACAGCGCAAAAGTAAGGATAGGGCGAATGGTTTTTAGCCATTCGCCCTATCCCTGATTTTTGGCATTATAAATGCTTTTTGAAGTTTTGTTAGACGCAAAAAAGTATGAATATCAAGCCAATGCTCAATTCGATGTGTGTTTCACCGTGCTTACCAATTTTGTCCGTGACCATCGCTCATAGAACAAGGGCTTGTGCAGGGCCATACGAATCCCGGCAAAGAATAGCCAGAACAAATACCCACCGATCAGTAACCCATGCAGTACGAGTGATGCTAAACTGTCCAGATGCAATACGTCCATCAGAATAAATAGTAGCCGGTTCAAGTAATATGGTGCTCCGACCAGACCTGCAATCAGCAGGCCATAGCGCAGAAAATATTGATACCAATGTGCCGCATCGCCATTCCTTTGCATGATTTTCATGCGGGTCAGCCGTTTGCCGGGCGTCTGACCGTGGAGCAAAATGGGCAGCAGCCCAAAGTAGGCAATAAATAGAACTGGCATCCATTGAATGGAGAGAGTGATTCCAAACGAGACCACAACTACGGCCAGAATACCTGATGCAAAGGTCAGGCAAGCCATATCGGCCAGAAATGAGAAAACACGCCGCGTAAAGGAGATGGACGCACCCCGCCGGAAACTAACGGTATCCAATTCTTGTCGGGTAGGCAGCAGATGGCTCACTGGCCCGGCCAAGGCAAATCCAATCATGCTGCCCGCAGTGTTGACGATCAGGTCGTCTACGTCAAACAGGCGGTAGCTGCCTGGATAGACAAAATACAGGCCGCTGAGTTGGGTCAGCTCGAAAAACAGAGAGAGCAAAAAAGATAGTCTCAAAGTTTTGCGCCAATTATAGCAGAAGTAGTAACGCAGATAGACACCGAAAGGCATTGTCATAAACAGATTGAACACGGTGGTCCAGAAGGCACTGCCGGTGAAAATGCTAAGCCAACTTGCAGGCTGTCCAGGCTGGATCTGCGCTTGTTTGGCTATATCGGCGATGAAAGAAAATGGGATGAGTTGAGCTTTATGCCCATGCAGCGTAGCCGCTTTCTCCGGCGTAGGCAGCGGTAGAATGACAAGGCAGTAGACGCAGAGAAGGTACAAAATAAAGCTGTACACGATCAGCACCCGTAAACTGAGGACTGATCCATATTTGTGATAACTCCATGCGATGTACGGCACTGTGAACAGGACAACAATCATCGGGTAAATGACCATCGCCTGCCGCAGTGCTTCAAGGTATTGGCTCATCTGTTTTCCTTTCCGGGTTTTGTTCTATGCTTATGAAATAAGCGGCTGGGTCGGCAACGAAATCCTAACTTCTAACCCATGCGGGGCGTTAGCGGAAAAGGAGACGATTCCGCGATGAGCTTTTACGATCTGCGCCACCAGCTTTAAGCCCAGACCATGCTCGGCCTTTTCATCGCTGCCCTGGGTGCTGGCAATGTCATCCCCGCGATTTAATGCCTTCAGACGTTCCGGTGTGATTCCCATTCCGTCATCTGAAACCGTGCAAATGCAGCGCCCATTTTCTTCTCCGACAGAAACGGCAATCCTGCATCCTTGTGGATTGTGGGTGATACTGTTACGGAGCAGATTATCCAGCATACGCCGCAGCAGGCCCTCGTCCCCCAAAAGGTGGATTGTGCGCCCTGGCTGCATCTCGGCAAATACGATCTCATACCGGCTGTCCAGGCCGCTGTTCAGCACTTCACTGACAGCTTGGCGGCTGGTCTCAACCCAATCCACATCTTTGAAATGAACGGGTTGAAGCGCATATTCCAGCTTGGTAGTCAGGTTCAAATCGTCAATCAGCCGTTTCATCTTTTCGCTTTCCCGGCGAATAATCCCTGCCTGTTTTCTTGCGTTCGGCGGAAGGTTGCGGTCATCTTCCAGCTCGCTGGCATACCCCAGGACCATCGAAAGCGGTGTGCGAATGTCGTGGGATACTCCGCGAATCCACTCCGCTCTGGTGTTGTCCTTTTTCTTCATATAGTCTGCGGCCCGGTTCAGTCCGGCGTTGATTTCGGCCAGTTCCCCTTGTTCCTCCAGATGTGACGCTTTTCCGTGACTTAAATTTTGAATACCTTGCAGAATGGGCGTCATAGCTCTTTCTACTTTGCGTGTGTTCCGAAGAATCAGGAAAATAATGAGCAGCAGATTGATAATAAAAACCGCTGCGATTCCACCGAGCATAACCCCCATATAGGGCCACTCCAGAGAAAAATAATACTTTACCAGCGTTCCAGGTTGATAGCCGACAACCATAAGGTTGCCGTCCGCACGCGTCCATATTTTTACCGGATAGTCCTCCAAATACCAGCGGCTGAACGAGGCCACTTCCGTACTCGTGTAGGAACGCGGCAGGTTCTCCGGCAAGTCTTGCTGCCAGACGACATCGCCATCTTCGTCCAGCAACATCGCCCAGGCAGATTGTTCTTGCAGCATGGAGAGGGCGGCATCATCTGCAACCCATTTTTCATCCTGCATCACAACGTGGTCCGAGAAGTCGCGGACGGAAAAAGAGGTATCCGCCCCGCTCATACTGCCTGTAAGGATGATTGCAACGAACAAGGCGAGGTTAACGGCCAAAAATAAAATTACGATTCCGACCGTGGAAACGATATACCGCCGGAAAAAACGCTGCACCGCGCTCATGGTGACACCTCCTTGAGATTGAGGCGATAACCAAGGCCCTTGACAGTGACAAGGGAAACCGGCTTTGATGGGTTCTCTTCAATCTTTTCCCGCAGGTGCCGGATATGGGTAGAAAGGGTGCTTTCATACCCTTGCCAAAACTCTCCACATATTGTCTCGCACAGGATACCCGTGGTCACGATCCGCCCTGCGTTTTGATACAGCTTTTCAAAAAGCTGCATCTCTTTGGCGGTCAATGCCTGTTTTTCACCGTTTTTCCAAACTTCTGCATTGTCCATATCCACGGTGGCTCCAGCGAGTTCCACCATTTCATTTTGCCTTGGGTAAGCGCGGCTGAGGATCGCGCCGACTCTGAGCAGCAATTCTTTGGGCAAAAACGGCTTGGCGAGATAGTCATCTGCACCAATTTCTAACCCTTCAATGCGATCCTCTGCTTCACCACGGGCGGTAAGCATCAGAACAGGGACCCGGCTTGTCCGGCGTATCTTTTTCAAAACCGAAAAGCCGTCCATATCCGGCATCATCACATCCAGCACAATCAGACTTGGCTGTTCTTCCTGCCATATCCGCAGTGCCTCAGCGCCCGATGCGGCAGTTCGTAGATTTGTATACCCTGCCCGCTGGAAAATGGAGAGCAGCATTTCCAATACATCGCGGTCATCATCGACCAGCAGTATTTTGTGATTTGTCATAAGCAAATTTCACCACCTATCTTTATTTTCATTATACCGCAAAGGATGCCGGATGCCTATTCTGTGTCTAAAATCTCAGAGATAATTCAAGGTTGGCTCAGCGTTATCTCAAGGTTGAGATGGTATGCTTAGACCATCACGAAAAGGAGGTATTCGCACATGAGCGATTATGTTATCGAAACCCGTGGCCTTACCAAAACATACGGAGAGCAGCACAGTGTGTCCAATCTGTCCATCCATGTGAGGAAAGGGCGTATCTACGGCCTGCTGGGCCGCAACGGAGCCGGGAAAACCACCACCATGCGGATGTTGCTGGGCCTTACTGCTCCATCCTCCGGCGATGTGAAGATTTTCGGCAAACCGCTTCGCGGCAACGAAAAGAACATCCTGCCCCGTATCGGCTCCTTGATTGAAGCACCGGGATTTTACCCGAACCTGACAGGGACAGAAAACCTTCAGATCTTTGCCGATCTGCGAGGTCTCAAAAGTCCCAAATATATCAAGAGCGCTCTGGAAGTCGTCAACCTGCCATACCGGGACAAAAAGCTGTTTTCCCAGTATTCGCTGGGCATGAAGCAGCGTCTTGCCATCGCACTGGCTGTCATGCACAACCCTGAATTGCTGATTTTGGACGAGCCGATCAACGGCCTCGACCCTATCGGCATCGCAGAAGTACGTGATTTCATTCGGGAACTGTGCGATGCCACAGGGAAAACCATTTTGATCTCCAGTCATATCCTGTCGGAGATTTCCCTGCTGGCCGATGACATCGGAATCATTGACCACGGCGTATTGCTGGAGGAAGAAAGCCTGGAGGAGCTGGAAGCAAAGAACGGGAAGTATCTCCGTTTTACGGTGTCCAATGCTGCACTGGCTGCTAACCTGCTTCAGAGCAAACTTGGCATTCAGAATATCGAAGTGGACAGTGCCAATGAGCTGACGGTCCGCGACCTTCAGTTGGACACCGGCGCGGCAGTCCGGCTGTTTGTGGACGCAGGACTGTCTGTGTCCGATGCCCATCTCTATGAGGACACTCTGGAAGATTACTTCAAACAGGTTACAGGGGGTGAGGGCATTGCTTAAACTTTTGCGCTGTGAGTTTGCCAAGCTAAAACGAAAGCCCCTGTTCTTTGCGGCTGCGGCCATTTCGGCTTTGATCCCCTTGGGATGTGCGCTGTTTCTGCCGGAGATGCAGGAGTTTTCAAGTGGCGCGGAAGCGGTGGATCGCCTGATGTCCACTCTGTTCCAGTTGAGCGCCTATCTGCTTCTGATGCCCGCTGTGGTGGTTTTGGCATCGAATCTGCTCTTTGAAGAACAGGACAACGATACCCTAAAGAACCTGATGACTGTTCCCGTGAGCAAACCTGCGCTGGCCTTGGCGAAGATGACGTTGCTGTTTCTGTTTTCCGTCGCGTTTATGGCTGTCGGCGGCCTGGTCAATTTGGCTATCGTGCTGGCATCCGGGCTGGAGCCGGTCGGCTTTTGGAAGCTGTTTTTTGTAGGCATCGGACAGGGAATTATGATGTGGGCCGGGGCGTTGCCCTGCGTCCTCCTGGTGGTGCTTTTGAACCGTAGTTACATTATCTCCGTAATCATCACGTTCTTCTATACGGCGGTCAACTATATTTTTGGCACCAACGACTATTTCATCATGCAGCCCTTTGGGTTCAATGCGGGTACGCTGTTACCTGGACCGCTGACCTTCCGCTGGTTCTTTCAGTATCTGGACACATCCAGCTCCAGCGCACAGATGACGGAATTGATGGAACGGATCAGTCCTTACTTTGTGACAACGCCTCAGGCGTTCCTGGTCGTTATCCTGGAGTCGGCGGTGTTCCTGACATTGATCGCGCTGGTCTATAAGCGTCAGAGCTGTTAAGGAGGTGTAAAGTCATGTGGAGTATTCTAAAAGGAGAATGGCGCAAGCTGCGGCGCTGCCAGATCCTGCTGGTTGGTATTGTGGCTCTGGCGCTCTGCCCTGTCGTGCAGTATGGCACCCAGCTGATTATCAACCCGGAGATGCGGGATCAGAACTTTGATTTTGTCAAACTGTTTGCCAATGTGATTTGGGGAAACACGCAGATTTTTCTGCCAATCTCGCTTGTCATGATCGGCGGCTGGCTGATCGACCGTGAGAATACAAATGACACCATGAAGAATCTATTGACGGTGCCGGTATCATACCCAAAGCTGCTGGGCGGGAAACTGATCGTCACGATTTTCCTGTCAATCCTGTTTGGGATTTATAGTGTAGCCGTAACGGTTCTGACCGGCACGCTCGCCGGTTTGGATGGGCTTTCTGCCGCTGTTCTGCTGCGGCAGGGCGTGCAGTTAGTCGCAGCCGCTTTCAATACCAGCCTGGTCTGTATGCCGATGATCCTGATTTTCGGCCAGATGCGTGGGGCCTACCTGGGCGGGTCGCTTCTGACGTTCTTCCTGGGGTATTGCATTTTGTTCTTCAAGAGCGGCTTCCTGCTCTCTGCCTACCCGTTTTCGGCGGCGCTGATTCTCGCCGGTTTTGATATGCAGGCGTATAACGGCGCTACACAGGCCCCAAGCACTTTGCTGGCGCTGGCAGGCATAGCGGCAGTGTTGGTTTTGACGATGGCAATATTGCTGCTTTCCCGCCCCAGCAAAAAGGCGAGCAATACGAAAAAGAAAAAAGCCAAAAAAGGTCGCGGCAGGCGTCGCGCCTAACGAAAGGAGAGAGTTCATGCGAAAATCAAACTATAAAGGTAAAATCTGCGTTTTTCTTTGTGCGCTTCTTTGTGTCGTCAGCCTGTCTGGATGCTCAACGGTCATGCAGTCGTTGGCAGACGGTACGGATGCTGTGTTAAGTGGATTGACGGATGGCACGGATATTGTACTGAACGGATTGGCGGATGGCACTAATCAGGCCCTTGATGCTTTATCCGAAGCTGATGACGGTCAGGCAAAAAACAGCATCTTGGAAGCCTTTGGCAAATTTGTTGATGATGCGGGGACTGCTGCGCTGACGCCCCAAAGTAAACTGCAAGGCCACAAAAAGAACGGTGCAGATGATTACACGGGGTCCTATGAAGCAACGTATTCCGATTTTGCAGGTACAGAGATTTTGTTTGGTGGTACTACCCTGGAGCGCGAAGCGGGAAGTACACTCCACATCACCTGTTCTCTTTCTCTCGAAAGTGGCAAGGCAGCGGTTTTTCTTCGCTCAGGTGCAGATGATCCGACCATTCTTCTCTCGGAGAGCGGTGAGTACGATGGCACAGTTGAAGTGGATGGCACAAGCACTTATATCGGAGTGTGGGGCGACCAGGCGGACGGAACCGTATCCATTGAGATTGAATAAGGAGTACTCATTATGAACGCAAAGAAAAAAACAATCATCATTGCTTCCATAGCTATTTTGTTGGTAGCGTTTATCATCGTTGCTTTTCTGGCTACACAGAGAAGCTCGGACTACTACACGCAAATTGATAATGACTGTGTAACCGAGATTGCACCGCATGGAGCGATGAATTATCGCTACACATTAAGTACCTACGACGAGACCGGGGCAGAAAGAGAACTGAGCTTTGAAACGAGCCGAATTCTCACTGACGATGCATATCTATGTCTGAAGGTGGCTCCATTCCGAGGCGTTGTCACCTGGGCGGAAGTGCAATTTGATGAAATGCCTGCCGCCGTGCAGGAACAATACGGTGGCAATTCGTAAGCCGGAGCCTATGACATAGACGCTATTTCAAACGGAAAGGCAGGTGCAGTATGAAAAGAATAAGAAAGTTCCTATTTCGCTTCTTCGCTCTAGCGATGCTGGCCATGCTCGTTGCTGGCAGTGTTTTGGGCGGATTTGGTTATAAAATGTACCGTGATGCACTTGCCGAGCAACCTCTTGATCAGAAAGTCGCAGAGATTCAAGCCGATCCCAATTATACTACCCTTGCTGAAATCCCGGAGATTTATTTGGACGCCGTTGTGGCGGTAGAAGATCACCGTTTTGAACAGCATTTTGGGATCGACCTGATTGCCATAGGCCGAGCCGCTTGGAATAATCTGACCTCTTGGAGTCTGCGTGAGGGTGGCAGCACCATAACACAGCAGCTTGCCAAAAACCTGTATTTCACGCAGGAAAAAAGTTTTATCCGTAAGATTGCTGAGATGTTTATGGCCTTCCGACTGGAAAACGCCTATACGAAAGACGAGATTTTAGAGTTGTATGTCAATTCCATCTATTTCGGAGACGGCTACTACTGTATTTACGATGCAAGTCAAGGATATTTTGGGAAAGCCCCCATAGATATGACGGATTATGAATGTACACTTTTGGCAGGTATTCCCAATGCGCCCTCGATTTATTCATTGACCGCAAACCCGGAACTGGCAGAGCAACGTCAAGAGTATGTTGTCCAGAAAATGATCCAATATGGCTACATAAGCGAGAGTGAGGCACAAACTATCTTACAAGAACAGTCATAGCTGAAATCTATCTGCCGGGCGACGGCAAAAGAAAAAAAGCCGTCGTTCAGCAGACACTATCCATGCCCTTTTATCGCGGCGGCTTTGAATATCAAGGCCGCCGCTTTTTGTCCCCCAAAAGGAACGACGACCACACGCTAAAGATTATGGCGGCTTTAGGAGGGAGCCGCCGTGAGGCAAGGAGAATTTCGACAAAATAAGACAATACCCGCACCATCAAAAAAAGCCCGGTCACCACCGGGGCACATTCTGCTTATGAGTATGAACTGTATGATTACATAAAAGCGTTTAATAGTTCATTTGCGCCTGTCTGCGTTTTGCAGACAGGCGCTTTTTGCTGTTTATGCGGGCCTTCGCTATACAGCGGAGCCTTTCATAAAAATTTCTTCCCGCTCGCGGTTGCCAAAATCGCAAGCCTTGCATTACTGAGGCGAAAGGGAGGAGATCACCACCCCGCACCCGTGCGGCGCGAAGGGAGGTGAGAAAATGAAAGACTCCTATGAGCAGCGTATTCAAAATCAGTTTGGCGCTTTCTGCGTCAAGGTTTTGAAGAATGAGGCCCGGTACATCCAGCGCGAACTTGCCAGTCTCCAATCCCAGGAGAAATCCCTGGGCGAGCTGACAGCTTCTGAACTGGAGCAGACCGCCGTGTGGGACAAGCACTTTATGAGCGAGCATGTCTTTGAAGTGCTGGGACTCCCGGTAGTCGTGACCGGCGATCTTCTGGCTGACGCCTTGGCGCAGCTGCCGGAGGGCAAGCGAGATGTCATCCTGCTTGCCTACTTCCTGGAAATGACGGACCGTGAAATCAGCGAGAAGCTGAACATCGTCCATCAGACCGTATCCAAGCGGCGGCTCGTTACGCTGAAAGAATTGCGCGAGTACCTGATGAAGGAGGGATTTGAATGGCCGGACAAGTGAAGTCGATTCCGGTGCCGGTGATCCTGGCAGCCGTAAGCGGCGACGAGAACGCCCTTGCCGCCGTGGTCGCTCACTATGTTCATCTCCCTGGTCCGCAAATACACCCGCGCCCGCAAGCTGACTCCCCGGATGCTGAACGAGCTCATCGAGAAGATCGAAGTGTTCAACGCCGAGAAGATAGACGGTGTGTGGGAACAGCGGCTCCGTATTCACTATAACTGCGTAGGGGTCGTTGAGATCCCGGAGCTGATCCCGCTACCCGCGCCGGAGGTGTCCGTAAACACAAGAAAGGGCGTAGTCGTCAACTACGCCCCATCCACTATCGCCGGATGAAAGCAACAAAAGCAACAAAAAAAGACGAGTGTTCTTACAGCTTTTCAAATGCTATAAGAACACTCGCCATGCCTGCGATGGCGTGAAAGTGATCTCCGACCACTATGTTCCTTCGTGCTACATGAACCGCAATCGCTATATGGTTGCCCAGTCGCAACGTGTGATTGCGGTGTATGATGGACGGGACAAAGGGGGGACGCTGTTCACGCTGCGCGATGCCCATGTTCAGGGGCGAGAGATCAGGCTCATAGAAATTTGATTTCAAGGGCAAAACATAAAGGCCGCATGGGGTTTTGCATCCCATGCGGCCTTTATGCGGCTGAAGAATTTATACAAGTGCCAAAAGAGATTCCTCGAAATCATGTGCGCTCTGGCAAAGTTCGGTTACTTTGGACCAGTTCTCACAGACAGTAGGTACAAACTGCTCAAATATGCGGGTGCGCTTTTTCTGGCCTGGAATCCGAATGTTGTGATAATATTTCCCGTGTGCAATGATATGTTCCCACGGCTCTTCAATCGTCTCAATTCCATCGGTTTGATCATATGCTGCAACAATCCAGGCCTCAGTACTGTCACATGGGATAACAATACAGGTATCATCTGTTTCTTTGAGCCATGTGGTAAGGAGGCCTTTGAGGTGGGACACATATCCTGCTACAGAAGCAGTATGCCCCGGGCACGGGAGAACGATGGGACAGACAGCTCGCCCTTCGGGGGTAATATCGCACTCTAAAGGATTCCATTCTCCCTTATGAACACATTGTGTCGTCTCGCACCAGCAATGAGAAGATTTTTCTTTCCGTGATACATCACCATCCATTTGGATAACTAAAAAATCCAGAGCCGGCTGGATGCCCTTCATCAATTCCTTACGGATAGATGCATTGTCATAACACCATTTCCAGACGCCTTTCCATCCGTTCCCGTATTTTCCGGTCAGGTCATTTTCTGGCTGGAGCATGACATATGTGTTTTTTGCCCCAGTGATCTGGTCAATAACACCTTTCAAAATAATATAATCGGTGGGACCTTCGCAAACAATTCCTATGTGTTTCATATCAGAGTAGGCACACCTCCCAACCGGCCATTGATCCAAAGCCGGGACAGCGGCTGGCCTTCATTGATCAGTTCCTGAGAAACTTTGATACGCTGGATCTGGGCGTAGCCGTTGGAATCACGATCCACTGCAAACAAGCGAATATTGTCATTGTTCAAATCCAATCCATCCAAGACAAGCGGATTATGGGTAGTCAGAAAAACATGCTTGCCCTGTTGCAAAATTTGATTGCAGAAGACCTCCATCATTTTTTTTGCCAGGCGCGGATTTAATGCGTGATCAAAGCTGTCTACTGCAAAAATGGATGGACCTTGCGGGTGCATTGCCAGTGCAAGCATGAATAGTACATAAAGAGCGCCTTCGCTTGCATCGTAGCCGGTAAACTGAGCGGTGTCTTTCATGTAGCGGTCTGTGAACTCGATAATATCACGAGTAGTTGGAACATTGGCGTTGATATTGCTTTTCTTCGGGGCAGCCACTGTAATGTCAGCGGCCCAGTCAATCATATCGAGAATGTCGTCCATATAGAGATTTCCGAAAAACACTTCATCATCCTCGGAGTGGATCAATGCCTTAATAGCTTCTGCGAGGCGGCCGCCGTTCAACCCAATCGGGGTCGTTTGGGTCGTGTCAGGTGCAGTACCGCGCAATGTAATTGTGTTAGGCTGAAAAATACCATATGCCGAAAAATCCTCTGCAATTTTTCGGCTGGCATTCAAGTTGATCGCATCATCAATGAGAAAGAAACCAATATAATTGTTACTCTGCTGGGAAGAGGCGTTGCTGCGTCCCCATAACCTTTCGCCATTCTGGAAAAATGCTTCAGAATGATATTTCCAGTACTCTGTATCCGTAGGGGTAGTTAAGTGAACATCATACTGGTACACATCCGAGCTGCTACCATCATCCCATTCCAAAGAAAGATCAACGGTAGACTTTAGCCGGTTGATGCTCTTGAAATTTGACTTATAGAGGGCAGGAACACTGAGACGAACTCCCTTGCGCTGGAGACTGGCAGCATCAACCCGATCAGTCATGGCCGCGCTTAACAAACCGATTCCTTCCAGAATGGTGGATTTACCAGAGCCGTTGGCTCCGATAAATACATTGACCTTTCCCGGCTCAAAAGATGCCTTATAAAGACATTTGAAGTTTCCAAAACTTATTTTCTTCAGATTCATGTGATCGCCCCTTTCTAAATATCAGTATAGCACATTTTCAAAATTAAATACAGCATATTTTAAAAAAAGGCAATATCTAATTTGTAAAATGCGTTGTTATTAGGAGCAGGGCAATAACGGCGTATCATGATTGACAAACCATGTTTTCCATAGTATTATTAAAAATAGGGGTTATACCTCTCAAAAGGAGATAGAGCCATGAATATGAATTTTCATTTAACCGATCAGCGTAAAAAGAGAATCGACTCTGTACAATCCATACCGATGAAACATTGTGCAGAGTATAGCGTATAAACGACGCATTTAGATTTCATCGGGAAGCCATCAAAGGGGATTTTATACCCATTTTTAGAAAGTGGCTTCCCATGCAGTTATAATGTGTATGAGGCTATGGACAATGTTTTGTCCATAGCCTTTTGTTTTTGAGCTACTATGCCAGAGGCAGAAGGCAGATACACTTATGTATCTTTGCTTTCTGCCGTTTTCTTTTGTCCAGAATATACAGGAAAGGATTGATAAACATGAGCTTATTAGAAATTGACGGACTGACACACTCTTTTGGAGAGAATGTGCTATACAAAAATGCAGGCTTTACACTCAACAAGGGGGAACATATTGGTATTGTCGGACAGAACGGAACCGGCAAAAGCACTTTAATCAAAATCTGTACGGAGCAGATCATTCCAGACAGCGGGCGTATCGTCTGGCAACCAAATACTACGGTTGGTTATTTAGACCAATATGCGGAAATTGACCATTCCCTAACGATGAAGGAATTCCTTAAATCTGCTTTCTCAAAGCTATTTGATATGGAAGCACAGGCAATGGAGCTCTATGAAAAAGCTGCTGACGGCGATATGAAAAGCCTTGAACTGGCCGCCCATTATCAGGAGCAGCTTGAAGCCCACGATTTTTACTCGATAGATACAGCCATTGAGCGTGTCGCCAATGGGTTAGGACTTCTGGCTATTGGCCTTGACCGTTCGATTGCAGAAATGAGTGGCGGACAACGAGCCAAAGTAATTTTAGCGAAGTTGCTGCTGGAAAAACCGGATGTTTTGTTGCTGGATGAGCCGACCAATTTCCTTGATAAAGACCATGTGACATGGCTGGCAGAATATTTATCTGCTTTGGAAAATGCTTTTTTAGTAGTTTCCCATGATTATGGCTTTCTGGACAAGATAGCGAACCGCATTTGTGATATTGATAACGATACTATCACGAAATACTATGGCACATATTCCGAATTTTTGCGAAAGAAAACTTTGCTGCGGGAAGATTATGTAAGACAATATGCGGCCCAGCAAAAGGAAATTAAAAAGACGGAGGAATTTATACGGAAGAACATAGCGGGAAGAAAAGCAAAGATGGCGAGAGGACGACAAAAGCAGCTTGACCGGATGGAAAAGATGGAGGCCTTAGACCAAAAGGAAATTATTCCGTACTTCCATTTTCCCGTACTTCCATTAACCAATACAGAACACTTGTTGGTGAAACATCTGGCAGTTGGCTACCATTACCCCGTTTTATCAAACGTTGAATTTAGCATTAAGGGAGGACAAAAAGTTGTTATTACTGGATTTAATGGGATTGGAAAATCGACACTGTTAAAAACCCTGATTGGGGAAATTCCATCTATGCAGGGCCATTTCAAATTTTCCGATCAGGTTACTATCGGATATTTTGAACAGGATTTAGAGTGGCAAGAACCTGAATTGACGCCCATTCAAATTGTTGCCAATGCTTATCCCAATATGGTGACAAAAGATGTCCGCAAACATTTGGCGCGATGTGGGATTTCCAGTAAACACGCTATGCAGGCCATAGGAACATTAAGCGGTGGAGAGCAGGCAAAGGTAAAAATGTGTCTGCTTACTCTGACTCCCTGCAATTTCTTAATTATGGATGAACCTACAAACCATTTAGATGTACAGGCAAAAGAGGCTTTGAAAACAGCCCTTTCAACTTTTGAGGGAACGGTACTGCTCGTATCGCATGAAGAAGCCTTTTACCGAAATTGGACACAACGAGTTATTAACATTGAGAAAAAATAGAGTTTTGTAACAGTGCATAGTAATAAAAATAGCCACTTGGAAAGTGCGCATTCGGCACTTCCCAAGCGGCTTTTGTGCATTACAAATTCTGCCGGATGATCCGCGTGATGATGCCCACGGCCACGCCCCGCTCCATATCCAGGCGGGTGACGGCAAAGGACACATCATCCTTCTTGCCGGGCATCCTGTAGTCATAGCAGGAGTGGGCTACCGCATTGACGCCATTGGCGAGCCGGACATAGACCACACCTTTATGAACATCGGTGACCTTTCCGGCGTATTTGCCCTGGATGCGGCACTTCTGCAGGTTGTCCCGGTCAGTGTTTTCCGAAGTGCTCTTGATGTCGGCCCGGATGCCCAGGTCCTCCAGGCTGTTGCGCCGTACACTGAGGATACGGATCAGCACTTCATCGCCCACAGCAAACCGCTCATGGGCGTCGCCGATCCAGTCCCAGGCAAGGTCGCGGGCCAGAATGGAGCATTCCACGCCGAACACCTCCACACGGACGACCTTTTCCGCCACAGCGATGACCCTGGCCTGGACAATGCGGCCCTCGTAGACGCGGTACATCCCATCCGGGTCCAAATCGAAATAGAAGGTCTGGCGCTTGCGCATCATGGCCTCCCGGCGGCTGGCTACCACGCTGCGGGTCTTGGAGTCAATGCCCCGCACCACAAAGTCAATGTCGGCGCCCAGCATATTCCCCAGGATCTTGTTCTGGCGCAGCATCAGGTCAGTGTATTCCTGGCCGGAGGGGCTGCGGCCCAGGTTGATCATCATTTCCTTCAGGGGGATGATGATTCTGAATCCCTTGTAGTCCACCACAGCCACCGTTTTGCGGTTGTCCAGCTGCTCAATGCCGCCCAGCTTGCCGGTGAGGATGCGGCGGGTGCGGTAGGCGTTGTGGATCTCATGCCAGATGATGTCCTCACGGTCTTCCTGTGTCTCCACATCTTCCCGGCTGCGGATGGTAAGGATCGAAGGCTCTCTGCGGCGGGGAGCGGCGGTGCGCCTGGGAGTAGAAGCGGGAGTAGGGGCTGCCTCTGCCGGCGGTTCGGCCAGAGCGGCAGGAGTTTCTGCCGCAGCCGCTTCGCTATCATCAGACGGCGCATCTTCCTCAACGGGAGCCATCGGCTCAGGAGGCTCTGCTTCTGCGGGAACTCCTTCCGCCGGCTCCATACTTTCGGCCGGCGCGGTCTTTTTCCTGCGGGTGGCCCGCTTGGGCTTGGGCGGTTCCGGTTCCTCAGCCGCTTCAGAAACAGGCTCACCGGGGACATCGGCCGCACTATCATCAGCGGGAACAGCAGAGGTATCTTCGCCATCATCACTGTCAGGGCCCTCTGCCAGAACAGCGGTGTCGTCCTCGCCGGGGAGGGCGTCTGCCGCCGCAGTATCGGCAGCTGCCGTACTAAACACCTCGCTTTCGGTAAGTTCCGGGAGGGTACCGCCATCCGCCATGGGGGCAGCATCTTCATCAGTCTGGTCCATAGAGGCCAGCAGCTCATTCAAATCGCCGCCATCAGAAGGCGCCGCCATATCAGCCTGCGCTTCATCAGGGGGCGGAGTGTTCTCCACGGGAACCGTGGTCTCAGGAGCGGAATTTTCCTGCTCCAGCAATTCCTTTTTCTTGGTTGCCATAAGTAAAAACCTCCTATGATGTGAATTTAAGAAAGGATCGAGTCCTTATCTGTGGTGATGATCCCGTCCGGGGCCTCAGCGGAAGGGGCCGGAGCTGCCTGCTTGGCGCCGGCGGGTGTGCCGGCTGCCTTGGGCTTTCTCTTTACCGGCTTTTTGGGGGCGGTCCCCTGCGGCTTGGGGGGCGGGGACGGTGCGGCGGCAGGCTTCGGCTGCGCCTGTTCCTCCAATTTTCGCCATTCAGGAATGTGCGCCGAGGCTTTGCAGTCGCGGAGCTTGGAGGATTCCGGGTGCTTGGAGTAGTCCATCTTCTCTACCTTCAGGGCTTTTTGGCCGCGGATAATGACCAGCGCCTGCGTAATCGGCAGACGAAGCACTTCATCCGGGGTGAGGACGGGTCGTTTGCCGACGCCGGAGGTCTCCCGGTATTCCGGCGTATAATTGGAGATGCGCCAGGTACCCAGCTGCTTGGATTTACTGGACACTGACACAGAGGCCAGACCAGTGCGCTCGGAGATGAATTCCGCCGTCAGGCTGTCTGTGCAGCCCAAAAACAGCTGCGCGTCGCAATTTCCAAGTATTTCCTGCCAGAGATTGAGCGGGTATCTGTTTTGGAGACCCGCAAGGTTCTGGAAGACACAGCTCATGGATATGTTTCTGGATCGAATCACACTGAGACGGCGGGAGAGGTCCGGAATGGTCCCGCAGGCAGTGAGCTCTTCCCCCAAGATATGGACGGGAACCGGCAGTTTGCCGCCCTCACAGTTCTTGTCTGCATATCGCACCAACTTGATAAAGCAGAAGGACAGGAACAGGCTTGCCAGAAAATCAAAGGTGCTGTCCTGGTCGCTGGTAACGAGGAAGTAGGCGCACCGCTCCTGGCCGGGCAGTTCCAGGTCGATCTCATCCCGGGTGGTGATCTTCTTGATGAGCTCCGACTGGAACACCTGCAGCCGGGAGCCAAGGCCGATGATGACGCCGCTGCGCACCGTGTCGCTGGCCTGCTTGAACAGGCTGTAGGGCGCTTTGGCCGGATGGGTGGGCGGCAGAACATCAAACAGGCTATCCAAGTCGGATTCCCCGTTCAGCGTCAGCAGCCGGTACACCTCGCCGATATTCCTGTTTTCTTTGGCATAGCTCTGGTCCACATAGAGGACGAGGGCTTTCAGCAGGTTCATCTCACAGGAGTCCCAGAAGTGGTCGCCCTTGCCGGTGCTGTTGGTGTTCTTGATAATGACATCCACAAAAAGCTGCGCCATCAGTTCCTGCCCTTCCACTTCGGAAAGGCAGTTCCAGCTGTCTGAGTTTTCCGGCAGCACCAAGTTGAAAACCTTGACGCAATAGCCCTGATCCCGCAGGTATTCGCTGGATTTTTCATAGAGTTCGCTTTTCGGATCTGAAATGATCAGCGATTCCCCACGGATTACCGCCTGAAGGATGCGGTTCATACAGAACGACCGGGTCTTCATGCTTCCGCTGGAGCCGTACACGGCCAGGTTGCCGTTGATACGGGGATTCTCGGGAATACAGACGGCTTTCCCGTCCAGCATCCCCAGTACAATACCTTTGTGCTTGCGCAGGTCCGGCACCAGATCCAGTACACCCTTCATTTCCTTGCGGCCCATCCAGCCGGAGGTGCCGTAGGTGCCCTTGGCCGAATAGACAAAGTTCCGGTCCGTGTCATACTCGCCGGTATCACTGTAGCCCATCCGCATGACCATGAGCAGCAGGATCGCCAGCAGGCCAATGCAGATCAGCACCCCGTACACCCCATAGGGCGGATGGAGAACAGAGGTCAGGCAGGTAAAAAAATCGGGCGACGCTGCCGCCGGAGATGTGCCGTCTCCGGGGATGCCGCCGCCATGTTTCCATGCCGCGTAGTTGCCCAATATCTGCCCCAGAAAGCCGCCTGCATAGAGAATCGCAAGGATGGCGAACGGCGCAGCGATCAGGCCTGCAATGAGTTTCTTCTTATCTATGGGAACAACCTCCCCTCGAATTTTGTGAAATCAATGGTTTGAAAGCGAACCCGGCCGCCGCAGTAGCGGCGCAGCACATCTGCCTGGAAGTCAAAGCAGATCAGCGTGCCGGGACGCTCCATCAGGTCGAGAGAGGTGTTAAAGCGTGTGATCCGGGGCAAATCGCAGAAGTAGCCGAACAGCACCGGCGTGCCGTCCCGCTCCGCAGCATCCTGCTCTATGGCCCTTCCGGCATTTCCGGTAATCAAGCCCTGGGACAGAATGCGGTTAAGCTCTGCGGTTTTCAAGGGGTCACACAGTAAAGCAAGGATCACCTCCCCCTGGTGGTTATTTGTGAGAAAATAAAAATGGTCGTAGCTGCCGTCCAGCATGAAATAGTCGTGCTTGGCCCCGCCGGTACTGGTGAGCATCTGGTAGGCCAGTTCCATGCTGTCGCCCAGCACCAGCCCATGCACATCTTCGGCGCGGTACTGCCCGGCCAGACGCTGCTGGCACAGGACACTCCACATCAGCGCCTTTACCCGCATCTCAGACTTGCAGCGCCATTTCATCAGGGCTGCGCTGCTGTTGTAGGTGACAAAAATGCCGGTGGGCGCCAGAAGCACCCCTGCGAACCGGGAGCTTCGCACCTGCGTGGTGTCGATCCCCATTTCCTTGACTTCACGGGAACTGTAAAAGGCGGGATACTCGATGGCTTCGCCACAATAGCCCTGCGGCGAAAAGACCTTCGGCTTTTCATCCTGAAAAAGCCCAATCCCCGCATTGTCCATCGTGACATAGGTTTCCGCGAGGCGGTGGAGCCGGAGCCGCCGGTTCACCTCGCTCTTGAGGCGGTTGGTGTCGGTGTCGCCGGTCAGGTAGGAAGAGAAACGCTCCGGCCAGCCGTCCAGCAGGGCGGCCTTGGCTTTTGCCCCCAGCCGATAGCCACGGAGCCTGTCACGGTAGTAGGTCCGTAGCAGCCCGCTCTTTTTGAGCGAGGTCACGACCGCCTCCAAATAGTAGAGGCTGGCCGGGAGACGGTTCAGCTGGCTGGTTGGGAACTCTCCAGAGATGGCGGTCAGCGATAAAAGCCGGAACGGGAGCGTATCCGGCTGTGGAAAAGTGCGGCTGCTTTTCCCAAGGGATCACCTCCTTTGTCGGTGCTGGATTTTTACCGTAATGACTGAGAACTTCGGTAAAATAAAGCTTCTCCCAAGTGGCCGCAAGCCCGAAAATCCGGGGCTTTCGGCGGCTTCGCGGGATGTCGGGCCGCAAGGGGCCCAAAATGCTCAAAAATCCGAGATGGATTTCAGGCTTGATTTATGCTCTGCAAGCCAACCGGGAAAGCGGTGCTTCTCCATGACGAAAATCATCGTGCAGTCCTGCTCGCCCAGCTCGGCGGTGTTATAGGCATCACACAGCAGGCCGGTATCATCAGCCATTACAAAAGAGGACAGCAGATCTAAAATCTGCTTTTCCTCCAAGTTGTCATAGTCGCGCACCCGCCTGGTGGGGAGCGCCTGGTCATACACCTGGGCGAAGCAGACAACACATTCCCGGTAGTGGGGCAAAGTGTTCTCTTTGGCGTACTGCTCCAGGGCGAAATAGAGGGGGTCCAGCAGAAACTCGGCGCTCTGCCGCTGCCTGCGCTTTGGCAGAAGGCTGGGCAGCGTCACCGCAAGCACCTCGTTTTCATAGGTGATGGTGATACCGTGCATCACACTGGCGGATTTAAGGTAATCGCCCTTGCGGATTGTCGTGCTGGAATAAATCAGATGCCGCAGCCGGCAGGCAATACGCTCTGCCCGCAGCGCGGCATCGGTGGAAAGAGTCTCATAGTTATCGGGGTAACGCTGGATGTCGGTGGTGTCCATCGCATACAGCGCGTTGCTCAGCCGGGATATATCATCAAGAATACTCCCGATCCGGCGGGATATAAGTTTTCGGTCCAATCATGTGCCTCCTGCTTTCTTGAAATAGTGTGTCTGGCCGTTTTCCTCTACGGTGCAGAACCCGGAAATGCCGGGACAGTCGATTTTGGCGATCTGCGCCGGTGTATCGACCAGAATAATGCGGCGGCTGCCGCCCTTATTGCCCCGCAGGGCATGGCAGACAAGCGCCTCCTGCCCGTCCTCAACGCAGGCCACCTCGTAGAGTTCGCCATCGGCAAAGAAAACGAGCTTGACAGGAAAATCAGCGGGAGCATGGTAATCGGCCCGCTGAATGAAGTCCAGCAGGACCCATACTGCCCGGACAAGCGCCCGGTCAATTTTAGCTGACTGGCCGGCCGGGAAATAGCCGCCGCTCTCTGTTTGAAAAATGCGGCCCTGCCTCTCCAGGTGGGAGAGCAGGGCCTTTGCCGTATCTTCTTTGCCAGGGTGAAAACAAAGAAGCTGCTGTTCACTGAGGCCAGGGTACATTGTGACCGTCCGCAGCAAGTCCGCAGCCTCATTTCCATAGATTTCAGCCCTGGTCTTCATGGGGGCTCACCTCCTTTATCAAATGGCGTCATCAAGGCGTCATCGGAACGCCTTATCGAATATTGGAACGCCGGAAAGACGCCATCCGGGCGCCTTTCCGGCGCTTTTCTTCATGGAAGGCGTCATATAGACGCACACCCAGCGCAGCACATCAAAACATGGGATTCACCTCGCATATATCATTTGAACCTATGCAGATTCCTGCTCGCGGCGTTTGCGCTCCAAAATTTCACGCAATTCGCGGCGGTCGGTGGTGATCAAATCCTTTTCCAGCGGGCTGGCCTTAAATTCCACCATGATGTTATTGTTATTGGTGGAAATCAAGCCGTTGCCGCGTTCAAAGTGGGTGACCTCCATCGTTTCCGCGTCGGACAGGTGCAGGGTCTCCTGGACCCGTTCCGCCTCGTCATCCTCCAGATTGAGGATGATCTTGGTCTTGCTGTTGTTGATAATGCCTTTCCCAAAACGGCCTTCGTCCAGACTGAAAAAGTCGTTCAGGTCCTGGCTGGCGCAGACCGCTGAACCGCCATAGCCGCGGATGGTCTTGAAAATTTCCAACACGAAATCACCAGCCAGCCGGGTGCCCGTGGCGCCGGCGCCGGAAAGAAGCTGCCAGCACTCGTCGATAAAAATGGCTTTTTCCTCGGTGCGGTCGGCTTTGGCGCGGTCCCACACGAAGTCGAGCACGACAAACATCCCCACAGTCAGCAAGTCGCCGGTGAGGGAGGAAATGTCCAGTACGGTGTATTTGTTATCCAACCGCACATTGGTCTGCTTGTTAAAGGTGCTGGCGGAACCGTTCACCAGACGGTTGAGGATATGGGCCATGCGGGTGGTTTCCGGGGCGGCCTTCAAAATCTCATACAGGTCGCCCAGCACCGGCATCTCCCGGTAGTGGCCCGGATTGGCCGGGTCTTCCAGAGAGGCGTTGTCATGGGTAATGCCTTTGGCGTTGTAGGTACGGATCAGCGCCTCATCCAGCAGCTGGCGTTCCTCATGGGTCATATCGGGAATGAGTAAGCTGAAGAAAATGTGCAGCTGCTGGATCTTCGCCGCCAGTTCCGAGAGCTGGATACCGGGGCCGTCCAGCATTTCATTGACCGACCGATCCACTTTGCGGATCTCCATGACATTGATACAGTGCGGGCTTGCTGGAGAAATCTGGATAAATTCTCCGCCCACATTGGCACAGGCCCGGTGGAACTCATGCCCTTTTAGCGGCGCAATGATAAAAACGGGGATGTTCTTGCGCCTCATCCTGAGCCCCATCAGTTGAAGAGTAAAGGTCTTACCGGCGCCGCTGGTGCCCAGGATCGCCATATTGGCGTTCTTATAGATCGAGGAATTGAAAATATCCACGATAATCAGGGAGCTGTTATATTTATTGACTCCCAGCAAAATGCCGTTGTCATCGCACATCTCAAAGCTGGTAAAGGGATAGCAGCTGGCCGCGCCGCCCGTCAGCAGGTTGCGCTTGCCGCGCTCATAAAGCCCTTTCTCCATAGAGACCAGCGGGAGGGCAGAAAGAAACGCCTGCTCTTCACGGAAGTGGCAGGCGCTGACATTCATATCCTGCGAAAGCAGGAGCTTTTTCATCTCGCTGACTTTCCATTCCAGGTCTTCCACAGAGGGTGCCGTCACAGTAATCAGCAGGTTCAGGTAATAAAAATCTTCGTTGTTGGCAAGGCCCTCTTTTAAGAAATATCCGCTCCGGATGGCGCCGTCGATGTCGTCAAAATCGGTGTTCGTGTCGCTGACGTCTTTGATTTTGGAGCGGTTGATACGGAGCTGCTGGCCCACCCGCTGGATGATGCGCTCTTTGGGCTGGCGGGCAAGGAACATATCCATGTCGATACCGTCACCGGCATTGACGATCAGGCTCAGCCAGCCCGCGGGCACCTGCGTTTTATACCCGTCCGAGGGGATCAGCAGATAGGCATAGTACAATCCATCCATGCAGATATAGCGCCCGTGGGAAAAATCAATGCTTCGGGGGGCGGCAAACTCCGCTGCCGGGATATGGTCTATTTCATTCTCCCGCCCGTGCTCCATATACTGCGCCACCACCTCCTGCGCCCGTACCGACAGCGGCTTGACGGCGCTCTCGTTCCGGCACAGCAGGTTGTAGAGGACATCAACGGTAAATTCATCCTCGTTTTCAGGGGCGATGACCTCGTTTCCACACTGGCGCAGATAATTGGAGGCCGTATGGACGGCGCTCTGGAGGGACTGGATTGCTTCATCTTCCTGCTCCGACCGCCGGGTATTGGCCCAGGGCTCATACTCGAAAATCAGGAAGAACCGCCGTGTAACAGCCTCACGGGAGCCGACCTGCTGCACAAAGTTCAGGTAATCCTCCTGCATCAAGCGGCACTGCTCGTTTTCCTCATGGGCCATCTCCCGGCGCACCGTGTCCAGGTGGCGGTTGATGTCCGCGCGGCGGGTCAGGACCTTGATTTGAAGCTTGACGGGCGAGATTTTCAAGTACGAAACGAAGGAGTAGATGATATTCCTCTGCTCCCGGGCGCTCCGCAGCATAAAGTTGATAGGGACCACCTCGACCACCTTGACAAACCGATGGTCCTTGGTGTAGATAATGCCGTTCTCTACCTTCTCGATGGGCAGATAATCCGCCACCGGATTGAGACAGGCGGGCTTCTGCTCCTTGACATGGGCAGGGCGTTTAGGCAGGCGCTCCTTTTCAGGGCGCTCCTTTGCTTTCTTTTTCGCCTTATTGGCCTTGGCAGGACGCTCCTTTTTGGAATTTTTCTTGGGCCGCAGCTTTTCACGGATCTCATAGCCGCGCACTTCATCAAACTCAGCCGGGAAATCTGCCTCGCCAGACCGCCGGCGCTTCGGGGCCTTGGGCTTTTTCTCCTTGGGAGGCCGCTGTTTGAGATGCTTGCCTGCCGATTTGGAGGGCGCCGCTTTTTCCTCCGGCTGCGCACCATCACCGCCGACAACGCGGCGGTTCCGCAGGTATTTCAAAAAAATGACCAGGAATTGCGAAAGGCTCTCCCCGGATATGCCGATCAAAGCGACCAGCCCCACCGGAAGAGCAGTCAGGCACAAAATGATGATGCGGGTGGTCAGCCCAAACGGAAGGAACAGAAAAACCGGCGCCCCGATGGCAAACACCAGGATGCCGGCCTCGATTACATTCCGCGCACGGAACATACCGCCGAAAAAAGTGCCTGTTTCTATAAAATTCGGCGGTATGATATAAGTATCATGGTCGTTTTTGTTGCTCATGTATTACCTCGTTTCCGCAGCCGAGGGGCAGGTCAGCCTATGATCCAGAAAGGACCGCCTGCTCCAGCACGGCGGCTTGCTTCGTTTAGGATGATGGATAGATCCCAGAGCTGTTCGCTGCGCTTGTAGCTGGCCGGGTCCGCCACCATAATCTGACCGTCTTTCACGCCACGGAGAACGATAAAATGCCCGGATGAAGTAAAATGGCCCTCTGCCATAATCGCCACCACCAGCTTTCCTTCAGCCAGGGCGTCCAGTATCCGCTGGGGCTCGGAAGTCGTGCAGCCGGATACCGGCAGGCCCCATGCCTCAGCGGCGGCGGGTATCAAAGCGTGATAAGAGCCGCTGCTCTTGCACCAGTAGCCGTTTTCGTAAGACCACTGAGCCATCGCCACCGGGTCCACAGTTTCATCCGTGAGGGAGGATACCACAATGGACATAGCGGTAGGCCCGCACCCGTAGCCGCCGATATTGTCGGTGCCGTAGGGCTGGCTGGCATAACGCTCGTCCAGCTGGTTGAAATAGACTACCGGCGTCACGCCGTCTGTAAAGGTAACATCGCCCAGAGAGGGGATGCTGTTTCCAGTCCATTCCGTCAGGTTCTGCAGCAGGCCGTCCCCCAGGAACATGCTCAGGTTTGAGGCATAATCGGAGGCAAGCTCTTTCTGCTCGTCCGTAAGCGCAAAAATATGGTCAGCAAGATAAGACTCGCCGTTGTAGCGGATGGTGTAGACCATCCAGATCTCGGTGGTTGTGGTTTCCTCCCCGGTCTCCGGGTCTTCCGATGTGACCTCACGGCTCTCCCGCACGCTGGTATAAGAGTAGAGATGCTCTTTGTTCTCCCGCAGGACAGCGGCCAGATCATCCAGCGAAATGCTCTCAAAATCCTCATCCCGGGCAGCGCAATACTGCGAGACGATGAGATTGGCGTTATAGACGGGGCCGGCCGAATAGGGATTTTTGACCTCCATCTGGTCAGCGCCGGAAGAAGCAAAGTCTGCTTCAATGCGGGTCATCACATCGTCCAGCGCCTCGCCCAAGATAGAGTTGATGGTAAAAGTGATGTCGTTGGCGCTCTCCACGATAGCAGTTTCGCTGTTTAAGATAGGCTGTTCTGTATCCGCCGGTGAAAAAGCGTTGATCAAACCGCCGAAAATCAGCCCGGGCAGCATCAAAACAAACAGGACCGGCAGCAAAAGCAGAGTAATGATGACGGCGATGATCTTGCCGATATGCTTGCGCCCGGCCCAAACCGCCCCGGCCACAGCCCCATAGGGACCGCCGGCGGCAGCGCCCTTGGCCGCGCCGGAAATCGCCTTGCCGGCCTTGATGGCGCTCTTGACCGTATGCGCTGCGGAGGCCGCAGTGTCTACCGTTTCAGCAAAGCTGTCCTTGCGTTCTTCAGCCATCAGATCTTATCCTTTCGTTTTGGGGTGGGCGGCAGCTTCTTTACAATGGACTCGTTGTAGGCAATCGAGCCGTCCGGGGCCATGTAGGGCGTCTTATCCACTGCGTCCACCGCATACTGCTTATACCAGGCGGTGCCGTCTGCGGCGTGAACTGTCGTGTACTGGCCCTCCGGCGCAACATACTGGTCCGCATGGTACATACCGAAGGCAATGCCCTCCGGGTGTTCCGGCGTGACCTCCGTGCCGGTGATACGGCCGCCGCCGATCTCGACATTCTGGTAGGTGGGGATATTCTCTGCCCCAGGCCCAAGTGCCGTGTGGCCCATATAGGAGTGCAGGGCTTCAACAGCCTTTTCGCCGGTGATCGTGCCCATTTGGGTGATGTTCCCGGTTGCCACAGAGCCGACGGCATGATTGGCGAAATCACCGCCCTTGCTCACCGAGGAAGAATAAATGTGGCCGCCGACGCCGCCTGCAGCGCCGCCCACAAGACCGCCCAGGCCGGAAGGCTTGGCGTCCGAGGGCGTTGTGGCCGTTTTGACGGCATTGTTCGTGACATTCCGCTTGATCACACCGGCCAGACCGCCGCTGGCAAAGCCTGCGCCAAATCCGGCGGCGCCGCCTTTACCACCACCGCCATTGGCATTGACATGGGTGGAGCTGCTGCTGCGTCCGCCGCCAAAATGGTGACTGGAGAAGTTCTTAAAGCCGCCGATGCCCTTGGCCGCAATCATGGCCTCAGCCAGCATACTGCCGCCGGTGTGGCCCACATTGACGCCCAGGCTTGCCATGAATGAGTCAATCTTTTGCGAGACTTTCAGAAAGCCTATCGCGCACATGAACCAGATCAGGACATTGCCGGAAACCGTCTCCTTGCCCACAGCGTCTACCTGGGCCTGCACCTCTTCCTCGGAAATGGCAAAAGCCGGCTGGCAGAACAGGCAGGAGAGAGTCGCAATCATCAGCGCGAGGAACAAAATTTTCTTAAATTTTTTCAAAGCGCCCCTCCTTACAAAGAGAGCGGATTGGCAATAAAAGAGCCAACCATGCTCGTGAACAGGCGCAGGCACCAGGCATTCATAATCAGCAGAAAAATCTGCCCGCCCAGCATCCGGCACCAGGATTTCCAAATGTTCGATGTGGTCTGGCTTGCGCCCATTGAAAAAGCGACCGGCGCCGTATAGACCAGCACGCCCAGCAGAACATACCGTTCCGCCGCCTCCAGCAGCAATTTCAGGTAGTTCCAGGCCAGGATGATGACGAGGATCAGGGTGATCAACGCCACAGCGCCATTGGCGCAGACACCGATGATCACCAGCATGACCGAGTTAAAATCGGCAAAGCTGAGGGGCGGAAGCTCCGAATCCATGATCCAGCGGTACGGTGTGCCGCCGATGGTCAGGACAATGTTGACGATTTCATCGGAAAAGAGCGCCAGCAGGATGAAAATGACCGACCGGATGCTCAATTTGACCGGATCTTCCGCCTCAATCCCTGCGCCCAGACCGAAGTTTTTGAACAGCTGCCAGACCCAATTCAGCAGGATAATGCCGACAGCCAGCGCCACAAAGACGCTATACATCGTTTCGGCAGCGGGAAAGTACCGCAGAAACACAGCCATGTCACAGCCCAGAGCGCCCAAAACCGAAGTGGTCACAAGGTCAAGGCCGGCCATTACCTGCTCCGCGATCCATTCAACGATGCCATCCAGGATACCCATAGCTTACGCCTCCTTCCAGTGGGTATATTGCGGCGGCAATCAGCCTGTCCACTGACCACCAGAGAACAGAGGCGTCACATAAGCCATGATGAATCCAAGACCATTGAGGACGGCCCAAGTGATGCAGATACGCTTCAGCCATGCCCGGCTCTCATCGACTGTCCGGCCGGAGCGGGAAAAGTTCATGAGCAGAAGCGCCACCGAGGCGGTCACGATGGCCGCAATGGTGGAGATGGCGAGGATCTGCGTGTAGACATCCTGCATGATCTCCTTGGCCTTCGTCCAAACATCGGTTGCGGCAAAGGCCGGCTGGCAGAACATCATTGCCATCGTCACACAGAGGAACGCCGTATAGGCGATCCGGCCGATGGAAACTCGACGAGGCGGGCTGCTATCGTCTTCCCGCCGCTGCTGTTGAAGAATTTTCAGTTTTTTCAATTTGCGGACCTCCAATCCAAATGTGATGTTCGTCGCTCAAAGAAGCAAAGAATGAGCCCGCATCCGTCGTGCAGATGTGGACTCCTTCTCCGGCCAAAGACCATTTAGGCAGCAAAAAAGCACCTTGGAAAAGGTGCTGTTCGCCGCCCGTTCAGTTTTGGATACAAGTTTGAGCATATTCAGTCTAACACATAGGGATTTACGGCTCAAGGGCAGGAACGCGCCAATTTCAATCCCGAAGTGTGCCAATTATTTGCCCGCCTTTTTTTCGGTGGCTTTTGGCTCCGGGAAAAACTGCTCCAGCACATCCAGACTGTCCTTGGAGGTGTAGCCCCACAGCACCGAGCTGAGGGCGTCAATGGCCTCCCGCCGCTTGCGGTAGTAGGTGCGGAAGGAGATGTCCCGGATGTGCGGGCGCAGGTTCTCGATGATTTCCTCCACATTCTTCAGCTGCTGGGGAGAGAGGAAGGAGTAGTACAGCAGCCAGTAATACGCCTCGCCGTTCTTATGGCGGGTGCGGAGCAATTCGACTGCCGAATCCAGGAGTTTCAGCATCTTGTGGCTGCGCTCAATGCACTTGGCATGGTGCTCAATGTCACTCCCGTTCAGGTCTGCGCCGGCCAGGTAGACGGAATCCAGAAATTCCTCGATGGAAGTGCCGTATTCGATCTCGAACTTGGCCCGCACATGCTGGACGGAAATCTCCAAGCTCCAAACCACGTCGCGATATTTTTTCAGCAGTTTCCAGGTATCATGGTACAGAGGGTTCTCTGCGACATCTTTTTCAACAAATTTCTTCATGGTAAGACCTCCTGTTCAATTCTCCACCGAGGGAGAGAGTGTAAGTTCAAAAGTGGTGACCTGCTTGTTCCCGCACAGAACAGCAAGGCCGAAACGCAGCAGGGATTGCTCTCGCGCGCGGGGAAGTAAATCTTCCCGGCAGTCGCCCGATAAGGGATATAACTTGTAGCGAGAGAGCGGGCAGCCAAAGCACGAAATCCCTTGTGCCATCAGGATTTGCGCCATTTTCTGAAGGATAATTTCAATGTGCGATTTTGAAACGCTGGCGAGTTCATCTGAAACGATGACCTCATGCTCCAAGGCAGGAGCGTCGTGGCCTGCGCTGTCCTCCTTCGGGAGTTCCAGGCGTATGTTAAGCGTCATAGCGACCTCCTCTTTATCTACCATCACATCCGAGATCTCAAACATGGTGGACAGATATTTTTGCAGATAAATCACGCTGCCATGCCGGCCCGGGAAGGACATGAGGGAGAGATAGTCCAGCGCGGCCAGCTTTTTCAGGACACGGCCGACTGTCGCCCGGGACAGCCCCCAGCGGGCAGCCAGCTCCGTGTAGGTAACAAGGGGATTGCCGGTGCCGTTGCGGAAATAGACCACTGGCCCCAGGTCTGATCCCTGCACCTGATTGTCGTTGTAGATGGCGGAGATCCACAGGTCCAGCACAATGTCCATCTCGGAGCAGCGGTCTGAACTGATAAGATCGGTAGCAACAGAAACCGGCAGGAAGAAAAAGCCGGTGTCCTTCTGGCAGGGGGCATTGTATTCCAGGACCGTGTTATGCCGCGCCCAGTCGCAGATCTTATAGCGGACTACATTTCCGCGGCCCAGGGCCTGGAAAGAAATGAGGTGCTGCTTCTGTAGCCGTTCCAGCTCGGCCAGCGCCTGGCACTGGAACCGGGTGCGGAACCATTGGGACAGTTCTTTGAGGGTGCAGACCCATTCGCCGGGGTAGACGGTATAGCTGATGCCGTCGATGCGGCGGTATGAGGTGCGGAAGTTTGCGTAACTGCAAAGTACCGTAAAATAAAAAAGGCCGGAGCCTCCGCTTACGCGAATGCTCCGGTCCTCCATCAGAAAGCGGACGAACTGCCGGTAGATCCGGCAGCGTGGGTAGTCCACCACCTGTTTAATTTGTAATTGATAGGTTGGCATAGCTTTCTCCTTTTTATATATAAGGTATGAAATTGAGTTCGCCAACGAAAAAACCGTTGACTTGAATATCTTTGAGACTTATGCTATACTTGTTTATGTATGGATTTGCTTGGCAATCCTATACAAAGTTCGTGCAGTTTTTACTGTAAGTGGGGCGGTTTTCAAAATGTTCCCTTTGAAAACAATGTAGCCATTCGTTGTGCCAATTTTAAGTCGTCATTGAGCCGATTTCGTGCCAATACAACTTTCTACAACTTTTCTACAACTTTTGCCCCGAATCAGACGGAGCAGGAGGACATCCTATGGAATCCAAAAAGTTAGAAAAACCTCGTAAAAATGGCGCTTTTTCAACACGTCAGGCCGTGACGAAACCGGATGAAGAGACCGGCGGGGTGTTTCCGACGATGAAGCCGCGCGACTAAGACGAAAATTTAGGAGTTTCTACAGCGCGGATTTGCCTTTCCAGGCGATCCGCGCGTAATTTTATGATAAAGGAGAGGACATCCATGAGAAGCGATCTGATGAAAGAAGGTTCCACCCGCGCGCCGCACCGTTCCCTTTTGCGTGCGCTGGGTTTGACCGATGATGAAATGAAGCGGCCCTTTGTGGCGGTTGTCAGTGCTGCGAGCGATTACATTCCGGGCCACAGGCATCTAAAGGATATTTCGGAGGCTGTGAAGGCGGGCATCCGCAACGCGGGCGGCGTCCCGTTTGAGTTTGAGACCATCGGTGTGTGCGACGGCCTCTCCATGAACCACAAGGGCATGAAATACTCCCTTTGCTCCCGCGAGCTGATTGCGGATTCCATCGAAGTGATGCTGACCGCGCACCCGCTGGATGCGGCGGTCTTTATCCCGAACTGCGATAAGATCGTGCCCGGCATGATGCTGGCGGCCTGCCGCATGAATTTGCCGAGCATCTTTGTCAGCGGCGGCCCGATGCTCCCCGGCGAGCACAACGGGACGAAGTTTGGCCTCTCGGAAATGTTTGAGGCGGTGGGCAGCTATGCCTCCGGGAAGATCGACGCGGACGAGCTTTTGGCATTGGAAAAATCCGCGTGCCCGACCTGCGGCTCCTGCTCCGGCATGTATACGGCCAATTCCATGAACTGCCTGACCGAGGCCATCGGCATGGCGCTGCCCGGCAACGGCAGCATCCCGGCGGTCTATTCCGCGCGCATCGCGCTGGCAAAGCGGGCCGGTATGCAGGTGATGAAGCTGTTGGAACAGGACCTGCGTCCGCGCGACATCCTGACCCCGGAGGCGTTTGAAAATGCCCTGCGCGGGGAGATGGCGCTGGGCTGCTCCACCAACTCGGTGCTGCATCTGACGGCCATTGCACATGAGGCGGGCGTGCCGCTGGACATCGACAAGATCGACGAGCTGGGCCGTACAACCCCGCAGATCTGCAAACTCAACCCTGCCAGCCAGGTATTTATCACGGATCTGAACCAGGTGGGCGGCATCCCGGCGGTGATGAAGGAGCTCTCCCGCAAGGGCCTGATCCATCTGGATGCGCAGACCGTCTGCGGCACGGTGCGCGACCGTGTGGAGGCGGCGCCGGATGCGGACGGCGAGATCATCCGCAAGATCGAGAACCCGTTCCGCCCGGACGGGGGCATCGCGGTGCTCAAGGGCAACATCTGCCCGGAGGGCGCTGTGGTCAAGCAGGGCGCGGTTGCGCCCGAAATGATGCAGCATGTGGGCCCGGCCCGCTGCTTCGACTGCGAGGAGGACGCCTCCGAAGCCATCCTGGGCGGCAAGATCAAAGAGGGCGACGTGGTGGTTATCCGCTATGAGGGGCCGAAGGGCGGCCCGGGCATGCGCGAAATGCTGACCCCGACCTCGGCGCTGACCGGCATGGGCCTGGGTTCGAGCGTGGCGCTCATCACGGACGGACGCTTCTCCGGTGCGACGCGCGGCGCGGCCATCGGCCATGTATCGCCGGAGGCGGCTGCGGGCGGCAACATCGCCTTGATTCAGGACGGCGACATCATCGATGTGGACATCACGGGCCGCCAGCTCAATGTCCGCGTGAGCGACGAAGAGCTCGCCAAGCGCCGCGAAGCGTGGAAGGCGCCCGAGCAGCATCTGACCGGCTACATCAAGCGCTATGCGAGCCTCGTGACGTCCGGCTCCAAGGGCGCGGTGTTTGTAGACTAAAGGCATCGGCTTTTGCGGGTTTGCCGGAGCTGTTTTCTGAAAGAGGCATTGTTTTTTATTTCGGATTGACGGCAGGGCCTTTCCACGGGAAGCGGTGGAAGGGCCCTTTTTTGCCCCATAGCGTTGCTGCCGGGAGAGAAATGAAATCCCCGGGGCGGCAGCGGGAGGCGTTTCCGGAAAAAGAAGAGAATCATTCTAATTGTAGTACGGTTTACATTCGTGTGGGGGATGTTGTGCTACAATACAGATACCGACAAAAACGATTAAGGAGGAATATCCGATGGGAATGACCATGACACAGAAGATCCTGGCGGCACACGCGGGTTTGGACCACGTGGTGGCAGGACAGCTGATTGAAGCAAATCTGGACGTGGTGCTGGCCAACGATATCACAGCGCCGGTGGCAATCAACGAATTTGAAAAGTGCGGTGCGGACGCGGTGTTCGACAACACGCGCATTGCGCTGGTGCTGGACCACTTCACGCCGAACAAGGACATCAAGGCGGCGGAACAGTGCTTGCAGACGCGGAATTTTGCGAATAAATACGACATTAAGAATTTCTTTGATGTGGGGCAGATGGGCATTGAACATGCACTCTTGCCGGAAAAGGGCATTGTCGGCCCCGGCGACTGCGTGATCGGCGCGGACTCCCACACCTGCACCTATGGCGCGCTGGGCGCGTTCTCCACCGGCGTGGGTTCCACGGACATGGCTGCCGGTATGATCACCGGCAAGGCTTGGTTCAAGGTGCCTTCCGCGATCAAGGTGGTGCTGGAGGGCAAGCCCGGCCGCTGGGTGAGCGGCAAGGATGTCATCCTGCATCTGATCGGCGAGATCGGCGTGGACGGCGCGCTGTATAAATCCCTGGAGTTTACAGGCAAGGGTGTGGAATACCTGAGCATGGACGACCGCCTGTGCATTGCAAACATGGCGATTGAGGCCGGCGCGAAGAACGGTATTTTCCCGGTGGACGGCGTGACGTTGGAATACTGCGAGGGCCGCTTCCAGAGGCAGCCGGTCATCTTCAGTGCGGACGCCGACGCGGAGTACGATTCGACGGTCACCATCGACCTCTCCACGCTGCGCCCCACGGTTGCGTTCCCGCATCTGCCGGAGAATACCAAGACGATCGACGAGGTCGCCCGAATGGAGCCCATCGCGATCCAGCAGAGCGTGATCGGTTCCTGCACGAATGGGCGCATCGAAGACCTGCGCGCCGCTGCAAAGATCCTCGCGGGCCGCAAGGTGGCGAAGGGCGTGCGCTGCATCGTGATCCCGGGGACGCAGGACATCTATTTGCAGGCGATCAAGGAGGGCATCGCGGAGGTCTTCATCAAGGCGGGCGCTGTTTTCAGCACGCCGACATGCGGCCCGTGCCTGGGCGGACATATGGGCGTTTTGGCCAAGGGGGAACGCGCCATTTCCACCACGAACCGCAACTTTGTAGGCCGTATGGGACATGTGGAGTCTGAAGTCTACCTGGCGAGCCCCGCGGTTGCGGCGGCCAGCGCAGTAGCAGGCTATATCGCGGACCCGGACAAGATTTGAGGAGGTAGGCAACATGAATGCACATGGAATCGTACATAAATATGGGGATAACGTCGATACGGACGTGATCATCCCTGCGCGCTATTTGAATACGGCTTCCCACGCGGAGCTGGCCTCCCACTGCATGGAGGACATCGACAAGGACTTTGTCAAGAACGTGAAGCCCGGCGACATCATCGTGGCGAATAAAAACTTCGGCTGCGGCTCTTCCAGAGAGCATGCGCCGATTGCGATCAAGGCCAGCGGCGTTTCCTGCGTGATCGCATCCACGTTCGCCCGCATTTTTTACCGCAATGCGATCAACATCGGCCTGCCGATCCTGGAGTGCGACGCTGCCGCGCAGGAGATCCAGGCAGGGGACGAGGTCGAGGTGGACTTCGATACGGGCGTGATCACGGATGTGACCACGGGGAAGACCTATAAGGCGCAGCCGTTCCCGCCGTTTATCCAGAACATCATCCAAAAGGGCGGGCTGCTCAAGAGCATCACGGAAAAATAAAGATTGGAAATCAAAGGCGAGGGTTCCGGCGGAGTTGGGACCCTCGCCTTTTTATGAGAAGGCGGCCTGTTGGGAATCTTTGGGATGGTTTTCTTTTGCGCGGATGGCGCGGAAGAGGTTCCATAACAACAAATATTTTATAAAAAATACATAAAATTATAGATTTAAATAGAATTTTATAGTAATATATGATTATAAAAGCTTGCGGAAGCCAGCGATGATGTTTTTTCTGAACGGTGCGCTGGGGAGCGGCGTCCGGGTCAAAAAATTCCCCGCGCAGATAAAAGCCCTGCGTTTGGTTTTAAGAATCATTTCTTTCAAGATGCACCATTTTTCTACAAAAAGATCCGCATTGGATTTTTAATGCGCATGTGGTAAAATAGAAAAAACATGCTTCCACATGGGGAAGCCTCGTTGTGCAAAATTGGGGAAGACTTTTGAAAGGCAAAGAAAGAGGGATCGATATGAAACATTTCTATCCGCTGTGCGCGGCCGAAAGGTTGCAGGATCACAAAATCCTGGAGTACAACCGCCCGCAGGAAGTGAACATCTGCGTGTGCATGACGATCCGGGCTGGGGTGGATTTCGGCCTGCTGAAGCACTGCATCCAGTTGGAGTATGCGCGGCAGGAATCCCTGCGCATCCGCTTCACAAAACGGGACGAAAACGGAAAAGTTTTTCAGTACTTCGCTTCTTATGACCCGCGCGACATCCGTTTGGTGGACTTCCGGGGAAAATCACAGGAGGAGATCAACACGACCCTGGAGGAATGGTCCAGCCAGCCCTTTGAGCAGGTGGATTCGCCGATGAACGAGTTTATCATGGTGGCCATGCCCGACGGGTACAACGGCATCTATCTGCGCATCGATCACAGGCTGACCGACTCCACCGGCATGATCTTGATGATTAACGACATTATGGGGCTTTACTGCCACTTTGCCTACGGCGCGCCCATGCCGGAGGACCCGCCGCCATACCACCTGGCTTTGGAAAAGGACCTCGCAAAGGAGGAGAACGCATCCCGGACTGCCAAAGACCGCGCGTTCTGGGAGGAACAGGTGGCGGTCGGCGAGCCGGTCTATACGGATGTGACCGGCTGCTGGAAGCTGGATGCGTGCCGGAAAAAGTACAACAACCCGAACCTGCGCGCGGCGGACCGGGAGATGAACGACCTGCGCGTAGGGCGCGCGATTTATCATTTGGAGCCGGAGCCAACTAAGCGCCTGATGGACTATTGCATGGAGAACGAAGTCTCCATGACAAACCTGCTGCTGATGGGCCTGCGGACCTACCTTTCCAAGATGAACGACGGGGAAAAGGACGTCACGGTCCGGAATTATGTGTCCAGAAGGTCCACGCTGCTGAACAAGACCTCCGGCGGCACGCGCACCCACTGCTTCCCGTGCCGGACCATCCTGGAGCCGGAGACCGAATTCCTAGACGGCGTGCGCATGATTCAGGATTTGCAGAACACCATTTACCGGCATGTCGATTTTGACCCGCTGGAGGTCACGCGGATGTTCCAGGAGCGGTACCATCCGCCCAAGAATACCACGTATGACTCCGTAGCGTTGACGTATCAGCCGCTCCCGATGCGCTTGCAGAACGAGCAGCTGCACGGCATCCCGTTTAAGTCGGATTGGCTGACGAACGGGACGGCAATTCAAAAGGTGTATCTGACCGTGATGCACAGTGCCACCGACCTGGGCTTGCAGTTTTACTTCAAGTACCAGCTGGCGGAGCTTTCCCCGCACGATATGGAGTTGATGTATTATTATCTCATGAAGATCCTGTTTATGGGTGTAGAAAACCCGGACATGACCGTAGGGGAGATCCTGCGGACGGTATAATGGAACAGGTTGACGTTTGGCCGCGCATCCTTTGGTGCGCGGCCAAGGTGCTTTAAGGGATTCTTGGAGGCCGCGCCCGGGATACGTGTGAATAGGCTTGCAAGCCCTCCCCTATGTTCCGGGGGCTGGGGTTCCGGTGAGGCGTTCAGCCTGCGGGGAATTTATAAAATATTCATGACTTTTGCGGGGGAGTATCCTATAATATACTATAAATCCGCAAGAATGTTCGCCGGAAATATTTGGCCCTTTGACCGGCTTGGAATGGGAACGCAAGGAAGTGGGCAAACCGCGGATGGCTGTGATTGAAGGAGGGTGTTACTTATGGCATCGGGAAAAATCCTGGTGGTGGACGACGATCAAAATATCTGTGAATTGTTGCGCCTCTATATTGAAAAAGAGGGGTTCGAAGTAGTCATTGCAAACGACGGGCGGAAGGCCCTGGAAATGTTCGAGCAGGAAAACCCAGACCTGATTATGCTGGACATCATGCTGCCGGAACTGGACGGCTGGCAGGTGTGCCGTGAGATCCGGAAAAAATCGCAATGCCCGATCATCATGCTGACGGCAAAGGGCGAGGTCTTTGATAAGGTCCTGGGCTTGGAGCTCGGCGCGGACGACTATGTGGTCAAGCCGTTTGAGGCAAAAGAAGTGATCGCGCGCATCAAAGCGGTGCTGCGCCGCTTTGGGAAGAACGATGAGAACCAGGTGAAAGAAGTTAAATATGATAAGCTCAGCATCAATTTGACCAACTATGAGTTGAAGGTCAACGGCAAGGTGGTGGACACGCCGCCGAAGGAGATGGAGCTGATTTACCATTTGGCGAGCAATCCCAACCGCGTCTTTACGCGCGACCAGCTGTTGGACGAGGTGTGGGGGTTCGACTATTACGGCGACAGCCGTACGGTGGACGTCCATGTCAAGCGCCTGCGCGAAAAGCTGGAGGGCGTCTCCGACCAGTGGGCGTTGAAAACTGTCTGGGGCGTTGGTTACAAATTTGAAGTAAAGGACAAGAATTAAGGGTGGATGCCCTGGAAAGACTTGGAGCGATAAGACATGCAGAAAACGCTGTTTAAAAAATATCTGCGGGTTACAGCAGCGATTATCCTCATCAGCTTTTTCCTGCTGGGGCTGGTGATGCTGGTGTTTATCAAATCCTACTGGCAGGATGAAAAGCAGGACCTGCTCAGACGAAATGCAGAGAGCATCGCAGGGATTGCCGCTGCAAGTGCAACGCCTGTGCAGGGGGACAATTATATCCTGCTGGATACGGAACGCATGCAGTCCTTCATGAATGCGTTCTCCGAAAATATGGACGCAGATATCTATGTGACAAACCGCGCAGGGGAATGGGTCCTGAGCGCCTTCGGCAGCGGCGGAACGGTCAACCCGGCGCCCTTTACCCGCAGGACGATGGACAAGGCCCTGTTGGGCACATACAGCGGGCAGGGAACCGTCGATGGCATCTATGACTCGCCATACTATGTGGTGGGCGTCCCGATCCGCATCTCGAATTTGGATGGGACACGCTCGACCATCGGGGCGGTGTTTACCGCGTGCAGCGCCCGCTCGTTCAACGAATACCGCAACGAGCTGATGAAAATGTTTGCGCTAGCAGCGGTCGCGGCGTTTTTGGTGGCCTTTTGCATCAGCTGGATGTTTTCCTATAAGCTTGTGCGCCCCCTGCGCGACATGGCGTTGGCGGCCCGGAGCTTTGGCGAGGGGAATTTCAGCATACGGGTCCCGGTCACCAGCAACGACGAGGTGGGGCAGCTCGCGCTCGCGTTTAACAATATGGCCTCTTCCCTGGCCAGCAGCGAGAGCGTGCGCCGGAATTTCATTGCCAATGTTTCCCACGAATTGAAAACGCCGATGACAACGATCGCCGGATTTATCGACGGCATTTTGGATGGGACTATCCCGGCGGAAAAGCAGTCGCATTACTTGCAGATCGTTTCCCAGGAGGTTAAGCGTTTGTCGCGTTTGGTGCGCACGATGTTGGATCTTTCGCGCATCGACAGCGGCGAGCTGCGGCTGCACATGGCGCGCTTTGACCTGACCAATACCATTTTTGTGGCGCTGCTTTCCTTTGAAAAGAGCATCGAGCAAAAGAAGATCCAGGTGCTCGGCCTGGAGGATACGGAAAGCCTCTATGTGGATGGCGACCCGGATATGATCCATCAGGTCGTGTATAATTTGATTGAAAACGCCGTAAAGTTTACCAATGAGGGCGGCTATATCCAGTTGGCCATCCGGGATCTGCCGGACAGGACTTCCGTCGCGATCAAAAACAGCGGCGCGGGGATTGCGGCGGATGAGATCGCATTGATTTTTGACCGTTTCTACAAGACGGATAAGTCCCGCAGCCAGGATAAAAACGGCATGGGATTGGGACTCTATATTGTACGGACGATCATCAAGCTGCACGGCGGAGAGATCACCGTGCAGAGTGTGGAGAACGAATATTGCCAGTTTGAGTTTTGGCTTCCCAAGCACGAAGAGCCCAAGCTGAAGGCCGGAAAGAAGGAAAAGGACCCGGCAAAGGACAAAAAGGAGGAAAAACGATGACGGATACCGATTGGAAAGAGGAGGCCGGGATGGGCGCGGAGCCGCCTGTGCCGGAATCCCCTGTGATACCGCCGGTTGCCGAGGGAACAGAGCCGGGGGCCGGGGAACTGCCACAGCAGGGAGTGCCGGCAGAACCGGTTCAGGAATCCCCTGCGGGCCAGCTGGACGGGCCGGAAGAGGCTTCTTCCGATCTGCTGCCGGACAGTGGCGCGCCAGTTGGTGCGGCGGAACCGGCTGGGGAGACAAACGGGCCGGCCAGTGCCCCATCGCAACCTGGAGAATCCGGGGAGCAAGTATATGAGGAGCCGGTTGCAGATGCGCCGGTTGGAGAACAGATGGAAGAACCCATACCGCAAGATGCATTTGCAGAAGGGGCAACATCGGAAGCGCCAAATGGAGCGGTACCGGAGGCGGCCCCCGGAACGCCGGCGGAGGCAGGCGCACAGCCAAGCCCCCAGGATGGGCAGGGGCAACCCGGGACTATCCACCTGGAAAAGGACCGGGATATCTCCAGTGGGGCGCCCATCCCGGACACAATGCCGGTTGGGCGGGAAAGCGCTCCCCAGCAGGAATATGGCGCGCCCCCGTATGCGAACCCCTATCAGCACTATGGACAGTATCAGAATCCTTACATGGGTTCGTCCTACGGCCAGCCGCCGCAAGGTGGGCCGTATCAAAATCCGCAGGCGCCGTATGCACCGCCGTATCCGCAGCAGCAAGTATACTGGAACTACCAGCAGCAGCCGGGCCAGCCGCCGATGGGCGGTGCGATGCCTCCGCAGCCTCCCCAGGGGGGGCAGCCGGGGCAGGACCCGCAGGAGCCGCGCCGCAAGATGAGCGGCGGATTGAAAGCGTTCCTGTGGATCCTCGGCATTTTGGCGGGCCTGTTCCTGGTGGCGTTCTGTGTTGTGAGCATCAACACCGCGGTGTTGCAGATGGAACAGGGCGGCAATACCACGGAGGGCCAGAACCCCTCGGCCAGCGAACCTGCGCCCGATGGCGGGACGTCCCCGGAAGAGGGGCAGAGCACCCCGCCGCAAAATGATGCGACCGACCCGGACAACGCCGGGATGGTGATCGAACCCCGGCCGGAAGGGGACGGGATGAGCGCCAAGGAGGTCTACCGCCAGGTTGTCGAGAGCGTGGTCGGCGTGGAGACGTCCGCGGACGATGGGACCGGCCTGCTGAGCCAGGGTTCTGGAATTGTTGCGACGAAGAGCGGGTATATCATCACCAATGCGCACGTGGTGGAGTACTCCAAGGATTACAATGTAACGGTGACCCTGCACGAAGATGAGACCGCGTATGATGCAGTGGTCGTGGGGTACGACAAGACCTCCGACCTCGCGATTTTAAAAATCGAAGCGGATAATCTAAAGCCCGCTGTGTTTGGCGATGTGGACCAGATGGAGATCGGCGACGAAGTGCTGGCGATCGGCAATCCGGGCGGCCTGGATTTCGCCAGCACCCTGACGGGCGGCTATATTTCCGCATTGAACCGTACGCTGAAATCCAACAGCGACAACGGGATGACCTACATCCAGACGGATGCGGCGATCAATCCCGGCAATTCCGGCGGGCCGCTGGTCAACATGTACGGCCAGGTGATCGGCATCAACTCTAACAAAATCATCTCCACCGGCTACGAGGGGATGGGATTTGCCATCCCGGTCAGCCATGCAAAATCCATCATCGACGACTTGATCGCACGGGGATATGTCAGCGGGCGCGCCCGCTTGGGGATTACGGCCAGCAATGTGGCCGGGATGCAGGCACAGCTGGCAGGGCTGCCCAACGGCGTGCGGATCATCAGCATTGATCCGGAAAGCAGCTTCGCGCAGGCCGGCGCTGTGGTGGGCGACATCATCACCCAAGCGGATGGCGACACTATTGAAAGCATGGACGACCTCTATACGGTGCTGGGACGCCATAAGCCTGGGGATGTGATTGCGGTTACCCTGTATCAGCCGTCTCAAAACGGGGGCAATGGGCAGAGCCGCGAAGTACAGATTACACTTTTGGAGGACCGCGGGGAAACCCAGCAGACGGTCAGCCAACCAGCAACGCCGTAATGAGGCGAAAGCCATAGGCCCGGCGTGGATTGCCAACATAGAGAATAATAAAGGACGCTTTTCAACGGCTTTGTCTGCCGTTGGGAAGCGTCCTTTTTACTTGTTTTTTCGGGAGCTGCTCCGCCATTCTTTTTGAAAGGGATTGCCTTTCAGGCCCGGTGGTTGGAAAGGCTGGTATAACGGCTTTCTTGGGGGGCCGATTCAAGAACCAGGGAGAAGCCGGGCCGATGCACGGGGATTAGAGGCTTACAGGCGTAGGCCCTTCACATCTTTAATGCGGGAGAGAATGACGTGGCTGTTTAAGCGGATAACGCCGGGCAGACGGTCGAGCTCTGTCCGGATGAAGGTCTCCAGTGCTTCCTGCGAGGAGGCGACAGCATGGACATGCAGGCTGCTGCTGCCGGTCATGCGGTAAATTTGGGTCACGGTGTCGTTGGCGGAAAGCCGGCCGATGATTTCTTCCAACGAGGCGGGTTCCGCCTCAATTTCAAAATAGCAGGAGATAGCCCCACTGATCTTTTGCGGGTTGATAATCGTCGTGTATTCCTCAATGATGCCGCTTCTTTCCAGGGCGTCGATGCGCGATTTGACCGCTACCCTGGAAAGCCCCACCTTTTCCCCGATCTCTGAGTAGGAATAGCGTGCGTTTTCAATCAGCAGAGACAAAATCTTTTGGTCCAATGCGTCAAGTCCATCCAGAAACATGCGGTTCATCCCTCCATCACATGATAAAACGATTATAGCATACTTTCTTAACAAAACAAATAGGAATATAGAATTGACATAACGTTTTTATTTTGCTAATATAGCTTACGAAAAGTTAATTTAAACTTACATAACGAAATAAGAGGGATGGAAATATGCAAAGAGACCTGACAAGCGGAAAGATCACAGGGAATTTGCTGAAATTTGCATTCCCGTTGATGATCGGGAATCTTTTGCAGCAATGTTACAATGTGGCGGATACGTGGGTCGTGGGGCAGTTCCTTGGCTCGGACGCACTGGCCGCCGTGGGTTCTTCCTATACGCTGATGACCTTTTTAACCTCGATCTTGCTCGGGCTCTGCATGGGGAGCGGCGCGGCTTTTTCCATGCAGTATGGGAAAAAAGATTACGAGCGTTTAAAGTGCTGTATGTTTGAGTCCTTTGTCCTGATTGCCGGGATTACATTGTTTGTGAATTTGGTGGTGTTTCTCGGCTTGGACGGGATCGTCTGGCTGTTACAGACCCCGGCGGAGATTGTCGGTCTGATGAAGGAATACCTGTGGGTGATTTTCTGGGGGCTTGTGGCCATATTCCTCTATAACTATTTTGCCAATCTTCTGCGGGCGGTTGGAAACTCCGTGGTGCCGCTGGTGTTTTTAGGGACCTCCGCCGTGCTGAATGTGGTCCTGGATCTGGTCTGTGTGCTGGTTTTCCATTGGGGCGTGGCGGGCGCTGCGATTGCCACCGTCTTTTCCCAGTATGTTTCCGGGATTGGCATTTGGATTTATACATGGGTGCGTTTCCCGGAGCTGCGGCCGGAGAAACGCCACATGTGCTGGGACAGAGGGATTTTAAAGCAGATTACCAATCTCTCCCTCCTGACCTGCGTACAGCAATCCATTATGAATTTCGGCATTCTGATGGTCCAGGGATTGATTAACAGCTTTGGGACCGTTGTCATGGCGGCGTTTGCGGCTGCGGTGAAGATTGATTCCTTCGCCTACATGCCGGTGCAGGATTTTGGAAATGCATTTTCCACCTTTGTGGCCCAGAACTACGGCGCAGAGAAGCCGGAGCGGATTCAGAAAGGCGTGAAGAGCGCAGTCCTCTCCGCGTTTGTGTTCTGCGTCATTGTGAGCACGCTTGTGTGCGTGTTTGCCCGACCGCTCATGGAGCTCTTTATCCACCCCACAGAAACGGAGATTATCCGCGTGGGGGTGGAATACCTGCGGATCGAGGCGTCGTTCTATATCGGGATTGGCCTGCTGTTCCTGCTGTATGGGTTCTACCGCGCGATGAACCGGCCGGGGATGTCCGTGGTGCTGACGGTCATTTCCCTGGGGACGCGGGTGGCGCTGGCGTACCTCTTATCTGCGGTTCCATGGATTGGCGTGACGGGCATTTGGGTCTCTGTGCCCATCGGATGGCTGTTGGCCGATTTGGTGGGGGTTTTCGTTTATAAAAAGATGAGGAATTCCATGTTTGGAAAAGGGTAGGGTTTTATAAAAGAAAAAAGGGCTGTTGCACAAGCGAAAAGCCGTGCAACAGCCCTTTTTTCCTTTTGCGTCATTCTTCCAGACAATGCTCAATCATGCTGACAACGACATTGTTGAAGCTGGTGTGGTTCTCTTTCGCAATCTGTTCCACTTTCTCAATCAACTCGACAGAAAGATAGAGAGACTTATACCCGGCTTTTACTTTTTGTTTCGTTTTCTTTGGAACAAACGGCATGGACTCTCCCCCTTTCTATGGTTCTATTGTATGATAAATACATATGATAAAATATATGAGAAATTTCTATTACATTTTTCTATGATATTTTATAAAATGATGGGGGAGGTGATGGAATACGCTTTTGCGACCATTCCTTTTGTATTTACCAAGAAAAGGGTAGATGCATTTTAAAAAAGATTTCGCTTGATGAGATGGGACTGTGCCGGGAGTGTATCCTGTTAGATTTGCCGGAGAGCGAAAAGGAAAGCATCAAAAAATGGATGCGCATGGAATTTGAGGAGAGATGAAAAAGCCCCATTTGATTAGATAGCATACAGTACCATCTATCAAATGGGGTGTAGTTTATTAAAATGCAGGATCTTTTTTATGTATCAAAAAATAACCAATAGAACAGAGCCAATTAATAACAAGATAGAAATAGCAAATATCCAAAATAATGGCTCTTTTAATAACCACTTAAATTGATTTGTTTCACCAGATTTTCTAGGAATCAATTTTCCAGTAATTAGTCCGACAAAACTAACTAATACGCCGATACCACCTAGAAAAATTAAATTAAAGGTAAGCATATCTTTCAGGGTTAAGTTGCAGAAGAAGCCAACGTTCAAATTAATTAGGCTAAATATTCCAATAAAAATAGTCATAACGATGACTACGTTATTGTATATGCGCTTTTCGACTTCCTCGACAGATTCAACCTTCTCCTGTAATTCGATCACATCTGGTAGCTCTGAAGAAGGATACTTTGCAATACCGCTAAAATCAAATTCGTCGCTAAATACTCCTTCATAAGGATGTTCTACTTCTTCGTCTAGTTTATTGAACATAATGGAGGCGATCGAATCTCCCTTTTTTAAACGAATATGATCCTTTGAAACATTTGCCACCCTTAAAAAAATTTTTGTATGATGTCCGGGATGATAAACAGGTGAATCAACATACAATCCCCTACGGATACGAGAATTACGTTGAACAATGATTCCCATATAATCATTGGGAAGCCAGATGTTTTCAGTACAAGATATAAATACTGTTTCACCAGGCTTTAATATATGGTTTTCGACACGTTTACCACGCTCATTAGAGTCATCACAAATATTAATACATTCAATCTGTAGATCATATGAAATTGCGCCAAGTTTGCTTCGATCGTATGGTTGAAGTGCATTTGGATGTGTCGTTATTAAATTGTCTATTTGACGATCTGTTAGGAACACAAAAAGACATCTCCTCCTATATGATGTGTAGGATACTCTATTAAATTACTACATCTATCTATAAATTGCAAGAGATTTTAATGGGAGATATATCTAAGAAATGCAGGATTTCTTTCAATTATTCGAATTATCGCTCCCTGCCGAGGAAAAACAAGGCGATTGTGCCGGGGCCGGAGTGGGCGCCGATGACCGGGCCGACGTAGTTGATGACCACCGGTTTCCGGACGCCGAGGCGCCGCTGGACCTCCCCAGCTACAAATTGGGCATCCTCCAGAGAATCGCCGTGGCTGATGAAAACCGTCTGCTCTTCCGGGGCGATTGCAAGCTGCTCCATGCGGTCCACCAGGGCGGTTAGAGAGGGGCGGCGGCCACGCGCTTTGCTGACATTGATCAGATGGCCCGCGTTATCCATATGCATGACCGGCTTGATGCTCAGCATCGTACCGACCAGGGCGGTTGCGGCCGAAACGCGCCCACCGCGCTTGAGAAATTGCAGGTCTTCCACAGTGAACCAATGGCAGAGGTGAAATTTTTCGGTTTCCAACCAATCGCGCACCTCTTCAATGCCCTTTCCTTTGGCGCGCTCCTGTGCGGCAAGATAGACCAGCAGGCCCTGGCCCAGAGAGGCGCAGAGGGAATCGACCGCGTAGATTTTCCGCTCCGGATATTTTTGCGACAGCTCTTGAACGGCGACCGCAGCGGCATTGTACGTGTTGCTGAGTCCGGAGGAAAAGGCGATGCACAGGACGTCTTTGCCCGCTGCCAAAAGGGGTTCCATCGCGGAGGTAAACGCCTCGACGTTGACCGCGGAGGTGGTGCAGGGCTGCCCCGCGCGAAGCGCCTCATAAAAGGTGTGCAGGGGGATTTCCCGCTCATCCAGATAATTATAATACTCCTTCCCCTGCATCACAAAGGCGAGCGGAAGAACGGTCAGGTCCATTTCCTGCGCCATCGGTGCGGGAAGGTCGCAGGAAGAGTCTGTGACAATGGAAAATGTGTTCATTGGGAAGCCTCCTTTCCTGGATTGGATCATCGTTGTGATTAGTTTACCACAGAAATTGCAGCACAGAAATGTTCCTTAGAAATAAAAAGTGATTTTATCTTAAAAATTATATGAAATAGTTTTGAAAATAATATGTGATTTTAAAAGGGTATGTTCGGGTGGTTGTATATCGTGAGAAAGACAGGGTGGATGGTTTGTGCCGTCCGCCCTTTTCAAATTTTTTCCGGTTTTTTTCAAAAAATTTGCTTCATCAGGCAAATTCTCCAGGTTTTTTCCGCGGTAGGTGAAAGGAGGTTTGCCTTGGAACGAAAGACAAAAACCCGGAAAACCCGTGCGCGCCGGGTGAAAAAAGGCTATGAGACGTTGGCGTTCGGTGGGATTGAGGATGCCGTGCGCTTGCTCTTTTGTGAAGACCTCAAGCCGGAGGATTTGGAAGGGCTGGACTTATACAACGTGGCGGAGATCCGGAGGCCGAGAGGCGGCGGCATGGAAATCAAATTTTTCGACCGCATCAAGGCGCTTCAATGCCTGGAACGCATGGAGACGGAGGCAGGGCAACCCAGCCTGTTCGAAGCTTTGGAAGCGGGCGCACGGGCGCTGAACAAGGGGGAACCGGATGAAACTTGAACCATTTTCCCCAAAACAGTTGCGGGCGATGTGCTGGTGGTGCCCTGGCAGCCCGGATGCGGGGCGGGACGCGGTGATCTGCGACGGCGCTGTGCGAAGCGGAAAGACCCTCTGCTTAGGAATCGGCTTCGCGGCCTGGGCAAGCCGTTCCTTTCACGGGCAGGCGTTCGCCTTTTGCGGCCGCACCATCCGCTCCCTCAAGCGCAATTTGCTGAACACCCTGCTGCCCGCCTTGCGTCAGGCGGGGTTCGGCTGTGCGGTGTATCAGAGCGAAAACTGGATGGAGCTGTCCTATGCCGGACGCAAAAACCGGTTCTATTTCTTTGGCGGGAAGGACGAAGGCTCCGCAGCGCTGATCCAGGGGATGACCCTGGCAGGGGTCTTGCTGGACGAAGTGGCGTTGATGCCGCGCTCGTTTGTGGAGCAGGCGCTCGCACGCTGTTCGGTGGATGGATCGAAATTTTGGTTTAATTGTAATCCGGAACATCCGCAGCACTGGTTTTACCAGGAGTGGATTCTACAGTCCCAACAGAAAAACGCCCTCTACCTGCACTTTACCATGCAGGACAATCCCGCGCTCAGCCCGGAAGTGATTGCGCGGTATGAGCAGCTCTATTCCGGCGCATTTTACGAGCGCTTTATCCGGGGCCGTTGGGTGGCAGCGCAGGGGTTGGTCTATCCATTCCTGACGCGGGCCATGCTTTGCGAGGCACCGGCAAATCTGGAGGAATTCCGGGTGTCCTGCGATTATGGGACCGTCAATCCCGCTTCCTTCGGCTTATGGGGAAAACGCAATGGCGTGTGGTACCGGATCGACGAGTATTACTATGATTCCCGCAGGGAGGGAGCACAGAGGACGGACGAAGAACACTATGCGGGGCTGGTGGAACTCTGCGGCGGCCGCCGGATCGAGTGCGTGGTGGTCGACCCCTCTGCGGCAAGCTTTATGGAGACGATCCGGCGGCATGGGGCCTACCGGGTTCTGCCGGCGGAAAACGACGTATTGGACGGCATCCGGCGCGTGAGCGTGGCGCTCAAGCAGGGCGAGATCAAAATCTGTGCGAACTGCGCGGACGCCGTCCGGGAGTTTGGGCTCTATCGCTGGGCGGATGTGGCGGGAAAGGACGCGCCGCTCAAGGAAAACGACCATGCGATGGACGACATCCGGTATTTTGTAGCGTCCTTGCAGAGGGAGACGGATGATTTCTGCGCGGTCAGTGTGGCGCGCCGGGAGGAGTGAAAAGCATGAATTGGAGAAAAAAGGGCGGCCGGAAGACGGAAAAACCGGAGGTCCTGGCGGTGCAGACGGCGTGGGAAGATCCCTTTGCGCGCTTTACCAGCTGCGCCCCAGCCGGTATCGGGGAGCGGAGGCTGTACACCGCCCTGCGGGAGAATATCCCGATCATCGATGCGGCCATCGACAAGATCCTCCGTTTGGTGGGAAGCTTTGTGATTGTGTGCGCGGATGAAAACAAATCGTATCAAATTAATCAATTTCTACAAAACGTAAAAGTCAATGCGTTGGAATGTGGCGTCCAAAGCTTTTTGAATGCCTACCTTTCCCAGCTGTTGACCTATGGAAATGCCGTGGGGGAGATTGTGCTGGCCGCTTCGGGTGAGATCGGCGCGCTCTACAATGCGTCGCTCGACGATGTGGAACTGTGCGAGTGCGCGCCCCTTTGCCTCACCGTCTTCCGGCGGGAGGCCGGCCAGAGCGTGCCGGTGCGCTATCCGGAACTGGTGGCCGCCTCGGCGCTGAACCCGCCGCCCGGCAGCGCAAAAGGGGTTTCGCTGCTGCACGGGCTTCCGTTTGTCAGCGGCATCCTGATGCAGATCTACCGGACCATCGGCACCAATTGGGAACGGCTGGGGGATGTGCGCTTTGCCGTGACCTACAAGCCCTCGAACGATGCGTCCGACCGCGCGTTTGCAAAGGACCGGGCCAAGCAGATCGCCCAGGAGTGGAGCCGCGCCATGCGCAAGGACTGCGTCAGCGATTTTATTGCGGTGGGGGACGTGAGCATCAAGGCCATCGGCGCCGACAATCAAATTTTGGACAGCAATGTCCCGGTGCGGCAGATGCTGGAGGAAATCGTGGCAAAGATGGGCATCCCGCCGTTCCTGCTGGGGCTGTCGTGGTCCTCCACGGAACGGATGTCCAGCCAGCAGGCGGACATCCTGACCAGCGAATTGGAGGCATACCGGCGGCTGCTAAACCCGGTGATTGAGAAAATCTGCAAGCTGTGGATGCAGCTGCACGGGATGGAGCCGAAGTTCACCATCGAGTGGGATACCATCACGCTCCAGGATGCGGTGGATCTTGCAAACGCGCGCCTGATGAATGCGCAGGCGGCGCAAATTGAGGAGGGTTTGAAAGAAAAGGAGGTGGCCATTTGAAGGAAACCGGTTGTGTGCTTTTGAAAAGCGGCGCGCTGACGGCGGAGGACTTGGAGAAAATCAACCGCTACACACGGCGTGCCTTCCAGGAGGAGGAGCTGTACACGTTTTCCGTTGTGCTCTGCGACAACGAGGTCGACCGGGATATGGAGCGGTTTACTATCCCCGCGCTGGAGCGGCTGGGGGAGCTCTTTTTGGGCAAGACCGGGATTTTCGACCATGCTCCACAGGCGCAGAACCAGGCGGCGCGCATCTACGACTGCCGGGTGGAGTGCCTTCCGGAGCGCGTGACCCGCGCAGGGGAGGCGTATCACCGCCTGGTGGCGCGTGCATATCTGCCGCGCTGCCCCAAAAATGAAGAATTCATTTTGGAGCTGGAGAGCGGGATCAAAAAGGAGGTCAGCGTCGGCTGTTCGGTGGCTGAGGCGACGTGCTCCATCTGCGGGGCCGACCGCCGGAAGGGGGAATGCGGCCATGTGAAGGGGCGCTGCTACGACGGCATTTTATGCTGCACGATCCTGGATCATCCGACGGATGCATACGAGTGGTCGTTTGTTGCGATCCCGGCACAGCGGGAGGCGGGCGTCATCAAGAGCTTTACAGAAAAGGGGGAACGGACCATGGAGGAAGTTTGGAAAAGCCTCTCGGGAGAGGGGGATCTGGTACTGCATGCGGAGGAGCGGCAGCAGCTCGCCAAAGAAGTTGCCATTTTGCGCGAGCAGGCAGCGTGCGGCAGGCAGTACCGGGAAGCGCTTGAGAAGAGCGTGGTGCGGCTTTGTGGGATTGTGTCGCCGGAGGTGCCCCACGAGGCCATGGAGCGTGCGGCGCAGGCGATGCAGTTGGACGATCTGCAGGCCTTTGAGAAGGCGTTCCGCAAGCGTGCGGAGCAGGCGCTTCCGCTGACGCCACAGTTGGCCCCAGCGGAACAGCGCGCTTCCACGGAAAACCGAGAATTTCAGATTTAAGGAGGAAGGATTATGGAGATTTCTTTGAACGGATATGGGGAACAGGTGGCGACATTCGCCGTTTCCGGAGAGGTCAAGGTGGGGATGCCGGTGAAGATCAGCGCGAACGGCACCGTTGCACCGTGTGTGGCAAAGGATAAATTTTGCGGCGTTGTACTTTCCCTGCGCGGCGGGTATGCGGCCGTACAGATGGCGGGCTATGCAAAGCTCCCCTATACCGGCACAAAGCCGACGGTGGGATACCAGACGGTCAACGCGGATGGAACCGGCAAGGTACAGGTAGAGGCCACCGGACGGTTGCTGTTGATTACGGATGTGGATGAACCGTCCGGCACCTGCGGCCTGGTATTGGCGTAAGCCGGAAAAAGGGAGGAATGAAGAATGGCTTTTTATGAAACGCTCAAGCTCGAAAAGGGAATGTACAGCGCGCCGGGAAAAAGTTTTACCCAGGCGTTGGAGGAATTGGACCCCTCGGAAAACTACCGCGGGACGCCGCTGGAAGGTCTGGACGCATACCAGCGCCAGCTCAAACGCTTTGACATCCGCGTGAGCGGGCCGGGCTCTGACCTGGTGGAGAAATTTTTCCAGACGAGCGACTCCACGGCCCTGTTCCCGGAATATGTATCGCGCGCTGTGCGCCAGGGGATGGAGCAGGCGGACTTGCTGCCGAATTTGGTGGCGACCGTGACCAACATCGCCGGCATGGACTACCGGACCCTTTCCTCGGAACCGTCGGACGACGACAAATCCCTGAAGCCGGTGGCCGAAGGCGCGGTGCTTCCCCAGACCACCGTGACCACAAAGGACCATTTGATCCACCTGTATAAGCGCGGAAGGATGCTGGTGGCCTCCTACGAAGCGCTTCGCTTCCAGAAGCTGGATCTGTTTACGGTTACGCTCCGCCAGATCGGCGCTTACATCGCGCGCGCACAGCTCCAGGATGCGATGAACGTGCTGGTGAACGGCGATGATGGCGACAGCACGGCGACGAACATCGGAACCGCCGGGGGTGCAGTGGACTATGCCGGGCTGGTATCCCTGTGGGCGGGCCTTGCGCCGTATCAGCTCAACACCATGCTGGCCTCGACCACGACCATGCAGCAGATTTTGGCGCTCAGCCAGATGTGCGACGCACAGGCGGGGCTGAATTTCCAGGGAACCGGCAAGATGATTACGCCCTTGGGCGCAACCCTGCTGCATGCGCCCTCTCTGACCGCGAAGGGCGTCATCGGCCTGGACAAGACCTGCGCATTGGAAATGGTGCAGGCGGGCGGGGTGACGACCGACTATGATAAGCTGATCGACCGCCAGCTGGAACGCGCCTCCATCAGCGTGATTGCGGGCTTTTCCAGAATTTTTGACGGGGCGGTTAAAACCCTCTGCTACCAGGAACAGGAATGATGGAGACACAAGCGGTTTTCGAGCAGTTTGCCCTACTGACGGGTCTCGGGGAACAGGAGGCCGGGAAATACCGGCCCCTGTGCGAGAATGCGCGGGCGCAGGTGATGGGGATCGCAAAGCCGGACATCGGGACAGCGGGCGAACTGGTGCTGTGCAGCGCGGCGGCTGCACTGGCCTTTTACCGTTGGGCGCTGCTCCGCGCGGCGGCGGGCGCGGAGAATGGGTTTGCAGTCGGAGACGTGCGGGTGACCAAACATGCGGCGGATGTGGACACGGCCCGGACGCTGTGGCGGGAGTCCGAGGCCGCCGCCGCGCCCTATCTCAACGACACCCAGTTTGTATTTGAACGGATATAGGGGGCGGGATTGTGACAAGAAAAGAATTGGTCCGCCATATCCTGAAGACCTACGGGCAGAAGGCCACGGCAAACGGGAAAGAGGCTTGGGCCGTGATCCGCCCCCTGCGCAAACAAAGCGATGAAGCGCCGCAGTGTTACCTCTATACCGGGACGCCCGATCAGAAGCTTTTGACCGGCGACCTTGTACAGGTGGGGACGGAATGGTATCGCGTGACCCGCGCGGATGTGGAGTGGTTGGAAGGCGAAAGCCTGTATGTATGGGCCGTCCTGCGCAGGGAAGAGGAGACGGCCTTCTGCACAGAGGAGGAAGCATGAACCAGGACGATTATTTGGATTGGGCGGACCGGCTCTCGGAGGAATTGGAGCGCGATGTGCGGCGCTATCCGCAGGAGCTAAAGGAGGAAGAGCCATGAGCTTGGAAGCGCGCACCATGCGGTTTGGCAAATTTGTCTGGAGACGGAATCCGGAGACCTTGCAGGTGGAGTACCAGCGAAATGTCAAACGGCTGACGCTCCCGCAGGTGGGGGAAGCCCTGCAGGACCTGGGTTGCCAGAGGCGCGCCGTGACCGGCAATGGGAGCTTCCTGGGGAAAGACGCCGCCGCGGACTTTGAGCGGCTGGCGGCGGTTTTTCGGGAGGGCAAAAGCCAGATCTTGTGCATCCCCGGCGCAGCGCCGTTCCGGGCCGTTTTTGCCTCCCTCCAAATGCTGGGGGAGGCGCGGCCCAACGCGGTGCGCTATAGCTTCCTGTTTTTGGAGGACGAAGAACCGGCGGAGGACGACGGAATCCTCCGCGATGAATATGCCGTCTGTGGAAAAGGGGATACGCTGTGGCATGTGGCAAACCGGTATGCCACGACGGTCGATGTGCTGCGGCAGTGTAACCCGCAGATTCAATGGCCCAACCGGTTGGCGGAGGGAACGAAGGTGAAGCTGCCATGAGGTGTGTGGGATGGACCGCCAAGGGGGAGCGGATTCAGCTGCCAGCGCCGGTGCGTCTGCGGCTGCGCAGCGACGAGGATGCGCCCGCGGACAGCTTGGAGGCACGCTTCCCCGCATGGGACGCTGTGGGGAACCTCTGCTGGATTCAATTGATGGACCGGGTAGGACGGGTGCTCTTTGCGGGAATTGTGGACGAACAGGTACTTTCGGAAAGCGGGGACGGGATCACGGTGGAACTCTCCGCGCGAAGCCGCGCCGCCCTGTTGCTGGACAATGAAGCGCAGCCGCAGATCTATTACATGCCGTCGCTAAAACTGCTGTTTGAACGGCACGCCGCCCCGTATGGCTTTACCGGCTACCTTGGGCGGGACGAGGTGTTTGGCGGGGCATTCACGGTGGAAAAGGGAATGAGCGAGTGGCAGGCGCTGGAGGCCTTTTGCAAAACGTATCTGGGGGTGCGGCTTATAGCGCGGGGGGATGTGCTGGATGCATCCGGCTTGATGCAGCCGGAGCCGGTGGATGTTTCCCGCTCGCATTGGCCCCTCTCCACATGCAAAATTGTTTGGAAGGACGCCGCCCGCATTTCGGAATTACGCATGCGCACCGGGGATGCAGCGGATTACGACGCCATTTTGCAAGATGAGGAGGCTGTGGCCCGCGGGGTTGTGCGCAGGCGCTATTTGAGCGGTTCCGACGTGGAGCGGGCAAAGGATGTGTTGCGAAAGGCCCGCCAGAAGGCGTTCGCCGTGCAGGTGTGCAGCCCAGGAATGCTGTGCCCACCGCTGGGAAGCCCGGCGAAGGCGGACTATGGGGAAAATCTCTATGTTTCGGCATGGGAGTATCAGTTGGACAGCCGTGGGGAGATCAGCCGCGTGACACTGCGCAGAAAGGAGGAAGGCTGATGTGGCTTTCGAAAAAGATGGCGGGGAATCTCCGCCGGGAACCAACCGCGGAAGTGGCCCGGATGACGGGAAGTTCGACCGCGCAGGGGAGCGGGGAGTACAGGGATGTTGCCCTCGCCGCCCCCTGGGGAATCGCCTATATGCCCCCGGATGCGGCGCGGGCCGTGCTGGTCAACAGTACGGAGGGGATGGTCTGCGCAGGGGCTGTAGTGGAGGAAACGGCGTTGGAGCCGGGGGAACTGCTGTTGTTCTCCCAGGGGGGCGCGCGAATCTATTTGAAAAACAGCGGCGAGGTGGTCATCAATGGACAGGTCTTTGCCGCGGAGGAGGGAGAATAATGGATACAGCGCTTGCCGGCGGCGATTTTTCCCTGGGAGCCAACGGGCTGCCGCGTGGAATTTCCGGCGAAGAGGAGCTTTTGCAGCGCGCGGCGATCCGCCTGCGCGTACCTTTGGGACGGTTTGCCTTTCAGCCTACATTAGGAAGCCGCCTGTATACCCTGCGGCCCGAAACGGAGGACAAGGACGCAAACGCCCTGGCCATGGCGCAGGAAGCGCTGCGGGAATTGCCGCAGGTGTGGGTGGAGAGTGCTGTTTGCAGCGCTGCGGAACCGCTCATCGCGCGGATACAGATCGCCTGGGAAGGCGGCGGGGCAGAGATCGAGGTGACATGTGATGGAGACATATGAAGAAATTTTGGGTCGCATGCAGGGGACCTTTGAAGAGCTCGCTGGATATCCAGCGGACGATGCGTCCGACATCGGCATCCGCCTGCGGGTGCTGGCCGGGGAGGTCTATTCCCTGACGGCGGCGATGGACTGGCTGGAACAGCAGTTCTTTGCGCAGACCGCGCAGGGCGAACAGCTGGATCTGCGCGCACAGGAGCACGGGATTCAGCGGCGGCCAGCGCAGGCAGCTGCGGGAGAACTCACCTTTTCCCGCGCCAAGCCGCTTTGGTACCGCGCGGTGATCGACAAAGGGACCGTGTGCGCTCTGCCGGGTGAGGATGGCGCGCGCTATGTCACGACGGAGGAAGCTGTCCTGGCCGTGGGGAGCACGTCGGTGACGGTGCCCGCGGAGGCGGAACAGCCGGGACGGGATGGGAATGCGGCGGCCGGGACGGTCACAACGCTGATCACCGTCCCGCCAGGCATCGAACAGGTGACGAACCAGAAACCCTTTACAGGCGGCGCTGATGCGGAAGGGGACGAGTCCCTTCGCGCCCGCTTGACGCAAAGCTATGCAGCCCTTTCGAATGGAACAAACGCGGCTTTCTATCGGAATCAGGCCCTCAAGGACGAGGGTGTCTTTTCCGCAAATGTGGTTCCAAAGGAACAGGGGCTGGGAACGGTTGGCGTTTACCTGGGGGCGAGCGGCGCTGCGGCGGACAGTGAAACGGTCCAGCGTGTGCAGGCGATGTTTGACGAGCTGCGCGAGATCAACGTCCTGGTGACGGTCGCGGCGGCGCAAACGGTCTCCTGCCCGGTCACGGTGCAGATCGTACCCTGCGCGGGGATGTCGTTTGAAGCGGCCTCCGATGGCGTGGAAGAGGCGGTACAGGCATATTTTGCCGGCCTGGGCGTGGGCGAGCCCGTCCGGGCGGCCGCCTTGACCGCAAAGGTTTTTGCCACCGGCGTTGTGGAGAATTGCACCCTGGTGGGAAGCGCTGCGGCCGACCGGGTAGTCAAAGCAAATCAGCTTGCGGTCTTGCAGGATGTGACGGTACAGGAGGCGAGCGCATGACGTCTTACGATACGATGGCTTCCGCCCTCCGCGAAACGGGGTTGTACGCCCTGTCGGGGGAGACCTTGGTGGATGCGGAATTGGCCGCCTATGCTGCGGCGTTGGATGTCCTGTGTGAGCGGTTGGAGGCCTTGCAAAAGGACAGCTTCCTCTGTACAGCGGGGGAGGAGGGGATTTCCCGCTGGGAGGCGCTCTTCGGCTTGCAGATACAGGGTTCCCTGGAAGAACGGCGAAAGGCGCTGTTGCAGTGCGGCGCTGTCCATAACAATTCGAATACCTGCGGCGATTTTTTAAAATTGTTGCAATCGGTTGGAATCGAAGCCGCGATTTTGGAGGACCCGGCGGGGCAGCGGCTGTGCTTCAACTGCACCGGCTTGGAGAGCACAGAAGCGCGCGCAAATGCGGTCGCCTACCTGGAGCGCTTTTTGCCCGCGCATTTGAACGTCATACTGGATTTCCGGGACCTTTCCTGGAATACTATTGACCATGCGGAAAAGACCTTTGACGAATGGGACGCCGGGAACCGCACTTGGGATCAGCTCGATCTGGCGGAGGATGAGCTGTTTGAACGATAAGGAGGACTTATGCCGACAGAACAAAAGACAAGCTTGGGGCTAAACCGGTGGCAGGGGACGGACAAACCGGCGCGCGCCGATTTTGTGGCGGACAATGAAACGCTGGATTCCCTGCTGGCCGAGCATTTTGGAGACACGCAGGCGCATCTGTCCGCCGAAGACCGCCTGCTGCTGGGGAATGCGGCGACGGTGGGAACCTACAATGGAAACGGGGCCGAGAGCCGGTCGATCACCCTCCCGTTTGCGCCAACGGCTGTGCTGGTTTTCCAGATGGACGCGCCGCCAATCGAATCCCATACGGGGTACTATCGGGTGAACTTCGCCATTGTGACGGAAGAGGGCGGCACACAGGGGGCTTCTTTGTCCGGCACTACGCTTACGGTGCAGCAGGCGCAGGGAACACCCGCTGCGGACAGCATGGCGAACAGCCTGAACCAGGCGGGCGGCGGATACGGATATCTGCTGTTCCGTTAGCCGCCGATTTGACAAGCTTTTGCCAGATATTGTAAAATAAGACAACAGAGAAAGGGGGAGGCGCCTTTGGAAAATACCGAGAAGGAAAAGAGGCCGGAACGCGCGCTGTTGGCAGCGGTGGACACGGGGGAATACGACGCGGAGGCGTCCCTGGCGGAGTTGTATGAATTGGTGCGCAGCGCGGGTGCGGAACCCTGCGGCGCGATGACCCAAAAAAGGCCCTCCCCTGACACGGCTACCTGTGTGGGTTCCGGAATGATGGAAGAGATCGCGTCGTACTGTAAAAACTACGACATCGATTTGCTGGTGTTTGACTGCGAACTCTCTCCCACACAGATCCGCAATATTGAATCCATCAGCGATGTGCGGACGATTGACCGCACGATGCTGATTCTCGATATTTTTGCATCGCGGGCAAGAAGCAGCGAGGGCAAGTTGCAGGTCGAGCTCGCGCAGCTGAAATATATGCTGCCGCGCCTTGGTGGAAAGGGCACGTCGCTCTCCCGTCTGGGCGGTGGGATCGGCACGCGCGGGCCCGGTGAGACAAAGCTGGAGACCGACCGCCGCCATATCCGCCGCCGCATTTCCAAGCTCAAGGAGCAACTGGAAGAGGTGGAGAAGCGCCGCGGCCAGATCCAGCGCCGCCGACAAAAGAACGGCGTGATTACGGTGGCGCTTGTGGGATATACGAATGCGGGGAAAAGCACCCTGATGAACGCCCTGACGCAGGCGGGCGTGCTGGCAAAGGACATGCTGTTCGCCACGCTCGACCCGACGGCCCGCGCCTTAAAGCTGCCCTGCGGAAAGACCGTCATGCTCATCGACACGGTCGGGCTGGTGCGGCGGTTGCCCCACCATTTGGTGGAGGCGTTTCACTCCACACTGGAACAGGCGGCGACGGCGGACATCATCTTGAATGTGTGCGACGCGTCCAGCAGCGAAGCGCAGGTGCACTTGGACGTCACCCGCACGCTGTTGGCTGAATTGGGCTGCGGCGGGCGGCCCATTATCCCGGTGCTGAATAAGTGCGATTTGGTCCCATCGCTGCACGATCTGCCGATGATCGGCAATGCGGTACGCATCAGCGCCAAGACGGGGCGCGGCTTGGACGCCCTGTTGGAGTCCATTGAGGAAAACCTTCCGGTCAAGACAACGCGGGTGGAGCTGCTGCTTCCCTTTGCACAGGGCGGTTTGGCGGCAAAGCTGCGGAAGGATGGAACCATCTTGCAGGAGGAATATACCGCGGACGGTTTAAAATTGACCGCGCAAGTAGATCCGGTTTTACTCCATTTGGTGCAGGACTACGTGATCTTTCCGCACGAATAGCTCTCAGAATACGATAGAAAAAATCCCCTTTGCGGTCCGAAGATTGGACGGCAAAGGGGATTTTTGTGTGGCGATTGCCAAGCAAAAAACGGGAAAGCTTTTCGGGCTTCCCGTTTCGCGGCATTTTTAGAGGATTATTCTTTGACAAGGACCTTTTCGATGCTGCCCACAAACATTTCGTGGTAGTCCTTTTCCGGATAGCAGGTTGCGTCGATGGACGGGTCGATCAATCCGGCCGGGTCGATCGGCTGCTTATGCAGCTTGCGGCAGATCAGGACCATCTTGGCCTCTGCGAAATAGGGCGCGGCTTCGTCGAACACCGGGGTCAGGCCGGTCTCCTTGCATTTGTCATAGTCGCGTCCGGAATGGCTCCCACAGAAGGACAGCGCTTTACGATAGGATTCATCAAAGAAACAAAGAGAGTAATAGTCTTCTTTCTCAATGAATTCCAGTGTGTAGCGCTGCGGGCGGACAAAGATAAAGGACACATAGTGCTTCCAGAGTTCCCCTAAGCCTCCCCAGCTGGCGGTCATGGTGTTGCATTTCTGCTCATTGCCTGCGGTAATCAGCATCCATTCTTTGTCGATCAGCGTAAAGGGATTGAATTGCAGGTCTTTGATTTCTACCGTTTTAAAACCGTTCATAAAAAACGCCTCCGTATCGTGTTTAGAATATCCTTATTATACCATAGAAGGCAAGAGGTAGGCCGGCGAATTGTGGAGAGAAAAATCCCATTGGTGAAGGACAAAACGCACAGATTGTACCATTGCTTTTCCATGGGATAGTGTTATAATAAATCGGAAAGAAAGCATTTGGAAAGGGGAGAACGTTCAACGGCGGGGGCCTTGCAAAGGCCAAATCCGAGACTGTGCACTTTCACAAGAGAATGGGAACTTGGTAAGTGGAATTTATGGAATACGGACAACGTGAATATTTATACATAAAATGCTTGATTTTTTGCATAAACAGTGTATAATAAAACACAACGAAGAAATGGGGGCTATCAAAATGGCAAAGCAAGCGATTGATAATACCAATATTAAGAAGGTCGTTCTGGCGTATTCCGGCGGCCTGGATACTTCGATCATTATTCCGTGGCTGAAGGAAAACTACAACAACTGCGAGGTTATCGCCGTTTCCGCCGACGTTGGCCAGGGAAGCGAACTGGAGGGCCTGGAGGAAAAGGCCAAAAAGACCGGCGCTTCCAAATTGTATATTGCAGACCTGAAGAAACAGTTCGTCGAAGACTACATCTTCCCGACCGTCAAGGCGGGTGCGGTGTATGAAAATAAATACCTGCTGGGCACGTCCTTTGCGCGCCCGATCATCGCAAAGCGCCTGGTGGAGATTGCGCTGGCCGAGGGCGCGGACGCCATCTGCCACGGCTGCACCGGCAAAGGCAATGACCAGGTGCGTTTTGAGCTGGCGATCAAGGCATTTGCGCCGGACATGAAGATCATCGCGCCGTGGAGAATTTGGGATTTGAAGTCCCGCGAGGACGAGATCGAATATGCGGAGGCGCACAACATCCCGCTGAAGATCACCCGCGAGACCAACTATTCCAAGGATAAGAACCTGTGGCACCTTTCCCACGAGGGCCTCGATCTGGAGGACCCGGCGAACGAGCCGCAGTACAATAAAGAGGGCTTCCTGGAGCTGGGCGTTTCCCCGGAGCAGGCGCCCGACAAGCCGACCTACATCACCCTGACCTTTGAAAAGGGCATCCCGGTCGCGTTGGACGGCCAGAAGCTCTGTGCGGTCGATCTCGTTGCCAAGCTCAACGAGGTGGGCGGCGCGAATGGCATCGGCATTGCGGATATTGTAGAAAACCGTCTTGTGGGCATGAAGTCCCGCGGTGTGTATGAGACCCCCGGCGGCACGATCCTGTATCACGCCCACAACAAGCTGGAAGAGATCTGCCTGGATAAGGCGACCTACCACTATAAGCAGAACGTCGCCAACAAGTTTGCCGAGCTGGTTTACGACGGCGAATGGTTCACCCCGCTGCGCGAGGCGCTCTCCGCCTTTGTGGACAGCACCCAGCAGACCGTCACCGGTGAAGTGAAGCTCAAGCTCTATAAGGGCAATATCATCGACGCTGGCGTGACCTCCCCGTACAGCCTGTACAATTCGGACATGGCGACCTTTGACGAGGACGAGGTTTACGACCAGGCGGATTCCGCAGGGTTCATCAATTTGTTTGGGCTGCCGATCAAAGTGCGCGCCATGGCAAAGAAGAACTGGCCTGTGGAGAAATAAGCGACGAAGTTTAACAGCAATAACCGCGCGAGATTCAGAAAAGAGAGGCCGGAGTTTCTGCCCCGCAGGGATGCCAGAAATTCTGGCCTCATACATTATACGATTCCGAGTTCCCCGCCCGGATGCAGGGGAACGGTTCGGCAGCACGGCGGATTTTGGCGGGGAAAGAGCCCTGTCGGGGGCCGGGCGTGCAATCATAGAAGGGAACGCGGCGCGACGCGCCCATCAATTATTGGGGAGTGCATCATATGAAACTTTGGACAGGACGGTTCCACAAGGAGCTCGATAAAAAGACAAACGACTTTAATTCCTCCATCCGGTTTGACAGCCGTATGGCGAAGGAGGATATTGAAGGGAGCATCGCCCATGCAACCATGCTGGGGGCGTGCGGGGTGATCGACCAAAAGGAGGCCGAGCGCATCTGCGCGGGGTTAGAAGGCATCCTGGCGGATCTGGAATCCGGCGCGCTGGAGATCGACCCGGAGGCCGAGGACATCCACACCTTTGTGGAAGCGGAGCTCACGGCCCGCCTGGGGGACGCCGGAAAGCGCCTGCACACAGCCCGCAGCCGGAACGACCAGGTGGCGTTGGACGACCGCCTGTACCTGCGCAAGCAGTGCGGCATGCTCTATGGGCAGATCAAGGAATTGATCGAGGTGCTCTGCAAGAAAGCTTTGGACTATAAGGGCGCGGTGATGCCGGGTTATACCCATTTGCAGCGCGCGCAGCCCATCACCTTTGGCCACCATCTGATGGCCTATGCGGAGATGTTCCAGCGCGATTTGGCGCGGCTCAAGGATGCGGCGCAGCGCATGAATGTCTGCCCGCTGGGTTCCGGCGCATTGGCCGGGACAACCTATCCGCTCGACCGGGCCATGAGCGCGCGGCTGCTCGGCTTTGACGACTACACCCACAACAGCCTCGACGGGGTCTCCGACCGCGACTTCTGCATGGAGACCGCCGCGGCGGTGGCCATTGCGATGGTGCATCTCTCCCGCTTCTCGGAGGAGATCATCCTGTGGTGCTCCTGGGAGTTCAAATTTATCGAGCTGGACGATGCGTTCTCCACCGGGTCCAGCATCATGCCGCAGAAAAAGAACCCGGATATCGCCGAGCTGGTCCGCGGCAAGGCGGGGCGCGCCATCGGGGACCTCACCACGCTCCTGAGCATGATGAAGGGCCTGCCGCTGGCGTACAACAAGGACATGCAGGAGGACAAAGAGGCCGTGTTCGACGCGGTGGATACCCTGCACATGTGCCTGACCGCGTTTGTTCCGATGGTGGATACCATGAAGGTGCTGCCTGAAAATATGCGCAAGGCGGCGGCAAAGGGCTTTATCAACGCAACCGATTGCGCGGACTACCTGGTGGGCAAGGGCCTGCCGTTCCGCGATGCGTATAAAGTGACGGGCGCGCTCGTGGCCTATTGCATCGACCACGATTTGACTTTGGAGACCCTGCCCTTGGAGGAATACCAGAAGTTCCACGCCCTGTTTGCGGAAGACGTTTACCAGGCAATCTCCCTGGACACCTGTGTGAACGGCCGGAAAGTGCCGGGCGGCCCGGCGCCGGAGAACGTGGAAAAAGAGGCGCAGCGGGTGTTGGCGCTCATGCAGGACGCCGTATGGCCGTACGATGAAGGGGGCGAGACGCCGTGAACAAGTTGGAAAAAGCGGCAAAGCGCTTGCGGCCGGTGGAGCCGAAAAAGGGATACTTCTGGATGGTGGTCTGCATCATCCTGGGCTTTGTCGTGGGCGCATACATCCAGCAGTATGTGATGGGGCCGGTCGGCGGCCTTTGCGTCGGCGTGATCGTGGATGAGGCGGTCTACAAGATCCGCATGAAGCGGTTTATCAGCAAGGGCGGCATCCCCACAAAACCGGAAAAGCCGGAGGAGAAACCGGCCGAAACAGCAGAAGACGATGCAAAAGAGAAAAAAGAAAAGATGTAAGAGTCCGTTTTGGACAAGGATATAGAAGGTGACGAGAATGAATATCAAGGCAGGCGTCGTGGGCGCGACCGGTTACGCCGGCGCGGAGCTGGTCCGGCTTCTCACCGGGCATCCGCAGGCGGAGCTGGCGGCCATCAGCTCGGTCAGCTTTACCGGGCAGGCGCTCAGCGACATCTATCCGGCGTACTACCACATCTGCGATTTGGTGTGCGGTACGCAGGAGGAAGTGGTGGAGAAGAGCGACGTGGTCTTTGCTGCGCTTCCGCACGGGCTTTCGCAGGAGCTCGCAAAGACGTGTTACGACGCGGGAAAGGTCTTTATCGACCTGGGGGCGGATTTCCGCCTCGAAAACGAGGACGATTATAAGGAATGGTACGGCGGGACCTACCTCTATAAAGAGCTGCACGAGCAGGCGGTCTATGCATTGCCGGAGCTGTTCCGCGAGCAGATTCGCGGGAAGAAGATCATCGCAAACCCCGGCTGCTATACCACGGCTGTGCCGCTGGCGTTGGCGCCGGCGCTGCGCAAGGGGTATATCGCCGCAGAGGGGATCATTGCGGATTGCAAGTCCGGCGTCACGGGCGCGGGCCGCAAGCTGACCCAGAACACCCACTATCCGGAGCTCAACGAAGGCTTCTCCGCCTACAAAGTGGCGGCGCACCGGCATACGCCGGAGATGGAGCAGAGCCTGTCCCATGTGGCGGGCGGGACGCCGGTCAAGTTGACGTTTGTGCCGCACCTGCTCCCGGTCAACCGGGGGATCTTGGCCACCTGCTACGCGAAGCTGCAAAAAGAGGCCTCCTTGCAGGAGATCCGGCAGGCGTACGAGGAGCAGTATGGGGACGAACCCTTCATCCGGTTGCTGCCGGAGGGCCGTGTGGCGGATATTAAGAATGTGCGCTACTCCAATTACTGCGATATTTCCCTGCACATGGACCCGCGCACCAACACTTTCATCGCCATTTCCGCCATTGACAACATGGTCAAGGGCGCTGCGGGGCAGGCCATCCAGAACATGAACCTCGCATTCGGCCTGGACGAGACCTGCGGCCTGATGCTGACGCCGCCGGCATTCTAAAAAGGGCGGCAATCCATTTTTAGGAGCGAATGAATCATGCAAGCGATTTCGATAGAAGGCGGCGTGACTGCCGCACAGGGGTTCCTGGCGTCCGGCATGTATTGCGGGATCCGCAAGAACAAAAGCAAGCCCGACTTGGCGCTGATCTATTCCAAGGTCCCGTGCGCCGCGGCCGCGGTGTACACGCAAAACCTGGTCAAGGGCGCGCCGATTCAGGTCACGCGCCGCAATCTTGCGGACGGCATTGCACAGGCGGTCATCTGCAATTCCGGAAACGCCAACACCTGCAACGCGGACGGCGAACAGAAGGCGCAGATGATGTGTGAAGCGGCTGCCAAGGCGCTGCATTTGGAACCCGAAGACGTGGTCGTAGCGTCCACAGGCGTGATCGGCCAGGTGCTGCCGATTGAGCCGATCCTGGAGGCCACGCCGAAGCTGGCGGAGTCCCTCACAGAGGACGGTTCCGCAGATGCGGCCAAGGCGATCATGACCACGGACACGGTGGTCAAAGAGGCGGCGGCCGAAGTCACCATCAACGGGAAGACGGTCCGCATGGGCGGCATCGCCAAGGGGTCCGGCATGATCCACCCCAATATGGCGACCATGCTGTGCTTTTTGACAACGGACGCGAACATCGCCCCAGCGGTGCTGGACAGCGCCCTGCGCATCGCAGTGAAGGACAGCTTCAACATGGTCAGCATCGACGGGGACACATCGACGAACGATATGACCGCCATCCTGGCAAATGGCTTGGCCGAAAACGACCCGATTGAAGAGGGGACGGAGGCGTTCGATCTCTTCACGGAGACGCTGCGTGCGATTGCCATCCGCCTGGCGCGTATGGTGGCAAAGGACGGCGAAGGCGCGACAAAGCTTTTGGTCTGCAAGGTGACCGGCGCGGCCAGCGACGCGGACGCGCGCACCGTGGCCAAGAGCGTGATCTGTTCCAGCCTATTGAAAGCGGCCATGTTTGGCGCGGACGCCAACTGGGGCCGCGTGCTGTGCGCCATCGGGTATTCCGGTGCGCCGGTGGACATCCACCGGGTTGATGTGGGCTTCGCATCGCGGGCGGGCAGCATCGAGGTGTGCGTCAACGGTGCGGGCATCCCCTTCGACGAGGAGGTTGCCAAGAAGGTCCTGAGCGAGGACGAGATCGACATCCTGGTGACACTGCACGACGGCAATGCAAGCGCTTCGGCCTTTGGCTGCGACCTGACCTATGATTATGTGAAGATCAACGGGGATTACCGCACCTGATGTTCCGGCAGGGCGGCCGCGTGCGGATGGGAAGCATCTGCGCGCCGCGCCGGAAGCGGCTACTATTTCCAATTTGAAGGGGACGACGAGTATGAAAATATCCACCGCCGAGCGGGCCAAGGTGCTTGTACAGGCGCTGCCATACATCCAGAAATATGCGGGAAAGACCGTAGTGGTCAAATACGGCGGCAACGCCATGATTAACAACGATCTGAAGGACGCCGTGATGAGCGATATTGTCCTGATGCAGCTCGTGGGCATCAATGTGGTGCTGGTGCATGGCGGCGGGCCGGAGATCAGCGCCATGCTGAAAAAGATCGGCAAGGAGAGCCAATTTGTCGGTGGGATGCGCGTGACGGACGAGGAGACCATCGATATTGTGCAGATGGTCCTTGCGGGCAAGGTCAATAAAGACCTCGTGCAGCTCTTGGAGCACCACGGCGGCCGGGCGGTCGGCCTGTGCGGGCTGGACGGCGGCATGCTGACGGCGGAAAAGCTCCGCTCCAATGAGGGGGACCTCGGTTACGTGGGGCGGATTGTGGACGTCAACACGGACATCATCATCGACGCAACCCGCAACGGCTATGTGCCAATCATCTCCACAGTGGCCGGCGGGGAGAACGGCGAGGTGTTCAACATCAACGCCGACGTCGCGGCGGCGCGCATTGCGGCAAAACTGGACGCGATCAAGCTCATCCTGATGACGGATATCCGCGGCCTGCTGCGCGACAAGGACGACGAGAACACCCTGATCCCCGTGGTCAATGTGAGCGAGGTGCCCAGCCTCAAGAACCAGGGTATCATCAGCGGCGGCATGATCCCGAAGATCGACTGCTGCGTGGAGGCGGTCCGGCGCGGCGTAAACCGCGCGCATATCCTGGATGGCCGCATCCCGCACTCCATCTTGATCGAGCTGTTTTCCGACGAAGGCATCGGGACCATGCTGTATTGATTTAGAATGTAACGGCGATGAATTTTAACGAACGTGTATATGAAATTGTGCGGCGCGTCCCAAAGGGAAAGGTCATCTCCTACGGGCAGGTGGCGTTTTTGGCCGGAAGCCCCAGAGGCGCCAGGGCGGTCGGTTGGGCGCTGCACCGCAATCCCTATCCGTGGGTCATGGGCGGGGAGAACCCCGTCCCCTGCCACCGCGTGGTCAACCGCGAAGGGCGGCTTGCGCCAGAGTTTGCGTTTGGCGGCCCGGAAGAGCAGCGCAGGCTGCTGGAGGGCGAGGGCGTGGTGGTCAGCGAAGACGGATATGTGGATATGAAAACCTATTGCGTCGAATTTTAAGGGGCGGCGTTTGCAGCCCGCAGATAGAAGGGATCGTTATGCTTTTTGAGGAAGTCAAGCAACAGGAACAGTCGTATCTGATGCCCACCTATGGGCGGTTCCAGGTCGCGCTGGTGAGCGGCAAAGGGGCCACGGCTGTGGATACGGAAGGAAAGCCATATATTGACTTTGGCGCGGGAATCGGTGTGAATGCGTTGGGCTACTGCGACCCGGACTGGGTCGAAGCGGTGTGCGGCCAGGCGGCGGCGCTCCAACATATTTCCAACCTCTATTACAATCCCGTGATGACCCAGTTGGCGGAAACCCTCTGCAAACAGACGGGCTTCTCCAAGGTCTTCTTTGCAAACTCCGGCGCGGAGGCCAACGAGTGCGCGATCAAGCTGGCGCGCAAGTACGGCGTCCAGGCGCATGGGGAGAGCTGCAACCGGATCGTCACCCTGAACAATTCGTTCCATGGCCGCACGGTGACGACACTGTCCGCCACCGGGCAGGCGGGGTTCCATCAGTACTTCACCCCCTTTACCGAGGGCTTTGCCTACGCCGATCCCAACCTGGAGAGCGTCCAGGCACAGGTTGACCAAAACACCTGCGCGGTGATGATCGAGCTGATCCAGGGCGAAGGCGGCGTCTGCCCGCTGGACAAGGGATTTGTCCAGGCGCTGGCGGCGTTCTGCAAGGAGCGCGATATCCTGCTCGTGGTGGACGAGGTGCAGACCGGCGTGGGGCGCACGGGCAAGCTGTATTGCTATGAGCACTACGGCGTCCAGCCGGATGTGATCACCAGCGCGAAGGGGCTGGGCGGCGGACTGCCCATTGGGGCCTGCCTCTGCACGGAGCGCCTGGGCGCTGTGATGGGCGCGGGCATGCACGGTTCCACCTTTGGCGGGAACCCGGTTGCCTGCGCGGGCGCGCTGGCAGTCCTGAAAAAGATCACAAAGCCGGGCTTTTTGGAGCAGGTTGCGCAAAAGGGCGATTACCTGCGGGAAAAGCTGGCGGCCATGGATGGAATCGAAGAGGTGCGCGGCATCGGCATGATGCTGGGGGCCAGGCTCAAGGCGGACAATGCCAAAGCAGTGGCAACGGCTTGCGTGGAGAACGGGCTCCTGGTGCTCACGGCGAAAAATATGCTGCGGTTCCTGCCGCCGCTCACCATCACCCAGGAGGAGCTCGACAAGGGCCTCGCCATTTTGCAAGAAACCATTTCAAACTTACAATAATATAGAAAAACCGCCCAAGGGCGTATACGGAGGGATTGACCGATGAAACACCTGTTAAAAATGCTCGACCTTTCGACCGAGGACATTACCGAGATCCTCAACCTCGCGGACCAGCTCAAATATGAGCAGAAGCACGGCATCGAGCACCGCCACTTGGCGGGCAAGACGCTCGGCATGATCTTTGAGAAGGCTTCCACAAGGACGCGCGTGTCCTTTGAAGTCGGCATGTACCAGCTCGGCGGCCTGCCGATCTTTCTCTCGGCCAGCGATTTGCAGATCGGTCGCGGCGAACCGGTGGAGGATACTGCGCGCGTGCTGTCCCGCTACCTGGACGGCATCATGATCCGCACATACAAGCAGTCCGAGGTGGATGCGCTGGCCCAGAACGGCACCATCCCGATCATCAACGGCCTGACGGATTTTGCCCATCCCTGCCAGGTGTTGGCGGACTTGATGACTATCCGGGAGCACAAGGGCAGCTTGGACGGCCTGAAAATGTGCTTCATCGGCGACGGCAACAATATGATGAATTCCCTGATCGTCGGCTGCTTGAAGATGAAGATGGAAGTGGCGGTCGCCTGCCCGAACGACTATAAGCCAAACGCGATGGTGCTCGACTTCGCCGTACAGCATCCGGCGTTCAGCATCACAAACGACCCGAAGGAAGCCGCACGCGGCGCCGACGTGGTGATCACAGACGTTTGGGCTTCCATGGGCCAGGAAGAGGAGGCGCAGAAGCGCCGTGAAGCGTTCCAGGGCTTCCAGGTCAACGACGAGATCATGTCCGTGGCAAAGCCGGACGCGATGGTCCAGCATTGCCTGCCGGCGCACCGCGGCGAGGAGATCACAGCGGAGATCTTGGAGAAGCACTCCACAGAGATCTTCGACGAGGCGGAAAACCGCCTGCATGCGCAGAAGGCGGTTTTGGTCAAGCTCTTGGGCAGAAAATAAAATATTTCAGGACGGCGAAGGGTTTTCTCGAAAAGGATACCCGGAGCCGTCTTTTTGTATGAAGCAAAACTTTCCCGTTTCAGAAAAATAAAGATACATTATTTCCTTTTCCGTTCTTCCCCCGCTCTCAAGTTTTTGAGGGCGGTTTTTTTATATGAACATACGGCAATGGGGAGAAAGGGGGAAGATCGTTTTAAGATGCTTTGAAGCGTAGTATATATGAAAAATATTCATTATAGAAAATTTAGCAAAGGGGAATTTGTGATTAAATTGCACTTATTTCGAATTATTACATAGGAAAAATGTAGTAATTGGGATGATGTAAATTTTACTAAGCATATATTAAACGTATTTCATGTATTTTTGCTGATAGAAGAACCGAAAAATGTCCATCATATACAATGATTGTATCCCGATTTTCAATGATAGGAGTGGATAAAACATGCAAGAAATGATGTATGGTTACATCCGGGTATCGACGAAGGATCAACATGAGGACCGTCAAATGATTGCGATGCAGGAGTTTGGGGTATCGGAAAAGCATATCTATATGGACAAGCTCAGCGGGAAGGATTTTGACCGTCCACAATATAAACGGCTTTTGCGCCGGTTAAAAGGAGGGGATACACTGGTCGTCAAATCCATCGATCGTTTAGGCAGGGATTACAGCGAGATACAAAACCAATGGAGGATTATCACCAAGGAAAAGAAGGCCAATATTGTTGTATTGGACATGCCGTTGCTGGATACACGCCAAAAAGGGAGGGATTTAACAGGAACCTTTATCGCAGACCTGGTCCTTCAAATATTAAGTTATGTTGCCCAGGTTGAGCGCGAAAACATCAAACAACGGCAGGCGGAAGGAATTGCAGCAGCCAAAGCGAAGGGGGTGCGGTTTGGCAGAGAAAAAATGCCGATCCCAGAGGAGTTCTATGCGCTTCGAACCCGATATCGGGAAGGCAGCATCACCGCCCGCGCTGCCGCCAGAGAACTTGGCGTTGCGCACAGCACTTTTTTGAAATGGAACCAATCTATTATGAAAAATTTATGAAATATATGTTGGTTTTGATGGTAGACTTTTGAATCCAAATTTTCTACATATTGCCAATGGAAATTTGATATAAAAATCTCCTCGATTATTGTGTAATTTAACTATTTTGCAGTACGAATGAGACTAATTTACATTACATTACAGAATTTTTGTTTATTATAGCATTTTTGGTTTTAAAAGTCTGATTTCGACACCATTTAGTGAGTATTTAAGAAGAAATAGAAGATAAAAATTACAAAATCAATAAATATTTAAAATATATAAATATAGAAAAAATATAGGCGGAATTGTCTATTAAGACATGAACTATAGAGGAAAACTGGGAAGATTTTTAAAAACAGAAACGTCTCTGAGATGGTTAACGGCTTTTTCACATGTGCGATACCATACTGGCCGACTGCAAAGGCGTATGGGTCAAAAATCGATTACAAGTACATCCTCAATATATTGACTCTGCAATCCTGCTACCGCGCACGGGGGCACATGTTCCCGTTGAGCGGCAGTAGGGGGAGGCTGATGAAGGGGGCCTGTGGAGATATTATCCCGAACTTCTTCGTCGGCCTCTCCGTGCTGCCGTATGCAATACGGCGTTCCGTTAAATCATGGGCTTAGGAAGACAGGGCCAAGGAGGCTGGCAAGAGGGAAAGCCTCTCAGAAGATTACGGCATCCCGGTCCACCATTGCCATCCGTTGGGAGCCGTTCGCTCCCCGTACACACAGCTGTGCTTTTTAAAAACGTGGCCAGCTATTTTTAAGGCCTCAACCGTTTGTTGAGGGAGAGCTACACACATTCGCAGAATACCACGGGAAACAGAAAATGGGTTTGACAACCGGGCCTGGGCAGGAAGAAGTTTCCGGGCCTGTACGGTTGTGAATTTGCTACGAGGGACAAGTCTGAGAATCCATTCGAAGAATCCTGTTGGTACTTTTATTTTATCAATCGAAAGGGGGCAGACTTTCTGGGGAGAGCGGCCAGCCTTCCGGCATTGCGCTGCCAGAAGCCAATAAGAGGGGAACAGAGAGTTTTTGGCCTGTCAGCGGTTGGGCGTTGGGCGCTGTTCGAACAAGAGGGACTATTTGAGAATAGAGTACATGTTTTGCCGTGTAATTTTGAGGAAAGAGGTGCTATAAATGAAAATCAAGTTGTCAAAGCGCTTTCTCAGCGGATTTGTGGCGCTGATCATGGTGTTATCCCTGTTACCTACGAGTGTGTTTGCATTTGAGGCAGACAACGCTGCAAAAACCATCACCGTGACAGACGAAGCGGATACTGTAAACGAAATTCAGGAAGCTATCAATTATATTAATGAACAAGAAGATAAAACCGGTTGGACCATCAATATAGAATCGGGTACATATAACCGCTTTGTGGTTGTGAATGAGCTAGATGGCCTGACGATTCAAGCAGCGGAAGACGCCGATGTTACCGTTGAGACATTAAATGGTGAAGCATTAGAGGGTTTTACTTTTGGCGGCGGTGCGCCGGACATGGGTGGTATTCAGCTATTGCATGCGAACGACGTCACATTGAGAGGCTTGAACATTGTTGTAGTTGACAATGCAGCGAACAAAACGAGCCATATGTCGGCGGGGATTAGTAATCACAGCCAGATGATCGAGTTTGCAGACAACTTTACGATTGAAGATTGCCACTTCACGGGCACAAACGATATGAGCGGACAGGGAAATGGAAATGTTGCAATTTCCATCGGCAGTTTTGAATCCTTTACGATTACAAACTGTACTTTTGAAGGGTTTGAAGAGGCTATCCGCGGACAGTCCGATAACGCAAATGTGAGCAATGCTGTAATCGATGGAAACCAGTTCATCAATTGCAATTTTGCCGTTCATGAATACGCAGGCGAATCGGACGCTTCGTCGCAGGGTACATACAGCTTCACAAACAATACGGTTACAGGTACGCCGGAGCTTTATAACAAGGCGTATTTTGAAGACCTTTATCAGGACGCAAACCGTGTGGAGTGTAACGGCTACACCATCGTTATCGAAAACAACACCTTTACCAATGCGATTGTTGGCCTGGTAAACCTGGAAGACAACAACGGAAGTTATGAAGATGTTTATGAAGACGGCGCAAACAACACCTTCGGCGATAATACGTTTGTTGTCTCCGGCAACAAAGTTTCGGGACAGATTGAGATGCACGCCAATTACGTTGCGCCGGAAGACAGCAATGGCTATTGGAAATGGACCGGCAAAGAAAACCTTGAGGGAGGCGGAAATCCCTCGGATGCCGCAGAGCGCGTTCAGGAGGCCATTGACAAGGCAAATGCGGAAGGTTCGAAAACGTTGACGTTTGGCGTGGACAACCCGGACGATTTCCTGCTGACCTTCACATGGTTTAAGGACGCTGTTTATTGGGTGAGCGGCGACAAGACCAGCTATCCTGGCTTGGAGAAGTGGATCGTCTTGGAGAACGGTACGGAAGTGGAAGCCGATACCGCCGCAGCGGGCGACGAAGTGGACTTCAAGCTCGAATCCAATGTGCCGCAGGATCTGCTCAATTACCT
>NZ_NFJK01000040.1 GCF_002159845.1 Anaeromassilibacillus sp. An250
CCATCTGGATGTCAAAGTAGTTGATATTCCAGCCTTCATGCGTTGCATTGAACCGGATGGTCTGGAAGCCCGCATCCAGCGGCACATCCAGATAGACGTCGGTGTACGTCTGCCAAGCGCCTGTGAACGGGACTGTGCCGACCACGCCCTCCGGCGCCGCCGTCGTCACGATGGTCACGCCGTCCGGGGATCCTTCCACGCCGCCGTCCGTGTTGTTGCTCGCCACGCGCAGGCGGAATTGGTAGGTGCCTGCGTCTTCCACATAGATGTTGTGGTAGAGCATGTAGTCGCCTGCATCGGTGCTGCCCACGTTCTGGCCGCCCCCGATGTCGCTGCAGGATTCAACATTGACGCCGGCCTGTTCGTCATAGTCCTCCGCCTCGATGCGGGTGACGGTATCCCGGCTTACAATCGCCTTAGCCACGTCGCTGACGTCTGTCAGCTCCACGGAAAGCGTCACCGCTTTGGCGGGCATGACAAAGCTATACGTCTTATCCCGGGCAACTTCCACCACTTGCAGTGCAGTGCCGTCCGCATCCACCGCCTTGACCGCCTGCACGGTCTTTCCTGCCGGCAGGCCGGAGACGGAAACCGTCACGGTCTCGCCCAAAGCCGCCTCTGCCGGCGCGCTCAGGGTTGCTTCCTGCCCGTCCGCCACCTGGACCGCATAGGTCTCGCTCGGGGCTGTGCTGTCGATCTTCCAGAGTTCCACGTTGTCGATCTGCATGGAGGTATGGGCATTGCCCAGGCAATAGAAGGCGATCGTCAACTGGCCGTCCTTCACTTCCACCTGGGAGGAATACCGCTCATACCCGCCGTTGTAGGGGATCTCCACCTGTGTTGCCGCATCGCCGTCGTAGCCGGACAGCTCCATGCGGCTGGCTTGCTGCCGTCCGTTGGACATTTTCACCGTTGCGTTCACCTGGTATGTGCCCTCCGGCAGCCCGGTGACCGTCTGGTGCAAACGCCCTTCAAAATTGCTTGTGGTGTAGAAATAGAACTTATAGTCGCCGCCGAATGCGTCCGGCTCGTCCACGCCATAGCCCACGTTGGAGAGGTTGTCCACCGTCCAATTCGTGGTGTCGCCGCTTTCAAAGCCGCCGTTCGGGACGGGGACCTGCGTCATCACCATGGGCGCGTCGCTCACCGCGACGTTGTCCAGGACGACGTCGCCCGAATCGCCTGCTCCGCTGGCGACCGTCAGCGTGTTCTCTCCCGCGTTGAGATGGACGGTCACCGGGATTTGATCCCAGAGCCCCCAGCTCTTCAGCTTCGGGAAAACCACCTGCTGGGCGTCCGCTTCATTGCCGTTCGCATAGACGTACATCGTCCGGGCCGACCAATTGCTTTGGCCATAGCGGATCAGGACGGTGTAATCGCCCTCTTCCGGGACGGTAACATTGGAGAGGGTCACGCCCTGTACGGGGACCATGCCACAGACAACGCTTCCATCGCCCGTATACCCGCTAAAAGACGTGCTGACTACTGCACTGCCCAGCACCTCTCCGTCTTCGCATTCGTACGTCGAATACCCAGAATCGTCCTGTTCGGTCAGGGCCATGGCAGCCCCTGGGAACAGATAGGACGGCGAGAGGACCATCGACGCTGCAAGCAGCAAAGATATCCATTTTCTTCTCATTTTTCTCCTCCTTCTTTTGGCAGGGGGGGATATTCCCCAGCCACATTCACCCTTTGATAGAGATGCGCTTCTCCAAGTTCACCTCCTTTCATCGCAGCCGTTTCTTAACGGGCTAATAGATTTATCGAATTGTTTCTTTAATAAAGTAAAGCAAATTTCTTTGCGAATGTCAATAGATTTTCTTGCCGAAGATGTGATATTTTTGCGTTTTTTACACGAGGTATTTTATTTTCGGATAGAACAAACAAGGCAGGGACGGTATTGTCCCTGCCTTGTTTGTGAAATATTTTATTAAGAAGGAATGTATGAATTCAAAAGGACGCCCTTCCCAAAAAGGGAAAGCTTTCGTCCGGCTCCGAGAGGTAAGACACGGAGCCGGCTTCAGCTATTTGGGAAGGAATATGAAGAAAAGAACTTATACTCAAAAAAATGATACCGTGCTTTCCGCGGAGGCATTATATCAACATATTTCTATCCGCAGAATATGAACATGTTGAATCAATCCATTTATCCGCTTAACACAGTAATAATTAAAACAAATCTATTGAAATTTGTCAATATCTTTACTGAAAAGGATATAATTGTATAAATTTTTTCCGCAATTATGCAAATACTTTTCTAAAATACCACTTGTAACCCTGGTATCCATCCTACGTTTTATACAATTTCACCTATTTCACACGGCCGGTGGGGCATATGGAAAAGAGGGGCTTGCCCGGCGGGAGCCCCTCTTTTCCATATGGTCTCGATAACCCTCTGCGCAGGGGCTTACTTGACCAGATAGCGTTCTACGATTTCTTGCAGCTGCTCCCCGTGGGCTTTTTTCCAGTCCCCATAGGACTCCCCGGCAGCGGCCGCCGCCTTCCCGACTTCGACCAAAAACGCAGGGATGTTGTCCTGTAGGATCATGCCGGCCGGTTCGCCGAACCGTTCCATCCCCTGCGCATCGCTGCCGTTCAGGTGCAGGGTAAACGCGGGAGTCGCCACTTTGTCAATCATTTTGACGCCGCCGTGGAAACCGATCTCCCCGATCTGATGGGTCCCGCAGGACGACGTACACCCGGAGATGTGGATCTGCGGCAGCGCCCCGTCGGGGATTCCAGCGGCGCGGACCTGCTTCACAATCTCCGCCAACAGCTGCTGCGAATCGCGCAGGCCTACCTGGCAGATGGACGCGCCGATGCACGCCACCGACGTCTCCAGCAGGGATTGGGCGCCGTCCTCCGTTGCCGCAAGAACTTTTTGGGCCTCTTCGCCCGTCAAATGGATGATGTACATCGTCTCATCGGGGGCCAGCCGGATCTCAACGTCCTCCATCGGCGCGATGAGCGCATACAGCTCCGCAAATTTGGAGGGCGCGGGGCAGCCGCCCAGCGGATGGTATTCCACCGCATACAGGCCTTCCTGTTTCTGCGGGATCACGCGCTTTCCCTGTGCCGTTGTCCCATTTCCCTTTTTTGAAACGGGCGCGGGGGAGATGTCCAGGTCCAGGTCGTCGTGGGCGTCAAACACCGCTTGCAGCTTCTCCTGGTACGCCTTTACGTAACCCTCCTCGCCGAGGGTTTCCTGCATGTAGCGCGTGCGCGCCTTGTTCCGCTGTTCGTAGTTTCCATAGGCGATAAACGTATCGCGCATGGCGCAGATATAGTACAGGATCTTGGACGGGTCCACGCCTTCCGCAACCAACAGGCCCATACGGGGGTTATTGCCCAGCCCGCCTGCGCTGTATACGTCGAATTTGCCGTCCGGCCGCGCAACAAACCCCAGGTCGCGGAACGTGGCGTGCGTCTGGTTGGCCGGGCTGTTTGAGAAGCCTACTTTCAGCTTTCTCGGCATCTTCTGCTCTTTGATAAAGGTCAGCAGGTATTCCCCTGCCGCCTCCGCATAGGGCAGCACATCAAAATATTCCCCTTTTTCCACCCCGGAAAGCGGGGAAACCATGACGTTCCTTGGGAAGTCGCCGCCGCCTCCGCGCGTCACAATGCCGTGGTCGAGCGCAGACTCCACAATGTCATAAACGGCGTCGGGATGCAAATTGTGGAGCTGGATGGTCTGGCAGGTGGTCAAATGGACGCGGTCGATGTTATGCTTTGCGATGCAATCTGCAACAAATTTCAGCTTGTCCTTTGTCAGACGGCCGCCAGCCATACGAAGCCGGACCATGCTGGCGTTTCCGCCCCGCTGGGCATAGCTTCCATATCCGCCGGAGAACCCTTTGTAGGCGCTTTTATCCAGCTCTCCCGCATAAAAAGCATCGGTCTTCTCGCGGAATTCCGCCAGATCTTCTTTCCATACCTCTGTCGCAATTTTTTTCATTTCTTCTATGTCCTTTCCTCATGATTGGCTTCATTCTTATGATACCCTTTTTTTGGCAAAAGTCCAATCCTGTTTTGCGATTTTTTCGAAAAATCCCCCGGGGCTTGTTTTCAAATTTTCTTTTAATATCCATCCGTTCTTCAAGTTTTCTTCAACTTTCGCCGTTAGGATATAGATATCGAAATCGGAACCCGGCCGGCTACCGGCAAATCGATGTTTGCCGGCCTCCCTGATACAGAAAGGATGATGATTATGATCAAACGGCGGATCGCCCTATTCTTAGCCCTCCTGATGGGGGTCCCTCTGTTCAGCAATTTGGCGTCCGCAGCAAGCGAACCTTCCGCCGTGGTCGAAACCGACCTGGCCGCCTATGAGTGCCTCGAAGTGCTTGCGATGTACAAAGACGGCAGTTACCAGGTGTATTCCTTTGAAACGCAAGACGAGCTGGCCGCTTGCCTGGAAACGCTCGCAGCGGATGAAGGCGTCCTTCTGGTGCAGCCCAATTACACCTACAGCGGCCAGGCGGTGTCCGTCAACGAACCGTTGGCGGGGCAGCAGTGGGCTTTATCCAACGACGGCACTTTCCAAGTGCCGGGCCAGCAAAGCCGCTATCCCGTCTATGATGACCCCTTCGTGCTGCATTTCGGCCGCCAGAATCCCACACTGGGCAGCGCGGGTGCCTTCTCCCTGGCGGCAACCAGCGGGAGCGCGGTCGCAGGCATCGATGTCAACGCGCAGGCCGCCTGGGATTTGTACAACGGCGGGCAGCGCTCCGTCGTTGTCGCCATGATCGACACGGGCGTCGATTACACACACCAGGATCTATCCGGCGCCATCTGGGTCAACGAGGATGAAATCCCCGGGAACGGGGTGGACGACGACGGCAACGGCTACATCGACGATGTATACGGCTGGAATTTTTACAGCAACAACAACCAGGTCTATACGGGCAGCGAGGACAGCCACGGCACCCACGGGGCCGGGACGATTGCAGCCTCCTCGGACAACCAGGTGGGGATTGCAGGGATTGTCCCCGGGGACAACGTAAAGATCATGCCGGTCAAGGCGCTCGGCGGCTCGGAAGGGAGCGGCACGACCGCCTCCCTGATTGCAGCAATCCAATACGCGGAGGCGAGCGGGGCGTCCATCTGCAATTTGAGCCTGGCCTCCAATCAGGACGACCGCGCGCTCTACCAGGCGATTGCCAATTCCAACATGCTGTTTGTCGTGGCCGCGGGCAACGACTCCGCGAACACAGACCTCTCCCCCACATATCCGGCATCTTACAACCTGGATAACATTCTTTCCGTGGCAAACCTCTCCTACAACGGGACTCTGCACAGCACGTCCAATTACGGGGCAACCTCCGTGGATCTGGCGGCCCCCGGCACCTCCATCCTCAGCACGACGCCCAACAACAGCTACAGCTACATGACCGGGACGTCCATGGCGGCGCCCATGGTGACCGCGGCGGCAGCCATGGTCTACACGCACTTTGACGGGATTACGCTTGCGGACGTCAAAGAGATCCTGCTCTCCTCCGTCAAGCCGTTGAGCTCCCTGACCGGGCTCGTTTCCACCGGCGGGATGCTGGACATTGGAGCCGCATTGTCCTATGACACCTCCAGCCTGTCCGGGGCGTCATGGACCCTTCCGACGGGCTCCAGCACCGCCCCCACGATCGAAGCGCAGCTGTTCACGCAAAACGGCAACCTCTATGTGACTTTGCAGGTGACGGACATCGACGGGGACCTGGCGGCCACCGCATACGCCTATGGGGAGCACACCGCCAGTGCATTTGCAGGCGGGACGGCCGGGACGGCCTTTTCTGTCAACACAGATGGTACGGCGACCTTCTACGTCCAGCAGCCGGGCATATACACCTTCTATGCCAAGGACCTTGCTGGGAACGAGGTCACAAAGACGGTCACATTAGCGCTTTGAGCGGCTCCGCCGTTCAAAGCGGCCCAACGGCAATTCCATCCGCCTCCCTCGTGGCCTTCCCTGATAAAATATTCCAGACGCCTTGTTCATTGAGAAAGGCGGCTGTTTTCTATATAGATTGAGTACCCGCACCGGCCCAAACCGATGCGGGTACTTTTTGGGGTTGTTTTTCAAAGCGTTTCCTTGCAAGGCCCTTCCGGGTCACCGTTTGAGGTCGTCATACAGCCGGTGGATTCCACGCCGGATGACGTCCGAGCGCGTTGTGCCCCACGCTTTTGCGCAAGTATCCAACTCCTCCAACACAATCCGGTTCATGCGTACCCGGATCATTGTATCCATAGGAAACTCGGGATGGCGTCCCGGTTTTTTCTTGATCATCAAATTTTCACCCCCGTTTTGTCGCCACAGGGATTAGTATAGATCGGGCAACCTCCTTTGAAAAAGAGATTGGATGAAAACTTCCGGAAAATCCTTTATACTCATAAAAATCTTCCGGGCACACAGTGCCCTTCGTGCCTACGGCGGGCACACAGTGCCTTCCGCGCCTACGGCGGGCACACAGTGCCTCTCTCGCCTACGGCGTTCCCTAAGAAAGCAAACGGAAAAGAGTTTGTTTTCCGCTCCATATGGGAAGGCCCTACAGAAGCAAAGCAAGAATCTTCATAAAGGCAACCATCGCAGCCCCACCATATGCAAAAAATAGACGAATAAAACACAGAAGGCCCCAATCCTGGGAACTCCCGAGGGTTGGGGCCTTACTGTTATCGGGAAGGAGCCTTCCCTTTTATTTCGATGTCTCGTCCACGATTACGCAATCGTAACTGTGCAATGCTTGACCGCGTTCTGGCCCGGCAGGGTCGTATAAACGCCCGTGCTCTGGCCCGGCGTGCCAATGGCATAGACTCTGTAGTAGTAGTCGTTGCCGATCTTCGCCACGAACTGCGTCTTCAGCACTTCGCCATTGCCGACCGTGAAGCTCGGCGTCATGGCGTTGCCGTTGACTACCGTCATCTTGAAGCAGTATGCGCTGCCTCTCTTCAGATTGAAGTTGACCGTCGTGTCGGAAACCACATATGCCTGCTGGCTGGTCACGCCCTGCGCTGCGGATACAACCCCCGCTGCGCCGTATGCGTTGCCAACATTGGCAGACGTGCTGCCCTTGCCGCTGTTGCCTGTGCCCGGCTTCTCCGCCTTGACCAGGTTATTCGCGGCAGCTTCCAGGTTGGTATATGCCTTTGCGACCGCCTGCTCGTCTGCATTTGCATCCGCGGCAACCGTCTTCGCAACGCTCAATGCCGCCTTAAAGGCTGCCACGCTGCGGTCGGTGTAGCCGTCCAGATCCTTCTGCTCCATCTCCGCGATCAGCTTGTTCAGCTCATCCTTGTTCGGAATCTTGCGCAGGGCTGCCATTGCATTGGACAGCTCCACTGCCTTTGCATCCACGTCAGCCTGCGCTGCGTCTGCGTTCAGAAGCAGTTCTTCCGCCTCTGCCAGCACCGTCTTGAAGGCCGCCATAGCTTCGTCGTCGATGTAGAGGTTCAGGTCAAGGCCGTCCGCCTTGTTCACCGTGTTCTGGAGGATGGACATATCCGCACGCATTTCCAGCTTGTCGATCGCTGCCTGCAAGTTGTCATATG
>NZ_NFJK01000041.1 GCF_002159845.1 Anaeromassilibacillus sp. An250
GTTTCATCAAGGACGGGCTTCATGGTAAACTCGTCATGCTCAAAAAGCAGGTATTGTTCGGCGGCTCCGTAGTCGGCATTTTTAGAGTTGATATGCTTGAGTGTTGCCAACCGCATCACCTACTTTCTGTAAGACTTCATACTTGAGGGCGGCAAGGTCGGCTATGGCGGCGCGTACCTCGCCGGACAACGCATTGTAGGGTGCGCCGTACTCGTTCAGATACCGGGCAATCTGGTTGAGGTTGCCGCCAATCCTGCCGTACTCGGCGGCCAGCTTCCCGACAGCGGAGAGCAGTTCGTCATTGACCGCCGACACATGGATAACGGGGCGTATGGCGGTGCGCCGTATCGCCTGCCGGAGAAATTCGGACTGGCTGATACCATAGGGCGCAAGCCGCGCAGTGAAGTCGGCGTATTCATCTTCGGACAGCCGGGTTTTCACAACACGGCTGCGGTGGGGCGTGTTGTATCGCTTCGGCATAGGCTATAAACCTCCTTTCACTTATCACAAAAAATAGGCTGGTCTGTTAGGTATTTCCGGGACAGTTCCCGCAAAAAAACGGCCTGCCGGACGGAAATATTTTTGCGGCGCAAGCCGCCATAGCAGGGTTTGGGGAAGGCACTCCCCAACAAGTTTCCCGCGAGGGGCAAAACCGCAGAATTGCGGATTTTGGCACCGTGGTAGAAACTTGCTCTAAGACTGCCGCAGACTGCCCCTGTTTGGGTTTTTCCGTACATAGAGCGAACGGGGCGGGGCTTTCAGCCCGCTGTGCGCGGCCTTTTTTCTTTCGTCAAAGATACATTTGAAAGGCCGCCAGCTACCCGCTGTCCGGGGATTTTTTCAAATTTTCTTTTGCCTTAGTAATCCGGGAAACAGGATTTTGGCAACCGGCGGAGCAGAAAATTTTTCCTTTCACTCCCTACAACACCAGCAAAGGCAAAAATGACGGAAATACTGGAAATTTTCTCTTTGCTTCTTAATACGGACAAATTTCAAAAATGCCAAACGGACAACAAAAAAAGCAGCAAATCTTTTTCAGACTTACTGCTTTCGCTGGCCGCCGGTGGGCGGCTGGTATTCAGTTTTTCAGCTTATCGGTCAAAGCGAAACTTGAATAGTGCGGCAATTAGCTGCTGCTTCACATATTCCTCAACCTCGGCATTTACTTGACCGTTCATTTTAGAAAAATACCGGATATATCCGGCGTAATGGGAACGGACGGTGTTTATTGCGTCCGGGTCGCCCTCATGCGCCTTGACGATTGCTTCATAGGGGAGAAGTTTACTCATAGCGGTTTCCCTCCATGAGCCGCCGTAACCGCTGCAAGGTAAGCTGGATATGCCGCCCCGCTGTGCTGCGTGTCCGGCCGATATGTACGCCGATCACTCGCTGCGGCTGGCGCAGGAAATAGTAACGGAAAATTTCTTCCTGTGCCTGCTCCGGCAAACGGGCAAGGGCGGCGGCAAGTTCCGCATGGTACAGAACGGCGGTCTGGCCGCAGGCGGTAAAAAGATATTCTTCAAGCTGCTCCGGCTCGGCAAGCTGGACAAACTTCTCATTCATCAGATAGTCAAGGGAAACTTCCCGTTCCCACCTCCGGCGCAGCTTCAAAATTTTATCTATGGCTGCGTGACGAATGACAATCTTGCAAAAGGCGTTAAAGGTGTACTGGATATGGACTTTGTAGGCTTCATCTTCGGTCATGGAAATTCCCCCTCTCTGATAATAGTGCGGGGCGGCAGCACTCCTTGCTGTCGCCCCTTGATTGCCTACCAGCAAAGGCGGGCGGGGCTGTCAACGGCGGCGCAATGCGCCGTTCATCTTGACCGTTGACTGGCTCGGCTGGCTTTGCTATTTATGTTTTATGAGACAAACTGCTCCAATTCTTTCTTATCCACAGAAACCAACTTTTCAATGTTGCCGTCCTTGTCACGAACAACATTCAAGCTAACGCCGTCGCTCACACCTTTGTCGCAAAAAGTGTAATGTTCCTTGTCATAAAGGATATAGATAGGCTTTTCGCCGTACATCCAATGGTTAGAAGTCTTGTCATAGGAAACGCCAAATTCGGCGTAGGCGTCCAGGCTGTCATCACGATAATTCGGATCACCTTGTTCAAAGCTACCACTTTCGGCCGTAATTCCGGCCTTTTCCAATTCGGTTTTCAATGCCTCCTGCTCTTTGGTGTGAGCATTAAAGTCAGCGTCCGAGGATTGCTTTAGACCTGTCAGGGTTCCAGATTCATCTCTAATGGGTTCAACGTCTATCACGCCGTCATCATAGGAAAAACCATTCGTTTCATTAGAACTGATTTGATCCTTGAAGTAACGCACGACTTGCCCGTTATAGAAGAAACGATCCTTTTCCGTGTCGTATGTCATGCCATACGGAGCATAGATAGAATACTTTTCAGCAATCTCAGCCCGGCGTTCTTGCTCTGCTTTGGCCTGTTCCTCAGAGGAAAGGACTTCATCATTCTCGTAGGCTTGCGCCGAGGAAGCCTCGTCAGAGGAAATGGGAGTGCCGCTATCTTTCGCTTCCTCCAAAGGTGTTGAGCTGGTAGTTGACTGGTTGGGTTCCGTCTGGCTTGCCGCGCTTGCAGCACATCCACTTAAAACAGCCGATGCACAAAGCGCCATTGTGAGTAAAAGAGTTGTAATTTTTTGCTTTTTCATATTCTGAAACACTCCTTTCTGTTTCTGAATATATAGTAGCAGAACTGTTTGGGATACCATTGTGGCGAATATGTTTTTTATGTGTAGTTAAAAATACGGAGCAATCAAATTTGACCGCCCCGTATTTTTCAAAATTGGATTGAAAACAATACCCCTCTGTCTGTGTTTTTCAAACTGTATATTATATTGTGCTGTTCTAAAATAGTTTTGACGATATAAAGGCCTAGCCCACTTCCTCCTGTTTTCTTATTGCGTGACCGTTCTATTCTATAAAACGCATCAAATAGTTTCGGTAATTCATCATCTGGGATATGAACACCTGTGTTTTCCAATCTGAAATTTACCGCTCCATTTTCAGAAAACGCATTCATATAAATTGAACTACTTTCCGGGGAGTACAAAATGGCATTAGAAATAATATTGTTGATTGCTTTTTGTATCAACATTTTATCAGCAACAATATGCAAAGAAGGAGAAATATCTTCGTTCCAGTCGATTTCCTTTTGCACGATTAAATCTTCAAATAAAGCGTATTCTCCCTTTAGCAAAGCAGAAAAGTCTATCGTTTCTTTTCGCAGGCCTACTTTAGAGGATTTAATACGCGAAACGGTCAAAATTTCTTGTACCATATTCTCCATTGTATTGATGATTTCAAGGGAGCGCGATAAATATTTACTGCGATTCTGATAATCCCCTACATTCAGAATCATTCCCTCTGTCTGCCCTTTGATAATTGTAATTGGCGTTTTTAGTTCATGCGAAACAGCGGAAAAGAAGTCTAACTGTGCCTGTTCTAATTCTCGCTCATGTTCTATATCTGCCTGCAATTTCGCATTTGCGTTTTGCAGATTTTCTAGTGCCGCAGAGAGTTTCATCGACATTTCATTTAAGCTGTGAGCCAGAACACCGAGTTCATCAGTCCGATCTTCTTTACATTTCCAATTAAAATTTAACTCAGACATCTCTTTTGACACTTCGCTAAGACGCAGTACCGGCTTTGTAACATAGCGAGAATAAACAACTGACGCAATAGTGGCTATCGCAAGGATAAGAAAAAAGAGGATTAGAAAAACGCTTGCCAACGTATCCTTGAGCAAATCAACTTCATGGGCGCTCCCGGCAACCGTCAATGTATAAACCGTGTCTGACCCAGTAAACGAAAACAGGTAGCTATGTGTCGCTCGATAGGCCGCCGGATCGGCGTTTTCTGTTGCTATTCCTCCTGTGAGCAAACGCGGAAATTCAGTGCTCCCTTGTGAGGGGAGTTCTAGTTCATTTCCTGCGGTGTCGAATAATTGAAGTAGAACTCCATTATTATTCAAAAGAAATTCATCGAAAAGCTTTCCACTTTCCAGCGGGGACATAGCTTCTAATTCAGTAATAAATGAAGTTACCGTATTTTCTAAGTTTGTATCAAGAGTTGTACTATACGTCTTTGGAACAAGCCATGAAATAACGGTGTAGGTCAAAACACAGCAAATGCTGGTCAGCAAAAAGGTGATTACAAAAATTTTTGCAAATAAGCTCCCTTTAATTTTCTTTATCAATTTTATATCCCACCCCTCTGATTGTCTGGATGAAGTCAATCCCCAACTTTTTGCGGAGATTTTTGATGTGAGTATCTACAACTCTTTCATCGCCATAAAAATCATATTTCCACAGCTTATCCAACAAATTTTGCCGAGTAAGTACGCGTCCCTGATTTAGTAAGAGCTCCCTTAATACCTCAAACTCTCGCTGGGTGAGGTCGAAAGAAGCACCGTCTACCACAGCGGTATAGCTGTCCATATCCAAAACGAGATTTTTATAGGCAATCGTTTGGTGCTCCTGTTCCGGTATCATTGAACTTCTACGGAGTACAGCACCGATTTTGCGAACTAATATCGGCATGGAAAATGGTTTTGTAATATAATCGTCAACTTGCAAATCCAGACCTCGGATTTGTTCATCCTCACTGCTCAGGGCAGTCAGCATGATAATAGGGATTTGAGATTGCTTTCGGATTAACTCGCAAACAGTAAATCCATCAATTTTAGGGAGCATAATGTCTAAGAGTATCAGGTCAAAATGTATCGTCGAAAAGAGAGAGATAGCTTCCATACCATCATTGGCAATAGAAATTTCATATCCTACTTCCTGTAAAAAATTTCTCAAAAGTTCTTGAATATCTATGTCGTCTTCAACGATTAAAATTTTCTGCATAGTGCCGTCCTCCTTTTTCAATCAGCATATCACACTAATTTGTGATTAAAGTGTAGTTCACACATATTTGTTAGCTAAATTGGCCGCTCCAATTATAACATAGTTTATAGAGTGGATTATACTGTTTTCAGCGTCGAAGTATAATATTGGAATAATGGGCTGCTGTCTATCAAATTCTAGTGTTACTTTATCGCACATGAGCATTCGCGCCGGGGTTATCGGAGCCGTAGCCCTCCAGCAGGTTGACAACGCCCCACACGCCAAGGCCAGCGCCGAGGGCAATAACGAGGGTCTGCAAAGTGTTGATGGCAGAAGCGAAAAACTGCATATATTACTCCTTTTCTCCGGGCTATACCCGGCCATGAAAAAAGCCGCCCCGTGTAGGGCGGCAGCGTCCGTACCTCGGGACTCGTCGGCACAAACTTCGCTTTGCTACTTTGGGACAAAATGTCCCAAACTCCGCACGCTCCGTTGCGCCTCCTCTTCCCACAAAATCGCTGATTTTGCGGGAACCCTAAAAGCCCAAGGTTTTATACAAAAGCGTCTGGATCGTCGAGGTCGTCATAGTTGAGGATGTCCTCGTCCTCTTCTGTGAGCGCCTCGGCGGGCACATCCACTTCGTACACCTCACAAGCCTCGTTGGGGCCGGGCCGCCTGCGGCGGTTTATCAGCCTGTCGAGGTTAAAGGCGTTTTTCTTGTCGGCCTCAGCCGTAAACTTGTAGTTGGGGTGTTGCTTCAGATCGTATTTGCGGGAATAGAACGGGGGCAGGCCCCGGAGCTGCAAGATGCACCGATCACCGGGCATTGTGGCAAGCTCGCTGGGGGTCATCAGCTCCCGGCCCAGCCGCTGGATGTTTTGGCTGTAACTTTCGGACTGGCCCCGTGTGCGGCCATCCGTCTGCATGGAGATCGTGGACTTGCCCAGCCAGTTTTCCGATATTTCCTTGATAGTGCTGGCCTCGCGGCCACCGAGGAATATCACGCTGTCCATGTTGCCGAGGATCGTTTCCGCATTTTTATCGTAAATGGCCTTGCATTGAGCAAGCTGCTGATAGAGCAGTACAAGGCTCACCTCGCGGGAACGAATGACGGCCACCAGCTTTTCCAGCCCCGGCACTTGGCCCGTATTGGCCGCCTCGTCCCACAGGACGCGCACATGATGGGGCAAGCGGCCCCCATGCACATTGTCGGCCCGTTCACACAGGAGATTGAACATCTGCGAAAAAGCGAGAGCGACCAAAAAATTGTAGGTGCTGTCCGTATCGCTGATGCAGAAAAATGTTGCCGTCCGTCTGTCACCCATACGGTCAAGTTCCAGTTCATCGTAGCTCATAATCTCCCGGAGCTGGGGGATGTCAAAGGGAGCCAGACGAGCACCGCAGGAAATCAAAATGCTTTTGGCCGTCTTGCCGCTGCTTAACTTGTACTTTTTGTACTGCTTCACAGCAAAGCAATCCGGCTTTCGCTTTTCCAACCCGGCAAACATATAGTCCACCGCGTTCATAAAGTCCTCGTCATCCTCCTTGACCTCCATGCCGGAGATCATGTCCACCAGCGTATTCATATTGCGATCTTCCTCCGCGCCCTCGAAAATGATATAGCCCAGCAGGGCGCAGTATAGGAGCGTTTCGGCCTTCGTCCAGAACGGATCGCCCTCTTTGCCCTCGCCCTTGGTGTTGGAAATAAGGGCATTGACGAACTTTAGGATGTCGGACTCGTTCTTGATATACGCCAGCGGGTTATAGTGCATGGACTTGGAGAAGTCGATGCTGTTGAATACCTTGATTTTGTACCCCCGCTTTTGGAGAAAGCTGCCCACTTGGGACAGGACGCCGCCCTTCGGGTCTACCACCACGAAAGAGGAATGGGCCTGTAAAAGCTGGGGCGTGAGCCAAAAGCGGGTTTTGCCCGAGCCGGACGATCCGATGACACAGGTATTGAGGTTTCGGGCGTTGGCCGGGATCTTGGGCCGGGTGTTCATGGTGAGAAACTCCGTCCCGGTCAGAATGACATTGTTTTCAAACTTGGGATCGACAAAGGGCTTGATGTCCTTTTCGTTTCCCCATGAAGCGTTTTGTCAAGTGCTATTTTGAGTTATTGACGCACAATCAAAGTGAAAGCGCGAAAGTGCAAAGCG
>NZ_NFJK01000042.1 GCF_002159845.1 Anaeromassilibacillus sp. An250
GTTCACCGTGTTCTGGAGGATGGACATATCCGCACGCATTTCCAGCTTGTCGATCGCTGCCTGCAAGTTGTCATATGCCTCGTCTACGTCCGCCTTCAGGGCGTCTTCCTCTGCATACACGTCTTTCGCCGCGTCGAGCGCTTCCTCGAAGCCCTCGGTCGTGCCCGGCTTGAACTGATCCAGCATGTCTTTCAGCTGCTCTGCAATGTTGATCAGCGGCAGCAGGGTTTCCTTATCGCCCGCTTCGAATTCCAACAGGTGCATTGCATCCAGCAGGTCGCTCCAAGCCTCTTTGACTTCTTCTTCGGTTGCGCCCGCATCGTCATAGACTTCCTGTGCCTTTGCCAGGGCGTTTTCGAAGAATTCCTTGGCAGACGGCACCAGGCTGTCGATCACGTCCTGCGGCACAGCGTTGGCCTCTTCCAATACGATGCCCAAGATGCTCTTATCCACGCTTGTGAACGTGAAGCACAGGGTCGTGCTCTCGCCCGGCATCGTGAAGGTGTACGTGCAGCCGTCCGCTGCAAACTCGATGTCCTCGCCGTTGAGCTGCGCTCCGGAGAACGCGCCGTCCGTCGGGGTGAAGGTGAAGACCAGCTCTTCACCCGGCTGTACCTTTGCGCCGTAGATCGCATCTGTGGAGATGATTTCCTCCGCTTCGCCCTCGACGCTCATCGATGCGTTGCCGCTCCACTGTACCGTCAGCAGCTGCGGTTCCTTCGGCAGTTCCGTCACATGTACGGATGCGCCTTCTGCGGTATACGGGACCTCTTCGCCATTCCAATCGCTCAGCACGATGTCTTTCAAGCCAAACGTGTAATCGCCTTCCGCCATATCTGCGGATGCGGTAAACTTCGCCGTGAACAGGCTGTCCAGATCCACCGGCAGGCCCCCGTCGAGATCCCCAGAGATGTATCCAAAGTTTACCTCCAATACATCGTCATGGATGCTATAGGACATCTCGTCCTTGATCGCCTCGTTCGGCGTAACCTCTGTGCAGGCCATGCCTTCCGGATACGTCATGATCATCTGCAAGCCTGCCACTGGGCTTTCCAGCGCATCCAGGCCGCTGATCGTGCCCTTCACTTCAAACTCGCTGCCTGCTGCTACCGTCTCCGGTGCTTCCAGGCCAAGCGCGACAGACTGTGCAGGCGCCTCTTCGCCCACGGTTACCGTTACGGACGAAGCAGGCATCACAAAGGAATATTCTCCCTCTGCAAGCTTGGTAAATTCTACAGGCTGCCCGTTTGCATCCTGAATGGAGATCGTTTCCACATCCGGGGAAACATGCAGCGAAACAGGCTCGTTTTCATAGTAGAAACGGAAATCCGTTGCCGCTGCCGCATCGGAAGCTTCCACAATGTCAACCGGGTTGTAAACTTCCAAAGCTTCCTTATCGCCATCGAAGAAATAGGTTTGCAGAATCAAGCGCATGGTGTTCCGGATGTTGCGCTCCAGGGTCTTTCTGGAGAGGGAACCGTCAGCCAGCGCATCGCGCACTTCCTGCATTTGCAGGCTGCCCGGCGCGCCCTCTGGGTCGTCGGAGCTGCCGCAGGAGGGCATTTTCAGGTCGTTCCCCGCTTTGATCTCTTCGACCAAAGTGGATTCGCTGCCCCAGTCCGTCATAACCATGCCCTTAAAGTTCCACTCGTTGCGCAGGACTTCTGTGAGCAGGTCTTCGTCTTCTGCTGCGCGCGTGCCGTTGATCAAATTGTAGGAGGACATCACGCACCACGGCTGGGCTTCTTTGACCGCAATTTCAAACGGGCGCAGGTAAATTTCGCGCATTGCACGCTCCGAAACCATACTGTCGCTGTTTTTGCGGTAATTCTCGCTGTTGTTTGCAGAGAAATGTTTGAGCGTCGCGGAGACATCCCCGGACTGGATGCCGCGGATCTGCGCCGCCGCCATCTTACCGGCGATGAACGGGTCTTCGGAATAATATTCGAAGTTCCGGCCGCACATCGGGTTGCGGTGGATATTCGTGCTGGGGGTCAACAGGATCGGGAAACCGTCCTGCCCCATGGAGAGATCCTTATACTGGTCCAGCGTCTTAAAGGTCTTGGCCTCTTCTGCGCTGGCTTTGCCCGCTTCTTCCACCAGGCTGGGATTCCATGTGCATGCCTGTAGCGTTGCGCAGGGCCATGCCGTGGCGGTGTACTTATTGTTCCGGATTCCCGCAGGGCCGTCCGCCGTTTGCAAGCGCGGGACGCCGTATTCCAGGATCTCTTTTGTGCAGGCGGTGTTTGCGCCGTCCACAATCTCTCTGGGGTTGTCGCTGCCGGTGCCGCGCGAAAGCAGGATGAGTTGTTCATCCGAGAGCTGCTCCACAAACGCAGTCATCAGCGATGGGTCTTCCGCCACGTCTTCCAGCAGGATCGGCTCTTCCGGCGCATTGGCAGCTTTTGCCGTGCTCTCCGTCAGAGAAGCCGCAGTGGCTGCTGGCTGTGCAGAAGATGCCTGTTCCATTACATCCGTTGTTTCCTCGTTCGACCAGACAGTTGTTTCATAGCTGTCCGGCCCGGTTCCATCCAAGCGCCGTTCGAGCTTCTTCTCGTCGTTGACCGGCTGGAACACCTTGGTAAGCTGTTCCGTCACGGTCAGTTCGTCCACTGTATACACGCCAGCGGTCTCAACGTCGCGCACCGAATTGCCGACCAAAATAGTATAATCGCCCGGCTCCAGCACAAAGGCAGATTCTTTTCCGGTCTTTCCGATGTCGTCGTAGGAGGACATATCGGAAATATCGAAGGACATCGTCACGGTCTGGGACTCATCCGGTTGCAGCAGGTCGGTCTTCTGGAAGGCCGCCAGCTCCAGGGCCGGTTTGGGCAAATCGCCCTCCGGGGCGCTGAAATAGGTCTGCACCACTTCTTTGCCCGCCACGTCGCCGGTGTTGGTCACTGTTGCGGACACATCGATGGTGCCCTTCTCCTCGTTTGCAACCGCCGTGACATCGTCGATTGCAAAGGTGGTATAGGACAGGCCATAGCCAAACGGGAAGATCACTTTCTCTTTTGCAAAGGTTTCAAAATACCGGTATCCAACGAAAATATCCTCTTCGTAGGACACCCAGGCGTTTCTGCCGGAGTTTTCATAGACATATGCGGACGGGTAATCGTCAAAGCTGGTCACAAACGTATCCGTCAGTTTGCCGGACGGGTTGACCTCGCCGCAGAGTGCGTTGGCCACCGCAATGCCGCCCTCCATACCGGGCTGCCATGCGAGGAATACCGCATCCACGCTCTTCCCGTCGTCGCTCTTGACTGTGTTCAGCCAGTTCATATCCATCACAACGCCGATGTTCATAACCACGACAACCTTGTCGAATTTATTCAGCGCGGTGCGGATCAATTCTTGTTCACGGCTGCGCAGGTAGTATTCGCCCGCCTTGATTCCGATGTCGGAACCTTCGCCCGTGCGGCGGCGCAGGACCACCACTGCGGTGGCGTTCTCCTGTGCGGCGGCCTCGTCGATCAGCTGCACCAGTTCGCCGGTCATCTCCGGCTCGTCGGTGCCATATCCGGCGCCCACGCGGGTCGCATACTGGGAATAAAAATCGCTCAACGGCTCATAGAGGCGGATCTTGTTGTTTGCCGCCTTGTCCAGCAATCCCTCTTGGATGGTGCGGACATACGGGGACTCCACGTCGCCAGAACCGCTGCCGCCCTTGACGTAGTTCGCCTGCCCGATGCCGAGCAGCGCCACCGTGGTCTCCGGCTTGAGCGGAAGGGCTTCATTGTCGTTTTTCAGCAGGACCACGCCTTCCTCGGCGATCTCGCGGGAAAGCCGGCCGTGCTCGGTCGATTCGTCAATCAGCGGGACGACCATATCTTCGGAGACAATTTCCGGATTCGAACGGGAGCGCGCCCGCACGGTCACGGACTCCGCCGGGTCGCCGAACGATACGCTCAGCAGGCCATATTCGCTGATCTTGGCGCTGGTTGCGCCCTCCACTTCCCAAGTGACAAACGGGTCGCAGCCTTCATCGCCCTGAACGGTCGCGAAGAAAGACGTCGTCTTTCCCTTGATCGCCTGGCGGGGCTCCTCCGTATAGATCGAGACGCCCGTCACCTGCGCATCGGGATCGACTTCCAGTTTTTCAAATTTCAACAAGCTGAGGTTGAACTGCTTTGTAAGGGCGATGCGCACCGTATGGCTACCCGCTTCCAGATGGACGCCCACAGGGTCGGTTTCTTCCCAGTTCTGCCATCCGCCGGTGCCGTCGTGGTTGATGATCGCCGCCAGTTCGCCATCGATGTAGCACTCCATCCCCACAAGATCCGGCTCGGTCGTTGCACGTGCGACATGCGCCATGAACTTAAAGTCGCCGGCGATTTCCTGCGGGATGTTGAGGTTGTATTCCAGCCAGTCCCCAGCCATGGTCGACGTGGGGTTCTTCCCGCTCGCTACCTCTGGGTCCGAGCAATCTTCCAGGCCGAAGTTCTTGGAGCCGCGGGAGAAATTGGACGCCTCCACTTTGATGACGTCGCTGATGGTTTTTTCCTGCGAGAATTTGATCAAGCTGAGGTTAAACTGCTTGACAAAGGACACACGCAGGGTGTGCGTCCCCTCTGTCAGCCGGACCACCACAGGGTCGGTCTCCACCCAGGCCTTCCAGCCGCCGGTGCCCGCACGGACATAGTTGACCACCGGTTCGCCGTCCAGGGTTGCTTCCATCTGGATGTCGCCCGGGGCCGTCCCGGCGCGCGCAACGTGCATGGTCAAATAGTAAGCGTCCGCCATTTCCGCGGAGACGTCAAAGGTGTATTCCAGCCAATCCCCGTTGTAGGTACCTGCCGGAATAAGGCCGCTCTCCACCTCGGGGTCCTGCGCTTCCTCCGTGTTGAATTCTCTGGACGAATCCGTGTAGTTCACAGCATCGATCGTAAATTTTTTGTCTCCCTGGATCGCCCGCGTGAATTCCAATAGGCTCATATTACACTGTGCCGTGTAGACAACCCGGATCACATGTTCGCCCGCGCTCAAATCCAGTTCCAGCGGGTCCGAAGCTACCCAGCTCTTCCAGCCGCCGGTGCCTGCGCGGGAAATCTGCCCGGCAAGGTTGTCGTCCAGATAGACCTGCAAGCCGACCAAGCCGGGGTCTGTCCCTGCCCGGGCAACATTCATGGTCAGATTATATTTGCCCACCTGCTCATCCGGGACCGTTATACGGTATTCCACCCAGTCGCCGGCCATCATATACCGGGGGATCAGGCCGCCGGGGACGTCTGGATCGTCTCCGGACTCTGTTTCCACAGAATCTTTCGAAATACGCGCATACTCCATCACAGGGATTTGTACGCCATCGCGGATTTCAATCGGTTCCACCGCCAAAGCAAGATCAATCCAGCTGAGTTCAAAATCGCTGTTGAATGCAATGCGGATGGTATGTTCGCCCTGCGTCAGGGACAACTCCTGCGGCGTTGTTGTCATCCACGGAAGCCCTTCTCCGGCGGGATCGCCTTCTTCCACTGTGAGGGCGTGTACCATATCCACCAACACGTCCATACGGGGTCTTTCGCCCGCCGGGGACTGCACCCGGGCGGTGAACGCATATTTTCCATCTTCTGGCACAGAGACCTGGAATTCCAGCCATTGCCCATTGTAGGTCTCGCCAGTCATCTGATCGTGGATCTTCAGCGGGTCGGTATTCTCTTTCAGAATGACGCTGTCCGAAGCCGCGCTATAGGCAGCGGACGCCAACTTCGCGGGCAATTCGACTGCCTCTGCCGTTTGCTGGGACGCCATTGCCTGCATAAGACCGGCTGTTTGGAGAGAGCTGTCCGCAGCGGACATGGATGAAAAGCCGGACAAGCCGATTACCATTGCCATGACAAACGCAAGGATTCTTTTTCTTCCTCTCATCTTTACACCAACTTTCCTTATCTTCAAACAAATTGCTTCCAAGTATTTTTTTGCTCCATCACCCCTTATTTTTAAATTTCTATCATCATGTTTGCATAAGCATTTATGAAAACCATTGCAAACGTGTTTTAGATTTATTTGTTGCTCTAATGAATAACATTAAAGTTTTCACCAAATCGCAGGCATAATCATACCATTTTTTATAGTATATCGTCAATAGCCTTTTCCATGTTCGCACAAAATCATTTTGCAAAGAATATTTTTTAATTGCTCTCAAGGCGCAGGAAATCCCAGCCCTGCGCGATTTCTGGGGCTGGGATTTTGCTATTTATAGGAAGAACTTTCCTTTTTGGCTTTTAGACCTCCGGTCAGGACGTAGGCACGCAGTGCCTCTCGCGGACGCGCAGCGTCTTTCGCGGACCTCCGGTCAGGACGCGCCTACGGCGTTCCCTAAGAAAGCAAGGTAAAAATCTTCATAAAGGCAGCCATCACAGCCCACCACATGTGAGAAATAGAAGGATCAAATACAGAAGGCCCCCACCCTGGGAACTCCCGGGGTGGGGGCCTTACCGTTATCGGGAAGAAGCCTTCCCGTTTATTTTAGATTAGCCGATCGGACGCGCAGCGTCTTTCTCGGACCTCCGGCCGGGACACGGGACACACAGTACCTTTCGCGCCTACGGGCGGCAGCCACAAAATCCAACCGCGATC
>NZ_NFJK01000043.1 GCF_002159845.1 Anaeromassilibacillus sp. An250
AGGTAATTGAGCAGATCCTGCGGCACATTGGATTCGAGCTTGAAGTCCACTTCGTCGCCCGCTGCGGCGGTATCGGCGTCCACTTCCGTGCCGTCCTCGAGGACGATCCACTTCTCCAAGCCAGGATAGCTGGTCTTGTCGCCGCCCTTGGTCAGGGAAAACGCCATGCCAAATACGATTACACGGCCTTGATAGCAGTTGCACATATTCGGGCCATCAATTCCGGCATTCAGCGTAATCGTGGCCTTCTCCTCGCGGGAATCCTTGATGGCTTCTGCCAGCTCCGCATTCAAGGCCGAATAAGAAGAGGAACCCTCCGCCATATAACTTGCCAGGGAATTTCCGCTCACAGAAATCAGCGAATTATAAAGATAATAATGGCCAAGCGCCGCTACCCCAAGGTTGCTCTCCGGAATGCCAACTTGCGGGTGCTGCCCGCCACGGGGGTTATAACAACTGAACAGGTCGGCAATATAAGCTTCGTCGGCCTCTTTCAGATCGGTAATGGACGCCCCATGGGTCTCATTGTAATAATCAATGTAATAATCGTCCAGATCGTCGATGCCGTTTTCGTATCCCTTTTTCGCAAGGGCGTCCGCAATATTTGCATCGGTCAGATTCCGGTCAAACTCACTTAGGCTTGGCCAATCGGGATCAATGCCAATATCCAATGCGGCCAACGCATGGTTATAGGAACGCCATACATTGTTTTTGGAACCGATATAAACGTTAAAGCCGTCGAATGCTGTCACGTACTCGTCGGTATATCCTGCATCCTGCGTGCCGTCATAATCGTCCGTGCCGAGCACCAGGCTGCCGTCTTCGTACACATACGGCTGATTGGAATGGTTTTCGATTTCAATGATGAAATCGCAGACGTCGCTGGGAACCGCTAGGCTATTATTTAGAGCCTCGCCAAGGGCATCCGTCAAATTTATATCCAGCGTATCGCCTTCAACGTTTTCCCCGATCACGATGGTCGTAAGGACCTTTTGTGCTTCGCTGTCAAAGCTTGACTCCACCGTAACCCCCTCCGAGGTTTCCGGGTATTCCGGCGTGTTATACTCCGGGACCTCCGCAGCAGATGCCGTGACCGGGAATAAGGCCAGCAGCATGCACAGGGCCATCAGGCCGCTGAACAAGCGTGTCTTCATGTTCTTCTTCATAAATTTTGTTCTCCTTTCAACTTCATTTATAAAAGCCCCTTTCGGGTTCTTTCCTGTTCCGTTGGATGCGCGCATTCCAAGCCCTGCGCCGCACCCGCCGCCGGAACAACAGGAACGTTTTCCTTTTCTGTTCCTGTTGTTTCGGAGCCGGTTTCTAGGGAATGGTTAGGAATTTTCCTGTTTTTTGCGGAATGTGCGCGGGACGATCATCACGGCGCCCGCTGCTGCAAGGATACTCATGCCGCCAACAGTAAACAGCATGGTGCCCATTCCGCCGGTGTGCGGGACCGGGCTGTTTGCAAACTTGACGCTGACCAAATTGCTGCCATCCGCCTGGTCGGGAATGGTAATGGTCAGTTCTTCCTCGCTGCAAACGTAGCCTTCCGGCGCTTTGGTCTCTTTGAGGTAGTAGACGCCGGCATCGAGGCCGTCGATCAGGATGTGGCCATCCGCGCCGGACGTCAGTTCCACCACGTTGATGGGGTTCCCTCCTTCATCCTTCTGGTAGAACTCGAACGTTGCGCCTTCCAGGCCCTTTTCCTCGTTGGTCTGATCGTACTTGAATACGTCGATTTTATACGTCTCAACGGTGACCTTATCTCTCATGGTCTCGCCGCCCGGGTAAGACACCCATGCGGTGTTCTGATAGCTGCCGGCCGTGGCTGTGCCGTCCAGCTTGGCGGTATACGTCACGACAATGTCGGTTGCATGTTCGATGTCCGCGTCGGTGATGACCCCTGCATTGTACAGGGCCACCAGGTCCATCGTGATCTCAAAGTCACAATCTGCGTCGATCACACCGGGCTGGTTCAAGATATATTGGCTGGCGTCCAACGTCACATCGTTGTCCGTGCCCTCGCGGTCAATCGTAATCACAAAGGAATCCGGTTCCACGAGATAGTCGTCCATCGCGTCATGGAGGGTCAGGAGATATTCGCCGCGCTCTTCCAGGGGTACGTTCGCCAAAGTGTTGATTGCCGGTCCGGTTACTTCCGGATCGTTTGCATCCTCGGGCTTTATGTAGTTGAGCAGGTCGTCCGGCACATTGGTGGTCAATTTGAAATCGACGGTATTGCCCGCAGCAACCGTGTCGTCCTTCACATCGGTTGTGGATTCATCGGAATTGGTCCGTACGATCCACTTTTCCAGCCCCGGGAAACTGGTCTTTTCGATGGGGTCCTTTCCGTGGGCTGCTTTGAGAGAGGTCACGCCGCTTACCGTGGCCAAGCCGGTTTCTTCCGAGAAATCCGTGAATTCTTCGATGTGGTTGCCCTCTTCGGTTCCCGCATGGGCTTCCCAGCGTGTTCCTTCCGAATCGTCATACCAGCCGTCGATGAGATGCTCTTTGCCGCCGCAATCCTCGCCGTCCATAACCCAGCTCGCGCTGGTTTCGCCAAAGGTGAGGCTGGGGCCGTTTACGCCCTGCGAAACATAGATGTCGTCGCCGCCAACCGTGGCATGGTTGTTATAGATCTTGGCGTCCGCAGGAAGCGTTACGGTTGGATCGTAGTTGGCGCCATAGCCAACATAAACGCCGCCGCCAAAGCCGTCCAGCAGATCATTTGTCACGTGGTTCCCCATAATTTCCAGGACCGCGCCGTCCTCCACCGTCAACGATCCCTGGCGGACATACAGGCCGGTATTTTGATTGTCCTTGATGGAAAGTTTGCTGGTCCCATCGACCGTAAACGTATTGTTGTTGTACAGGCGCATGGCCGCATAGCCGGCGAGCGAGCCACCCGCATTCCCCGTCAGCGAAACGGTGGAGTTGTTTTGAATCGCCATATCCCCGTCCACGGCCACGCCGATAAATCCATTGCCGTTTGCCGTGACCGTCGAGGAATCCACCATCAGATTTTTTGCGGACAGGCCATGCGAGCCGTTATCGCTGAAATTGACGACCGAATTCTTGATGTCGTAATTCGAGCCATTGGAACCGTTGCCAATGCTGTTGATGACCTGGACATTGCTGCTGTCGATTTTGACATTCCAGGTCCCGGTAATGCCGCTCCGGTTCTGGTCGGAAATATACGTGGAATGCAGGACATTCAGGTTGCTTTCGTTTCCACTCCATTCGATTGCATCTTCCGGGAAATTTGTAATCTCCAGCCGCGAATGGTCCAGCGTAATGGTTCCCACGCTGCCGCCATCATAATAAATGGCGTGCAGGCGGTTGGACGCACCCGCGCCGTCCATATAGACCTTGGCATTTTTAAAGGTGAAGTCCGTATCCCCATTGACATAGAAAAGGCTCAGGTCCGAGGTGTATTCCGGGTTCTCAATTTCGATGGTATAGCCGAAATGGGCGGTCATGTTTTGAAACGTCAGGCTGCGGCCCTTGCTGAAGCCATAGCGCACATCGGTCGAGGTCAATGTGTGGCCCTGCCCGTCGATGGTGATGGACTTGTCCAAGGTTTTGCTGACCGTCGCGTCATCCAGCAGCAAGATGGTGTCGCCGTCCGAGGCCGCTGCAATGGCGTCGTCCAGCGTTGCATACGTCTGGTCCCCGATCTGCGCCACATTGTTCCCTGCTGCAAATGCGGCTGTCGGCAGGAACGCCAACAGCATACACAGCGCTACCAATCCACTAAACAAACGCACTTTCATACTCTTTTTCATGATTTTTTGTTACCCCTCCTGAAAATTTTCGATGAAAAAATAAGCCCTATCCGGGCTTTCTGGGTTTTTCATCTTTCTGCAACTAAGGCGGCTTTTCCATGCCACGATAGCTGCCCTACCGCCTCCTTCGCGTGATTTAGCGGCATCCGCTGGCCGCTAAAAGATCCATCTGCCCGCTTGTGCGATGGATTGTGCCACTGGGGCATCCCCTTTAGAATCTTAAAAAAACGTTATTATCTTATTAAGATACCGTTGGTTGTTTTAATCCTATCATATTTATCTATAAAATGCAAGCTTATAAGACTTTATTATAGTAAAAGTATGGAAAGCCCTTCCCGATAGCAAAAGGACCTCGCCCTGTTTTCCAGGGCGAGGTCCTTTTTAAGATTCTGGCCTTCTAATTATAGGAATGATAGGATTCGCAAGCCAGCCTGTTGGGAAGGCTGGGCTCCCCCTCTAAAAAAGCGCATGCTTTCAAAAAGGGGATTTCACAAGGGCGCCTATTGCAGGCCTCTGGGGAGCGGGCCGCGGGACTCACCGGTTTGCTTAGGTGGCCTCGCTGGAGGCACGTCCAGACCGGAAGTCCGCTTCATAAATCAGCATGCCCGGATTGGCGAGCACCTGCTGTGCTGCATAAGCGCCCGCGCCCAAGAGGGCGGGGCTCTCCTCCAGCTGGTTGATCTCGATGGCCAGGTCGCTGTAAATCCGTTCATTGACCCCAGCTTCGACGCACCTGCGGACAACCTCCAGCAGGCGTTCCGGGCAAATATCCACCAAAGCGTCGCCCAGGACAATCAGGCCCGGGTTCATTTGGTTGATCAGGCTGATAACGCCGACGCCCAACCGTTCACACACATGTTCATAAGCCTGCACCGCCACAGGGTCCCCCGCGCGCACCGCAAGGGCAATCGCTTCATCGTGCAGGTTGCCCGCGTCTAGGCACGAAGGCTGGTGCGCACGCAAGAGGTCCCGGATCTCGGACCGGAGCGCCGAAAGGGAACAATACTTTTCCAGGCAGCCGTGGTTTCCGCATTCGCAGAGAGGGCCGTCAAACTTGATGCTGCTGTGGCCAAATTCCCCGGCAATCCCGTGTTGCCCCGAAACGAGTTTTCCATCGGATATCATGCCGCACCCAACGCCCTGGCCCGCCAAAATATAGGCCATATTCTGCACCGCCGGCTCCTGCCAGCGGGACCAAAGCTGCGCAAACGCGCTGGCCTTCGCATCGTTGAGGACATAGATCGGCATCCCCACCCCTTCGGACAGCACCGCACGGATGGGGAAGTTCTGCCAGCCGGACAGCTCTGTCACAAACAAAAGGCGGTCCAGGTCTTCCAGGTACGGCCCCGGCATAGCCAAGCATGCGGCAAGGAGCTCCGAATCCGCATAGTCTTGTTGGAGCTGTAGGATAGCCGTGCGGATGCGCGATAGGACGGACTGCGGGCCCTCCGTTTGGGAAATTTCGAACGAACGGGTTTCATATACCTTCCCGGAGATCCCCACCAAGTCAACGTAAAACTGGTCGCGCGTCATACTGATCCCAATCACCTTGTACCGCGCGTCGTTCAAGGTTACGCCGATGGAGCGCCTGCCTTTTTCCCCTGGGATCAGGCCGGTTTCCACCACAAGGCCGCATTGGATCAGTTCCGCTGCAATGTTGGTGATGGTGGCCTGTTTGAGTCCCGAAAGGCGCGACAGCGTCGCGCGCGAGCAAATCCCCTCTTGCCGCAGGAGGTTGAGGATTAAGGCCCGGTTGATGAGTTGGCTGCGTTCTTGGTTGATACTAGCTGGTTTGTTGCTTTGATTCATAACTTCTTCCCTCCAACGCACAATATCGTTCGTAGCTATGCCGCCGGTGGTTATACAAGCATATCGGATGGATGCATTGCCGCCGTGCCAGGCGCCCCTCACTGCCCGGCTCCGGCTGTCTGTAGTTTTCTGCCCGATCATTTCCCTGATGGATGCAAACAATCAGCTTTGTGTGCGTGCAAAGCCGCGATCCTCTTGGCGGCATACCCCCTTGCTGCATCCGGCAGAACCGATGCCTATGGCCGGTTTTGATCCGGTAAGGCGCTTGACGCGCATACCGCCCTTTGGGGGAGGGCATCCTTCCAGCCCTCCCCCAAAGGGTCCTCATTTTTATTTTCACAATACTTCTGGGAAAATAAAAATACCGTCCATTTCATATAGTCATCGATTTTAGTAATGCTTTCGAAAATAGTATAATCTTGTAAAAATAGAAACACAAGAATCACTATTTTTGCAGTAACAATTCTTTCAATTTTTATCCATAATATTGCAAACTAATTATATTTTACCTCTAAAAAATGTGTATTTTTATAAAAAATTGCACTTTTCCCCCTTTAGTAGGCGCACAACGGGCACACAGTGCCTTCCGCGCCTACGGCGGACGCACGGCGTTTTTTCGCGCCTACGGCGGGCACAAAGTGCCTCTCTCGCCTACGGCGTTCCCTAAGAAAGCAAACGGAAAAGAGTTTG
>NZ_NFJK01000044.1 GCF_002159845.1 Anaeromassilibacillus sp. An250
TCACAGACAACAAGCCCTTTCGGTTGCTTGAGCAATTTCTTCAAAAATATTGTCTAACTTTTCGGGGTCACTTCATTATTGCCGAACACCGTCTATATTTTCTGATGGACCTGATCGACCGGGCGATCTTCATTCAAAAAGGAAAAATTGTTCAGGCTTTTTCAAGAGATGAGTTTCGCAATCTTTCGGATGAGCAGCGTATCAGGATGGGGCTTAGAAGTCTTGTCCATCCTGTGCTGGAGCTGCCTCCCGCCGATCCGCCAGGAGCGCAGGAAGGCTTATCCGTAGAAAATCTTTCCTGTGCCTTTGATAAGCAGCCGGTATTCAGCGGCCTTGGCTTTTCTGCAAAACGGGGCGAAGTGTTGGGGATTGTCGGTCATAACGGCGCGGGAAAAACGACGATGACGCGCTGCCTGTGCGGGCTTTTGAAAGAAGTGAATGGAACAGTCCGGCTGGACGGGCAAACACTGAAAGCAAAACAGCGTAATAAGGCCAGCTTTTGTGTTATGCAGGATGTGAACCATCAGCTTTTTTCAGACAGCGTATGGAACGAATGTGAACTGGCGCAGCCAGATTGTCCGCCGGAGCGGATTGAAGAAATTCTCAGGTCTTTTGATTTGCTGGATTTCAAAGACCGTCATCCGATGGCCCTGTCAGGAGGCCAGAAGCAGCGCCTTGCGGTGGCAACCGCTATTCTCTCCGACAAGGATGTGCTTGTCTTTGACGAGCCTACCAGTGGGCTGGACTATCATCGTATGCTGGAAGTGAGCAACATGATCCGCAAGTTGAATGATGAAAATAAAGTTATCATCATTGTTTCCCATGATTTTGAGTTTTTGGGCCGGACTTGTGATAAAATATTTGATATGGAGGGATGCTCCAAAGAAAGGAGGTAGCGTCTATGCCGGAACTGTTCCGGGAAATGTACTACGGCCCCAATGTTCAAAACCTGGTCGAGTCCGATGATTGCAAGGTCATGCGTTTAAGCGATAATTCTGGTGAAGGCATGATGACGCTCTATCATGTCTTTCCCGGTGTATTTCTCATGTATAATGATTTTCACATGAAGGAGTGCATTTCGGGTTTCCAGACAGATATGGACCTGCTTTGTATCGACCACTGCCGGGAAGGGCGCATTGAGCAGGAAGTCGGCCAAAATGCCTTTAGCTATTTAGAGGCTGGCGATCTTCGGGTGGATCGCCGCATCCATCATTCCGGCAAGGTGGAATTTCCACTTTCTCACTATCACGGTATTTCCATTGGCTTTCAGATGGAGACTGCGGCAAAGGAAATCCCGGCCTCTATGAAAGACTTTTCTGTGGATCTTTATGAATTGCAAAAAAAGTATTGCAGCGACCGTACACCCTATGTCATTCCAGGAGAACCGGCCATTGAGCATATTTTTTCCGAACTCTACAATGTCCCGGTCAAAATCAAAAAGGACTATTTCAAGATCAAAGTGTTGGAGCTGCTGCTGTATCTGGACGCACTGGAACTTTCGGGCCATACAGAAGAACGCCCCTATTTTTATAAAGGCCAGGTTGAGAAAATCAAAGCGATCCAGGCACTTCTGACGCAGGATTTGACCAAAAACTATACTTTGGAAGAACTCTCCGCGCGGTTTGATATTGCCCTGACCCCTATGAAAAACTGTTTCAAATCGGTATATGGCAGCCCGATTTTTACATACATGAGAAACTATCGAATGAACTATGCTGCCTCTTTACTGAAATCAGATAAGTCGCTGAAAGTGGCGGAGATTGCGGGACTTGTGGGATATGACAGCCCCAGCAAATTCGCGTCCGCATTTCATCAGACAATGGGAAAAACGCCGTTGGAATATCGAAAATCAATTATCTGATTGGAATAAAAAAGGCCGTGTGGAGCGGAAAGAAAAATTGAATTGTGATAGCATTAAGGATGGTTAGCAAAGATTAACCATCCTTATTTCTTTGCTGGCTAAATTGATCGAGAGAGGTGAATTGATATGAAGCAGCAAAAAGAGCATTGGGTCAAAACACTTTTCTCTTTTGCAGGTCCCTGCAAAGGGAAAATGACCCTCTCGGTTTTGTGTGCCATTTTAAGTGTTGCCGGAGGCTTTGTTCCGTTTTGGGCGGTGTATGAAATCCTGCTCCTGTTCATTAACCGGACCGCTACTTTGAACAACATCCTGCTCTGGTGTCTGGTAGGAGTAGGCGGATACCTGATCCGTGTCATCTGCTTTGGCATTTCCACAATTTTGGCACATATCTCCGCTTACACGATACTGGAAGGTATCCGCCTGAAAATCGCAAACCGTCTGATGAGGGTGCCCCTTGGCGAAGTAATGGGACGAAGGATCGGTTACTTGAAGAATATTATCATGGACAAGGTGGAGGATTTGGAGCCGCCTTTGGCTCACATGATCCCGGAGCTGACATCGAACCTGCTCCTTCCGGTTGCTATTTTTATCTGGTTGCTGGCGATTGACTGGCGTTTGGGCCTTGCAGTTCTGATTGCTCCGGTTCTGGCTATGATCCCCATGTTCTTTCTCATGCGGAACTATAACAGCCAGTACGCAGCTTATATGGAGGCAAACAATCATGTAAACAATGTCATTATTGAGTATGTGGAAGGCATTGAGGTTGTTAAGGCGTTCAATCAAAGCACCAGTTCCTATGAGAAGTTCGTGGGAGCGGTAAAGTCCTTTAAGGACTTTACCCTGGCATGGTTCAAGAGCACCTGGAAAACAATGAATCTGATGATGGCGATTATGCCCACCACCCTGTTGGGGGTACTTCCCATCGGTTTGCTGTTGGTACAGAGCGGGAGCATCACACCTGCTGAATTGGCGATGGGAATTATTCTTTCGCTGAGTATTGTCGGCCCACTGATGAAAGCTACTACTTTTATCAACGAGGCAAAGTCAATGGAGTATGCAGTAGAAGCTGCAAATGAACTTCTGAACCTGCCTGTATTGCCGGACTCTGGCAGGATTGTTCCGATTAGGCACACAGATATTGTTTTACAGGATGTGTCTTTCTCCTATGATGGCACCGAGCAAAACGAAGTGCTGCATGACATCAGCCTGAAAATGCCGCAGGGAAGTTTTACAGCCCTGGTTGGACCATCCGGCGGGGGCAAGTCCACCGTTGCCCGGCTGATTGCCCGGTTTTGGGATGTGACCGGCGGCAGCATCTCCATCGGCGGCACGAATATCAAGGAACTTTCCATCCGGCAGCTTTCCGAATTGGTCAGTTTCGTGACACAGGACAATTTCCTGTTCAACTGCTCTCTCAAAGAGAACATCCGACTGGGTAATCCAAATGCTACGGATGAGGAAGTATATGCCGCCGCAAAAGCGGCCTGCTGTGATGATTTTATTGTTCGACTGGAAAAAGGATATGATACCCCGGCCGGTGATGCTGGCAAGCGGCTCTCCGGCGGAGAAAAGCAACGAATTGCTATTGCGAGAGCAATCCTGAAAAATGCGCCTATTGTGATTTTGGACGAGGCAACTGCCTTCACTGATCCGCAGAATGAAGATAAAATCCAGAAATCCATCATGGCCCTTTCCAAAGGAAAGACCCTGCTGGTGATTGCACATCGTCTGTCTACCATTCAAAACGCAGATCAGATTGTCGTTCTGAAGAAAGGACAGATTGTTGACTGCGGAAAGCAGGAGGAACTCCTGGAACGCTGCCCGCTTTATGCGGATATGTGGCAGGCGCATATTGGCGCAAAGAACTGGTCTGTGGGCGAGAAAAAGGAGGTGGCTGTCAATGTTTAAGTCAATGAAACGCATTATCCGATGGGCTGGTAAATATAAAGCCCGCCTCTATCTTGGTTCTGTGTGTTCCTTTTTCAGCAGTTTGTCTACTGCTATTCCTACAATGGCAGCCGCATTCGCACTGGATAAAGCGATCCAGGCATACTGGACGAATACTGCGATTGATACTGTTTTAATCTGGCAAACGCTGTGGATCATTATTGGCTCGATTGTGCTGAACTTCCTGCTTTCTTATCTCCGGGCAGTGTTGCAGGAAAGCATTGGATATGAAGTGGCCGCCGGACAGCGTATTCATCTGGGCGATGTACTGAAACGGGTTCCCCTTGGGTACTTTTCACAGAACAGTGTCGGTGACATTCTGGCAGGTGTTACCACGGAATTGTCTACTTTGGAATTACAGGGCATGAAAATGGTGGATGTCATCATCAATGGATACGCAAAGTTTATTGCCATCGTTTTATGCCTGATCTTCTTCAGCCCCGTTGCTGCGGTTATTTCCATTGTCGGCGTTGCTCTTTCGGCGCTGGCTTTGCAGGGGATCAGCAGACACAGTGAAAAAACCGCTGCAACAACCCATAAAGCAATGGAAGATATGTCCGGCGCAACGATTGAATACATCCGGGGGCTTTCCATTGTGAAGTCCTTTGGACAGGAAGGGGCCTCTATTGAGAACTTTCGTAATGCCAGTAAAGATCTGAAAGATATTCATATCAAGGTGGAAAAAGGCTTTACTCCATTTAACTGTCTGCATCTGTTTGCCTTGAAACTGGCTTCGATGGGAATTGTCTTTATTTGCGCATGGCAGGCATTACAGGGACAAATGAGTATGGCGTTCTTCCTGATGTTTGTCCTGTTCTCTTTTGTGATGTTCGGCAGTGTGGAGAATATCAATGACGCAGCCCATACGCTTGGAGTTGTGGACTCTGCCATGAATAAGCTGGAAGCATTGGAGAATGTAAACTATATCGACCAGGATGGCACCGACATAAAACCGGCAACCTATGATATTGAGTTTAGGGATGTTTCTTTCGGATATGACAGCCGGATTGTTCTGCATGACCTGAACTTCAAAATTCCGCAGAATAGCACAACAGCCATCGTGGGGCCATCTGGCAGCGGAAAATCTACGCTGTGTAACCTGATTGCCCGTTTTTACGATGTCAACAGCGGAACGATTACCATTGGTGGAACGGATATTCGCAGATTTACCTGCGATAGTCTACTCAAAAATATCAGTATGGTTTTTCAGAATGTCTATTTGTTCCGGGACACCATCAAGAATAACATTAAATTCGGCAGCCCGGACGCTACGGATGAGCAGATTGTCGCCGCCGCAAAAGCGGCCCGCTGCCATGACTTCATAATGGCTTTGCCAGACGGATATGACACGGTGATTGGTGAAGGGGGTTCTTCTCTTTCCGGCGGTGAAAAGCAAAGAATTTCTATCGCCAGGGCGATGCTCAAGGATGCTCCCATTGTTATCTTGGATGAGGCAACAGCAAGCATTGACCCTGAGAATGAGCATTTGATCCAGGAAGCTATTTCTGCCCTGACACATGGCAAGACCATTATTACGATTGCTCATCGTCTGGCCACGATTGAGAACGCCGACCAAATCCTTGTGATTGATGGCGGAACTGTGGCTCAGAGAGGTACACATATCATCAAGCGCAGCGAGGGCCGTTCCGCTGTTGCCGCAGCCGCCTACCGCAGCGGAACAAAGCTGACGAATGAATGGGACGGCCTTACCCACGATTACACCCGCAAGGGCGGCGTTGTCCATGCGGAGATCATGCTGCCCGCCCACGCCCCGCCGGAATTTGCAGACCGCTCCACCCTTTGGAACAGTGTGGAGCAGATCGAGAAAGCCAGGGACAGCCAGCTTGCCCGCGAGATCGAGGCGGCTTTGCCCCGCGAACTGTCCAGGGAACAGCAGCTTGCCCTTGTCCGGGCCTATGTGAAGGACAACTTTGTGGACAAGGGGATGTGCGCTGATTTTGCCATCCATGACAAGGGAACCGGCAACCCCCATGTCCATATCATGCTGACCGTCCGGCCCTTAAAAGAAAACGGCGCATGGGGCGCGAAGTGCCGCAAGGCATACGACCTGGACGAAAACGGCCAGCGCATCCCGGACGAGAGAGGCGGCTGGAAGAACCACCGGGAGGACACCACCGACTGGAACGACAAAGGGAATGTGGAGATTTGGCGAGCAGCATGGGCGGCTTATACCAACCGGGCATTGGAGGCAGCCGGTCAGCCTGCCCTGGTAGACCACCGCAGCTACAAGCGACAGGGCATTGATAAAATCCCCTCTGTCCACCTGGGGCCAGCGGCCAGCCAGATGGAGAAGCGCGGCATCCGCACCGACA
>NZ_NFJK01000045.1 GCF_002159845.1 Anaeromassilibacillus sp. An250
ACGGAGGATTTTATGTTAAGACAAGCCACCCAAAACCTCATTACCGCCCTTTATCCGAGATTGTCCCATGAGGACGAATTGCAAGGCGAGAGCAATTCCATATCGAACCATGATGTAATGTATAGAGGGTGGATTACACCAAAAAACATTACATCATGACTGGCGGCTCATTTGTGGCGAATGAAAAGACAGTTATGATAAAGGAGGGATGCCCTCAAACCTACCGTAACTGTCAACCACATTCTCACGAAAGGAGCCTTGTATGGAACTGACTTACACCCAATGCGGCGACTATCTCATTCCCAACCTTGTGTTAGCAGACACCAAAGAGTACCATATCGGGAAATATGGCCGGATGCGCCGTGCCTACTTAAAAGAACATCGGCCCATTCTGTATACCGATCTCATTGTCACTGAAAAGCTGCTTCCCCACTTGGAGGAAATCGACATCGCCTGCCGGGAGCGGCTGGAAATCATTGAAAAATCCATGATGCAGCAAGAGGGCGTCACAGAAGCCCTGAAAGCTGCCGACCAGATGGCATGGGTGCGCTCCATGAACTCCATCCACAACAGGGCCGAGGAAATTGTCCTGGCTGAGCTGGTCTACTGTTGAGGGAGGGAACGCAATGATTTTGGAAGCCATGTATAACGGGGAGTTTTATCCCTGTGAAACCGTTGTTCCCACGTCCCTGGAATACCGCAAGGCGGTCCAAACCTGTGCGGCGTTGATGGAGCAGTTATCCCAGCGGCTCAGCAAAGAGGACTATGCTCTGGTGGAGGAACTCCGGGCGCAGAACGCTATTGCCCAATGCGAGGAAAGTGAGAGCCATTTCAAGTATGGCTTTTCGGCGGGGCTGATTGTCCAGCAGGAAGCCCATGAACAGCTGCAAAACAAGAAATAGGCGATGGCCGAAAAAGCCCACGCAGCCGGAAAGAGAACCGAAGGCGTGGGCTTTCTGTGTATATGGTTATTCTGTCAGGGCATCCGAAGTTTCCGCAACCAGCCGGTCAAAGTCGCTCTGATAGGTCCGATCCTGCAAAACCCGGAACTTTTCAAACTCTTTCTCGGCAAAGGCTTTGGCAATGGCGGCGGTCACCTTGCCCTTATCATGCAGAATATCTTCCTCGTTGAACTGTAAAAATGCGTCAAGCCGCTTGACCCAATCGGCCATATACATGACATTTCCACGGCGGGCCTGCCGTTCCGCATAGTCCAGGTACATGGTGACAATCTCGTTCAGGTTACGCATTTCCGTTTCGTTCAGATAGTTTTTAGCAACGGTGACATCCGATTTGCGGATGCGGCCTTTGGGGGCGTTTTTCCATGTGGTCAGCCCCATGTTGGGCTTGGTGCTGTCGGCACGGCCGTATACGATCTCAGCGGCGGTATGATGGGTGACCGCATAGTGGAGCTTATTCTGCACCGTTGCGAAAAACTCCTTTGTGATGGGGCTTTCCACATCGTAGTCAGCGCTGCACTGGGAATAGATGTCCGTGATTTTCTGGTAGAACCTTCTCTCGCTGGCCCGGATGTCCCGGATACGCTCCAGTTGTTCCTCGAAATAATCCTTGCCGAAAAAGTTTTCCGGCTCCCGCAGCCGTGCGTCATCCATCACATAACCCTTGATGATGAACTCTTTCAACACCCGGTTCGCCCAAATGCGGAACATGGTCGCCTTTTTGGAGTTCACTCGATACCCCACAGCGATGATGGCGTCCAGATTATAATAATTGGTCTGATACCGTTTCCCGTCCGCCGCAGTTGTTTCCATTTTGGAAACAACTGAATCCTCGCTCAGTTCGCCGGATTCAAAGATTTTTTTCAGATGCTTGGAAATGGCCGCTTTCTGCACCTCGAACAGCTCTGCCATTTTTGCCTGCGTCAGCCAGAGATTTTCCTGAAAGAGCAGGATTTCCACCCGCACCTCCCCGTTTTCGGTCTTGTAAAAGAGGATTTCTCTGGTTTCATACGGGGTCAGTCCCTGTTCCTCACTCATTCCTCGTCACCTCCATCCGTCCGGTTCTTTCCCCGGCTCTTGTAGACATTGTACTGGTTCTTGCACCGTGGGCTGCAAAAGGCGGCGTTGGACCGGCTGCCCAGGAACACCTTCTGGCAGTGCTTGCACAGGCGCAGGGGCTGGTCACCGTCTACCAACATGAAGCTGAACATCATCTGGATGCCCAGCAGCAGCGAATGGAAATCCCAATAGATGGTGGGCTTATCCAACAGCTCGATGTGGTAGCTGGGGGCGATCCCACCAAATGCGGCCATGGCCTTGCGGTACAGCCCCCGTGCGTCCTCGTCAATGGAATCATAGTCATTGTAGTACAAAATGGCGGTGGTCAGTGTAAAGGCCCAATCTTTGAACTGCTGGGCAACCCAGTCGTAGGGTTCCGCATATTCCCGCTGGAAGCTCATATTCTTCGCCATCGGCTCGTCCATGAAAGTCATGGTCAGAGCAATCATCGTCCGGTCACCGGACACATTCCAGGAGGATTCAATGCCGTTCTTCACCAAATCCAGCTGGTCAAAGGGGTAAAACAGGGACAGGTATCGGTCCGTCGCCATGGATTCTTCCTTGATGAAGTGGTTTTTCGGCAGGTACACCGCCTCATAGTCCATAAAGGACGGCGTGGTGGGCAGGGCGGTCATCAGCCCCAGCAGGCCGTACCGGGTGATAAACTCCATGATCGCCTTTTCCACTTCTGCTTCCGGCTTGCGCCCCATCATCAGCATCCCCACATTCAGGGCATCCAGCACAATGTTGGGGACCTCTTTCAGCGGATTGTAGACATCCGGCTTTGCACTCTTGCCGGGGGTGATGTACTGTTTGCCATCTTCCGCTGTTTTCATCTCATAGTGATCGTACCGAACCCAATGGGAACGGGACTGTTCAAACAAATTTTTCATCATACACGCCCTTTCTCCTTAATCGTCCCAATTATCAGGGGCGGTTTTTCTTTTTTCTGCGCTTGGTCTTATTCTCCCGCCGGATCACGGCGTCCTTGCCCTGTTTTCTTGCGATTTTCGAGTATTCCTCCAAAAACTGGCGTTCCCGCAAGGTCAGGCTGCCGCCATGCTCCTGCTTACCGCACAGATGGTCATACATCTGGCGCTGCAATTTTTTGTGGATAGTTTTCCGCAGCTTGCGGATGTTGCGGTCAGACTGCCCACGGACAGCGGCAAGACGGGTGGTGCTGTACAGCCTCAAAGAGAGGAAATACAGAACTTCCTTATGTTCCTCGCTTAATTCCTCCACCATTCGGGATATAAAGGTGTCAGCGGTCAGATTGTGCATCTCATAGGGGCAGTCAAACAGGATGTCCAGAAAGTTCCCGGCCATCAGCTGCCGGTATGCAGGGTTGTTCATCCAGCGGGGAATGAGCTTCGGTTCCGGCACCGCCTGATATTCCAGCGGCACATCCCCACGGAGGTTTTCGTGGTCCCGTTCCCGGCGTTCCCGGTTCCGATCCAGCTTGTTCCATTCCTCCACCACGGCCCGGAAATCCTTTTCGGTGCGGGCGGCTTCCTCCAACCGCCGTATGGCCTCGGCCCGCATCTCCCGTTTCAGCCGCTTATCACTGACCGGGGCGGCTTCTTCTTCCTCGGTTTCCAGTTCGGCATCATAATCGACGGGATGCTCGTCCTGCTCCAGCTCATTTTCCAGCTCGGCCAGACGTTCTTCCGCAAGCGCCTGTTCCAGCGTTTCTTCCGCCCCTGCGCCTGTCCCATCGTCCCATCCGGTGAAGCCACCCTCGGTATCCAGAAGCTCGTCATCAGACAGATACGCCATGACCCCACCTCTTTTAAAAAAATATTTTGCGATTTTTCAAAAATGGTTCCGTTTTGCATCCCGGATTTCTCCTATTAGTGAAAGAGTAATCTAAAAACAAGTTACTTGGGTTACATTTGCTTTTTCACGCAGGAGAAAGGGGGGCTTTCGCCATGTTCAGGCTTGACACAAAAAAGAAGTAACACAATCGCAGGTTACAGGCAACGGAACTATAACAACAGTATACACCGGATGCGCCGAAAGCGCAAGAAAGAGAGGTTCTATGGCAGATAAAAACGCCGTGTTTCTGACCCGGCACATTGGCAACACCACCTATAAAGTTCGTGTCTACCTCAGCGAAACCGCCGAGGAAACGATGGAAGATAAAATTCTGCGGCTGATCCGCAATGACGGGCTGGCAAACCAGCCGGAATGTGGTATAATGGAACTGCCACAAATGAGCCGTCCGTCTGAAAGGAGCGCCTGATATGGCAAACAGACAGACGGAAGAAAAAATCACTGCGCTCTATGAGCGCCTGTCCCGTGACGATGACCTCACGGGCGACTCGAACTCCATTCTGAACCAGAAACGTTATCTCGAAAGCTATGCAGCACAGCGGGGCTACACCAATATCGTCCACTACACAGACGATGGGTGGTCCGGCGGCAACTTTGACCGTCCCGCATGGAAGCGCCTTGTGGCGGACATCGAGGCGGGCAAGGTGGCCCATCTGCTGTGTAAGGACCTAAGTCGGATCGGCAGAAACTACCTGCAAACCGGCTTTTACACCGAGGTAATGTTCCGGCAGAATGGGGTTCATTTTGTTGCTGTCGCCAATAACATCGACAGCGAGGAACAGGACAGTGGCGAGTTTGCGCCCTTTCTCAATATCATGAATGAATGGTATCTGCGTGACCAGTCCAAAAAGGTTTCGGCAGCATACCGTGTCAAGGGCAAGGCGGGCAAGCCAACCACCAACAACGCCATCTATGGCTACAAAAAAGACCCGGAGGACAAGGACCACTGGCTGGTGGACGAGGAAGCCGCCGCCGTGGTGCGGCGGATCTTCCGGCTTGCGGTGGAGGGGCACGGCCCCCATGAGATTGCCAAGATACTCACACGGGAAAAGGTGGAGTGCCCCGCCTATTATCTGGCACGAAACGGCAGGGGCTGCCGAAAAAACACCGTGGACACCAGCCGACCCTATGACTGGTACGGCTTCACAGTCAGTTCCATGCTGACCAAGCCGGAGTACATGGGGCACACCGTCAATTTCCGTTCTTCCAAGAAGTCCTACCGGGATAAACGGGTAAAAAATGACCCGTCCGACTGGCTGATTTTTGAGAACACCCACGAGGCCATTGTTGACCCAGAAACCTGGCAGCTCGCCCAGCAGGTGAAACGGACGGTGCGCCGGACAGATACCACCGGCATCGCCAATCCCCTGACCGGCCTTGTGTTCTGTGCTGACTGCGGAGCTAAGATGTATAACCACCGGGGCAAGCGCAAAAAGGCCGGACGGGAATATTCTGTGGATTTTTACAGCTGCTCCACCTACACCCTGACCTTTGAGCGAGAAACGCAGATGTGTTCTTCTCACACGGTCAGCACTAAGGCTCTGAATGCCCTGATTCTGGAAACCATCTGCACTACCGCCAGCTATGCCATCCAGAACAAGGAGGAATTTATTCAGAAAGTTCGCAGCATTTCACAGGTTCGCCAGCAGGA
>NZ_NFJK01000046.1 GCF_002159845.1 Anaeromassilibacillus sp. An250
CCTTCCGCCATATCCGGGGACGCGGTAAACTTCGCCGTGAACAGGCTGTCCAGGTCCGCCGGCAGGCCCTCGCCGATCATCTCCGCCAGGTACAGGAAATTCACCTGAAGTTCGCCGTCATGGATGCTGTATTCAAACGTATCTCCCAGCACTTCGTTCGGGACAACCTCTGTACAGGTCAGGCCTTCCGGATACGTCATGATCATCTGCAAGCCTGCCACCGGGCTTTCCAGCGCATCCAGACCGCTGATCGTGCCCTTCACTTCAAACTCGCTGCCCGCTGCTACCGTCTCCGGTGCTTCCAGGCCTAGCGTGACGCCGGTCTCCTCCGGGATTTCGTCGTACTTCAAGAACTTCGCGTCCGCCCAGTTTGCATGGTCGGCCGAGTTGTTGTCCACACGGTCCATCTGCAAACGGATCTTGCTTGCGCCGCGGATGTCGAGGTCCACAAACTTTGCGGGCGTCCGATAGCCCATCACGCCGCTGTCGAACCGCGGGGTTGTCTCGTTGTCCACATAGACGCTGAAACGGACGGTCGAGCGGGTGTCGTTCTTCTGATAGCTGATGCCGACCCAGCTCTGGAAGCGGTCGTAATCCGTTCCGGTCAGGTCGTACTCGATATAGCCAACTTCGTTGGCCGGGGCATGGGCGCCCAGGCCCTTTTCAAAGCGCATCTCACTGACGCCGTCCGCCGCGGTGACCGACATCGGGTTGTTTTCATAGGAAACATCCCGATAAACGGTTCCGCCGTGTACGACCGCATCGGAATAAGAAATGTCGCTCAAATAGTCCGCCAAGCTGGTCGTGCAGAAATGCACCGAATAGTTCAACTCGCCATTCTTGGTGGTCACGGTAATTTGGGTTGTTCCCGGCAGGGAGGTGGCCGGCGTGACCTCAGCTGTAACATCTCCGCCGCACGAAACGGTGACCTCTGGAATCTCCGTCTGCCCTTCCGTGATCGGGACATAATAATCAAACCGGGTAGAATCATATTCCGGAAGTGAAACCCCGTCCACATAGATGTCTGCCAGCCCGGAAATTCCATACTTCACAAACTGCGCATCCGCCCAGTTTGCATGGTCGCCGGAGTTCGCGCCGTTCGTATCGGCTTCCAGAAGCAATTCTTTCACACCGGCAATGGGCACTTGGATCTTCTGGGCGGTGACGTTGGCTCCGTAACCAACCGGCTCTGTCTCATAGAGCAGGACGCCGTCGCCATAGACGCGGAAGATCACATTGCCCATCTTTTCGTCGAGCTTGGCCGCGCTGACGCCGACCGTCGCCTCAAAGACCTCAAAGCCCATTCCAGAGATATCGTAATAAATCCCGGACTGCGCATGGGTTCCCACGCCGTGTTCAAACGTTGTATCCTCTCCATTGATCCGGAGGACCATTGGCACGTTTCCATAGGACTTGTTTTTAGAAATAAAGTTTGCATGGGCATAGGAATTGGACTCCCAATCCAAGGTATCCAAATACGTGGAATCGATCACTTCCAAGCCGCTCAGTAATACAAGGCCCTCGATTGCGGTTTCCAGCTCTGCCGCCGCCTCGTCGATTTCCGCCTGGGAAACCTGCTGCGCATCCAAAAGGCGTTCTGCCTCATTCAAAGCAGCCTCCAAAATAGACCAGGTGCTGGGAGTATAATAGCCCTCGGTCAATACGCTGGCCTTCTGGATGGCTTCTGTCAATGCCTTCTTGGAACGGAGGCCGTCGATCGCCTGCTGCAACGCTTCAGCTGCTGCAACCAATTGCTCCGGCGTGGAAGCATCGTCCGCCAAGAGCGCATTTGCCGCTTCAACCGCTTCCTGCAAAGCGGCCCAGGTCTCCGCCGTATAGGAGGACTCGTCCAGGATCTCCGCCTGGCGCAACAGGCTTTGCACCCGTTCGCGGTTGACGTCGTACACTGGAAGGGTCTCCAACTCTTCCTGGGTGGCCTTTGTGAGTTTGACCGCGTAACCGAAGCCATATTTCAGGTCGCGCTCCAACGTGGTTTCACTGGTGACAAGATATTGTTCGTTTTCCAGGGTCTGCGCGCTCTTTGCGCCGCTGTTCCAGCCAGCGTACGCATCCGCGTCCGCGCCGTCCGCATAGATGTCCGCCACATAGGTGACGCCCTCGTCCAGGAAATCCAACGGCGCCTGGAGCGTGCGTTCAATGGCGGAGAGGCTGCCGACATACCAGTCGCCCGCCTTGCTCTGGCGCGCGTACGTGGCGTACTCGTACATCTTGCCTTCCAGATAGAGGGATTTCGCCCATGTGGTGGGCATATCCTTCCAGAAGTCCATCTTATCCTTGTCCTGCTCCGGCACGCTGTTCGGGTTGGTGTACCAGTACAGCACGTTCATACCGGTGCGGAACAGCAGGGGGGATGCCAGCGCATATGCTTTGGTTCCCTTGCCCGGCCAGCAATAGGTATGGTCGGCCGGCCCCTGGATGGTGCGGGTAAACAGGGTCGCAATGTCCTGCGCGATTTGCGGGTCGGAGTTTCTTCCGATGCCTTCATCGCCCAAAATGCCCTCGGTGCAGAACAGGTTCGGGAACGTGCGCTGCAAGCCGGTGGGGACATATTCGTCGTGGACGGTCATAATCAGATGATGGCGGGCCGCCGCCTCGACGACCTCTTGCATGTAGCTCTCGAACTGCTGGGCGCGCACATGCACAAAGCCGGGTTTCACGCCCTTGACGCCCCATTTTTCAAAATAGGTGAAGAGTTCTTCTGCGCCGTAGCGGTTTCTGCCGCTGGAATCGGGCAGATAGACGCCGTTGACATACAGAATAATTCCTACATCACGGGCGTTCGCATAGTTGCAGATCGCCGGGATGTCCACGTCGGTCTGGAAGGTTCCGGGGGTACCCAGATCCTTATAGACGTCGAAGCCCTTGCCGCGCGTGTTGAACACGCCTTCGCCGGTGTTGTTGTAACCGCCCTCGGTGGCAAAATACTGCTCCAGAAGGATGCGGTCGCTCTCGTACTTATCCGGCTCCAAAGCGGCGGGGTCCAGGCGCGGGTCGCAGTTGACGTCGTATTCCGGGCCATACCAGCCGGTATCGAGCAGGACATATTTAATGCCGCGCTCCTGTGCCTGGTCAACGATGTCCTTGATCGCGGTGGTATTCATCCCGCTTGCTGCACGCAGGCAGGTGCCGGGGTCAACCCACTCCGAGAAATGGTAGGTCTCTTCGTCGGGGGCTTCGTTGAGGTTTTCCACAATAGTGCTGTTCGCCGGGAGCTCGATCTCGCTCTCGCCGATGACGAAGGTACGCCACGGGGTTGCCGTGGGGCTGCCGGCCGTCACGGTGATCTCCGGGCCTCTGGACGGGGAGCCGGATGGGCGGCTCGGCTTATACGAAACATAATTCGCCTTGAGCGCACGCTCCGCAGAAGCGTCCTTTTTCAGCGTCATCACGCCGTAGTTGTCCAGGTTTGCCTCGCAGATGGTCATCGCAGCCCCGCTGGGGTACTGGATGGTCATGGGGCGGTAGTAGGTTGCGCTGGAACTAAAGTTTTCAACCGCAACCTGCACCGGGACGGTCTGGTTCCCGCCGGAATGGACGTTTGCCTTGGCGCCCGCGGGAAACACAAACTGGGTGGTCTCGTCCGTAATCTCGTACGAGTCCCGTCCCTCCGGAACATCCGGCAGCAGATACCGGAACGCTACGCCGGTATCATAAGCGCGCAGTTCCACGGTGATGTCGATCCCGGTGATATGCTCCAGGACGATGGACGCTTGCTCATAGTAGTCGCGGATCTCCGCCTGCTCTCCCACAACGGGGGACCAGGTTTCATCCCCGGAGCTGGTTTCCACGGTTCCCATCGTAAAACCGTTGTTAAACTCTCCGATGCTCGTTTTTAAGCCCATTGCCGATGGCTCAATGAGCGTCTCGCCGCGGGAAACGACGTCGTAATACGGTTTTCCTTCTTCCAGCCAGAAGCGGAGCTGTAGATCCGTCTCAGGCGCTTGAACCACTTGCGCATCTGCTGGCGCGCCCGCTCCTGCTTCCGCCGCTGCGGAAACAGGGGAGACGCAGAAGACCGTCATCAGCATGGATACGCTCAGCAGCAGTGCTAACATTCTCCTTTTCATGGTCTCCTCCTAAACGTTAAATCAAAGTTCTTTTTGCGCGGGATGCGTTTCCTTTGCCTTCTTCTCTTCAATTCCTCCTTTCTATTCCTTTCCATATATATTTTGAATTATATCACAAGCCGAGTTGCTTTGCATCAATTTAATAGAAAATAGAGATATATAATATATTTTATAGTCAAATCATATACGTCTCTTAAATTGACAAATACAAACGCAGCCTACAACGGGCACACAGTGCCTTTCGCGGACCTCCGGTCAGGACGCGGACGCACAGCGTCTTTTCGCGCCTACGGCGGGCACAAAGTGCCTCTCTCGCCTACGGCGTTCCCTAAGAAAGCAAACGGAAAAGAGTTTG
>NZ_NFJK01000047.1 GCF_002159845.1 Anaeromassilibacillus sp. An250
CCGTGCGGCGCGAAGGGAGGTGAGAAAATGAAAGACTCCTATGAGCAGCGTATTCAAAATCAGTTTGGCGCTTTCTGTGTCAAGGTTTTGAAGAATGAGGCCCGGTACATCCAGCGCGAGCTTGCCAGTCTCCAATCCCAGGAAAAATCCCTGGATGAGCTGACAACTTCTGAACTGGAGCAGACGGCCGTGTGGGACAAGCACTTTATGAGCGAACATGTCTTTGAAGTGCTGGGGCTCCCGGTAGTCGTGACCGGCGATCTTCTGGCTGATGCCTTGGCGCAGCTGCCGGAGGGCAAGCGGGATGTCATCCTGCTGTCCTACTTCCTGGAAATGACGGACCGTGAGATCAGTGAGAAGCTGAACATCGTCCATCAGACCGTATCCAAGCGGCGGCTCGTTACACTGAAAGAATTGCGCGAGTATCTGATGAAGGAGGGATTTGAATGGCCGGACAAGTAAAGCCGATTCCGGTGCCGGTGATCCTGGCAGCCGTAAGCGGCGACGAGAACGCCCTTGCCGCCGTGGTCGCTCACTATCAGAAGTACATCCGAGCTCTTGCCACCCGACCGGTGAAGGACGAGTATGGGAATGAGTACCTGTATGTGGATGAAGATATGCGGCTCAGGCTGGAAACGAAGCTGATCCATAGCATCGTGACGAGTTTCAAGGTGCTGCCGGTCTAAAATTGTTCGGGGCAAGTTTCTCTCCCTTTCCTTGCTCTGGCAATCCGGCAGAGGAGTACATAGCTCTTTGACAAAGAAAGCCCGGCGGGAGGCCTCCGGCGCAGTATAAGGCAGACGGATACGATCTGTCTGCGCCGAGCCGGTCGGCCGGTGCGCCATGACCCTGTTGCAAGTCCGCAGGACGGGACCCCTACCAAACAGGAGAGCGATGAACACCAGGCCGCAAAACAGGTGTGGCAACCTGTGGGCGAGGACGCGCAGACAGGATAATGAGACTCCCGCGTTGAACGCCCTCAAAGCATTGCGCGGCGCACCCATCAGCATGGGCCGGGGTGAGATTCCCGTGGAGCTGCGGCCAGCAGCCATCCGTTTTCTGCCTCTTTCATTTTTGAATAAAGCCTGTTGTTTTTCGTTTACGGATAATTCGTAAACTTTTCGATTAGCAGCAGACAAACACAAAACGGCGCGGTAAAATGAGAATGGGTAAATTATGAGCCATTCTTATTCGTGCCGTTTCCGATTTAGAAAGGGGGCTGCCATGTCGCAAGCATGGAACGGTACGAAGAAGGAGTCCCCGGAGAGAAGAACCTATACGGTTGAGGACATTGCCCATATCCTGGGCATTGGCCGGACTTCCGCATATCTTCTCGTAAAGGAAGGACACTTCAAAATCGTACGAATCGGTAACGCCATACGAATTTCCAAGCGGTCATTCGATGAGTGGCTGGAGTCACTTGACCTATGACATCAGAAAGGAAGTATCGTTATGGCATCGATCATCAAACGGAAAAAGAACTACTCCATTGTTTACAATTACACGGACGAGAACGGTGAGACCCGGCAGAAGTGGGAGACCCGCACCTCCTACCAGGACGCATTGAAGCGCAAGGCGGAGGTGGAGAACCAGCAGTTCACGGGGACCTTCCTCCCGCCCAGCAATCAGACCATTGCGGAGTTTCTTTTGGACTTTGTTTCCCTCTACGGAGAAAAGAAGTGGGGCGTGTCCATGTACGACAGCCAAAACTCGCTGATCGCCAACTACATCAACCCCATTATCGGAAATCTGAAGGTGCAGGAGGTCACCCCGCGAGTGGTGGACAAGTACATCCAGACTTTGCAGAAAACCCCTGCGGTGAATACCAGGACCCATCACGCAAAGACGGACTTTGTGACCAATTCCACCATTGAGAAGATCATCAAACTTCTGCGCTGCGCGTTCAAGCAGGCGGTGCGGTGGGAGCTGATTTCCAAGAACCCCTTTGAAAATGTGATCCTGCCCAAGACGGAGTATAAGAAGCGGGACATCTGGACCGCTGATATGATCCGCACCGCCCTGGACAAGTGTACGGACAGCAAGCTCTATGTGGCTATGAACCTGTCCTTTGCCTGCTCTCTGCGGATGGGTGAGATCCTGGGGCTGACCTGGAACAATGTCCATATCTCCGACGAGGATATTGCTGATGACAACGCCTATGTCTATATCGACAAGGAGCTGACGCGGGCCTCCAAGCGGGCCATTGAGATGCTGGGGCAGAAGGACGTCTACCATGTGTTCCCGCCGCTGTTCCCCAACACCAGCACCAGAGTCATCTTGAAAAAGCCCAAGACGGATTCCAGTATCCGCAAGGTGTGGCTGCCCAAGACCCTGGCCTACATCCTGCGGGAGTGGAAAAAAGCCCAGGATGAGCTTCGGTCGTTTCTCGGTGACGAGTACCAGAACTTCGACCTGGTGGTGGCGCTGCCCAATGGCCGGCCCTGTGAGGATCGTATCATCCTGAAGGAGTTTGAAAAGCTGCGGGAAAAGGCGGGGCTGCCCAGAGTGGTCTTTCATTCCCTCCGCCATTCCAGTACCACCTACAAGCTGAAACTGAACCACGGCGACCTGAAGGCCACCCAGGGCGACACGGGCCATGCGGAGATCGACATGATTACCAGCGTGTATGCCCACATCTTGGACGAGGATCGTAAGATCAACGCTCAGAAGTTTGAGAGCGCCTTCTACGCCAACCCCAATCTTCGGGAGGTACATCCCCCGGAGGAACCCAAAGAACAGGCGCCGGCAACACTGGATTTGGAGGCCCTGGTGGAGCAGCTGCGGCAGTCGCCGGAACTGGCAAATACCCTGGCCGCGCTGCTCTCGGCGGCACCCAGCGGCAAGTGAGCCTGAAAAATCAAATTAGCACGGATGCAATTTTTCTTAGCAGAGCCGTGGAAACCGTTCGATTCTTCTTAGCAGGATATACATTGCAGCGCATAAAATTCTCCCGGTCTCAAACGAGCGGTGAGCCGGGAGAAGTGAAATAAAAAACGCTGCAAACCGGCGAAAAACGGCTTGCAGCGGAGTTTTTGGCGTCCCAGAGAGGACTCGAACCTCCGGCCCCGCGCTTAGGAGTATGGCGTGCCGCTTGGTACATCGTCCGTTTCATAATTTGCCTTGTTGTTTTATCCGAAATTGTATTGCCTGGTTACTGGTCAATCTGCATAAAAATCCCTGTGATGCCGCCTCGTGACGGGGCGTTCAGAAAGTCAAATTAGCAAATTCTTAGCAGGAATGGTGTCTGACAGGGCCTTTCCCATCAGGGAAACCGGGCAGGTATGGGCAAAATGCCGACAAGAAACAGGAGTCAGATTATGAGTGCATCGGGCGGAAAGCAGACGCCGAAAAACAGAACCTACACCGTGGAGGACATAGCCGCTATTCTCGGCATTGGAAAATCCTCTGCCTATAAGCTCGCAAACTCCGGCGAGTTTCAGACGATCCGGATTGGAAACATGATCCGCATTTCCAGAAAATCTTTTGAGGATTGGCTGGGGATGGAGGAGAACGAGGAGTAAGTTTTCAAAATTCAAGGGAACAACTGAATACAGACCGGCCATCTGCCGGGGAACGCCATAGGCTACACAAACCTGTGGCGTTTTTTTATGCCCTGCCGAGGGTGCATGAAACTGTATGAATACGGGTGGGAAATCCCCTGTTTTTTTGCCTGTGGGCGGCAAAAGCGAAACCGCCCATATTCTTTCCCTTATGGGAGGCGGGACGGTGATACAGGGGCAAAAATCCACCGAAACGCACACTTTTCAAAACCGAAGGAAGGAGGTATCCAACATGGCGGTATTCCGCATTGAGAAAACCCGCGACTACACGGTGATGTCCAACCACCATCTGCGGGACAAGTCGCTCTCGCTGAAAGCGAAGGGCCTTCTCTCCCTCATGCTCTCCTTGCCGGAGGAATGGGACTATACCACCAAGGGGCTGGCTCGGATCTGCAAAGATGGCGTTGACAGCATCTGCGCCGGGGTGCGGGAGCTGGAGGAACACGGCTATGTGATCCGCCAGCGGGTCCGCAACGCAAACGGTCAGCTCGGCGCCATCGAGTACACGATCCTGGAGCAGCCCAGACCGCCGGAACCTAAACCGGGAAAACCTGAACGGGAAAATCCAGTCCTGGATAATCCTGAACAGGCTTCCCCTGTCTTGGGAGAACCTGAACAGGGAAACCCCGCACAATTAAATACTAAAGAATCAAGTAAAGAAAAATCAAAAAAAGATCTATCAAGTACGGAAGGATCAAATCCTATCCTATCAAGCCCCCAAACCCCCAGGGGCTCGGATAGGGCCGGACGGGATTGGATGCGGGAGCGAGAGAGCTATCGGGAATTGATTTTGGAGAACATCGAGTATGACTGCCTCATCCAGAACCACCGCCTTGACCGTGACCGCCT
>NZ_NFJK01000048.1 GCF_002159845.1 Anaeromassilibacillus sp. An250
GCGGCGGTCTTTCTCTTGCCGCCGATCTCGTTCTGCTGGATAAGCAGCTTCACAAAGCGGCTCTCATGCTTGGCGGCATATTCCGTCACTTGCCGGAGATTGGAGAGGACACCGGCGGTCAACAGGTCGGTGCGGATAAAGTGCGCCGTACAGTCACGGGTGCGCTTCTTGTAGCTGCCGCAGATGTAACAGTCCTGCTTACGGGTCTTGTTCTGATACCGCTGCTGGTACATCACATGGCCGCAGTCGGCGCAGAACAGCATACCGGAGAACAGCCCCACTTCATCATAGCGGTTCGGGCGTTTGCGCTGCTTGCGTAACTCCTGCACGCGCTCCCATGTTTCCCGGTCTATGATAGGCTCATGGTGGTTCTCAAAAATGGCCTGCTTCTCGATGGGGTTCTCTACGCTGTGCTTGGTCTTGTAAGAGGGCTTCTCCGTCTTGAAGTTTACCAGACAGCCGGTGTACTCCCGGTTTTCCAACAGGTGGACAACGGTATTTGTCGCCCATTTGCACTCATAGCCGGGGTGGTAGCGGCGGGTGCTGCCCGTCCTGCGGTATTCCAGCGTCCCCGGCGTGGGGATTTGCTGCTCCGTAAGCATACGGGCAATCTTGGTCGGGCCGTTCCCGGCAAGGCAAAGCTGGTATATCTGCCGGACTACCGGCGCGGTTTCCTCGTCAACGATATAATTCTCGTCCTCGTCCATGAGGTAGCCGTACACCGGCTTGCTGGTAACGGGCTTGCCGCTCATGCCTTTTGCTCTCTTAACTGCCTTGATTTTCTTGCTCGTATCTCTCACCAGCCATTCGTTGAACAGATTTCGCAGAGGGGTAAAATCGTTGTCCATGCCGCCGTTTGCGCTGTCCACATTGTCGTTGACAGCGATAAAACGCACGCCCTTTTGAGGGAACAGCATTTCCGTGTAAAACCCTACCTGCAAGTAGTTTCGCCCTAACCGGCTCATGTCCTTGACGATAACTGTACCCACTTTCCCAGCTTCAATGTCTGCAAGCATGGCTTGAAAACCGGGCCTTTGAAAGTTCGCGCCGGAATAGCCGTCGTCGGTGTACCAGCGCAGGTTGGTAAAGCCATTCTGTTTTGCAAAGGCTTCGAGTATCCTTTTTTGATTCGATATGGAATTACTCTCACCTTGCAATTCGTCCTCATGGGACAATCTCGGATAAAGGGCGGTAATGAGGTTTTGGGTGGCTTGTCTTAACATAAAATCCTCCGTTTCCGACAGCCAGCCCCACTATTCCGTGGTTTCATTGTACCACGGAATAGGGCTGGTTGTATAGCGGCAAAAGTGTCAAATCTGCTTCTTTACAGCTTGTCAAATCGCCGGTTTTTGTGTAGCAGCGGCTTCCGCTTCCAGTACCCGCGCCATTTTGTCGGCGGCGGTGGTGGTCGTGTCTTTCTTGAAATAGCCGGACACGACAAGGACGGAATTGCCCATGCGGATTTCCGTCACGCAGTCGGGGCGGCGGGCGGTGCGGGTGTCGGGCTGCTTGTTATCTGCCATAGGCAATACTCCTTTCAGTCGGTAATCAGTTTCTTCATGCTCTCCATTTTCCGCTGCGCGGTTTCCTGCCGGAAATTCTCGCCGGTAAAACGTACCGGGACGCACATGGAAAGCAGCCGGTCATAAATCCGGGAATGGGCGGTGTCCTCCGGGTTGTGCAGGCCGTCCAGCGTGAGGTTGGTCGTGACGATCAGCGGCTTGCCGCTGCGGTAACGGCTGTCAATCACATGGAAAACCTGCTCCAGCCCGTATTCCGTTCCGCGCTCCATGCCGAAATCGTCAAGGATAAGCAGCGGATAGCGGCAAAGGCGGGAAATGTACTCGTTGCGCCCCTCAAAGCTGGCGGCAAGGTCATTGAGGATAAGGGCAAAGTTCGTCATGTGGACGGGGATTTCTTTCTCCATGAGGGCGTTTGCGATACAGCCCGCAAGGTAGCTTTTCCCGGTTCCCACGCCGCCCCAGAACAGGCAGCCGATATTGTCGGTTCGCATATCCTCCCAATGCTCCACATACCGGCGGGCAATCCCGGTCTGCGGGTTCCTGCCGTTGTCGTTCTCAAAAGTCCAGTCCCGCATGGTGGGGTCGGTAAAGCCCCGGCGTTTCAGTTCCTCCACGGTGTCAAGGTGCCTGCGCCGCTTCTCGGCGGCCTCCCGTTCCTCGCGGGCGGCTCTCTGGCAGTCGCACTCTGCCGGGTGGCGGTCACGGCCAAAGACAGCGGCCTTATCCGGCGCAAAATAGGCTTCTTTCGGCTTGCGGCACTTGCCGCAGTACAGTAAACCGTCCTCGCCGGTGTAGTCCTCCGGCTCCGGGGTGGTGGTCGTCATATTCTCCAAAACAGCGTTGATTTCGTTCTTCATAAACTCTCGCCCTCCTTGCATGAGTAGTCTGGTATGCCCTTTTTCGGGGCTTTCCTGGCTGCGTCCTCCTGCGCCCATTTGTAGATTGTGGCGGCATGGCTGCGGTATCGCTTGCCGCTGGACGCGATATGGCAGGATAGCCGGTCAATGTAGTAGTTCCACTTGTCGGGCAGGTCTGCTTTCAGCCCGTCCAGTTCTGATTGCGAAAGAAAGACATTTTCATACCGGCCATAGGCGGCGCGGGCGGGTTGTCCCGTATCTAACTCTCGCTCTCTCTCTTTTTCTATCTCTATCTCTTTCTCTATCTCTATCTCTGGTGGACAAATGTCCGCTTGATATGGTGGACATTTGTCCGCCCCGGCCTTTGGCAAGGCTTTCTGCTCCTGCAAAGCCAGCCTTGCCCGCCGTTTCCGCTCCCCCTCGGTAGAGGATTGGCCGATAAGCAGTTCAATGTTGCTCATATACAGCGCGCCGTTCTGTAACGGCTCCACAAGCCCCAGCTTCATAAAAATCTGCAAGGCTCGCTCTACGGTGCCGACCTGCTGACGGGTAATGGTGGCAATCATCTGTGCGGTGTAGGGGATATTTTCATCAAGCTGCAACTTCCCGCCGTTTTTCAGCGATTTCAGGTACAGTTTCAAGAGAATGTTGGAATAGAGGATACCGTCCTGCATACTTTCCAGCAGCACGATAGCGTCCTCGTCAAAGTAATTCTCTTTCAGCTTGAGGTAGTAGTATTTTCGGTTGTCTGACATGGTTCCTCCTTTGGGTGGATTTGGGGCGTTTGTACGCATTTAGAACGCTGTTTCCGGGGGAAAAGGATAAATGTATCGCACACCCTTTGACACCCACGAAAAAAGCCTTGATTTATGCGGGTTTGAAAGGCTCTAAAGCGTGACATTTATGCCTTTGTTTCCGCTTTCGTTCGGCGGCCTTGAGTTTCTTCATGCGCCCGGCGCAGTCGGGGCAGTATTTCCCCCGGTTGGATTTGGGGACAAAGGCCGCGCCGCAGACGGCGCACCGTTTCCGGCTCCCCCGGTACAAGAGGGCTGCGGCCAGTTCCTCGTCAAGGGGCAGAACAGCCACACGGAACCAGCGGCACATGAGGGAAAAGGAAATGCTCTGGACGCACACGCAAGGCTCCCCGTCGTCTAACAGCAGGCAGTTCCCCTCGTCGTAGTTACAGCACTCATGCACCAGCCGCCGCGCCCGCCGGTGCTGGCGGTAGTCCATGCGGGGCAGCTTATCGCTCATGGCTCTGCTCCTTTCTGCGGCGGGGTTCCTCCCGGCGCAAAATCTGGTCGATATTCCGCTTGACGGTCTGCAACTCCTTGAACCGCTGTTTCTGTTCGTGATAGGTGTTATACAGGCCGGATTTCTTGGAAACAAGCTGCTCGATCTCGTCCTGCAACGCTTTCCGGGCGGGCAGCTTGGTAATGCCATGCTCCCGGAAATACCGGGCGGCTGCGTCGGCTATAATAAAGTCGCTCTCATGCGCCTGCCGGTATGCGGCGCGGGCTTTCTCGGATTTCTGCGCTTTCAGCCCGTCGCGGGCGGGCTTGGTCTTGGCGTAAGCAAGTACCTGTTGCTGCAACTCCTTTTTCCCTTGTAGCTTGGTTTCCAGTGCTTTCAGTTCGCCGCTGGTCTGGCG
>NZ_NFJK01000049.1 GCF_002159845.1 Anaeromassilibacillus sp. An250
AGTAGGGTAAGAACCCAGCGCCTTGCCATATCGCTATGGCAGGTTTCCGAGAACTCCCCTCCGAACCGGACTTACACCTCTCGATGTATCCGGCTCTCCAGCTGTCAGTCTAATTTCCCAGCGTGTAACTTATCGTGACAGTCAATACAGAGTGCCATTGTCTTGCGCTTACGCCCGATCATGGCGATTTCCCATTGTTTTCTGCCGCTCAAGTCTTTGAGTTTTCGTACATGGTGTATTTCAATTGGTACATTCTCTGCACCGCACCACTCGCATTGACTCGCTTTCAGCCGCTTTATTAGGCTGTTGCGTCCGTAGTTCTCAAACACTCTTGCAATCACATCGGGATTGCCGCTTTCCACTTTGGTATCACGGCGAAACCCGTTGTTATAGAACAGCACCTTTCCAACCTTGCCGTTTTTCTTCGGATACTCCACAACAAAATCTTTCCCTTGATGGTACTTCTGAATAATTCTGCTGATTCGTGTCCGGTATTTTCCGGCAAAGGTCTTGAGCATACTGTATCTCATTACATAGTAGAAGTTGTTGAGGACGGACACATTGTTTGCGAGCCGGTAGTAGTTGTACAATCCACGGATTTCTGCGTTGTACTGGTTCAGGATTTCCAAATCATCCAGGTGCAACAGGCGGGTGCGCCGGACAGGTTCCCAAACCTCTTTATTTCCGTTCTGTTTGTCGTGTTTAATCTTGAGGGCATGATAGGAGAGCAGCCGCTTGACCCACTTGTCGTGGGGGACATAGAGCATGACTTTTCCGTTGTTTACTCGTCTGGTGGCCCCGGTTTTGGTCTTTTTGTTACACTCACCTTTGGCGATTGTGACCTCATACCCCAGGAACTTAGCAAAATCATGCCCGTGGGTAATCAGTGTTTTTTCCTCGGACATTTCCAGATGAAGATTTTCCCGGATGAAGCGCCCCACATCCTGTTTGACCTGTTCCGCGTCCGCTTTTCTGCCAATTACTCCAATCAGAAAATCATCGGCGTACCGAATATAGAAAACTCTTTTATAGCCTTCGTCCATTTGGTCGCTGTACGGTATTGACCGCAGACTGCGCCGCAGTTCTCTGATTTCGGCAAGTAAGCCCTCTTTTTCTTCCTCGCTCATTTTGGAGATGTTTCTTTTGAGCCTTTGCTCTTTTCCACGGCAGACATCCAATTTCTTCTTGAAGGCCGGATTGATTTTACGGCGCTCTCCGCAGTTGAATTTCTCTGCGTATTCCGCCATAAACTTATCCAGCTCGTTCAGATAAATGTTTGCAAGGATGGGGCTGATGATAGAGCCTTGCGGAGTACCGGAGTAAGTATTGTGGTAGTTCCAGTCCTCCATATATCCGGCTTTCAAAAACTTCCAGAGCAGACCAATAAAATGCTCGTCCGCAATCCGCTTGCGCAGAATGGCAATCAGCACATGGTGGTCTACATTGTCAAAACAGCCCTTTATGTCGCCCTCAACAAACCACTTTGTCCCTGTGAAATATTTCTGCACATATTTGAGCGCCGTATGGCAGCTTTTGTTTATGCGGAAGCCGTGGGAGTGGTCGCTGAAGGTTGGCTCGTAAATGCTCTCCAGTATGAGCCGCACCACCTCCTGTATCAGTTTGTCGTCGAATGACGGTATTCCCAAGGGGCGCATCTTCCCGTTGGATTTCGGGATATAGGTTCTCCTTGCGGGGTTGGGCTGGTAGCTGAAATCCCGCATTTTTTCAATGAGGGCGTTGATTCTCGCCATTCCCATGCCGTCAATCGTCTTGCCGTCTGTTCCGGCTGTCATATTGCCTGGTTTCGCCTGTATCCGCTGGTATGCCAGCAGATAGAATTGTGGATTGTACAGATTGCGGTATAACCGCTCGTACTTGTAACTCTGGTTACACGCCTTGGATTTTAGGCTTTCCAACACATTTTCAGGACTTCTCATAATGCCTCACGCACCTTTCCTTTTTATGAGTTGGTTGACATCCTGCCTTCCTTCGCCATGTAGACGGCTTTCCCGCCCTCGGACTACTACGAAGGCTCCGTTGCCTTGCCGGATATTCAGCGTCATCTTTCTTGGGGTTTTAATCCTTGAAATTTTTCACCTTGCGGCATTACGCATAGCCGGACGGTTCCGGCGTTCCGGTTTAGGCAATCTCCAGTTAGACACTTTGGGAAAAGCGTATTGTGATGTCGGAGTGGGTTTTCGTCCTTTTCCGCTTATTGCGGCTGGCTGTCATAAGTATCGTGCGGTTTGTGTATACCTGTCACATTCCGCTATGACATACGGCGAATACAACCATCCTGCGCCGCCGGGTCGAGTATCCCGCCTCGGACTGCCCTTAAAGCAGTTTAGCCTTGTTCCTCGTTCACAATGTTGCGTCTTGCCGCTCAGTCGTGGGTAGATGGTTTCCCCAACTTGCGACGTTTCCGGTACGCTATTGTCCCCCTTATGGTTTCCCTCCGGGGTAAACCGGCTGACGCTAAAGTGACGCTTTTTCAGCGTCTTTGATACTTTTCTTTACCGGCTTGCCAAAGCCGGATTCCCAAAATGCCCGCGCACCGCCTGCGGATTACAAGCAGCGCTTCTGGACGCGCGGTAAATCTCAATCATACGGCCATAAATCACGATAAAGATACAAATGTAAAGCGCCCACATGGTAATGCCGATAAAGAGCGACTGGAACCACAGGCCGAACAGCGGCCCCAGGTCCATATCCATCAGCCGGGACTCCATATCGGTCATGACAGAGGAGATGTCGATGGAAGCGTCGGAACCGATGATGCCCGCCGCCTGCGCCACCACACTTTGAGCTGCGTCAAACACGCCCATCACGATGTTCCAGGTGTTTGAGACGATGAGGATGGCAGCGGCAGATTTGAACACCCATTTGAAGATCATCCAGGTGTCCACATCATGCAGGTTGTTCTTGTCGGTAATCATCTGAATCAGCTCCAGCGTCATCACGATAGCCAGGATCACGCCAGCAATCGGCACCATGATGGAGTTGGAGAGATTTTGGATCATGCTGAAAATACTCCCGTTCCAGCCCTGAGGGGTCTGGCCCACCTGTGTCGCAATGTCTGCGACCTGCTGGTTCACGCTATCGAACATCCCCGATAAGTTGCTCATAATGCCGCCTACCAACATTTCCTTGAGCCAGTCAGTAAGGGCATCGAGTAAGAAATCCATACGGTGTCAACCTCCTTTCAGCCGCCCCCGCTTGGGGGCAGGGGCGGCAAGGATTTCTTATGACAGCTTAACGACGGGAGCGATCAGACGGTGAACAGGCCGGAGAGCAGCGGGACAAGGGTAAGGCCGATAAGGGCAACGCCGCCGCCCGCCATCAACTGTTTCATGCCCTGCGACTTTGCTTATGTGTGATAAAGAAGTAATAGAAGTGCAAAAAATTTTGCCGTTCCTATCCGGCACTTGGCCATTGTGTCGGATAGGTCGGGCGTTAGGCTTCGGGCAAGTCAATCTTGCCGACAAAGCTGTAATAAATCTCAATGTCCTGCCTGCGGATGCCGTTCTCGTCATAGCTGCACTCATGCACGACGATTTTCTCAATCATCTCCCGCAAGAGGGTGGGGGTCAATTCCTCAAAGGCAAGGTGCTTTCGGACGATACCCATAAACTTTTCCGCATTGACGGTGGCGGCCTGCGACTTGGAAAGTTCCTCCTGCAAAGCGGCGGCGCGGTCTTTCAGTTCCCGCTGTTCCTGCTCATAGTCTGCCGACAGTTCCATGAAACGCTCGTCGCTGATTTTGCCGTTCACATTGTCCTCATACAGCCGCTTGATAATGCGGCTCACTTCGGAAATGCGCTCCTGCGCCTGTTCAAGCTGCTTGGTGGCTGCGGCGGTCTTTCTCTTGCCGCCGATCTCGTTCTGCTGGATAAGCAGCTTCACAAAGCGGCTCTCATGCTTGGCGGC
>NZ_NFJK01000005.1 GCF_002159845.1 Anaeromassilibacillus sp. An250
TCACAGACAACAAGCCCTTTCGGTTGCTTGAGCAATTTCTTCAAAAATATTGTCTAACTTTTCGGGGTCACTTCATTTCAGGAAAGAATCCGGATTTTATCCGTTTATTCTGCGTTTAATGCAGCCATAGTAATATAGTTGTACGGTTGGTTAAAATGCGGCAGGAAGAAGAGATCCAGGAGCTTCAGGCGGTCGATGGTGACCTTCTCCTGAATGGCCAGGGAGAAGAGGTGAATCCCCATGGAAATGTCATAGCGGGAGGCCATCTGCGCGCCGACGATCACGCGGTTATCCCGACGGTAAACAATCCGGATCTTCACCTTTTCATTATGGTTCATAAAGCGTGGCTTTTGGTAGTCCTCGAAATCGGCGGCGCACACATCCAACCCATACCGCCGCGCTTTTTCGAGGGAGAGGCCGGTGGAAACCATATTGAATCCCCAGATGCTGATTCCGTTCGATCCCTGGACGCCTTCCGTCTCGATTTGACCGCCGCAGGCGTTTACTGCGGCAACGATGCCGGAGCGCACCGCATTGCTGGCGAGTGCGATGTAATTCACGTCTCCGGTTGAATTGTCATAGACGGTCGCGCAGTCGCCAATGGCGTAGACGTCCGGCAAATTGGTGCGCTGCTGCCGGTTGACCCGATATGCGCCGTTGCGGAAACGCTCCAGCCGCTCCCCGCCGAGCTTCGAATTGGGACGGAATCCAACGGCCAGCACCGCCATGTCCGCGTCGTATTCGTTTTGATCTGTTAGGATTTTTTCTACACGGTTTGTGCCTTCTATCCGTGTGACGCTTTCGCCAAAGGCCAACTGGACGCCATTTTTTTCCAGCACTTCGGACATCAAGTTTGTGAAATCGCTGTCATAGTATCCGGACAGGCAGGTGGGCGCACAGTCGATCAAGACAACCTCTTTGCCATTGCGCTTAAATGCCTCCGCCAGCTCCACACCGATGTATCCGGCCCCAATGACGGCGACCTTCTGTATTTGATCGGTGTGGAGTTTTTGGATGACCTCGTCCGCATCCTGGTACCGTTTGACCAATTGGACGTTTTCCAAGTCTTTGCCGGGAATATCCGGGATGATTGGTTGGGAACCGGTTGCCAAAATCAATTTTTCATATGGTTCTTCATAGCGGGCGTGGTCGTAACCCTCCGCATAGACAATCTTACGGTCAAAATCGATTTTTGTCACCGTGGTCAGCATGTGCACAAGAGCGCCTTTTTGTTGTAGAAGCTTTTGTGAGGAATAGAACAACCCTTCCGGCCCGGAGATTTGGCCGCCGATCCAGAGCGCCATGCCGCACCCCAAAAAACTGATGTTGGAATTGGCGTCGAAAACCACCACCTGATGTTGGTCAGGGGCTGTATCCAAGATGGTGTTGACCGCGGCGGTTCCGGCGTGATTGGCGCCGATTACAACAATTTTACTCATGACAGAATCCCTACTTTCCTGTTTATCCTCCTGTATACAGGGGAATCTCACCGTTTAGTATGTGCGGGATTTTCGGGATCATCCCTGCGCCACAGAGAACTCTCGGCGCGATCCTGTGCGATCAAAAGCCCAAAGCGGATCATTCCCGCGATCAGTACCAAAAGATTGGCAGTGTGGTTGAGAGATGAGGTGTGGATTTGTTTGGGATTGCCCTGCTGCTTTGCTTGACAAACGGTTTTCCCAGAGAGGCCCACATAAAAGGTAAGGGCAAGCAGGATCAGAATGCTGGAAAAGGTCTGGATGGGGAGCGTCTCCGGCAGGCACTTGCACAGAGCCGGATCCGTCGCCGTGCACACCAGTTTTTGTTTCATGAGGCTTACCGAATAATAGGATAGCAGAATGGCACAGACGGTGACCATGATAAACCACTGTGATCGGGTGAGAACCTGCAACTGCCGGGTTACATCGGCGGGCAGGGACTGAATTCCTTTCTCGGACATCGCATTTCACCTCCATTTTTGATAAAATAAGAGAGGTCTTTCTCAGTTTATGCGAAGCCCGAGAAAGCGGCCGCATATTCCACAATGCCCTTGCATATCCATTTTGCAGACATGTGCATGGTAAGGCATGGAACTTTTCCCTTTTGCACATGGATGGACAGCGGTAAGAAGGGTGGCGTGGTTATGCAGGAAAGATCGGGGAAACCGGTCTCCAAGAAGGAGCAGGGTAGGCAGATATTTGTACGGCGTACCGAACAGGCCATGAAGCGTTTCTTTCAGAAGAAAGGACAAACTGCTCCTCCGGCACAACGGTAGGCGTTCGCTCCGGCTATGTACGGAAATGGTATTGTTCTGGTTTCCACGCAAGCGGCTGCTTTCCTTATTATGTGGTGTATTAGCGATCTTCGTTGTGTTTTATTTGACTATATACCAGATCGCCCCCATCATGGCCGATGCACAGAAGATACAGGAACCCGTCTGCCGTGTGGATACGGCGGAAAAGCAGGTTGCCCTGTCCTTTGACGTGGAGTGGATGGACGTACAGACCGGGGAATTGCTCCGCATTCTCAAGAAGTACCGGGCCAAAGCGACCTTTTTTGTCGTGGGGCGCTGGGCGGAAACGCACCGCGAATCCGTCCTTCAGATTGCCATGGCGGATTGTGAACTGGGAAGCCATTCCATGGCCCATTCGAATATGCAGAAGCTTACTCCGGAAGAGCAAGCGGAGGACTTGCAGGCATGCAATCGCGTCTTGGAGCAGATCACCGGAAAAAAGCCCGGGCTTTTTCGCGCGCCCTATGGGGCATATAGCCCGGAGCTCCTTTCCGCTGCACGTGGGGAGGGGATGCTTTCCATCCAATGGGACATCGATTCCTTGGACTGGAAAAATCTTCCTCCCGAGCAGATCTGCAATCAGATCGTGGAGCAGATTCGTCCGGGTTCCATCGTGCGGTTTCAGAGCAGCGCGCTTAATACACCCACTGCTTTGGAAAGCCTATTGGAGATTCTTCAAAATGAGGGATATACATTTGTAACCGTCTCGGAGCTATTTTAGCGCTTCAATATTTCAATATTATATAGAAAACATGGGAGGCAGGAAAGATGGCACGGATTACCCATATTCGCAAATGCAGCCGGCCGATCCGTGTGGAAAGCCGCACGGTGATGGACATCAACACGAACGATGCGTATTTTTCCATGTGGGTTCATGCAGCTGGGCAGGAAATGGGAATGGATTTGCGCCCTCTCAGCATCCAGTTGGACCGGGAGATGGCGCAGCAGCTGCACGATTATCTGGAGGACTTTCTCTCCAAAGGGCATTGGAAAGAGAACCCATAATTTTGTTCGTCTTTTTACATAATATCCAGAGGAATGGTACATACTGCACTTGTGTCGTCCCGGTTTCAGAATGTTCGGCTTCGGCCGGTTTGGAGCGTGCAAGTGAATGACCGATATTCTTCTCTGTGGGAAAAGCAACGACCAGTCCATTGTGAAAGCACTTTTGCCAGCCCTAGCAAGATATGGGGGCGTGCGGTATATCCATCCGGAACTTCTCCGAAAGGTCGGCAATGGCGAGGCGCGCTTTTTGGTCTGCGACTGTGAGCGAATCCCAAAGGTGGAAGGAAGCAGCGGGATTTTATTTTTAAAAAACAGTTTTGATTCGGACATGCCAATTGCCATCCCGGACGGATTCCTTTGTGCATTTGAACCACAAAACCAGCGTGCGGCAGCATTATTGCGTGCTGCAGGGGCGGCGGCTGTGACCTGTGGGATGTGCGCCAAAGAAACGCTTTCTATCTCTAGCCTCGATTATGGCGCGGCGGCACTTAGCCTGCAACGAAGCATCACAACGGTCAGCGGCGACGTGGTAGAGCCGCGGGATATCACAGTGGAACTCCATTCGGCAGTCAGTCCCCGCCAGATGCTTGCGGTATGTATGGTGCTGTTGATGGCGGGCGTGGATTCCTCCTATGGATACGTCATTTAAAAACCCTACAAAAATTGACAATCATAAAACAACGCATGGTACGCAAAATAGGAAGGCAAACGCAAAACAAATTCAAAAACAAAAATTTAAGGAGTGTTTTATGATGTCTAGATCGAATAATAAGAATGTTGTTCCGGAAGCTCGTGCGGCTCTCGATAAGTTTAAGATGGAAGCTGCTGCAGAGGTCGGTGTGAACCTGAAGCAGGGTTACAATGGCGATTTGACTTCCCGTGAGGCTGGTTCTGTCGGCGGCCAGATGGTCAAGACGATGATCCAGCGTTATGAGGAAAACATGAAATAAAACCTTCCCCATTTGAAAAACGCCACGCCAGCAGGTGTGGCGTTTTTGTGTGTTAAGAGAAAGGGGGACCGCTGAAATCTGGCGCTAACTTTCGTAGTCCTCAATCAAGCGGTTGAGGTGTTCCCGATCCGTTACGCGGATGCCTTCCTCCAAAAGAACCTGGTCGGCCTCGGGGAGAAGGCCGACATCTACATCCAATTCCTCAAAGGGGACTTCGCTGTCATTCAGGAAGATGCCGATGCGCCCTTCGTATGTGCGCACAGTATACACAGTGACATGGCTTGCCATGGCGTACGCACCGCTGCTTTCTTGACTTGACAATGTCTCAGGGGTATAATACAGTATATTTGAGCTGGATTCTTCTGCCGTTTCTGGAAGGAACCACCGTTGTGGATAGCCCATCAGCAGCAGGGCGAGGACCAGGACGTCCAGGCAGGCCAGCACGATCATCAGTTTTTTCACAGATCATCACCTCATGGGTATTATTTGGAAAATTCGGTAAAATATACAGGACCCCCGCACTTTCTGATTGTGCGCGGGATGTCCGGAGAGTGTGAAAGGAGGCGCAATATGCGAAAAACCGACATCAGCAAGTTCAGCAATACCGGCCCCGTGCAGGACAACAGCGCGTCCGATACCGCACGGTCGATCGGGAAAATTCTGGCAAAAGCGCTGCTTACGCTGCTGGCAATTTTGATGATCACAGGAACCATCGTGGGGGCGTTTTTGGTCTCCTTCATTTGGAGTATGAAGGATGAAACGATGGCCTATGACCTCAATAAGCTCAAGCTCAACTACACAAGCTTCATCTATGTTTACGATGAAAACGGGAACCCGGTGGAGTATCAGAGCCTCTACAGCAATGAAAACCGCGTCTGGGTAGACTACAGCCAGATCCCCCAGGCAATGAAGGATGCCATTGTCGCCATCGAGGACAAGCGCTTTTGGGAACACAATGGCGTGGATTGGCGGCGCACGCTGGGCGCTGTGACGCAGCTTTTTTCAGAGGGCAGCAGCTACGGCGGCTCTACCATTACCCAACAGCTCATTAAGAATGTGACAGGCGATAAGGACGTCAGCCTGACCCGCAAAGTGAAGGAAATCTTCCGCGCGTTGAATCTGAACAAAGAGTACAGCCGGGAACAGATTCTGGAGGCATACCTCAATGTGGTCAATTTTGGCAGTGGCACCAATGGGGTACAGGCGGCGGCGAACCTCTATTTTGGTAAGGACATCCAGGATTGCGATATCGCAGAATGCGCTGCAATTGCTGGAATTACCCAGAATCCGTCGCGGTATACGCCCCTGGTACACCCGGAAAACAACATGGAACGCCAGCAGGTCGTTTTAGGGGAAATGTATGACCAGGGAAAGATCACCAAGGCGGAGTATGACGAGGCGATGGAGAAGTCCCGCCACATGACGTTTGTCGGCAAAAAGCAGGAGAGCGGCGGTGGCAGCACAGAGATCTGGAACTGGTACGTGGAGACCATGTTTGAGGATGTCAAAGAGGACCTGATGGAGCTGTACAGCTGCACCAGTGCGAAGGCGGAGGACATGATTTACCACGACGGTTTGAAAATTTACTGCGCAATGGATCAGGAAATGCAGAGCATTGCAGAATCCTTTGTAAACAACACGGAAAACCTGCCGCAAAACCAGGAGATCGACCTAGGTTATATTGCGATGGATTACGATGGGCGTGTACTGGCGGTGGTCGGTGCGCGCGAAAAGACGCGGAACCGTCCGTTGAATCTGGCGACCGATGCACAGCGGCAGCCTGGTTCCACGATTAAGCCGATCGGCGTTTATGCGCCCGCGATCGAACTGGGGGCCATCAATTATTCAACGATCGTAGAAGATGCGCCATTGGAAAATTGGAACGGTGATAAGCCGGGTCCCAACAACTTTGACAACCGGTATTTAGGAAATATGACGGTGGAATTTGCGCTGGAGAACTCCAGAAACGCACCGGCGGCGCGTATCTGTAAGGAGATTACGCCAGAAGTTGGGTATACGTTCCTAAAGGATAAGCTCCATTTCACGAGCCTACAACCAGCGGATAACAACATCGCGCCGATCGCCATAGGCGGAATGAGCGAAGGCGTCACCGTGCGTGAGATGACGGCGGCGTTCCAGATTTTTGCGAACGGCGGGAAGTTTACAGAACCGTATACGTACTATTATGTAGAAGACCATGATGGAAACGTGATTCTGGACAACCGGAACAAGGAGCCTGTACAGGCGATTTCTTCCACAACATCGTCGATTATGCATCACTTGCTGAACCGCGTAATCACCGGTTCGCAGGGCAGCGGCCGCCGGGCGGCGATCTCCGGTTGGGAAGTGTTTGGTAAAACCGGCACGACAAACGACCAGAAGGATAGCTGGTTCATCGGCGGTACGCCCTATGCCCTTGCGGGCATCTGGACGGGGTATCGCGATACGCCGACAGCGATGAACAACACGGAAACCAAGTATGCCATCTCCATTTGGCAGGGAATCATGTCGCAGTACTTGGAGAATAAAGAGCCACTGGAATTTACCTATGACGAAAATGTTGTTTCGGCGACGTTCTGCCAGCAGAGCGGCAAACTGGCGACGGGGAGCTGTCCCAGAACGGGGACCGGTTGGTACAAAAAAGACGAAATGCCAGAAAGATGTGATATGGAACATCCTGTTGAAGGGGATGAGACCTCGTCGGCCGGGGACGAAGGTGAGACGCCGGAGGGAACAACGCCGACAGATCCCGCAACCTCCTCGCAGGTGACAGAACCATCAACGGATTCCAGTCTGCCGGAGGAAACAGAACCCGTGCCGGAAGCCCCCTCGCAGCCTGCCCAGGTTCCGTCCCAGGAACCGGAAGAGAATATGGACAATAATGTTGTGGTGACGCCCGGGGACGACACTTTACCGCCGGGAATTGTGCCTGTGGGCTGATGGAATGTTTGAGAAATCTGTGGGGATGCGGAAACGTATCCCCATTTTTCGTTTTATTTTTGACAACAATTTTATAAATTACTCTGTTAAAGCAAAGATTGTTGTGTTTTTTGATATTGAATGTCCGTTTAAAAAATGGTAAACTGTAAACATGTTTCTGTGCTCTTGGAGCGGGGAATCTGTTTTTGTATGTTTGCAGAACATCCCTTGAGGATAGCAAATGCCGGTGGCCTTTTTGAAGGGCGGTCGGGGAAAGAGCAGTAAAAATTTGCCCATTTACAAGTTGGTAAAGTTGGGCGAGAGTGACGAACATAGAGAATAGGGAGTGCTGGTGAAAAATGGTTCAGATAGCAGTTATGGGCTACGGTGTAGTCGGTTCCGGCGTGGTAGAGGTCCTTACGACGCATACGGAACACATTGCAAAGCGTGCAAAAGAAGAGATTGGGATCAAATATATTCTGGATTTACGGGAATTTCCGGACAGCCCCTTTGCGGATAAATTCACCAAATCGTTTGACGATATCGTAAACGATCCGGAAGTCCGCGTGGTAGTGGAAGTGATGGGCGGCTTGCATCCGGCGTTTGAATATTCGATGCGCTGCATGGAAGCCGGCAAGAGCGTTGTGACGTCCAACAAGGAGCTGGTGGCAACGAAGGGCGCGGAGCTTTTGAAGGTAGCGCAGGAAAAGAACGTGAACTTCCTCTTTGAGGCCAGTGTGGGCGGCGGCATCCCGATCATCCGCCCGATCAGCCAGTGCCTGGCAGCCAACGACGTTATTGAAATCGCGGGTATTTTGAACGGTACGACGAATTTCATTTTGACCAAGATGATCCATGATTCAATGGATTTCCAGGATGCATTGGCTTTGGCGCAGAAGCTGGGCTACGCGGAGCGCAATCCCGCTGCGGATGTCGAGGGCGCCGATGCGTGCCGGAAGATTTGTATTTTGGCTTCTCTGGCGTTCGGACGCCATGTGTATCCGGAGCAAGTCCACACGGAGGGCATTACCAATATTTCGCTCGCCGATGTCGAGTATGCTGAGCAGTGGGGCGGCGTGGTAAAGTTGATTGGCCGTGTGAAGCAGATGGAGAGCGGAAAGCTTCAGATTATTGTATGCCCGATGTTCATTCCGCGCGAAAGCCAGCTTGCCAATGTGGACGACGTATTTAACGGTATCATGGTACGCGGGGACTCCACCGGCGACGTGGTGTTCTACGGAAAGGGCGCTGGAAAGCTGCCTACGGCCAGCGCAGTTGTGGCCGACGTGATCGATTGCGTCAAACACTTTAAGGCGAGAAAGTACCTCTTCTGGGGAGAAGGAAGCCCGGATTATGTGGAGGATTATCTCGACGACAAGGTAAGCATGTACGTGCGCGCACATACGGACAACGAGGCACTTGCCCTTGGCAATGCCAACCATCTCTTGGGGAAGATCAACCATTTGACGCGCAAGAATGCACCTGCTGGCGAAATTGCCTTTGTCACGGAAACCATGCCGGAGCGTGCCATTGTGGAGAAATTGAAGAAGCTTTCCGAGCTGGGCGTGGCCATCGAGAATACCATCCGCATCGGAGAACTGTAAATGACATATAGAATATAGGAGAGTCGTAGAGCATGATAAGAATACAGATTCCGGCAACCAGCGCCAACTTGGGCTCTGGCTTTGATTCCCTTGGGATCGCACTGACGATGTACAATCAGGTCTGGATGGAGGAGTCCGATACCCTGGATATTTCCTCCAAAGATGACGTAAAGATCCCCACGGATGAGAACAACCTCATCTTTTGGGCGGCGAGGCAGGTCTATGAGAAATGTGGGCGCAAGCTTCCCGGCCTGAAATTGATTCAACAAAACGACATCCCCATGGCGCGCGGCCTGGGGAGCAGCTCCGCCTGCATTGTGGCAGGTATTTTAGGAGCGAACCGCCTGCTGGGAAGTCCCCTCAGCACCACAGAATTGATCAACCTGGCGGCGGAAATTGAAGGCCATCCGGACAACACGACCCCTGCCATTGAGGGAGGTCTGGTTGCTTCTGCCATTGAGGCGGGCCGCGTCTACAGCGTGAGCGTCCCGGTCTCCGAAAAGATTCGCTTTGCCCTGTTTATCCCGCCGTTTGAACTCAAAACGGAGAAGGCCCGTTCGGTGCTTCCGGAGACATACGCCCGTGCGGACGCCGTATATAACCTTTCGCGTTCCGCGTTGATGACGGCATCCTTGTTCTCCGGTAAATTGGAAAATTTGCGTGTGGCGGTGCAGGATAAGATCCATCAGCCGTATCGTTCCGGCTTGATCGACCATTTGGACAGCGTATTCCGCTTGAGCTATGAATTGGGTTCCCTTGGCACCTATGTCAGCGGCGCCGGCCCCACGATTATCTCCATGATTGATGTGGCGGATACGGACAATTTTGTCAAATATGCGGCCAGCCATCTGGAAGAAAAAGGGATCACCGGTTGGCAGATCCGTATTTTGAATGCGGATTCCAAAGGGGCGCAAATTTCAATCGAATAAAAGCTTTGTTCGGGAGAATCGTGTGCCTTTTTCCGGCTTCTCTCGAGGAAGCTCTTTGCTTTTGCTTTGAGACGTTATCCTGAACGGGATGGCGCTTCACGTACTTTTATTGATAGAGAGATGGAGGATAAACCAATGAGCCTTATCGTTCAAAAATTCGGCGGCACTTCCGTTGCAAACGCCGAACGCCTGTTCAATGTGGCCAACATCGTTACCCAAACATATAAGCAGGGCAATGACGTGGTCGTGGTGGTTTCTGCACAAGGCGATACTACGGACGACCTGATTGCCAAAGCAAATGAAATCAATCCCAATGCCTCGAAGCGTGAGATGGATATGCTGCTGACCTCTGGCGAACAGATCTCTGCTTCCCTGCTGGCGATGGCGATTGAGAAATTGGGCTTCCCGGTGGTTTCCCTGCTGGGATGGCAGGCCGGCTTTTATACCAGCTCCGCCTATGGGACGGCGCGGATTAAGCGCGTGACGCCGGACCGCATTAAAAAGGAAATTGACAAGAGAAATATCGTGGTCGTGACAGGATTCCAGGGGGTCAACCGCTACGACGATATGACGACCTTGGGACGCGGCGGTTCGGATACCAGTGCGGTGGCGATTGCGGCGGTCATGAATGCCGACCTCTGCCAGATTTACACCGATGTGGAAGGCGTATTCACAGCCGATCCGCGCAAAGTGAAGGGTGCGCGGAAGTTGAGCGTGATCTCTTACGACGAAATGCTGGAGCTTGCTTCTTTGGGCGCGCAGGTTTTGAACAATCGTTCCGTAGAGATGGCGAAGAAATACAATATTGAGCTTGAGGTACTTTCCAGCCTGACAAAGGCGAAGGGCACCATTGTGAAGGAGGCAACCAAAGTGGAAAAAATGATGATTAGCGGAATTGCAAAGGACGAGGATGTCGCACGTGTATCGATCATTGGCGTGCCGGACCGTCCGGGCCTTGCCTTTAAAATTTTCTCAAAGTTGGCCGCTAAGAATATCAATGTCGATATTATTTTGCAGTCCATCGGCAGAAACGGAACGAAGGACATCAGCTTCACCGTCAGCCATGACAATCTCAAGGAGACTATTGATCTGCTGAACCCCTATGTGGATCTGATCGGCGCCACCAGCGTGGTCTATGACGAAAATGTTGCCAAGGTTTCCGCGGTTGGCGCGGGGATGGAAACCCATCCGGGCATCGCCGCAGAGATGTTTGAGGCCCTCTATGAGGCAAATATCAACATCAAGATGATCTCTACCAGTGAAATCAAGATCTCCGTCCTGATCGACAGCAAGGATGCGGATAAAGCGGTTGCTGCGGTGCATGACAAATTCTTTGGAAACGCTCTGGATGCTTAATTGAGAAGCAGGTCTTTTACATATTCGGGATTTTAGGAATACGTTTTTCCTGAGACTTCTATGGGAGGTTGAGGGCAAAAGCAATGTATCTTCGGATGGATTGCATAGATATAAAGTGTCTTCTTATCGTTCGGATAGGAAGGCACTTTTTGATTTGGGTGGAAGGCCCTACTCGTTCTGGAGATTTTCAAAAGCAAGGGAGGCATGAACCCGGTAATTCGCGCATATCTATAAAATGACAGATATGGAAATAGGAATGACAGGCTTCCTATTGGGATGCGGCTTTTCCGTCCTCAATTGCCGCATCCCATTCCATTTGTGCGCCGGTTGTAAGGCGAATGATCGATTTCAAGAATGGCGGTGGAAGATATGGTCATTGTGCTTCGGAAAAAATGGATTCTGGCTGGGCTGCTCTGCCTGCTGCTCTTGGCAGCGGTGCCAGGGATTTTTCATCATGTTACAGATGCAAGCGTCGCGGCATCCGCCTCGGCGAATACCAACTGGGGATTGAGCTTTCAGGAGGAGGGGAAAACGCCGGTCGGCAATGCCTCTGCTGCATCTTTAAAGCAATACGACGCTTACTATGCAGGGGACCCTTCACAGAAAACGATTTACCTCACCTTTGATGCAGGATATGAAAACGGGTATACCCCGGCAATTTTGGATACCTTAAAAAAGCACAACGTGAAAGCCGCCTTTTTTGTGGTTGGAAATTATATTGAGACCAGCCCCGACCTGGTCAAACGGATGGTCGCAGAGGGGCACATTGTTGGAAACCATACGTACCATCATCCGGATATGTCGAAGATTTCTGCAATGGAAGATTTTAAGAAAGAAATAACCTCCTTAGAGGCGCTGTATAAAGAGACCACGGGTCAGGAGATGGAAAAATTCTATCGCCCACCCCAGGGGAAATACAGCGAAAGCAATTTGAAACAGGCCCAGGAACTGGGCTATAAGACCGTTTTCTGGAGCCTGGCCTATGTGGACTGGTATGTGGATCAGCAGCCAAGCAAAGAGGAGGCGTTCAGTAAATTGCTCCCACGCATCCATCCGGGAGCGGTCGTCCTGTTGCACAGCACTTCCAAGACAAACGCGGAGATTCTCGATGAACTCTTGTGCAAATGGGAAGCAGAAGGGTATACGTTTGGGACATTGCACGATTTGTGCGTTTAAAGCGACGCCCCCGCTTCGCTATGAAAGCGTCGCGGGGGCAGTTCGTCTTTTATAGCTAGGTGTACAGTAAGAGGCGATTATAAACAAAAAGACCGGGTACTGAAACAATTCCTTTTTCAGTGCCCGGTTCGTTTATGCGGAAAGCAATGCCACGCAGATGCCCAATAGCGCGCCGCATAACACTTCAAACGGCGTATGCCCTAAGGAAACTTCCAAGGTTCCAATGGATTCTTTGATTTCTGCCATTTTTCCCGTTTTGTCTGTTTCTCCCAGATATTCTGTGATCTGGTTGATCGCTTTTGCCTGTTCTCCCGCTGCGCGCCGCACGCCCATTGCATCGTATAGGACGACGGCGGCGAACGATAGGGCAAGCGCGGCGATGGGGGAGGCAAAGCCGACCTCCTGTACCGTAGCGATTGCCACAGAGCACCCCAACGCAGAATGAGCGCTGGGCATCCCACCCGATTCAGACAACCGTTTTAGGTTGATTTTCTTGTTTTGCAATAAGAATATGCCCGTTTTAATCAATTGGGAGAGCATCCAGGAAATAAACCCCACATTGATAATCCGGTTGCTGATCAGGAGCTGCCAATTCATTGATTTTCCCTCTTTCCAGCTGAATGTATAGTAATTTTCCGATAGATTAAAAGGCCAATTCCACTGATGGCCGCGGTAAGGATAAAGACGGCAATTGCAAAGGTATAGTTTTGCAAGCCGAGCGCCTCTCCGCCGATGGTGGAGGAAATGACGGACGGAATGCGGGCGATGCTCGAAAGGATCAAAAAGGTGCGCAATTTCATCGGGGTCAGTCCGATGAAATAGGTAAAGAGATCCTTCGGCGTACCGGGTATAAAAAATAATATAAAAATAAGGATATTTAACTTTTTTGTGTTCTGAAGAAATTTCAAGGACTGGATCTTTTCACGCGAAACGAAGGCCTCTACCATCCGGATGCCGAACTGTTTCGTCAAACCATAGATGATCACGGAACCCAACGCCGCGCCTACCAAACAGAGAAGCATGCCGGGGATTGCGCCAAAAGCATACCCAGCGCCGATTTCCACGGCTTCCCCGGGGATGATCGCAATTACAACCTGTAACACCATGATTCCGACCAGCGTAAGCGGGCCTAGAATCCCTTGCTGCTCCACCCATGCGCGAAAAGCCTTGCCGTCCGCCAAGAATTCAATCAGTTTTTGCCCGATTGTAGCGGCAAATACGATGGAAAAGATCACAAACCCAATGAGAGATATAAGGCTGACAATACGCCTGCGCCGCAGATACGCAGCATCTTCCGCCTGTTGGACAGGCTTTTCCGGCTTGTCCTTGGAATGGGAAAACGAAGTATTGCAACAAAGTGGTCCTTCTTTCGTCATATTGATACGCCCCTTGCACTTTTTGATTCTGCGTGCTATTCTACAAGTAAAATCTTACAAGTCTACCCACGAATTTCTTAAAGAAATCTTACATGTGGAGAGGTTGCAAAGATATTTTGAGTGCAAAGAGGGAAAGAAATGGAGCATCCATTTCCGTATGCGGATGACAATAAACGGTATCACACGCTCGCATATCACCTGAAAAAGCGATTCGGAAGGCGGGTTTTTAAAGCTTCGATCGACGCCGGTTTTACGTGTCCGAATTTAGACGGGACGCGGGGAACCGGCGGCTGTACCTATTGCCAGGGTGGAAGCGGTGCATTTGCACCAGGGCCGTCGCTCTCCGTTTCCGATCAGGTACGGCAGGAGCAGGCCCGTATCCATTTAAAATGGAAAGACGCCCCTGTGATTGCCTATTTTCAAGCGCACACCAACACCTATGCGCCGTTGGATACCCTGAAAAGGAAGTACGAGGAGGCGCTTTCGGTGGACGGCGTGTGCGGGCTGAGCATTGCAACGCGCGCGGATGCCCTTCCAAAAGAAACGGTCGCGTATCTCGCGCAGCTCTCCCAGCAGACTTACCTCACCGTTGAGCTTGGCCTACAGACCATCCACGACGGGACAGCGGAGAGGATCCACCGGGGGCACTCCTATGCAGAGTTCCTTCACGCCTACCAAATTCTAAAAGGCCATGGTATCCGCGTTTGTGTCCATCTGATCGACGGCCTTCCGGGGGAGACGCAATCCATGATGTTGGAGACAGCGCGTGCGGTCGGCCGATTGAGGCCGGACGCCGTAAAGCTGCATCTCTTGCACATCCTGCGCGGAACGCCTCTTGCAGAGGAATTCACCGCCGGGAAACTGGAGCCCATGACGCGGGAAGCCTACATTTGCACGGTCTGTTCCCAGCTGGAGCGTTTGCCACCGGAGACGGTGATCGAGCGCGTGACCGGGGACGGGCAGCGCGAAATGCTGCTGGCGCCCTTGTGGAGCCTGGATAAAATCGCCGTATTGGGCGGCATCGACCAGGAGATGGCGCGCCGTGATACAATCCAAGGGGTCCTTTTCTAAAGAAAAGGACTCCCCTCCAATATACGAGGGTTGGGAAAAAAAGTCAAGCAAATCGAGAGGAAAAGATGTAATTCAATGAAGAAAATGGAAAGTGAATGGGAGGGAGTGGACCATGGAACAAATTCGCCCGGGAAAATACCGCCATTTTAAGGGCGGCGAATATCGAGTGTTTTGTATGGCACGTCATTCTGAGACCGGCGAGGAAATGGTGGTCTATCAGGCGCTCTATGGGGAGCGGGGGATCTGGGTACGCCCGGCCTCCATGTGGAATGAAACCGTGGAGCGGGATGGAAAGACGTTTCAGCGATTTACTTATATAGGAGAATAGGAGGAGCATCATGCAAAAGACCATGTTGGCGGCAGTTTATCACGGGTTGGGCGACCTGCGTTTGGAGGAGCGCCCCGTCCCCGTGTTGAAAGAGCCGGGCGATGCAATAGTAAAAGTGACCCTTTCGACGATTTGCACCAGCGACCTGCACATCTTGAACGGAGCGGTCCCGCGGGCCGTACCGGGAACAGTGTTGGGGCATGAGTTTGTCGGAGAGATTGTCTCCGTTGGGGAAGGCGTAAAAAAGCGCAAGGTGGGCGAGCGTGTTGCGGCCAACTGCATCACCTTTTGCGGGGACTGTTGGTTTTGCCGCAAAGGGTTTATCAACAACTGTACGCATGGCGGCTGGGAACTCGGCTGCCGGATCGACGGCTGCCAAGCGGAATATGTCCGCGTGCCATATGCGGATACAGGGCTTACCCCAATCCCAGACCATGTGACCGACGACAATGCGTTGTTTTTGGGAGATATTCTATCCAGCGGGTATTTCGGCGCGGAGCTGGCGGAAATTCAGCCGGGGGATACGGTCGCCGTGATCGGCGCTGGACCGGTAGGGCTTTGTGCCGCCATGTGTGCGGGTTTGTTTGGCGCGGGGGATGTCATCCTATTGGATATTGACGCGCACAGGCTGGAGCTTGCAAAGCGGTTGGGGCTCGCTACATATACGATCAATCCTTCCGCAGAATCCGCAGAGGAGGCGGTGCGCGCTTTGACGCAGGGGCGCGGCGCGGACGCTGTGATCGAAGCGGCGGGCGGTGCGGATACCTTCCAGACGGCGTGGCAGATCGCCAGGCCGAATTCCGTCGTGGCCCTGGTCGCCATGTACGAGCAGGCGCAGCCGTTTCCGCTCCCAAACATGTATGGAAAAAATTTGATCTTTAAGACGGGCGGCGTGGACGCTGTCCATTGCGACCGGCTGATGAAGCTCATCGCGTGTGGAAAATTGAACACGGATTTCCTGATTACCCACCGCGCCCCACTGAACGATCTTATGGAAGGGTACCATGTGTTCGGCGGCAAACAGGAACATTGTTTGAAATGGGCGGTCACTCCGCCAGTAAACAAATAGAAAGGACGAAAAAACCATGATACCAACACTGGAACAGGCGCAAACGCTATTGGAACAATATAACCAGGATGCCTTCCATCTCCGGCACGGGAAAATTGTATCAGGGGTAATGGGATGGTTTGCAAAGGAGTTGGCCCCGGACGAAGTGGACTTTTGGAAAGTGGTCGGCCTGCTGCACGACCTCGATTTTGAGAAGTACCCGGAGCAGCATTGCATCAAAAGCCAGGAGATCATGCGGGAAAACGGCATCGATGAGCGCATCATCCGTGCAACAGCCAGCCATGCATATCCGGCGGTGGACATCCGGCCGGAGCACATCATGGAAAAGGTCCTCTACGCGACCGATGAGCTCACGGGGTTGATCGGCGCAGTGGCCTTGATGCGCCCTTCGAAGAGCGTTTCTGACCTGGAAGTGAAATCGGTCAAGAAGAAGTTTAAGACCCTCAATTTTGCCGCAGGCTGTTCGCGTGAAGTGATCCAAGCGGGCGCGGATATGCTCGGTTGGCCGCTGGAAGAGTTGATTCAAAAGACGATCTTGGCTATGCGCAGCCTGATGGACGAAATGGAAATCTGAGGAGGAAAACCGCAATGGAAACAATGCCGACGCAGCGGCTTTATTATGAGGACGCCTATTTACAGCAGTTTACGGCGGTTGTCACCAGCTGTGAAGCGCAAAAGGATGGCTATGTTGTCACGCTCGACCGGACCGCGTTTTATCCGGAAGGCGGCGGACAACCTGCGGACCACGGCACACTTGGCGATGCCAAGGTGTTGGATGTCCAAGAAAAGGATGGAAATTTGTTACATACTACGGACCGCCCGCTTGCGGTGGGAACGAATGTGGAAGGGACAATCGACTGGCCGCGGCGCTTTTTGTTTATGCAGCAGCATACCGGGGAGCATATCGTTTCCGGGATCACGCATCGCCTGTTCCATTTGGACAATGTGGGGTTCCACATGGGGGCGCAGGCCGTTACGGTCGATTTTAATGGGGAGCTCTCTGCGGAGCAGATGGCCCAGGTGGAACGTTTGGCCAACCAAGCAATTTACGAAAATCTGCCGGTCCTGGCGGAATGCCCGCCCAAAGAGAAGCTGGCGCAGATCGATTACCGCAGCAAAAAGGAGCTGACCGGGGAGGTCCGGATCGTGACGGTGCCCGGATACGATTGTTGCGCCTGCTGCGGCCTGCACACGGCGCACACCGGGGAGGTGGGCGCGATCAAAGTGCTTTCCGTGCAGCGCTATAAGGGCGGCGTCCGCGTGACGCTTCAATTCGGCAGTCGGGCGATTCAAGACTACGATGAAAAGCTCAAGAGCGTCACGGCGATTTCGGTCCTGCTCTCCGCAAAGCCGGAGGAAGTAGTTGATGCGGTCGAGCGCTTACTCGCTGAGCGGGACGGCCTGCGCCAACAGGTCTACCAGCTGCAACAGGAGATTTTTACGCAAAAAGCCGCGGCTGTACCGGAGGGGCAGGAGCGTGTTTGCTTCTTTGAAGAGGGATTGTCCCCGGACAGCCTGCGCCATTTTTGCCTGGCCCTTGCGGAGCGCGCTGGGCTGGCGGCGGTGTTCTCTGGAAGCGATGCAGAAGGCTGGAAATATGCCGTTGCAGGCCAGGAGGACGTCCGGCCGTTGGGAAAAGCGCTCAACCAGGCGTTTGCTGGCCGCGGCGGTGGAAAGGCCGCGCTGGTCCAAGGGTCGGTGCAGGGGACGCGCGAGGCGATCGAATCGTTTGTTTTGCATACGGCGATTTGACCAATAGAAAGAACAGAATGATAAAGTGTTTGGGTTGTGCCCTCGGAGGGATTTTCCTTCCGAGGGCCTTTTTTGTTCTAAGAAGTGGCCCTTGTCCATAGATATGTATGGAAAGGAGGACAAGAGATGGAAAACAACTATGAAAGCAGATTCGATTCGGCGGCGCGTGCGGTCTGCGACCGTCTGCGGAACTATCTGTTCCTGCTGCCGACCGACATGAAGGAGCAGGCGCAGGAGATCCGCTTCCGGGTCAACCAGCCGGTCTCCATCTGTTGTACGGGCGGCGTATATTTTTTGAATCGGAACGGACGGCCTTCCTGCCGGCCAGAGCCGGACGGGATGCGGGCAACCCGCGAGGACATCGATGAGACCTTCCGGGGAATCTGTAGCTATTCGGTATACAGCCACCAAAATGAGATCAAGAACGGCTTTATCACCCTCAGCGGCGGGCATCGCGTGGGCCTTTGCGGGACGGCGGTGATCTCCAACGGAAGCATCGGCAGCCTGCGGGACATCAGCTCCATCAATATCCGCATTGCGCGCCAGGTGTATGGATGCGCCAGCGCCGTGCTGCAAGCGGTGGGGAAGAATCTGCGGGAAGGGGTGCTGATTGCCGGGGCGCCTGCCAGCGGAAAAACAACCATTCTGCGCGACATGGCCAGGCAGCTGTCCTCCGGCCTGTGCGGAGATGTGCGAAAGGTGGCGGTGGTGGATGAACGCGGGGAACTGGCGGGGACGTATCGCGGGGTGCCGCAAAACGATTTGGGGCCTTGCTGTGATGTACTGGACGGTTATCCAAAGGGGGAAGGGATTCTTCAAGCCATCCGGTCGCTTTCCCCGGAGTTTATCATCTGTGACGAGCTGGGAGGTCTGGCCGATGTGGAAGCCGCCGCCCAGGGCCTGAATGCGGGCGTCGGCATGATTTCAAGCGTCCATGCGGGAAATGTGCGGGAACTTCTGCGCCGGCAGCAGGCGGTCAGCCTCCTTCATACCGGGGCGTTTGGCTATGTGGTGCTCCTGGAAGGAAGCCGGGAACCCGGCCGTGTGGCGGAGGTATACAAGGCAGGTGAGTTGCTTGCTCAAGGTTCTGGGAATTCTGTTGCTGATCGCGGCCGGGACCATAGCGGGATATGTACAGTCGCATAGGCTCTCGCAGAGGGTTGCACAGCTTGAGGAGATGCTGCGTTTCCTGAACGCGGCGCAGACGGAGATCCGCTATTCTGCTGCATCCGTTGTGGAGATCATCCAGAGGCATGGGAGTAGTCTTGCATTTTTGCAGCAGTGTGCGGCTCGTTATAAAGCGGGGGAGGATTTCCATACCGCCTGGGAAGAGGGGGTGCGCACAGGGGCGAAGGGGACGGGCCTGACCGAGGAGGACCAGACCTTGTTGCGCGACTTTGGGAGCGGCTTTGGGGCCAGCGACGTGGAAGGGCAGCTTTCTCATTGCCGCCTGTACGCGGAGCTGTTCCAAGACCGGTTGGAGCGTGCGCGGCAGGAAAAGGCACGCAAAGGAAAGCTCTACCTGATGCTGGGATCGTTTTCAGGCATTGCCGTCGCTTTATTCCTATGCTGAACGGCGGAATATCAAACACAGCCCTGGTTCGAACCAGGGCGATGGGGAGGAAAAGAAAATGGATGTGGATCTGATCTTTCGAATTGCCGCGATTGGCATCATCGTCGCCGTGCTCAACCAGCTTTTGGTTCGCTCCGGAAGGGAGGAACAGGCCATGATGACGACGCTGGCCGGGTTGATTGTCGTACTGATGATGATTATCCAGCAGATCGACGTGCTGTTCCAGTCCATCAAATCCATTTTCGGGCTGTGACGGTGCAATGGATCTGCCCCAGTGGGGAGGTGCGGGGATGAACATCATCGGCATTGTGGGCACGGCGCTGATTGCAGCAATCTTCGCGGTGACACTCAAGCGGTATAACCAGGAATATGCGGTCATCATCAGCATCATCGCCGGGGTGGTGATCCTGGTGGAGATCCTGCGGAATATCTCTCCGGCGGTTCGGGAGATCACGACCCTGCTTTCGGGGGTGGGGCTCACACAGGAGTATGGATTGATTCTGTTTAAGACGCTGGGCATCTGTTTCTTGGCGCAGTTTGCGGCCGATTCCTGCCGGGACGCCGGGGAGAGCGCCCTGGCGTCCAAGGTGGAACTTGCAGGGAAGATCTCCATTCTTGTGCTCTCCCTGCCGCTGTTTGAGGATATTGCGCAGACGGCCCTTGGGCTGATCGGCGGATAGAAAAAGGATGGATGTCGATTGAAACGGATGGTTTGCCTGGCGTTGGCGCTCGTCCTAACGGTGTTGTTTGCGCCCATTGCGTGGGCGGAATCGACGGAGGACTACTATACGGAACAATTGGAAGAGAGCGGTGCGGCCGACTTGCCGGAGCAGCTTCCGCAGGAGACACAACATACGCTTGAGGAACTCGGAATTGACGGGACGGATTGGCAGGCGTTGACTTCGATCACGCCGGAGGCTCTCTTTTCGGAAATCGGCGGCATGGCGCAGGAAAACGCCCGAGGGCCGCTGCAAGCGGCGGCCTCGGTCATTGCCGTTATGTTGCTTTGCGCTCTATGCAATGGGATGAAACTGTCCCTGGGGGAAAAGCCGCTCGGCGGAGTGATCGGCATGGTTGGCGCGCTCTGCGTGTGTACCACGGTGGTGGGGCCAGTGGTGGCATGCATTGAACATGCGGCACAGGTGGTGCAGGCCGCAGCGGGCTTTCTTCTGGCCTGTGTGCCGGTCCTCGCCGGAATCATGCTGGCCGCAGGGCAGCCCGTCTCCGCAGGATCGTACAATTTACTGATGATGGCGGTCGGGAATGTCATTTCCATCCTTTCTGCCAGCATTTTGGTCCCCTGCCTCAACATTTTTCTGGCCCTCTCCATTGTGTCTGCTATTTCCCCAGGGGTAAACCTGAGCGGCATCTGCAACGCGTTTCACAAGGTGGTCAAATGGGTGCTCGGCTTTTGCATGACGGTCTTCGCCGGCTTGCTGACGGTACATAGCATCGTGGCGTCCTCCATGGATGAGACGACGGCAAAGGCTGCCAAATTTGTGGTCAGCAGTTTTGTACCCGTGGTGGGGAGCGCTTTGGGAGACGCTTTACAAACGGTGACCGGCTGTGTAAAGCTGCTGAAATCCGGCGTGGGAGCCTTTGGCCTTCTGGCGGGCGCACTGATCTTTTTGCCCGTCATCCTGCAATGCCTGCTTTGGATGGTGACGCTCAACGTCTGTGCAGGGGCGGGGGATGTCTTTGAGCTTAAGGAGATCACCTCGCTGTTGCGGGCGGTTGCCAAAGCGGTCGAGTTGATTTTGGCGATTGTGCTGTGCTGTATGACCATCCTGACGGTTTCTACAGCGATTGTACTGCTGATGGGAAAGGGGGGAGGATGATGGGGGCGGTCCGCGAATGGAGCGCGGCCATCTGCCTGGCGGCTTTAGCGGCCGCCCTGTTACAGGGATTGGCGCCGAGCGGCGCAATGGAACGGATGGTAAAGCTTGTGCTCGGGGCGTTTGTCCTTTGCGCGCTGGCCATGCCCTTGAAAAACCTGGGGATGCAGATCGCCTGGACTTTCCCCATCGAAGGGCAAGTACAGGAGAATACCCAATTGCAAAGCACAGTGGAAAACCAGATGGAGACCGCGGCGCGTGCCAGTATTGAGAACCTCGTTGCGGCAGAGCTGAGCAGAATGGACATAAAAAGTGAAAAAGTTGTGGTGTGGATGGATACAAACGCGGACAACAGCATAGGTATTAACAGGGTGGAGGTCACGCTGGCCGAAGAATACGGCGGGGACTGCGCCCGAGCGCAAGCGCATCTGCGGGAGACGCTTGGGCTGGAAGTGGAGGTAACGGCGCATGGCGACGAAGGATCGTGAAGAAAAGAGTTGGTTTGAAAAGTTTGCGGAGAACGAAACCTGCCGCAAATGGGTTGTGATCGCAGGGGTGGCGGGCATTGCGCTGATCTTTCTGTCCGGGCTGTTCAGCCCGGGAAAGGAGGAGACGCAGGAGGCGTCCTCTCAACCGGCGGCGCAGTCCGCGCAGGCGTATACGCAGGAGCTGGAGCAGAGCCTTGCCGAATTGGTCACCAACATTCAAGGGGCGGGCAACGCCAAGGTGATGGTGACGGTGGAACGCAGCGCGGAACAGGTGTATGCACAGGAGGAAAAACGCAGCACCCAGACCACTGAGGATCGCGGCTCCAACAACAGCACAGAAACCAACTACATCCTGGTGAAAGACGCCGATGGCTCCCAGCGGGCGCTGGCCGTGACCGAGGTGCAGCCGGTTGTCAAGGGGGTGGTAGTGGTGTGCGACGGCGGGGACGATCCGGTGGTGCAACAGCGCGTGATCGATGCTGTGACCACGGCGCTGGATATCACATCGGTCCGGGTCTGCGTGGTCAAAGCCGCGGATACAGGGTAGGCCCGGCCGGATCACTGCTGTGCCCGGCGTTGCAATACAGGGCGAAAATTAACAACAGGAGGAGTACATACGTATGGGTATTGGAAAACGTCAGCTTGTTCTTGCGGCCTTGGTCGTCGCGCTGGGGGCAGCCGTCTATTTGAATTGGCAATTCTCAGGGGATAATCAACTGCTTGCAACGAATACGGTCACCTCGCAGAAGGAACTCGGAGAAGCACAACTGGTCAATGCCTCCGTGCCGTCCTCCTCGGCGCCGGCAGAGTCGTCCAGCGCACCGGTTTCCTCCGAGGCGGGACAGAGCACGGATGCAAACGATTATTTCACACAGGCGCGCTTGAGCCGTCAAAAGGCGCGGGATGAGGCGGTAGAGCTGCTGGAAAAGGTCTTACAGGACGCGGAACAGAGCGACGCGGCCAAGAAAGATGCGGTTGCACAGGCGGCGGTCGTGGCGCAGAATGTCCTGAAAGAGAGCAACATCGAGAACCTCATCAAGGCCAAAGGGTTTGAGGACTGCGTGGTATTCCTGCAAAACGGGGAATGCAATGTGGTGGTGAAGGTCAAGGAATCGGACCCGAACAACGCGGTGGTCATCAAGGACATTGTGGCTGGGCAGGCGGGCGTCACCTACGATAAGATCAAAATTGTGGAGAACCAGTAGGATTTCTTCTGCGGCTCCCTTGTGCTTTTCTTCCAGACTGTGGTATAATAACCGCGTGGAAGTTTGAAAACCGAACGAACCTTTTGAACCCTCCACAATTGTGGAGGGTTTCTTATTTTGACAAGTTACGCGGAGGAAGCTTATGAAACGAAGCGAAGCCAGAGAGCAGGCGTTTGCCCTGACCTTTGAAAGAACCATCAACCGGGAGTCGGTCAGCCGGATCATCGACGCGGCCGGTTTGTCCAAGGATATGATTGTAGACGATTTTGCAGAGCGCCTTGCCGAGGGTGCGGAGCAGCATGAGGCGGAGATCGACGCACAGATTGAGAAGAATATCCGGGGCTGGAAGATGAACCGCCTGTCAAAGGTTTCCCTGTCCCTATTGCGCCTGGCGATTTACGAGATTTTGTTTGAAGACGAGATCCCGGTCAGCGTTTCGATCAACGAGGCGGTCGACCTCGCAAAGAAATATGGGACAGCGGAGGACGCTCCATTTGTCAACGGGGTCCTTGGATCGGTTGCAAAGGAATTCGGTGAAAAACATGCATAAGGTTCTGGGCATCGATACGAGCAACTACACGACCTCCGCTGCGCTCTATACCGGCGGCGAGATCCGGCAGGAAAAGCAGTTGCTGCCGGTGCGGAAAGGCGAACTTGGCCTGCGGCAGAGCGACGCCGTTTTCCACCACGTGCAGCAACTTCCTCAGATCCTGGAACGGCTGTTCCACGGAGCTGGCGGCGAAGGTGCAATCGAAGCGGTGGGGGCGTCCGCGCGTCCACGCGACCAGGAGGACTCTTATATGCCCTGTTTCACAGTGGGAATAGGCACGGCGAAGGCGGTGGCAACGGCGCTTTCCGTGCCTTTCTTTTCGTTCTCCCATCAGGCGGGGCATATTGCGGCGGCGCTCTATTCCGCGGGAAAACTTTCCTTTTTGCAGGAGCCGTTTTTGGCGTTCCATGTCTCCGGCGGAACCACCGAGGCGGTGCGGGTCACGCCGGACCGGGAGCATCTTTTCCAGGCGGAGATCGTCGCACGTTCGCTCGACTTAAAAGGGGGACAAGCGGTTGACCGCGTGGGCGGAATGCTAGGGCTGCCGTTTCCCGCGGGGAAATTCCTGGAGGAATTGGCGTTGCAGTCGGATGCTTCGTTTAAAATCCGTCCGTCTATGAAGGGGGCGGATTGTTCCCTCTCCGGCGTGGAGAACCAATGCAGGAAAATGCTCGATTATGGCAGCCCGCGGGAGGACGTGGCGCGCTATTGCCTCCTTTCCATCCTGGCGGCGCTGGACGGCATGGCCTCCGCGTTGCAAAAAGAGTACGGTGGATTGCCGATGCTGTTTGCGGGCGGCGTGATGTCCAACCGTCTCATTCGAGAGGCGCTTACGGAAAAATACGGCGCAGTGTTTGCGGAGCCCGCGTTTTCCAGCGACAACGCGGCCGGCATCGCCGTGCTCACCGAGATGAAACGCTGCGGCGCATGCTAGACGGACTTTGGAATTCTGGATCTCCGGGAGGAATCGGACGATGGTGGAACCGGTGCTTTTGACCGTTACACAATTGAATACGTATATCAAATCCCTGCTGGAGGGGGACCCAAACCTCACAAGCGTCTTCGTCAGCGGGGAGATTTCGAATTTTACCAATCACTACCGGTCCGGACATTTTTATCTCTCGCTGAAGGATGAGAAGAGCGTGGTGAAATCGGTTATGTTCGCCACCTATGCGCGGCGCTTGCGTTTTTTGCCCGAGGATGGCATGAAAGTGATTGCGCGCGGGCATATTGGCGTATATGAGCCCACCGGCCAGTATCAGCTTTACATTGAAGATCTACAGCCGGATGGCGTGGGCGCTTTAAATTTGGCTTTTGAACAGCTCAAAGAAAAACTGGGCGCCGAGGGGCTGTTCCGCGCGGACCGAAAAAAACCGTTGCCGCCCTTTCCTACACGCATCGGCGTGATTACCTCCCCAACCGGCGCGGCGGTGCACGACATTGTGACCATTTTGGCTAGGCGGTGGCCGTTGGCGGAGGTCATATTCTGCCCTGTGTTGGTGCAGGGGGAAGGCGCGGCGCCGCAGCTGATCGATGCTTTAAAGCGGATGAACCGTCTCCGCTGTGCGGATGTCATCATCCTGGGACGCGGCGGGGGATCGCTGGAGGACCTCTGGCCCTTCAACGAGGAGACGCTTGCGCGCGCAGTGGCCGCATCCAAAATCCCGGTGATCTCCGCGGTGGGGCACGAGACGGACTTTACAATCTGCGATTTCGTGGCGGACCTGCGCGCGCCAACCCCCTCGGCCGCGGCGGAGCTGGCCGTGCCGGATCAAGCGGATTGGCTTTCCACCATCCGAAATCAGGAGGCACGGATGGCCTCTTTTCTGCGTGCAAGGCTGGAACAGCTGCGCCAGCAGGTGGATTCCCTGGCGGGTAGCCGCGTCCTGCGCAATCCACAAGAACTTCTGGCGGTCCAGCGCATGCGCATCGACGAGTTGTTCACGCGGCTTTCCGACGGCATCAAACGAAGGCTGACGGAGGATGAAGCGCGGTTGGCTGCACTCAGTGGTCGGCTGCACGCGCTGAGCCCGCTGCAAGTGCTTTCCCGCGGTTATGCAATCGCCAGTGCCGCGGGCGGTGAAGTCGTTTCCAGCGTGGAGCAGGCGCAAAAGGGGGACAAGCTCTCCCTGCGGCTTTTGGATGGACAGATTGCATGTTTGGTCGAACGGACAGAACGTTTTTCAGAACAGGAGGAATCGGGAGATGGCAAAAAAGGCGACGACGTTTGAGGCTGCGGTCACCCGGCTGGACGAAATTGTCAAACAGCTGGAAGAGGGGGGAGAATCGTTGGATTCCTCCATGAAATTGTTTGAAGAGGGGTCCGCCCTGGCAACACTCTGTTATGAGAAACTGAAACAGGCAGAGCAAAAGATCACCCAACTCTCTGCGCTGGAAAAGGAGGAACAGGCATGAAGCTTGACACATATCTTCCCATGATCGAGCAAAAATTGGAGGAACTTCTCCCAAAAGAACACTGCCGGTATGAGCGGTTGATTGAGGCCATGCGCTACAGCCTTTTGGACGGCGGCAAGCGCGTGAGGCCAACGCTCGTTTTGGAGTTCTGCCGGCTGTGCGGCGGGGACGTGCAGGCGGCGCTGCCGTTTGCCTGCGCAGTGGAGATGATTCACACCTATTCGCTCATCCACGACGATCTCCCCTGCATGGACAACGACGACCTGCGCCGCGGGAAACCCTCAAATCACAAGGCCTATGGGGAAGATACCGCGTTGCTGGCAGGGGACGGCCTGCTGACGCTGGCGTTCGCAACCATGCTTTCCCCGGAGAGCCTCGCGGCGGTTGGGGCGGACTGCGCGGCGGAAGCGGCATTTCAGCTGGCATCCGCGGCGGGCATCCATGGGATGGTCGGCGGGCAGGAGATCGATCTGCGCTCCGAGGGCAAAGCCATTTCCCTGGAAACGCTCCAGGAGATGGACGAAAAAAAGACGGGCGCTTTGATTTTGGCCTCTGCGCGGATGGGCTGTGCGCTCGCCGGGGCGGATGAACGTCAAAGAGACGCTGCTGAGCACTACGCGTGTGCCATCGGTTTGGCGTTCCAGATTGTGGACGACATCCTGGATGTGGAAGGCGACGCGGCGACGCTCGGCAAGGCGACCGGCAGCGATGCGGAAAACCAGAAGTCGACATATGTGTCCCTTTTGGGGTTGGAAACGGCAAAACAGCGCGTGAAAGAGCTCACCCATACAGCCGTGCGCGCATTGGAGCCCTTTGGGGAAGAAGGAAAGGCTTTGGCAGATTTTGCAAAAAGCTTGGCTTCCCGCCGCAGTTAGCAGGGAAAAGGATTGACTTTTTTGACAGGATATGCTAATATGGATAAGCCGCATATTACGGGCTATAAGTGGGTCTTCCCGCCCGATAGTAGCGAGACTAAAGTAAAGGTAGGAACAGGAATTCATGTTTGCAGTGATTGAAACAGGCGGCAAGCAGTACAAGGTCCAGGCTGGCGACACTATTTTTGTCGAGAAGCTTGCTGCGGAAGCAGACGCAACCGTTGACTTCAAGGTCATCATGCTGGACAACGACGGCGACATCAAGGTCGGCGCACCGTATGTGGAGGGCGCATCCGTATCCGGTAAGGTTTTGAAGAACGGCAAGTCCAAGAAGATCACGGTCTTCACCTATAAGCCCAAGAAGGGTGAAAAGCGCAAGATGGGCCACAGACAGCCCTACACCAAGGTGCAGATTGAAGCCATCAATGCGTAATGATCTGCGCTGAATTTTTCACCAGGCCCGACGGCGACTTGGTGGGGTTCCGCATCAGCGGTCATTCCGGTAGCGGGGAAGAGGGCAACGACATCATCTGTGCGGCGGTATCCTCCGCGGCATATATGACGGCCAACACGGTGACGGAGATTATCGGTGTGGAGGCGCAGGTGGCAGCTGAAGAAGGCTACATGCTTGTGCGTATCCCGGCCAAAGCAGCCAGGGACTGCCGCGTTTTGTTCGCGGGTTTCAAGCTTCATATGTTGGGGCTTGAGGAGCAATATTCAGAAAATATCAATGTAAGTTATGTGGAGGTGTAAGGTATGTTGAAGATAAATATTCAGCTGTTCGCACATAAAAAAGGAATGGGTTCCACCAAGAACGGCCGTGACTCTGAGTCCAAGCGTCTTGGTGTGAAGCGCGCAGACGGCCAGTTTGTGTTGGCGGGCAATATCCTCGTCAAGCAGCGTGGCACACACATTCATCCGGGCGAGAACGTGGGCAGAGGTTCCGACGATTCCCTCTTTGCATTGGTGGATGGCCGCGTTAAGTTTGAGCGTTTGGGCCGCGACCGCAAAAAGGTCAGCGTTTACGCTGTGGAGCAGTAATTTTACCAGAATGACAAATCCCTGCCGGAACCGTTCGGCAGGGATTTTTTCGGTTTCTGCGGGGAGATTGGTATACAAAAAGAAGGAGCGTGGAAAGATTTATCTACGCCCTATGCTGTCCAACGGGCAGCCCAATATAAGGGAAGTGATACAAGATGTTTATCGACCATGCAAAAATCACCGTCAAAGCGGGCAAAGGCGGCGATGGAGCCGTTGCGTTCCATCGGGAAAAGTATGTGGCCTCCGGCGGGCCGGACGGCGGCGACGGCGGAAAGGGCGGCAATGTTGTCTTCCAAGTGGACGACAACCTCTCCACCCTGGCGGATTTCCGCTATAAGCGCAAATATGTAGCCCCGAGTGGGGAAAATGGCCGCGGTGCGCGCTGCAATGGCAAGAGCGGCAAGGATCTCATCGTCCGCGTGCCGCGGGGCACTTTGGTCAAGGAAGCCGAGACCGGACGCATTCTTGCGGACCTCTCCAGCGATGAGCCGCAGGTCATCGCAAAGGGCGGCCGCGGCGGTTGGGGGAATATCCATTTCGCCACGCCAACCCGTCAGACGCCGCGTTTTGCGAAACCGGGCACGCCGGGAGAAAGCTTTGAGCTAATCCTGGAGCTGAAGCTTTTGGCAGACGTCGGGCTGGTTGGCTATCCGAATGTGGGCAAATCGACCCTGGTTTCCGTCGTGAGCGAGGCGAAGCCGACCATTGGCAACTATCATTTTACGACCATTACACCGGTGCTCGGCGTGGTGCGGCTGAAAGATGGCCGCTCCTTTGTGATGGCAGACATCCCCGGCCTGATTGAAGGCGCGGGCGAAGGGGTTGGGCTGGGGCACCAGTTTCTCCGTCACGTGGACCGCTGCCGTCTTTTGGTCCACATTGTGGATGTTGCAGGAAGCGAAGGCCGCGATCCCAAACAGGATTTTGAGATCATCAATACGGAACTGAAAAAGTTCAATCCGGAATTGGCAGAGCGTCCCATGCTGGTAGCGGGCAATAAGTGCGACCTTGCCACGGATGAACAAATTGAGGACTTTAAGAATTATGTGGAGGGCAAGGGATACGAGTTCTTTCCCATCATGGCGGCGATCCGCTACGATGTGGACCCGCTTCTCAACCGTATCTCCGAGCTGCTGAGTAAGCTGCCGCCGGTCAAGCGCTATGAGCCGGAGCCCCTGCCGCAGAAGCCGGTGGAGGACTTTGAAAAGAATGCCGTCAAGATCACCAAACAGGACAACATTTATATGGTGGAGGGCGAATGGCTGTTGCAGGTCATCAACTCCGTCAATTTCGACGATTACGAATCGCTGCAATATTTCCAGCGTGTTCTTATCCAGACTGGCGTGATTGACGCCCTTCGGGATGCGGGTATCCAGGAGGGCGATACCGTCAGCATTTATGAAATTGAATTCGATTTTGTGGAGTGATACGTTTGGAACGGTTATTTGGTGCCCAGTGCGACCCAAAACAGCTTAGCCCTTTGACGCTGGCGTTTGTGGGGGACGGTGTGTTCGAACTTTTCGTACGGGAAAAGCTGGTTTGCCAGGGCAATTGCCCGGTTAACAAGCTGCATAAGCGCTCGGTGGAGCAGGTCTGCTGCGGCGCCCAGGCTGCCGCGGCCAAAAAGCTTCTTCCCATGCTGACGGAGGAAGAGGCAGCGGTATACAACCGCGGACGGAATGCGCATGTGGGGCATGTGCCGAAGAATGCCAAGGTTGCGGATTACCATGCGGCCACGGCCTTTGAAGCGCTGTTCGGTTATGTCTATCTGACCGGCAACTTACAGCGCCTTCGCGAGCTGTTTCAGCTTGCATGTGAGGCGTTGGATGAGGAGGATGGGCAGCATTTGATGGAAAAATGAGCCGTTGACATGAGAGGAGGGGTTGCTATGAAGATTTCGTGGAGCCAGGAGCGATCCAAAGCGCTTGCCAAGGATATCTTGTTTTTTGTAGCGGGAAGCTTGGTCTATGCAGTATCGGTGAAAATGTTTACTGCGCCGAACCAAATTGCCTCTGGAGGGGTGACGGGCTTGTCCATCGTGTTGAACTATTTGTTCCACACGCCGATCGGTACGACTGCTTTCCTCATCAATATCCCGATATTCCTTTGGGCGGTTACGGAAATTGGCTATAAGATGGTGGCGAAAACCTTCGTGGCGACGTTGTTATCCTCTGCGGCAATTGATCTGATAGGATATGTAGTGCCCCCCTATGAAGGAAACCCCATGCTGGCCGCCATATTTGGCGGTGTGCTGGAGGGAACAGGCCTTGCTTTGGTCTTCATGCGCGGTGGGACTACGGGTGGCACAGACATGGTGGCGCGCCTGTTAGGGCGGCATTTTCGCCACCTCTCCATGGGAAAGCTCATGCTTGGCGTGGACTTTGTTATTATCACATTTTCAGGTTTTGCATTCCAGAGCATGGAAAGCGCATTATATGCGCTGATTACCATTTTTGTCTCAACCCGGCTGATTGATACCATCCTCTATGGTACGGATATGGGGAATGGCAAGGTGCTGTTTATCATTTCAGAAAAAAACCAGGAAATTGCCCAACGGATTTTGATCGAGCTTGATCGCGGCGTTACAGCGCTAAAATCCCGCGGCCTTTATAGCGGGCGCGAGGGGGAAATGCTGCTTTGCGCGGTGCGGCGTTATGAGGTGTGCAAGGTCAATGATATTGTGCATGCGGTGGACCCAAACGCATTTGTGATTGTAGGCGAGGCGGGGGAAATCACAGGGGAAGGATTCCGGGAAGAAAAGCCGGACGATAAGTCCCTGCGGCAAATTTTAAAAGATAGCCGTAAAAAAAGAGAATCCTCTCACAAAAGGACATGAGAAAACAGGCGGCCTTGTCGTGTAACAAAGCCGCCTGTTCTTACATATAGCCTGGGGATTTCTCGCACCCATTCCCGCAGATGTAGCTTGCACGGCAAGCGGCATCTGCGAAAAAATGGGCGATCGTCAGAATGGAACGTTAGTTGTTGCTGTTCTGGCTGTTGTTCTGACCGCTGCACTGATTGGTGCCATTCTTGCAATTCTGGCTGTTCTGGCTAGAGCGGTTCTGCGTGCTGTTCTTGGCATTCTGGCTGGAACGGTTCTGGGAATTGTTCTGCAAGCTGTTCTGGCTAGAGCGATTCTGGGAACTGTTCTGACTGTTATTGTAATTGCTGTTCATGTGTATTCACCCCCTTTGCGCACTTATTATTGGTTTTGGAAAGAGGAATTATGCGATTTTGCTTTCAAAAAATGTGCGAAATCCAATGATGCGAACTATGCAAGGAGGTGGCGGCATTGAGAAAGGCCCAAAATAGGGTTCCGCCCTACGGGAAAAGAAGGGGAACCGGCCAGACAACGAAGAGGAACGGACGCATGTGGAGAACGGTGCGCCTTGTACATGTTGCGGGGATCGAACCATTCCCAGCCACAAAGATATGATTTCCTACATTTGCCCGATTGGTTATTGGGAAATCGATGTGTTTTTATCCGGCAAAGAAGAGCCCCGTGGCGAAAACCATGGCTTGCTACTCAAAGAAGCGCGGGAAAATTTTGAGCAGTATGGCGTGGTGTTGCCATCCTGAAAGCGGTATTGCCGGATGCCCACAGAAAGCCAGAAAAGATGGAAAGAAAGAGACGTTCAAGAAGGGAAGAAACAGACATGACAACATTGCCGCAGGCATTTTGCGACCGCATGAAAGAGACATTAGGCAGGGAATATGAGGTCTTTCTCGCCTGTTATGAAAAGCCGCACTTGCGGGGAATCCGCTTGAATCCCCAAAAATGTGGGGAAGATCTTCTCCGTTTGGCCCTGCCGTTTCCGGTCACAGCGGCGCCGTTTTCGCCGCTTTCTTATTATGTCCCAGAGGAGGCGGAACATCTGGGCGCGTTGCCGTTGCACCATGCGGGTGCGTTTTACGTGCAGGAACCGTCCGCGGCTTCGGCTGTCACTGTGTTAGCCCCGCAGCCCGGCGAGCGGGTGCTGGACCTCTGCGCGGCGCCTGGTGGAAAATCCACACAGATCGCCGCTTTATTGGCGGGGGAAGGCTTGCTCTGGAGCAATGAGATCGTCCGAAACCGGGCAAATGCGTTGCTCTCCAATGTGGAGCGAATGGGTGTGCGAAATGCGGTCGTATCCTGCTGCCGTCCGGAGGTGCTTTGCGGCGCGTTGGCGGGTTTCTTCGACAAAGTGCTTGTGGACGCCCCCTGCTCCGGTGAAGGAATGTTCCGGCGCGACGAACGGGCGATACAGGAATGGAGTCCCGAGCATGTAAAGACTTGCGCTGTGCGCCAGCTTGCGATTTTGGAGAGTGCGTCGCAGGCCCTGCGGGAGGGTGGCATTCTGGTCTATTCGACCTGCACATTCTCCCCTGAGGAAAACGAAGGGGTGATCTCTGCGTTTTTGGAGGAACATTGCGATTTTGCACTGGTGGATTGCGGCGTCTCTTTCGGACGGCCGGGCACGATTCCACAAACACGGCGCATCCTGCCGCTGGATGGCGGCGAGGGCCATTTTGTGGCGAAGTTACAGCGGATATCCGAAAACGGCGATGCGCCGGCGCCCTATTCCTATCAAAAGCCGAGTAAGGAGGCGCGAGCCTGCTGTGAGCTGATCTATCGAGAAGCGCCCAAGGGGGCAATGGAACAGATCGGCGACAACCTCTTGCTTTTGCCAAACGGCCTTCCCCAGATGAAGGGCCTCGGGGTGTTGCGGGCTGGCGTGCTGTTGGGCACCTTTCAGAAACGAATCGAACCGGCACATGCGGCGTTTATGGCGGCAAAGCCCCAGGAACTGCGTGTGGTACTCGAGCTATCCCACAGTGACCCACGGATCGCTGCATTCCTGCACGGGGAAGAGCTGGAAGCGCCCGATTCCTATAAGGGCTATACCGGCGTGGCGGTGGACGGCATTGTCACCGGGTTTGGAAAATGCTCGGGAGGCCGTTTGAAGAATCGCTATCCCAAGGGGCTGCGTAACCATGGAACAGCATTTATGCAGGATATTTGATGCTTCTGTGCAAAATGAAAATAGCGATGGAGAAATGCAAATTTGATAGATAAGATTGTAGCAAGGGGAAGAATTTGGAGTTCCCTCTAAAAAACAGATCAAATCTTATCAAATCTGTGGAGAAATTTGCTGTGCCTTTCGCACAGTAACAGCTTGAAATCCCCGAAAAATGATGGTACAATAAACGGGAATAATCAGAAAGAGGGCATTTACCATGCAGGAAATCAGAGTGGAACTTACAAAAAATCCGAAACAAAAGCCGGCTCCGGGCGCGCCCCTTCCGTTCGGAACCATTTTCACCGACCACATGTTTATTATGAACTACGACGAGGGGCAGGGTTGGCACGATCCCCGCATCGTTCCTTATGGGCCGATTGAAATGGATCCTTCCGCCATGTGCCTGCATTACGGCCAGTCCGTATTTGAAGGCATGAAGGCTTACCGCGCGCAGGATGGCAGAATTTTGCTGTTCCGTCCGGATAAAAACATGGCCCGCCTGAATGTTTCCAATGACCGCCTGTGCATTCCTCCGATCGACGAGGAGCTTGCGAAGGCAGCGATTGAAAAACTCGTCTCCGTAGAAAAGGACTGGGTGCCCAGTGAAGAGGGGACGTCCCTCTATATTCGCCCGTTTATCATTGGCGTCGATCCTCACATCGGCGTACATCCGGCGCACCATCTGTTGTTCATGGTCATCTGCTGCCCGGTAGGCGCGTACTATCCGGAAGGGCTCGATCCGGTCAAGATTTATGTGGAGACCAATTATGTCCGTGCGGTGCGCGGCGGCATGGGCTTCACGAAGACGGCGGGCAACTATGCAGCTTCCTTGAAGGCGCAGGATGAGGCGGAGAAGCAGGATTATACCCAGGTGCTGTGGCTCGACGGCGTGGAGCGCAAATACATCGAAGAAGTCGGCACTATGAATGTCTTCTTTGTCATTGACGACGAAGTGGTCACACCCGCGTTGCAGGGTTCGATCCTGTCCGGCATTACCCGTATGTCCTGCATTGAGATGTTGAAGTCCTGGGGGATGAAGGTTTCGGAGCGGAGGCTTTCGATCCAGGAGGTTGCGGATGCAGCGGCAGAAGGCCGCCTGAAAGAGGCGTTCGGTACTGGTACGGCGGCAGTTATCTCCCCGATTGGCCACTTGAAGTGGGGCGACGACATCATGGAGATCAACAATGGGGAAATCGGTCCGCTCTCCCAGAAGTTGTACGATACCCTCACTGGAATCCAGTGGGGTAAAATTAAGGACGAGTTTGGTTGGACCGTCGAAGTAAAATAAATCGTTTTGTGGGACAGAACGGCGGTGTGCGGATGGGCTTGCCGCCGTTCTTTTTGTCTGCCCGCGGGGAGGTTCCATGAGAAAACTGACGTTCACAGTGCCGGAAGCATACGATGCTGCACAGTTAAAAGGGTTTTTGCGCCATTTTTGCGGGGTATCCGCCCGGCTTTTGACCGATCTCAAGAAGGAACCTCTGGGAATTACAGTCAATGGCGTCCATGCGACGGTACGAAAGGTTTTGCAGGCTGGCGACCAAGTACAGCTTGCGCTTCCCGCGGACGGTGCCTGTCCAGAACCGGTGGATCTTCCTTTGGCCCCACTCTATGAGGACCGGGATCTCTTGGCGGTTGACAAGCCAGCGGCGATGCCGGTGCATCCCTCTCCTGGGCACGACCGGGACAGCTTAGCGAACGCCGCCGCCGCATATTTTCAGAAAAAAGATGCATGCTGCGCCTTCCGGCCGGTCTACCGGCTGGATCGGGATACCACCGGCGTATTGGTTTTGGCGAAGAACACCTATGCAGCAGCGCGCTTGGCGCATGGGATCGAAAAAGTCTATTTGGCAGTATGCGAAGGTATCCTGACGGGAAGCGGGACGGAAAACGGCCCGATTGAGCGATTGCCGGGACATACGATCCAGCGCTGTGTTTCGGAAAACGGAATCCACGCGGTGACGCATTGGCGTGCTTTATGCTGCTCAAAGAGTCATACATTGGCGGCTTTCCGGCTGGAAACCGGTCGGACACATCAAATCCGCGTGCATATGTCCAACAGAGGGAACCCTTTAGCAGGGGACGATCTGTATGGCGGGAGCCGGCGGCTCATTGGCCGTCAGGCGTTGCATTGTGCGCAAGCCACATTCCAGCATCCTGTGACTGGGGAAAGAATGTGCATAATCGCGCCAGTTCCAGAGGATTTCTGTATACTTTTGGAGTCTTGCGGCTTGCAAGTTCCACAAAATTATTCGATTTTTATCTAGTAAGTTATTAAATCTTCTGAAATTTCGAAGACCGCATAAGTATGCTTGAAATATGAATATTTATGCGATAGAATGAGAGAAGATTTCAGTAACGAATTTGGGGGTACGATTTATGAAAACAGGGAAGAAGATTTTAGCATTCCTTCTGGCGGTGTCCATGATGGTTCCGATGTCTGCTTGCGGCAGCAAAGTCAAGACGCCGGAGGACATTCAAAATGCAGGAACGCTGCACATGGCAACCAACGCGGAGTTTGAGCCGTTTGAGTACAAGGATGGCGACGAGGTCGTTGGCATCGACATTGAGATTTCCCAAAAAATTGCCGATAAGCTGGGCGTAGAGCTGGAAGTCAGCGACATCGCATTTGACACATTGATCACAGCGTTGCAGTCCGGCAAAGCGGACATCGTTGCAGCGGGTATGACTGCGAGCGAGGACCGCAAAAAGAACGTGGATTTCTCCGATCCGTATTTCGACGCTTCCCAGGCGATCATTGTGACGAATGACAGTGACATCACTTCCCGTACCGATCTGAACGGTAAGACGGTCGGCGTCCAGCTGGGCACCACGGGCGACCAGTATTGCACCAACGAGGACGGAGAGAACGACATTTCTGTGGCAGAAGTGAAGCGTTACAGCAAGGGCATGGAGGCAGTTTCCGACCTGCTCGCTGGCCGTATTGACGCGGTTGTCATCGACGATTTCCCGGCTGAAAAGCTGGTGGAAAAGAACAGCGATAAGATCAAGAAGCTGGATGAGGCGCTCACGAGCGAAGAATATGCAATTGCCATGCCGAAGGGCAGCACGGAATTGCAGAAGCTGGTCAACGAAGTCCTTCAGGAGATGAAGGACAGCGGCGAGATGGATGAGATCGTCAGCAAGTACATCAGCGCTGAATAAATTTAGAAGAAACAAGAGACAGCAGAAGAGCGGCTGGACCCTTTGATAGGAGCAGCGGCTTTTCTGCCTGCTTCTGTTTTATGGGGAGGTCGTCATGCAGACACTTTTCGCATCGCTTCCGCTGTCCTTTTTCTCCGATCTGGGACAGCAGTTCTATGATGATTTTATTTTAAAAGACCGGTATATGTACATCGTACAGGGATTTGGCAACACGGTGGCAATCACGTTGGTGGCTGTCATCATCGGTATCATCCTGGGTACGTTGGTCGCCCTGGTGCGCATCACGCATCAGAATAACCCAAAGAAACTGCGCATCCTCAATAAAATTTGCGGTTTATACTTGACGGTTATCCGCGGCACCCCTGTGCTGGTGCAGTTGATGATTATGGTGTACTTCATCTTCGCCAGCGGGGAAACGCTTTTGGTGGCAATGCTGTCGTTCGGTATCAATTCCGGCGCCTATGTTGCCGAGGTCATTCGAAGCGGCATCCAGTCCGTGGACCGTGGCCAGATCGAGGCTGGGCGCTCCTTGGGTTTGAACGGCCGGACAACCATGAGTAAGATCGTTTTGCCGCAGGCATTTAAAAATGTCGCGCCTGCGGTCTTCAATGAGTTTATCGCCCTTTTGAAGGAGACTTCCGTCGCCGGTTATGTCGGCATTCAGGATCTGACCAAGGGCGGCGATATTATCCGCAGTATTACATACGATGCATTCCTGCCCCTGTTCCTGGTGGCGGCGGTTTATCTGGTGCTGGTCATCCTGTTGACTACGTGCCTGTCCAAGCTCGAAAGGAGGCTGCACCAGAGTGATAAACGTTAAAATGATAAGCGTTAAAAATTTGGAAAAGACGTTCCATACCCTGCGGGGCGACCTTCATGTGCTCAAGGGGATCAACCAGGAGATTCAAAAAGGGGAAAAGGTGGTGATCGTGGGGCCGTCCGGCTCCGGAAAGAGCACCTTTCTCCGCTGCCTGAACCTGCTGGAAATGCCCACCGGGGGCGAGGTGTGGTTTGAAGGGACGCAGATCAACGCTCCCGGCTGCGATGTAGACCAGCTCCGCCGCAAAATGGGCATGGTGTTCCAGCACTTCAATCTGTTTCCGCACCTGTCCGTGTTGAAAAACATCACGCTTGCACCTGTGACGCTCAAGATCAAGACGCAGAAAGAGGCGGACGATAAGGCGATGCAGCTTTTGAAGCGCATTGGTCTGGAGGATAAAGCAAACGCCTATCCCTCCCAGCTCTCTGGCGGCCAGCAGCAGCGCATTGCCATTGTGCGCGCACTTGCGATGGAGCCGGATGTGATGCTCTTTGACGAACCGACCAGCGCCTTGGACCCGGAGATGGTTGGAGAAGTGCTTCAGGTTATGAAAGAGCTTGCGCACGAAGGGATGACCATGGTGGTTGTCACGCACGAGATGAATTTTGCCCGCGAGGTGGCCACGCGTGTCCTCTTCATGGATGAGGGTCAGGTCTTGGAAGAGGCCAAGCCGGACGAGTTCTTCACGCATCCGAAGAATCCACGTCTGCAGGACTTTTTGTCCAAAGTCCTTTAAAAAGAAAATCGATTGTGCTACAATAGGAGACATCTTTTGGGATGTCTCCTATTTTTATGAATGGCGGGGACGGAAAGCGAGGGATGCATATGCCTGCGGCAATCACACATTACTACCACGCCTTGCGCGTACTGGAACTCTGGAAACAGGATTCCGTCAACCACAATGCGTTATTGTGGGGCGCACAGGGGCCGGATTTCCTTTTTTATCATAGGGTTTTGCCTTGGCAAAAAGGGGAGAGTCTCTCTGTTTACGGGGAACGATTGCACCAGGAAGAGGTCGTTCAGACCTTATCCGTTTTGCGCGGTTATGCGGAGTCCCACCCTTCGGAGGTCGTAAAAAGCTATATCGCGGGATTCCTCTGCCATTATGCGGCAGACCGGACCTGTCACCCGTTTGTGCGGGCGCATGCACACGGATTGTTACAGGTCCAACCGGAGCAAGATGAGCAGATTGCACACCACGAATTGGAGTCGGCGCTCGACGTGATCCTGCTGCGCTATGAGGCCGGGGCGCTTCCAATTGAGTTTTCCCTCAAAAAGACGCTTCCAAAGAATCCACAGGTGGAGGCGGAGATTGCCACACTCTATGCGTTTTTGCTGCATGTGCGGTTTGGCGTATCGAATGCGAAACCCCTGGTGGAGCAGGCAATCCGAGATGCGCACACAGCGTTGGGGTGGTTGAACGACCGCACCAGTTTGAAAAAATCGCTGGTGGAGCGTTGGGAAAAGAAGCATGGCGGGAAGCATCTTCTTTCGTGCCATATCCGCGGCGTGGGCGAAGGGGATGATTTCGATTACGCCAACGCGTTGCTGGGAACATGGCGCTGGCCGGAGAATGGAGAGCCCAAGAACGAAAGCTTTTTCGACGTATATGAACGGTCCATTCAGGATGCTTTGGAACTGATCAACGGATTTTTTGCAGGGATAGATCTGGATAAGCTCACGGGAGGCCGTTCCTTTGGCTGAGATCCAATCATCTGATTCAAACAAAAATGGAGGAAATCGTATGGATAAAATTGCAAGCTTTTGCATTGACCACGACAAATTGGTACCTGGCATTTACCTTTCCCGCATCGACGGGGACGTGAAGACGTATGACATCCGTATGCGCCGCCCCAATACGCCGCCCTATTTGGAAAACGCGGCGCTGCACACCCTGGAGCACCTGTTCGCGACCTTTGCGCGCAATTCGGAGTGGAAGGATCATGTGATCTACTTTGGGCCGATGGGCTGCCGGACGGGCTGCTATTTCCTGCTCAAGGACATGGAGGAGGCGGACGCGGTGCGCCTGATCCGCTCGATTTTCCGGCAGATTGCAGAGTATGAAGGGGAGATCCCCGGGGCGACGGCCAAAGAATGCGGCAACTACTTGGAGCACGATCTGGCAGGAGCGCGAAAAGAGGCGCAGGACTTCCTGCCCATCATCGAAGATTGGGACGAGCGGAACCTGGTTTACCCGGCATAACTGGTTCTGGAGATCCTTTCGATCAGCCGCTGTGGAGCCGATCCTTCACGGCGGCTGTTTCTGTCGGAATCCGTCATACGGTTTTCATGGCTTTCTTCCGCAGTTTGATGTATAATCCAAGTAGAGAATGGCGCGGCCGATGAAGTATATCGGCCGCCATGGACGGTATCAATACAGGAGAACCCGATATGAAAAAAGCAAAGTATTACCGGAAGAATCCCCGCCCATTACCGGTGCGCATGGGGACGGTCATTTTGCGGATGTCCACAGCGGGCTTAGCTGTTTTGCTGTGCGTTGCTGCTTTCCTTCTGCTGTCCACCACGGGGCGGATTCAGAATACAGAGCAGATCCCACAAGAGAGCGTTTCACAGCCAGCGGAGGAACCGTTCGAACCGTCACAGGAGCTGGAGCCGGAAACGCCGTCTACACCGCCTCCGGACAAGCCTTTGGAAAGCGAACCTTTGCCGGAGCCGGAGACCGCCTCGATCACAATCCTCGGGGTGGGCGACAACCTAATCCACGACGGCATTTACAAACAGGCCAACCGGCGCGCCGGCGGGACAGGCTATGACTTTTCCCCGGTATATGAGCGGGTTGCCCCCTATATCCAACAGGCGGACGTCGCGGTCATCAACCAAGAGACGCCGCTGGCGGGCGATATCCTGCCCTTATCCGGATACCCGCGGTTCAATTCGCCGGCGGAATTGGGGGACGAGCTGGTGAAGATCGGTTTTGATGTCATCAACCATGCGAACAATCATATACTGGATCAGGGCGAACAGGGGCTGCGCGCCACGTTGGACACTTGGGACAAAAAGAATGCCGCCGTGGTGGGGGCGTACCGAAGCGATGCGGACTTGGAAAACATCCGCATCATAGAGAAAAACGGCATCAAGACAGCGCACATCGGTGTGACGGAGATGACCAACGGCCTGTCTCTGCCGAAGGATTCCCCCTATCACATCCTCTTGACCAAGGAGACGGACCTTCTGAAGCGGTTGGTCCAGAAGGCGAAATCCATGGCGGACGTTGTAGTGGTGTCCGTCCACTGGGGGACAGAGTATACCCATACCCCCACCCAGAAGCAGCAGGAGCTGGCCCAAAATCTGGTGGATTGGGGCGCGGATATTATTTTCGGAAACCATGCGCATACCTTACAGCCGGTGGCTATGTTGGAACGCGCTTCGGATGGCGCGCAATGTCCGGTGGTCTATGCCCTGGGAAATTTTGTCTCGGCGCAGGATCGCGCGATGAGCATGGTGGGCGGGATGCTCCAGGTGACCGTGGAGAAAGAGCTGCAAAGCGGGAAGATATCCATAACGGACGTCCGTTTCGAACCGATTGTCACCCATTACGGCGACTATTTCCGGGATATAACGATCTATCCGCTCGAACAATATTCGGAGGCATTGGCGCAACAGCACGGCGTGCGCCAATACGATTCTCCCTTTAGCTTATCTTACATACAAAACATGGTGGAGCAAGTAATTCCGGAAAAATATCGTTCTAAGGATTGACAGACGCATGGAAGAGCGTTATAATATTAACAAATTTAAGAGCTGTCTTCGGGGCGGGGTGCAATTCCCCACCGGCGGTAATGCGGCGTTAGCCGACAAGCCCGCGAGCGAAAGCTGATTTTGGTGAGATCCCAAAGCCGACGGTATAGTCCGGATGGAAGAAGAACCGCGCGTTATGCGTATTTAGGCCCCGTGGCGTTATTGCCGCGGGGCTTTTTTCGTAGACAGCCCACAAAAAGGAGAGGTATCTATGAAAACAAACACCAAAGACAATGTGATCCGCATGGCGCAAATGGGAATGCTCGCCGCAATTGCAATCGTTCTTGTAACGGTCACCCAATTCCCGATTATCCCTGCCGCACCGTTCATGAAGTACGACATGGCGGATGTGCCGATCCTATTGGGGACGCTGTTGTTTGGAACCGTACCGGGACTGGTGATCCTGCTGGTGGTTTCCCTGATCCAGGCGTTCCTTTTAGGTGGTGATGGCTGGATTGGGCTGGTGATGCACGTCGTCGCGTCCGGTGCGCTGGTGGTCCTGGTGGGGCAGTTCAGCGGATGGCACCACAAATTCCGCGATACGGTCGTCGGTATGGTGCTGGGGACTTTGGCGATGACCGCGTTGATGATCCCGCTGAATCTGGTATTGACCAGCTATTTCCAGGGCGTGCCGATGCAGGCGGTCGTGGATATGATCATCCCAGTCATTATCCCGTTTAATCTCATCAAGGCGTCGGCCAACTGTGTGATTACAGCGATTGTCTTCAAGGCATTGCAGCCGTTTGTCCGCCGTCATAAGGATCTTGTTGGCCAGTCCTAAGACACATTTTGTAGGAATTTTTCTTATTTTGTCCCTTTACAGGGATACCAATCCGTGCTATAATACATCTGCTAACAGAATATGTCCTTATCAAGAGTGACGGAGGGAACAGGCCCTGTGATGTCCGGCAACCTGCTTTTAAAAGCAAGGTGCTAATTCCTGCGGGTAAACCGAAAGATGAGGTTGCTTTATAGGCCGCTCGGTTTTCCGGGCGGCTTTTTTATGACCTGGAATCTTGAATCAGGAGGCAATCGCTTCCAAGGACATGGACAAGACTGGCAATTTTCAAACAGGAGGACAAACACAACATGGCAAAGTATTTTTTCACTTCCGAATCGGTGACCGAGGGGCATCCCGATAAACTCTGCGACCAGATTTCCGACGCGGTATTGGATGCGATTTTGGAGCAGGACCCCCATGCGCATGTCGCCTGCGAGGTGGCGGCGACAACCGGGATGCTGCACATCATGGGTGAGATTTCCACGGAATGCTACGTGGATATTGCGTCGATCGCCCGCAATGTGGCCATCGACGTCGGTTATAGCAACAACAAATATGGATTTGACGGCAATACCTGCGGCGTTATCACATCGATCGATATGCAGTCGCCCGACATCGCCATGGGCGTCAATAAATCCTATGAGGCGCAGAACGGCGCGACCGACGCCCTCGACAGCGTCGGCGCGGGCGACCAGGGGATGATGTTTGGCTTTGCCTGCGACGAAACACCGGAGCTCATGCCCCTGGCGATCTCCCTGGCGCACAAGGTGTCCAAAAAGCTGAGCGACGTGCGCAAGAGCCGCGAGCTGCCCTATCTGCGTCCGGACGGGAAGACGCAGATTACTGTGGAGTACGAAGACGGCGTCCCGGTGCGCGTGGATACGGTCGTGCTGTCCACGCAGCACAGCCCGGATGTCACGTTGGAACAGATTCGCGCCGACGTGGTGGAACATGTGATCAAAGCGGCGATCCCGGCCAAGTGGCTGGATGAGAACACCAAATTTTATGTCAACCCGACTGGCCGCTTTGTTGTGGGTGGCCCGGCGGGGGATACCGGCTTGACGGGGCGTAAGATCATTGTGGATTCCTATGGCGGGTATGGCCGTCACGGGGGCGGCGCCTTCTCCGGAAAGGACCCGACCAAAGTGGACCGTTCCGGGGCTTATGCGGCACGCTATGTGGCGAAGAACATTGTAGCGGCGGGCTTGGCAAAGAAATGTGAGGTGCAGCTTGCTTACGCCATCGGTGTAGCGCGGCCCATCTCGGTTGCGGTGGATACCTTCGGGACGTCCGATTATACCAGCGAACAGCTGGAAAACGCCGTGCGCAAGGTGTTTGACCTGCGCCCGGCCGCGATCATCCAGAATTTCGACCTCTGCCGCCCGATTTACCGCCAGATCTCCAACTATGGCCATATGGGCCGCGAAGATCTGAACCTGCCGTGGGAACAGCGGGACAGGGTAGAAGCGCTCAAGGCGGCGCTCAACGCCTAATAGTACGATCTTGATGGTACGATTTTGAAAAAATATGCGCGGAAATCACCTTGTCACATAAACTGTGATGAGGTGATTTTTTATGTGGGGAATTCTATTTAAGACCATTCTGATTTTTTTAGCGATTATTGGGCTGACAGAGGTATTCCGGCTTTTGGCCTTCCATTTTTTGCGCACCCGCCATCGGGGGAAGCTCTTTTGGGTGCTCTCCTTCCAAGGGCACGACGGCGAAGCGGAGCTCGCACTGAAGAACGCCTTGGAGCATTTGCGCTGGTTGGACAGCACGCAGGAGAAGCTGGTGCTCTGCGTCGACCGAGGAATGGACGAAGAAACGCGGGAGGTCTGCCGTGTTGTCAGCCGTGAAAACCTGGATGTGCGCATTTGTACGCCGGAGGAAGTCGCGGAAATCCTGGAACAATAGTTTACAAATACATACAAAATCGTCTATACTAAAATCATGCCTTATACCGGCCGAACGGACAAACGGCCGGTATAAGCCCTGTTGGAATTGGAATTTTGTCGGATGACGGCTGCCAAGCGATGCAATTGGAACGCAAAAACCCGACATATGGGAGGAACCAACATGTATGAAGAGACCCTTCTGGAGATGACCGGCTCGGTGGAGCGGATTGTCTTTCGGAATGAAAAAAACGGATATACGGTATTGGAGCTCAACAATGGCCAGGAGTTGGTCACCGTGGTGGGGACCATCCCCTGGGTGAGCGCTGGGGAGGAGCTCCGAGTGATCGGCAACTGGAGCAGCCATCCGAATTTTGGCACGCAGTTCAAGGTGGAGGCGTTTGAGCGCTCCAAGCCGGCCACTGCAGTGGCAATGCTGAAATACCTGTCCTCTGGAGCGATCAAGGGAATTGGAGCTGCCACCGCCGCCCGGATTGTGGATACCTTTGGGGACAACACCCTGCACATTTTGGAAGAAGAACCGGAGCGCCTGAGCAGCATCAAGGGGATTACACGCGACAAGGCGCGGAAGATTGGGGAGGAGTTCCAGCGCGTGCACGGCATCCGGGAGATGATGCTCAGTTTGGGGCAATACGGCATTTCCCCGGAGGAAGCGGTGCGCATCTGGAAACAGTTCGGCCCGCAGGCCGTGGAGCGGGTCCAGGAGAATCCCTATTGCCTATGTGACGACGGACTGAACATCGGGTTTAGCCGAGCGGACGACATCGCCGCCTCTTTGGAGCGCCCGCAGGACGACATCTGCCGCCTCCGCGCCGGGCTGGTGTATGTTTTGAAGCACAACATCGGGAATGGGCATACCTGTCTGCCGGTGGAAAAGCTTCTGGCTGCGACGGCCGGAATGCTGGGTGTCGATGTGGCGCTTACCCAGGAGGCGCTGGAACAGCTCAAGCAGGACGGTTCCGTCATCTCCCAGCTCTTTCACGGCAGGGAATTTATCTTTACCCCAAAGCTGCATCGCTCCGAAGTTTACGCGGCAGCGCGCATCGGGATGCTGCTGCGTTATCCGGCACAGTCGATCGTCGGGATCGACCATTACATTGCGGTGATGGAGCAGGAGCTCTCGATCCACTATGCGGAGATGCAAAAGCAGGCCATCCGCAAGGCGCTGTCCCAGGGCATGTTGATTTTGACCGGCGGCCCCGGCACCGGAAAGACCACCACGCTCAACGCAATCATCAAGATTTTGGAGCGCAAGGGGGAAAAGGTGCTTTTGGCAGCGCCGACGGGCCGCGCGGCGAAACGGATGTCCGACCTGACCGGCAAAGAGGCCAAGACCATCCACCGCTTGTTGCAGGTGGAATGGGATGAGAACGACCAGCCCACCTTTGCTAAGAACGAAAAGAACAATCTGGACTGCGACGCACTGGTGATCGACGAGCTTTCCATGGTGGACGTCACCATTTTTGAGGCAGTGCTGCGGGCGCTTCCGCTCGGCTGCCGCTTGATCCTGGTGGGCGACAGCGACCAGCTTCCCAGTGTCGGGCCCGGCAATGTGCTGGGCGATCTGATTGCCTCGGAGATGCTTCCGGTGGTGCGTTTGAACGAGATTTTCCGGCAGTCCATGCAGAGCTTGATTGTCACAAATGCCCACCGGATCGTGGCGGGGGAGATGCCCGACCTCTCCGTGCGGACAAGCGATTTCTTCTTTTTGCCCAGCAGCAATGCCGCAGATGTGGCGGAGACCATCGTCGGCCTCTGCGCCAAGCGCCTGCCCGCCAGCTATGGATATTCCCCCATGGCGGACATTCAGGTCCTTTGTCCCGGTAGGAAGGGCGATTTGGGGACCAATGAGCTGAATAAGCGCCTACAGGCTGCTCTGAACCCACCGGACCGCAAAAAGAATGAGATTACGGTCAATGGGGTGTTGTTTCGCGAAGGCGACAAGGTGATGCAGGTCAAAAACGACTACAACCTCCCTTGGAACAAATCGGACGGCACCACCGGCGAAGGCGTGTTCAACGGGGACATGGGCGTGTTGTGCGGGGTGGACCGCCGCGCTTCTGTCCTGACGGTGCTGATGGACGACGACCGCCTCGTCCTGTACGAATTGGATGCCGCCTCCGAGTTGGAATTGGCCTATGCTATGACGGTCCATAAAAGCCAAGGAAATGAGTTCACTGCGGTGGTGATGCCCATGTTTCCCGGGCCGCCGCAGTTGTGCTATCGCAATCTCCTTTATACGGCCATCACGCGCGCAAAAACGCTGCTGGTGATGGTGGGGATGCGGCGCACCGTGCAGGCAATGGTGGAAAACGCCCGCAAGACCCGGCGTTACTCCGGCCTTTTGTATTTTTTGACAGGTGCCGGTCAGGAGGAATAGAAGGGAAGGAACCATGGGCTTAAAGGCTGTTTTTCAAACATTGGGGGACATGCTGTTCCCTCCGCGATGCCTATTTTGCGACGAATTAATCTATCCAGGGTGGGAGATCTGTGAAGCGTGTGAAAACGAGATCGCGGCTTCTCCCGCGATTCGCCGCATGAAACCGGGCGTAAGCGGGGAGACTGTATGGTGTTTGACGCCCTTCCGCTATGAAGGCCCGGTCAAAGAATCGCTCATGCGGTTCAAGTTCCAGGGGCACCGGGAATACGCGCCCTATTATGGCCGGAAAGTTGCCGAAGGGCTTCGGGAGCAATGGAGGGAGGAAGCTTTTACGGTTGCAACAGCGGTCCCTCTTTCGAAACGACGCCTGCGCGAGCGTGGATACAACCAGGCGGAGCTGATTGCGCGGGAGGCTGCAAAATGGCTGGGACTGCCCTATGTAGAAACGCTCCGAAAGGCGAAGGAAAACCAGGTGCAGCACGAACTCTCCGGCGAAGAACGCCTGCGAAATGTGCAGGGCGTATACCGGGCTTGCAACAGGATACGGCTGGCGGGAGAGTCCATCCTGCTCATCGATGATATCGTCACGACGGGCGCAACGCTCTGCGAATGTGCGCGTATCTTGTTGCGGGAAGGGGCGGCGCGTGTGGTCTGTGCGGCGGTGGCGGATGTTCACTGGGATGAAACACAGAACAGCGGTTGAAAAGCTTCCGTGGATGTAATATAATGAAATGTATTCTCAAATTGGGAAAATACTTTCTTTTGTGGCAATTTCAAAGCGTCACGCAGTGCGCCGCACTTTGAAATTGCCGCAAAATGGATTTTGAATGGAAGTGATTGTGCATGCTCGGAACCGATATTGCGATTGATTTGGGCACGTCCACGGTAAAAATTTACTTGGACGGGAAGGGCGTTATTTTAAAAGAACCAGCTGTGGTAGCGTACAATGTGGAGACGGAGGAAGTCGTCGCCATCGGCAGTGAGGCGTATGCGATGGTCGGGCGGACTTCGGACCGCATCGATGTGGTGCAGCCGCTCTGCAACGGCGTGATTTCCGATTTTGATTTGGCGCAGTATCTGATTAGCCATTATATGAAACAGATCAGCAGCAGCAAGGTCTTTATGCCGCGTGTGGTGGTCAGCGTCCCCTGTTTGATCACCGAGGTGGAAAAGCGCGCGGTGGTAAACGCCATCAGTTCCGCCGGCGTGCGAAAAATCTGCCTGATTGAAGAGCCGGTTGCGGCGGCTATGGGTGCCGGCGTCAAGATCGACGAGCCGCACGGGACTTTGATTGTGGACATCGGCGGCGGCACGACCGACATGGGTGTGCTGTCTTTGAGCGGCATTGCCATTTCGCGCTCAATCAAGACAGCGGGCAATGCATTTGACGAAGCGATCATCAAATATGTTCGCCGGAAATACAATCTCATCATCGGAAAACGCATGGCAGAAGAGGCCAAGATCGCCATCGGCTGCGTGTATCCACGCAAGGAGATGGTAAAGCACCGGGTCAAGGGTCGTAACGCGATGACCGGCCTGCCGCAGTGGGCGGACATTTCGTGCGACGAGATGTTGGAAGCTTTGATCGAGCCTGCGATGCAGATCATCTATACCGTACAGGAGATGCTGGAAAAGACGCCTCCGGAGCTGATGGGGGATGTGTATTCGGATGGGATCATCCTGACCGGCGGATCGTCGCAGCTGTTTGGGTTCGACAAGTTGATTTCCAAGAAGACAAAAATGCCGGTCCGTATCGCTGAGGAGCCGGATATGTGTGTAGCGCGCGGCGCAGGGCTTGCAATCAAATACATTGAGGACATTGAGAGCAAGGCTTACGGGGTGCTCAATCCATTGAGTGCCGCTTATTAAAGGCACGTTTTGCACGGATTTTCAAAGGCATTCAGCCATTTTTCGGAGCTACTTTTGAAGGAATCCAATCAAAACAGATAAAAAAACAGGCGGGTGGTTTCCTTATTGGGGAACCACCCGCCTAAATTTTTTAACGAACAGGAAACGATAGGATTTAAAAGAGGTTATGGGCTTTTCTCATTTTAAAATACGAAAGAGCCGTTATATTGTTTTTACAAAATCAATACAAACTCACTTGTTCTGTGCTTGATATGTTTCTACGATCATATTCGCACATTTGTATACGTCGCCGCCGCCGAGGGTCAAGATCAAGTCGCCCTCCTGCGCCTTTGCCATCACATAGTCGCGTATCTCCTCAAACGTTGGGAACCACACACAGCCCGGGATCTTTTCCGCCAGATCTTTGGCGTAGATGTTGTAGGTGTTGACCTCCCGTACGGGAAGGATCTCGGAGAGAACCGCGTGGTCCGGGATGGACAGCGCCTTGGCAAAATCGTTCAACAGCATATAGGTGCGCGAGAAGGTGTGCGGCTGAAAGACCGCCCAGACCTCACGGAAGCCCATATGCATGGCAGCGTTCAAGGTAGCGGTCAGCTCGGTGGGGTGATGGGCAAAGTCATCGGCCACGGTCACGCCGTTGAAGGTGCCGAGGATCTCAAAGCGGCGGTGCACGCCGGTAAACTGGTGGAGGCTTTCTGCGATGGTCTGTGCGTCCACCCCCATGTAGTCCGCGACGGCAACCGCAGCGAGCGCGTTGTAGATGTTGTGTTTCCCCGGAATGCGTAAGCTGACCTCGCAGAGCGGGGCGCCGTCTTTCAGGACGGTGAAGCGCTCACAAGCGCGCTTGGTGTCGGCAATATCCACCGCACGATACCGGTTTCCCTCGTCAAAGCCGAAGGTCAGAAGTTTTTCCGAAGGAATTCCTTCGACCGCCTTGCGGGTGTTGGCGTCGTCGCCGTTGATAATCAGCAGGCGGGAAGTCTGAAGGGCGAACTGGTGGAAGGAGCGGATGATATTCTCCAACGTCTTGAAGTAGTCGAGATGGTCGGCGTCGATGTTCAAAATAACGGACAGCGCCGGTTCCAAATGCAGGAAGGTGTCCACATATTCGCAGGCCTCGCAGACGATGGTCTCCGACCGGCCGACACGGCCGTTTCCGCCGATAAAGGGGAGTTTTCCGCCGATTACTGCGGACGGGTCGGCGCCGGCGTTGACGAGGATCTGCGTGATGAGCGCCGTAGTAGTCGTTTTGCCGTGCGTGCCGGAGACCGCCACGGAGTTTGGATACCGGCGGGTTACCATGCCGAGCATGACGGAGCGCTCGACCGTCGGGACGCCCTTTTCGCGCGCGGCCACAAGCTCCGGGTTATCTTGCTTGACGGCAGCGGTGTAGACCACCAGCTCTGCATCGCCGATGTTTTCCGCGCGATGGCCCATTGAAACGGGGATTCCATAGGAGCGGATGCGCTGTAGGGTGTCGGATTCGCTGGTGTCGGAGCCGGTGAGCTGATAGCCCTTGTGGTGTAAAATCTCCGCGAGAGGGCACATGCCGGAACCTCCGATCCCCACAAAGTGAACTTTTTTAACCTTTGACAAAATATCGTTGCTGTCCATTCTATATGATCTCCTTAGCAGATGTTGAAAGAGGTAGTGCTTGATAAAAGCAGTGCGGTCTACCGTTGGCAGACTTAACTAATTTATTATATTGCAAAATCCCAAAAGAATAAACCGTTTCTTGAAAAATTGATCGGAAAAAATTCGCCGGGGCTTTGGAAGGGATTTTATTCAGGATAATCACACAGTGAAAAAATCCCCATACTATAGGTTACAGCCATATTTCCCTGGAAAGGGCAACAGGAGGGCTGGTTTAGTTCATGCAGGAGGTTTGAAATATGATTGATTATAACAGTTTTGGCGTAGTCGGCGGCGACCGGCGGCAAATCGCTTTGGCTGAGTCCATCGCCTCGGATGGATATACCGTATATGCGTTCGGTTTTGACACCATAAATTTTCAGAAAGGCGTTATCAAGGCTGAATTGGACGAGATCGCTGCCAAATGTGAAAACATTATCCTGCCTTTGCCTGTGACGGCGGATGGAAAATACTTAAACACCCACTACAGTGAAAAAAAGACCCCGCTGGACGATACCTTTGCAGAGTACATGCGAAACAAGACGGTCTTCGGCGGCATGATGGGAAAGCTGTTCCTCACCAGTGAATTGTGGGACGGCATCGATACCTACGATTATTACACCCGTGAGGACTTTGCGGTCAAAAATACGGTTCCTACCGCGGAAGGCGCGCTAGAAATCGCCATGCGGGAATATGCGGGAACGATCAATGGAAGCAACTGCCTCGTGGCCGGGTATGGCCGCATCGGGAAGGTATTGGCCTGGATGCTGCGCGGCATTGGTGCAAAGGTCACCGTGAGCGCCCGCAGAACGAGCGACCTCGCGTGGGTCGAGCTGTTCGGTTACCAGGCGGTCAAGACGGACGATATTTGCGACCGGGACCAATACGATTTGATCTTTAATACAATCCCTGCGCTTGTCTTTAATAGGCGGATGCTCTCCAAAGCGCGGGAAGGGACGATCTTGATTGATTTGGCCAGCGCGCCCGGCGGAGTCGATTACGAAGCGGCGGAAAAACTTGGCATCCGTGTTATCAAGGCGTTGTCCCTGCCCGGGCGGGTTGCACCAAAGGCGGCTGGGGAGATCATCAAAAACACCATCTACAACATCATGGAGGAGTGAGGACTTTGAACGATTTGACGTTTGGCTATGCACTGTGCGGCTCGTTCTGTACATTTTCCAAATCCCTAAAACAAATGCGCGCTTTGGCAGAGCAGGGATACCAGCTGTTACCGGTCATGTCCTATAACGCGGCAAAGACGGACACACGATTCGGCAAAGCATCCGATTTTTTACAGGAGCTGCGGGAGATTTCCGGCCGGGACGTGATCCAGACCATCGTAGGGGCGGAACCGATCGGTCCCAAAAAAATGGTGGACCTGATGATTGTAGCCCCGTGTACAGGGAATACGCTGGCGAAGCTCGCAAACGGCATTACGGATACGCCGGTCACAATGGCGGTCAAATCGAATTTGCGCATTGGCCGTCCGGTGCTATTGGCGCTCGCTACAAACGACGCGTTGGCGGCTTCCGCACAGAACATCGGAAAGCTTCTCAACACGAAGAACGTCTATTTTGTTCCCTTTGCGCAGGACGATCCGGAGAAAAAACCGTACTCACTGGTGGCAGATTTTGAAAAGCTGCTTCCGGCGGCACTGGCGGCCTTAGAGGGGCGGCAGCTCCAACCAATTTTGGGTTAGAGCGGATAAAAAGATTGCCATAGCGCCCGTTCGTGTGCTATGATGGTACAGGAAAAGAGAGGAAGTGAAACGATGCGGTATTGTCCCAGGTGTCAGGTGTTGATCAAAGAAGGATATCGCTGTCCCGCCTGTAATAGCAACAAGTTGCGGGAACCCCAGGAGGGCGATCCGGTGATGTTGTTGACCGCTACGGAGGAAAAGTGCCGTAGAATCGGCGCAGCATTGGATGACAGCAAGATTCCGCACGAAGAGCGTGTCTGTGGTACGGAGGGAGTTGCGTCTGCCTATGCGGGGGACGGGGGAAAGTGCAACAAAAATGTGTATGTCCCGTATAACCGTATACAGGAGGCTGTCGACCTCATGCATAGTATCGGCGTAACCGGCCGGGAAGAGACAGACGGGGAATCGGATGAAGCTGCTGAAATGAGCCCGCGCAAACGGTTTATTGTGCGCGCGATTTCAGTGGTGCTTTTTATTTTGTTGATCTGGGCCGTAGTCACCGTGACGGATATAGCCGCGGGATGGGTGAAATCCCTGCTGTATCCCTGATAAACTGTGTTTGAAACCATGTTTTTGAAACCGGCGCCGGTAAAGTTTCTACGGCTGGCCGGCGCCTGGTTCCAAAGACGGCGGTCTGTATAAATTTTAGATGTGAAAAGAGGAATGGTGAAATGAGTCAGTATCATATCGATACCAATTGCATCCATGCGGGTTATACGCCCGGGGATGGGGAGCCGCGCGTGGTGCCAATTGTACAAAGCACAACGTATAAATATGACCATGCGGAGACGCTTGGCAAGCTGTTCGACTTGGAGCAGGATGGGTTCTTTTATACCCGCCTTGCAAATCCGACGCTCGATGCAGTGGAAAAGAAGATTGCGGCGCTCGAGGGCGGCGTTGGCGCGCTGCTGACTTCCTCCGGACAGGCGGCGTCTCTGATTTCTGTTTTGAATATCTGCCGCGCAGGTGGGCATGTCGTCTGCTCCAGCGCCATCTATGGCGGTACCTTCAACCTGTTCTATAAGACCATGCATGAGATGGGGATCGATTTTACCTTTGTTTCCCCGGAAAGCACCGAAGAAGAGCTGAATGCAGCCTTCCAGCCGAATACGCGCTGTGTCTTTGCAGAGACGCTCTCCAATCCGGCCTTGATTGTGACCGATCTGGAGCTGTTCGCAAAAGTGGCGCATGCCCATGGCGTGCCGCTGATTGTGGACAACACCTTTGCCACCCCGATCAATTGCCGCCCGTTTGAATTCGGCGCGGACATCGTCATCCATTCCACGACCAAATACATGGACGGCCATGCGGTCCAGGTCGGCGGCGCGATTGTGGACAGCGGAAAATTTGACTGGAACAATGGCAAATTCCCGGAGTTCACGGAGCCGGACGAGTCCTATCACGGCGTTGTCTATTGCAAGCAGTTCGGCAATGCGGCTTATATTGCGAAGGCGCGCGCACACCTGATGCGCGACTTGGGCGCGCAGGCCAGCCCGCAGAACGCATTCCTGCTGAACCTTGGCCTTGAAACCCTCGCCCTGCGCATGGAGCGCCATTGCTCCAATGCGCTGAAGGTCGCTTCGTTCCTTGAGCAGGACGACCGCATCGCTTGGGTCAATTATCCGGGCCTCAAGAGCAGCAAATACTATGATCTGGCGCAGAAGTACATGCCGAACGGCACCTGCGGCGTCATTTCCTTTGGCATCAAGGGCGGCAGAGAAGCAGCCGCCAAGTTCATGGAGAGCTTGAAGCTCGCCTCCATTGTGGTCCATGTGGCCGATCTGCGCACCTGCGTGCTCCATCCGGCCAGCACCACCCACCGCCAGTTGACCGATGAGCAGCTGGTGGAAGGCGGCATCAGTGCGGATATGATCCGTATGTCCGTGGGCATTGAAAATCCAGAGGATATTCTCGACGACATCAAGCAGGCACTGGCACAGGTATAAATTTGGAATAAGCAAAGCCCCCGGATAAAATTCCGGGGGCTTTAATCGTTTTATAACGGCTTTTACCGTGCGTCCAAAAAGCGGGCAATTTCCCGAAACAGCCGTTCACGTTCCGGCCCGAGCGTACACACATGGGGGCTGTCCGGCAGCGTCAGCAGCCACTTCTTGGAAGAGGCTGCACGGTTCATGATGATTTCAGCGCTTTCCGGGGCCACCGTCTCGTCCTTCCCTGCGCGGATCACCAGAAGCGGGCACCGGACGGTTTTTAATCCGTGAAGGGTGTGTGCGATCAATGCGTTGAGCTCCGCAACGCTTCGAACAGGGGTACGATCATAGCAAGCGTTGTATTCCGCCAGGAATTCCCCACAGGAGGGATGGTGGGAGTCCGTGTGATACCGCATCACCGGCCAGATCAGCCTCGCAAAACGGCTGGCGCGGTTGCGCACGCGCAACGCAGCGCAAATTGGCACTGCACGATAGACGGGGCGCGTCTGTGCAAGCAGAAGCGCAAGCGTTCCTCCCATCGAAAGGCCAACCACACTGACGCGCTCGCATTCCTGCGACAGCTGGTCGAATCCCTCCTGGACGGCGCCAATCCATTCAGGCCACCGGCGGTGTTCCATGTCGTCCACCGTTGTCCCGTGGCCGGGCAATAAGATCCCCTTGACCCGGTAGCCACGCCGGGCCAAAGCCTCCCCCAACGGCAGCATGGTGCCTGGGGTGGCGGTAAAGCCGTGGACCAACAGGATGCCGTGGCGGGGATTCCCCGCGAAGTCAAACGGACGGCAGAGCGGATTTTGCGAGAGATCCATCATGGTTCCGAGCCTTCTTTCTTTTTGCTATGGATTGGAGGGGCGGACAGCCGCCGGAAACCGGAGCGCAGAAATGCGGGCTTGACCTCCGAAAGCAGGATCGCCCCAAAAATCAAGGCAAAGCCCGCGAGAATACGCCCGGAGAGCTCTTCGTGCAGAAAGAGGATTCCGCAGATGCAGCCGAATACGGACTCCAGCGACATAATCAGCGACGCTTTTGAAGCGGGGACGTATTTTTGACAAACCGTCTGCAAGAGCAGGGCGATCATGGTGCTAAATACGCCGAGATAGAGAATATAGGTAAGTGTATCGGGTGCAAGATGCGTCGGTATAGGTTCGGTCAGCAGCGAGGTGACCGCCGCAAAGACGGTGGCGAAGCCAAACTGCGTGACAGAAAGCAGAATAGGGTCCTGCTTTTGGGTTAAAATAGCGGTGGCGACGATCTGTGCCGTAAATCCTACCCCGCCCAAAAGGGAAAAGGCGTCCCCTTGATTGATGGAAAAATCCGCATTCAGGGAGAGAAGCCCAATGCCGATGATGCAAAGAAAGGCTGCCGAGACATTGTAGAGATCCGGGCGCTGTTTTTGGATGATCCAATATAGAAACGGGACTAAAACGACATAGATTGCCGTCAAAAAGGCATTTTTCCCCGCTGTAGTGTATTTTGCTCCCAGTGTTTGTAGATAAAAGGCGAGAAAATACAAAAATCCGGCGAGCGCCCCTGCTTTGATACAGCTCTTATCAATCCGCTTGAGCCGGGGGAAAAAGACAATGCACATCAGAATCGTTGCGATTGCGAAGCGAAGCGCGACAATAGCGGCAGGTTCCAGGCTGCCAGTCGCGCTTTTGACAACGACAAAGCCGCTCCCCCAAATGATCGTGACAATCAGAAGGCCCAATTCCGCCAGCCGCAGTTGTTTTTTCGTATACAAATAGATCCCTTCCATTTCCCTCGTTCTTCATTCGGGCAAATTGCCCGAAAAAATACGGGATGCTGCTTTTTCCGCTTCACAACACCCCGCAGTTCTTTGCGTAGATTATACCATCCCGTCCAAGGAATGGCAAGGAGGGGGCAGACGCGCGGACGGTGTATAAATAGCCGCGTTTTTTGCATGTTCATAGATTTTTCCTTTTCTTAGCAGGCAGGGTGTGCTATAATAACTTCGCGCCCTAACGGAAGGCAGGCGTTTATTGGCCAGCCAGTCCCAAGTTTCCTGGGCGTTCGATATCGAAACCATGCAGCAGCCGTTTCGCCGTGGGAATATTTGCGGCGCTTTGTCCCGCGATGCGGCTTCCGGTTTCTGTTTGCATACTGATTTTAATTTGGAGATGATGGAATGATCGGAATTGAACAGCGTGCGATCTGTGACGGTGTCAATTTTAGAAGTATTCGCGATACGAAATTCAAAACGATGCGCATTTCAGCCCATCTGATCGTGCCGATGAGCCGTCAGACCGCGGCAGAAAATGCGCTTTTGCCGTTTTTGCTCAGCCGGGCCAGCCGGGAATATCCCGACTTTACGAAGCTGGGACAACGGCTTGCCGAACTCTACGGCGCATCCCTCAATGCAGATGTCCAGAAGCTCGGCGATTTGCAGGTGCTTTCCCTCTCGGCTTCCGGCATCGCGGACCGCTATGCGCTGGAGGGCGAGGCTATTTCCGGGGAACTGGCAAAGCTGCTGTGCAGCATTCTCTTTGACCCGCCCCTGGTGGACGGCCTTTTCCCGGAGGACGGCTTTGAGCAGGAAAAGCGCCAGACGATGGAACTGATCGATTCGGAATACAGCGATAAGCGCACCTATGCACGCCAGCGCTGTGAAGCGATCATGTGTGCGGATGAACCGTATGGCGTCAACCGCTACGGCGGCAAGGAGGACATCGCTCGGGTGGAGCGCCCCGCTCTGACCGCGGCGTGGAAGCGCCTTCTGGATACCGCAAAGATCGAATTGATGGTGCTGGGCGACTGCGACCCCGCGCCGGTTTACGAAGGGTTCCGCGCTGCGTTTGAGACGCTCGGCAGCCGTAAGACGGCCGACTGCACGACAAAGGTGGTGCGCTCGGCAGAAAAGATCAACACGGTGACCGAAAAAATGGATGTGGCGCAGGGCAAGCTGGTGATGGGCTTCCGGACCGGCACCGCAACCCCCGACGAAGAGGTCCCGGCCACGCGCCTGATGGCGGCCCTGTTTGGCGGTACGCCGAATTCGAAGCTGTTCCTAAATGTGCGTGAAAAACTGAGCCTGTGCTATTATTGCAGCGCGTCCTACAACAGCATGAAGGGGATTATGCTGGTGCAAAGCGGCGTGGAAGTAAAGAATATGGAGCGCGCGAAGGAAGAGATCCTGCGCCAGCTCGATGAGGTAAAGCAGGGGAATTTTGACGAGAGCGAAGTGGAAGCGGCAAAGATGAGCCTTTGCAACAGCTACCGGACGCTTTCGGACTCCTTGGGCGGACTGGAAAACTGGTATCTTTCCCAGACCTTTGCCAGCCATTCGCAGCAGCCGGAGGAAGCTGCCGCACAGATCAACGCCGTTACGCGGCAGGAAATCATCGACGCGGCCAACCGGGTGACTTTGGACACCGTATACTGCTTGGTGGGAAATGGGGAGGATGCGCAATGAATGTGATTCGAGAAGTAAAGAGCGACCGTGTGGGGGACCGGTACTATGAGGTAAAGCACCCCTCCGGCCTTCGTATTTTTGTCTATCCAAAGGAGCAGAACAATTCCACCTATGCGGTTTTTGGAACCCGCTACGGCTCGGTGGACACCACCTTCAAGCGCTCCGACGAGGCGGAAGCCTGCACGGTACCGGCGGGCATCGCCCACTATTTGGAGCACAAGCTCTTTGAGAGCGAGGATGGAGATGCATTTGCACGGTACGCCAAGACCGGTGCGAACGCCAATGCATATACCTCGTTTGATGTGACCTGCTATCTCTTCTCCTGCACGGAGAACGTTTACGAGTCGCTGGAGATTCTGCTGGACTTTGTGCAGTCCCCCTATTTCACCGAGCAGACGGTGCAAAAGGAACAAGGCATCATCGGCCAGGAGATCCGCATGTACGACGACGACCCACAGTGGCGTGTGATGTTCAACCTGTTGGAGGCGCTGTATCACAAGCACCCGGTCAAGGTGGATATCGCGGGTACGGTGGAGAGCATTGCCCAGATCACGCCGGAGCTGCTCTACCGCTGCTATCATACCTTCTACAATTTGAATAATATGGTGCTCTGCGTTGCCGGCAACGTGGAGTTGAACAAAGTGCTGGATCTCTGCGACCGGATGCTCAAGCCCTCTGCGCCGGTGGAGATCGAGCGCATCTTTGAGGAGGAGCCGCGCGAGGTTGTCAAGCCGCGTGTGGAACAGAAGCTGTCGGTTGTGACGCCGCTGTTTGAGCTCGGCTTCAAGGAGAATGCCGTGAGCCGGCGCACGACCAAGGAACTCGCGGAGACCGAAATTTTGTTGGAGCTGATGGCCTCTGACGCCTCACCGCTGTTCCGCCGCCTGTTGGATGCGGGATTGGTCAACGAATCCTCGTTTGGATACGAGTATTTTGAAGGGCCGGGCTACGCCTCGATCATCTTCTCCGGGGAGTCCAAGGACCCGGACCGCGTTGCGGAGGAGATCCGCGCAGAGGCAGACCGCCTGCGCCGGGAAGGGATCGATCAGGAAGCGTTCCAGCGCGCGAAGAAAGCGCTCTATGGCCGGAACATCGCCGCGCTGAACAGTGTGGACAATATCGCCAATTCAATGGCGTCCTTTGCCTTTGCCGGCCGGGAGCTTTATACCTATATCGACGACCTAGCGAATGCAACACTGGAATCTGTTCAGAAACGTTTGGAAGAGCAGCTTGACCCGGCTTACTCGGCCTTGTCGGTTGTGTATCCGGTCGAGTAACCCGTTTATCAAGGCAGAATAAAATAAACCGCCAGGCTTCCCGCGCGGAGCTTGGCGGCTTTCCTGATTTTTACCACGCGCGGGGAAGGTGGGCTTGAAATGTATACGGTACAATTTCCAAAACTCGGCTGGGAATTCCATGTGGATCCAACCGCTTTCTACATCGGGGATACTCCAATCGCATGGTACGGCATCATCATCGCCGTCGGATTTATGTTGGCGTTCCTCTATGCCATGTTCAGCTGTAAAAAGATGAACATCAACAGCGATAAGTTGGTCAACTGCGTGTTGGTCGGCATGGTCACCGGCATCATCGGGGCACGGCTGTACTATGTATTGTTCTATCCCGGCGATCTCTATATCCGCGATCCCATGCAGATTTTTAATATCCGCGAGGGTGGGCTTGCCATCTATGGAGGCATCATCGGTGGATTGCTGGGCGGTGTGATCACCGCGAAGATTTGCAAGTTAAGGGTTCCGGCGGTATTGGATGTTGCAGTATTGGGCTTTTTGATTGGACAGGGCATCGGCCGCTGGGGAAATTTTGTCAATCAGGAGGCGTTCGGCAGCCAGACCGATCTGCCCTGGGGAATGGTCAGCGAGGGAACCCAGGCGGTGGTGAACGGCCCGGTACATCCCTGTTTCTTCTATGAGTCGGTATGGTGTTTGCTGGGATTTGTCCTGCTACATATCTTCTGCAGGAAATTCAGAAGATACGACGGACAGGTCTTTCTTCTCTATTTGGTCTGGTATGGCTTCGGCCGGTTCTTCATCGAAGGATTGCGCACGGACAGCCTACTGACCCCATTCTTCGATCTGCGCGTCTCCCAGCTGGTGGCAGTTGCCACGGTTTTGGCCGGCGTTGTCCTGCTGATTGTATTCCGAAACCGCACGAGCCTTTCCGGATGTGGTTCCGCCAAGGTCATGGCGATGAATGCCCTCAAGGAATCGGTGCCGGAGGAATTGGTGGAAACGGAGGGGGATTCCGTGGAGACAGCTGTGGATGGGGAATCTGTGGAGTTGGAATCTGCGGGAGAAGAAGCAGACGCAGATGCTTTGACACAGACAGAATCCTTACAGGAACCGCAGGGAGAAACAGAACCGGCCAGCCCGGAGGATGAGAACCCGACGGAGCCGGAAGAAAAAGAGCCGGTAGCAGCTGTACAGGAAGAGCGTTCGGAAACTCCCGTGCCGGATGAACCGGCGGAGGGTTCCCAGGAAGAAGGATCGGACGATCCAGACAATGGACATCAGGAAGATTAAAATTGGTATAGGAGGAATTGGAAATGGCAAAGTTGATTGATGGGAAGGCAGTTTCCGCGAGTGTGCGCGCACAGGTGGCAGAGGAAGTCGAGCAGCTCAAGCAGCAGGGCGTGACGCCCGGCCTGGCGGTGGTTATCGTCGGCGATGATCCGGCATCCCGCACCTATGTAAACAATAAGAAAAAGGCCTGCGCACAGACGGGCATCTATTCGGAAGAGTATGCCCTGCCTGCCACGACCACGCAGGAAGAACTGATGGAGCTCATTGAGAAGTTGAACAACAAGAAGGACATCAACGGCATTTTGGTGCAGTCCCCGCTGCCGAACGGCTTGGACGAAGAAGCTGTGGTGGAGGCCATCGTGCCGGAAAAGGATGTGGACGCATTCCATCCTTCCAACGTGGGCCGCATCATGATCGGCAATTTCCATTTCCTGCCCTGCACGCCGGCGGGCATCATCGAGCTGCTCCGTTCGCAGGATATTGAGATCCAGGGTAAGGAATGCGTTGTGATCGGTCGCAGCAACATTGTCGGTAAACCGATGGCCATGCTCCTGCTACATAACAACGGGACCGTGACGATCTGCCACAGCAAGACGAAAAACCTCAAGGAAATCTGCAAGCGTGCGGATATCCTAGTCGCTGCGGTGGGTAAGCCGAAATTCGTCACGGCGGACATGGTCAAGCCCGGCGCGGTTGTGATCGATGTGGGGATGGACCGCGATGAGAACGGTAAGCTCTGCGGCGATGTGGACTTTGCCGAGGTGGAGAAGATCGCTGGATATATCACGCCGGTTCCGGGCGGCGTGGGACCCATGACGATCGCCATGCTCCTGCGCAACACCCTGACGGCGGCCCGGCTGCAAAACGGGCTTTCGATGTAAAACGGCCCACAGTGCAATACTGGGGGCTTTCGGATGGAGAACCTTATCAATCAGATCAATCAACCGGACGATTTGCAGAATCTCTCGGAGAAGGAGTTGGAGATGCTCTGCTCGGAGATCCGGGAGAAGATTATTCAAACGGTCGCTCACAACGGCGGCCATTTGGCCTCCAACCTGGGCGTGGTGGAATTGACCGTTGCCCTGCACCGGGTGTTCCATGCGCCGCAGGACAAGATCGTCTGGGATGTGGGGCATCAGGCCTACACCCATAAGATCCTCACAGGCCGGCGGGAGCAGATCGACACCATCCGCACGCGCGGCGGCCTCTGCGGGTATCCCAACCGGGCGGAAAGCCCGTATGACCCGTTCAATGCAGGGCATGCCAGCACCGCCATTTCTGCTGCTTACGGGATGGCGGTTGCGAAGAAGGTCCGTCACGAGCCGGGGCATGTGATCGCGGTCATCGGGGACGGTTCTTTGACGGGCGGCATGGCTTATGAAGGATTGAACAATGCGGGGCGTTTCCCAAAGAATTTTATTGTGATCTTAAACGACAATAAGATGTCGATCTCCCGCAGCGTGGGGGCGATGGCGCGCTACTTGGCGCAGATTCGCACCAAACCGGGGTATCTGCGCGCTAAGGGGAATCTGGAATCCGCGCTCGATAAGCTGCCGGGGGTAGGCCCCTCCTTGCATCGCGCTATTTCCGGCGCAAAGACGGCGGTCAAACATCTGCTGTACAACAATACCTTGTTCGAAGATATGGGTTTTGTCTACTACGGTCCCTTTGACGGTCATAACCTTCCGCAGCTATTGGAGGTCTTGGAAAATGCCAAGCATATTGAGCACCCCATTTTGCTGCATGTTATTACGGCAAAGGGCAAGGGGTATTCCTTTGCGGAGGAGAACCCCGGCGTATTTCACGGGATTTCCAAGTTTGATGTGAACACAGGCAAGAAGCTCTCCAACAGCGAGGACTTTTCCAGCCAGTTTGGGCAGTACCTCTGCGAGGCAGCTGCAAATGACCGGAGCATCTGTGCGATTACGGCAGCGATGCAGATGGGGACGGGCCTGACCGAGTTTGCCAAACGGTTCCCAGACCGCTTTTTCGATACGGGCATTGCGGAGGAACACGCTGTGACGTTTGCGGGCGGGCTGGCGGCCGGTGGAATGCGGCCGGTGTGTGCGATTTATTCGACGTTCCTTCAGCGCGGCTATGATCAGATCATCCACGACGCGGCGCTGCAAAATGTAAAGGTCACCTTTGCCATCGACCGCGCTGGCGTGGTGGGGGAGGATGGCGAGACACATCAGGGCATTTTTGACGCGGCCTTTTTGAATACCATCCCCAATTGCACGGTGTTTTCGCCCGCGTATTACGACGAGCTGCGGAAAGACCTTCAAACGGCGCTGTACGATTGCGAAGGGGTGGCTGCGGTCCGTTACCCGCGGGGAGGGCAGCTTTTCCGCCCGTACGATTATCAACCGAGTGGGAAGGCGTTTGACCTCTATGGGGACGAAGGCGCCGGTACCGTGCTGGTGACGTATGGCCGTCTGTTTTCGTTCGCATGCGAGGCGTTTTCCCGTTGGAAAAAGCAGGGGATTTCTGTGCATATTGTCAAGCTCAACCGTATCAAGCCGGTATCAGCCGGGGCGGTCGAGGCCGCCAAGGGCGCCAAGCATGTCTTTTTCTTTGAAGAGGGCATCGAGCAGGGCGGCGTGGGTGAGCACTTTGAACATCTGCTGCATGAAGCTGGATTCCACGGCGCCTATGTACTGCGCGCCATCCAAGGGTTTGTGCGGCACGCGACCATGCAGGAATCCCTGCATGATTTGGGATTGGACGCCGACGGGATATACCGCACGGTGACGGATACCCTACAGAATTGGAAATAGAATCAAAAATCATACTATATACCCTGAAAACAGAGATACAAACAAAGATATTAGGAGTAAAAAAGTGGCGGAGAAAAAAAGGCTGGATTGCCTGCTCTTTGAGCAGGGGCTTGCGCAGAGCCGTGAAAAAGCGCGCGCTATGATTATGGCGGGCAACGTCTATGTGGACAATCAAAAATCTGATAAACCCGGCACCATGCTGCCGCTTACGGCGAAGATTGAAGTGCGCGGGGCGGCGCTTCCTTACGTCAGCCGGGGTGGGCTGAAGCTGGAAAAGGCGATGGAGCAGTTTTCCATTTCCCTGGAAAACAAGGTTTGCATGGACATCGGCGCATCTACGGGCGGTTTTACGGACTGCATGCTGCAAAACGGCGCGCGAAAGGTGTATGCCATCGACGTCGGCTATGGGCAGTTGGCCTGGAAACTGCGCACCGATGCGCGTGTGGTGAATTTGGAGCGCACCAATGTGCGCTATTTGACGGACGAACAGGTTCCGGAGCCGGTGGATTTTTTCAGTGTGGACGTTTCCTTCATCTCCCTGTGCCTGGTGTTGCCTGTGGCACGGAAATTCTTGGCGGATGGCGGGCAGGCGGTATGCCTGATCAAACCCCAGTTCGAGGCCGGGCGCGGCAAGGTGGGGAAGAAGGGCGTGGTGCGCGAGCCTTCTATCCATGTGGAAGTGGTGGAAAAGATCGTGCATTTTGTCCTGGAAAATGGCTTTTCGGTGGAAGGTCTGACCTTCTCCCCAGTGAAAGGGCCGGAGGGGAATATCGAATACCTGGCGTTCCTCTCCAAATCCGAGCAGCCCCACAGCGTCCCTCTGGATATTCCGGCGCTGGTAGAAGAGTCGCACAGGGTGTTAAATGGTGGTGAGTCGCATTGAATGTCTTTGTTATGCCAAACCTAACCAAGAGAAATGCTCCGTTTCATACGAAACGCATCGTCGGCCAACTGCACCGCTTTGGGATGGAAGTTTCGATGGATTGCCGGTATCGGATGGACTTTCCGGAGAGCGGCGTCCAGTTTTGTGAAGATTTTTATCAGGGGCTGGCGGCCTGTGACATTGTTGTAGCGGTCGGCGGCGATGGAACCATCATCCATGCGGCCAAACATGCGGCGATGGCCGGGAAGCCTGTGTTGGGCATCAACGTGGGCCGCCTGGGATTTGTGGCGGGCTTGGAAGCGGATGAGCTGGAAAAGCTGGAAGGGCTTGTCACCGGAAAGTATGCCGTTGAGAACCGGATGCTTCTACAGGTGGATACTGCGTTGGACGATGTGCATCAGACATATTATGCATTGAATGACGCGGTGATCTCCCGCGGGTCGCTCTCCCGAATCCTCGATTTTAAGGTACTGTTCAACAGTGCAAATATGTGCGGCTACCGGGCGGATGGCCTGATTTTTTCCACGCCGACCGGGTCCACCGCCTACTCGCTTTCCGCGGGTGGGCCCGTGATCGACCCAAGCATGGAGTGTATTTTGCTGACGCCGATTTGTCCGCATTCCCTGTTTGCCAGGACCGTTGTCTTTGGCGGCGATGCCGTTTTAGAGGCCCATGCGGTGCGGGATGAGGACAGCGAAGTCTTTTTGACCGTCGACGGGGAGCGCGCGCTTCCGGTGCCGGACCGCTGCGCCATCTATATCCGGCGTTCAGGTTATCGGGCGCAGATTATCAAGCTCAAACAGAACAATTTCTATGAAGTACTCAATCAAAAATTAGCGGAGAGGAGATCCTGAAATGAAAACGAGGCGGCATGCCAAAATCTTGGAGCTTATCAATGAACACAGCGTCGACACGCAGGAGGAACTGCTGCGGCTCCTTCGGGAGGATGGATTTGATGTGACGCAGGCGACCGTTTCCCGCGACATCAAGGAACTTCGGCTGGTGAAAACCCTCTCCAACGATGGCAAATACCGCTATTCGACCGGCAAGGAAACGGGAAAGGACCTGTCTTCTAAGTTCTTTTCGCTGTTGGCGGATTCTTCCATCTCCATTGACTGCGCGCGCAACATCGTCGTCATCAAGGCGTTGACCGGGATGGCACAGGCGATTTGCGCCGCTATGGACGGCCTTCATTGGGAATCCGTGGTGGGGACTCTTGCGGGGGACGACACGATCTTTGTCGTGACGCGGGACGATGAATCCGCGGAACGCTTGGTGGCGGAACTGAAAAGGATTGTCGGGTGATGAGCGATGTTGACCCAGCTTTATATTGAAAATATTGCGGTGATTGAGCGGGCGTCCATCGACTTTCAAGGAGGCTTTAACGTCCTTACGGGTGAAACAGGCGCAGGAAAGTCGATTTTGATTGATTCGCTGCACGCCGTGTTGGGGGAGCGCACTTCGCGGGATTTGATCCGCACAGGGGCGCGCTCTGCCTTTGTCAGCGCAACGTTCTCCGATGTGGAGGAAAACGTCTTGGAAGCCATCCGGGAGCTTGGATATACAGCGGAGGAGGACGGGACGCTTCTGTTGCAGCGCGAAATCAGCGCAGAGGGGAAATCCTCCTGCCGCATCAACAGCCGGCCGGCGACCGTTTCGGTTCTGCGTGAGATCGGCGCACAGCTGATCAATATCCATGGCCAACACGAGAGCTATGGGCTGCTGTCCCCGGAGTCCCATATGGGCTATCTGGATCGGATGGACGTTCCCCAAGCGCTCCTGCAGGCGTATCAAGAGGCGTATCGCCGCATGAACCGCGTAAAAAAGGAGCTGGAAGGCTTCCAGATGGATGAAGCCCAGAAAGCGCGGCAGATCGACTTGCTGACCTATCAAATCGGCGAATTGGAGGCAGCCCAGCTGCGCCCCGGGGAGCAGGAAGAGCTGGCCGAACGGCGCGACCTCTATCGGAACAGCGAAAAGATCGCCGGTGCATTGCAGGCGGCGAAGTTGGCGCTGGATGGAGAGGACGAGGCGGAAGGGGCGCTCTCGGCAGTGACCAACGCAGTAGACGCCCTGGCTGGCGCGGGGCGGTATCTGCCCGCGGCAGCCTCCCTGGAGGAACGGCTGCGCAGTGTGCAATATGAGCTGGAGGACTGCAATACAGAAATTGGAGCCCTGGCCGACGGTTTGGAGTACGACCCGGAGGAATTGGAGCAGATCGAAGGCCGGTTAGATCAACTGTATCGCCTTGGCCTGAAATACGGCGGCAGCGTGGAGGAGATGCTTACCTTTTTAGAAGATTGCAGAAAACAGCTCTCCAATATCGAGCTTTCCGATGCGCATATCGCGCGGTTGACGAAAGAACATCAGGAAGCCGGGGCCGAAGCTTGGCGCTGTGCAAAAGCGCTTTCCGCCAAGCGGCAAGAGGTCGCCGCTCTGTTTGCAAAGCGTGTGCAGGAAGAGTTGACCTTCCTGGACATGCCGAATGTGACGTTTCTGGTACAGCGCGAGGAAGGGGCACTTGGTCCCTCCGGATGCGATCGGGTACAGTTTTTGATCTCTACCAACCCGGGCGAACCGGCTAAGCCATTGGCGAAGATCGCTTCGGGTGGCGAGCTTTCCCGGATCATGCTGGCGATCAAGACCGTATTGGCGGGTACGGATCGCATCGGGACGCTGATCTTTGACGAAATCGACACCGGGATCAGCGGCAGTGCAGCGCAAAAAGTGGGGCTCAAGCTCCGGGAAGTATCGCGCACCCGGCAGGTGATTTGTGTCACGCATTTGGCGCAGATCGCTTCCCTAGCGGACGCCCATTTCCGGATCAAAAAGCATGTGGAGCACGACCGCACCTACACCAACGTAACGGCGCTCGATCACGAAGGGCGCAAGCGGGAGTTGGCACGGATTATGGGCGGCACGGAGATCACCGAGCTTTTGCTGCAAAATGCAGAAGAAATGCTGCAAATGGCGAAGAAAACGTCTTGACAGTTTGAAACCCGTTGGATATAATGAGAGCAACGGCATCGAAGGGAAGAAGTACGCGGAATGCAGCTGGCAAAGAGAGTCCGCGGTTGGTGGAAGCGGGAGCAGCGGTCAGCGGAAATACATCCTGGAGCCGCCGGGTGGAACGCCAGATGGTCAGTAGATCCGGCCGGGGTGGCGCACGTTAACGCGCACGGGTATGGTTGTACCCATGAGGCCGCATTCGTGAGGGTGCGGTAAACTGAGGTGGTACCGCGGAATTTCTCCGCCCTCTGCAAAAATCGCAGGGGGCGTTTTCTTTTGCCCCCAACACAGAATGGAGGAAAACAAATGGGCGTTTACGACGAACTGAAAGCGCGCGGGTTAATCGCGCAGACGACCAACGAGGAAAAGATCCGGGAGCTGTTGAACAACGACAAGATCACTTTCTACATCGGCTTTGACCCGACAGCGGACAGTCTGCATGTGGGTCACTTTGTCCAGATCATGGTGATGTCCTGGATGCAGAAGGCCGGGCATGTGCCGATCGCCCTGTTCGGCGGCGGCACGGGCATGATCGGCGACCCGTCCGGAAAGACCGACATGCGCAAGATGCTCACCAAGGAGACCATTGACCACAACATCGCCTGTTTCCAGAAGCAGATGTCCCGTCTGATTGACTTTTCCGAGGGGAAAGCGATTATGGCGAACAACGGCGATTGGCTGCTCAACCTGAATTACATTGACTTCTTGCGCGAGGTGGGCGTGCATTTCTCCGTCAACCGGATGCTGGCGGCAGAGTGCTACAAGCAGCGTTTGGAGCGCGGCCTCTCCTTCTTCGAGCTGAATTACATGCTGATGCAGAGCTACGATTTTCTCGAGCTCAACCATCGCCACAACTGCGTGATGGAGCTGGGCGGCGACGACCAGTGGAGCAACATCATCGGCGGCGTGGAGCTGCTCCGCCGCAAAGAGGCCAAAGAGGTCTACGGCATGACCTTCACCTTGCTCACGACCAGCGAGGGCAAGAAGATGGGCAAGACCGAAAAGGGTGCCGTCTGGCTCGATCCGGAAAAGACTTCGCCGTTTGAATTCTACCAGTACTGGCGCAATGTGGACGACGCAGACGTCATCCGTTGCCTGAAAATTTTGACCTTCCTGCCGCTGGAAGAGATCAACGAGCTGGAAAAGCTCGAAGGCGGCGAGCTCAACAAGGCAAAAGAGATCCTCGCCTATGAGGTCACTAAGTTGATCCACGGCGAAGAAGAGGCGAAGAAGGCCCAGGAGGGTGCGCGCGCCTTGTTCGGCAAGGGCGCAAATACCGACAATATGCCTTCTACTGCGATCACCGAGGCGGACTTCACCGACGGGGAAATCGGCGTGCTTGACCTGATGGTCAAGACAAAGCTTGCCCCATCCCGCGCGGAAGGCCGCAGATTGATTGAGCAGGGCGGCGTTGCGGTAGACGATGTGAAGGTGGCGTCGATTTCTGCGAAACTTTCCCTGGAGAAGGACTTCGAAAAGAAGTATGTGATTATTAAAAAGGGTAAGAAAGTGTTCCATAAGGTAACGCTGGAATAACCAAGACCAATGAATAAATATCCCCCGGCAAAGGCCGGGGGATATTTATTGTAGTTTGCAGAAAAAGTCAAAGGACAGCGTATCGTCCCAACCGCTGTCCTTTGACTTTTATCTTTTTCCATTCAGAATGAATCCCGTTGAGCGGCTGCTTAATTTTCTTTCCTGTATTTCTACATAGCGGCCAGTCCTTTCTTTATGTTGCCACTGACTGAATTGCGTTGCAGCAGCCCGGCACAGGACCGCACATCAACGCAGCTACCAATCCAACGTTTTTATATATGCCGTTTCTGTTGGAGGCTGGTGAATAACAGTAATTTTCAAAGGGTTTACAATGTAAAGCCGATTTTTCTCTGTGCAGGCCAAGGGCAATCCCGCCATTGTCCGCTGTCTTGCTCTGCTTTTCCAGTCAACAGGTCTGTGGCGGCGTCTGCAATATAGCCCAGGTAACTTCCAGCGGAGCTGTCACCGCATAGCAATTTCCACATAAGACCGCCAAAAAGATAAGACTGGGCAAATTCGCGCCAGCTATGCAGTTCCTCCACAACTTTTTGGGAGAGATCCCAGAGAATACCAACAGCTTCGCTTTCCGTGAGCCAGCCTAAATAGCAGCCCCAACGGGTCAACATCGCCGCCCGGCCAATATCCCATCCAGCCATAAAGCCAGGGGCATATTGGCTTTTATACCGTTGTGCAAACCGCCATGCCCGCTTGGTAGACTCACAGTCATCCTCGTCGATGGTTTCGTCTATCAGTTCCTCCGGCGAGGATGCCTCACTATAAAGCTGATACCGCAGGATATAGCCCTCCTGTGCTAAATAGCGGATCATATCCAGCAGATCGCTACGACCATTTATCCCCCAGGAGCGGCGTACAAGGGACACGACTTTCTGTTCCATGACTGGGATATGTTCCTCCACATCCATACTATACAGATTGTGGTCGTTAAGGGTCGATACAATACCAGACAGCAAGATGCCAAAGCGTTCCCATTTTGCGTCATTTTTTTGGTAAGGAATCGGTTCTGGCTCAGGGATGGCCTCAAGCCGAGCCATCGTTTCATCCAAGGTAATATAAAGGTTTTGCTCCAGTTCTAAATTCCATACGGGTTCTTCCTCTTCGTCGGCATCCTCCATCTCCAGCATTTCCAGAGCCGCCGCGAGAACGCCCATATCTTCTCCAAAAAGTTGCCCCATCAAGTTCTCTGCAGTGGAAGCAGTAGCTTCAGCGACTTTCTCATTGACCATTTTTTGTAATAGTTCCTCATTGACGGCCATTTGTGCCACACCATCGGCCCCTAATATCTGACCAAGAATTTCTACTTGCCGCTCCGTGCTGGCATGGATCTGTTCCTCTGCCTCAGCAGCAGATATAGATGCTTCTTTTTCAGAGCTGGAAACCTCGAGGTTATTAACCAGTTCTTCGCTTTTTTCAAAAGTCTTTTTCATCGCATCGGCGGCCTTCTCACGGGCTTGTTGCGCCCGTTTCCTAATTTCGTTTATATCCATCTTTTTTTCTGTCCTCCTCATCAGGGGGGGAGCGTATGCCATGCCGGAGGTTTTTGGCGGCGTGTAAACAGCTTTTTGATCCGTCTTAATATTGCTTCTATAAAATGAAACCACAGATTACCAAATATAAATACCACCAAAAGGAACAGCAGGATCGCTCCAATTTCTCCCAAAGGCATTTTAACCTCACTTTGTTGCAAATCTGTTCATAAAGAAATCAGTAAAAGCGGCCAACTCCTCGTCCTGCGACACATAGACATACAGCTTTTCATCTTCCAGCCAATCATAGGCATTGATACCGATATATCCTTTTTTGTCTGGGTAAATGATAAACGCATCGGTAGGGTATTTGTTTCGATAGGCTTTCAAAATTTCAGAGCGGCGATAGTAGGTCGGATCACCACAGCCGGAAAGATCGGGTACCGTGGGAACGACCACAATCGTTTGACTGGCCTCGTTCCAGCCGACAATTAAATTTCCGATTTTCGTTTTACTCCCATGAACAAATCCATAATTGAAGCGGCTCACATCCTCGGTATATCCGAAAATCAGCCTATAATTGTCCCCGCCTTCAACGACCTGGTTAAATAGAGCGCGCATTTTCTTTGCATTTGCATGGCTCTTTTCCATATCGATTTCCGGTCCCTTAAACAACTTGCTAAAAAAGCCCATACTTTTTCCTCCTAAATATGTATTTTTGAAAATGAATGGCGATCAATCTATGGCGTCCGACAAAACACATTCCATCTCCGCCAGGCTCATGCCACGGATCAATAGATAGTCCCCTCTTGTTTCTAAGATGTAGGGCTGTAGCCGTTGCAAAGCCCTGTGATACTCCAAAAAGCCGAGGTTTTCCTCTTTTGTCAAGCTAACAAACGTCAGCGCCCACAGCGAAACCGTCTCTCCCTCAATCTCGTATAGCGTTTCTGGTGCTATTGGCAAGATGGTATCCACCGTTTCCGAAAAGGGAAAGCTAACCATTAAACCGCCGTTCTCCAATTCAAATACATGGGGGTTGGCTTCATAGGCTTGCGACCACATATCGTCAGGCTTTGCAGCACTAGAATTGTCCGTTCCCATTTCAAATAACAGGTGCTGATGAACAACGGCGTTCCCTTTTTCGACATATTGAATGGACTCGGCTCCGCCAAACGCCAAAGCCGGAGCAAAGAAAAAAATCTCATTCTCTGCAAGGCCGCCATGCTTAGCGGATGCCTCTTGGAATAAGTCCACTCGCAAAAATTGTTCCGCAAAGTTTTCAGCGGGAAGGATACGCTCAAAAAAATCGGAAAAACCGGTAGAAAAACTGCCTGATCTGCGGTAGTGAATGTCCAGCAAACACATATCGCCGGCTGTTTCAGATCGTTTGCGGTAAATAAAAAGTGTTCCGAATCCAGTCATTAAAATGGGGAAGCAATCTTCCTGCTCACCCAGCCAAAGTGTGAGCGTATCAATATAATCCGTAGGATCTATAATTTTCAGTAATCCTCCGCCATAATTTCCGAAGCCATATTCCTGCCAAAAGTCAAGGAGTTCTGCCGGCAGTTTTCCTTGAAATTGTTCCAGCATTTCAGCGGTTGGTTTTCGCAAGTCATTACCCGGCGGATATTTGTTTACAAACAGATCAAATACGTTCATCGTGTGTCCTCCTTTGTTTGGTTTTCGTTCTCATAGGTATAAAATAAAGATAAATAATAAAATTTGTTTTTATTTTAAGTAAAGTAAAATCCATCTGAATATGACGCCAAACCATAATATTCGGACGGATTTTTTCATTCCCACCCATCAAGGCGTGGGAGCTGTTTTCAATTTCTCCAAGGCATCCACAATCGCATTCAGTTGAAAATCAACGGTTTCATCAGCGGCTTCAGGAACAAATAAGGGAAGCGTATTGGGGATAGCTCTGCGCACAACCATTGCTGTCAAACTTAAATTCGTAAATAGATTGATCCTTGCTGTATCTGCCCTTATTCCAAAGTTTTCTAAAATTTCTCCAAAAAGACGAAGTTGCTTTTGACGGAACACTTGATAGCTTTCCTTTGATAGACGCTTGAAAATGAGCTGTTGTTCTTCAATCGTTAAAACAGCAATTCCATTTTTTTCTCCATAACAACAGGCATGGAGAAATTGTTTCACTGCGTCACGCCAGCTTAAAGCAGGATCGGCCATCAGCGTTTGTACATACTTGATGATTTTGGGCTGTTGCAAGTAAAGCGTTTCAACAATCAAATCTTCTTTCGTTGCGAAAAAGGAATAGAAGAACGTTCGCGAAATACCAACTTTTTTATATACTTGCTCCACGGTTGTATGTTGTATGCCTTGTTTTGCCATTAGTTCAAGCCCAACTGTAACAAGCTGCATCCTAATACGTTCTCTGTCCTCGTCAGAATAAGCAACCTTTGGCACCCCGTCACCTCCTTATAATAAAAACAAATTCTAAATTTTGACTTTATTTTACCACATCGAATAGCATAACACAAGAACGAAATAGCACAGCTTTGATCTTCTCAAACGCTGATACTTCCGGAGAGCGCACATTTTGGTAAGCAGGGCAAGTGTGGCTACACTTGCCCCTTTTTGTCATATGAAAATCACTCGCTAGGCGAGTGGTTTTCATATGACAAAAAAGGCTTGCAGCCGTTGAAAAGCGGCGCAAGCCTTTTTTATGCAATATAATCGTTTCTAAACACATTAGGAGAAATAAAGCGAAGAAACTGCTTGGACTTTGACAGCAAGAGGCTGAAGCAAACGCTCAAATTTGCAGCAGCATCTGCTATCGTTTGCTCTCCGAAAAAGCGTGCGCCTCATCCAACCATCCCAAAATCTCGCTGTTGAGCTCGCTAGCGTTTTGGATCACGACATGGTGAGTCCAGCGGTTGGGGTAAGGTTCGACGGCAATCGCGATGCGCGGGGAGTCCATGCGGTGCGAGAGCCCAAAAGAAAGGATCAGATAGTGCTCCGGACGTCCCTTCACCTTTCGGAATGGCAGCGAAACAAAGGCAAATCCATGGCGGCCCGCAAAGGTGATCTGTGTTTTTTGCACCTTGACGTGAATTCCCGGATAGCGCTTTAAAAGTACCGCTTCAATGGATAGGTAGACGTCCAGCATAGCGGGATCTTTTTCAAAAAAGAAGAGTTTTTCTGCACTTACTTCCATGTCGTCAGCTCCTCCATTGTTTTGCGCTTTTTGGCGCGCAGTGGGTCCCCTGGTGCCGCATAGCCAACCGCAATCACCAGGCGCACAGGACGGCGCAAGTGTAACAGTGTTTGCAGTTTTTTCTCTTCAAACCAGCCGAGGATACAGGTGGCCAATCCCTGCGCGGTGGCCTCCGCGGTAAAGTAGGCCGCTGCAATGCCGATATCCACCGAGCGGTAGTCCTGTCCCTTAACTTTTGCGCCAGCACCGGCAGTCAGATTGTAGGGTTCCTCACTGATTACCACAAATGCCGGAACCGATTCTGTGAACGCATTCATCCCGAGGCTGCGGGTGCAGTTGCCCACCGCTTCGGCCTGTTTGCCGGTTACCAATGTAAAATGGTAGGGTTGGGCGTTGCAGGCAGAGGGGGCAAGGCGGGCCGCTTCCAAGCAGGCTAACAGCTTTTCACGCTCCACCGGGCGGGATCTGTCATAGTCGCGGCAGCTCTGGCGCGATTTTGCAATCTCCAGAAAATCCATAGGGAAACCTCCCATTATATAAATTTGGTCAGGTAGCTCGTGGGGAAGTCAAGCGCATCACAACGGAATATAAGAAAAAATTCCAAACAATCCGAAGCGAATTGTTTGGAATTTCTTGTGGCGGAGAGGATGCGACTCGAACGCACAATGCCTTGCGGCACACCACATTTCCAATGTGGCTCCTTACCAATTAGAATACCTCTCCAAATGGCTTTGTTTTGTCATTATCGGTGACAGCTTGATCATTATAACGGATTCTTTTGAAAAAATCAAGGGGGTTTTACAAGATTTTTTAAATTTTGCGTAAATATTTTACTTGCACCGATAGGTGTCCTGTTATAATATAGAAACATATGAATGAAACGCGCAGCAGCCATGGCTTTTGCGCGCAGAAAACAGGAGGATCAAGTACTTTGAAGCGAACAGAGATTAAAGAGCTCTATGCCGGCATGGAAGAGCTCGGAGGGAAGACGGTCACTGTATGCGGTTGGGCGCGCACAATTCGAGATTCGAAAGCGCTCGGATTTATTGATTTGAACGATGGAAGCTGCTTTAAGGGCGTGCAGATCGTTTTTGAGGCGGATAAGCTGCCCAATTATAAGGACATTGCAAAGTTGAATGTTGGTTCTGCCATTGTTGTCACAGGAGAACTGCTCCTGACGCCGGAGGCAAAGCAACCCTTTGAAATTCATGCCTCGGAGATTATCGTGGAGGGGGCCTCTACGCCGGATTATCCGCTGCAAAAGAAGCGTCACACCATGGAATATTTGCGTACCATCGCACATTTGCGCCCGCGCACCAATACGTTCAGCGCGGCATTCCGTGTGCGCAGTGCAGCGGCCTATGCGATTCACAAATTCTTCAATGAAAATGGCTTTGTCTATGCCCACACGCCTCTCATCACCGGGAGCGACTGCGAAGGGGCAGGCGAGATGTTTACCGTCACGACACTGGACCCAGAGAATCTGCCCCGTACAGAGGATGGCGCTGTTGACTACAGCCAGGACTTCTTCCAGAAGCACACATCTTTGACGGTTTCCGGCCAATTGGAGGCCGAATGCATGGCGATGGCCTTCGGCAAGGTGTACACCTTTGGACCGACCTTCCGTGCGGAAAAGTCCTATACCCAGCGCCATGCGGCGGAGTTTTGGATGATCGAGCCGGAGATCGCCTTCGCAGACTTGCAGGATGACATGCAGCTGGCAGAAGATATGATGAAGTTTGTGATCCGCTATGTGATGGACACCTGCCCGCAGGACATTGCATTCTTTAACCAATTTGTCGATAAAGGGCTTGTAGACCGCTTGAACAACGTGGTGAATTCCGATTTCGCCCGAGTGACCTATACCGAGGCGGTAGAGCTCTTGAAAAAGAACAACGAGAATTTTGAATATAAGGTGGATTGGGGCACCGATTTACAGACCGAGCACGAAAAATACCTCACAGAACAGGTCTTTGGAAAGCCGGTATTTGTGACCGATTACCCGAAGGAGATCAAGGCGTTCTATATGCGCCTGAATGACGATGGCAAAACGGTCGCCGCTGTGGACCTGCTGGTACCCGGCATCGGAGAGATCATCGGCGGAAGCCAGCGTGAGGAGCGTCTGGAGATCCTCCAGCAGCGGATGAAGGACTTCCAGCTGGAAGAGGAAAATTATTGGTGGTATTTGGATCTGCGCAAGTATGGCGGTACAAAACATGCGGGCTTTGGCCTTGGATTTGAGCGCCTTGTGATGTACCTCACTGGAATTGCCAACATCCGCGACGTGTTGCCCTTCCCGCGCACAACCGGTACGGCAGAATTCTAATGGGAAGAATTCTGCGTAAATTTCGATAAGATCTTGCAAAATGACCACATGTCTTTCTTTTCCCTGCTTGTTTTCCAAGCAGATGGGGAAGGAGAACGGCATGTGGCCCTTTTTTGCAGGGAAACAGGTTGCATCCCGTCGTCGATATTGACAAGAATTTGCGCAAAAGTGTCCATAGAATCTGCCTTATTCCAAAAAATGCAAGAAGAGCTTTTTTGACTTGCGTTTTTTTGGTTGATCGATTACAATAGGAAGAGCGCTGAAACGCGCAAATCCCATCGTGTTTTTATGTGGTAAAGACGGGTTATAGGAACGTTTTCGAAATGGGATGCAGGGATAAATAGTTTTAATGCATTTTTTATTTAAAGGAGATGCTGGTTTTGGATTATCGTTCAATGTCAAATGAGGCGCTTAGCGCAGAAAAGGCGGACTTGGAAAAGCGCTATGCGGACTTTAAGGCCAGAGGCCTGAAGCTGAATATGGCGCGCGGAAAGCCCGGTGTGGATCAGTTGGATCTTTCCATGCCGATGCTGGACATTTTGAATTCCACTTCAAATATATACGCCTCCACCGGAGACGACTGCCGCAATTACGGCCTGGGCGATGGACTGCCGGAAATGCGGGAGCTGTTTGCAGAGATGTTGGGCATTGACGATCATAATATCATTGTGGGCGGCAACTCCAGCCTGAATATGATGTTCGATGCGATCTCCTGCGCTATGACGCATGGTTTCCCAGGCTGCAAGCCTTGGAGCCAGCAGGGGCATCTGAAGTTTTTGTGCCCTTCTCCGGGATACGACCGGCATTTCGCAATTACCGAGTACTTTGGCTTTGAACTGATCACTGTACCGATGACGGATCAGGGCCCGGACATGGACGTTGTAGAATCGTTGGTCAAAGACGATCCGACCATCAAAGGCATTTGGTGCGTACCGAAATATTCCAACCCAACAGGCATTACGTATTCGGATGAAACCGTCCGCAGGTTCGCCGCTTTGAAGCCTGCGGCGCCCGATTTCAAGATTTTCTGGGATAACGCCTACTGTGTCCATGATCTGACCGATACGCCGGACACGCTGCTGAACTTGTGGCATGAGTGCCGTAAGCAGCACAGCATTGATATGCCTATTTTCTTTGCTTCCACGAGCAAAATTACCTTCCCCGGTGCGGGCGTGGCGGCCATGGGTGCCAGCGAGCACAACCTCACGGTATTCCGTGAGCATTATTCCTATCAAACGATCGGCCCGGATAAGCTGAACCAGCTCCGTCATATCTACTTCTTTGGCAATCTCGATGGGGTAAAGCTGCAAATGGAAAAGCATCGTGCCATTTTGGAGCCGAAGTTCCAGGTTGTCCAGGAAAAGCTGGAATCTGCGCTCGGTGGGAAGAATATTGCGGAGTGGACCAATCCGAATGGCGGCTATTTTGTCAGTGTGGATGTTATGGACGGCTGCGCAAAGCGTGTAGTATCGTTGTGCAAGGAAGCCGGCGTCACTTTGACGGGTGCGGGCGCTACTTTCCCGTATCAGAAAGACCCGCGTGACCGCAATATCCGCGTAGCTCCGACGTATCCGCCGGTTTCTGAGCTGGAGCTGGCGATGGATCTGTTCTGTATCGCTGTTCAGCTTGCCGCGGTGGAAAAAATTCTTGCAGACCGGGCATAATCGTATATCAGCTTATTTCTGCTTTAGCAGCGGATACGTTTAATAAGCGTATCCGCTTTTTCTTTATCGCTTTCAGCATGACAAAACCCCCGGTTCTACCGGGGGTAGGTAAAAAAACCTTGGCAAAAGAAAAAGTAAAAAATCGTTCGTTCTTCAAAGGAAAAAGAATGGTACGGAGGTTCTGAAAGGAAGGCGGGGATTTTCGCGAAAAGTGTCCCTCTCGCAGAATGCTATGAAGTACCAAAGAGAACTGGTTTACCAGTAGCAGGGCAAACGATGCGATGATATTTTTCAGTACCCTTTCTAGAGGTCAGCAAGTACTGACCCCTCTGGGGTCTGAGCAAACCACTAGTTTTCTAGTGGTTGTGATTGCCTTTTAGGCTGAATAGAAGGTTCGGTTCTATCAGGTCCAAAAGCCAGCATGGTTCGAAGCTTATTTAGGGATATCGTGTATCCAGCCAGGGGCCGCATTATGTAAGGTCCTATTCTAGAGCTTTGGTAGCTACAACAGAAAGCTAAAAAATGGAATGTAGCCATTAAAACGTGGAAAACAACTGGTTCATGCACCGCAGGACGGGTGATGAAATGGTCATTTTTAATACCCTCTTTTGGGGATCAATACAGTTTAGCACTTCTGAGCTCAAATACATTGCTGGTTTATTAATAGATTGGATTATTCATATACGAGTATAGGAGATATAATTAATTCATATTTTCTGGTCGCTTTAGGCAAAAAAACGGACAATAAATAATTTTATTGGCCGATTTGCACCAAATTCGTTGACTTTTTAGAATAAGAAATCTATAATAAGTTCTGTTACGTCTGCGGGGCAGCGCAGAAACCAAAAGACATTGGAGGATTTACGCATGAAGCGAGTAGGAAAACCAGTATTTTTCATCGTCGCCCTCCTTATCTTGGTTTTCACTTATGTCTCCTTATTTGGGGTACATGGGCAAAACGGAGATAACACCATCACCTACATAAAAGGTGCGAGCGACATTCGGTGGGGAATCGACATCAATGGCGGTGTCGAGGCAACCTTCAGCCCGGATACAGAAGGTGTGAAGGCCACAGAAGATCAATTGAATTCTGCTAGGGCAATCATTGAACTTCGTATGGTCAACCAGAATATCACGGACTATGAATTGTATGTGGATTATAATCAGGATCATATCATTGTCCGCTTCCCTTGGAAAAATGATGAGACAAGTTTTGATCCCGAATCTGCAATTGAAGAACTTTCTGCAACGGCAATGCTGACATTCCGTGAGGGGAATGAATATGCCACGCAGGAGACAGATGCGGACGGCAACCCGGTATATAAGACGCCGACAGGAACGACGGCAGATTCGGTCATCCTGGAGGGTAGCGACGTTACAAGTGCAGAGGCCCAGATGTACCAAGACCCAACAACGGGCACCACGCAGTATGAAGTTACCTTGCAGTTGAGCGAAGACGGTGCTCAGAAATTTGCAGATGCAACCGAGCGTTTGCAGGGACAGATTATTTCTATTTGGATGGATGATACCATGATTTCTGCCCCGACGGTAAATTCGGTGATTTCCGATGGCAGATGCTCTATTACGGGCGACTTTACCGCAGCGGAAGCCTCCGACTTAGCGAATAAGATCAACGCTGGTGCGTTGCCCTTTAAGCTTGTCACGACAAACTTCAGCACGGTCAGCCCGACGTTGGGCGCATCCGCACTGAGTGCGATGGAATTGGCCGGAATCATCGGATTTATTCTGGTTTGTTTAATTATGTTGATCGTTTACCGCCTGCCTGGGTTTGTGGCGATCATTGCCTTGCTTGGCCAGATTGCTCTTTGCTTTGCAGCAGTGTCCGGCTTCTTCCCGTTTATTAATAGCTTTACGATGACCCTGCCCGGCATCGCAGGTATTATTCTCTCGATTGGCATGGGGGTTGATGCAAATGTCATTACATCTACCCGTATTAAGGAAGAAATCAATTCCGATAAAACGTTGGACGGCGCAATTCAGAAAGGTTTCGCCAACAGCTTCTGGGCTATTTTTGACGGAAATATCACCACGATGATGGTGGCCCTCATTTTAATGATGGTGTTCGGCCCGACCAATATCCTGTCTTGGATTTTTGGTGCTTCCACCACGGGTTCGGTGTATTCGTTCGGCTATACGTTGCTGGTTGGCAACATTGGCAATTTCATTATGGGCGTCGGCGCTTCCCGTTTGATGCTGAAGTCTGTCTCGGGATTCAAATGCTTCCGCAATAAATGGTTATATGGAGGTGCCGCGAAATGAGAACATATCATATCAAATTTTGCGAAAGAAAAAAGATCTTCTTTGGGATTTCGTTGGCTATTATAGCGATTGGTATTATTTTTAATTTCATTTTCGGCACAAGCTTGGATATTCAGTTTACTGGCGGCGCAGTCATCCGTTATTCCTATTCTGGTAGTATCCAGCAGGGAGAAGTGGAAAACATTGTGAAGGATGCCAGTGGAAAAGACGTTACGGTTCGTATCCATGAAGATATGTCCACAGTAGACGATCCCACACAAGCGAACAACAGCGTATCCATCTCCTTTGCGGGGACAGATTCGATTTCCTTGGAGGAACAGCAAAGCATTGCATCAGCACTCGATGAGCAATATCCGGATGCACATTTTGAGGTGGTGGAGTCCAGTTCGGTCAATCCGACAATGGGCAAGAATTTCCTTCTGAAATGTGCGATGGCTGTTTTGATTGCTTTTATTTTGTTGCTTGTGTATGTTGGTTTCCGTTTTCGGAAGATTGGCGGCTTGACGGCCGGTGCGATGGCTATTGTCGCCCTGTTGCATGACGTTTTGATTGTTTACTTTGTGTTCGTGGTATTCCGAATGCCAATTAACGACAGCTTCATGGCGGTCGTGCTGACGATTCTCGGTTATTCTCTGAATAATACGATTATTATTTATGACCGTATCCGTGAAAACCGCCGCCTGATGGGACCGAAGACCCCCTATGCAGAGCTTGTTAATGCCAGCATCAATCAGACATTGACACGTTCCATTTATACATCCCTGACGACTTTTGTGGCGATCGCAGCGGTTTTTGTCGTGGGTAGTATCTATGGATTGACTTCTGTCACGACCTTTGCACTCCCGATGATGGTGGGTATTGTTGCAGGCTGTTATTCTTCCGTTTGCATTGCAGGCCCGCTCTATGTGGCGTGGGAAGAGCATAGAGAGAAAAAGAGAAATGCAGCTGCTCCTGTAGAGAGCAAATAAAAAAGTCCTTTAAGAGGAAAATCTGCATATATGTAAAAAATAGCGTCGTTGTAAAAACAACGGCGCTATTTTTTACGCTCTTTTAGGTCGGATATCTGCAACCCTTCGCCCAGAGTTTTAAGAAGCACCCTAGCTGCACGGTAGTGTCAAGTATTTTTCGCAAAATGGTTTGCAGACTCTGGTGTGAGTGAAGTCAGCCAGCAATGGAGGCGTCCTCCAAGGCAGCCTCCAGGTGCTTCATGTTCATGTACTTCTTGTTGCCCCATTGGGTACCAGCCACATGGCGCAGCCGGGCACAGACCAGCATAAGAGCAGAGTTACCATCCGGGAAACTGCCCACTACACGAGTGCGGCGGCGGATTTCCCGGTTCAGTCTCTCAATTACATTATTGGTCCGAATGCGAGTCCAGTGCTCGCTGGGAAAATCGCAGTAAGTCAGCGTTTCTTCAATGCCGTCCTCCACCTTCTTGGCGGCCTCTTTCAGCTTCATAGAGCGCAGTTGCTCCACCACGGCTTTTGCTTTCCTGGGCGTGGATCGCCTTGAGCATCTTTGCCACCAGCTTCACCTTGGAACGAGGCGTTACGGAGAACACATTGCGGTAAAAGTGGACAGTACAGCGCTGGTACTTGGCTTCGGGGAATACTTCTCCCACAGCCTCCAGCATACCAAGGCATTTGTCTCCAACCACCAGTTTGACTCCATCCAAACCACGACTGCGGAGCCACTGGAAGAAGCTGATCCAGCTGGCTTTGTCCTCTTTCATGCCCTCGGCAGCACCCAGAACTTCACGGTATCCGTCCTCATTCACCGCAATCGCCACCAGAATGGCCACATTTTCAAACTCTCCGCCCCAGTTACGGCGCAGGTAGATTCCATCCACATAGACATACGGATATCGTCCACCTTGCAGAGGCCGGTTTCGCCAATCCTCGATGTGGACATACGCTTTCTTGTTCAACTCACTTATGGTGGAGGGAGAGACTTTGCTGCCCCAGAGAGCCTCGGTAATATCCTCCACACGCCGGACAGATACGCCTGCCAGGTACATCTCAATGAGCGCCTCTTCCACGCTACTCTCCCTGCGGCGATACCGCTCAATAATAGCAGTCTCAAAAGAGATTCCCTTGAGCTTAGGCACCTTGAGGGTTACATCCCCGGAGGTGGTGGTGAGGCTGCGGTTGTAGTGGCCGCTGCGATAGCCCTGGCGCTGTTCGTTGCGCTCGTACCGGGCTGCCTGGGTCAGTTTCTCCGCCTCGGCCTCCAGCAGTTCGTTGAGGGTCTCCTCTACACTACCCCGAACCAGTTCTTTGATTTGGCCCTTGATTACTTCCTCGTTAAGCTGTACAATCTTCTCAGACATGGTTTGCTTTCTCCTTTCGAATGGTGTGTCGCAACTTCATTCTACCAGAGTTCTGCAAACCATGTCTCTTTTTATCTGCTTTTCAATTTGCGAAACTTATTGTACCTTATCAGCTGCACAAATGGAGCCAATTTGCTTTTTCTATAAAGTAACATGCTCTTTCTCCATGTCCTTTAGGCTTGCAAGGGTGCAATACGTGTGGTCAGGCTTTTATAACCCCCCAACGAGAGGATCAAACGTCCTTTTTTCTTCCGAATGGGAGGGGGCTCCTCACGGTTGGCCATGCTAGGACATGGGGAAAGCAGGGAAGAATTCACAAGGGAACGGTGAACATATTGTGGGAAAATGATTCAAATGCGTTCCTTTTTATTCAATACAAGAGCTATTGCGCGGGCGACGTGTAGGATTTTCCGACGAAACAGAATCCTTATAGAAACGGCGTTTATCCTCATACATATGTTGATCCGCTAAGGTAATCAACGTTTTCAGATCGCTGGAAGTCTCCTGCCATTGATATCCCATTGCAACAGGAAGTTGTTCTTCCGTGAGGGAGGCCCTTAAGGTATCTACAAGCGAAAGAAATGCGGTTTCAGATTGATCTGAGGCAATAATCACAAACTCATCGCCGCCAGTGCGATACAAATTTGCATTTCCAAATACAGCCCGCATCTTCTCTGCACATTTTTTCAACGCTTGATCCCCATAAGAATGGCCATAAAAGTCATTGATCTCTTTGAGTCCGTTGAAGTCGAGAAATACCACACCAACAGACCCTCCCGCATTCGCGATTTCAGGAATATCCAAAATGTATTTGTTGCGGTTGTAAAAGCCGGTTAGGGTATCATGAAGGCTTAAATGCTGTAAACGGCGTTCATCCATGTGCCTCTGAAAGGTAATCATAATGAAATAGCGCAAGGTTTCCAAAAGAGAGACGATGTTACGAATTTTCTCATGGGGCGGATTATCTACACCAAAGTATCCATTGATTTGCCCGTTCTCTTCCAAGGGTGCGATCACCATATTTTGGATATCCTGTGGGGAAAGGACGTCATAGACTTTTTCCCCCCGGATTTCCTCGATGTCTTTCATAATGATGCATTGATGGTTTTGCAACTCATTTTCCCAGGGGATAACAATGGAAACATCCAATCCCTGTAAAGAATCGATCTGCGGCACAACACCTTCACGGCACCACTCGTGTGTGTTGTCCATTTTGTCGCCCCGGATTTTAAAAATGTAGGCGCGGTCTGCGGAAAGATATTGCCCGATGATCTGCAATACCTGATTGAGCGCTTTATCCAGATCCTGTTCCTTATATAGAATTCGAATACAGTCTAGAACCACTTGCTGGGTGTCTAACGCATACCGCAAATCTTTTTTTTCTTTTTCATAATCTGTGACATCGAATGCAATTTCCAAGCGCGCCAGTTTCCCGTCCCATTTGATTAGCCGATCCTTTAAAAGATAATGACGGCCAGTAACAGGGTTAGTTGTTTCCCAGCTATAGGTTTCATCTGTTCGGAGATACTGATTGGTGCAAAACGGACAGGGGGCATCCTGTAGCTCAATCACCTTATAGCATTTCAAGCCTTCTAAGGAATCAATATTTAAAGCTGTTTTACCGGCTCGATTCATATACAAAAGATCATGGGTTTCTGGATCTGCGACATAGACCAGTTCCGAAACGTCGTCAATCGCGTCAACAAGACCGGTCAAATCGTCTGGTTTGTCCATCATGATTGCGTCACCTCTTATCCGAAATTAAAAATGCTCTATGTACTGCACTTGAACAGATTTATGATTCTCCGTTATAGAAAGAATCTGGATTCATTCAATACAAAATCTATAGGATTGTCCCTTGCGGGGCTAATTCTGGCCATTGGTAAAAATCTTTAAGGAACCAAATCTCCTTTGCCTCGAAGGTTCTCCCATTGAGATACTCCAAAATGCCCGCAGGCGTAGTAAAATTGAAACGCAATTTATAGGAATACAGAGCTTGATATTTGAAACCACATTCCTTATTGATCGCATTGGTCCCATATTTCCCATCGCCTGCAAGGGGATGCCCAATTGAGGCGAGATGCGCGCGTATTTGGTGGGTTCGCCCGGTTAGAAGTTCCACCTCTAAAAGGCTATACCGCCCACGCTCTGCCAAAACACGGTAGCGCGTCCGGATGCTTTTTGTATCCTTCGTTGGTTTGTGGGAAATATATACCCGGTTCTGCTTTTCATTTTTTTCTAGGAAGCCCTCCAGTGTTTCCGCACGCTTGGGCATGTGGCCGTGGACGATGCAGAGGTACAGCTTGGTGAGCTCCCGCTGTTTGACTTTCTCGTTCATAATGCGCAGGGTCTCTGCGTTTTTGGCGGCCATCACAATTCCGCCGGTGTTGCGGTCGATACGGTTTATCAGCGCAGGGGCAAAGGAGGCCTCGTTCTCCGGCTGGAATTCTCCTTTTCCATAGAGATAATGTTGAACCCGCGCGATCAAAGAATCAAAATGGTAGTGTTCGTCGGGGTGAACAATCAACCCAGGCTTTTTGTCCAGCAGCATCAAATTTTCGTCTTCGTAGAGGATGTTGAGCTTGCTCGGCGCTTTCAGGAAATCGTATTCTTTTGGCGACTGTTGAAAAAATTCATCCTTTAAGTACATGGTCAATACGTCGCCCACATTTAACCTGGTGGAGATTTCACACCGTTTCCCATTGCATTTGATATCTTTTTTCCGGATACTTTTATACATCATGGCCTGTGGCAGGTTGGGATAGGTTTTGGTTAAGTATTTATCCAGCCGCTGCCCTGCATCATTTGGCCCGATGGTCACCTGTTTCATAAAAATCCTCTTTCTAAATTTGGATTTTAAAACGAAAATCAGACCCTAAAGAATGTATCTCTTAAAAGCAGCGGGGGACACATCCCTGTATAAGTCCGAAATCCGTTTCTGTTTTATATAATTCAAGATATATAGTACCTATTATAACACGAAATTCGCACTAAAGAAAGTCTAGCTTTCATTGACAGGCTTCGACAGCAGTGCTATAATTGTACTACTCAAAAGTGCATATGGACGTTTGCGGGGGAACTGCTCTGGCGGTTGAGAAGGTGGAACCTGACCCTTGGAACCTGTCGGTTAATACTGTCGTAGGGAAGCAAAGCCAATGAAGATTGGAGGAGAAGCGCTTGCCGGGGAGGCAGGCGTTTTTTGTTGCCTGTTTTCATAAACAGGGCGCGAACGGCCAAGAAAGGAAGGGATACCTCTTGAAAAAAGCCTTAACGATTGCCGGCTCGGATTGCAGCGGCGGCGCAGGAATCCAGGCAGATCTAAAGACGTTTTCCGCACACGGCGTCTTTGGAATGAGCGTGATTGTTTCCGTGGTGGCAGAAAATACCAGCCGTGTGATCGGGATTGAAGATGTATCGCCGGATATGATCCGCCAGCAGATCGACGCGGTGTTTGAGGATATCCAGCCGGATGCGGTCAAAGTGGGGATGCTCTCCCAGCCGCCCTGTATGGAGGCGGTGGCGGAAAAGTTGCGGCAGTACCGGCCCAAACACGTGGTAATTGACCCGGTGATGTATGCCAAAAACGGCTGCCCACTGATGGATCCGGGTTCGGTAGACCGGCTGATCCAAACCGTGCTTCCGCTGGCAACGCTTCTGACCCCAAACATTCCGGAGGCGGAAAAAATTGCGGGTTGCTCGATCCATTCGGTTGCAGAGATGGAAGACGCTGCCCGGCGCATCCAAGCTATGGGGCCGAAGGGTGTGTTGGTCAAGGGAGGCCATGCCCAGGGCGATGCCGTTGACGTGTTGTTCGATGGGGAACATTTCCATCATTATACCGCCGAACGCATTCCTACGAAAAATACGCACGGCACCGGTTGCACCTATTCCTCCGCAATTGCGGCAAATCTGGCGTTGGGGCTGGATATGCCGGCTGCCGTGGAGCGCGCAAAAGCCTATGTCACCATGGCGATCCGCCATGCATTGGCAATCGGGAAAGGGCATGGGCCAACGAACCATTTTTATGATGTCTATGTAAACGGCCTGACAAATGGAGCAGAGATCGAATAAAAGGAGAGGTACATATGGAATACAAAACACAGATGGAAGCAGCCAAGAAGGGGATCGTGACAAAGGAACTCGCCGCCGTAGCCAAAAAAGAGGGCTTTACGGAAGCAGAGCTCCTTCCGCTGGTGGCATCCGGCCGGGTGATTATCCCGGCAAATGTGCGGCATAAATCGCTCGATCCGAACGGCGTGGGGGAAGGGCTGCGCACAAAGATCAATGTCAATTTGGGCATTTCCGGCGATTGCGCCGATTATTGCGCGGAGATGCAGAAGGTGCAGCTGGCTGTCCAGTTTGGCGCCGAGGCCATCATGGATCTGAGCAACTACGGGAAGACGCGCGAGTTCCGTGAGAAGCTGATCGAATATTCACCGGCGATGGTCGGAACGGTGCCGGTATACGATGCGGTCGGATATCTGGAGAAGGATCTGATGGACATGACCGCCCAGGACTTTTTGAAGGTGGTACGCGCGCACGCAGAGGAAGGCGTGGACTTTATGACCATTCACGCGGGCATCAACCGCCGTGCGGTGGAAGGATTTGAACGGTCAAAGCGCAAAATGAACATTGTATCCCGCGGGGGCTCCCTGCTGTTTGCTTGGATGAAGATGACCGGCAATGAGAACCCCTTCTATGAGTATTATGATGAGGTAATGGACATCCTCCGAGAGTATGACGTGACCATCAGCTTAGGAGACGCCCTGCGTCCGGGTTGCCTGGACGATGCGACGGATGCCGGGCAGATCGGGGAGCTGATTGAGCTCGGCAACCTGACCCAGCGTGCCTGGGAAAAGGACGTGCAGGTGATGGTGGAAGGACCGGGCCATATGGCGATGGATGAGATTGCGGCCAACATGAAGATGGAAAAGCGCCTCTGCCACGGAGCGCCGTTCTATGTCCTTGGGCCGTTGGTGACGGATATCGCCCCCGGATACGATCACATCACGTCGGCCATCGGCGGCGCAATCGCGGCGGCCAATGGCGCGGACTTTCTGTGCTATGTCACCCCTGCGGAGCATCTGCGTTTGCCAGACCTCTCCGATGTGCGCGAAGGGATTGTCGCCTCAAAGATTGCCGCCCATGCGGCGGACATCGCGAAGGGCGTGCGCGGCGCACGCAAGCCGGACAACGAGATGGCGGAGGCACGCCAGCGTTTCGACTGGGATGCACAGTTCCGCTTGGCCATCGACGGAGAAAAGGCGAAGGCGTATTATGAGAGCGTTCCCGCTTCAGATAAGCACAGCTGTTCCATGTGCGGCAAAATGTGCGCGGTTCGCACAACCAACCGCATTCTCAATGGCGAGAGCGTAGAGATTTTGCAAAACGAGACGAAGAAATGAGATCCGGACTGGAAAATATGCGGGCGGCCATCTTCGACCTGGATGGGACGCTTCTGGATTCTCTGCACATCTGGGAGGATATCGACGAGGAATTTTTGCAGAAACGTGGGCTTGCTGTACCAGAGGGCTATTGCGAGGCCATCGCTTCCATGGGGTTCCTCGACGCAGCGGACTATGCAAAAAAGCGGTTTGGTTTCCCGGAATCGCCAGAGGCGATTGTGGCGGAGTGGAACGATATGGCGGCGCATCGATATGGCAATGTCATTCAGATGAAGCCTGGCGCACGCGACTATCTGGCAAAGCTGCGGGATCGAGGAATCCTTTTGGCGGTGGCGACGGCGCTTCCGGAAAAGCTCTACCGCCCTGCGTTGCGCCATCATGGGATTGAAACGTGGTTCGGCGCAGTTGCCTCGACCGATGAAACCAGCAGGGGAAAGGGATACCCGGACGTCTATCGGTTGGCGGCCAAAAGGCTTGGCGTTTCCCCAGAGCATTGTGTGGTCTTTGAAGATATTTTGCCTGGAATTCAAGGAGCAAAGGCCGCAGGCATGAAAACCATGGGGGTATACGACGCCTGCTCCAGCGGCATCCAGGAAGACCTCCAGAGACTAGCGGATGGATATATTCAAAGCTTTGAAGAACTTTTATAAAGATTAAAATTCTCGAGGGAAACGGATGCCAACGGCTGCCTAAACCTCTTTTTTCAAAGACGTTTCAAATCGATTTATGGGCGCATCCCAAAAGGGATGCGCCTCGTTTTTATGTGCCAGGTGGACGGCATCTAAAAAAATACATTTTTCGGTTGGGAGAGCAATGCCCAGCCTTTTGTAACAAAGGAGATACCACAAGGAGGGTTTCAAGTGGATATTTCCAAAATGGCTTCATACGAAGATTCCCAGCGTTTTCCTTGACAAGCCAATAGGGAAGCTGTTAAAATAAGAATACCTATGAAAATAGGCCCTCTGGGGCTGAAAAAACAAGAAAACGGCAGAGAACTGCCAGTTGAATTGAGATGATAATGTGATCAAGAGTATGACCGGCTATGGAAGGTTTGAAGGAGTGATTGAAGGCCGTCAAATTACGGTGGAGATCAAATCGGTTAACCACCGCTATTTTGAGTTCTCTTCGAGGATTACCCGCGGGTATGGATTTTTGGAGGAACGGCTCAAGGGATACCTCCAGGAGCGAGTCGCCCGAGGAAAAGTGGACGCATATGTATCCATCGAGACGTTGGAAGATGCCGAGGCCCAGGTACAAGTAAACCATTCCTTAGCGGCAGGATATGTAAACGCCTTGCATGAACTCGCACAGCGATACAATCTTCGGGATGACCTTTCTGTGAGTACGCTCTCCCGCTATTCCGAGATTTTTTCCGTGCATAAGGCGCCGGAGGACGAAGATGCTATTTGGAGAATCGTCCAGCAAGGTGCGGATTTTGCAATGGAATCTTTCCTTGCCATGCGCGAGCGCGAAGGCCAGCGCATGAAAGAGGATGTCTCCTCCCATGCGGAAAGGATTCTCCAATTGGTCGATCAGATCGAAGCGCGTTCCCCACAGACGGTGGTGGAATACCAGCAGAAGCTGCAGGCGCGTCTGGAAGAGATGCTGGCAGATGTGAAAATCGACGAACAGCGTATCCTAACGGAGGCGGCGATCTTTGCAGACAAAGTCGCCGTAGCGGAGGAAACCGTGCGGCTCCGCAGCCATTTTGACCAGATGCATCAAATGTTGGAATCCGGGGAACCCGTGGGCCGCAAGCTGGATTTCCTTGTGCAGGAGATGAACCGTGAAGCGAACACCATCGGTTCCAAGGCGGTGGATTCCCAGATCGCCTATCTGGTGGTGGATATCAAGGCGGAAATCGAAAAAATTCGGGAACAAATTCAAAATATTGAATAAGGATTGGCGATAGGAGGCATTTTCAACATGAAGCTCATTAACATCGGCTTTGGCAACATGGTTTCTGCAAACCGGTTGGTTGCCATCGTAAGCCCTGAGTCTGCGCCAATCAAGCGTATCATTCAGGATGCCAAGGAGCGCGGTTCTTTGATCGACGCGACTTATGGCCGCCGTACCCGTGCGGTGATCGTCACGGACAGCGATCACGTGATTCTTTCTGCGGTGCAGCCGGAGACGGTTGCCAATCGCCTGAACGACCGCGACGAGGACCTTGAAGACGAGGAGGAACTCGACGAGGATGACTAAGGGATTGATGGTGGTGCTTTCCGGTCCGTCCGGTGCGGGGAAGGATACGATTCTCCATACGCTTTTGCAGCGTGATCCGCGCGTTAAGCTCTCTATTTCCGCTACAACGCGGAAACCGCGTGAGGGCGAGGTGGACGGACAGCATTATTACTTTGTCACAAGGGAACAGTTCCTTGCCATGCGGGAGCGCGGCGAAGTACTGGAAAGCGCCGAATATTGCGGCAATTTCTACGGGACGCCGGAAAAGCCGATCCGGGATTGGATGGCCGCAGGAAACGACGTAATCCTGGAGATCGAGGTGCAGGGTGGAGCGCAGGTTAAGCAAAAATGCCCGGACTGCGTAGGGATTTTTATTTTGCCCCCTTCGGTCAAGGAGCTTGAACGCCGCCTGCGCGACCGTGGTACCGAAACGGAGGAAGCCATTCAAAAGCGTTTGGACGCCGCCTGTGGGGAAATTCAGCACGCGAGGGATTATGACTATGTGGTCATCAACGATACAGTTGAAAACGCTGTTGAGGCGATTCAACATATTCTCCGCGCGGAGAAATACAGCAAGTGCAGAAATTTTGATACGATAGAAGGAGTTCTGAACAATGATTAAACCGATTGAAGATTCCAGCCTTGGCCCGAACCAGAGCCGCTATTCCTTTGTGGTGGGTATTGCCAAGCGTGCCCGTGAAATCGCTGGGGAAGCAGAAGAGAAGGGGGAAATTTTGATCGAAAAGCCCGTTGACCTCGCATTGGAAGAGTATGCGGAGCACAAATTCCAGATCATTGAAACCCCGGAACCCAACGACGATGATCCGGAAATGTAATGCCAATCCTTTTTGCACGTGTGGCGGTAGAGAATACCGCCTATCATTTCGACAAAGCATTTGATTACCTCATACCGGAAGAGCTTTTAGAACAGGCCAAGCCGGGCTGCCGGGTTCTTGTGCCGTTTGGCGCTGGGAACGCACAACGGCTTGCGATGATTCTGGAGGTTTCTCCGGAAAAGGAAACCCAAAATACGACGAAACAAGTGGTGGCGGTGCTGGATGAAGCGCCGCTTCTTACTAATGAAGCCATCCAGCTAGTCTTTTGGCTCAAGGACCGCTACTTTTGTACGCTGTTTGAAGCGGTGAAGCTGCTGCTTCCTGCAGGGATTCATTACCGGATGAAAACCGAGTATGCCCTGGCAAAAGGCAGGCCAGTGGAGAAGGAGGCGCTTTCCAAAGAGGAATCTGCGCTGATCGAGTACCTCGCCGGAAAAGGCAAGCCCGTCGAACGTGAGAAACTACTCAAGGCCATGGGACTTCCTGCGGACAGCCCATTGCCGGAAAATCTGTTTAAGCGCGGTCTGCTGGAAAAGACGGGCGCCGCCGTGCGGCAAATCAAGGATGCAGCGCAGAAGATGGTCCGGCTTACTGGCGAAGAATCACCCTCTAAGCTGACGCCAAAGCAGCGGGCAGTATGCCAGGTTTTGCAAGAGGCGGGAGCTGCTTCTCTGAAAGAGCTGTGCTATTTCGCAGGAGTGACGCCTGCTGTGGTCAATGCACTGGTGACAAAGGGCGTGGTCTGTTACTACGAAGCGGAGGTCTACCGAAATCCCTACGATCAGGTGCAGGACCCGGCAGAGGAAAAGGAAATTGTCCTTTCAGAAGAGCAGCAAACGGCCTTTCAAAATCTGTTGGCCCAGTACCGCGAGGAAACCGGAGGTGTCTCTTTGCTGTTTGGCGTCACAGGAAGCGGGAAGACTTCGGTCTTTATGCGCTTGATCGACGAGGTGCTCGCCGACGGGAAGAACGTCATTGTCATGGTGCCGGAGATCTCGCTGACGCCGCAAAGCCTGGCGCTGTTCCATCGCCGGTATGGACGGCGGGTGGCGGTATTTCATAGCGGCCTCTCGCTTTCTGAGCGCTTGGACGAATGGAAACGGGTACGCCGCGGGGAAGTTTCCATCGCGGTCGGCACGCGGTCGGCGGTGTTCGCCCCATTCGATAACCTGGGGCTGGTGATTTTGGACGAAGAGCAGGAGCACACCTATAAGTCGGAGTCTTCGCCGCGCTACCATGCGCGGGATGTGGCAAAGTTCCGCTGCGCGTATCACAAGACGCTCTTGGTGCTCGCCTCCGCAACTCCATCCATTGAGAGCTATTACTTTGCGCAGGCGGGGCGCTATACCTTGAACCGGCTGCCAAACCGCTACGGCGGAGCAAGGCTTCCTAATGTCCGGTTTGTGGACATGAATCGGGAATTGGAGGCCGGAAACGACAGCATTTACAGCCGGGAACTGCTGGCAGAAATTGAAAAAAACAGAAAAGTTCATAAGCAGTCCATTATTTTGTTAAACCGGCGTGGTTACAATACGTTTGTATCCTGCAAAGCGTGTGGGAACGTCGTAACCTGCCCGAATTGCAGCATTTCCCTGACCTACCATGCCGCGAATCAACGGCTGATGTGCCACTATTGCGGGTACTCCGTACCGTTTTCAACGGAATGCCCCACCTGCCATGAGAATAAAGTCCACTATGCGGGATTTGGAACCCAACGCGCAGAAGAACAATTGCGGGAACTGCTCCCGGAGGTGCGGGTCCTGCGGCTGGACACGGACGCTGCTATGACACGCTTTGCCTATGAGGAAAAGTTACAGAGCTTTGCCCGCGGCGAGTACGATGTGATTGTCGGCACGCAAATGGTGGCAAAGGGATTGGATTTTGAGAATGTCACTCTGGTGGGCGTGCTCTCCGCAGACCAGGCGCTGTATGGGGACGATTTCCGCAGCTATGAGCGCGCTTTTGACCTGTTGACGCAGGTGGCCGGACGCGCAGGCCGCGGCCAATACGAGGGGGAAGCCATTATCCAGACCTTTACGCCGGAGAATACCGTGCTTTCCCTGGCGGCCCGGCAGGATTATCCCGCTTTTTATGAGGGGGAGATCGCCGTGCGCAAGGGGATGTTATATCCGCCGTTTGCAGATCTGTGCGTGGTCGGATTTGTTGGGACGCGGGAAGAAAAGGTCGCGCGTGCAAGCGAAGCCTTTTTGCAAATGCTCCGCACCCTGGCCCAGGCGGAATACCCACAGGAGCCAATGCGGGTTTTAAATCCCTCTCCCGCATTAATCAGCAAGGTCAGCAATAAATATAGGTATAAATTGATCGTGAAATGCCGGAACAGCCGGAACTTCCGCAGGATGATTTCCCGGCTATTGACCGATTTTGCAAAGAACCGGACGTTCAGCGATGTAACTGCCTTTGCGGACATCAATCCGGATATGATTTTATAAAGAAGAGGAACTATAAAAAATAAGAGTTTAATATGGGAGGAATTACAATGGCCATTCGCAATATTGTAAAAGATGGGGACGAAATCCTGACGAAGGTTTGCCGTCCGGTCGAAAAATTCGACGAGAAATTGGGCGTTTTGCTGGACGATATGATCGAGACGATGAAGTCTGCGGACGGCGTCGGCCTCGCAGCGCCACAGGTGGGCATCCGCCGCCGCGTCGTGGTGATCGATGTGGGGAGCGGCCCCATCGAAATGGTAAATCCGGAGATCGTGGAGCAGAGCGGCGAGCAGGAATGCGTCGAAGGGTGCCTGTCCTTCCCGGGGCAGTATGGAATTACCAAGCGCCCGATGCGCGTCCTGGTGCGCGCCCAGAACCGCGAGGGCAAGACCTTTGAGCTGGAAGGGGAAGAACTGCTGGCAACCGCCTGTTGCCATGAGATCGACCACCTCAACGGTGTGGTGTTCAAATCCCATGTTTTGCGGATGCTGTCCCCGGAGGAGCTACAGAAACTTCAGTAATTTAATCGCGGATAGGATGATGAAAATTGCGGATTCTATTTATGGGAACGCCGGATTTTGCCGTTCCATGCCTGCAAAGCCTGCTGGACGCAGGACATGAGGTGTGTGCGGTATTTACCCAACCGGATAAGCCGAAGGGCCGGGGCTATGCCATGACGCCGCCGCCGGTGAAAGTGCTGGCGATGGAGCACGATATACCGGTCTATCAGCCGAAAACGCTGCGCACGCCCGAAGCGGCGCAGCAGATCCGAGAGATGCAGCCCGACTGCATTGTCGTTGTGGCATATGGAAAGATTTTGCCCAAGGAGATTTTGGAGATCCCGCCGTACGGCTGCATCAATGTGCATGCATCGTTGCTTCCGAAATACCGCGGGGCGGCGCCCATTCAATGGGCGGTGCTCAATGGGGAGAAGGAGACCGGCGTCACAACCATGTATATGGCCGAGGGACTGGATACAGGCGACATGCTTTTGAAATCGCACACAGAGATCGGGCCGGAGGAGACCGCCGGAGAGCTGCATGACCGCCTTTCCAAAATGGGGGCGGAATTGATCGTGGAAACCTTGAAGGAGGTCGAAGCAGGCACGGTCCGCCGCAAGCCACAGGGCGATGCAGAGACCAGCTATGCTTCCATGCTGACCAAGGAACTCGGCAAGATCGATTGGGGCCGTCCGGCAGGGGAGCTGCACAATTTGGTGCGCGGGCTTTCCCCTTGGCCTGTAGCGGAGACGGTGTATAACAAAAAACGCCTGAAGATACACCGGGCGAAGGTTGTCCCGGGATTCGGCGGTGCGCCGGGCGAAGTAGCCCGCCGCAAGGACTGCTTTGTGGTGGCCTGCGGGGGCAATACCGCTCTGGAGTTGGAGACGGTTCAATATGAGGGCGGAAAGAGAATGGGCGGAAAAGAGTTCCTCTGTGGGCACCGGCTTGACCAGGGTGCGGTGCTTGGAGAGGCAAAGGAGTAACATTTGATGGGATTTTATTATTTTGATTACACGTATTTCCTGTTCATGCTGCCAGCCCTGCTCATCAGTATGGTTGCGCAGTTCAAGGTGAACTCCACCTTCCAGAAGTATTCCCGTGTCAATACCGCACGCAATATGACTGGGGCGGACGCCGCCATGCGTGTGATGCAGTACGGCGGTGCATACGGTGTGCAGATTCGCCATATCGGAGGAAGCTTAAACGACAATTTCAACCCGTCCACCGGGATCATCAGCCTATCGGACCCGGTATACGCGGCAACGTCCGTTTCGGCGGTGGGTGTGGCGGCGCATGAGGCGGGCCACGCGGTCCAACACGCACAGGGGTATTTTCCCAATAAGATTCGCTCTGCGTTGGTGCCTGTCACACAGATCGGTTCCCGACTGGCAATGCCGCTGATTCTGATCGGTCTGCTTTTGCCGGTACAGTATGATGTCGTGGTAAACATCGGTATTGCGCTGTACAGCCTTTCTGTTCTGTTCCAGCTGGTCACCTTGCCAGTGGAATTCAATGCGAGCGCCAGAGCGCTTCAAGCGCTGGACGCAACGGGCATTTTGTATCCAGAGGAGTTGGAGGGGGCCAAAAAGGTGCTTCGTGCGGCGGCTATGACGTATGTGGCTGCGACGTTTACAGCATTTTTGTCCCTGTTGCGTCTGCTTCTAATCTTTGGAGGCAGGAGGAATGACAATTGATGGCGGATGCAAGAGCAGCCGCGTTAGCGGCTTTGCTGCATGTGGATGAAAACGAGGGGTTTTCAAATTTGGTGTTGGATAAAACCCTTGCGAGATTCGCTTTGGAGCCGCGCGACGCGGCCCTGGCGTCCGCCATTTTTTACGGCGTGTTGGAGCGCCGCCTGACTCTGGATTATTATATCGGGCAATTTGCCCGCACCCCCATCCATAAGATGACCCCGCAGGTGCGGGAGATCCTCCGCATCGGGGCCTATCAGATTCTATACCTCGAAAAAATCCCTCCCAGCGCCGCCGTGAATGTAGCGGTAGAGCTGGCAAAGCAAAACAAGGCTGTAAAGGCATCTGGCTTTATCAATGCGGTGCTGCGCAACCTGGTCCGGAACCGGGAAAAGCTGCAGTTACCGGATGAGAAAAAGAACCCGCTCCGGCATCTCAGCTTGAAATATTCGTGCCCAGAGTGGCTGATTTCTCTATGGCAAAAGGCCTATGGGCCGCAGTGTACCGGGCTTTTGCTGGATTCTCTTTCCGAGCACCCACCGATCTATATCCGCTTGAATAATACGAAGGGCGATGAGGAATACTTACTGCGTCGGATGATGGAAGAAAATGTAAAGGCAAATCCCATTACACAAATTTCGCATGCAGCTGTGCTGGAAGCGTCCGGTTCTGTGCCATCTTTGCGGTCTTTTCAAGAGGGATTGTTCCATGTACAGGACCTTTCCTCGCAATTGTGTGCAACACTCCTGGGGGCAAAGCCGGGGGAGCGCGTGTTGGACGTTTGTGCGGCGCCGGGAGGTAAGACATTTACCATCGCGGAACAGATGGAAAACAGCGGGGAGGTTCTCGCCTTTGACCAATATAAAGGGAAGGTACGCTTGATCCGTGAGGGAGCAAAGCGGTTGGGGCTGACCTGTATCCATGCGGAACTCCGCGACGCCCTGCGGCCGGAACAGCCTTTGGAATGTGCGGACCGTGTCCTTTGCGACGCGCCGTGTTCTGGATTGGGCATCCTCCGCCGCAAGCCGGAAATTCGATATAAATCGCCTTCTGCACTTGACAGTTTGCCGGATTTGCAGTACCGTATTCTGAGTAAAACCTCCGAATTGGTAAAAAGCGGAGGCGTTTTGCTTTACTCCACCTGTACGCTGAATCCAGCAGAAAATGGGGAGGTAGCGCGACGCTTCCTGGAAGAACATCCCGACTTTGTCCCGAGGGCATTGCACTTGTCGCAGGGGATGCGGCGTGCCATTGAGGAGCCGGAAAACGAATGGACGCTTATGCCGCATGTGCATGGGACGGACGGTTTCTTCGTCGCTTCCTTCCAGCGCCGGTGACAAAAGACGGATAAAAAAGCGGGAAAAGCATCCGGAAAAGCAGGCCGGTCTAGGCCGCCGGATGCGTGGGAGAGTGTAAATTTGGCTTTACAGGACATCAAATCAATGACGTTGGAAGAGTTGCGTGCGGATTTTGCCGCGCAAGGGCAGCCGGCCTTCCATGCGTTACAGGTGTACCGATGGCTCCATCGGGGCGTGCGCTCCTTTTCGGAGATGTCGGATCAATCAAAGGCATTCCGCCAAAAGCTGTCCGAACGCTATTACATAGCTGCGGCGGAAATCGAACAGCGGTTGGTTTCCAAGCTGGACGGCACAGCCAAGTATCTGCTGCGCCTGCCGGACGGCGAACATGTGGAATGCGTGCTGATGGAGTACCACCACGGCTATTCCATCTGTATTTCCAGCCAGGTGGGGTGCAAAATGAACTGTTCGTTCTGCGCCACGGGGAAAAGCGGCTTCTCTCGGCATCTGACGGCTTCCGAGATGCTTTCCCAAATCCAGACGGTTCAACAGGATCAAGGTATTCGGATTTCCAACGTGGTGCTGATGGGCATGGGAGAACCGCTTGACAACTATCAAAATGTCCTCCGTTTTTTGGAGCTGGTCTCCTCCGATGAAGGTATGAACATTGGGATGCGGCATATCTCGCTTTCCACCTGTGGGATCGTGGATAAAATTTACGACTTGGCGGAGCGGAAGCTTCAGCTTACGCTGTCGGTTTCCCTCCATGCACCGAACGATGCAATCCGTTCACAAACCATGCCGGTCAACAACCGATGGGGGGTAGACGAGCTTTTGACCGCCTGCCGCGCCTATGCAGAGACAACGGGACGGCGCATCTCCTTCGAATATGCGATGATCAGCGGTGTGAACGATACGGCCGCATGTGCAAAGGAGCTGGCGGCGCGGCTGCACGGGATGCTATGCCACGTCAATTTGATTCCCGTCAACGAGGTTAAAGGCAATTCCTATCGGAAGAGCTCCAACGAACAGATTCAAAGGTTTATCCGGATTCTCTCGGAGAAGGGGATCACCGCGACCGTGCGGCGAACGCTCGGTTCAGACATCAATGCTTCCTGCGGGCAGCTGCGGCGTAGGTATCAAGAGGAGGTGGCCAATGTTGCAGATCTATATGAAAACTGATATTGGCCTTGTGCGCCATTCCAATCAGGACGCGGTAAAAGCGGGCGTACTCTCCGGCAATACGGCCTGGGCCGTCGTTTGCGACGGGATGGGCGGTGCGAATGGCGGGAATATCGCCAGTGCGCTTGCGGTCGATTTGATTTCCGAGCAAATTCTCAGCTCCGGGAGCGAGCATATCACAGATCAGTCCATTAAGAACCTGATGATCTCCGCCATCTACAATGCAAATTTGGCGATCTACGACCGCGCAATGGCGGATGAAACCCTGGCGGGGATGGGTACCACGGTGGTAGCAGCCATCGTCTCCGGCGGGGTGGCGCATATCGCCCATGCAGGGGATAGTCGGGCATACCTGCTCACGCGGGAAGGCCTGCGGCAAATTACAACGGACCACTCAATGGTGCAGGAATTGGTAAACAGCGGGGATCTGACCACTCAACAGGCCAGGCGCCACCCGCAGAAGAATATTATCACCCGCGCGTTGGGCGTGGAATCTGGCATCGAGATCGACTACTGCGAATGTAAATTTTCCGGCGATGATCTGCTGCTTCTCTGCACAGACGGTTTGACCAACTATGTGGAGGAAGAGCAGATCGAGCGGCTCGCCCGGGAACTAGAAGCCCGGCTTCTGCCGGATCGACTGATCGCTTTGGCAAAAAGCGGCGGCGGCGGGGACAATGTCACGGTCGCTGTTATCAGACACTAACGGTATTGGAGATGATGTTTCATGGATAAGTATACGGGAAAACGGCTTGATGGGCGTTATGAGATTCACGAGTTGATTGGTGTTGGAGGAATGGCGTATGTATACCGTGCCTACGATATTATTGACGACCGCACGGTTGCAATCAAGATTCTGAAGGACGAATTTCTGGGAAATCAGGATTTCATCCGCCGCTTTAAGAATGAATCCAAGGCCATCGCGGTCCTCTCCCATCCCAATATTGTGAAGGTGTACGACGTCAGCTTCGGCGACCGTATCCAGTACATTGTGGAGGAATACATCGACGGCATTACCTTGAAAGAATATCTGGACCAGCAGCGTGAGCTCAAATGGAAAGAGGCGGTCTACCTCACCCTGCAAATCCTGCGTGCACTGAATCATGCGCACAGCAAAGGCATTGTCCACCGGGACATCAAGCCGCAGAATATCATGCTGTTGCAGGATGGCACCATCAAGGTGACGGATTTCGGCATCGCCCGCTTCTCCCGCAGCGAAACGCGCACCATGACCGACAAGGCGATCGGCTCCGTCCACTATATTGCGCCGGAACAGGCGCGCGGGGAGGTGGCCGACGAGCGTGCGGACATCTATTCTGTGGGCGTGATGCTGTATGAGATGTTGACGGGCACCCTGCCGTTTGAGGCGGATAACGCGGTCTCCGTGGCGATCATGCAGCTGCAAGCGGACCCCAAACCGCCACGCGACATCAACCCCGCCATCCCGGAGGGGCTGGAAGAGATCACCATGCGCGCTATGCAGAAAAATCCCGACCAGCGGTATCAATCCGCGGCGGAAATGCTGGAGGATATCGAGGCGTTCCAGCGCAACCCAAGCATCAGCTTCCAGTATAAGTATTTTATCGATGAGAAGCCCACGAAATACGTGAATGCCATCAGTGCGGTGCGCAATGGCCGGGCGCCTTCCTACAACGATGGATACGACTACGACGACTATGAGGAAGAACCTCCGCGCCGTAGGCAGAGCAGCAGCGGTGGAAACAACAAAAAGACCATGATGGTGGTCTTGGGCATTCTGGCGGCCTTTCTGATCGTCGCGCTGAGCATTGGCATTGCGGCGATTTTCCGCAGCTGTAGTACACAGCCGGACGACACGATGACCATGCCGAACCTGGTCGGGCAGCTATATACAGACGTCCAGAACAACGAAGAATATGCGTTCAAATTCTCTGTGGAAACGAGGGAGGATTCCTCGCAGGAGACGGGAATTATTTTGGATCAGACGCCTGCGGCTGGCATGTCTGTCAAGAAAGATGGAGAGGTCCTGCTGGTGGTTAACAGCGGTGCGAAAACCATCAACGTGCCGGACGTAACCAATTACCTCCAGGCGGATGCAGAGCAAACGCTGCAAAACGCAGGGTTCGAAACCACGGTCATTGAAGTGCCAGATGATAAAATCGCAGCCGGCTATGTCACAAGCACGGAGCCAAAGGGCAACGCCACGGCGCCGGAGGGCAGCACCGTCAAGATTTTGGTCAGCACCGGACCGGAAAATGAACAGATCGCGGTTCCGAATGTGATTGACAAAAATATCGAGGCGGCAAGAACCGAAATTGAGGCCGCAGGGCTTCAGGTGGGTGATGTCACTCTTCAGGACGACAGCGACAAGCCGGAGAATACCGTCATTGAGACCAACCCGCTGCCGGGCGTGCCGGTCGATCCGGACACCAAGGTCAACATTGTGGTCAGCTCCGGAAAGCAGTCGGAAAAGACCCTGGAGGCCAATGTGCATTTGCCGCTGAATGTCTCCCACGACATCGAGCTCAAAGCGTATCTCGACGGCACCGTGATGGAAGACGGCGTCCGCACGGTGAACCCGGCTTACAACAATCTCTGCACCATCAAGGTAACGGGCACCTCGGGACAGAAGACCTTGGTGATTGAGCTGGATGGCAATAAGTATGCGGTGTTTATTATGGACTTCGACACCGGGAAGCCCAGCCAGGTGGAGAGCTATCCATATGTCGATCCCGGTTCGCCTTCTTCGGATACACCCGGAACAGACACAGAGGAAGATTGGGGCGATATTCCGACCAATCTCCCCATCACGCCGACCGAATGAGCTGTATGAACGAGATGTTAAACGGACGAATCATCAAGGGAATCGGCGGTTTCTACTATGTGGAAACGGCCAAAGAATTGTATTCGTGTAAGGCGAGGGGCGTGTTCCGAAAAAAGAGGATCACGCCCCTTGTGGGCGACCAGGTGCAAATTCGCCTGGATGCGGATGGCACCGGATACATCGAAGAGATCCTTCCGCGCAAGAATTTTCTTACGCGTCCGCCGGTGGCCAATATCGACCAGTTGATCATCGTCACCTCTGTGTGCGATCCTTCCCCGAATCCCCTGTTGATCGACGAGGCGGTCGCCGCCGCAGAGGACAAAGGGATCGAACCGGTTGTCGTGGTTTCTAAGACGGATTTGCAGAGCGGCGAATGGCTGCGAGAGATCTATGAGAAAGCAGGCATCCCGTTCTTTGCCGTTTCTTCGGTCACGGACGAAGGGGTGGAGGCGGTCAAGGCCCTTTTGAAGGGAAAGATCACTGCGTTCACGGGCAACTCCGGCGTGGGAAAATCTTCACTGCTCAACCGCATTGACAACCGGTTGGCACTGGAAACCGGTGAGATCAGCCAAAAGCTCGGCAGAGGGCGGCACACCACCCGCAAAGTCGAACTTTTGAAGCTGGACGACAGCAGCTATGTGGCAGACACGCCCGGTTTTTCGTCCATTTCCTTGGAACAGTGCGATTTGGTGCGCAAAGAAAATTTGCAGTTCTGTTTCCGCGAATTCGAACCGTATCGCAATGCATGTAAATTTTCCTCCTGTTCGCATACCTGCGAAAAGGGATGCGCGGTATTGCAGGCCGTTGAGGACGGGAAGATCCATCCCTCCCGCCACGCCAGCTATGTGGCGATGTATAACGAAGTAAAGGACCTTAAAGAATGGGAAATGAAATGAAGCGTTGCATCATCCTCGGTTCCGCACCTGTGGAGGATGGCGGAATCTTTGACCGGTTTGACGCACAGGACGCCTTTCTCATCTGTGCGGACGGCGGCATGGACACGGCGCGCAAGTATGGCGTTCAGCCGAATCTATTGATTGGGGATTTTGATTCCATGCAGGGAAGCCTCCCGGACGGGATCGAGACCATCCGGCTAAAGCCGGAGAAAGACGACACGGATCTTTTGGCTGCGGTTCGGGAAGGTTTGCAACGCGGCTATCGGGAATACATCCTGTTGGGCGCGCTAGGCGGGGAGCGGTTTGACCACTCCTATGCCAACCTCTGTGTGCTGCAATTTTTGGCGCATGAGGGCTGCCGGGCTGTGCTTGCCGAGAAAGGGACCTATATCTTCCTGCTGCGCGAGGGGCAAACCGAGCCGCTTCTTCAATTGCGCGGGGCGACGTTTTCCGCTTTTCCGTTTGGCTGTCCGGACTGTACGGTCAGCTATGAAGGAATGCAGTATCCGCTGACACGAAAGCCTCTGCGTTCGGATTTTCCGCTCGGTGTCAGCAATCGGATTTTATCCGATCAAGCGGCGGTGACCGTCCATCAGGGGGAAATGCTTGGAATTGTATATCAGCCGTAAATCACAGATTGAATGGAATTCATAGAAAAATGGCGCAACGCCCGTACATTGGCCTTCGTATTTGGCCGGTGTGCGGGCTTATTTTTTCCCGAGAGGCCGCTAGTAATGTGTAACCATAACCACAGTGCCATTGCCATCCAACAGGTTTGCCCGTTCCTATGTATTTTTCCGGAACCAAAACTGTTCCCTGCGTATATACTGTTACTACAGCGGAACAAAAGAAGCATTGCCGCTGATACACATAAGGGAAACGAGGCGATGGAAAATGCGGTGCAGAGGGAAATGCTGTAAAGGTGCAGTTTGCTCTCAAGTAGGGCAATGTGCCGTCACATTTGGCCTGGGCCTTGTTTGCTCTTGCTTCTGCCCGGTCGGTCTGATCATGTTTGTGGTGGCGGTCATACTGGTGATACTGGGAATCGCGCTCCTGCGGAGCGGAACATAATTGGGAGGTTTTCGCTATGAAAGTCGTTGTTGTGAAGGGTTCAAAATTTTGGGGCTTCATTCTGCGCAAAATGTTCCACATTAAAAAAGAGGCGTGACAGGCAACCTTTGAAAAAGCCAATGGGAGGCGTTCCCGTTGGCTTTTTTCTTGTAAAAAACAGATGGATTCGCCTCCGATTGTATGATTGCACAGGTTTTTCTCCGGTTTCTTCAAGCGCAAGCATAAAATGGACAGGAACCTCATACCTATGGGATAGAAACAGGAAAAGGAGAGAGCCTGAATGGATTATATGCTTAACCGTGAGGCGCTGGCCGCCGGCGAAGTGCTCTACGACGGGAGCCAGGAACAGCCGGTGGATCTGGACATCAGCCTGCCGGATTACTGCCCGGACATACAAAGGATCCTGAAATGTCAAGTTTATCCCCGCATCACGGGGAGGAACATCATCGGGGACCGCGTAGAGCTGGAAGGGACGTACAACGTAAAAGTCTTTTATCTGGACGCGGGAGGGACGACGTTGCGCTGCTGCGAGAACAGCAGTTCGTTCTTTGCTGCGATCACGCTCAAGCAACCGGCCGAAAGCGCACACATCTTTTCGTTCACCCGCGTGGAGTATATCAACTGCCGCGCGACCAGCCCCAGGCGGCTGGATATTCACGGCGCGTTCTCCGTATGCGCCAAAGTGATCGCGCGTACGGACAGCGAAGTGGTGTGCGGCATTGAGGGCGATGAGATCGAGCAGAAGCGCCAGACGATGCCTTATAGCCGCTTGGCCGGATTCTGCGGGCAGCAATTCCCGTTGGAGGAAGTTCTGGAATTGCCGGCCTCCAAACCAGGGGCGGACAATATCCTGCGTGCGACCGCCTTTGCCAGTCTACAGGACAGCAAAGCCGTGGCCGGGAAGCTGATGGTGAAGGGCGAGGTTACACTGAAGATTTTGTATTCGTCCGTCCTGGATGAGAGCATGCTGGAGACCATGGAATACGCCATCCCATTTAGCCAGATGCTGGACGGAGGCGAATTTACGGACGACTGCCTCTGTGAAGTGAAACTCGATATAGCGGGACTGACCATTCAGGTGAAAAACGACTACTCCGGCGACAAGACCTTCTTCGATGTGCAGGCGAGCCTCTATGCGGAAGCGGTGGCCTATCAGCCAGCCGAGGTTACGGTGGTGACGGACGCCTATTCCAAGGCCTATGAGCTGGAGATCGGATACCAGCAGAAGACCTTGGAGCAGGTGGTGGAACTTCTGAACGACTCGACCATCCAGAAGAGCAGCATTTCTCTGGAAGGGACCGGCATTTCCAAGGTGTTTGACATCTGGAATGAGCTTTCCTCCGTGACTGCGGCGGAACAGGACGGCCAGATCGTCTACAAAGGGAAATTTAACGTTTGCATTCTGGCGGCCAACCAGGAGAACCGCCCGTTCTATACCGAGCGCATGGTCGATTTTGAATATGCACATCCATGGGGCGCGGAAAAGCCAAAGGGGGTCAAATGCATCTCCTGGCTCAATGTGGCGGGTATCAGCTACCGCATCACAGGGGATGGCATCGAGATCAAGGCAGAGCTGCGGCTTGAAGCCCAGGTCATCACCCAGAACAGCTTGAAAATCATCTCGGAGATCCGCGCGGACGAGGACCGGCCGCGCGCAAGGGACACCTCTGCCGCGCTCAGCATCTATTACGCAGACCCAGGCGAGAGCCTGTGGGACATCGCGCGGGCGTACTGTACCTCTGTGGACGCCATCCGGCAGGAGAACAATCTCACCGGGGAGTTCGTGGAGAGCAGGGGGATGCTGCTGATCCCCATGTGACCGCCGGATTCCGTAACGGAGCACACCCACAAATTCTCTGCCTGAGGGGGAGGTAAAATGGAAGAACGCAATATTTACCATGATATTTCGGAACGCACCAACGGGGACATCTATATTGGGGTTGTCGGCCCGGTCAGAACCGGCAAGTCCACCTTTATCAAGCGTTTCATGGACACCATCGTCATCCCGAACATAGATGGGAACTACCGCCGGGACCGCGCCATCGACGAGATGCCGCAGTCGGCCGCGGGGCGCACCATCATGACCACCGAGCCGAAATTCGTGCCGGAGCAGGCGGTCACCGTCAATATTGAGGGCAACGCCAGCTTTGCCGTGCGGATGATCGACTGCGTGGGGTACATCGTGCCGAGCGCATTGGGATATGTGGAAAACGATATGCCGCGCATGGTGATGACGCCATGGTACGACGAACCGATTCCGTTCAACATGGCGGCGGAAATCGGCACCAAAAAGGTCATCACCGAGCATTCCACCATCGGTTTGGTGGTGACGACGGACGGCAGCATCAGCGATATCCCGCGCGAAGAATATGAAGAGGCCGAGGAACGCGTGATCTCCGAACTCAAGGAGATCAATAAGCCGTTCATCGTGCTGCTAAACAGCACCTATCCGAATGCGGAGGAGACCCTATCGCTCGCCAATTCCATGCAGAAAAAGTATGAGGTGCCGGTATTGCCGGTCAACTGCCTGGAGTTGGAGGAAGGGGAGATCCGCACCATCCTTTCGAAGATCCTCTTTGAATTCCCTGTGAAGGAGATCAAAGTGGATATGCCGCACTGGGTTTCTTCCTTGGAGAAGGAGCATTGGCTGCGCGCGTCACTCTACACCACCATTCAGCAGGCAGCGGGGAAGATCACCAGGATTCGCGAGATTGAGAGCGTGGTCAAGGAGGTGACCACCTGCGAATACGTGGCCTTTGCAAAGACCTCCACGGTGGATTTAGGGACCGGGCATGCGCGCATCACGGTGGGATTGCAGGCGAATCTGTTCTATAAGGTGCTGGGCGAAAAGACTGGCCTGGACATCGAGGACGAGGGCGCCCTGCTCGACTGTATGATGCGCTTCGCGGAGATGAAGAAAAAATACGACAAGATCAAGGATGCCTACGACGAGGTGCAGAATACCGGCTACGGCATTGTGATGCCGGGCATCGAGGAGCTCTCTTTGGAGGAACCGGAGATTATCAAGCAAGGCGGCAAATATGGCATCCGCTTAAAGGCCGCCGCGCCGTCCATCCACATGATGAAGACGCGCATCACCACCGAGGTGACACCGATTGTCGGTTCCGAGCAGCAATCGCAGGAGTTGGTCATGTACTTACTCAAGGAGTTCCAGGAGAATCCAGGGAAGATTTGGGAATCGAATATCTTTGGCAAGAGCCTGCACGAGCTGGTCAATGAGGGCCTGCACAACAAGCTCTACCGGATGCCGGTGGATGCGCGCGACAAAGTGCGGGAGACCATCGAGCGGATCATCAATGAAGGCTGCAATGGGCTGATCTGTATTATTCTTTAAAAATGCCGCGCAGACTGAACCGGGGACCGCCGCAGAAGGTAAGAAAGCGTACGCTGCTCCGCCTTCTGCGGCGGTTATCTTTTTCAGGAAGTGGGGGAAAGCTTCCCTGGAAAGAGGGAATTACTCGAATTTTCCATTTAACGACTGAATTTTTACGGGCAATTTTGCACTTTCACGCAAAAAATCTTGAAAAAGGACGACATATTCGATATAATGGTGCATATGGCTATAAATTTATCGCTTTATATAGGAAGTAGGGAAGTATCATGTTTACGATTGTGGAAAAGCGCAGACTGAACGACTCCATGACGTTGATGGCGGTAGACGCACCGTTTATCGCGAAGAAGGCGCAGGCGGGCCAGTTCATCATTTTGCGCGTAAACGAGTATGGAGAGCGGATTCCGCTGACCATTGCAGACTATGACCGCGAAAAAGGCACGGTCACCATTATCTATCAAAAGGTCGGCAAGACCACTTTGCTGCTGGATACGCTGGAAGTAGGCGACGCGCTTCTCGATTTTATCGGGCCTTTGGGAAAAGCCTCCGAGCTGGAAGGCCATAAGAAAGTGGCGGTCGTGGGCGGCGGCGCAGGCTGTGCCATTGCCTATCCCCAGGCAAAAGCCTTGCATAACATGGGCGTCCAGGTGGATGTCATTGCGGGCTTCCGCAACAAAGACCTCATCATTTTGGAGGACGAGATGCGCGAAGTGTCCGACCACCTCTACCTGATGACGGACGACGGTTCCAACGGCCATAAAGGGTTTGTAACCGCCGCTCTGGAAGAGAACATTAAAAACGGCGCAGGGTATGATTTCGTGGTCGCCATTGGCCCACTGCCGATGATGCGTGCTGTGTGCAACCTGACAAAGGAACACAACATCGAGACCATGATCAGCATGAACCCGATCATGATCGACGGCACCGGCATGTGCGGCGGCTGCCGCTTGACCGTGGGCGGAGAAACCAAGTTTGCCTGTGTGGACGGGCCGGACTTCAATGGCCATGAGGTCGATTTCGACGAGGCCATGAAGCGCCTGCGTACATACAGCGAACAGGAAAAAGAAGCAACACGCGAATTCAATTGCCGTTTGATGGAGGGTGCAGAACATGCCTAATATGACGCCAAAAAAGACGCCGATGCCGGAACAGGCACCGGATGTTCGGAATAAAAATTTTGAAGAGGTTGCGCTGGGATATACCGATGAGATGGCCATGGAAGAAGCGCAGCGCTGCCTCAATTGCAAACATAAACCCTGTGTAAACGGTTGCCCCGTAGGGGTGCCGATCCCGGAATTTATCTCGCATGTGGCCAAAGGGGAGATGGAAGAAGCCTACCAGACTATTAAGACGATGAATTCCCTGCCCGCCATCTGCGGCCGCGTTTGCCCGCAGGAAACGCAGTGCGAGCACAACTGTGTGCGCGGCATCAAGGGCGAACCGGTGGGCATTGGCCGGCTGGAGCGCTATGTCGCGGACTGGCATATGAAGCACGGCGAGGAGAAAGTGGAAAAGGTCCCTTCAAACGGGCACAAAGTCGCGGTCATCGGCGCTGGCCCGGCTGGTCTGACCTGTGCGGGCGACTTGAGCGCGAAGGGCTATCAAGTGACCATTTTTGAAGCGCTGCACACCGCGGGCGGCGTGTTGATGTATGGCATCCCGCAGTTCCGTCTGCCCAAGGAGATCGTCCAGAAGGAGATTTCCGGCCTGGAGGAACGCGGTGTAGAGATCATGACCGACATGGTGATGGGAAAGGTCCTCTCCGTAGACGAGCTCTTTGAGATGGGTTATGAAGCGGTCTTTATCGGCACGGGCGCTGGCCTGCCGAACTTTATGAATATCCCCGGGGAGAGCTTGGTGGGGACGTATTCCGCCAACGAATTCCTCACCCGTGTAAACCTGATGAAGGCATATAAGCCCGAGTACGACACCCCGATCATCCGTCCGAAGAATGTGGCGGTCGTCGGCGGCGGCAACGTGGCGATGGACGCCGCGCGCACGGCAAAACGCCTGGGAGCGGAGAATGTGTACATTGTGTACCGCCGCGCTGAGGAACAGATGCCTGCGAGAAACGAAGAGATCCACCACGCGAAAGAAGAGGGCATTATTTTCCGCCTGCTGTGCAACCCGGTAGCGATTCACGGAGACGACGACGGCAAAGTGCGCGCCATCGAGTGCATTGAGATGGAGCTCGGTGAGCCGGATGCCTCTGGACGCCGCAGACCTGTTCCGAAGGAGGGCTCGAACTTCGAGCTTCCCGTGGACTGTGTCATTATGGCCATCGGCAACAGCCCGAACCCCTTGATCCGTTCCACGACCGAGGGGTTGGAGGCCAATCAGAAGGGCTGCATCATTGTGGACGAGGCGACTATGGCGACAACCCGCGAGGGCGTTTATGCAGCGGGCGACGCGGTGAGCGGCGCAGCGACGGTTATTTTGGCGATGGGCGGTGGAAAAGAAGCAGCTGCCTCCATAGACAAATACATCCAGAATAAAGCAAAATAATTCCGGTTTCTATAGAAATCGGGATCGGTTGCGCCGGTTCGGAGAACCTTCCGAACCGGCGTTTTTGGCGTGACGGAAAATCTCCATTGTGCAGATGGAGCATTCCCATTGTTTCCTATGGCTACGATGGCGCAACGGGAACACGTTCTTTTTTGCCCCACGTGTGCATATAGTGTACAGGCAATCAAAAACAGGGGGATGGAAGAATGAACGGATTCGATTATGAGGAAGAATATCAAAGAGACACGCAGGATGCGAGGCAAATACCTTCCGAACCGGGACTTTACGATTCCTTGGAAGGGCTGTCGCACAAGAAAGCAAAGCGCGCCAGTTCCTGGCTTTTAACCGTCATACAGGTGACCGTATGCGGAGTGGTGATTGTAGCTGCGTTGGCGCTCAAGGTGTTTGGCGGGGATCTCTACACCAATATACGGGATTGGTATGTCAAACAGATCAATAATTCCATTGTTGCGGAAGAACAGGCCGATTCATTTAAAACCAAGGTGTTGGAGCTATTTCCGAGGGCTTCTTCCGCCCCGGAATCGTCGGAGCCGGAGAGCTCATGACATTTTCCATCGGAACCTGCCGCGTGACAGTGGGATTCCTCTTTGTGGCAATGCTGGCCTTTTTCTTATTGCTGGACACCGATGGGATGGCCGGGCCGGGCATTGCGGCCGCAGCTTTGCATGAATGCGGCCATTTAGCGGTGCTTTTTGCGGTTGGCGAACCTCCCAAGGCCATCCGGTTGAATCCCTTTGGCGTGGAAATTGTACGGAGAGGGGAACCACGCGGCTATCTGCGGGAGGCAGCAGTGGACCTGGCCGGGCCCTGTGTCAACCTGCTTGTGGGAGGAACCTGCATGTTGCTCCTTGGGACTGGCGCAAAAAAGTTTGCCATCGCCAATCTCATGATCGGGGCGATGAACCTTCTGCCAATCGATCCACTCGACGGTGGCCAGGCCCTGCACGCATTGCTTTGCCTGCGCCTACGGGAGGAGACGGCGGCGCGTGTGGGAACAGCGGTCTCCGTTTTGGCATTGCTGCCGTTGGCCATCGCAGGATTCCTGCTTTTACTGCGTTCCAGGTACAATTTTTCGCTTTTGCTGGTTGGATGCTATTTGATGCTGCTGCTCCTGCTCAAGCGTCGCCGGTTCGGGAGTGAAAGAGGGTTTCCCAGAGAAAAAACGTTTCCATGTAGGTGAAGAGAAAAATGTCTCGTAACGCTTGGATTCGTTCCATATAAGTGGTCCACTTTCAAGCGGTCGATCCCATTTCTCACGCCGCCCGACTCCACAATACGGGGGAGGGCGGCATTTTTGCGTAAAGCAAGAAATTCCTTAACCTCAGCTCTGTGGCTTTACACGGAAGAATCTGATAAAAATAATACAGAGGTTCACAAATGAATTGAGCAATTCACACATTGACAATCAAATTGATGTGATTATAATTGATATGTCAATTATTGATATATCAATTATTGTGGCGAGGTGAAGGGAATGGAAAACACGTTTTATATGCTGCTGCATCGTGCGTTTCATGCCCAGCGGGGATATCTGCGGTCCTTTCTGGGGGAATCCGGGTTGGGAACAGGCCAACCGAAGCTCCTGGTCCATCTGGAACGGCAGGGGCCATGCAGCCAGCGGGAACTGGCGGAATATTTTGAAATTGACCCTGCCGCTGTGTCACGGATGCTGTGTGCACTGGAGAAAAGCGGGTTTGTAACACGGAAGGCCCACCCAGAGAGCCGGCGCAAGGATTTGGTGGAGCTCACCGAACAGGGACACACCATGGCGAAAATTTGGCGGGGAAATTATCAGAAGATGGAAGAGATCATGCTCAAGGGGTTTTCCGACCAGGAGCGGGCGCAATTTGCCGATTACCTCATTCGAGCGTATCATAACTTCCGAGAGAGAGAGGAGGAACCGCTATGCAAGATATGAAGCGGTTGCTGAAGTATTTAGGGCCTTATCGGAAGGACATGCTCATCGGCGCGCTGCTGATCTTTGTGGAGACCTGTTTTGAACTGTTTATCCCGGTGCTGATTGCCGACCTCATCGACGTCGGCGTCGCAAACGGGGATATCCCTTATATCTTTTCAAAGGGGATACAGATGGGGATTTGCGCGATCTTGGCATTGATAACCGGATTGCTATATGCCCGTTTTGCTGCCCGTGCCGCATATGGTTGGGGTGCGCAGATCCGCGCGGCACAGTATGAACAGGTGCAGAAATATTCCTTTGCAAATTTGGACCATTTTGATACCTCGTCCCTTGTGACCCGCATGACCACGGACGTCACCGTTCTACAAAATGCGATCAACGGCGGATTCCGTCCGCTGTTCCGCGGCCCATCCATGTTGATTATGGGCGTGGCCCTGTCCTTTTGGATGAGCCCACGGCTGGCGCTGATCTTTGTGGTGTGTACGCCGGTTCTGGGGATTATCCTGTTTTTTATCCTACGAAAGGTAGGACCGATGTATGGCCGCCTGCAAAAGGTGGTCGACCGGCTGAACAACGTCGTACAGGAGGGTTTGACAGCCATCCGCGCAGTCAAAGCGTTTGTTCGCGGGGAATATGAGGAGGAAAAATTCCGGGATGTCAACCAGGATCTGATGGATTCCAGCCAGACGACCTTTCACTATGCGGTTTTAAACCTGCCGGCATTCCAATTTGTCATGTACGCTGCCATTGTCCTCATCATGTGGTTCGGCGGCAATATGATCTTGCATTCCACTTTACAGGTGGGCGATCTCACCGGGTTCCTGAGCTATGTAATGCAGGTTATGAACTCTTTGATGATGATTGCCAATGTGTTTTTGCTGCTTACACGCTCCTTGGCCAGTGCGCACCGTATCAGCGAAGTGTTGGATGAACCGGTTCTGCTGACCTCCCCGGAGAACGCCAGAAAAGAGATTCCGGATGGGCGCATCGATTTTGAGAATGTCTCGTTCAAATACCATGAGGACGCGCAGGAATACGCGCTCTCCGGCGTCACATTGCATATTCAGGCCGGCCAAACGATCGGAATTCTGGGAGGGACAGGCTCTTCCAAAACGACCTTGGTGCAGCTTATCCCGCGGCTTTATGATGCGACCGAAGGGTCCGTTAAGGTTGGAGGCCATGATGTACGGGAGTACGATCTCCGGTCCCTGCGGGATGCCGTGGGGATGATCTTACAGAAGAATGTCCTATTCTCCGGCACCGTGCGGGAGAACTTGCAGTGGGGCAACCCGGAAGCCGACGACGAAACCTTATGGGCCGCCTGCCGGACGGCGTGTGCCGATGAATTTTTGGAGCGCATGCCCAGGGGGTTGGATACCGACCTCGGACAGGGGGCAAACAACATCTCCGGCGGACAGAAACAGCGTCTTTGCATTGCCCGAACCCTCTTAAAACGCCCTAAGGTGATGATCTTTGATGATTCCACCAGTGCGGTCGATACGGCGACAGAGGGAAAGATCCGCACCGCATTGGCGGGACTCTCTGATGTAACCAAAATTATCATCGCTCAGAGGATCACCTCAGTCATGCACACAGACCAGATTGTCATTCTGGACGACGGCAAGATACACGCTATCGGCACGCATAAAGAGCTGTTGGCGAGCGATCCAATTTACCAGGAGATTTACCGGTCTCAGATGAAAGGAGGGGATGAATATGGCAGCACGGCAGCTCAATGCTAAAAAGCCTCAAGATTTGCGCTATACCCTGCGCATGCTGCTGTCCTACATGGGGCGTCACAAATTCATCCTGCTGCTGGTGGCGATTCTGGTGACCATCAGCGCCGTGGCCAATCTGCTGGGGACGTATATGATCCGGCCGGTGGTCAACAATCTGGCATCCGGGAATGTAAGGGATTTGCTCATGGGCGTGCTGCTCACGGCCGCGATCTATGGAGTGGGGGCATTGTCCGCGTACGGCTATACACAGGCCATGGTAAAAGCGGCCCAGCAGGTGCTCTACGATATTCGCCGGGACCTGTTCGCCCATTTGCAGACATTGCCCCTCAAGTTCTTTGATACCCAGCGGCACGGCGACGTGATGAGCTATTTTACCAACGACGTCGATACGATTTCCGACGCCCTGAACAACAGCTTTGCAATGGCGATACAGAGCTTCATTCAGATGGTGGGCACGCTGGTCATCCTGTTCATCCTCAATTGGCAGCTTTCGATGATCGTGGTTGTGTGCTATGCCGTGATGTTCTGGTACATCCAGTTCAGCGGCAAACGCAGCAAAACGTACTACACACGCCAGCAGGAAAGCTTAGGGGATTTGGATGGCTACATTGAAGAGATGGTAAACGGACAAAAAGTCATCAAGGTATTCAACCATGAGGACGCCAATCTAAAGGGCTTTCAGGAAAAAAATGAAGCCCTGCGTAAGGCAGGGACCGGGGCACAGAGCTATGCAGCGACAATGGTTCCCGCCGTCGTCAGCATATCCTATATCAATTATGCGATCGTAGCGGTTCTGGGCGGAATTATGGCGCTGCAGGGAATGACCGACGTCGGCAGCCTGGCCAGCTACTTGGTATTTGTCCGGCAGGCTGCGCTGCCGATTAACCAGTTTACCCAGCAGAGCAATTTCTTGTTGGCTGCTCTGGCAGGCGCAGAACGGGTCTTTGATGCCATGCACTTAAAACCGGAGGTCGACGAGGGAAAGGTCGATCTGGTCAATGTGGAAGAAAAGGATGGGACATGGATTCCATGCCAAAAAAAGACCGGCCATTGGGCTTGGCGCAAAGAAGATGGCGCATTGGTTCCTCTGCGGGGCGACGTCCGTTTTCAGAATGTGGATTTTGCGTATGAATCCAATCATCCGATCCTTAAAAATATCACCCTCTATGCAAAGCCGGGGCAAAAGATTGCCTTTGTAGGGTCGACTGGCGCAGGGAAGACCACCATTACCAACCTGATTAACCGCTTCTATGATGTGCAGGGCGGCAGCGTCACCTATGACGGGATCGATGTCAAGGACATCAAAAAAGACGCCCTCCGGCGCTCCTTGGGGATCGTCCTCCAAGATACCCACCTGTTTACCGGCACCATTGCGGACAATATCCGCTTCGGCAAGCTGGATGCAACCGACGAAGAAATCAAAAAAGCGGCCCGCATCGCCAATGCAGATTCCTTTATTCGAAGGCTTCCACAGGGATACCAGACAATGGTGACGGCGGACGGCGCCAACCTCTCCCAAGGGCAGCGCCAGCTCTTGGCCATCGCCCGGGCTGCTGTGGCCGATCCACCTGTTTTGATTCTCGACGAGGCGACGTCGTCCATCGACACACGCACGGAATCCTTGATTGAGAAGGGGATGGACCAACTGATGGAGGGGCGTACCGTCTTTGTCATTGCCCACCGCCTGAGTACGGTGCGCAATGCGAATGCCATTATGGTCCTGGAGCACGGCGAGATTGTGGAGCGCGGTGACCACAAAGACCTGCTTGCACAGAAGGGAAGATATTATCAGCTCTACAATGGCATGTTTGAATTGAGCTGAGACGCGAGTTATGTTATAAAGGCTCTTGTGATGTGACAAAAAGACCAGGCTGAATTCCAGCCTGGTCTTTTACAATGTAAATGCATTTTTATAACCATTAGAAAGTGCCGTGCTACAACGCATACGATTACACGCTACTTTCATAGGTTCGAATAATTTGTTCCGCAATGTTTCGGCGCTTGACGCAAGCGTCCATGGCGGCTTTTTCGATGTGCCGGTGTGCCTCCGCCTCACTCATCTTCAAATGCTCCATCAGCAGGAGCTTTGCGCGGTTAACTAGCCGGATCTCCTCCATCTTGCTTTGCAGGGAAGTGGCCTTTTCTTCCAGGGCCCGGAGCCTTTGCCGGGTTGCAAAAAGCAGCTTTACAGACTGGTATACGACTTGGCGGTTGACCGGCTTGGGCAACGTCAAAATGCCGTAATCCTCCACCTTTTGGCTGATCGGATCTTGCAGGTCCGCGCGGACAAATAGGAGAATACCCGGCCCCTGTGTTTCTGCGGCATCAATGGCAAACTGGATGCCGAAATCGTCGGATAGAGGGGTGTTGATAATCAGGATATCGAAAGGCCTGTCCACCAACATCCGCTTGGCTTCGCCAACGGTAGGCGCAGATCGAATCGGGGAAAAGTTGCTTGCTGGCAACAAGTCCTTGAAAAGCGCACCTGTCTTTTGCCCAGAGGATACCACCAGGACACTACACGGCCTTTTTGGTTGCATCATGTGGATTCACTCCTCTCTTAGACAGTCCTAGGAATAAATTGCAGATTATAAGATTTCTGGAATAAATTCCCGAATGAGCTCGCTTTGATGGGCCAACAAAAGAGCTTCCTCCAAAGTGGCAGGAAGGGTCTCCAGGGGGTCCGTGACCGAGCGGTCCGCTGTAAAAAGATTAACGTCCAAAGGCGCGCACAATGGCATTTGCTTCCGGATGCCGTCCAGCCCCGCGTAGATCAGCAGGGCATAGGCGAGGTATGGATTGGCCGTCGGATCAGGAGAACGCAGTTCAAACCGCTTGTATTCCCCCCTCGCAGCAGGGATGCGGATAAGCTGAGAGCGGTTTTCCGAGGACCACGTCAAATATCGCGGCGCTTTCTGTTCTCCCAAGCGGAGATAGGATTCTTCGGTGGGGTTTAAAAAGGCCGTGATCTCACGGATGTGGCTGAGAATCCCTGCGATAAAGGCATCCGTGTCCTTTTGCCCGCCAGGGCTTTTGATCGAGATATTGATATGTAGGCCGTTCCCGCACTGCCCACTTAAAGGCTTAGGGGAGAAGCAGGCATAAAGCCCGTTCTGCATGGCGATGTTCTGGGCGACGGATTTAAATGTCACAGCGTTATCCGCGGCAGAGAGGGCATCGCTGTATCGGAAGTCGATCTCGTTCTGTCCCGGCCCTTCTTCGTGGTGGGAGCCCTCCGGCCGGATCCCCATATCGCTCAATGTCAAGCAGATGTCGCGGCGGACGTTTTCCCCCCGGTCCTCTGGGGCGATATCCATATATCCGGCGTGGTCAAAGGGCGCCTTTGTGGGGAATCCATTTTCGTCGGTTTGGAACAGATAAAATTCGAATTCCGCCCCAAAGTAACAGGCAACATCCATCTTTTTAGCCCGTGCAATGGCCTTTTTCAGAAGGAACCGGCTGTCCCGTTGGAAGGGGGTGCCATCGGGATTTTGAATCTCACAAAACATCCGCACAACCCGGCCTTGCGTGGGGCGCCAAGGCAATACAGAAAGCGTAGAAGGGTCGGGGAAAAGGAATAGGTCGGATTTGGTTTCGTCGCCAAAGCCTTGGATCGCGGAAGCGTCAAAGGAAATCCCATATTCAAAAGCCCGTCCGAGTTCGGTAGGCATAATGGCAATATTTTTTTGATTTCCGGCTAAATCGCAGAAGGCCAGGCGGATAAATTTTACATCTTCTTCCTGACAATAAGTCATCACTTCATCGTAGCGATACACAACGATTCACTCCTTTTGGCGGCGTTACGCCGGGATATGATGGGGTGCTTTGGCCGGGTTTATCCCTTTAACAGGCGAAAAAGCGGCCTTAAAGAAAAACGTCCATAGATATCCCAAAATGAGGAAATCATCCTCCTTCGATACTATGAACGCCATTGCCCATATTGAATGTTTATATTCACAATTTATTAATAATCATAGTATGAACAACTAGATTTGTCAACGAAAAATCTGAACCCGGACGAAGGAAAAATTTGTACAGTTTTCCGGAGCTTTCCTAGGCAATATGAAATTTTATAATAACTTCCTTCATAAAACTGTTTCAAGCTTTGAGAAATCAAAATAAAAAATAGTTAAAACCTAGGGAAATCCACATCATACGAGAAATCCACTTTTTGGGAAATTTTTAGAAAATGAAATTTACATTGATTGTAATTGCAAAAAATTTAAAAAAGGGCTTGACAAAGGATTGATTTGCTCGTATACTGCTGTACAGACAAGCAAGCGGCGATGACGTCGCAGGCAAAGACGCTCGGCCTGTGAAAAGGCTGGGTTATAAAAGAAGCTTTGTTCCTCTGTAAATGGAAGACAGATGGAGGAAAACTTTTTCGATTTTGTTCCGAAAAACGGCAAAGGCGTCGTAGAAACATTCTTTCTACGACGCCTTTGCCGTTTTATTTATTTTCTATGAAAAGGGGTATTGTTATGAACACAATCACAAGCGTTTTTGGAACGAACGTTTTCAGCGATTCTGTTATGAGGGAACGTTTGCCCAACGAGACGTATAAGCAGCTGCAGCGCACCATTAAGCAGGGGAAACATCTGGACAATACAGTTGCCAATGTGGTTGCGAATGCGATGAAGGACTGGGCGATTGAAAAGGGGGCAACCCACTTTACCCATTGGTTCCAGCCGATGACGGGAATCACCGCAGAAAAGCATGACAGTTTTATCACCCCAATCGAAGATGGGCGCGTCATTTTGGAATTTTCCGGCAAGGAGCTGATCCAAGGGGAGCCGGACGCCTCCTCGTTCCCATCCGGCGGCCTGCGCGCAACCTTTGAAGCGAGGGGCTACACCGCTTGGGACCCCACTTCCTATGCATTTATCAAGGGGAAGACGCTTTGTATTCCTACGGCGTTCTGCTCCTACGGAGGGGAAGCCTTGGATAAAAAGACGCCTTTGCTCCGCTCCATGGAGGCCATCAGCAAACAGGCGGTGCGGGTGTTGAAGCTCTTCGGTGACGGCGATGTGACCTCGGTCAAAACGACGGTTGGGCCGGAACAGGAGTACTTCCTGGTTGAGCGGGAAATGTTTGATAAACGGCCGGACTTGATTTATACCGGAAGAACGCTCTTTGGGGCGAAGCCGCCAAAGGGACAGGAACTCGACGACCACTATTTCGGCACCATCAAAACCAGGGTGGCTGAGTTTATGGAAGACCTGAACGAAGAGCTTTGGAAGCTCGGTGTTCTGGCCAAGACCGAGCACAACGAGGTTGCGCCCGCGCAGCACGAGTTGGCGCCGATCTTCACCACGACCAATATCGCTACGGACCACAACCAGTTGACCATGGAACTGATGCAGCGGATTGCCAAACGGCACAACCTTGTCTGCCTGCTCCATGAAAAGCCTTTTGCAGGGGTCAATGGCTCCGGAAAGCACAACAACTGGTCGATCTCCACCAACACTGGAAAGAACCTGCTCGATCCGGGGGATACGCCGCATGAAAACGCGCAGTTCCTGCTGTTCCTATGTGCGGTCATCAAGGCGGTGGACGATTATCAAGACTTGCTCCGCATTTCGGTGGCCTCCGCAGGAAACGACCACCGCTTGGGCGCCAATGAAGCGCCGCCGGCAATTGTATCCATGTTCCTTGGAACGGAATTGACCGAGATTCTCGATTCCATCGAAAAGGATGAACAATATGGCACGAAAGAAAAAGAACTTTGGAAGGTGGGCGTACATATCCTGCCGCGCTTCCCAAAAGATGCGACGGATCGGAACCGCACCTCTCCGTTTGCCTTCACTGGCAACAAATTTGAGTTCCGTATGCTCGGTTCCAGCGACTCTATTTCCGGGGCCAACATTGTGCTCAACACTGCGGTTGCAGAAAGCCTGCGGCAGTTTGCCGATGTTTTGGAACAGAGCGAGGACTTCAACGAAACATTGCATGATTTGATCCGCGACACCATCAAGGAACACAAGCGTATCATCTTTAATGGCAACGGCTACGACGACCAGTGGATCGCCGAGGCGGAAAGACGCGGCCTGCTGAACCTAAAGACGACGCCGGATTGCCTGCCATACTTCGTCAAAGAAAAGAACATCCAGCTCTTTAAAACGCACAAGGTGTTCACCGAAACGGAGATTCGGGCGCGGTATGAGATTTTGCTGGAGAACTACAGCAAAATTCTCAACATTGAAGCGGTGACCATGCTCGACATGGCCAATAAGGATTTGCTTCCCGCGTACTCGGCTTATACAAAGCAGCTGAGCGAGACGGTTGTAGCGAAAAAGGCAGCGGTACCGGATGCAGATTGCAGTTATGAAGAAGAACGGATCCGGATGATCTCCGGTCTGTGTGGCAGCATGTACCAGAGGACCAAGGATCTGGAAGAGGTTCTGATGAAGCTGACGCATATGGAATGTGACGAGCTGGCAAAGGCGCAATATTACCGCACGGAGGTCTTTGGTGCGATGAACGAACTGCGCATTGTGGCGGACGAGATCGAAGGCGTGATGGACCGGAAATTCTATCCGTACCCGAATTATGGCGATCTGCTCTTTGGCGTTCGTTGACCATATCAGTGGATGATGCGGGAAAGCGAACCTACGCAGAATGGGGTCGGAAGGTGCTTTTTACAATATAAGGGACCCGCACAGAGGAAGAAACAAAGCTGTTTTGTGGATTTGTACAAAGCGGCTGAAAGAGAAACACAACGTTACAATTGGGCGGCTATTCAATAGACGGTCCCGCAGTAAGCGTAGATTGCTCCAAAGGTTCTTCGGAGAAATCTGCGCTTACGCATCAAATAAGGAGGAAATGGATATGTGTTCCATTATGGGGTATTGCGGTAAGAGTATGCCGCTGGAAACGTTTCAGAAAGGGTTTGATAGGACCATCTCAAGGGGGCCGGATGACGCCCGTATTATCCATATAGGCAACGGATTGTTTGGGTTCCATCGCTTGGCGATTATGGGCCTCCAGCCGGAAGGGATGCAGCCCTTTTCCTTGGACGGGGATTACCTGATCTGCAATGGGGAAATCTATGGCTTCCGGCCGGTAAAAGAACAGTTAAAACAAAAGGGATACCGGTTTTACAGCGAGTCAGACTGCGAGATTCTGCTACCCCTTTACCGGGAATACGGGGTGGATATGTTCCGCATGTTGGATGCAGAGTTTGCCCTGGTGCTGTATGACCACAGGCGCGATAAATTTATTGCGGCGCGCGACCCCATCGGCATCCGGCCACTTTTCTATGGAAAAGATGAAAACGGGGATATGCTCTTTGCAAGCGAGGCGAAAAACTTGGTGGGCCTCTGCAAAAAGATCATTCCGTTCCCGCCGGGGCATTATTACGACGGGGAAAGTTTTGTCTGTTACCGCGATATGACAACGGTGGAGACAGTCTGCGAGGACGATTTGGAAACTGTCTGCCGGAAGATCCGCGAGAAATTGGTTGCTGGGATCGAAAAGCGGCTGGATTCCGACGTGCCGCTGGGTTTCCTACTCAGCGGCGGATTGGATTCCTCTTTGGTCTGTTCTGTGGCGGCAAAACTTCTGAAGAAGCCCATCGAGACCTTTGCGATCGGCATGGACACGGACGCGATTGACCTCAAGTACGCGAGGGAGGTCGCCGAGTATATCGGTTCCCATCACCATGAAGTGATCATCACCAAAGAGGATGTTTTGGAGGCCCTTCCAAAGGTTGTGGCCCTTCTGGGGACCTACGACATCACCACCATACGCGCGAGTATCGGTATGTACTTGGTGTGCAAGTATGTGCATGAAAAGACCGACATCCGCGTACTGCTGACCGGCGAGATTTCCGACGAGCTGTTCGGCTATAAATATACGGATTTTGCTCCGGACGCCCAAGCGTTCCAAAAGGAATCGGAAAAGCGTGTCCGGGAACTCTATATGTACGACGTGCTGCGCGCGGACCGCTGTATTTCCGTCAACTCCCTGGAAGCGCGGGTCCCGTTTGGAGATCTGGCCTTTGTGGAGTATGTGATGAGCGTCGATCCGGCGAAGAAGCTGAACACATATGGAAAGGGAAAATATCTGCTGCGCCATGCCTTTGAGGGGGACTATTTGCCCCACGATATTTTGATGAGGGAAAAGGCGGCCTTCTCGGACGCAGTGGGTCATTCCATGGTGGACGATTTGAAGGCATATGCTGAGGAACAATACAGCGACGAAGAATTTGAAGCCGGCTGCAAAAAATACGCCTTTGCCACACCGTTTACAAAGGAATCCCTGCTGTATCGGGATTTGTTTGAACAGTATTACCCAGGACAGGCAGAGATGATTTCGGACTTCTGGATGCCGAACAAAGACTGGGAAGGATGCGACGTCCAGGACCCGTCCGCGCGGGTCTTGGCCAACTATGGAGACAGCGGCAAATAAACGGAACGGGGGTTTCACCATGGAACAACGACAAAACGGCCTATATCAGGAATCGTTCGAGCACGATGCATGCGGCATCGGCGCCGTTATCAATATCAAGGGGAAGAAAAGCCACAAGGTGGTTGACGATGCGTTAAAGATTGTAGAAAAGCTGGAACACCGCGCAGGCAAGGACGCCACCGGAAAGGTGGGCGACGGCGTGGGAATCATGCTGCAAATTTCCCATCCCTTCTTTGAAAAGATTGCCCGGGAAAAGGGCGTCTCCATCGGTGGCGAGCGGGAATACGGCGTGGGGATGTTCTTCTTTCCCCAGAACAAACTCCTGCGCACGCAGGCGCAAAAGATGCTGGAGGTCATTGTAAAGAAAGAGGGGCTGCTTTTTGGATTCTGGCGGAAGGTCCCAGTCCACCCCGAAATCTTGGGTCAGAAAGCGCTCGACTGTATGCCGGAGATTTATCAATGTTTCATCAAAAAGCCAAAGGAGATCCCCAGCGGCATTGCCTTTGACCGGAAATTGTATGTGGTCCGGCGCACCTTTGAGCAGAGCGGCAACGACACCTATGTCGCGTCCCTATCCAGCCGGACGATTGTCTACAAAGGGATGTTCCTCGTGAATCAGCTGCGGGAGTTCTATTCGGATTTGCAGGACGAGGATTACGTCTCCGCCATGGCGCTGGTGCACTCTCGTTTCTCCACCAATACGAACCCAAGCTGGGAACGCGCTCATCCGAACCGCTTCCTGCTCCACAACGGCGAGATCAACACGATCCGCGGCAATGTAGACCGCATGCTTGCCCGGGAGGAGACGATGTTCTCACCCGATCTTCAGGCGAATATGGATAAGATCCTCCCTGTGGTGGACGACAATGGTTCCGACTCGGCAATCCTGGACAACACCATCGAATTCCTCGTGATGAGCGGGATGGAACTGCCAAAGGCGATGATGATTACGATCCCAGAACCTTGGGAGAGCGATGACAACATCAGCCGGGAAAAGAAAGACTTCTACCGCTATTACGCCACCATGATGGAGCCCTGGGACGGCCCTGCTGCGGTTTTGTTCTCCGACGGCGACCTTGTGGGTGCAACGCTGGACCGCAACGGCCTGCGTCCCTCCCGTTACTATGTATTGGAGGACGACACCGTGATCCTCGCCTCCGAGGTGGGGGTGCTGGATATCCCGCCGGAAAAAATTGTGCAGAAATCCCGCTTGGAGCCGGGCAAGATGCTGGTGGTCGACATGGTGCGCGGCGCGATCATCTCGGACGAAGAGCTCAAAAGCACGTATGCACACCAACAGCCCTATGGCGAATGGCTGGATAAGAACGTCGTGGAGCTCTCGGAGCTCAAGGTGCCCAACCACAAGGTGGAGACACACCCGCAGGAACTGCGGGATAAGCTGTACAAGGCGTTTGGTTACACATATGAAGATCTGAAGACGGCCATTCTTCCAATGGCGCGCGACGGGAACGAACAGACCGCCTCCATGGGTATCGATATTCCCATCGCGGTGCTGTCCGACAAGCACCAGCCCCTGTTCAATTATTTTAAGCAGAGCTTTGCCCAGGTGACGAACCCGCCGATCGACGCCATCCGGGAAAAAGTCGTCACCAATACGACCGTATATGCTGGGTCGGACGGGAACCTCCTCCAGGAGAAGGCGGAGAACTGCATGGTGCTGCAGATCAACAACCCGATTTTAACGAGCGTGGATATGCTCAAGATCAAAAGCCTCAACCGGCGGGGGCTCAAGACCGACACGGTCTCCCTGCTATATTATAAAAACACACCGGTCAAACGGGCGCTGGACCGGCTGTTCGTCCAGGTGGACAAAGCTTATAAGAACGGCGCCAATATCATCGTCCTGTCGGACCGCGGGGTGGATGAAAACCACGTAGCGATCCCCTCGCTCTTGGCGGTGTCCGCAATCGAGCAGTATTTGATCCGGACCAAGAAGCGCACGGCGATCTCCATTATCCTGGAAAGCGGGGAACCCCGCGACGTGCACCACTTCGCAACCCTGTTAGGGTATGGCGCGATTGCGATCAACCCCTATCTTGCCCATGAAGCCATTGCAGAACTGATCGAAAACAACATGCTCGATAAGGATCTGTATGTGGCCATTGAGGATTACGACAAAGCGATCTTGAGCGGCGTGGTCAAAATTGCATCCAAGATGGGCATTTCGACGCTGCAATCGTATCAATCCGCTCAGATTTTTGAGGCCATCGGCATCAAAAAGTCGGTGATCGATGCCTATTTTACCAATACCGTCAGCCGGGTGGAGGGCATCGGCCTGGAGGAGATCGACCAGGACATCCATGTGCGGCATTCCCATGCGTTTGATCCCCTGGGGCTGGGCGTGGACACAACGCTGGATTCCTCCGGCAGTTACAATCTGCGGAGCGGAAAGGACAAAGACGACCATCTCTATTCCCCGCAGGTCATTGTCGCCTTACAGCAGGCTACGAGGTCGGGGAGTTATGAAAAATTTAAAGAATATACCGCTATGGTGGACGACGAGACAAGGCCCCACACGCTTCGCGGCCTGATCGACTTTGTGTTCGATCCGGACGGCGGAATTCCTCTGGAAGAAGTGGAACCAGTGGACAGCATCGTCAAGCGGTTTAAAACCGGCGCCATGTCATACGGCTCCATCTCGGAGGAAGCGCATAAATGCATGGCGCTCGCTATGAACCAGATCGGCGGCAAATCCAATTCCGGCGAGGGCGGCGAGCTTCCGGAGCGGCTTTCCTCCGAGTATTGCAGCGCGATCAAACAGGTGGCTTCCGGGCGCTTTGGCGTGACCAGCGAATACCTGGTCTCCGCGAAAGAGATCCAGATCAAAATGGCGCAGGGGGCGAAGCCGGGTGAGGGCGGACACCTACCTGGCAGAAAGGTCTATCCGTGGATTGCAAAGACCCGCTATTCCACGCCGGGCGTCTCCCTGATTTCGCCGCCCCCACACCACGACATCTATTCTATTGAGGACTTAGCGCAGCTCATCTATGACCTGAAAAATGCCAACCACAACGCGGATATTTCCGTCAAGCTGGTGTCGGAGGCCGGCGTCGGGACCATTGCGGCGGGCGTGGCCAAGGCGGGCGCAAGCGTCGTGTTGATTTCCGGTTACGACGGCGGCACCGGCGCGGCCCCCCGCAACTCCATCCACAACGCCGGCATGCCTTGGGAGTTGGGGCTGTCCGAGGTGCATCAGACGCTGATGAAAAACGGCCTGCGTTCCCATGTGCGGATTGAAACAGACGGCAAGCTCATGAGCGGCCGGGATGTGGCCATTGCCTGCATGTTGGGCGCGGAGGAATTCGGTTTTGCCACAGCGCCCCTGGTCACCATGGGGTGCATGATGATGCGCGTATGCAATTTGGATACCTGTCCGTTTGGAATCGCCACCCAAAACCCGGAGCTGCGCAAGCGCTTTTCCGGAAAGCCCGAGTATATCGTCAACTTTATGCGGTTTATCGCAGAAGAGGTACGGGAGATCATGGCGCGGCTGGGCATCCGCACGATCGACGAATTGGTGGGACGGACAGACCTGCTGAAAAAGCGTGAGAATTCCGCAGCGCCCCGCGGGAAGCTGGTGGACCTCACCAAGATTCTGAACCATCCATACCAGGGGACTTGCCATTACCGCAAGGAAGATGCCTATGCGTTTGCGTTGGAAAAGACGGTGGATGAACGGGTCATCCTTCCAAAACTTCATCAGAACTTGATGAACGGGAAACCGGGGCAGGTGGAATTGCAGGTTTCCAGCACGGACCGGACGGTCGGCACGCGGTTTGGCTCGGAAGTGACGCAGCGGTTTGGCAATTCGCTTCCAGAGGACACCTACCAGATCCTCTGTCACGGAGGCGGAGGCCAGTCCTTTGGCGCATTCCTTCCAAAAGGCGTTACGATCCGGCTCTCCGGCGACAGCAACGACTATTTCGGAAAGGGCCTGTCCGGGGGGAAGTTGGTGGTATTCCCGCCGAAAGGAAGCCGTTTTGCAGCGGAAGAGAATGTCATCATCGGCAATGTGGCGCTCTATGGAGCCACGAGCGGCAAAGCCTTTATCAACGGAATCGCCGGCGAGCGCTTCTGCGTGCGCAATTCGGGCGCACTCGCTGTGGTGGAAGGCGTAGGGGACCACGGCTGTGAATATATGACCGGCGGTGTTGCGGTCGTCCTGGGGAGGACGGGCAAAAACTTTGCCGCTGGTATGAGCGGCGGCATCGCCTATGTGCTCGACCGGGAACACGATCTATATCGAAAGGTCAACAAGGAACTTGTAACCATCGAAAACCTGACGGAAAAGCATGATATCGAAGAGCTGAAGGCGATCCTTTCGGAACATTTTGAGAACACCGGTTCTGCCCTGGCAAAAGAGATCCTTGCGGACTTCGAGGCCTTTGTGCCGCTGTTCAAAAAGATCATGCCCAACGATTACCAGAAAATGCTCAAAACAATTTCTTCCATGGAGAAAAAAGGAATGAGCCGGGAAGAAGCAGAGATCGAAGCGTTTTATCAGAATACACGGAGATAGGAGAAGCGATATGGGGAAAGCAACAGGTTTTTTAGAGTATCAAAGAGATGAAACACCGGAGAGAAGTCCCCTGGAACGCATCCGCGATTTTGATGAGTTTCACGGCGCCCTCTCCGAGGAAGAGCGCAGAAAGCAGGGGGCGCGCTGCATGAATTGCGGCGTCCCATTCTGCCAATCCGGTATGATGCTGCACGGCATGGCGACCGGATGCCCGCTGCACAATCTGATCCCAGAATGGAACGATGAGGTTTACCACGGCAATACCTGGCATGCGCTGTCCCGTCTGTTAAAGACCAACAATTTCCCGGAATTTACGGGCCGGGTATGCCCGGCGCTCTGCGAGGTGGCGTGTCTGTGCGGCGTAAACGACCGGCCGGTGACCATCAAAGAGAACGAACGCTCCATCATTGAAAAGGGATTTACGGACGGCTATATGCAGCCCTGTATCCCGGAGATCCGCACGGATAAACAGGTGGCGATTGTTGGCTCGGGGCCCTCCGGTTTGGCCTGTGCCGACATGCTCAATAAGCGGGGCCACCATGTGACGGTATATGAGAAGAACGACCGGATCGGCGGGCTTCTGATGTATGGGATTCCCAATATGAAGCTGGATAAAACGGTCATCGACCGCCGTGTGGAGCTGATGAAAGAAGAGGGCGTGCGGTTTATCACCCACACAAACGTGGGCGTCGACCTCCTTCCAAAGGCCCTTTTGGAGCAGTACGATGCGGTTGTGCTCTGCTGCGGCGCGGAGCAACCCCGCGACATCCAAGCGTTGGGAAGGGAAGAGGCGAAGGGTGTTTACTTTGCCGTCGATTTTCTGACACGGAACACCAAGAGCCTTCTCGATTCCCACTTTGCAGATGGGCAGTATGTGAACGCCAAGGACAAACATGTGGTCGTTGTCGGCGGCGGCGATACGGGCAACGACTGCGTTGGCACCGTTCTGCGCCATGGCTGCAAGTCGGTGGTGCAGCTGGAGATGATGCCCAAAGCCCCGGACGAGCGCAGTGCCGACAACCCATGGCCCGAGTATCCTAAAACTTGCAAGACCGATTACGGCCAGCAGGAGGCGATCGCTGTATTTGGAAAGGACCCCCGGCGGTACTGTACCACGGTCAACCGTGTGATCACCAACGAAGAGGGAAATGTGACGGCCATCGAAATCGTCCGCCTGGCCTTTGATGAAAACCGCAAATACAGCCCAGTCCCTGGCAGTGAAGAGGTCATCGACTGCGACTTGCTCATCATCGCCGCAGGGTTTACCGGATGCAAGACATATATCGCCGACGCTTTCCAATTGGAGCTTTCTCCCCGGAATACGGTCAAGACGGAGGCGGGGAAATATGCGTCCAATGTCCCCGGCGTGTTTGCTGCCGGAGACATGCACCGTGGGCAATCCCTGGTTGTCTGGGCCATTGCAGAGGGCAGGGAATGTGCCAAAGAGGTAGACGCTTATTTGGAAGGATACTCCAATATGTAAGAGACTCATCGCAAAGGTTACACACATGGCGCCGTCCAAGGAATGAAGAGAGATTCTATTGGATGGACCAGTAAACATAAAAATAGATGCGCTGCATCTGGAAAGCGAAGTGGTTCTGGAATTTTCCATTGCCACTTCGCTTCTGCGTTTCTGTGCCAATTGACTAATGGGACTGGAACGGGAACGGTACGATACGAAACGGAACAAAAATGGCTCTTTTTCTGAATCGATTCCTATGTTATAATAATAGCCTTACAACACAAATGGAAATTTCTGATTTTCCCACAACTATCCTCAGAAACTATGTTGGGGCTTTTTGTAGGAATGTGATCGTTTGAAAGGAAAAAGAAATCTATGTACCGATTAATCAAACAGGTGGGCAAAGCCCGCCGCGGGGAATTTGTTACACCGCATGGGATCATCCAAATGCCTGCCTTTATGAATGTGGCGACCGCCGGTGCGATCAAAGGGGCGGTGTCCGCACTCGATTTAAAAGAGTTGAAATGCCAGGTACAGCTTTGCAATACCTATCATTTGCATCTGCGCCCTGGCGATGAGACGGTGAAAAAGCTCGGCGGCCTGCACACATTTACCCGCTGGCAGGGGCCAATTTTGACGGACAGCGGCGGTTTCCAGGTGTTTTCATTGGCAAAGCTGCGCAATATTAAGGAAGAGGGCGTAACCTTTGCCTCCCACATCGACGGGCACCGGATCTTCATGGGGCCGGAGGAAAGCATGCGGATTCAATCCAACCTGGGTTCTACCATCGCCATGGCCTTTGACGAGTGCATGGAAAACCCGGCGGAATACAACTATGCCCGCGCTTCCTGTCAACGGACCGTTCGTTGGCTATACCGCTGCAAGGAAGAACACGACCGGCTCAATGCCCTGCCAGATACGGTCAACCCCAAGCAGATGCTCTGGGGGATCAACCAGGGCAGCACATACGAAGACCTGCGCATAGAAAACATGCGCGAGATCCGGAAGCTGGACCTGGACGGATATGCCATCGGCGGATTGGCGGTGGGAGAACCGGCGGAGGAGATGTACCGTATCATAGAGGCTGTCGAACCGGAGATGCCAGCGGATAAGCCCCGCTACTTGATGGGTGTGGGGACGCCGGTCAACATTCTGGAGGCGGTCAAGCGCGGTGTGGATATCTTTGACTGCGTGATGCCAAGCCGCAACGCACGCCACGGCCATGCCTTTACTTGGGAGGGATGCCGCAACCTGATGAACGCCAAATACGAGCTGGACACGCTTCCGCTGGACCCGACGTGCGACTGCCCGGCCTGCCGCAACTTCTCCCGTGCTTATATCCATCACCTCTTTAAGAGCGGGGAAATGTTGGCGATGCGCCTTTGTGTGATGCACAATATTTATTTTTACAACACGCTCTTAGAGCGTATCCGTGCAGCGCTCGACAACGATCAATTTGATGCGTTTTACGAGGAAAACGTTGCAAAGCTCGGAAAACGGATTTAAAACGGAAATTCCTTTGGGAAAGCGATTAAAACGCTTGCATGCCTTCCCATTTATTGCTATAATGAGTAGCACGAGTGCCCGCCAAAACCGTTCGAATGCACGATGGTTGTGAGTGGATGGGCTTATCATTATGGAGGTGCAGTATCGTATAATGGAAAACTTTATGGTTCTAGCAAACACCACAGAGGCAAGTTCTGGCGGCAGCATGTGGACAATCCTGATCTTCTATGCAGTCATCATTGTGGGCTTTTATCTGCTGCTGATCCGCCCTTCTTCCAAGAAGAAAAAGAAGGAAGAAGCCATGCGCAAAAACGCGCAGATCGGCGATGAAATTACGACCATCGGTGGAATTGTGGGACGCATCATCAGCATTAAGGAAGACACGGATACCGTTATCATCGAGACGGGCACGGACCGTGCAAAGCTGCGTGTGAAGCGTTGGGCGATCGGCAGCGTGGATACGGAGCATGAAGAGCCCGCAGAGAAGGAAGAAAAGAAAGAAAAAACTGGAAAGTTCAAGTTTAAGAAATAAGCACGGTGGACGAATACCGAACGCGTCCCCCGCATATCTATCAAGCAGATAGTGGAGGAGGGCGTGTGATGAAAATGACCAGATCCAATAAAAACAGCACCGTATTGGGAGCGGTACGCGCGGTCGTGATCGGGGCGGTATGTGGAGCGGTTTTATGTGCGGGACTTTTGGCTCTCTTTGCTTTTGGCTTTGTAAAGGCAAGCTATATCCCGCAATTTGCGATCAACCCCATCATTATTGCGGTTTCCGCTTTCAGCGCTTTTGCAGCGGGATTCTTTGCGGCGAAGGTTTCCAAAAAGAACGGCCTGCTGTTTGGGGCAATCTCTGGGCTTTTATTATTTGTCCTGTTTTTGCTTGCGGGTGTGATCGTCTTTCATGGGGCACCCGTGCTGACGACCCTCACGCGCTTAGCGGTGATGGTTTTAGCGGGTGCGATTGGCGGGTTGCTTTCTGTGAGTAAAAAGAGCAAAATAAAATAGCCCTTTTCTTATCGAGTAGATTGTGCTATAATGAACAAAGAATATTCAAGACTTAGAAATGGGGGTTTTATCATGGAGCAGATCAAAACGTTGAATAAGGCCAATCTGAAGGAAAGCGCTGTGAAAGGCGGCTGCGGCGAATGCCAGGCGTCCTGCCAGTCCGCATGCAAGACTTCCTGCACGGTTGCCAACCAGAAGTGCGAAAACGCCAATCGCTAAGGTTTCATATTGCGAAGGGCACGTTTTTTGTAGCGGGTCCGGCTCGCACATAGACCAAGAGACCAAAGGGACAGGAAACCTGTCCCTTAAATTTTGTGCAAATGGGGAAAAGTACATGATACATAAATATCGTTTGAACGGCTACCGCATTGTGATGGACACGAACAGCGGCGCTGTACATCTCTTTGAAGAAGCACCTTTTTTGATGTTGGACTACCTGGAAAAGGAAGATTGTGTCCCGGAATTGCCGCCGCAGGATATGATGGAGGCGCTCCGCGGGCAGTTCGATGAAGAAACCCTCACCCAGGCTTATGCCGAATTGCGGGAATTGTATACTTCAGGCCAGCTCTTCTCAGCGGACGAGTACGAAAAGTTTGCCACAATGATGACGAATGCTCCCATCAAATCCATGTGCCTGAACATTGCGCACGATTGTAATCTGCGCTGCGAATATTGCTTTGCAGCAAAGGGGGACTTTGGCCGCGGCAGAATGTTGATGCCTCTGGAAGTTGCGAAAAAAGCTATCGACTTTTTGATTGAAAAGTCCGGGCCGCGCCACAATCTGGAAGTGGATTTCTTCGGCGGAGAACCGTTGATGAACTTTGACGTGGTGAAAGAAACAGTTGCCTATGCGCGTAGCATTGAGAAGGCGCACAACAAAAATTTCCGCTTTACAATCACCACCAACGGCCTTTTGCTGACGGACGATAAGATCGACTTTATCAACCGTGAGATGTCGAATGTGGTCCTTTCCATCGACGGGCGGAAAGAGGTCAACGACCGCCTGCGTGTACGTACAAACGGAAGCGGCAGCTATGACACCATTGTGCCGCGCTTCCAGAAGTTGGTGGCTACCCGCGGGAAGGACAAGGATTACTATGCACGTGGCACCTTTACGAAGTATAATTTGGACTTTACCGAGGACGTCCTGCATTTGGTGGATCTCGGCTTTGACCAGGTTTCCGTGGAGCCCGTGGTATCCGACCCAAAACTCAGTTATTCCATCCAGGAGGAAGACCTTCCCCGTGTGTTTGAGGAATATGAGCGACTGGCAAACACCATCATTGCCAGAAAGAAAGAGGGGAGAGGGTTTAACTTCTTCCACTTTATGCTCGACTTAAACCAGGGCCCCTGCGCAATCAAACGGCTTCGCGGGTGTAGCTGCGGCAATGAGTATGTTGCTGTGACGCCGGAAGGGGATATCTTCCCATGCCATCAGTTTGTCGGTGAGGATGAATGGAAGATGGGCAATGTGCTGGATGGCAGCTACGACATGGAACGGAAAAACATGTTTGCGCTTGCCAATGTGTATAGCAAGGAGCAGTGCAAGAATTGCTGGGCGAAGTTCTATTGCAGCGGCGGATGCAACGCCAATAACTGGCAATACGAGGGCGATATCCACAAGCCCCATTCGATCGCCTGTGCGTTAGAGCAAAAGCGTCTGGAATGTGCTGTAATGATTCAAGCGGCCCTGGCAGAATAAGGCCCAATAAGAGGTGTTTTATACACGCGGATGCGGAATATACACCCGCGTGTATTTTTATGCACTTTTAATTTACATAACGTTGTTTACATAATCTTAAATTGGTTTACATAATTGATATCTGCATAGAGTAACAATTCTGCATGAAAATGCAAGAAATATTCTTTGGGATATTGCACTACATTTTGAAATGTATTATAGTATATACTAGATAAATTGATAAGAGCGAGATGTTTTTCAGAAGCAGGGCTGAAAAATCATATTTGTCCCCAGCCGCGCATACCTTTAAAGTGAGCAACCTTTGGGGAGGCGGTACATGATGCATATAAAAGGGACAAACGTTTTTCAGCTCGATCGATGGAAGGGGCGTCTAATTGATAAGGCCAGCCTGATCGAAGCGGTGCGGTCAAACTTGGCGACAGTTTTGTTGGCCCTGTGCTTTTTGGTCGGGATGGTATCGGGAGCATTGATCACGCGGAATGTAGACGTTTCCATACTGGATAAGGTGGATTTTCTATTCTACAGCAATTTCCAGGAGAGGGCTTCACAGCCGGTTTTTTCTGTGTTCTCTGCATCTTTTGCATCTTCGTTCTTGTTTGTGTTGGCATGTTTTCTTTGCGGCCTTTCGCTGTGGGGGGTGTTTGCCGTTCCAGCGATTCTGTTCTTTCGGGGGCTTGGTCTGGGCCTAACTTCCGGATATCTCTATGCCACACATGGTTTTCACGGGGTGATTTTTCACTTCCTCGTCATCCTTCCCGGCGCGTTTGTATGTTGCCTAGCTTTATTGCTGGCAGGAAGGGAAAGTATGCGGTTCTCCCGCCGTATTACAGGGACCGCCGGTTCTGGGATGAAATTGTATTGTCTCCGCTATGGCGCTGTTTTGGCGATGTGTTTTTTGGCGGCGCTTCTCGACTTGCTGACGACGGTCTGCTTTGCGGGGCTTTTTTCGTTTTAAGGGGTAAAGAACATGAAGGACTTTTGTTTGGATTTCAGCGACTATTTGGTGAATCAAAAAAACGTCTCAGACAATACGCTGGACTCCTATCTTCGCGATGTGGAGCATTTTCTGGCGTATTTATCGCAACAAGGATTGGATGACCCTGCCTCTGTTGATGAAGCCCAAATGGAACGGTATGTTCAAAATTTGATGAGTTTGAAAAAATCCAATGCGACTATTACACGGAACGTCGCTTCCATCCGGTGTTTCTATTATTTTCTCATGCAGAGCGGTTTTGCAGAAAGCAACCCCGCGCGGAATATCAAATTGGAAAAGGCGCCTAAGAAGCTGCCGCAGATTCTCAGCGGGGAAGAAATTGACTTGCTCCTCAGCCAGCCTGATCCCACGGAACCAAAAGGGTGCCGCGATAAGGCGATGCTGGAGCTTCTATACGCTACCGGGATACGTTCTTCAGAGCTGGTGGCTCTTGACGTCAACGACATCAATCTGCGAACGGGAATGCTGTGCTGCCGAAATGGCAAATCAGAGCGGATGATTCCTGTATATGCCACCGCGGTAGCGGCCATTTCGGATTACATCCTCCGGGTACGCAATCTCATTGTTTCCCAGGATGGCGGACAAGCCCTATTTACCAATTTGAACGGAAAGCGTTTGACCCGGCAGGGGTTCTGGAAGATCGTGAAAGGATATGCGGAACAAGCGGGGATCACAAAGGAAATTACCCCGCACACCCTTCGCCATTCCTTCGCCCTTCATCTATTGGAAAATGGGGCCGATTTAAAGGACATCCAGGCTATGTTGGGACATGCGGATATTTCTTCTACGCAGGTTTATGTGCACCTATTGAACGACCATTTTAAAGAGGTGTATAATCAATGCCATCCTCGTGCAAAGCTGGGATAACGCAAAAGAAAAAATAGCAGCTAGTTTAAAAACTAGCTGCTATTTTTTCTTTGTCCGGCCAATCACATCCGTATAAATCTTGATGTTATCCGGCAGTACACGATCCAACCGGTATCGTTGGATGTGCAGCAAGGCGTTGTGCCGGTAAGAATCCAATTGGTCGCGCAATTGATATACCGCTTCGAGTTGCTGCTCAAGAGCCTCCTGATCTCCACTGGGAAATAAAAACCCGGTCTTGCCAGGAAGAACCAACTCCCGATGCCCTTTAATGTCGCTGGCAACCACCGGAAGGCCGCAGGCCATGGACTCCATCACATTAAACGGCAGCCCCTCAATCCGGCTGGATGTTGCGGACACATCGCACAGGGGATAAAGTTCTCCCATCCGGTCAACGTACCCCAAAAACTGAACTTGCGTCTCCATATGCAACAATTTGGCAAGTTCTTTGCACTCCTCCTCAAGAGCTCCTGTTCCAGCCAGGAGCAGCTTCATCTTCGGATGCCGCTTGGAAACGGAAGCAAACGCTCGTAGCAAAAGCGCTTGATTTTTACGGGGAGAAAACTCCGCCGCATAGACAAAGAGAACGTCTGTATCTGTATATCCCGCTTTCTTACGTGCCGCTTTACGCGCTTCCTCTGAAAGGGGATGGTATCTTTTCAGATCCAGGCCCATCCCGTCGGTGAAGCAGAGCTGCCCTTTATAGAGATGATGCTGCCGCGCAATCTCCAGATCTTCATGATTCATAACAAGGGTTACATCTGTAATCCGCGCACAGAGTTTTTCCGGCAGGAGATAGCGCCATTTTTTCCATCCTTCTTTTTCAGAAAAGAGATACCCGTGGGACGTGCAAAAAACAAGCGGCCTCTGCCGGGCTGGAATTGTTAGAATCGCTGCTCGTATCACCGCGCTGGCCAAGGTTGTGTGTGTACTAACAACATCAAAGGAATGCTCTTTGAAAAGTTTCCTTGCTTTCCAGATTGCCTGCAAATTCCGAGGGCTTGTCAAATTTTTTTCAAAAGGCAGCGTGATCACAAAATCCGCAAAGGGAATTTCCTGACTGCTACTTGCAACGACCCAGACTTCGTACCCAAGGGAACGAAACGCTTGGAGATAGGGAAGATGGAAGTGCAAAATATGTCCCAAGGTAGATGCACAAAACAAAATTTTGGGCTTTCGATTCAATGCCATATAAGACCTCTTACTATTTATTTTATTATGATTTTATCGTTAAGATTCTATTCATTGGAGTGATCTTTCCTTTGGGAATCCTCCTTCAGATTCGTGACGGCACTCCGAGGTTTTATGTGGGCCAGTGGATTCGCATTTGCCGCTTGTTCCATCTGCTGGTCGGATAGATGCGTATAGATTTCTGTCGTTCCCAAATTTTCGTGGCCCAAAATATCTTTTAAGACGCGAATATCCACATGGCCATGCTGATACATCAAAGTAGCCGCAGTGTGTCGCAATTTATGAACGGAATACCCTGGACCACCTAAATCAATTTGTGCAAGATATTTCTTGACGAGGTATTGAACCGTTTTCGGGCTGATTCTTTTACGCTGTGCGCTGATAAATAGCGCCTTTTTATCAATCAGTCCATCGTGCGGACGAACCGCCAAATATCGGCGGATTGCATCTTGGCAAGCCTCATTCAAATATACAATTCGTTCCTTATTTCCTTTCCCCAGCACTCGCATCGTGTTGGAGCTTTGCCGCACATCACTCAAATTGAGGGCTACCAATTCGGAAAGACGTAATCCACAATTTAAGAACAGAACAAGAATACAGTAGTCGCGTTCCTTGTTTTTTCCATCCACTTTTGTCAATAGATCGATACTTTGTTCGAACGTTAGGTATTTGGGAAGCGATGAACGCAATTTTGGCGTTTCCAATTCCAAGACAGGATTGACGTCTAATTGGTTGGTTTTATTGGTCAAATATTTAAAAAAAGTACGAAGGCTTGAAACTTTGCGGGATCGGGTAGCTGGTTTATTGTTTCGAACATTTGTTAGATAATTCATGTATTCAAAAACCTGCGTCAAAGTAATGGTACGTATCAGGTCAATATCCACATCGGATATAGAGATTTCTTCAAATGGCGTATCATCTTTAACTAAGTTTCTGGATAGCTTAATGTACCGAAAAAACGTACGCAAATCTAAATAATATTCTTCCACTGTTTTTTCGGATTTTCCTTTGATCGTACCTAGGTAGCCTAAAAATTCACGGATAATTTGTGGAGCTTCTGCTAATAATTCTGGTTTCATGTTATCATCTCTAAAAAAGTTTGGATTTATTTTGATTAAAATATCGTTTGTTGACTTGAATATATTATAACATAAAAACTGAATGTCGTCCGAAAATCTCTGGTTAAAAATGATCCTAAGCTTTCCGTTTTACAAAACCTGATTTTAACATTTCTCCCTCCCTAAATTATACAAAATATTTATTTTGTCTAATTGCCTAACCTTCAAAAAATAGGGGCCCTTCGGGGCTCCTTCTCTTCTGTTGTGTTCCCGGCGCTCTCGCGCAAGGTATTGCCGGCAATTTACGCTGCACAGACAAAAAAGGGTTTTGCCCAATCGGCGTTGGCCATCCTCCTTTCCGTAGGAATCGCAGCGCCTGGTTTAAGGGTAGCAGTAAATACAGTGTAACACAAGAGGATGCTACCAAACAGTGGCTTACCTTTCCTTGGCTTCCATAAAGTCAGCCCTCATAAAATCCCCCTACGCTTGAAGTGACCCCAAAAAGGCGGCCGGTATTTTTACGCCCTCGGTGTTCTACCGCCAGGCCTTCTTCAAGATAGATTCGTTCCCAGCGGTTAATTATACCCTTGTCATTGATTTCAGACCCACTCGCATTGTTTCTACAAATGAAGCACCTCACTTGTTTTCAGTATAGCATACTGTCTACAAATGAGGTGCGGTTCAGCTTGCTGGGAGATTTTATTTTATATTTTATATTGTTAGCATTACAATCTTGATTCATTCCATTCGCAGGGCATCTACCGGGCGAAGTTTCGACGCCTTGTAAGCAGGATAAACTCCGAATGTTGTACCCGTGCATAAGGAAAAGAACACAGCCAAAAGAAGGACATCCCACCGGATTCCCAGGGACATTCCAATGATTGAAGCACCCGCAAAAGAAACCAAATAGCCGGCTACAATTCCGATCGCGCAACCAATAACGGAAATCAAGACAGCCTCGAACAAAAATTCCAGCATGATGTCTAATTGTCTGGCTCCGATCGCCTTTTTAATGCCAATTTCACGCGTGCGCTCGCTCACCGATACCAACATTACCGTCATAATGCTCAAGCTCGCTACCAACAGGGAAATCGCCCCCACAGCGGAAAGTACGAGCGTAACAATGTCTAAAATAGAAGTCAGGCCATCTTTTTGTTTGGCCAGATTGTTCGAAACAAAGGCATCTGATGTGCCATTATTCTGGTTTAAAATCGCGGTAATAGAATTTCCCGCACGATCTACGTTGCTATTAGAATCGATTTTCACAGCGATTTGATCGAAATTACTACGCCTCATGGAGGTTTGCATGGTCGTATATGGGATATAAACAAAGGTCGGGATATAGTTTCCCAACATATTTTGAAGAAGGCCACTCCCTGTCTTGATTATTCCTACGACTTCAAAGTCTTCCATCGCACCACCACATTGAATGGAGATATGTTTTCCAATGATATTACTCCTATGATAAGACTTCTGTGAAAAAGCCTCATCAACCAGGCATACATTGGCAGCGGTGCTGACTTCTTTGTTGCTGAACATCCTGCCGTAGAGAATTTGAATGGAAACAATTTGGTTGGCAGATGTGTCAATTCCCCAAAGCAGAGTGTTGGTCTCCTCATTCCTTACAGTGACAGACGTGCTTTGCATGAGGATCGGCGTCGCCTGTTCGACCTGATCACAATGCTTAACTAGGTTCAAGTCCTCTTCGTCCAAAGAGACGTTCGCTTCCGCATTGCAGGAAATTGTCAATCCTCCAAGGCCCAGGCTTTCCAATTCTGTGGTAAGGGCATTCGTACCGCATTGGCTGATATTGCCAATTAAAATTACGGATGCGACTCCTATGGCAATTCCTAAAATGGTGAGGACGGTTCTGCCCCGTTTTCTCCCTAAGCTTCGGTATGCAGAACGAATGAGATCAATCATGGGAATCACCTTCTGCCTCTTCCACCTGTGCAACTACATGTTCCCCATCTGAAATCGCATCTGGGTTCATGATGATTTGATCGCCTTCTTCAATTCCGGAGGTAACCCCAAATCCGTCTTCGAATTCTCCATCCGTTTCCACGGGGGTTTTCACCGCGCGCTGCCCTTTCAATTTTAGGACGTATTCCGAACCGTCTTCCTCCGCACGCACAGCTTCATATGGTGCAATCAGGACATTGTCATTTTGCGCCGTAATAATCTTTGCTTTGGCCGTATAGCCTGGCTTAATATCATTCCCCGGATTATCAACACTCACAACCACTTCAACAACGGTTTCCTGTCCTGTGGTAGACACCACTTGCTTTGCTTCGGAAGAAATGCTTTTTACGGTGCCTGTGTAGCAGGTATGAAACCCTACCCCGGTAATTTCTGCCGGTTGCCCCACCTGAATATCCGAAATCTGCGATTCGTTGACGGACAGACGCACCTGGAGCCCCTCGTCGCTGGCGATGGTAATCGCAGGTTTACCAAATTCCAAAGTCCCTTGGTTGGTTATAGAAACAGCAGTCACTTCGCCGCTGATTGGAGCGGTCAATTGCTGTGCATCTTCCTCTTGTCCTACGGAAGAAAAATCAGAAAGAGGAATGTCCGTTTGCGTATATTCGCTCAACAGAGCTGCGTATGTTTCCTGGAGAATTTCCGTTTCTGAGGCTGAAGCAGTAACCAGGATATCCATGAGGGGATCTCCAGCCTCAACATGATCCCCGATCTCCACATAAACTTTCTGAACAGCAGCAGGAGCAGGGGGATAGACGCTTCGAACCGACACACGTTCGACCTTTCCGCTGCAAGTGACAGAACTTTCTACCGTCAAGCTGTTTACCTTTACAACTGTCGCCTGTGTAGTTCTGCTCTTCATCACGCTTCCAGCCACTAAAATAGCTGCAATCAACATTACTGTAAAGGTAATAAGCTGTACATATTTTTTCATTGCCACTCCCCCATTCCCCTCTATTTTGTGAGAGAACTAAAGAAATATACTCGTATTTCTAAGAGCTCTTTGACAGAAAAAACACGTTTCAATCCACCTTCTAATATGGATTGAAACGTGTAAAGAAAGTTGTGCATATTTTTAGCGGCAAAAGCCCAAAATATCCATGCAAGTTCATGATTCCTGTGTGAAAAGAGGTGAGTGGGAATGAGCATCATTCAGTGTGACGAGGATTGCATCTATCAGCGTGACGGGTATTGCAGCTTGGAAATGCCATCTGCCATCACAAATTACACTGGGGACGGTTGTGTTCATTGCATTAAAGTGACACCGCGGGTCCGGCCAGAGACACCAGTCAACGACGTGCAGCCGCGCGTTTAAACCGATGGCATGGTCAATGCTTCAAAAGCTTCCCGGACGTTTTTAACACCGATCAATTGGATATCCTCCTGTTTCGAGCGTATTTGTTTCAAGTTGGAATACGGCAGGACACAAAGACGGAAGCCAAGGCGTTTGGCCTCACTGATGCGGGCTTCGATGCGGGAAACGGAGCGAAGTTCTCCGGCAAGGCCCACTTCCCCAACGACCATGGCGTCGTCGCGAATCGGACAATCCTTCAGGCTGGATACCAGCGCCATCGCGACCGCCAGATCTGCCGCTGGCTCATCCAAACGTAGCCCGCCTACCACATTAATATAGGCGTCTAAATTTGAGAAGTAATAACCGGCGCGCTTTTCCAACACGGCCAACAACAAGGACATGCGATTGTAGTCAAAGCCGGTCGACATCCTGCGAGGGTTTCCAAAATTTGAAGTCGAGGCTAACCCTTGGATCTCGGCCAAGATAGGACGCGAACCCTCAATGATGCAAGTGACACAAGTTCCGGAGACATTGATCGGGCGGCCTGCCAGCATCGCCAAAGAGGGATTGTCCACTTGATGCAGCCCGTGCTCCCCCATATCAAATACGCCAATCTCGTTGGTGGAGCCATAGCGGTTTTTCACAGCACGCAGGATGCGGTAGGTCATCTGCCGGTCCCCTTCAAAATAGAGGACCGCATCCACAATGTGTTCCAGGACCTTGGGCCCCGCAATCGCTCCATCTTTGTTGACGTGCCCCACCAGAAGGATGGGAATTTCCAGCGCTTTTGCCGCCCGCATCAGGGCATTCGTGCACTCACGCACCTGTGTGACGCTTCCCGGAGAGGAATTTAGATCGGTAAAGTTCATGGTTTGTATGGAATCGATCATCACCAGATCCGGCTGGTCGCTGCGTATCTGTTCCACAACGTTCTGGACATCGGTTTCGGTCAGAATATAAAGGTTTTCACTGTTGACCCCCAGGCGTGCAGCACGCAGCTTGATCTGCCGGCTGGATTCCTCGCCGGATACATAAAGTATGCGCAAGGTCTGGCCCAAAAACTCGCAGATTTGAAGGAGGATGGTCGATTTGCCGATCCCCGGTTCTCCGCTGATCAAAATCAGCGAGCCTTTGACAATTCCCCCGCCGAGCACACGGTCCAATTCGGTCAAGCCGGTATGGTAACGTGCTTCCTCTTCTGTGCTGATTTCGTCGATCCGCACCGGACGATGTAAGCTGGGTCTTGCGGCAGAAAAACTCCCTTTGACCGGAGCAGTCTCCTTCACTTCTTCGTTCATCGTGTTCCACTGTCCGCAGCCAGGGCATTTCCCGTACCATTTTGCGGACTCAAATCCACATTCCGAACAAACATAAACACTCTTCATTTTCTGTGCCATTTTCGAGCACCTCATTACCGGTTCATTTTTTAAAGGTTGTTTCCATTATACGGAAAGAGTGTAGGAAAAACAAGTTGTCGTTTGATTCTAGTTATATTTCACAAGTTAGTTATAGGAGTTTCAGCGGGAAGATTGATAGTAGTCTAAAAATCCGCTGTAGATTGCAAAGGCCATCTGCTCTTGATACTGTGGATCGTTGAGCTTTTGCGCCTCGCTTTCATTAGAAAGAAAGCCGCATTCCACCAACACAGCGGGTACCTCTGCATGCCATAAGAGATAAATTGAGCTTGTAGCCGGCTTGCATTCGCGCGTATTGTCCGGCTGTAAAAGAGAAACCACCCTCCCTCGGACAGCTTCTGCCAGCTCTTCGCTGGATGGATCATTTGTGGAATAAAATACCTGTGTACCATAATATCTGCTGCTGGTAAAATGGTTTTGGTGAATGCTCAAAAAAATACAATCGCCTTGTTCTTCAATGAGACCTAAACGATTATGAAGATCGGAAACTTTGCGCTCCTTTACGGTATCCAAAGCTGGATCCCCGATGGAAACATCTTCCTCCCGCGTCATAATCACATGGAACCCGGAGAGTGTCAACATCTTTTCCAGCTTTTTGGCAATAGCCAGATTGATATCCTTTTCCAGCATCTTGGACACGCCCTGCGCACCGCCATCTTCCCCACCGTGCCCTGGGTCGATCACCACGGCCGGCTGCTCCCGTGCAGCGAGGTTGGAGGCCATTTCCCCCACTTTTTGATACGATAGATAGGATAAAAGCAAAAAGGCCAGGCAGCAAAGCACTAAAACCGCTACCGGCACAAAGTATCCTCTTTTGCGCCCAGAATTCAAGTCCATTCCCCCTTTTTCAGATATATATGTCTCCGTTTGAAGAGCTATGCGGCGTATGAACGGCATTCCAAAGCGAAAAAATAGAACCGATTTTACAAGAGGGCTTCCCAAAATGGAATTTTTCCGATATAATGATAAAGTATGTTTTTTAGTGCCGTTCGTCATAGCGGCAAAATCACCCCAATGGCAGTGAAAAAATTTTTTAAAAAATTTTTTATGGCTGCAATAAAAACGATGATTCGTTCATTATGTTGATAGAGGGATGAAAATGTTGGTTCCAGGAAACCGTGACGACGGGAAAAAGGAACAGTTGACGGATTCTCTGATGCGCGAGGTTGCGGACGGTGACAGGGCCGCTTTCGAACAACTGTACCGCATCACACAGAACTCTGTTTATTGTTATCTTTTGGCCATCGTCAAAAGCCACTCGACGGCGGAGGATCTGATGCAGGATACCTATCTTTCCGTCCGCAAGTCGATACAACATTATATTCCTCAGGGAAAGCCCCTGGCTTGGATTTTTACGATTGCTAGAAATCTGGCCTATATGGAGCTTCGCCGGGCCCAAAGGCAGGAGTCTTCCGATTTCTCTGAAGAAGAGAATCATGTCGGAGTAGATGTGATCTCCAATACCATCGACAATCTGGTATTGCAGAAGGCGCTAGAGATCCTGAACGAACAGGAACGGAATATCGTCCTCTTGCATGTAACCCAGGGGTTCAAGTTTAGAGAGATTTCCTCCCTGCTCGATATTCCAATTGGCACGGTTCTTTCCTGTTACAACAGGGCGATCAAAAAACTTTACAAAGCTGTAAATGAAGATCGCGCTGGCTGATTTTTTTGGGCTCTGGTCTAAGCACTTTCTACAAGGATAGGTGCGATATGAGACTATGACAAAAAAAGAAATGAAGCAATCCTTGAGAAATGCCGTTCTGACAGCGACTCCCGATGTACTGGGCGAAATCCTGGCGGTACAGAATGACTCGTCTGTTGTGGAGTTTAAAAAGGAGAGCAACCCAAAATCGCATATCATCTCCTTTAGAATGGCAAGTTGTGCGATTGCTGCGGCGTTGATGTTGTTTGTTGGAATTTTCTTTATGGTTCAACCTACAGTGGATTCCATTGTCAGCATTGACGTGAACCCGAGCATTGAGCTATCTGTGGATCCGCAGGATACGGTAGTGAGTTGCCGGGCATTAAACGAGGACGCCGTAAACGTTTTGGACGGTATGGACCTGAATCGGATGGATTTGGGGACAGCAACAAACCTGATTATTGAGGCGATGCTTCAAGAAGGGTATCTGTCCGCGGATAGTCCAGAAAACACCATCTTGATCTCTGTAGCCAATGATGACGCAGAAAAAGTGCAGCGCTTACAAAGCAAGGTGACCTCCAGCGTGGATGCCACCTTGAAGCAAAATCATACGAAAGCAACGATTTTGCAACAGAGCGATCCTGTTACCGATGATGTTAAATCCTTTGCAAAGGATAATAACATCTCGGTTGGGAAAGCGGACTTTGTAAAGAAGATTGCGGAAAAAGATCAAAATCTGAATTCCAGTGATCTAGTTGCGATGTCGATTAAGGAGCTTGCTTCCTTGGTTGATATCCATCAAATTGATCTCAGCGGCATTGTTACAACGGAAATCGATCCAGAAGTTCCAGAGGAACCTGATTTTGTTGATTCGGATGGCGACGACAACATAGTCAAGAGCCCAGGAAATGAGAGTTCGAAGCCGGAAAACAACCCGAGCAGCGTGCCGGAGCAAAAGCCGGTTCTGCCGGAGAGTGGTAATAGTGACGCGGTCAAGGACAGCGGTATCCCTCCTCAGACTTCTCCAGAAAGCAGCGAACCTGCCGAGGAAAAGCCATTGGAGAATAGCAGTTCGGCAGCAACCAGTGATCCAGCAGGTACGACCCCCATTGATGATCCGGATCAAAAGGTACTTATTGAGGAAGGCGAATCCAGCCCCTACTGTGAGTACTGTGGAAGCTTGCTTTCCGTCTGTGAAGGCAAATGTGACCAGTCCGAAGGAAAACAGTATTGTAAATATTGTGGTCAATTGCTTTCCGTGTGCAATGGAACCTGCCCTGGGGCGCAGACGTCCGAGCAGAGTGATCCCCCCGCGGAAACGGAGTTGGACGAAAATCTTGGTAGCATTGATGGTTTGATGATCACGCAGGGTAGCGTGATGCAAAAAGGGTAAGAATATACCTCCAATAAAGAAGAAGCCGTGGTAAGTTTCCACGGCTTCTTCTTTTTTCTCTAAATAGCTACAGTCACCATTCTCCCCTCTTCATCGTTTCGCCTCTCTATTCAAACAGAGCATATCGGAGACTTTCTCGGGAATTTGGAATAGGCCTGAAATAGAAAACCTTCGAAAAAATTTGAGAGGAAATTCAAAGTGATTGGGTGGATTTTATTTCATCTTTTCTCATTCTTATGTTATAATATATAGAAATGTCTCATCACGCGGCAGAGGGGCAGACTCCTGCCGGAACGGAAAGGATGAACCACGTTGAAAATAAAGGACTTATTACAAAACAAGAAAGTGACTTTTTCCTGCGAGATTTTTCCCCCTAAAGCGGGTGCGGATATGAGCAGGATGGATGAAATCATTCGGGATATTGCGGCATTACATCCCGATTTTATCAGTGTCACCTACGGCGCGGGCGGCAGCACCTCCAAACGAACGGTGGAAATTGCATCAAAAATCCAGGATACATACGGAATTCCCGCTATGGCGCACCTGACCTGTGTCTCCTCCACCAAAGAGGAGGTTGTAACCATGCTGGACCGTATCGAGGAAAACCATATTGAGAATATCCTTGCGCTGCGCGGCGACATCCCACAGGATATGGACTTCCCTTCCCCCCAGCATTACCGCTATGCCTGCGAGCTGATCCAAGACATCCGCAGCCAGAAGGGAGACCGCTTCTGCATCGGCGGCGCCTGCTATCCGGAGGGCCATGTGGAATGCGAGCACAAGGAAGACGACATCGACTATTTGAAACAGAAGGTGGAGAGCGGCTGCGATTTCCTTACCACCCAGATGTTTTTTGATAATAATGTGTTTTACAACTTTTTGTACCGCATCATGGCAAAGGGCATCCAGGTGCCGGTTGTCGCAGGCGTGATGCCGGTAACCAACAGCCGGCAGATCAAGCGCTCCTGCGAGCTTTCGGGGACAACGCTCCCGCCGCGCTTCAAGGCCATTGCCGATACATTTTCCGACAAGCCGCTGGCGATGAAACAGGCAGGGATTGCCTACGCGACGGAACAGATTATTGACTTGCTTTCCAACGGGGTTAACCATATCCACCTGTATACGATGAACAATCCGGAGATTGCCGCAAAGATTATGGACAACCTCTCCGGCATTCTGCGGGACGAAGAAGCATGAAAATAGACCAGCGGGAGGTCCTGCGTTACTTAGGGTATAAGGGCTCGGAACCGGATGCGGAAATTTTGCACACCATTGCGGACTGTACGCGGGAATTGGAAGAGGCCGCGACGCCGCATCACATTTTGCAGGCAGTAGAACTTTCCCGGCCAAATGCGGATACGCTGGAATTTGCCGGTATGGTGGTGCATAGTAGGGATCTGTTCCAACATCTTTCCGGCTGCGACGAAGCGGTTTTGTTTGCAGCCACTTTGGGTGCACCGGTCGATTTGCGGCTGGAGCGCTGCGCCAAAGTGTCGATGAGCCGCGCGGTGGTGATGCAAGCCTGTGCCGCCTCCCTGATTGAATCTTACTGCGACGAATGCCAAGAACCAATCGCACAGGAAGCGGCCAGCCGCGGCCTATATTTGCGCCCGCGCTATAGCCCCGGATACGGCGATTTCGACATCTCTTATCAAAGGGAATTTTTAACGGTCTTGGATTGCCCAAAGCGGATTGGGCTGACTATGACCGACAGCTTCATGTTGGCGCCGTCCAAATCCGTGACTGCGGTGATTGGTTTGACTGCGGAGGCGCAGAGCTGTCATATTGCGAAATGCATGACATGTAAAGCGAAATCTTGTCCATTCAGAAAGGATTGAAACTATGGGGGTTTTGGAGCTTCTCGGAAAGCGCATCGTCTTTTTTGACGGCGCTATGGGGACCATTTTACAGCAAAACGGCTTGGGGGCTGGGGAACTGCCCGAGCTTTGGAATCTGGAAAGGCCGGATCTGATCGAGCAGATTCATCGCGACTACCTCGCTGCCGGTGCAGATATTGTAAAGACCAACACGTTCGGGGGAAATGCGATCAAATTGCGCGGATGCGGCCACTCGGTTCAGGAGATCGTAGAAGCGGCGGTTTCCCATGCACGGCACGCGGTGGAATCCTGCGGCCGGGATGCATATGTTGCGATGGACATCGGTCCCACGGGAAAACTCCTGCGCCCATTGGGGGACCTTTCCTTTGAGGAAGCCTACGAAGCCTTTAAAGAGGCGGCACAATGCGGAGAGAAAGCCGGCGCTGACCTTATCTTAATTGAAACCATGAGCGATACGTATGAAGCAAAGGCGGCGCTGCTGGCGGCAAAAGAGAACACCTCCCTCCCCGTGTTTGTCACGATGATCTTTGATGAGAAAGGCAAGCTTCTCACCGGCGGCGACATTGCCGCAGCAGTCGCTCTTTTGGAAGGGCTGGGCGCTGACGCCATTGGCTTCAATTGCGGCCTCGGGCCTGAACAGATGCGCACTCTCTTCCCCCAACTTCTGGACTGCTGTTCCATCCCTATGATTGTAAACCCCAATGCGGGGCTCCCACGCAGTGTGGATGGGCGCACGGTATTTGACGTAGGTCCGGAAGAATTTGCCGCCGTGATGGAGGAACTAGTCCGCGAGGGCGCTTGGCTTGCGGGCGGCTGCTGTGGAACCACTCCGGCGCACATTGCGGCAATGATCCAGCGCTGCAAAACGATTTTCCCCGCCCCCCTGCAACCGAAAGAACGCACGGTGATCTCCTCCTATTCCAAGGCGGTCTGCTTTGGAAAGCGGCCGCTGTTGATCGGGGAGCGCATCAATCCGACTGGGAAATCACGTTTCAAGCAGGCCCTGCGCGAAAATGATATGGATTACATCCTCCGCGAGGGCATCGCTCAGCAACAGGCTGGCGCGCATATTCTCGACGTGAACGTTGGCCTGCCGGAGATCGACGAAACGGCGATGATGTGCCGTGCGGTCACAGAGCTGCAAAGCGTTGTTGACCTTCCCTTACAGATCGACACCTCCAATGCGGAGACCATGGAACAGGCCATGCGCCTTTACAACGGCAAGCCGCTGATCAATTCGGTCAACGGAAAGCAGGAGAGCATGTGTAGCATCTTCCCGCTGGTGAAAAAATACGGCGGCGTGGTGATCGCCCTGACGTTGGACGAGTCGGGGATTCCCGAAACCCCGGAGGGAAGGCTTGCTGTGGCAAAAAAGATCGTAGAGACAGCGGCCACATACGGGATTCCAAAGCGGGACATCGTTGTGGACGCGCTGGTTATGACCATCAGCGCCGGACAGGAAGCGGCAGCGGTGACGTTGGATGCGGTGCGGTTGATCGAAAATACTTTAGGCGTACACACTTCACTGGGAGTTTCCAACATTTCGTTTGGATTGCCGCAGCGCGAGAATATCAATGCTGCGTTCTTTACCATGGCGCTGCAAAGCGGCTTGAGCGCCGCAATTGTCAACCCAAATTCGGCTGCTATGCGCAAAGCCTATGATGCATACTGTGCCCTGAGCGGTGTTGACCAACAATGCATGGACTACATCGCCCGGTATTCCGAGCAGCCTTCGGAGGCTGCGCCAAAGGCTTCCAACGCAGCGATGAGCTTGGGACAGGCGATCATCAGCGGCTTGAAAGAGAGCGCACACGCCGCCGCAGAACAGGAATTGCTGACGAAAGAGCCGCTTGCGGTCATCAACGAATCGCTGATCCCCGCATTGGATCGCGTCGGCAAGGATTTTGAAACAGGGAAACTCTTCCTTCCGCAACTGTTGATGAGCGCGGATGCAGCTAAAGCCGCTTTCGAAGTAGTGCGGACAAAATTGGACAGTATGGAAACGTCCACAGCGAGTGTCAAAAAGGATAAGATTGTGCTGGCGACGGTCAAAGGCGATATCCACGACATCGGCAAAAACATTGTGAAGGTATTGCTGGAAAATTACAGCTACGATGTGATCGACCTTGGAAAGGACATACCGCCGGAGAAAGTCGTAGAGGCCGTGGTACAGAACGAGGTCAAGCTGGTAGGCTTGAGTGCCTTGATGACCACGACGGTGGTAAATATGGAGGAAACCATCCGGGAATTGCACAAGAATGCTCCCGACTGCAAAGTGATGGTTGGCGGCGCGGTCCTGACGCAGGAATATGCCGATATGATCCATGCGGATCACTATTCCAAAGACGCGATGGACTCGGTCCGGTACGCCCATGTGATCTTCGGCGACCCTTCGGGGGAGGAATAACATGGCTTCCAGTGAATCCTTTTTGCAGTTTATCTTGAGCTAGCTCGATGGTTTAGAGGGGATTTCCAGCCGGAAAATGATGGGCGAGTACCTTCTCTATGTCTATGGGAAGGGGATCGGCGGGATCTACGATGACCGCTTTCTGATAAAGCGGACGGTTCCCGGTGAAGCGCTTCTGTCCCAAGGATGCGAAGCCCTCCCCTACCCCGGCGCTAAACCGATGCTGTTGGTCGAGGAGGTTGACGACCGGGAATTCTTACAGCGCCTTGTCCTCTGCACGTACGAAGCGCTGCCAGAGGCGAAAAAGCGCCCATAATGAAGAATTTGTGCTGTCCGGCGGAAGGGTTAAAATTTTCGCTGGGCAGCGTTTTTTATGGTTATGGTTATAGTTGTGGTTGTGACCCTACTTTCCAGATTTTTCAGCCGGCAATCTTCGGTTTGCTTTTCCGTGTCCGTTGTGATAAAATGCAAACGATCTTTTTTCGAGTTTTGCTATAAGGAGGAACATTGCATGGGGCCTTACGATACCCGGAATATGGAGCTGCATGAGAAACAGGGCGTAGCCTATCTGACCTTTCCAGCCTTCTCTGCTGTTTCATTTGTGCGGCACGCGTTTTCCACCCGGGTGGGAGGCGTGAGCTGCGGGGAATTTTCTTCCATGAATTTGAGCTTTCATCGCGGTGATCCGGATGAGACAGTCCTGACGAATTACCATCGGTTTTGCGACGCTGCGGGCTTTTCGTTCGACTCCCTGGTGGCTTCGGCCCAGGATCACCACACAGAGATCCGGCGCGTCACCAAGCGGGAGTGCGGTATTGGAATCTGGCGCCCTCGCGATCAGGAAAGCGTGGACGGGTTGCTCACGGATGAACCCGGAGTCACGCTGGTGACGTATTATGCGGACTGCGTGCCGCTTTACTTTTTGGATCCTGTCCATCGGGCCATCGGCCTTGCGCATGCCGGTTGGCGCGGGACGGTCGCGGGGATGGGCATCAAGATGGCAGAGGCGATGGCGCATAAGTTTGGCAGCCGGCCGGAGGAATTGCTCGCCGCTATCGGCCCCTCCATCGGTCCCTGCTGCTACGAAGTGGACCAACCGGTGGCGGATGCATTCGCCGCGAGGACGGATTGGAAACCGGAATGCTTTTTGCGGGATTGCGGCGACGGAAAATATATGCTCAACCTGTGGGAAGCAAACCGCCGTGCATTGCTGCGCGCTGGCCTTTTAGAGGCGCACATCTCTGTTGCGGAACTTTGCACCCAATGCCATGCCGATTGGCTCTTTTCCCATCGTGCCAGCGGCGGCAAACGGGGCGGTATGGCAGCATTTTTGGCTTTAAAGGAGGATGCGGAATGCCGGAGCTGATCGAACAGTGTACCCTCTGTCCCCGCATGTGCGGTGCCCGGCGCGATGCGAAATCGGGCAACGGCTTTTGCCGCATGGGAGTGAAGCCGGTCGTAGCCAGGGCAGCCCTCCACGCCTGGGAAGAGCCCTGTATCAGCGGCAGCAAGGGATCGGGGACGGTATTCTTTACAGGCTGTTCCCTGCAATGCGTTTTCTGCCAGAACGAGCAGATCAGTGTACGGCGTGAGGTGGGCCGTTCTTTGACCCCGCAGGAACTTTCCGACGTATTTTTTCACTTGGTAGACCAAGGGGCGCACAACATCAATCTGGTCAATCCAACACATTTTGCCTTGGGAATTGCAGAGGCCTTGCGGCTTTGCCCCCTTCCCGTGCCCGTGGTGTATAATACCAGTGGTTATGAGCGGGTGGAGACTTTGCGAATGCTGGATGGGTTGGTCTCTGTCTATTTGCCGGACTATAAGTACCGCGACTCTGCATTGGCGCAGCGCCTCTCCGGGGCGGTCGATTATCCGGAGCGTGCGGCGGAGGCCATCTTGGAAATGGCGCGGCAAACCGGCCCGGCCATTTTTGACGGAGATGGAATACTCCTGCGCGGGACGATTGTGCGGCATTTGATCCTTCCAGGCCATACGCGCAATTCGATCGAGGTTCTCGACTGGATCAAAAACAATTTGCCGGAAGGCGTGCTCGTGAGCTTGATGGCGCAATATGTTCCCTGCGGGCGGGCAGCAGAGTTTCCGGAGATCAACCGCCGGATCACCAAACGGGAATACGAGAAGGTACAGCAGCATCTGTTCGACCTGGGGCTGGATGGGTATGTACAAGAGCGCACATCGGCACAAAAAGGGTTTATCCCCCCGTTTGATTTAGAGGGGCTTCCCCCTCTTGGCGCGCAAGAAACATGAGAAAATTTGGCTGTTGCTAGAAGGGACGGATGGCATGGAAAAAACAACCTTTCGGACGCCGCGCCGGAGCGAACGCCGGGCCTGGAGGAGAAAGCGGCTGGGACTGCCCAGTTATTCGACGGCTGAGGAAATCTGGAATGCGATTTCCCATGGCCTGGGCGCAGCCTTCGCCATTGTAGCATTGGTCATCCTGCTGGTGCAGGGACAACATAATGCGCTCACTGTAGTGAGCGTTTCTATCTACGGAAGCACCATGGTTCTTCTGTATACGGTATCCACGCTGTACCATGCATTGGGAGTGGGGCGTGCTAAGAAGGTGTTCCAGGTGCTGGATCACTGCACCATCTATCTATTGATCGCCGGCACGTATACCCCTGTTTCGCTGCTGTGTATCGGCGGTTCAACCGGATGGTCCCTGTTTGGTTTTGTCTGGGCGGTTTCCCTCTTGGGAATCGTACTCAACGCCGTCGATATGAAGCGTTTTCGCGTGATTTCTATGATCTGTTACCTGGGGCTCGGCTGGTGCGTGCTCTTTTTCCTTCGCCCGCTGATTGAGAGCCTCGACAGAATTTCCCTGCTCTTTTTGGTGACCGGCGGAGTGCTCTATACAGTCGGGGCGATTTTATATGGCGTCGGTCGAAAAGTAAAATATATGCACTCTATTTGGCATTTTTTCTGTGTCGCAGGCAGCTTTTTCCACTTTTTGGTGATTTATAACATCGCAGTTGTGTAGCGCTTATTTTTGTTCGTCAAAAATTTACAATTCCTTTACGAAGCTTCGGGAGAGCTGCGGTATACTAAATGCAAGCTCTACCGGAGCTTTTTGTTCAATGGCATTGGAAGGAGGTTCCCAAAATGGAACTTTTGCAGAGAGAAATGTCCTTCGAATCTCATGCAGACGGCGAACGTATTTTTGTCCGGATTGTGGAACCCGCGGATCGGACAACCGTGAAGGGCGTTCTACAGATTGCACATGGAATGGCGGAACACAGCCTTCTGTATATGGATTTTGCCACATATGTGGCGTCCAACGGGTTTGCAGTGGCGATTAACGACCATTTAGGCCACGGAAAAAGCGTTTCCACAGGTGGTTCTTATGGATACTTTGGTGAGAACGGCTGTGAAAACCTATTGCAGGATATGCACAAGCTGTATGAAATCATGCGGCACGATTATCCGGATATCCCCTATCTCCTGTTGGGACACAGCATGGGATCGTTTTTAGCAAGGGCCTATAGCGCCCGCTATGGCGAAGAGCTTTCCGCAGTGGCCTTCCTCGGCACCTGCGGTCCCATCCAAAGAAGCCTTCTGACGGGGCGGCGGACATTTGCAGAGGCAAAGCGGAGAAAATTTGGCCCCAAGGCCCACGATGCTGCGTTTGCAAGGTATTCCACAGAGCGATTCAACCGTGCATTTGCGCCAAACCGCACCAAACACGACTGGCTCAGCGGCGATGACCACTTTGTCGACCAATACAACAACGACCCGCTCTGCGGGTTCGATCTGACCATTTCCGGCTATTGCGATATTCTCCAGCTGCAAGAACAAATCAGTTCTCCCCGCTGGTATCGCAGCGTCCCGCGGAACATCCCCATTTTGTTGATGAGCGGGGACCGCGACCCGCTGGGAAACTTTGGAAAAGGGATCCGTCAGCTGGCGCAAAGGCTTGTGCGCACGGGCCATGATGTCCAATTGATCCTCTATCCTGGGGCGCGTCATGTTGTGTTGGGTGAGTCCAATCGCCAAGAGGTCTATCAAGATCTTTTACAATTCTATGAGGCCGTTACAGCCATGCCGGAAACCCTGCCGAAGGCGGCTTCTGAATAAGAGAAATGCACATATAAAAAGAGCTTGCCTCTTCCCTTTTTGGGATAGAGGCAAGCTCTTTCTGTTTTGCTGCGCTTTATTTCAGGTTCCAGTTCATTTTCCTCAAACCATTGAACGTCAAGGAGACTTCCCCTGTAGTCTCCTGCACCGGGATCGTATACGTGAAGAGGGTCCCAATGTCGTTGGATTCGCCCTGTGTCGCCGTAAATGTTTCATCGCCGTAGGAACCCGTCAATTCTGCCTTTAAGATGGCCAGATGTGCGGTACCGTCCGAAACAATTTGGTATTCTTCCTGAGTTGCAGATACAAGAAGCGCATAATTTTGGAAGAAGTCGTATTTCGGCGTCGCCATAAAGGTGACCAAGTACCCATCGTCCGCCTTCTCCACACTGGATACTTCGATGGAGCAGTCCCCGTCATTATAGACGCTGACACCGCTGTTGCTCTCCAGATTGTCGAGATTGATTGTAAAAGATGCAGGTGTTTCCAACGTCTCCACGTTATATGTATAGGATTCCACGGTTTGTACAATCATGCCGAACCCATTTGTGTGCGTACGGTAAATTGCAATTGCGAAGAACATCAATAGCAGGACGATACCGCACATGTAGGCTTTTTTATTCAATTTCCGGCGGGGTTTTCCGTTTTCATCCAGCTCCGGTTCTTCAGGTTTGTCCGTGGCTTCTGGTGATTCCAGGGAGGTATTTTGTTCTTCCAATTCTTCATTTGTCTCCTGGAGCTCTTCAGGAGTCCATTGGTCTTGCGTGTTTTTTTCGTCCAAATTATTCACCAACTTATCTTTGAATTTCACTTCCGGTGCATTCGGCACAAAAGCGTCTTGTGAAACATTATATCATAAATGCGCTGCATTCTCTATATATTTTTTATGAATGTCCAGATGTCCGAATGGGATGTCCTTTCGGACACCAATCGAGGCAGCGTAAGGAGTATGCTGGGAATGTATGGAACCTTTTCAATGAAACGAATACTGGCGTTATTTTTGGTTTTGGTCGGGGCGGCGGCGGGCGTTTTTACCTATGTACAGATGGGTCACGTGAAAGCAACAAACGCCCAGGTACAGCCGGAGGGAATTCAACTTCCCATCATCATGTACCATAGCATGCTTCGGAATGGGAGTGGGGAATACACGATTTCGCCGGAGACCTTTGAAGAGGACCTCCGCTATTTGAAGGACAACGGCTACACAACGATCCACATGCAGGATCTTCTGGATTATGTCAACAAGCAAGTCCCTTTGCCCGAAAAGCCAATCATGCTCACCTTTGACGATGGATACTACAACAACTACTTATATGCGTATCCGTTGGCAAAAAAATATGAAAGTAAAATTGTCATTTCCCCCATCGGCTATTATACGGACCAATTTAGCAAGGCGGACGCCAACCATGCGACCTATTCGCATATGACCTGGGATCAAATTAAGGAAATGATGGATTCCGGCTATGTGGAATTTCAAAACCACACCTACAACCTCCATTCGAGCGACGGGAAGCGTTTAGGGGCCAAAAAACTGCGCGGGGAAAGCCTGGAGGATTATACGGCGCTCTTGACCAAAGACATCACCCAAATGCAACAGGAAATGCAGGAACACACCGGATATACTCCTACGACCTTTGTTTATCCGTTTGGTGCTATCAGTGACGCGGCCGTGCCAATTGTACGCAGTTTAGGCTTTTCTGCAACGCTTGGTTGCGCCAGCAAGGTCAATCAGATTACACAGAACCCAGAGTGTCTATATGAATTGGGGCGCTTCCTGCGACCACCGGGGAAAAGCAGCGCAGATTTCTTCCGAAAGATCGCCCCGCCTCAAGCAAGCGCATCCTGAACCAGATGTTGTGAAAGAGAACCTTGATACCATTGATGGGAGGAATCACACCATGCCGATTATCTATCTGAGTCCGTCCTTACAGCCCTTCAACAAATACGTAAACGGTGGCGACGAGCAATACTACATGAATTTAATTGCAGACGCCATGGAACCCTATCTGCGTGCAAATGGTATCCAGTATGTACGCAGCAGCCGGGACATGACATTGGGGCAAGCCATCCGGCAATCGAATGAGGGCTATTATGACTTACATCTTGCCCTGCACTCCAACGCTGCGCCGGAGAGCCTGTCTGGGCAACTCCAAGGGACCGACGTATACTACTATCCGGCCAGTGTCCGAGGGAAGCAGGCTGCGACCATCATTGCCGAAAATTTCAAGAATATTTATCCGCAACCAAATTTAGTAAAGGCCGTCCCCACGACCCGGTTGGCAGAGATCACCAAGACAAACGCCCCTTCCGTATTGATGGAGATCGCCTACCACGACAATCCGGAGGACGCCGATTGGATCCGAAACAACATCGACCGGATTGCAGCAAATATCGTCCAGAGCCTCACGCAGTATTTCGGTCTGCCGTTTATCGACAATCCGCAGCCTCCGCGTCAAGGGACCGTACAAACGCAGGGAGGAAACCTGAACATCCGCGCAAGGCCCAGCCGCGATGCGCAGGTGATCGGGCAGGCGCCCAATGGGGCGACGGTTACCATCAACGGCGAATGGCAAGGATGGGATGTCATTAGCTACAATGGAATTGTAGGCTATGTAGACAGTTCCTATATTGTGTAGACGAAAGGCACATCCTCTTTAATCCCAGCAGAAAAGGCCGCTTCTCGGAGCACATGCAGCGGGAAGCGGCCTCTCTTTGTTTTTCGATTATGCTTCTGCAAGCATCTGCAGGATCTTCTGCTTCGGGCGGACGCCAACGGAGGACGCGACCGGCTTTCCATCCTGCATCACGATCAAGGTCGGGATACTCATCACCTGGAACTGTTGCGCCAATTCCGGGCAGTCGTCGATGTTTACCTTGCAGACCTTCAGCCCGTCTGGGGCCTCCTCCGCGATTTCATCAACGATGGGAGAAAGCATTTTGCACGGTCCGCACCAACTAGCCCAGAAGTCGATCAGCACCTTGCCTTGTGCGGTCTCTGTGTTGAAATTATCCTTTGTCAATTCGATTACTGCCATTTTTATACCTCCTATTTCCTTATCGTTTCTCCATTTATTGCGATCATACATGGGTATGATCTTTTGTTAAGAGCGCCTTCCTTCAAGGGTTTGCTGCACAATGTCATGCATCATGCTGTCCGTGAGGGTGCCCGTAACATAGCCAAAGACGTTCCCTTCTTTATCGATCATGAAGGTGGTCGGGAATGCCGTTACGCCATATGCGGCAAAGATCTCCCCGGTCGTATCCATCACGACCGGATAGGTGTAACCATTGTCCGAGAGGAACTGCGTGACCTCCTCGATGGTGCCGTCCTGATTATACGGGACGTCGTCGGTCTTGGGGTTTGCAACGCCAAGGATCACAACCTCGTCGCTGTTTTGATTGAATTCCTCGTACATCGCCTGGATATCGGGCATCTCCTGCTTACAAGGGCCGCACCAGGTCGCCCAGAAGTTAAGGAACACCACCTGGCCCTTGTAATCGGAAAGCGTATGGGGCTCTCCGTTTTGGTCGGTCAGTGTAAAATCTGGAGCTGGGATTTCTGGAATTTCTTCCTCTGAATTCTCCGTCTCAGAAGACGCTGGAGCGCTGCTGTCCGTCTGTGAGGCTTCGCTGTTTGCCGGAGGCACCGCGGATGTACTTTCCGAAGAAGCTGTGCTGTCCCCCGTCCCACCAAAGCTGGACAGGTATCCAGTGACGCCGTTCATCCAGCCAGTAATCATCATGACGCCCATTAAGATCATCAGGATTCCGCCGGCCTTCACAGTGTACTTGACGACCTTCTGATGCTTTTTAAAGAAGTCCAGCAGCGTGCTGGTAAACAGGCCCACCGCGAGGAACGGGATCACGAAACCCAAGGTATAGACGCCGATCAAGGCAAAGCCGGTTGCCGCTGAGTTTGCAGAAGAGGCCATCAGCAAAACACTCGCCAAGGCAGGCCCTACGCAGGGGGTCCATGCAAAACTAAAGGTGAATCCAAGCACCAGAGCGACTAACGGATTCATTGCCAGCCGGTCAAGGCGGAACGGCAACCGGTGTTCATTGCTGAGGAACCGGGAGCCAAAGATTCCGAGCTGGTACAAACCAAACAGAATCACGATCACGCCACCGATGCGCGCAAGCAGCATCCGGTTTCCACTGAAGAAACGCCCTGCCGCGGTAAAACCGAAGCCCAAAAGGAAGAACGCAAAGCTGATGCCTATTACAAAAAATAAAGTGTTCAGAAGGACCTTTTTGCGCTGGTAGTGGACCGTCCCATCCGGGTCGACGGTTTTTGTGCCGCCCGCCAAGTAACCGATATAGAGCGGGACCAGCGGAAGTACACACGGGGAAAAGAAGCTCAAAATACCCTGTAAGAAAACAGTAATAGCGGATATGCTTGTTTCAACTGAAAAGCCCATACAGGACCTCCTCTTCGATGAATTTTAAGGTCTATGCAAGGAGTTCTTTTGTTGCCAGCGAGAATGAAAAACCGCTTTGAGCGGTGACCATACTACAGATCCTCTGTTTATGGAATTTTCTGAAACCCCTGGCCAAAAATATGATCTTCGATTTTTTGAATGGTGATGCTGTCCAAATGCGTCCGGCAGAGTTCATCAAGCTGTCCATAGATATCATCCATAATGGCAGCCATACCGGAAGCAATCAAGCACTTCATATCGGTATCCCCACTTTGCCAATTGGCAGAGACAAAACGCATATCCAACGCTTCACTGATCTGACGGAGCGTCACGGCGGCGGGGTCTAGGATAAAATGGTATCCGCCGTCAATCCCCTCTTTCGTATCGACCAACCCAGCTTTTTTTAATTTTGCCATAATTTTACGGATACGCGCTGGATTGGTGCATACATTTTTCGCCAGTTCTTCACTGGAAAGTGTGGTTCCCATATGGTTTAAAAAGACAAGCGTATGGACGGCCACACTAAATTCGCTATTCAAAATCCCACCTCCTTTTCCTCCCCATAGATGGTTCTGAATATGGAGGGGCCGCCACCTAAGCAGGATCAGAACCTGTTCATGGAAGACACGATGATAAACCGTCCTAACTGTTCTCAATTTAATTTCAGTTTCTAACTGTTAGTATAATGAGAACAGTTAGATTTGTCAATCCTTATTTTTCAAATGGGATCGATCCAAATTTTTAAGAAATCCGGCAAAAGATCGCCAAGAATACCATTATCGAAATGTCACGACGCAAAATATGTGATTTTTTAAAAAATTCACGATCGTTTAAACGATAAGTGCATGGTGATAACCATTTTAAAACCTTTTGAAAGCAAAAACAGGACATCCCGTTTTCGGGATGTCCTGTCCCCTCCTCAAAATATTATCCAATTGCTTTTCTAATTCTCACGAGATCTAAGACGTTTACCGCACCGTCTTCATTGCAATCTGCCCGGGCAAACTGCTGTTCCGTCAACTCTACGTTTCCTAAGATATACTCCTCTACCAGATCCATATCAGACTTCGACACCTGGCCGTCGCCATCGACATCACCAAACACGGGCTCCCCTGCTGTTACAGGAATCTCGATGAATACCGTCTCGCCTTCATTCTGCACATCGTAGTATTCACCAGAGCTGCTCAACCTCTGATAGGTCAAGGTGATAGTGGTACTGCCAGCATCTTTCGATGTTACAGTCACATTTCCACCGTCCACGGATACATCTGCAATGTCCTCGTCCGCAACAGTTGCCTGCACACGGTTCAACACATTTGCCAACGGTAACTTTGCTCCTGACGCGCTTTCGATATCCACAGAGAAGGAAGCGGAGTTTCCTTCCTCGATATCGATGAAAAGGGTGTCCACATCTGCACGCATTGTGTACGGCGCTGTGCCGGATGGCACCGGCCGGTCGCTTGTGCTCTGATCCACCCAGATAACTGGGTTGCCATCCGCATCCAATTTCGTCTCATCGATATACATCCGATCTGTATACAACCTTCTGCCACCCGTCGTCGAAGAACGGCCGTGATAGACGTAATAGCTCTCCGTCCCATCGGGTGTTGTAATAAAGCTTCCATGTCCGGTCGAATATACGCTCAACTCTTCATCCTGCGACAGGATCGGATTCAGATCATACTTATCCCACGGGCCGAGCGGGTTATCCGCAACCGCATAGCCAACACCGTAGTTTTCGTTCTCATAGTTGTTGCAGGAGTAAAGAATATAGTAGATCGCTTCGTCTTCCCCATCGCCGTCCTTGTCATAGTAGTACTTCAACGTCGTGGAGCCTTCTGCCCATCTACGGTCTTTCTTTCCGCCATTATACTTCTCATAGTCGTTGACGTGCGCGTTTTCCCATTCTTGCTTTTCACCGGCATAGTTAATAATCGGAACATATCCGTCTTTCCGGACATCTTCTGTATCTTCCGGCGACTTATTTGCGTTGATGTACTCCTCTTTCACAGTCGGCATCGTGCTTCCCGTCGGATCATCCCACCAATCGGTGTTCAATTCTACCGCGTAGATATTGGATTCCTCGATATATTTACCTAGATCCTCGTCCCATACCCAGTTCCGGTATGCATTTCTTGAATAGTACAGATACATCCGGCCGTCGTCATCGAAGAAAACATTGGCATCGATGGTCGGGATATAAGTACCCTTGGGCGCAGTCATACCCTCTTCCAGGCTTGCCGGCGGTTTCATCTGTTTCTCATCCATAATCAAGTTGACGTCATAATAATCTGGGTCATAGGGATAATAATCGATCGGTTCGTCGTCAATGATATGGAATGGCCCTTCCGGCGTTTCAGACACGGCCACGCCGATCTTACAAGCCTCTTCGAAGTCGGCATAGGCAAACGCCTCTTCACGCAATTCGGGCTTCAACATTGCGGAATAGAAGATATAAAACAGGCCGGTCTCTTCATTCTTATAGACTTCTGGCGCCCAGAACCAGGTGGACCCCCATTGGTTCGGGTCATTTCTTTGGATTGCCCCATTGGAAGCTTTTTCCCAGGTTACCAGATCCGGTGACCGGTAAACGCCAAAATAGTAGCCGCTGTTTGCCCCATCCGTGCTATAAGCATAGTAATAGCCACTGTCGTCATCATAAAGGACATACGGGTCCGCTGCCGGGATCGTTGCGTTGTTGTAATAGGTTGCATTTGTCTCGGAGTCTGAAGCGGTGCCTGGAAGCTCTGAAGTGGCCGAAACGGCTGGGATCGCCGCTGTTACAGCAATCATAACCGCTAACAGAGCTCCTACACTTTTTTTCCATCGTTTCATGCAATTCTTCCTTTCTGTTTGTTTTGTCTTTTTTCGGAACATTTCAACCAAACTGTTTTCTTACTTGCCAAACATAAAACATATCAAAAGAAATTGGTTCCGCCATATCACATCATAGAACCAACGTCTTTTTCAGTTGCATTATAGTATAAATTTATTAAAATATCAATATATTAAAAAATATTTTTATAAATATTTTAAATATATAATATCGAATAACCTGTTCGTTTCCATTCATCACGACTAGCGGAAACAAAAAAACACGCCCCTTGCTTCCGGCCAACCGGAGGCAAGGGGCGCTCGTCCATTATTTTGTTTCGGTTCCCTTGCAAACAGGAACCCAGACCTCAAAAGTCGCCTGTTTGGGATCTGGCGTGAAATAGACCTCTACATCGGGGCCGTCGGCAAATTCATAACCCGACGTCGGAAGCCATTCGGTAGCGATACGCTTTTCCAGCTCCTGGATAGCGCCGGGCATCGGACCGCTCCCAGGGAAAATCGCCCAAGTGAACGCTGGGATGGTATACGCATCAAACTCCCCGGACGGCGCATCGCTTGCCACAGCAATCCAATACCGCCAATCCTCTTTTTCCCCGCATGCGCAGACACCGAGCACACCGGAGAGTTGGCCGTTCATCAGGGGAAGCAGCTTTGGGAGGATCCCTCCGGAAGCAATCTCTTCCCAAAGCTTTGGAACCGTTTGGAAGTTCCTCTCAATCTCCTTTTCCATAGGTGCGTGGATGCCCACAATTCGGAACGCTTCTTTGTGTTCGATTCGATAATTCAATGCAATCTCTCCTTTGATCGTGATGACGAAGCTGATCGGTTGGAAAGAACACAACTGCACCCCTGGCTCTTTGGCGCTGGAAGGCGCCACCCCATGTACTCCACGGAATGCGCGGTTAAATGCTGTCGGAGAATCATAGCTATATTTCAGAGCAACGTCGAGCACTTTCGCGCCATTTTGTAGGTCCAACGCCGCCTTGGTCATCCGCCGGCGGCGAATATACTCGGAGAGTGGGATTCCCGCCAGATAGGTGAACATCCGTTGAAAATGGTACGTGGAACAGCAGGCAAGCTGCGCCGCCCGTTCCAGGTGGATTTCTCCCTCCAGGTTTGCCTCGATATACGCCAACGCTTGGTTGAGCTGTTTGACCCAATCCATTCCGATCAACTCCTTGTTCTTTAGGATAGCGGAAACTCCATCGTTTTTCCTCTGAGGGAATGCACCAAAAAAGAGAGGGTTCCTATTTTCTATATCATAGCACATCCCATGCATGGTCTCAAACAGATGAAAGAATATGGATGCATGCACAAAATTTTCCTCGATGGATTTTATAGGATTTCTCTAAAAGCCATTCTGTTGATATTTACAAAAGCAGAGTTATAATTTCGTACGAAAGTTAATTGATATTCGCACGCAAAAGAGCTATAATAGAGCCAACAAATCTTACCTGTACAATCCAGATTGGTAAAGGAGAAAAAATCACATGGTTATCGATGTATATGCCTTTCCGGGCTTTCTCAAGGAAATCTGCCAAGATCCAGACCGCGTCGCATTCCGCCGCGAGCAGTACTTCCTATACAAGCAGCATGTCTGGCCCATGGAATTGTTTATGAAGCAGCTCAACGCCGCCGGAATCGACAAGTGCGTTATCAGCGCTGAGGATGTGACCACCCGTGCTGGGGATACCATCGTCTCCAACGAAGAAATTCGCACCCTGGTGGATCTACAGCCGGAGCGTTTGATCGGCTTTGCCAGCGTAGACCCGCAGCGCCCCGACGCCGTCGAGGTTTTGGAAAAGGCCTTCACAGAGCTGCATCTCGCTGGTCTCAAGTTGAGCCCTGCCATGCAGCGCTTCTATCCAAACGATTTTCATTTGATGGACCCGGTCTATCAGGTCTGCCTGAAATACAACAAGCCCATCCTGTTCCAGTCCGGTATGACCTGGATCAAAGACAGCCCGTCCACCTATTCCCGGCCGGTATTGTTTGAAGACGTAGCCATGCGCTACCCGGATTTGCGCATTTGCCTCGGCCACTTCGGTTGGCCCTATATTATGGAGACGGCCATGCTGCTGCTCAAATATCCGAATGTCTATGCGGACACAGCGCTGCTCTATTTCGATTCCCCCAAGCAGTTCTTCCACACCACCTTCAACGTCCAGATGGGTGAATACTGGATCGACCGCATGTTGGCGGACAAGGTGATGTTCGGCAGCACCTATCCCCGCATTGAGCAAAAGCGCATGATCGGCGCTGTGGACGTTTTGAACCTGCGGCCGAAGCAGAAGGCCATGGTGCTGGGCGGGAACGCCCTGCGTTTCTTAGGAATGGAGGAGAAAGAAAATGGTTAAACATTACCAATTCAGCGTCCTGACCGACGACGAATATTCATACCATTATATCGGCGAGCAGGTCAAGGCATATGTCAAGGAATCCGGCATTACCAGCGGGATTGTCACCACCGTAGTGGCGCACACGAACTGCGGCATTGTGGTCACTGAGCCGTTGGAATGCATCATGGACGACTTCAAGGTCCTTTTACATAAACTTGTGGACGACGATGCCCAATACTCCCATGCGCATTTTTTACCCACCTATGGACGCACCAGCGCCAACGCCTACGGCCATCTGCGGAGCCTGCTGACGGGAAACAGCTGCATCTTCCCCATCCAAAACGGCAGCATGATTATGGGGGCGGCGCAGGAAATCGTCCTCATGGAATTTGACGGGCCGCAGGAGCGCACAGTCTTCGTCGATGTGATCGGCGAATAAGGAGGGATCGATTATGGAGCAAAATCTCTTTGCTTATATCGGGGAACCGGACCAGCTGATGAGCGTGCGTGACGCCCGCTTGCTGGATGGCAGGCAGGACGGCGTGCGCATGATCCAAATGGACAACGGCGGCGCGCTGGAATGCACCCTTCTTCCCGGCCGCGCGATGGATTTGTACCAGGTGCGCTACAAGGGCGCCAACCTCAACTACATCGCGCCGTGCGGCATCACCGCACCCGCGTACTATGACGCCCGCGGTACGGAGTGGCTGCGCGGCTTCTACGTCGGTTTCCTGACCACCTGCGGCTTGCAGCACATCGGCTCTCCGGCGGAGATCGCCGGGGAAGCGCGCGGCCTGCATGGAAGGGAGGCAAACTGCCCTGCCGAGGACGTCCGCGTCACGCGCAGCCAAACGGCCGATTCCATGAGCCTGACGGTGGAAGGGTCTATGCGGGAAGCGCGCATCTTTGGAGAAAACCTGCGTCTGCGCCGCACCTACGCATTTTCCTACGGCGAGGACGCCTTCACCCTGACGGACACCGTGACCAACTGCGGCTTTGGGGCACGTCCGTTTTTGCTCTCCTACCACATCAATTTCGGCTACCCGCTCCTCTGCGAGGACACAAAGATTGTCCTAGACAGTCTCGGCGTGGAACCGCGCGACGCCCACGCTGCGGAGGAAATGGAGCATTGGCGGGAAATTGAACCGCCGGCGTATCCCTACCAGGAGTGCTGCTATTTCCATGAACTGGCGCAGGATGCGCAGGGGCAAAGCGGTTATACCGTTTATAATCCGGTCCGGCGCATTGGCGTCCGGGTCTCATGGAACCACGCCGACCTCCCCTACTTCTGCCAGTGGAAAATGCTGGGAAAGGGCGAATATGTGCTCGGCATGGAGCCGCTCAACGCGCCCCTGGACGGAAAGAAAATCGGTGAAGAGGGGTGCTTGGCACCCATCCTGCAACCCGGTGAAAGCAAAACCTATTCCCTGCATTTTTCCTTTATTGAGGAGTTGTAAGATAGACCTATTTCGTGTAAAATTTAATTGAGAAAGGGCGAAACGTATGGCATACGATCTTGTGACAGTCAGTGCAATCCTGTGCGAAATTATGCGCAAGGAATTGGATAAACCGCTGGACAAACCAGCGGACTTTACCGGTCCCTATGCAAGCGGCGATACGCCGATTACGGTAAACATCGCTGCAAAGCTGGGCGCAAAGACAGCGGTCATCGGCAGCGTGGGCCCGGACCCCTTTGGCAAGTGCTTTAAGGCGCAGATGGTCTCCAGCGGCGTCGATGTGAGCATGGTCAAGGACATTCCCGGCGCTTCCACCGGCTGCGCGTTTGTCTGCTATTATTCGGACGGCAGCCGCGATTTCCTGTACCACAGCCGCCACGCCGCAGCCGGGATGACCCACGCCGAGGATCTCGACATGGAGAAACTACAGGGAACCAAGTGGTTCCATCTCACCGGCTATAACATGAGCGTGAGCAAGAGCTTGCAGGAGACGTGTTACCGCATTGTCGACGAGCTGCCGGAGGGTAGCCGCATCAGCTTTGACCCCAACATCCGCCCCGAATCCCTCAGCGTGGAGGAAGTGCGGGAGCTCTGCCGGCCGGTCATTGAGAAGGCGAGCATCATTTTCCCCAGCAAGACAGAGGCCGCCCTGTTTACCGGATGCGCCACCGACGAGGAAGGATGCCGTCTCTGGGCGGACCAGGGAAAACTGGTCGTTTTGAAAAACGGCAGCGAGGGTTGCATCATCTACCAGGGAAACGAGAAAATCCCGGTTCCCAGCTTCCAGGTGGAGGAAGTTGACCCCACAGGCGCCGGTGATACCTTCTGCGGGGCGTTCCTGACCGCTCTGATCGAAGGCAAGCCTCTTTCGGAGTGCGGGCGTTTTGCCTGTGCAGCCGGCGCGATGAGCGTACGCAAACAAGGCCCTATGGAGGGCGCTCCCAGCCGTGCAGAGTTGGAAGCGTTTCTCAAGGCCCATTCATAAACGATTGATTTTGTATAGAAAGGATGGAATCGATATGACGAGGACCCAGCGAATCAAGGACTACATCCGCTCCTATCCCCCGGAGATCTGCATGGAGCGCGGACGTATCTATACAGAGGAATTCTTTTCCCACCCGGAGCGCCCGCTGGTCATCCGCCGCGCGGAAGCTTTTGCGCGCTACCTGCGGGAAATGACCATCTATATCGGCGACGACGACCTGCTTGTGGGCAATACCGCCAGCAAGCCGCTGGCAGCCGCCCTGTTCCCGGAATTTGCGGTGGACTGGATCGAAGAGGAGCTCGATACGTTTGAGAAGCGCGACCGCCAGCGCTTTATCGTGCCGCCGGAGCTGCACGATGAGATCCTGTCCATGTGCGAAAAATGGAAGGGCTACACCCACTACGACCGGGTGGGCTACAATTTGAAGAACACCATCGGGGAGTATCTGATCGGCGAGCAGCATCCGAGCGTCAACGAGACGATGATTATCGAGCACAACCAGAACGGCGACGGCCATATCATCCCGGATTATGTGAAGCTGCTCGACATCGGCCTGGAGGGTGTCATCGACGAGGCACAGCGCAACCTCGCCCTCCTGCGCGAAGATGATCCGGAATACTTAGAGAAGAAGGCGTTCCTGGAGAGCGTCGTGATTTGTATGCAGGGCGCGCTCGACTATGCCGACCGCTTGGCAAAGCTGGCCTTTGAAAAGGCGAAGTCCGCGCCGACGCCGGAACGCCGTGCGGAATTGACGGAGATCGCCCGCATCTGTGCAAAGGTGCCGCGCAAGGCGCCGGATACCTTCTACGAGGCGTTACAGTTTGTCCTGTTTATCCACCTAATGATCCAGATGGAATCGAACGGCCACAGCATTTCCATGGGCCGCATGGACAGCTATTTGAAGAAATATTACGACCGCGACCGTGCGGCCGGCCGGATTGACGCAGCCTTTGCCCAGCAGCTCTGCGAGTGCTTCCTTCTTAAATGCTTTGAGGCCAACAAGCTGCGCGACTGGGGCACCACCGAAAACCTCGGCGGCAACCAGCTTTTCCAGACCATTACGCTGGGCGGCCAGACCCAGGATGGGAAGACAGCGGTCAACGAACTGTCGTACATTTTCTTGGAGGCGCTCGGCAATACCAATATGAATATTCCAACCGTAATCGTCAGCATGGGCAGCACCACACCGCTGGAATTCTATGAAGCAGCTTTGCGCGCGTTGGTGCGTCACGGCGGCGGGATGCCGGCGTTCTTCAACGACGATGTCGCGGTCGATATGATGGTGCGTGCGGGGATCCCGCTGAGCGACGCCCGCAATTGGGCCGGTATGGGCTGCAGCGAAGTGCGCATTCCCGGCAAACACGGCACAGGCGTTACGCCGGTCTATGTCAATGTAATGAAGCTGTTGGAGTTGGCGCTCCACGACGGATACAACCCCAATACGGGCAAATGTTTGTGCCCGTCCAGCCGTCCCTTTGTTGAGTGCCGCAATCTCAAGGAGGTTATCGCTCTTTGGGAGGAACAGCTCGACTTCTATCTCCCCTTTATCCCGCGGATCGAACGGGCCATCGCGGAGAGCTACTATACGCTGACCCCGACGCCATTCCTCTCCGGCGTGGTGGATTACCGCATTGAGATGGGCAAAGACATCTCCTGGGGACGCGGACCCAATTACAACGACACCATCGTGCATGCGCACGGCTACCCAAATGCCGCCAACGCCTTGGAAGCGCTGGACCGCGTGTGCTTTAAAGATCAGAAATATACCCTGAAAGAGGTTATGGAGGCCATCGACGAGAACTTCGCCAGCGACAAGGGAATGGCGATCCGCAAGGCCCTGTTGAATGCGCCAAAATTCGGCAACGACGACGACGAGGTGGACGATCTCTGCCGCGACCTCTTTACCATTTTGCCGGCGAAGATGCGCCAGTTTACCCCGCTGCGCGGCGGGCAGTTCGGCTGCACGGCCCAAACGGTCGTTATGAACGTGACCGACGGTGCAGTGGTCGGCGCTACGCCCGATGGACGGCGCGCAGGCGAAAGCCTGGCCGACAATATGTCCCCCACCCCTGGCACGGATTTGCAGGGGATCACCGGCGTCTTCAACAGCCTCGCCAAGATCGACCACGCCCTGATGGACAACGGCTCCATCTTAAACATCCGTTTCCATCCTTCGGCGCTGAACAGCCCGGAGAAGATCGAAAAGATCGCCCAAGCCATCGCGGTCTATTTTGAGAAGGGCGGATTCCAGGTGCAGTTCAATGTGGTCGGCCGCGAAGTGCTGCTCGACGCACAGCAGCATCCGGAAAATTATCGCTCCTTGGTGGTTAAGGTGGCCGGCTTTAGCTGCTTCTACTGCGAGCTGGAAAAGAAATGGCAGGATCACCTGATCGCCCGCACAGAATACGATGCATTCGCTTAATCGGAGGTTTTTATGACAGGTCATTTGTTCAATATCCAGCGGTTTAGTCTGGACGACGGTCCCGGTATCCGCACGGTTGTCTTTCTCAAAGGCTGCAACCAGGTTTGTCTCTGGTGTCACAATCCGGAATCGCTCCTCCCGGCGCCGCAGGTTTTGCGCAAAGACAGCCTGTGTACGAGATGCGGCCGGTGCGAGGAGGTCTGCCCGCACGGGGCGGTTTCCCACAACGATGCGGGCTTCCTCACCGACCATACCAAATGCGTGCGCTGCGGCCACTGCATCGACCTGTGTCCGAGCGACGCGCTGATGCTGGTAGGCTATGACAAAACGGTGGAGGAAGTCGTCAAGCTGGTCTGTAAGGACCGGGATTTCTACCAGCGCACCGGGGGTGGGGTCACGTTCTCCGGAGGGGAACCGGCTGTTCAGAGTGAATTTCTTCTGCAATGCCTGGAAGCCTGCCGGGAACAGGGAATTCAGACCGCTATTGAGACCAACGGCAACTATCCGTTAGAGCTGACCGCGCGCCTTTCCCCTTTGCTCGACTATGTGATGGTGGACGTCAAGCACACGGACGACGAAAAGCACCGCCGGTTCACAGGGGTATCCAACCGGCAGTCGCTCGCTTCCGCCCAGTATTACCTGGCGCATAACGTCACCGATTTGCGGGTCCCCGTTATCCCCACTTTCAACGACACGGCGGACGAATTGCAGGATATTCTCCGCTTCGCACGGGAGTCCGGTGCCAAAAAGGTAACCCTGCTCCCCTATCATACATTTGGCATCAGCAAATACACCAATCTCAGCATGCCTTATACCCTGGGCAGCGAACCTTTGTCCGTCGCCGCGGTGCAGGCGATAGTCGATACGCTGGACGCGGGCGGGCTTGCTGTGGAAGTAAACGAACGATAGCCGGATTGGAGAATGGACATGATCGAACGCCATGTAAAGATGATTGAACTGGTCGCGGAACGCGGCGAAATTGAGACAGGGCAGCTTGCCCGCCTGCTGAATACCAGCGAAGTGACTGTGCGCAATGATTTAAACACCCTGTCTAAAAAGGGAATCCTGGCCCGGCGGCGCGGCTATGCGACCCTCCCCAACCCGGACGACACGAATTATCATATGGCTCTGCACTATGAGGCAAAGCTGAAGATCGCGGCGGCCGCAGCCCAGAGGGTGCGGGACGGCGAGACAATCATTGTCGGCACCGGAAGCACCTGTGCCATGTTTGCCGCACAGGTGGCCGAAACTCGGCGCAATGTCACCATCCTGACCAACTCCGCCTATGTTGCGGCGAACCTCTGCAAGGAGCCGGATGGACGGATCATTCTGCTGGGCGGCAGTTATCAGAAGCACTCCCAATGCATGGTGGGGCCGTTGGTCAAGCGGTGCTTGCAAGATTTCCACGTAAACACCGCGTTTGTCGGCGCGGACGGGTTTACTGTTGCGGGTGGATTCTTCGGCGTAGATATGGAGCGCGCAGAGGCGCTGCGCGAGATGGTCCATTGTGCAGATCGCATCTGTATGCTGCTGGACGGTTCCAAGTTGGGAAAAAGTGGGACGGTATCTTTTTTGAGTACCTCCAGCGTTTCCGAGTTGATTACCGATGCCAGCGCAGATTCTGAAATCTGCGAAGGCCTACGCAAACGGAATGTACAGGTGACAGTTGTCTGATCTCAATCAAAAAGAAGAGTCCTCAGGGAAACGCAACGGTTTGCCTGAGGACTTTTTTCGGGAATCAAATACCTGTCTTTTCTTTATAGCTTCTTTCGCGCGGCGGCGAATCCAAAAACGGTGCCGCAAGCGCCACCTACCAGATGCATAAAATGCGCTACATTGTCCTGAACAAAGAGAGCGGCGTACACCTCCTGTCCTAGATATAGGATGGCAACCAGGATCAGCGTCAGGGGGACTCTCCCCTCTTTCATCCCCGCCAGGGAGGAAAGCATAACGAGCATAAACACAATACCGCTTGCTCCCAACAGCGCGGTGGAAGGAAAAAAGATGCATTGCAGCAGGCCCGAGATCAGCGCGGTCAACAGAATGCCAGTCAGGAGGACTTTGCTTCCATATTTCTCTTCCATAGGTGGGCCGATCACCAAGAAAAGGAGCATATTTCCCGCAAAATGCTCATATCCCGCATGTCCTAGAACATGGCCAAACAGACGGACGTATCCGAGCGGGTCAGTCAACGGCGACCGGTAGACAGAGAAGAAAGCCTGCGTTGTCCATCCGCCGGTCAGAGCGCCCAACAGCAGCGCCGCCAGAGAGAGAAAGAAAAAGGTCAAAACGACCGGTGTATTGTAATGAATCCGTTTCAAAACCGCCATACAAATTCCTCCTTATATAAATGGAAAAATGCTTCCGGTGTAAGAATGCCTGTAACGGCTGTGTGGCCAGATCACATGAACCCTTAGTAGAGGCTCTTTTTCTGATGGTACTTTGGAAACACGCTTATCTTCCAGGAGTATTGTACCATAAAGATGGACGGTATGTCTCTATGGATTGTATGGACATGGGTAAAAAGAAACCCGCATTCATGCAAACATCCCCTATTTGCGGGAAAAGCTAGAATCTTTTTGTCAAAAAATTTGTTTTAGGACTTGCATTGTTTGAAAGAACATGCTATAATAAATCTCGCCGTCAAGGGAGATGCCTTTGGCGGCAGAAATATGGGCCTGTAGCTCAGCTGGGAGAGCGTTCGGTTCGCATCCGAGAGGTCGTGGGTTCGAATCCCTTCAGGTCCACCAGATGGACATTACACGAACACCTACTTTTTCAAAGGCGGCTTTGCCGTAAGAGTGTGGCTGTGATGTCAATAGTAAAGCCGGCAGGTCAAGGCATTTTGCCTTGACCTGCCGGCTTTTATCCGATAAAATATTTATAAAAGGGATTTAAAGAGTGTGGGGGTGACCATGTATGCAGAGCAGTGTTAATATTTCTTCTGAGGTATTAGATTGGGTTATTGCACACGCACAAATGAACTCCCTTTCCCCACAAATTGTTGGATATTTAAATTTGTGGGTCAGTGGTGAAAAAAAGCCTACATTTAATCAAATCGAAAAAGTTAGTAAAGCTACAGGAATTCCGTTAGGATATTTTTTCCTTGAACACCCCCCCAAGGAAGATTTATCTTTTGTCGAATATAGAACAGTCGATAGTACAGAACTGGAAAATCCTAGCCGAAATTTGATCGATGTTATGCACGATATGGATCAAGTTCAGGAATGGATGCATAATCATCTAATTTCCGAAGGAGTTTCTCCAGTAAATTATGTTGGTATTTTTAAAGAAGAAACATCTTATAAGGTGTTTTCTCAGAAGATACGCGACTTGCTTGGCCTTTCAGTAGAGTGGTATGCAAAGTCTAGAACTGCAGAAGACTCCTTTAATATAATTCGAGCGGCCATCAGTAATATAGGGACCCTTGTAATGATGAGTGGGATAGTTGGTAATAACACCCATCGTCCACTGTCTATTGATGAATTTCGTGCATTTTCGGTTATTGATGAATATGCTCCCCTTATTTTTATAAATTCTAATGACTCGACTAATGGAAAACTTTTTTCCCTGCTACATGAATTTTCGCATATATGTATAGGCGAAAACAGTCTTTTTAACGACCGTTATAGCACAGGGAAAAAGGTTAGAAAGGTCGAAACGCTCTGCAACGCTGTTGCCGCAGAAGTTTTAGTGCCACAGAAGTTTTTTGTACGTGAATGGTCTGCAGCAATTCAAGAAAATGAACAAGAACAGGCCATACATGTGCTTGCTCACAATTTTAAATGCGGAGCCACTGTGATTGCGAGAAAGGCCTATGATAATGGTTTTATTGAGTATGATTTATATCAGAAAATAGCTAAACTTGCTGTCCAGCTTTATAATGAAAAGCGAAGAAGATTAAAAGAACGAGGCGAAAGTGGCGGCGATTATTATCGTACTGTTGCCAGTAGAATTGATCGACGCTTTTTCCGTTTGCTTGTCGGTAGTGTTCATGAAGGAAAGACTCTATATTCTGATGCTTTCCGCCTTACCAATACTAACCGTTCTACATTTGCCAATCTCATTGAAAGTGTAGGGGGTGGGGTAAAATGAGTAAAGAAATCTTTCTCATAGATGCAAACTCATTAATCACTCCGCATCTTACATTTTATCCATTCGACTTTGCTCCGGGCTTTTGGAATCAGCTTGAGAGGCCAATAAAAGACGGGAGAATAGTAGTTTTGGATATGGTAAAAGCTGAAATTCTTCATGGGAATGATAGTCTTAAAGAATGGATGGAAGAACTTGATGTTGGAGAGTATATTGATCATCGTGAGCCATGTATTCTCCAGAAATATGGGGCTATTTTGCAACATGTTCAAAATAGCCCATGTTACAAACCTGCTGCACTAATCGAATGGTCTCGAGAAAGCGTTGCTGATCCATGGCTCATTGCTACAGCGGCTGTGTACAAATACACTTTGATAACTTTTGAAGAAGCCAACAAGGGATTAAATGCCAAAAATCCAAGCAAAAATGCAAAAATTCCAGATGTGGCCAATGAGTTTGGAGTTAAAACCGAGAAACTCTTTTATATGGTTCGCGAACTTGGATTGAAACTGATGTAGTTTTTTACAAAAAGGATGGAGGTTGAGAATAATCTTAGTCTCCATCCTTTTTTATTGAGTTTACTAAATTCTGAAAATTATTTGTTATAAATAGTCTTTACCATAATACTGTTGGATTTCTCGTATCAAAAACCTCGCGAAAGACTCAACGACCGACTGCGGCAACTCAATTTCCTCCTGCCTTTGCAACGGCTCTTCATTGGCAGGGTTCATATCTTTCTCATATTCAATTTTCAAGGTACAAATTCCTTTCTATCGTTTCGTCCTGCGGCATTTACCGCTGATGGATGTTACGCAAGAAAGGTCGTAACGGCTTATCTGGCAAGCGTTACCGTTAGAAAGGGAATGTGGTCAATCCAAATGGAACTGAAAGATGACCGCCACCAATTTGCTTTCCAGCCGCTGGTATAGGTCGTAGTCGAGTTGGAACTGGAAGCTACCCAAGGAACCACAGCTTAGCCGCATAGAAAGTACGGCCATGTAGCCGGAATAATGGCGGACCACCCGCGCTACTGCATCAGGATCGCCATTGACTGCGGCGGCAATTACCGGGAATGGAGGCAAAGCAACTTTTCGATATGTAGCTTTCATTTGCTCCCACGCTCCATCAATGCCTGAAGCTCTTGAAAAGCCCGCCGCCGGTGGGTATTGACCGTCCGCCGGGAAATATCCAAATGCTCGGCAATCTCCCGGTCCGGCATCTCCAAGCAAAAATACATGAGGATGATTTCTCGGCACTCTTTGGAAAGCGCATTCAGGGCATCCGCCAGCCGGTCGCTTTGAATGAGGATCTCCTCATCGCCTACGGCATAGGCAGCACACTCGCTGGGGTAGGAATCGCAGACCGCAAGCTGTTCCATGTCCTCCGACAGCAGTTCGCTGAAATTGACCTGCCTTTCTTGTCTGCGCCGGATCTCTCGGTAGGCATTATAGGCTTCATACTTCAGCGACCGTTTGCAAAAGCAATCAAAGGTGTGTTGCTTGTGTTCCTCATGTTGCTCAGTCGTCATAATCTCACCCCCTCCCGCCTTAGAATCGTTTTTCCCTTTCATATATTACTGGTTCCCCGAAACATGGTTTTGGCCATGTCCAATTCCGCGTAAAGAATATTGGAGAAAAATGTCGAACAAAAAGGAAGCGCGGACGCCCCTGTCCACGCTTCCTTTTCATCATAGTTTGCTTTATTTCTCTTTTGGAGAGCAATGTTGTAAAACTGAAATTGGTCACAGTTATTCCTCTTTTTCTAAATTTTCGATGTTGGAAAAAGCAATTTTTAACTTTAGAAAGGACTCTTGGCTGATGACATGCTCCATCCGGCAGGCGTCGGCCTCCGCAGTCTTGGGGGCAACGCCTGCTGCGATAAGCTGCTCAGTAAAGAAGCAATGGCGCTCATAGATTTTTTCGGCAACCTCGCGGCCTATATCGGTCAGATGGAGAAAGTGATCCTCGTCCATTGTGAGAAAGCCACCGTCCCGCAAGGTAGCCACCGCATGGCACACGCTGGGCTTTGACACCTCCATGTGCCGGGCCACATCTACGGAGCGTACCATACCGAGTTTCTTTTGGAGAACAAGGATGGTTTCCAGGTAGTCCTCCCCGGACGCATGAAGTTTCATGTTGCGGTTCTCCCTCAAATTATCAGGCAATGCTCCAGCCCTCTGCCTGCTCACGGATTGTAATGAAACGGCGATAAAGTCCTTCCTGCTGAACAAGCTGCTGATGTGTTCCTTTCTGAACAACTTGACCTTTATCCACCACTAAAATCTGGTCGGCGTGTTCAATCGTCGCCAGACGGTGGGCAATAACAATAACCGTTTTTCCAATGGTCAGTTCACTGATTGCCTGCTGGATCAGATGCTCATTTTCGGGGTCAATACTTGCTGTTGCCTCATCAAGAATGACAATGTTGGCATTTTTCAAAATGGCGCGGGCAATAGAAATGCGTTGTTTTTCTCCGCCAGACAGCGTAGAGCCACCCTCGCCGATCACCGTTTCATATCCATCGGGAAGAGCCATAATGAAGTCGTGGCACCGAGCCTTTTTCGCAGCTTCTATAATTTCTTCCTGCGTTGCACTTGGATTGCCGAAACGGATGTTGTTTTCAATGGTATCGTGGAACAAATAGACCTTTTGAAAGACCATCGAGATATTGCGGAGCAAACTGTCACAGGTCATGTTTCGCACATCCTCACCGCCTACTGTGACCTCGCCGCTGTCCACATCATAGAAACGGGCAATCAGGTTGCAAATCGTGGTCTTGCCGCTGCCAGATGGCCCTACAATGGCCGTAGTGCTGCCCTGGGGGATGGAAAAGTTGATATTCCGCAAAACAGGAACTTTATCGTAGGAGAATGTCACATCACGGAAAGCAATGTCTGTGTTCTGCAAAGAAATATCTTTCCCGTCTTTGTCTATAATGTCGGCGTGTTCAATGCCGTCCAGTTTATCCAGCGTAGCATCAATGACCTCCAATACATGGGCGGCGTTGTTCATGGCCTCAACACTTCCGAAAATCATAAAGGAAAACATATCCAGCATGAGCATGGTAGGAAGTTCCATACTGCCGTTATAGGTCAGCAGAGCGGCCACAGCTACAATGGCAATGGAGGCGGCTTTCAGAGAAAAGAGGTGCAGGCAGTTGAAGGGCATATATTCCACTTCAATTTTGATGTTGATTTTCTTGCTGTCGTTGTATGCTTTGCGGATACCGGCAATAGATACGCCTTCCTGCTTAAAGGCTTTCACCACCTGCATCCCTCGCAGATACTCGATAGAACTTTCCACCATATCGTCCTGTGCCTTTTGATGGATAGGCGCGTTTTGGTGGCTGCGTGCCTCCAACAGATAGAGGAATAGGGCAGACAGAGGACACCAGCCAAAGCAATTCCTCCCGCCAGAGGACTATAAAATGCAAGGAACAATATCAGGACGATAACGGTGATATAGCCATTCACAACAGTGTTGACCATATTCATAGCGAACATTTCCATAAACGAGAGGTCGGTTGTAGCCGCTGCGAACAGTTCGCCCATATTGTTCTTACTGAAAAAGCCCAGCGACACCCGCTTCAAAATGTCTCCCAGCCGTATTCTCTCGTCAGCGGTTGCTTCATAACCGACACTTTCCTGCGTGATGGCTCGAAGATATGAGAACAGGTATCGGCCCAATACAGCTAAAATCATGGCCCCCAGCATGATCCAGATGTCCCGCCCCTCCAATGGCTTAACGCCATTGAAGTCATCCAGAACAGCACTTAATCCATTCGCAGCCAGCATAATAGGGATTGCGGTAAAAATGCTGTGAATGAAAGCGTAGACAAAACCGATGTAAATACGCCGTTTATATTTCCCTGTCCATTGAATCAGTCGATTTACAATCCGAAACATATCAGTTACCTCCTTTCCCGGAACCGGCAGACCAGTTCTGCGCTCCGATATGCGCCTCCCACATATCCCGATAGAGAGAGTCGCCATCTAAAAGCTGCTGATGAGTGCCCGTGTTCTCAACCTGCCCGTTTTGCAGGACAATAATCTGATCGGCATTTTTGATGGTGGACAGACGATGTGCGATAACCAGCAGCGTTTTCCCTTTTGTCAAAGCAGCGATAGATTGCTGGATTTTTTCTTCGTTCTCCTGATCGGTGAACGCGGTGGCCTCGTCCAAAATCACGATGGGGGCATTTTTCAAAATCATGCGGGCAATAGAAATGCGCTGTTTTTCACCGCCTGAAAGCCGGTTCCCCGCATCCCCGGCCATCGTGTCATAGCCATTGTCCAATTTCTGTATAAATTCATCACAGCAGGCGGCTTTTGCTGCCGCATATACTTCTTCGTCCGTAGCATCAGGGTTTCCCAGCCGGATATTTTCCTTGATGGAGCAGTTGAACAGGAAGTTATCCTGTGTAACAAAGCTGACAATATCGGCAAGCTGGGCCAGCGGCATACTGCGAATGTCCACACCGCCAATGGTGATCTTTCCATCGTTCACATCCCAAAAACGGGCAATCAAGCGAGCGATGGTGGACTTACCTCCACCGGACGGGCCGACAAGTGCCGTAAACTTTCCCTCCGGGATTTTTAGATTGATATGGGAAAGCACCTGTTTACCGCTCTCTTTATCATAAGAGAACGAAACATCCTGAAGCTGAATGTCTTTGGACTGCACCTCCACTGATTTTCCAGTATCGGGCAGTTCTTCCACATGGAGCAGCTTGTCTACATCGTGTACGGCATACTCAACCGTTTTCGTTTCATTGACATAGGTGGTAAAGTTCATCAGCGGACCTACAATCCCCAGCGAGAGGATCAGGCACATAACAAGATCCTGCGGGGCCAGGCTTCCGGTCCAGTAGAGATACATGCCAATCGGGAGCGTCCCCAAGAAGGTGGAAGGCAATACCGCAGAAATAAAATTCATCAACTTCCAGGTGCTTTGATACCATTTGAGGGTGTAGTCCTTGAAAGATTTAACCGCCTTTGTGAATTTTTCATAGGAACTGGAGGACTGATTAAACGCCTTGATAACTTCAATGCCCTCCACATACTCTACAATCACGCCGTTCACATAGTTGTTGGACTCCATATAATCGGCATAGAGCTTATTAAAATTCTTCATCATCATGGCAAAGGCGATAAAAGCGAGAGGCACAGTCACCAGCATGGCCAGAGCCATACGCCAGTCAATGCAGACCAGATAAACAAAGACTGCCACGGGGAGCAGCAGGTTGGAGATGCACTCCGGGATCATGTGGGCCAGAGGCAGCTCAATCGTTTCTACCCGGTCTACCAATACACTTTTCAGCTTACCCACAGACTCTCCGATGACTGTCCCCAGCGGCGCTTTCATCAGCCGCTGGGCAAGGGTCAAACGAATATTCTCCAAAATGGTGTATGCGGATATGTGGGACAGGCTCGTTGAAATACCATAGAGCAAGAAGCGTATCGCATAAGCACCAAGTCCAATCCAGCACCATTTCCAAACCTCTGCCATCACAGGTGAGCCGCCGATAAAGAGCGTGATAATTTGGTAAACACTCCAATAGGGTATCAGTCCGGCAACCACACTGATGATTGCACATAAAACGGACAGGGCAATTTTGCCCCGGCACTGTGAAGCAAAGGAAAACACAATAGAAATCCAGCTTTTCTGCTTCATTTCCATTCCTCCTTGGCAAAAAAAATAGAGAGTATCAATCGCTTTGATACTCTCTAAGTATTGCAGGTATTCATTTTGTCTGCCACTCTGCCCGGCCGGGTTTTACTCCATTTAGATTTTTATTTTTCGATATTCCAGCGGTGTTTTTCCCTTTACTTTCTTGAACGCTTCGGAGAACTTGCTGGTGTTCGTATAGCCAACTTTTCCGGCGATCACCGTAATCGGTTCATCCGTCTGTGTCAAAAGAGAAGCTGCCAGGTCCATACGATAATTCCGCATATAGGTATAAATAGCGGTGCCATATACGCCCTTAAAGCACTGTTTCAGAGCAGAGGTGGAAATATCGAACTTTTCAGAAAGCTCCTCCATTGTGAAATGGTGCTCCGGCTCATTTGTCATAAACGACATGATTGCCTTGACTTTCTCTACCTGTGTTTTATAAAAATAGGGGCGTTCCACACCTAAGACCGTAGGGTCTACCGTCCTGAGCGTGACCAACAATTCCAGGATCTTTACCCGGAGATATTCCAGCCGGATATTATCAGGCACTTGGTACAGTTCTGAGATTACATGATCGGGGACGGAGTTTCCATGCATGATGAAAGGGCGTGCTTTCAAGGCAAATTGTTGCTCAATCTGTTCCAGGTCAATAGAAAACAGGGATAGGAGATCACCCAATCCCTCTACCGCTTCGGGAACAGAAATCGTAATTGTGATCCCGTGGTAATGGCTTACCGGAAAGCTGCAATGATTGTTTTCGGTAACCGAACTATCCAGCATAATATCCCCGGACGCAAGATAAAGATAAGCGCCATTGCTGACTTCCCACTCAATGCGGCCCTCCCTGCAATGGTGAATGGAGATATTGTGAGTGTTGTCAAAGCGTCTTGGCGGGCAGCTCGCCATATGAAGGTCAGGACGAAGTAGAAATAATCCGCCTGAAAGCTGGACTCCCGCAGGAAGCGTTTCACCATCTTGGGCGGTTCCCCTGCGTAGACCGGGCAGACGATCCCGATGGCATCATCGGAGAATTGGCGCTCAGTCCCCCGCATAATTTGCGGGATGCTGACGGGCGTGTCCGAAAAGCGCTTGGCCGCATACAGACTGTTGCCTGTGGCTGAAAAATAGAAGATCATACTGGATATCCTCCCATATCTCGGTGTAAATCAGAGTCCGCTTATGCCTCGTAAAATAACCGGCTGGCAGGAACCGGCATGGTGTCGGACCATGCCAGCCGTGTCAAAAGGATATTTTTATTCGTGGATTCTCATCTGATGGAGCATCTGGACAAATTTGGGGTCGCTGTGGTCTACAATCTCGCTGCGGCCGATGTCGAGCCCCGCAATCTCCGCCATATCCTCGCCGCTGAGCTGGAAATCCCAGATATCCATATTCTGTTCCATGCGCTCCTTGTGGACAGATTTGGGGATGACGGTGACGCCTCGCTGGACGTTCCAGCGCAGGGCTACCTGGGCAGCACTCTTGCCGTACTTCTGGCCGATTCTGGTTAGGACGGGGTGGGTGAAGATACCATGGTTTCCCTCCGCGAAGGGTCCCCAGGCTTCGGGATGAACACCGTACTCCTTCATCAGCGCCAGGGCGCTTTCCTGCTGGAAGAAGGGATGGAGCTCCACCTGGTTGACAGCGGGTTTGATCTCCACGGTCTCACAGATATCGGCCAGAATCTGGGGATAGCAGTTACAAACGCCGATGGCCTTCAGCTTGCCCTCTTCGTTGGCCTCCTCCATGGCCCGATAGGCGCCGATATAGTCGCCCATAGGCTGGTGGATCAGGTACAGATCGATGTAGTCCAGCCCCAGCTTCTTCATAGAGGTCTCAATGGCCTGCTTGGCACCCTCGTAGCTGGCGTCCTGAACCCACAGCTTGGTGGTAATGAACAGTTCCTCCCGGGGCACACCGCACTTGGCGATGGCCTTGCCCACGGCCTCCTCATTCATATAGGCTGCCGCCGTGTCGATGAGGCGGTAGCCGGTGGCGATGGCGTCCAGTACCGCCTGTTCGCAGACGGCCAGGTTCGGCACCTGGAACACGCCGAAGCCCTCCAGAGGCATTTCCACGCCGTTATTCAGCTTGATGGTCTCGATTTTGTTCATGATAGAAGTCCTCCTGTTCGTATTAATCCGTTTTAAGTTGTGTGCTTTAGCCGCGGGCGATATTGTATACAGCGCCGCTGACATAGCTTGCCTCGTTGGACAGAACAATCGTGGGAACAGAAAATGTAAACATGCAAAAACCTCTTTATATCACGAAAAGTCGCTCCAAGAATTCAAATTATCCATGGATCTTCACACTGTTGAGCTGCCGGGCCGTGCAGAAGCTGTGGTGGTCGATGATCTCGCTGTGGCCGATGTCCATGCTGGTGATGCTCTCCATCTCTTTCTCCGATAGTTCAAAATCAAAGACATCCAAATTTTCTATCATCCGCTCCTTGTGGACTGTCTTGGGAACGGTGGGGATATTCCTCTGGATATGCCAGCGGAGGATGACTTGGGCTGTGGTTTTGCTGTGCCTGCCGGCGATCTTGGCCAGCATCTTATGGTTGAAAATATCTTTCTGTGCCTCGGAGAAGGGGCCCCACGCCTGGGGAAGAACCCCATAGTCCTCCATGACCCGCAAGGTGGTGTTCTGCTGGAAAAACGGGTGGATCTCGATTTGATTCACCATAGGCTTGATTTCCTGGTTCATGCATAGGTCTACCAGCCGCTCCGGGGTGAAGTTGCTCACCCCGATGGCTCGGACCGCTCCCTCATGGTACAGCCGCTCCATGGCCCGCCAAGCGCCGTAGTAGTCGCCAAAGGGCTGATGGATCAGGTACAGATCCAGAATGTCCAGCCCGAGCCGTTTCAAGGATGCGTCGAAAGCCCGCAGGGTTCCGTCGTACCCGGCGTCCTGGACCCACAGCTTGGTAGTGATGAACAGCTCCTCCCGGGGCAGCCCGGAACTGCGGAGCGCCATGCCGATGGCCGCTTCATTTTCATAGGATGCGGCGGTATCGAACAGACGATAGCCGGTCTCCAGCGCCTCCGAAACACAGTTCTCGCACTGTGCTGCGTCTTTGATTTGGAATGTGCCATAGCCAATCATTGGCAACTCTACACCGTTGGAGAGCGTCCTGTACTGCATGGTGTCAAGCCTCCCTTTTCCTCGATTTCTTTCGGATGAACACATTGTAGGCCCGTTTTTCCGCAAAGTACAGTGCCGATTATGCAGAGCGCTCTAACTGAAACGCATACTCCCCCTTGCAATCCGCTGGGGCGGCTGTTACAATAGTTACAAGGCGGTGATGATTGTGTTTGAGCTCTACCAGCTGGAGCAGCTTTTGGCCTTCGCGGAGTGTGGGACCCTGTCCGGCGCGGCGGAGCGCCTGCACCTGTCCCAGCCAGCCCTCAGCCGGTCCATGCAACGGCTGGAAGCGGAGCTTCAGGTCTCTCTGTTCGACCGGCAGAAAAACAAAATCAAGTTCAACGAAAACGGCCGCATGGCGGCGGAATACGCGCGGCAGGTCATGGAGAAGTGCCAGGACATGATCGGCCGTGTCCAAGCCTTCGACCGCAGCCAGCGTACGATCCTGCTGGGTTCCTGCGCACCGGCCCCTTTGTGGGAGATCCCTCCGGTTCTCTCTGATCTTTATCCGGACCGGACGATCTCCTCGGAGATGCGGGAAAACGATGTGCTCCTTCAGGGTCTGCGGGATAACTTCTATCAGCTGATCATCCTGCCGTACCCGGTAGAGGAGCCTGGAATTTCCTGTGTAAAATATGGGGAGGAGCACCTGTATTTCTCCCTGCCGCCGGCACATCCGCTCTCTGGCAGCAAGGAATTATATATGAAGGATCTCAATGGCGAGACGATGCTTCTGCGGAATCGTCTCGGCTTTTGGCGCAATGTGACCGATCAAAAAATGCCGGATACTCGTTTTCTGGAGCAGGAGGATGTAGCCTTTGAAGAACTGGTAAAATTCTCCGCGCTTCCCAGCTTTACAACAGATGTGGTTCTCCACCGGGAGGGAAATCCCGTGAATCGGGTCAATATCCCGATTCTGGATGATGAGGCAAATGTGACTTATTATTGTCTATATAAGCCACACGGGCTGAATGATTTGAATGCTTTTCTCAAAACACTTCCAACCGATTGACTTCCATTGTTTACAGCCCCCAATTTCTGAGGTACGGCCGACGCAAAAAGCTTTGCTGAATCTCGCCCTCAGAGTGATCATGCAGGCAGTTAAAGGCACGAAAAACGCTCCCCACTCCTACCGGCGAAAGGCGCCGGCAAAGAGAAGGGAGCAATTTTACCACAGAACACACCACAGACGGCGGCGTAACACATGGAGATTAGCGTCCTAAAAAGTGGCGGAAAGCGAGTGAAACCGAGCGGAAAGCGTTATAAACAATTAAAAATGATACAAACGTATCCTTTGCGTTGAAGTCTCTTTCTTTATTTAATTTTCTTTATCCACATTTGAGCTGGCACAATATGTTTTGCAATACGATCCTTTCCACCGATAAATCATTCGCATATTGCAGGTTTTATCCGTAAGTTACTGTAAAAACACATCCGCTTGTGACCGGATAAATTTCTTTGGAGGTAAACTATGAATCAACAAAATTTTGGTGCAATCAAGATCGCTTTCTTTGACATTGATGGCACTTTGGTTGATATGAATAAAAAAGTGATAACCCCCAGAATGTTGGACACATTGATTCAACTGAAGCAAAAAGGCCTGCGGATTTGTATTGCAACGGGGAGAGCGCCGATGACAATCCCCCACTTTCCAGGTGTGGACTTCGACGCATATCTGGCATTTAACGCCTCCTATTGTTATACAAAGGATACCGATATTTTCCGCAATCCGATCCCCACTTCTGATGTGCAGACAATTATCGAAAATGCAACGCGCATCCACCGGCCGGTTTCGCTTGCCAGCGCGACCAGATTGGGGGCAAACGGCAAGGACCAGGATTTGGTGGAGTATTATGCTTTTTCCAAACAAGAGGTAGAAATCGCAGAGGATTTCGAAGCTCTAGCGAAAGAAGAGATTTACCAAATTATGATGGGATGCTATGAAAACGAGTATGCCAGCGTTTTAAACGGTGTGAAGGGTGCGAAGATCACAGCCTGGTGGTCCCGCGCTGTGGACATCATCCCTGCAAACGGCGGAAAAGGGATGGGTATTGAAAAAGTGCTCGCCTACTACCATTTAACAAAGGAGCAAGCGATTGCATTTGGGGACGGTACCAACGATATTGAAATGCTGCAAGCGGTTGGCATCGGGGTCGCAATGGGAAATGCGACAGACAATGTGAAGGCTGCCGCAGACGATTTGTGCGGCAATGTAGCGGACGATGGAATTTACTACTATTGCAAGGACCATCACATCTTATAACCGTCTTCCCTTGCGTTTTTCAATGGATAACCCACGCCATCCTTATAATAGGAGCTATGAAAAAGACCGTTCTCTTGGAACATCTCCAAGGGACGGTCTTCCTTTTGCCCTCATACGGTATAAGAACTCCGGCTGTTTTTGATCTCTTTTGACGACCGCACAATCATAGAAACAGCCATACCCAAGATCACCACGCAGATAAATCCACCAGTAGCTGCAACCATCTGTTGCTGGAAGGCAGCATCTTTAGGGCTGCCGAACCGTGCCAACATGGCGGTCTCCAAAGATAGAATCGATACAAGGGCTGCCGCTAGGTTGATTGCCTTTGCCGCAGCCAAAATGGGACTATGATGCTTTCGGTACTTTATAAAGTTCTTAGTGGCAATGATAATGGAATAGAACGCATAGGCCGCCATAAGATAGATCAACGTCCCTGGATATTCGTAACGGCGGTTCTGCTGAACGATCAAAAGGACGATCACGGCGAGCGCTTGATTCATCAGCAGCAATATGATCCCGCAGAAACGATACCGGCGAAGCGCAGACCTTCTATTTTTCTCAATGCTCTGGGGGCTTTCGCGCCACAGCAATAGGAAACGCATCAGCGCCAATAACCCATAGTAAACTGCGATAGAAACCAGCCAAAGAGAGCGGTAGTGAACGCCGGAAATAAATTTGATAACAGCATAAAGGATATTGATTGCCAATGATAGATAGAGGGAAATGTGTACACGAAACGGGACATCTGTGATATAACGGTTGACCCAGACATTCTGGCGGGCAAAACCGGCACCCTTCCGAAAGAGCAGGAACCCATTCGTACATACAACCGTTAACGAGTAGGCCGAAACAAGATAGGCTATATATGCAACTGGGCTGGCATGCTGCGTATCGGATGAGAAAGTATATGCCAGCAGAAAGGCCGACAGAAGGACACTTAAAAGGACAACGGCCTTTCCTGGGAATAGGAGTTTATGAAGGGCTTTTTTTAACGGTTCCATTGGTTTCCTCCAGCTCTTCTCTTAAAAGACATTGCCTCTCTCCTCTTTTTCTTCGATGGTGATATCGCTTTTGATATCTCTATTTTCTAAGCCAAATCCTTCCATTCCGGGAGGGACGGATTTGCCATTTCAAGTCATCTATCGGTTGTGCTACCGTTTTATGAGAAAAGACGCATGAATGTCTTTTCATCAGCGCAAGTAGAACGTCCCTCTAATTTTTATTATACTACCAAAGAGATGTTAAAGTTTTGTTTACATCTAAAATTTTATGCGCAAAGGTTACCTTTGCAATCCATCCAACGATCGGTTCAGAACACCTATTTCTAATCTCCTTACCTATTTATGGATGGCCCACAATCTCCGCAATAATGATGAAAATATTTTCCGCTGGTTCTGTTATGATGTGTCATAGAAAGGAGGAGATATAACTGGAAAACAAAACTATCTGTGTCAATGCCGTTGTCGACTATGTCGAAAGTCATCTTGATGGCAAAATCGAATTGGAAATGATTGCAGAGGCTGTTCACTATTCAAAGTATCATTTGCACCGCCTTTTTGCGGAAACAGTAGGAATGACCGTGCATGATTATGTGCAACGCCGTCAACTGACCGAGGCGGCAAAATTATTGATCTTCTCTGATAAACCAATCCTTGAGATTGCCTTTCAATGCGGATATGAGAGTCAGCAGTCGTTCTCGGCAGCCTTTAAATCCATGTATAAATTGCCTCCTGCGGCGTACCGGAACAATCAAAACTTTTATCCTTTGCAGTTGCGATTTCCTTTGTGCAGAAATATATCCATCCTAGAACCCGCAAAGCAAAACATCCGCCAAGCTGAACTTGCGGACATCCCTGCTTGGATGGACTTAATGCGGCTCTCTATCGATGGATATCCAATGATGGATGAAACCGTTTATTTAAAAAAGCTCAAGGGAAGTATACTCGAAAAACGCGCGCTTGTGCTAAAAGATGGAAACATTCTGATCGCTGCAATGGCGTTTACTTATGCCCCGGGCAGCATTGAATTCTTTGGTATACACCCTCAGTATCACAGTTGCGGTATCCAAAAGCTATTTTTAAACACTTTATTAGAAACCTATCTGCCCCGGCAAGAAATTAGTACAACAACCTTTCGTGTAAATGATAAAGCCGATTTAGGCCATCGCAAGAGATTGATACAACTTGGCTTTGTAGAAAAAGAACGGCTGACTGAGTTCGGATATCCGACACAGCGCTTTGTCTTTACTCCCCCTAAAAAGGAAGAGGGACACATCCATGAAAAATAGGCAACGCATCAGCTGGAAAAAACGCGCCATCCTCTTCCTAATCAGCCAATGCATCACACTTTTTGGCTCAACGCTTGTCCAGATGGCGCTCGTATGGTATGCAACCATGCAAACATCCAGCGGTGCATGGGTGGCATCCTTTACCATTTGCTCTTATTTGCCGCAATTTTTTATTTCATTTTTGGGTGGCATATGGGCAGACCGGTATAATCGAAAAATACTAATTGCCAGCGCAGATTCTTTGATTGCTTTTGTTACCCTTTTGATGATATTTGCAATTCCACTCATTTCATCCAATACGGCTCTATTATCCAGCCTGCTTGTTATGTCGGCCATTCGTTCTCTCGGTGCAGGAATTCAAACCCCGGCAGTGCAAGCTGTGATCCCGCAACTCGTCCCAAAAGGCCAACTCATGCGGTATAACGGTATCTATGCAACCATGCAGTCCATTGTCAATTTTGCTGCGCCAGCTGCTGCGGGGGCTGTCTTTTCCATCAGCACACTACCTGCGACTCTGATGATTGATGTTGTAACAGCACTCCTTGGAACAGGCCTTTTGTCTTTCCTTGTTCTCCCGAAGCAAAACCCTATTGCCCAAAAGGATTCCCTTTGTTCCGACATAAAAACCAGCGTAAAATATGTTTTCGCAGATAAACCGATCGGAGTACTGTTGATTGTATATGGACTGTTCACGTTCTTTTGTGTCCCAGCTGGTTATCTCGCAGGGCTTCTCGTCCGGCGCACTTTTGGAGATACTTATTGGTGTCTCACCGCAGTGGAATTGGCCGGCTTTGCAGGCATGATGGCCGGGGGTGTTATAATGAGCATATGGGGCGGCTATCAGCGCGGAGAAACGACTTTGGCGATGGGCCTTTTGCTTTTTGGATTCTTTGCAGCCAGCATGGGCTTTGCAAAAAACTTTATCCTCTATTTGTGCTTCATGCTTTTTTACGGAGTGGCGCTGACAATCGTACAAACAGCTATTACCACCATGTTACAGGAAAAAGCTATCCCTTCCATGCAAGGGCGTGTTTTTGGATTATTCAGTACAATGTACGCTGGATTCTTGCCGGTTGGTATGGCAATCTTCGGCCCATTGGCCGATATGGTCCCACTGCAATGGATTATCATTGGAACTGGAATCGCGCTTATCCTCCTTGGCGGTATCGTCACCCAAGCCCGGCAGCTCAGGACGGTTCAAAAATAGCTACTCCTACACAAACTGTAATTGCTCCGCAGCGGTTTGAGATCCGATCTCAAACCGCTGTTATTTTTCATAGGACTATACTTTGCATTCAAAAGTTCCCTTTAAAAGGATGGAACACCTTTGCAGGATCATTGCCCTGGCAGATCTCGTTCCACATCAGGTTCCTTTCCATACTAATTTGGGGATTCATTTTTTCTTTGTACAACTCGGAAGCGATTTTGGGCTTGTGCAATCCGTTCGTTGATTCTTACCGCTTGTACGCCGTGTTTCGCCTGCTGTGCTGCCGTGCAATCCGGGGCTCCGCTCTTGGTTTTTGCTTCCACTTTTGCCGTTTGGAGTACGCGCTGGCCCTCATTTTGTTGAACCTTAGCGCATTCTCTCCTATCCTGAAATACACTCTTTAGAAAATTGGCCATGGTTTTCCCTCCTTTATGTCACAACCGTCTGCTTTTAAAACATCCTCGGGTCCGTGGCTTTATGCTCTTTTGCGAATGCCTGCATTGTATCATCCAAATATTTTGAAAATGCTGAAGATTTGTTTACGAAACGTAAAAATATAGCTGTATCTACCTTCGTTGAGTCCGTAGGACACAAGGAAACGGGTTTACTGCCAACCGGAAAGGGAATTCCGGCTGTAGTAAACCCGTTATGTTCCCATATTATCATCATTCCGTTTGGATAGGGCCAGCCGCGTGCCTGCCAGAAAGAGACTGTAGGTCGCCCTCAAAATAGCTCGCCCTCTCGGCAGCTGGTTACGCCTTTGGGAAAACTACTGTAGCGCGGACCCCATCCGGGACGTTTTCCACCCGATACGCCGCCCTGTGCCGGTCTAAAACCATCTTGACAATGTACAAACCCAGGCCGCTGCCACCGGTTCCGCGGCTACGGGAGGCCTCTACACGGTAAAATGCTTCAAAGAGATGCGGAAGATCCTCTATCGGGATTTGGACTCCGCTGTTAGAGATGGTGAGAATTATTTTTTCCTCTTGCTCAAAGAGGCAAACCTGTACTGTCTCCCCCTCTGGCGAATAAAGTAACGCATTAGACAGCAGATTCCCTACGGCGCGCTGCAACAGCACACGATCGCCTTCGACAATCAAATTTGACACAGCCTCGACATATAACGCCTGTCCCCGTAGCATGGCCAGCTCTTCCATTTGCTGCACCTGCTGTTCCACCAAACGAGTGAGATCCAAGGATTCGCGCTTTAACGGCACGTCTGCACGCTCCATGCGTGAAACCATCAGAATTTCCTGTACCAGCGCTTCCATCCGGCTAGCGACCGCAAGGGAACGCGCGAGATATTTTTCTCGATCCTTGTAGATATCCACCCCGGCAAGCATCCCTGAAAGCTGTCCCTTCAATACGGTAATTGGCGTCTTTAGCTCGTGAGAGGCGGCGGAGAAAAAGGTTGTCCGCTGCTTCTCCAGCTCCCGTTCGCGGTCGATGTCCTGGCGCAGCGCACAGTTGGCCTCTCGCAAATCGTTCAGAGAGGTGGAAAGGCGCTCAGAGAGTTCATTGAGGTTCCGGCCCAATACGCCGATTTCGTCACCGCGCTTTTCCTGACATTTATAGCTGAAATCCAAATTTGCCATCCGTTGCGAAATACCGCTGAGCTGCACGATTGGACGGGTGATATAACGGGAATAGATAATCGCCCCTAATAGGGAGATCACCAGGGCGACAATCAATAAAAAAGGCAGCACCTGGCCCAATGCTTCGACTGTCTGGTTGGTAGCGGTGACACTGCTGAGCACCGTCATCGTATAGGGCATGTCGCTTCCCTGAAACGAAAAGGAATATTGGGCTGCGTCGCTCGTCACGGTCACCAGCTCGTCGGAGACTTGGAATGTGTCCTCCGAAGGGCTTCCAGCGTCTGTCTTGCTCTCTTCCACAGGCGCGCTTTCCGAACCGTCCTGGAAAACCACGACGTTGTCCTCCTCTTCCAAGCAATCGCTAGCAGTTGCAATCGCAATCGAGTTTGGTAGCTCAACCGGATTTCCCTCTGCATCGCTTACCAAGATACTCACGCCAGTGTCAAGGATAAAACGGTCTACTAAAGGGCCGCACTCAGCCAGCGTGGTTTTTTCCAACGCTTGCGTCAGCGCCGTCGCCTTTTCTGCCAGGTTGCTGTTCACAATTGTGCTGTAGGAAATCGGCGTCGCCCAAGCAACAAACCCATAGGTCAATGCGCAAGCCGCCGCCAAAATCGAAAAGGTGATTAGGAAGATGCGGAGCGTCAAGCTGCCGCCAACCCGCTTAATGCACTTTTTCCACACGATACCCCACCCCCCGGACCGTCTCAATGTAATCTCCTTTGAGCTTCTTACGCAAGTTTTTGATGTGGCTGTCTACGATGCGTTCATCACCCAAAAAATCGTAATTCCAGAGTTTTCCCAACAAGACAGACCGCGTCAGGACACGCCCCTGATTTTGCAGAAGCTCCCGCAGTAATTCAAATTCCCGGCTGGTCAGGTCGACCGGTTGGCCACCCTCCGTCACCCGGTAGGCATCCAGGTCAAGAATCAGATCCTGATAAAGCAACAGGCTATTTTCCACTTCGCCATTTCCCGCGCGGCGAAGTACAGCGGCAATTTTCCGCAACAGGACCGGCATAGAAAATGGCTTTGTCACATAATCATCGACATCCAGATCAAAGCCCTTGAGCTGGTTTTCCTCCGCATCCAGGGCGGTGAGCATGATGACGGGCACGCTGGATTCCCGGCGGATCAACTCGCAGACGCCGTACCCGTCCACCTTGGGAAGCATGATATCCAAGAGGATTAGGTTCCAAACACCGCTGTGAAAACGATCCAGAGCGGCAAGCCCATCTCCTGCCGTACCGGTTTCATATCCTGCATCGCGCAGGTACGCGCAGAGCATCTCCTGGATATCCGGATCGTCCTCCACCACGAGAATTCGTTTCATTTTCATCAACTCCTGTTTGGAAGTATAACATGGAAATTTGAAATTTGTATGGATTTTTTACCGATCCCAGATTTTCCCTCGTAAAGGCCATAAAAACCGATTGGCCGGCAGGCCGCCCAGGGAATTATAAAAGGTCTCCTTTGCGCTGGACATAAAATGCCCCCGGATGAAGCTTTTGGCTTACATCCGGGGGCAATCGCCATTGTCTCTTTACAGCACCGGGTGCTTGAAAGACAGACGGGCTTTATTCATACCGCAGGGCATCAATTGGATCGAGTTTTGCCGCTTTATTCGCCGGGTAATAACCAAAGAACACACCGATCAACATGGAGAACCCAACCGCAATCACAATGGAGACGATAGAAGGCACTGCAGGCATTCCCAACAGGACACCGCCCGCATAGCCGAGCAAGGCGCCCAACAGGATTCCCAACGCACCGCCGATGACACAGATGATCATGGATTCCACGATGAACTGCGTCCGTATCGCACTATCTGGCGCGCCAAGCGCTTTGCGGATGCCGATTTCACGGGTACGTTCTGTTACAGACACCAACATGATGTTCATCACGCCAATGCCGCCGACTAGAAGCGAAATGCCAGCAATGACAGCAATCGCAGTGGAGATCGTGCCTAACATGTCGTTGACCTGTTTGACCATAGATTCCAGACTCTGCGCCTCGCAGTGCATCGTTTCATTTTTTACATAGAAGCGGTCGTTGAAAAATCCCGCAGATTCTTCCGCAAACGCCTGATAGTCCAGGCCCGGCTGGACAGCAATGTAAAAGTAATAGTATCCGTCGGGGGTATAATCCAACACACGGTAGGCCGTCGAAATTGGGATATAGATGGTGCTGCTCATCCCCGCCGAACCCATCAAGAAACTGTTCGCCTGATCCTCATAGACTCCAACGATCGTGAAGGTCTGACGTCCACCACTGTCCATCTGGATCTTGATCTCCTGCCCTAGGATCTCTTGATTGCCAGGAAAGAGCGTGTCTGCCAAAGATTTCGCGATCACAGCTACATATTTTCCGCGTTGCGTGTCGGATTCGTTGATGAAGCGGCCGCGAAGCATATCTACCTGTGTCCCGGTCGCACCCGTCGCAAACCCTTCGTTAACTCCTTCCAAGCTCACCTTGTTGTCCTCATGGAATTTGGTGATCACGCCGCTTCCGGCACTCTCCATCAAGCCAATGCCGACAATTTCATTTCTATATTTGTTCTGGTACTGCTCGATCATCTCGTCCGTGATGAGGTCGTCTTCCGTATAAGTATAGGAACTGGTGTAGTCGCGAGGAGTAACCTGGATTGCAACGTTGTTTACGCCCATGCTTTCCATAGAGGAACTGACCACACCGGTCATAGCATCGCCTACGGACGTAATCGCGATCACCGAACCAATACCGATGATAATGCCCAGCATGGTGAGCAAGGCGCGCATCTTATTGGAGATCAAGCCCGCGACAGCGAGGGAAATATTTTCAAACAGATTCATGCTGCACCTCCTGCTTTCCGGTGCGCTTGTCGCGTTCCTGAACGATCCGGCCGTCGTGGATGGTGATAATCCGCTCTGTTTCCTCCGCAAGTTCGTTGTTATGGGTGATCAAGATGATGGTCTTCCCTTGCTTCTTATGCAGTTCATGAAAAATGTCCATCACCAGGCGGCCGGTATTGCTGTCCAGAGCGCCGGTTGGTTCGTCAGCGAGGATGATCGCCGGGTCGTTGGCCATAGCGCGCGCAATCGCCACACGCTGCTTCTGGCCGCCAGAGAGTTCGTTGGGCATATGCTTGGCACGCTCCGACATTTCCACCATCGCCAAAAGTTCTTTCGCACGTTTGCTCCGTTCTCGTTTCGGAATCCCCGCGTACAACATCGGCAGTTCTACATTGCCTTGGGCGGTAGAACGCGGAATAAGGTTGAATGTTTGGAATACGAAACCGATCTTGCGGTTCCGTATCTGGGAAAGCTTCCGACTGTTCATCTCCGTCATGGGGACGCCGTCGAGCGTATATTCACCGGAAGTCTGGTGATCCAAAGCGCCGATGATATTCATCAGTGTGGATTTGCCAGAACCAGACGCACCTACAATGGAAACAAATTCCCCCTCGTGGATTTCCAGGCTGATCCCGTGCAGGACCTCCAATTCGTTGGGCGTCCCGATGTAGTAGGTTTTTACAATATCGTGCATTTCGATAACTGTCTTACTCATCCGCCACAACTTCCTCTCCAGCCGTACTACCCGCCGCATCCTGCGGCAGTACGCCAGCGCCTGGCATGGTGGATACCGGCATTCCCGGCTGAATCTGCTTGCCGTCCGAAATAATTTGCATCCCTTCAACGAGGCCTGTGCCGGAAATTTCCACCTCATAGTCGGTCTCTAACCCCAGTGTGACTGGAACTGCTTCCGCAACCATACTTCCATCCTCCTGCGCTTTGACCGTATACACAACCGAGCTGCCATCCGCCGCTGTAGAAATAGCATCATATGGAACTGCGAAAACATTGTCCTTCTGCTCAGTGATAATATCGGCGCGGGCTGTCATACCAATGCGCAGGTTCGTTTCTTTGGAGGATACAACCACTGTGGCATCGAACTCCACATCTTTGGTATTTGCTGTGTTGGCGGCCTCCGCTGTTTCCGGTGTACGGACCGCTGAAGGGGAAATCTTCTCCAAATAGCCATCATATTCTTCATCCCCGGTGGCATCTGCCTTGATGATGGCCGCCATATTCGGCTTGAGGGAATTGACATCATACTCTTTGATCTTTACATCGACCTGAAGCGCGTCGGTATTTTCAATCTGGAACAGGACACCGTTCGGGGCCGCCCCCTCTGTCGCATAAACTGCAGTAATGGTACCGGAGGCCGGCGCAGTCACTGTACACTTGCTCAAACGATCCTGCATATTTTTGAGCTCCTCGCGCTGTGCGCGGTCATCAGCAGAAAGCTTGCTGGTCTCGATCGCTTGGAGATCGTCCTCTAAGCCGTGCGTCACAGCGGCCTGGGTAGCCTTCTGCGCTTTTAAGGCGTTGTTATAGGCATCCTTTGCAGCTGTGAACTCTGTTTCATATGTACCAAGCTGGTCATTCACCGCTTTTTTTGCGGCATCCAAACTCTGCTTCGCTGTATCGTATGCCTGCTGTGCATCGGTGACGTTCCGACGCAGCTGTTCGATGCTAAGTGTCTGCGTGCCGCTCATATAAAGCGCATCCGCCTCATCTTCAGCCTCCGCCAAGGATTGCTTTAATTCAAGCACATCGGCTTTGAGCTCCTCCACATCATCGTCGTCGTTTTTGACAGCGCGTTCATATTTCTTCAAGGCTTCTCGATAGTCCCTCTCCAAGTCAGTATAGTAGCTGCCAAGTTCATTGCGGCGGTCTTTCAAAGCTTTTTCTGCTCGGCCGAGTTCTGTCGAAGCGGTGTCATAAGCAGATTGCGCAGAAATCAACTCCGTATTGAGATTGCTGTCTAACTTGGCCTTGGCGTCATCTAGATCTTTCTGCGCATTGTCCATTCTGCGCTTGGCATCGTCTACATTCTGCTGAGCGGTGTTCAAATCGGTGTTTAGCCCCGCATTTAAGGTTTCCATCGCATCGTCGTATCGTTTTTGGTTTGTTTCAATCTGCTGTTGGTTGTTTGCACTGGCTGTTGAGATGGAAATCTGCTGCTGCTTAATTTGCTGCTGCAGGTCCTCAGAATCCAACACGCACAAGACATCCCCTTCGTTGACATGGTCCCCCACCTCGACTAAGATCTCCTTCACCGGATAAGTCAAGTTGGTATAAACGTTTACAGAGTCCGTGCTTTCAACATTGCCATTGGTGCTGATTGTGCTGCGCAGCGTTGTCTTTTGCAGCGGTGAGAGCTCCACTGGAAATGCAGCTGTGCCCGTATCACGCGGACGGAAGACCATAACGCCCACAGCCACAGCAGCCAAAACGCCAATGATGATCAAAACCTTTTTCTTTCTTTTCACGCTATTCAGCCTCCATCACATGTTCCATGCGCCATAGGTTCACCAACCAGTAAATCTCACAGCGCCAAAATATGCTGTAAAAGCGGGCTGTTTATTCCTAGAAAAAGTAAGCCTTTTGGAAAATCCCGCTGATACAGTTATATTGTACCAATAAATTAATACAATGGTACACTCGGTTTTTCAAAAAGTCAATACATCTATCATATAATTAAGATTTATTTAAGTTTCTTCACCTTTTCGTAAAATATATAAGCCGTTTATTAGATATAATACCTAAAACCTTTTGGAAAATCAACGGGAATCCTTCCATTTATTTTCCATTAGGCAAAAAGAAAATTGTTACAATTTCAATGCCGGCCGATAACGAAACGATTGAACACTCCCATAAAACCTCTTAAATTAGTACCGATATGAAAAATCCCCTCTCAAAAAGAGCGGGGATTTTTTAGGTCGCAGGTTTAACAGCAATTTAAAGGGTCGCTACTATATCCTGCAATCGCTTTTTTACTTGTTCTAAATCGGAACTGCACAATAGTGGAAGAATCCCTACCAACTTTTCCGGTGCAAAATCCCACCATTTTACTTGTAAAAGCAAATCGATGAGATCCTCGGAAAACCGTTTCTTGAGGAATTTTGCTGGATTCCCACCGACTACATGATAAGCTCCAACGTCTTTCGTCACCACCGAACGCGCAGCGATGATTGCGCCATCTCCAATTTTGACGCCGGGCATGATAAGACTCTCCCGGCCAATCCATACGTCGTTTCCTACCACTGTGTCCCCCTTAAAGGGCAGTTGCTCCAGGTGGGGCGGCGTATGCTCCTCCCAAGCTCCACCAAAAACATGGAAGGGATACGTTGTGACGCTGCTGATCCGGTGGTTGGCCGTGTTCATAAGGAACTGCGTTCCACTTGCTATAGAACAGAACTTTCCAATAATCAATCGGTCACCAAATTCTGGCCAGTTAAACAGCACATTATTTTTTTCGAATCCCGTGGGATCTACTGGATCATCATAGTAAGTGTAATCCCCAACCAAAATATTAGGTGCGGTAATCACATTTTTTAAAAAACAAGTTGTTCCATAGGAATTTGGAAATACTACATTAGGGTCTGGTATCCTTTGTATCACGAAAAATCCTCCTTATGGCTGTATTTTCACTTCCTTTCCCCTTGCAGATGCCGTCGCTACAGCCCTCTTTTTCCGAATTTCTCGCATAATCGTTCCCCCTTATGTTATTAGAGTTCAAAGGCTGTCTTGCTGAACTTTTCTTTAATGTGATTAGGTCGCTGTCTGAGAGACTCCCCTGTCCTTTAGGAGCCTTCCTGGAGCGGCCTCATCAAAGAACTACAGCATGAATTCCTATATATTGCCTCTGAAGCACTTCAGCTTCAACACGGGTAACTCTGATCTAAATAATATTCTATGGGATCTCCCGCCGGATTTCAATGCTTGAAAAGCCGAAATTCTGCCTATGGGTTCTCTTTTTCTTTTGGCCTCTAGTGAGGTTTTTGTTTGACAGCAAAACAAAAATATGATATGCTATAAGACCACGGAGGCAGCGGAAAGGAGGGCTTTTTTATGCCGCATACTTCTTTGAAAACCATCGCACAAAATAAAAAGGCCTTTCACGACTACTTTGTGGAAGAAAGTTTAGAAGCGGGCATTGAGTTGTGTGGCACAGAGGTAAAGTCTCTGCGCAAAGGGCAGTGCAATCTCAAAGACGCTTGGTGCTCCGTTGTTAATGGGGAGCTTCTAGTCAACGGAATGCATATCAGTGCTTATGAGCAGGGCAATATTTTTAACAAAGATCCGATGCGCGTGCGCCGACTTCTGATGCACAAGCGGGAGATCATGCGGCTGTTTGGCCTTGTGAAGCAGGACGGATATTCTCTCATTCCTCTCTCTGTCTATTTAAAAGGTTCCCTAGTCAAAGTACAAGTGGGGCTTTGTCGTGGTAAGAAGCTCTACGATAAACGCGCAGATCTTGCAGCACGTGCAGCAAAGCGTGACATTGATCGCGCACTCAAAGAAAAAAACCGATCATAAAGTAGTAGATATGGGGCTGCAATGGTTTCGACGGAGGTTGTGAACCCTGGTAAGCGAGTAGCGGTGCGGACACGCTTAAAACTCCGCAAACTTTAAAATTAAACGACAACAATACTGTTGCGTACGCAGCCTAATTAGGCTGCCGTCTTTACCGGGAGTACCGCGGCTCGGATAAAGGCGTCGATGAGCGGTGAACGTGAACGAAGGAACGCCTTTACCTCCGTCATGACGCAAAGGCTACTAACGTAGGAAGCCTGCCTTTGGGCGCCCTATAGAGGGAATGTCAAAACATCGGCTATACTCGTAGAAAGCCAGGGCAAGTGATTTTCGGACAGGAGTTCGATTCTCCTCAGCTCCACCAAATGGACATTACACGAACACCTGCTTTTTCAAAGACGGTTTTGCCGTAAGGGTGTGGCTGTGATGGCAACACAGAAACCCGAGGGTTAAGGTATTATGTGCCTTAATCCTCGGGTTTTGGCATATGTGATATCCGTTGGTTTAAGATCCAACTGCATGGCTTATTATCACTTGAAAAAGCACATTGTCATAGACAATCCATACTTTCTATTGATAGCACTAAGTTTTATCTTACTATTACATATGATATTTGTAGTTCCATATCGTAGGTGCTAAACTATTTTTGTCATTGGGCTTCATGCCTTTTGTCCTCCTTTTGATACTTTGGTGCAGTTGGCAGACCGCATCTTTCTTGTATCAAAAGGAGTTTTTATTTACTATGGAATGCTAAAGCTTTTTGTGAACTCCCCCGCATTGCCGGGGGTTCCTAACAACAAAAAACTTCCCCTTGTTTCGGCTCGTAAGGGCAAAAACAGGGAAAATCCATTAAATTTGAGTATTAGGTAGGCAAAAAGCCTTGAAATATCAAGGGTTTTGAAAAGATTGTATTTCTAATCTTTATTAACTCTATTGCTTACAAAAATATTCTTCTAATAATCAATCCGTGAAATACGCAAAATTCTCTTTTCTTCTTGACATCATTTTTTACACGTTATAATATAACAGTGATATATAACGCTGTTATAAGGAGGGTAAATACAATAAGCGGAAACTTAACAACTTTAGAACGCATCCATCAGGCTGCAAAAGCGGAGTTTTTGGAAAAAGGCTATAAAGATGCTTCCCTACGAAACATTGTCAAATCGGTAGGCATGACTACTGGAGCCTTTTATGGGTATTACAAAAGCAAAGAAGAACTGTTTGAAGTTCTGGTCGGTGAACATTATGAATATATCCTTAATCGCTTTAAAGAGGCACAGCAGGAATTTGCAAATTTGCCTCTTCACCGGCAGCCAGAAGTTATGAGCGAAGTATCCGGACTTTGTATGTACGATATGCTCCGTTACGCCTATGCGCATCTGGAGGAATGCAAACTCATCCTCTGCTGCTCGGAAGGAACAAAATTTTCCGGCCTTATTGACGAAATGGTGGAAATTGAAGTGGAAGCAACGCACTCCTATCAGAAGGTCCTGCAGGAGCTTGGGCGGCCCTCCCCGAAGATTGATCCCACACTGGAGCATATTTTGATTACTGGCATGTTTCATACTTTTTTTGAACTGGTGATCCATGAAATGCCACTGAATAACGCAGAAAATTATGTAAAGGAAATGCGCGCCTTTTATACAGCCGGATGGATGAAAATTATGGGGCAGTAAAGCCCTGTAATTTTTGCCCTTTAGTTAGCTACGACTAACTAAAGCATGGATATAAGAAGAACAAAATATATGTTCTCTATATCATAAATCAATAAAGGAGGAATTCTTTTGAAAAAGCAATCTAATCTGTCGCGCCTGCTCCAAATTGCAGGCAGACACAAATACCTGCTCTATGCTTCATGGATGCTTTCAGCTATCAGTGCCTTCATCGCTTTGGTACCCTTCTATTACATCTGGAAAGTGATTCAGGAAGTGTTGGGGGTTGCTCCGGATTTCAGTCGGGCACAAAATCTGACTTATAACGGCTGGATGGCGGTTCTGTTTTCGGTCATCGCCGTGCTTATCTACATAGCGGGACTGATGTGCTCCCATAAGGGGGCGTTTCGTATTGCCACCAACCTACGGCTGCAAACTATGGAGCATATCGTCAAGCTGCCGCTTGGGTTTGTAGAGAACTTTGGTAGCGGCAAACTTCGCAAAATTGTCAACGAATCCAGCGCCGCCACCGAAACCTATCTTGCCCATCAACTTCCCGACCGGGCCAATGCGATTGCTACGCCTTGCGGACTTTTAGTATTGCTGCTGGTATTTGACTGGCGACTTGGTCTCTTAAGCCTTGTTCCTGTGATTCTGGGATTTTTAATTATGATGGCGATGACCGGACAACGGATGCAGGAAAAAATGAAAGAGTACCAAAACGCACTAGATGATATGTCAAACGAGGCAGTAGAATATGTTCGAGGTATTCCAGTAGTCAAAACCTTTGGACAGACCATCTTCTCTTTCAAAAAATTCAAAGACTCCATTGACCGCTATAAAGTATGGGTGATTGCCTACACCAAACAGCTTCGAGCGCCCATGATGTTTTATACAGCGGCCATTAACGGGGTTTTTGCTACATTGATCGCAGGCGGCCTGCTATTTATCCAAAACGGTATCACAACAGAATTCCTGTTGGATCTGATTTTTTATATTATTATTACACCGATTATTTCGGTCACGTTAACGCGCATCATGTTTCAAAGTGAAAATGCCATGATTGTAAACGATGCCTTGCAGAGGATCGACAGCGTTTTGAATTTAAAACCCCTGAAAGAAGCAAAGCGCCCAAAACATCCACAAGATGCTTCGGTAGAACTGAACGATATTCGTTTCAGCTATGACGGAAAAACAGAGGTATTGAAAGGCATTTCCCTCACCATCCCACAAGGACAAACTGTAGCTTTTGTCGGCCCATCCGGCGGTGGGAAAACTACGCTCGCCAATCTGATCTCGCGTTTCTTTGATCCGCAGAGTGGTAGCATAAAGATTGGTGGGGTCGATGTAAAAGAGATTTCCAAAGAGGAACTGATGAACACGGTTTCCTTCGTATTCCAGAACAGCCATCTTATCAAAGCTTCTATTCTGGAAAATGTGCGCATGGGCAGGCCTGACGCAACCCGGGAAGAAATCCTTGCTGCGCTTCACAATGCTCAGTGCGATGATATCCTTGAAAAACTGCCTCAAGGGGCGGACACCGTGATCGGTACAAAGGGCGTTTATCTTTCCGGCGGGGAGCAGCAACGAATTGCTATCGCTCGCGTCATGCTGAAAAACGCGCCCATCATTATTTTAGATGAAGCCACGGCTTTTGCCGATCCGGACAACGAAACACGGGTACAGGCTGCTTTCTCTAGATTGTCTAAAGGCAAAACAGTCATCATGATTGCCCACCGTCTTTCTACCGTAGCAGGAGCGGATAAAATCTATGTTATTTGCGACGGACAGATTGCTGAAAGCGGTACCAGCAGCAATCTGTTGGCGAAGGACGGCATTTTCAACCGGATGTGGCAGAACTATCAGACTTCCGTTCAATGGAAAGTTGCAAAGGAGGTAGCAAAATGATAAAACGGCTGCAAAAACGATACGCTCTTTCCGAACAGGGAGCGAAAGATCTTGTAAAAGGCTGTCTGGCCTGTGTCTTACAAAATCTTTCCTTTATGTTCCCAGTGGGACTATTGTTCTCTTTAGTAAGTGATCTGCTAAACGGCGGTGTTTCCAGCGAAAAAATTGCGTTTTATGCTATTGGCTGTGTGGTGTGTATCGGTTTTATTCTGCTTACCACTTACATCCAGTATAACGCTACCTACTTTGCCACTTATACGGAAAGCGGCATACGGCGTATTACACTGGCCGAACGGCTGCGGAAAATCCCGCTGTCCTTTTTTGGTAAAAAAGATTTGGCCGATCTTACCAGTACGATTATGGCCGACTGCACCTTTTTGGAGCAGAATTTTTCCCATTTTATCCCCGAACTGGCGGGCTCCATCATTTCCACAATTCTTATCTCTATCAGCCTACTTATTTTCGACTGGCGCATGGCGTTGGCGGCGCTGTGGGTTATGCCGGTTGCCTTTGCGATTGTAGGCTTTTCCTCAAAAGTGCAAGAAAAGCTCAATCAAAAAGCCATGGATGTTAAGATGGCCTGTGCAGATGGGATTCAGGAGTGCATCGAAACAGTACGGGACTTGAAAGCCAACAATGCCGAAGCAGAATACCTGAAAGGACTGGAAAAGAAAATCCGTGCAGTCGAACGCCGATCCATTCTCAACGAATTTGGACTTGCCGCCTTTGTGGTCTCCGCATCATTAGTATTGAAATTAGGGATTGCTACGGTTGCGCTGGTTGGCTCCATACTGCTGATCCAGGGCAGTTTGGACATGATCACTTTCTTTCTGTTTTTACTAGTCGTATCGCGACTTTATGACCCGCTACAAGGCGCACTTCAAAATCTTGCAGCGGTGATCAGCACACGCACCAATATCGCCCGTATGAATGAAATCCTCGACCATCCCATTCAACAAGGCGATAACCGGCTTTTCAACAAAGGCTATGACATTGTCTTTGACCATGTAGGGTTTGCCTACAATACAGGAGAAACCGTTTTGAAAGACGTTTCCTTTACCGCAAAGCAAGGTGAGGTTACCGCTTTGGTGGGGCCATCTGGCGGCGGTAAAACAACTGTTTCCCGTCTGGCGGCAAGGTTTTGGGATGTGAGTCGCGGCAAAATTACGGTAGGCGGCATGGACATTTCCAAAACAGATCCGGAAACACTGTTGTCCCTGTTCTCCATTGTATTTCAGGAAGTGACCTTATTTGACAATACGATTTTAGAAAATATCCGTATTGGGAACAAAGAAGCCACCGATGCGCAGGTGATAGCGGCAGCAAAACTGGCCAACGTGGACGAATTTGCAGAAAAACTGCCTGATGGGTGGAACACCAATATCGGGGAAAACGGCTGTGAACTTTCCGGTGGAGAACGGCAGCGCATTTCCATCGCCCGAGCTTTTCTGAAAAATGCTCCGATTATTCTTTTGGACGAGGCAACCGCTTCCCTGGATGTAGAAAATGAAACATTGATTCAAGCGGCATTATCCCGTCTGATTGCGGATAAGACTGTGCTGGTGATTGCTCACAGGATGCGCACAGTGGCAGGCGCAGACAAGATCGTGGTACTCTCACAAGGCACTGTGGCAGAAGAAGGAGCGCCTAAAGAGTTGCAGAAGAAAAATGGTCTTTATGCCCGTATGGTGGAATTGCAGACGGAAAGCCAGGACTGGAGACTGGTGTAAAAAGGATTCTCCCGCTTGGATGATGATCAGCCCGAATTTGTACCAGTATTTAGCGATCGTTAGGAGATGGTGACAATATGGGAAATTAGCTACACTGGATTTTTTGGAACCCGGCCTTCCTGTGGAGTTCTGCCGGGCAGTTTACGAAACGGGATTTCCCCTATCGGGTTGCCGTAACGCCAGGGCGCTATTAAGGATGCCAGTCTGTCAAGGGTTTCCAGCCAAGATAAACGGTCTCTTTTCTTCATGATACCAATACCTGAACAGGTTCTTTTCGTCCATCGCTCAAAGTAAATTTGTCTGCGATCCCCTCCGTCAAAAGAATCTCGTTTTCATCGGTGACCAGCAGCATATCAAACCCGCCATTTTCTCGCCAATAAGCTTCCGCTTGTTCCGTCCCCATAACAAACAGAGCTGTAGAGAGCGCATCGCACAGCCTGCCCTCTTCTCCAATAATGGTAACAGCCTGCAAACCACTGTTTGCAGGCTAACCAGTAGATGGATCGAGAATGTGCCAGTAAATATTCCCGTCCTTATCTTCAAAATAGTTTTCATAGCCACCGGATGTTACCACTGCTGCATCACTGATTTCTAACACGCCCAAGTTGTCTTCCCCCCAAGGGGCACGAATGCCGATGCGCCAGTCGCTGCCATCAGGCCGGGAGCCAACCGCCTGGATATTCCCGCCAAGATTAATAAGCGCAGACTGAACCCCATGTGTTTGAAGCACTTCTGCCACTAAGTCCGCAGTATAGCCTTTTCCTACTGCTCCCAAATCCAACTGCATCCCTTTCGGCATTGTCAAGGTTGTTCCGTCCAGTTGAACTTCGCTATAGTCCACTCGCTCCAGCAAGGCGTCAATCTGCTCTTGAGAGGGAACCTGTTTGCTATCTGTAGTAAATCCCCATGCCGATAAAACGGGATAGATGGTTGGATCCAATGCGCTCTTTGTTTTTTCTGCCATATCCAGCGCAAAAGAAATTACGCTTGTCCTGTTCCTGCGGGGAAAAAACGGGGGTGAGATTTTTGACGGTGATCGTGCGATCTCCGAGTACAGCAGTTTTGACTTCACTTTCATATTTGACCTGTGCCTGCATAAAATCCCTCCCATACAATCAAAGAATGTCTTGAAACATGGCAAAGGCCAGCACCGCGAAAGTGCTGGCCTTTGGCCGGATATGTACCTCTGGACAAAGTGTCCGGAAGTTAGTAGGGGCTTCGCTCGTAGTAAGCCTCGGCCTCCTGCAAAGTGGTATAGTCGAATACCTCGTAAAGCTCGACCATCACCTGTTCAATGTCGGACGGCTTAAAGCCGCACCGCTCCATCGCGGCGATGACGTACCCCCGGCAGGCATCGTTGCTCCACGGCTGGGAAAGCAAGGCCGCCAGTTCTGGATCATAGTTCATAGAGCGTTCCCCCTCTTTTTTGATAAATTAGGGAGTGCCGCGCCCGTTTCCTTGACCTGTCCAAAGACAACCATACTCGGCGCGGCATCCCCGCACAACGGGGAACGGCGGCCCGGAGGGACAGGCGGCCAGCCTGTCCAATGGCGGATCGTGGCCGTGGGTTGGCCCGGCCCACCTGCGGCGCTGGTGTTTATCGCTCGTTCTCCGTGGAGAGAAGTCACCGCGCACCCGCCGCCCGGCTCCCCGCGCTATGCTCAGGGCCGCCGCCGTTCCGTTGCGGAGAGGTTATATTTCCCTCTCTAATAACCAAGACATTTTTGCATCAATTCCAAGTGGGGAAACAGCAAAAATCAAAAAGTTTTTTTCATGCGTTCCAGGCCCCGCTTGATAGACTGGCGGACGGACTCCTCATGCACACCCTCGGCCTCGGCAATCTCTTTGATGCTTTTGCCAAGAATGATATGAGCATCGATCCGGCGGCCCTGGATCTCCGGCAGGGAGTTGAGGGCGTTCCACAGACGGATGAACCGCTCCTTGAGCTCCAGAACTTCCTGGGGCGTGGGCTCATGCAGGCAGGCGGAGTATTCGATCCCGTCCTCGCAGTCCAGAGAATACTGCGCTTTGTGCCGGGTGAGCCGCCGCTGGTAGGCCGCTTCATAGCGGACGCTGGCCCGGAGCGCCTCGGCCACTTCCTCGGAAACCTCGATAAATTGATCCTGGATGTACCAATAATAAAAATCTTTCAGATTGATGGTAGTCATTATAAACCTCCGTTTCGGTGTTGGGTGAACGAGTGACCGAAACGGGGGCTGGCGGAGAGCGGCACCCAGGGGAGCCGCCCCGCACCTCTGGACAAAGTGTCCAGAAGTGGGACAAACAAAATGCGCCTGCGCGACACGAGGCCACGCAAGCGCACGAAATGACAAATTCATTTATGTACTGCCAGATTGCACATCCACCGCCGGACTGATCCTGTTCGGGGGACGAGCTTTTTTTGACAGGTTAGGGGGATGGAAAAAGAAATAGGACACGGCGATACCTCCCGGACACCGCCGTATCCTTAAAAAAGGGCGACTTTAACACACCCCCCGAAATCTCTTTTTTTGAAAAGAAAACGGCGGCTTGAAATTTGATATTTCAAAACCGCCGCAAGGCTACTGTATTTTGTTTTGGCGCGTGATGATCCAGCCGCCGAAACAACGGTTTTTTTTGTTTCGGTAGCACTGAGTTCTTAAATTTCTATGTATTATTTAAGATAGAATACTACATCTTTAAATGCATTCCTCGGTCTCTTTGCAGGATGCTCATCAGGATACCCCAACGCTACTGCGGCCAACAATTCACCATATTCTTTATGGTATTTGGACAATTTATCATAAGCAAAATATATATCACATATCCACAAAGAGCCTATACCAAGAGAAGTGGCTTCTAATAATATGTTTTGTATGGCGGCCCCGACAGACTGAATGTCAGCGCGTTCATATATCTTATTTTCAATACTCAAATCCTCATATAAAGATTTACCTTGCGGATTATAAATTAGCAGTAACACAGGTGCTTGATCTATTATTTGGGCCGTATGATTTGCCGCCGCAAGATATTTTGAACTATTAGGAAGTAATTGCCTACTCCTTTCTTCCTGTATTCCTTGTTTCATTATTTCGGAGAATTGCTTTTTTGCATTACCTTCTAAAACGACAAATTTCCAAGGTTGTCTATTCTTTGCTGATGGCGCATCAATACCAGCTTTAAGAATATTATCTATGATTTCCCTTTCTATTTTTTGGGAACGAAATTTTCGTATACTTCTTCTGTTTTCTATTTCTTTCATTCTATTCTCCATTCTGCCGCCTTTGATTACCAGCATAAATTTTAATGCAAATCTGCTTTTTTCGTACTACTCTTCCTTCCGCTATAAAATTTTACCCGTCAGGATCAAATTTTTCATTATTTGAATTTGTTTTTCCAAAATTGCATTTGACAGATGAGCGGAAAGCATTATCTCTTCAAGTCCTATAAACCAAAATACTACTAACTCTACTAATTCATTAGTCAGTTCATAAGGTAAAATACCATGTTCTTTTCCAAAAAATACAATTTCCATAATGGGTTGCTTTAAGCCGTTAACTGCAATTTCAAAAAACTCTTTGTCCTGATCATCTTTATGAGCGGCAAAAAATTCAATCATTGCTAATTTTAGGCTATCATCAATATTCAAAAGGTTATATTTTAAATCTTCAAAGTATTGATCAATGGCTTTAAAAAAATCTTTAGTGCTATTCAAGTCATAAGTCACTTTTTCTGCGTGTGATTTATGATATTGCTTGATAACTTCTGTAAATATCTCATCTACGGAACTAAAGTATAGATAGATACCTCCACGGCTAATATTGCATTCGTCAATTATGTCTTTCATAGTTACATTTGAAAAACCCTTAGTTCTAAAAACTTGTTCTGCACATTTTAATATTAGATTTCTTTTTTCTTTTGATCTTTCCGACATAGGTACACCTCCACAAATGACACTTGTGTCATTTATATTTTATGACACTCATGTCATTTTGTCAATGATCGCCTTCCGAACGTCATTCATGTAATTTATAGTGAAATTAAACAGTCAGAAATATGAAATATACAATCGTTCAAATAATAATACCTGAAATGTAAAATTACATTAGGTGATATTATGAAGATTGAGAGAGATGAACGACGATTTGATTTTCACGATATAGGACTCGCTATCAAGCGGGCGCGGGAGGACAGCGGGATGACGCAGGAGCAACTGGCCTATATTGTTGACCGGGCTCCGCGTACCATCATGTATAACGAGAATGACGGCCAGCACCCCAGCCTCAACACCTTTTATCAAATGGTGACAATGTTCGATATATCGGTAGATCAATATTTCTATCCGTCCAAGAATAAAGGGAGCGAGTGCAGAAAGCGGATTGATGCCATGCTCAACGCCCTGGACGAAAAAGAACTAAAAATTGTAGAAGCCACAATCCAAGCGATGAAAGCGGCTAAGGAAACGGAGGATGCGTAAGAAAAGCGTGTACCTCCGTTTTTTCGCGCCATTTTCGGGGGGTGCACAAAACGGCAAGCAATTCGGGTGTGGTCACACTCCGAAATTTTCACAGGCCGCAGGCCCGTGAAAATGCTTGTTGGGGAGCTCCCCAAACCCGCCGGACTTCTGGACAAAGTGTCCAGAAGTCCTTGGTTGTCTGCGGCCCGGAGCTATCGCTCCTGGGCCTTATTTTCCCGCCCGTCCGCATGACCGAACAGGTGATCGATATTCGCCTTGACCGCCACGGCCTGCCGCATATCCGCCTGGGCCTTACGGTATTCCGAATAGAGGGCCTTTCTCTTTTCGGAGAGCTCCCGGCGCTCCTTTTTCAGCGCGTCCATTTTCGGGAGCTTCGCCCCGCCCAAAAGATCGCTCATAGTAGCTTTGGCCGCCCGGTAGTCAGCCAGCTCCGCCTCGTGCTGGGCCAGGTACTTTTTAGAATACCGGGCCGCCTTGTAGCCGTCGAACACAGGCCGCGTCTTTGCATACTGTACCACCGCGCCCATGAGCTCAGAAGTTTTAGAGAGGGCCGCCTCTGTGTCCCGCAGCTCCCCGGCCAGCTTGTGGGCGCGATCCACCGCCGCCTCGGTGCTGGCGGCCAGCGCGTCATAATCCATCAGATCGTGTTCCCGGAGATATTGGAGCGCGGCGGCCATCTGTTTGAGGTTGTAAACTTTGGCCCACCGCTCATAGCCGGGCCCCTTGCCCTGGGCCATGCGCTCCCTAATGTCGATAATCAGATTGACCCGCCGGGGCGGAGCCGGGCCGTCTTTTGGGAGCTCCGGGATGGGACGCTCCCCGGCAATTACCGCCCGGATGTCATCCGGATCGAAACCGGGGCCCAGGGTTGATGCCCGCAGGCGGGTGTACTTATCCTGCCCAGGGGCCAGGAACGAGATCGCGCCGCCCCGCCCATGCTTCACTTGAAAGCCGGACTCCTCCATAAGCCGCAGGAACGCCGGGAAGTCAGCGGGCCGTTGCCCCAGGGCCTCCACGATGGCCAGCCGCACCCTCTGTTGTGCGGTGGGCGGCTTTTCTCCAATCCACTGGCCATAATGGAGAAAGCGGCCCTTGCTGTGCTGTTTCGGATTTTGGATAACAGACAGCTCATGCTCAATGCACACCCGGTCAGAGAGCCGCCGCACCGCAAAGCTGGAGCCGATGAAGTTATGAAACTTCCGGGAGCAGTCCTGGGCCGTGGAGTTGTAATAAATGTGATTATGAATGTGGCCCTTGTCGATGTGGGTACAAACGAAAAACTGGTACTTGCCCTTTGTCCAGCGCATGGCCGTTTCATAGCCGATTTTGTTGGCCTCCTCCGGCGTGACCTCACCGGGAGGAAACGCCTGCCGGATCTGAAAGAACAGGGCCCCGCGCTCTACGGCCCGGCCCGTTTCCGCCTGGTACTGGCTTTTCGTCAGAAGAAACTCAGCGGGGGCGGATGCCGGATCGCAGAGGTAGGCAGACACGACCCCCAGCTTTTTCGGATTGAGCCCGTAGGCAAACCGATCCTCCATCGTCTGGACAGCCGTTTTTCCTGCCGCCACCTTGTAGGGCCGGATGTAAGTTGTAGCGATAGCCGCACCTCCTTTCCCAGCAGAAAAAGCGGGCGGCGGTCTGTTTCACCCGCCGCCCGGCACCTCTGGACACTTTGTCCATAAGTATCAGCTTGCCATAAAGTCCATCGCCGCATACTTCACTCCATGCAGGCGCTCCACCAGCCAGCCGCCCAGGGCCGGGAGTCCAAAGGGGGAAACCAGGAACGCCAGCACAAACATGGCGATGCAGCCTACTGTCTGCCCGGCCAGCAGGCAGAGGATTGCCAGCAGGGACAGGCCCACACAAGCCACAATGCACACCGCCCCCGCCATGCAGGACAGGAATGTAAGCACCGCCACAATGAGGATCAGGGCCAGGACAAAGGGAGCCGCGATGATTTTTAAGATTGTCCGCATCGTTCATACCTCCTACAAAAGTTCGCTATTTGCCTCTATATGTATATTATAACTCTGCGGGAGGGGGCCAACAAGGATGCCTCGGCTATCCCCACCTCTGGACAAAATGTCCAGAAGTCGAGATAGCCGGGGAACGGCAGAGCCGCTCCCCGGCAGGTCAGAGCCGCACGATGGCGGAGAGCTTTTCCAGCAGATCGGAAAGGGGCCGCCACAGCTTTTCATAGTCCCGCTGGAGGGCTGTGATCTCCTCCGGGTAAATGCCGCCGTAGGTGTTCGCCTGGATCGCCACCTGGTTTAGATTGTTGGAGCACCGCCGCTGGAGCGACACCAGCTCCTGGACAGGCGACAGGTCAACATGGAGCACATACCCATTGAGGGCCATTTTCCGCATATAGGCCCCCATATTGCGGATGCCCGCCTCGGCCATGCGCTCCCGGATCAGCGCCAGCTCCTCCTCGGACACCATCACATGGAGATGGATGGGGCGGCGACGTTTCTTTGTCACCGCTCCTCCCGTTCCAGACTCCGGCAGACGTGGGGCGGTTCCTTTACCTTATCCAGAGCCGTTTCCCGTTCCGAGGGCTGGGCGGGGATCGGCGTATTGAATACCCCGGAGAGCCGCAGGGCCTCCTGGTTGGCAAAATCCTGTTCACGCTTCTTTTCCATAACAGTCCTCCTATCTGTCGCCCCGGTCAGGGGCTTTCTTTTTGGGGCCGTCCGGGGCCCGGTGCTCCTGGGCCTCCCGCTGGGCCGCTTTCAGTTGCTCCGCAATCGGGGGCTGGCGTTTGGCCTCCTTATGGGCCCGCGCCGCCTCCTGGCGTTCAATGCTGCGGACGCGGACGGCCAGTTGCTCCGGGGTGATGTATTCTTTCACCACATAACTGCCGAAGTCCGTGTAAAACCACGTCAGCCGCTTTTGATCCGGGACGCGGTGAGCATCCTCCCATTTCCCCACCACCTGGGCCTGGGCGTCCATCTGCCGCCGAATATCCAGGTTATTGCGGGAGGGCCGGAGCTCATAGTCCTGCATTTCCCGTTCCGTTAGGGGATGGGCATAGGTGATGGCTCCCCACGCCTGGAACGCCTCACCCATCACTTGCTGGCGGGTAAAGTATAAATCCATGTGGACAGGGCGGTTAAAATAGCTGTTCGGGTAGGTGCCGATGTCGATAGGCCGCTGCGTGGAGTAGTACAGATAGGTTTCCTTGTCCGGGGCCTGCTCCACTTCCTGCACATGGTAGCGCCGCTGGTAGTCCTCGGCCCGATTGAGTAAGTCCCGTTCCGCCATATCCGGCTCATTCATGTAGTGGCCCCAAAAGTAATTCCGCTGGCCGTCCTGCTCATTAAACCGCCACGTCACATAGGGATTAGGGGCCCTGCTATTTTCCCCAAGGGCAAAACCGCACTGATTGTCAAACAGGATCGTGCGGCGGATCACATAGCCTTGATTTTCTTCCAGAATAACACCTCCTTAGATGCCCCGCCACCTCTGGACAAAGTGTCCAGAAGCGGCGGGGGTAGATGTGGAAAGCATTTGAGCAAAATAAGGGCAGGCCATAGAAAGATACGGCCCACCCCCAAAAGGGCCCCGGAAAGCCTTGATACAAGCGGGTTTTCCAGAGCCTAATTTTCCACACATCACCTCCGCTTTTTCCGCATATAGTCCCGCTTTTGCCGCCGCAGGGCAATCCGGGCACAGGACTCGGAGCAGTAGGCCATGCGCCCATCCGCAGGGACGGCCCCGCCACAGACCGGGCAAATCTTGAAATCCGGCCTGGGGCCCTCACTCAGCAGGGACACCTCCAGGGCCGGATCAAGGGGCAGGACAGCCTCCCGAAAGTAGCGGCAGTAAGCGCCCGTCCAGCATTTGCCGAACATATAGCACTCACAGTCCAGGGGCAGGCACCCATATTCCCGGTCATAGTTAGCGCACCATTTTGTTACCAGGGCGCGGATCGCCCGTTTTTCCTCGCGTGTCAGTTCACGGGCCAAGCCGTCACCTCCCGCCAGCCGGGGCCCGCATGAGCTCCCGGTAGCAGGACACACAGCCGATGCCCCGCCAGTAGGGACACCCGGAGCACCGGGAGCCCCTGGGCGGTTTCGCCGGGGCAGGAGCCTGGGGACGGGGCTTCTGCTTCATCATTTTTTCAAAGGGGCTGTCGGTAAACCTCATTTGTCAGCCTCCTCTCCGTCATCGTCCTCCTCATCCCAAGGCGGGCCGTCATCGTCCTCGTCCCCGTAGCCGTCCGGCCCGTCATAGTCATCCAGCTCCCCGCCGTAGTCCTCCTGGGGCTCAGCGGCTTTCTGCTGTTTCGGGCGCAGTACCTTGAAATAGAACGCCGCGCCGCCGCCCACTAAGGCCACGGCCAGCACTGCCAGGAGCATCCCCATGTTGCCGCCCGTTTCCGGCTCGGCCTCCTCCGGGGCGGGTTCCTCGGTTTCCGTGGGTTCCGGCTCCGGCTCAACGCCCGCGCACTTGTTCATATTGACCGAGCAAACGGCGCACTCCGTATTCACGGCACCCGCCACGCATTTTTCAGAGCAGGAGCAGACCGCCTGCTCCACCCCGGCGTCCTCGGCTGCGGCCAGCAGATCGGCCTCGTCTACCACGCTGAAGAAGTAGGTTTCATACTGCTCGCCCTCCTCGTCCACGGGCTTGTCGTAGTCAATGACGATGTAAAAGGTATTCCCGCCCGCCGTCTGCACCGTAATAAACTGCTTGTTGGTGTGCTCGTCATAGAGCAGATCGCGGGTCACAAGGTTGCCCTCCTCCGAGAAGCCCTCGCCCGGTTCGATGGTGGGCTCCGGCTCCGGGGCCTGGGTTTCCTCAGTCATGGTGGGATCGCCATAGTCCGCACCCTCGCCGCCATCCGCATAGGCATAGGCCGGGACGCTAAATCCGCATAAAAGAACGGCGGCACACAGCGCCGCCGCCATCACCCGAAAGCGTTTCATCTTCAATTTTCCTCCTTTCCGCCGTCCTCGGACTTCTGGACACTTTGTCCAGAAGTGCCATCCCGGAGCCGCTGGAGCACCAGGGGGAGCTCCTCCAGGGAAATGCTCATGCCCCGCACGATGTCCACGATCTCGCTGTTTTCGGCCTCCTGCTTGTTCTTTTCCAGCTCCTTGAGCCGGGCCTGCTGTTCGCTGATTTTGGCCTTGACCTTATCAATCTCGGCCTGGATTTTCTGGCTTTTGCTTACCGCCATAGATACCTCCTTGTCAGGGTAAACGCCCGTAGGCGTAAAAATGAGATTGCCAGTAACTTGTATTCAAGTTTGCATATTGGATGGGATCGCCACAGTGGATCATCATCCCGTCCCCCACATAGATGCCACAGTGGGACACGCCCGCCGTGTCATAGGTGCCGACAAAGAACACCAGATCGCCGGGCTTTGGATTGCTGGTAGGGGTACAGATGTTATAGAGCCCCTGAGCCCCCAGGCGGCCCACATTCCAGCCGGAGTGATTGATCACCCAAGACACGAAGCCGGAGCAATCAAAGGACGTAGCTGGGGAGCTCCCGCCCCACACATAGGGATAGCCCAGGTATTTCTCCGCCTCGGTGAGCATGGCCGCAAAGGTTTCATCGTCCAGATATTCCCCCGGCACGTCATATCCGGCGGGCGGGTTGGTAACGTATTTCCCCACATAGGCCGACTCCGGGAACAGGTCAGGCCGGTTCCCCAGGGTAGACATATAGAGGGAGTACCGGGACATCTGCTCCTCGTTCATCATTTCCAGGGGCAGATGGGACAGGTTGCGGTTTTCCAGCGTCACATAGCAGATGTAGTAATTATAGGGGACTTCCACATCGTAGGAGTTGCCCTCGCTGTCCGTCCGGCTTTCCGTCCGATAGCGCACCTCAACCACCACATCCTCGGTGAGAATGTACTGGCGGTCAAAGAGGGTTTCCAGCGTCCCCTGCACCTGTTCCAGCGTCCATGCCCCCTCATGGAGCACAGTTAGGATAGAGATCAGCACATAAGGATCGTGCTCAATGCTGTCCAAGTCGAAGTGGTACTCGTCATAGTCGTGGGTGCTTTCGTAGCTGTCCAGGTAGTCCTGGAGCTCCGCCTCCATACCGCAGTAGGCCGCCTCCGCCGCCAGCATTTCCTCATCCTGGGATGGGTAGGTAGTCGCGCCCACCGCGCCCGCCCCGGCGTTGCCAAGCGTCACCAGGGAGGACGAACAGGACTGCATCATAAAGAGCAAGAGCACACAGGCCAGGGCCAGCACCACCCCCACGGGATGCCGCTTCACAAAGCCTACCGCTTTTGCCCCGGCCTTTTCCGTGGCGGCGGCTGTCTTTTTTGCCGCGCCTGCCGCCCCGGTCTTGACCGCCTCCTGCGCCCGCTTCTGATACTGCTTTTTCAAGCGGTGCTTACGCCACATCCGGGAAACCGGGTTGCCGGACATCTCCGGGTGTTCCTGGGCGGCCATGCGGAAGTGATAGTCCGCCGTGGCCTTGACATATTTGGACTCAGCCCGCTGGACGGTCTTTGCCGGGTGTTCCCGGACTTTCCGCTTCACAAACCGGGAGCCATGCCGCAGGGCGGACTCGCCCACCAGCTCGGAGCGGTGAGCCCCCTCGATGCCCACGTTTTCCTGTTCATTCTCATAAATCTTCCCATGCACAAAGCCGTGAACAGTGCCGCCAGCGGCGCGGCCCACCCGCCGGATGGGGCCTGGCTTTTTCGGGGGCTTCTGTTTTGCCAGCTTGTCTTTGGCCGCCTCCAGCTTTTCCCCGCGCTTTTCCATGCGGAGCTTGGAAGCGGCGGCCTGTTCCTGCTTGCTTTTCTGCCGGAACTTTGACTTGTGGACACTTTGTCCAGAAGTCCCCTCTGTCCCAGCACCGCCTTGGGAGCCGCCCCCAGCGGCCCCGGAAGAAGCGCCGCCGGGATCGGCGGGCTCCTCCCAGGAGCTGGGGCGCTCCCTGGGCTCTTGTTCGGGTTTATTCGGTTTTCGCTTCATTCTTCAAGTCCTCCGGGCGCGTGGTCAGCAGGTTATAGATCTCCCCACGGGGGAACCGATCCACAAAGGGGATGGTCACATCGCCATAGAACAGCAGGCCCTCGCCGGAATTGGAATGGGTGATATAGGAGAGCTGATGCTCGGAAATACCGAGCTGTTTCGCCAAAATCGCCCGGTCACTTTGGGCCTGGGACAGCAGGATCATAAAGTCGGTGTTGTCCAGAATGGCCTCGATCTCCCGGCTGGCCAAAAGGTCTTTGACGTTCTGCGTTAAAGCTGAGGGTACGCAGCCCTTTTTGCGGAGCATCTTCCACACGGCCACAAAGTAGCTGGCGGTGAGCGCGTCCCGGAGCAGGATGTGGAACTCGTCAAAGTAGCACCAGGTAGAAACGCCGTTGTGAAAATTCACATTGACCGCCGAAGTTACAAAGTCGTTGGTAACGTGCATGGCGATCTTGCGGAGGTTTTCTCCCAGCCCTTTGAGGACGATGCAGACAATGTGCGCCGTCAGTTTTACGTTGGTCTGGTGATTGAACAGGTTAAGGGAGCCCGTACAGTAGAGCTCCAGGGCGGTTGCCACCCGGCGGGCCTCCGGCTCCGGCTGTTTCAGAAGTTCCTCGTACAAGTCCTGGAGCAAGGGCGGCTTGCCGTCCCCCAGACCCAGGGCCATGTCCCGGTAAATGAGCCGCACACAGCGGTCAATCACCGTCTTTTCGATAGGTTGCAGGCCGTCCTTGCCGCCCACTACCAGCTCGCAAAGGGACAACAAAAAATCCGCTTTCATGGAAAGCGGGCTTTCGTCATCGTCCAGATCAAGCTGGATGTCCATCGGATTGATATGGTTGGGGGAGCCGGGCGCAATCTCCACCACCTGGCCGCCCAGCCTACGCACCAGCGGGGCATATTCCCCCATCGGATCGACAATGATAATGCGGTCTTTGGGAATAGCCAGAAACACGTTGATGATCTCACGCTTTGCGGCGAAGCTCTTGCCGGAGCCCGTGGAGCCGAGATACAAGCCGTTGGCCGATTTCAGTTTTTTGCGGTCAGCCATAATGACGTTGTGGGAAAGAGCGTTCATGCCGTAGTAGAGGGACGGCCCGGCCATCCGCAGCTCCCTGGTCATAAAGGGAATGAAGATCGCCGTGGAGCTGGTAGTCATGCCCCGCTGGATCTCCACCTCGTTATAGCCCAGGGCCAGGGAAGAAACAAAGCCCTGCTCCTGTTGCCAGTCCAGCCGCTTCAAGGCGCAGTTGTATTTCTGCGCGATACCGCCCACCGTGAACACGTCATTCTCCAGCCGCTGGCGGGTGGGGGCAAGGTTTACCACCGTGAATGTGAGCAGGAACATCCGCTCGTTGCGGGACTGCAGGTCAGCCAGGAGCTCTGCCGCGTCTTTGGAAAACGTAATCAGGTCAGGGGGCAGGATGTCGGGATCATACCCGGCCCGCACCGCCTTGCGCTGTTCCTCCACCTTCATTTTTCCGATGTCGGAGAGCTTGCCCTTGATGGTCTTAATTGCCTTGAGCTGATCCACCGTCTGGATGTGCATGGTTACGGTCATTTCCGCATCCAGCTCCAGGATCTCCGCCAGGAGCTTGTCAGATAGCTCGGACGCCAAAATCTGCAAGTAGGACGCCGCGCCCCAGTATTGGCCGATGCGGAACGTCCGGGCCTGCCGGAAGTCGAAGCTGTCCGGCGCGATGTAGTCTTTTGTGCCAAGCCCGGTTTTAGGGATGTCCTGCCAGGAGAAGCGGAACGGCTCCCGGTTGCCCGGATGCATCTGGCCGTGGAGCAGGGCCAGCCGCGCCTGCCCGTCCATCGGGACGGAGGGAACGCCCAGCCGTTTGAGGTTTCCTGTCACATCGGCCTCAACCCGTTCCAGGCGGGGGCGGGCCTCCGCGATCCCCTCGGCGGGCAGGCCAAAGGTGATATATTTTGACCGCTCGATGCCGTTGTTGCTTTTGGCAATCTGGTTTTTCAGCATCCCCGTGAACTCCGCCCGGATGCTGTCATAGTCATCCTGGGCCGGGGGAATGTTTACCTTGTACTTGCTCCGGGAACGGGAGCGGCGGTTGATAAAGGAGAGCTGGAACGGCAGGGAGCTGTCAAAGTAGTTGAGGAACGAGCTCCACCCGCCAAAAATCGCCGTCTGATCCTCGGTGCTTGCTACGGAATAGTTGATGTCCTCATATTCCACCGTCTTTGTGTAGAGCCCGCCGGGGAGCTGGCACACGCCGTCCGGGTGCATCACCAGATAAGGGATGGTCTGCTGGGCGGACAAAACAGCTTTCCGGTTAGCGGCCTTTCCGGGGCCGCGCTTTGGGCTTTTTGCTTTCTGCAATCGCATCCTCCTTTCGCACAGCGCCCCGCTGGGTAAACGGGGCATAGATATTTTCCGTCTGGTAGGGCCTCACCCCAGGCCGCAGGAACTTAGCCCGCAGGACGTTCCGCACTACCTTTTCAAAGGGGAGCCCGTCTTTTTCATACATCGCCAGCAGGAACGCCGGGAGCGCCACCCCCATCATCAGGAACATGGCCCCGGTGTTGCCGATGGCGCTCCGGGCCAGCAGGTAGGACGGGATGCCCACCGCCGCCGCGATCCCGAAGCACACAAGCTGGCGTTTCGTCAGGTTAAAGGCAAGTTTGGTCTTGATTTTGGATAAGTCGTTGGGGACATTTACATAGGGAATTTCAATCACTCCTTTCTGTCCCCGGCCACCTCTGGACACTTTGTCCAGAAGTCCGGGAGGGTGCTTTCCACCTCGTTCCCCCACACGTCCCAGCCGGGCGGGGACTGTCTGGCAAACAGCTCCACCCTGGGCACATCGCCCATGAGGGCCACGATCTTTTCACGGGCCTCCTCCGGCTTGCGGCTGTGCTCCTGGATAGGGGAAATGATAAACTGGTGGACGTTTGCCGCCTGCCGTTTCGGGTGTCCCCGTGTTGCCAGCAGGCAGACCTCCGCGTTGCCCCGCGTCCAGAAGCCCAGGCCATAGAACCAGCCCTCGGACTTGCGGTTTTTCTTCAACCAGACGAAAGCAACGCTTTTGTAAGTGAAGCCCCACTCCTTAATCAGCCGCAGGGCCTCCGGGAGCTGCGGGAACGTAGCCCACAAAAAAAGCACGCTGTCCGGGGCCGCCAGATCTGCCACCGGGAGCGTGCATAACTCGTCAATCCCCATTGTGGGGTAGTGTTTTTCCGCCGCCCCCTGCAAGCCCTTTTGCGCGTACCGCCAGGGGGGATCGGCGTAGATCACAGAATATTTCCCGATAATTACACTCCTTTCTCCCCGGCCTCCACCGCCGCGCCCGCCACGCGGATGCGCTCACTGGCGGCGGCATAGTAGGCCGGGACGGTTTCAAAACAGATGAAGCGGCGGCCCGTGTTGAGGGCGGCCACCGCCGTTGTGCCGGAGCCCGCGCAGATGTCCGCCACCAGCTCGCCGGGCCGGGTATAGGTCTTGATGAAATACTCGCACAGGGCCACCGGCTTCTGCGTGGGGTGGACGGTGCGCTGGACGGTGGGGAACGTGAGCACATTCCCCGGAAAGCGCAGGCCATCCTCCGAGCCGCCCGTGGTACGGATGAATTTTCCATAGTTCGGGCTGTCCCCGTTGTTGGTCAGGCTCCGCTTGTAGGGCTTGCCCTGTTCAAACTGCGGATTGTAAAGGGGGAGCTTCTGATAGAACACCAGGATGTTCTCCGTCTTTTTCAGCGGGGCGCGGCGGGCATTGAGAAAGCCAGTTGAGCGGCTTTTGTACCACACCCACTCATAGCGGAGCATGGACAGGTTGGATGCCCCCAGCACCTTGTCATAGGGGCACTGCGCGAAGAACAGGATCGCGCCGTCCGGCTTGACCGCCCATTTCACCGCCTCCCACAGCTCCGGGAGCGGCAGGGGCACATCCCAAAAGTTCCGGGTTGTCCCATAGGGCGGATCGGTTAAGAGCATATCCACGGAATGACGGGGCAGGGAGCGCAGGCCCTCGATGCCATCCATGAGGAACAGCCCCTCCGTGAGTTCCAGGGACTTCTGGACACTTTGTCCAGAGGTGCCCTTATCGGTCATCCCTGGCCTCCTTGCCCTTTGCCGGGGCGGGCCGGGCGGCGTTTTCCTTTGCGGCCTCCTTTGCCGCATTTGCCATCTGCTCCCGGATCGGCTTCGGGCGCAGGGCCTCGGCGCGGGCAATCAGCTTTTCCACAGCCACGTTATAGCCGTCTGCCGCCGCCGCGCTCAGCCGCTCCTGCAAGGCCCGGTTTGTCACCCGCGCTGTGGAGCGGTAGCCTGTCCGGGTTGTGGGATCGGGCTTGCTGGGTTCCCCCAGGAAAATCCCGTTTTTCCCGTTGACTACCTTAAAATCGTCAATCACGATGCCGCCAATATTCACGCTGGCAAAGCCGATCAGCTTGCCCTGGGGCTCAATGGGCCGCACCGAAACTTCGATAGGCACCTCGGCGGCCTCCAGGTTCTTTTCCACCCGGAGCTGTACGGCCTCGTCAATAGAAATACCCTGGGCGTCCGCCAGCTCCTGGATGGGCGCTTCAAAAATCAGGCGGCGCATTTCCGCCATCGCCGCCTCGTCCATAACGGGGGCCCCTTGTGCCGCCGTCTGCATATTCGCCATAAAATCAAACCTCCTTAGTGCGCGCTAAAGATACTGCGCGCTATCGTCCCGGTTTTGAACAGCATGAAGCAGAGCAAAACCGTATAGCCCACGGTGCCCCAGATCGCCCCGATGGGATCTCCGCCAGTGGCAATTCCCTGGATCAGCACCGCATAGATTGCAACACACACCAGAATGAGCATCCCCTGGAAGCCCACGGCAAAGAGGGAGCGCAGATAGTTCTGCCCCATCTGTCCCACCTCCCGGTGAGAGATTGTCGCCATAGGGATCGGGGCCAAACTGGTGAGCAAATAGATTTCCAGCATCCTCCCATAGACCAGAACGAAAATGACGATGCCCAGCGCCCACATGGTAACGCCGATAATCGAGGACTGGAGCCATAGGCCAAGAAGCGGCCCTAAGTCCATCCCCTCCAGGGTGGTTTCCAGTTCCGTGATCATATCCGGCGTGATGTCCGTGGAGCCCTGGATTAGACCGCCCGCCTGGGCAATCACCGTCTGCGACACGTCAAAGACGGCCATCACAATGTCAAAGGTATTTGAGAGAATGAAGATGGCACAAGCCGTTTTGAACATCCATTTGTAGATATTCGCCACGTCAAACTCGTGCATATTGTTCTTTTCCAAAAGCATCTGAATGAGCTCATAGGTGGCAACAAAGGTCAGTACCAGCCCGGCAATCGGTAAAATCACCGTTTCGGAAAGCTGGCGGATGAGGGAAAATACCCCGGCGTTCCACGCCGCCGGGGTAGTCCCCACCTGTACCGCGATCTCTCCGACTTGGGTATTGACGTAATCAAAGAGCCCCTCCAGGTTCCCCATGATCCCGCCAATCAACAGCTCTTTAAGCCAGTCTGTGAGCCAGTCGGTGAGAAAATCCATAAGCCGCTACCTTAAAACAGGCCGGACAGCAGAGGGATCAGGGTGGTGCCCAGCAGGATGATGCCGCCGCCCGCCATGAGCTGTGTTATCCCCAATTAGTAGGAACTCGTCCATTTTCCCCTGATTTTTCAAGGGGTGCTGTTCCCCCTCAAATCAATGGGTTTATCCCTAATTAGGTGCAACACAGCCATCGGCGGGCGGCGGCGTGTCAAGAAATATCTATGGAATTGTCAGAACCGCCCGGCGGGGGCAGGTCAGGCCGTGACCTGCTCCACCTCCGGGATGGGCTTGAGATTGAAATGAATTTCGATGGAGATGTGCCTTGTCTTTTCGCTGTCGATGTGTTCATGGACAACGATCTCTTTAATCAGGCGGTTGAGGGTGGCGGCGTCCAGCTCCGTGATGTCGGCATACTCCTGGATCGCGTCCACCCATTGTTTGGCATCGCTCTCGATCCTCGCTTCATCGGACAGCTTCTTCCTTGCGTCCTCCACCCGCGCCTTGACCTCGGCCTGCTCCTTCTGCGTCTTTTCCAGCATGAGGTTGAAGTTGGCCTCGCTGATCCGCCCGGCCATCATGTCCTCGTACAGCCGCAGCATCATCTTTTCCAGCACGTCCATGCGCTCCGTGTCTTTGGCAAGGGCGCGTTCCAGCGCCTCCCGCTGGCCCTTCTGCTCGGCCTCGCAGGTGTCGGTCAGCTTCCCGGCCACGGCCTCCCCGTCCATCAGGGCGGCCCTGGCGCACTCCCGTATCTTGTTCAGCACAAGCCGGTACAGGGTGCTGTATTCCACCCGGTGCTGGGTACAGTGGTTCTTGCCGAAGGCCCCGTAGGTCTTGCAGGCGTAAATCTGCTGCGGGTGCTTGGCGTGGGTGGTGCGGATGGTCAGCGACTTGCCGCACTCGCCGCACTTGATAAGCCCGGCAAACAGGCTGGTTTCCCCATTCTGCCGGGGCCGCTGGCGGGATTGCAGCTTACTCTGCACAAGGTCAAAGCTCCTGCGGTCAATGATCGGCTCATGCCGCTGCTCCACCACGATCCAGTCCTGCGGCTTCTTCTCCCGGATGGTTCCCAGCTTGAAGCGGTAGTCCTTCTTCTGGGACGCGATGGCACCGGCATAGACGGGGTTCATCAGCAGGTCTTTGATAACCGAGAAGTCCCAGATAAACTTCCCGTTCTCCGGGTCTTTCTTCTCCCATTTGGTGCGGGTGTTCCGCAGGCCCCGCTGCCGGTTCCACCATGTGGGGCAGGGTATCCGCTGTTCCTCCAGCCTGCGCCGGATGTAGTTGGGGCCGTGGCCCTCCAGCGCCCACAGGAAGATTTGCCGGACAATGGGGGCCGTCTCCCCGTCCACCAGCAGGTGGTTTTTGTCCTCCGGGTCTTTCCGATACCCGAAGGGGGCAAGGCACCCGGTAAACTCCCCCTTCTGCGCTTTCAGCAGGTAAGAGGAATGTACCTTCTTGGAAATATCCTTGCTATACATCTCATTTAGGATATTTTTGAAGGGCGCGATGTCGTTGTTCTCCCGCAGGGTGTCGATCCCGTCGTTCATGGCGATATAGCGGACGCCGTGGCGGGGGAAGAAGTCCTCGATCAGCGTGCCGGTCTGCAAGTAGTTCCGGCCCAGCCGGGAGAGGTCTTTCGTGATAACAAGGTTGACTTGCTTGCGCTCGATGGCCTTTAACATCCGTTTCAGGTCGGGCCGCTCCATGTTCAGCCCCGTGTAGCCATCGTCCTGATAGACTGCCACAACCTCCCATCCCTGCTTTTCGCAGTAGTTTTCCAGCATGGCCCGCTGGTTGGCGATACTGGCGCTCTCCCCGTCCAGGTCGTCGTCCTTGGAAAGCCTGCAATAGATGGCCGCCCGGAAGCTGCCCGCAAGAAGCGCGTCCATACCTGTATATCCGTTCATCATAACCGTTACCCGCACAATCCAGACGGAACACGGTTCTGCTGAACCTTGTCTTTATTATACCCTAAATCTTGTGTTTTCGCAAGACTTATATTGTCCTTCCGCTGGCTGTATTTCTGTGCAATCAGGCTCACAAAGACGTCGGTGGCGTCCAGCTCGCCGTCAAACACCGCTGTGACTTGGATCTCGGTTTTGCTTTTTGCCATAGGCAGTTTTACCTCCATAAATGAAATAAGCCAGACAGGAGAGGGGCGGCAACGAAGTCCGGCAACGGGCTTCAAAAAACCTGCAAAACAATCTCCGTCTGGCGGTTGGGTTCCTATTTACTTTTTCTTTTATTTTTCTGTTGCTTTGGTTGTCAGAGGGGAGAAAGGCCCGCCGTTACAGGCTTTTCCCCGGCAACCGGCCCGGCAACGGGCTGGCAACCGGCTCGGCAACGGGGTGGGATTCCCCCGGATTTTTCAGAAGGGCAGCTCCATCTGCTCGGTCACTTCCACAAATCCCTCCGGCAGTTTTTCCTGCCCGTTGTCAGCGCCCGTTGCCGGGGCCTCCCGTTCCCAGCCCTTCTGCCTGCCGTATTCCTCGAATATCCGGGGGTTGGAAAAGTACCTCCATCCCGTGATACAGTGGTTCATAATGTCGTTGACCTCCCGTATCTCCCATTGCTTCGGCTCGTCGTAGGGGCGCTTGAGGGCCTCCCGGAAAAGCTGCTTGGAGCATACGGCGCTGCCGGTGTAGCGGTCAAGGTAGGCTTGGATCATCCCGGCCTTGGTGTCCTCCGGCATGAAGTCCCGCTGGTGTTCTTTCAGATACCGTACCATTTCGGGGCTGAAGGACAGCTTAAAATCGCCGCTCTTGTAGACCGTCATGGCCTCGGCCCACACTTGCTCAATATAGGCCCTGGACGCGGCTTCATCGTCCAAAATGTGTACCTCGGCCTGTTCCGGGTAGACCATGACCGGCAGGAAGCGCCGGTTGCCGGAGCGGTCAAGGGGCAGGAAGTCCAGGGCGTTGGAAGTCCCGCCGAATACGCACTGGCGGGGCCTGTCCTCCGGGTGGGTTTCATAGGGGATTTTATAGACCTCCTTCTGACGGCTTAAAAAGGACTTGATTTCCTCAATGCTCTTGGCGTTGGCGGTGGCGATCATCTCCGACATCTCAATGATCCAGTGGCCTTGCAGTTTTCGGTAAACGTTATCGTCGTCCAGCTTCCGCAGGTCGTCGGAAAACCATTCGTCCCTCACGGCCAGCAGGCGGAAGAAGGTGGATTTCCCGGCCCCCTGCCCGCCCACCAGACAGAGCATGACCTCAAACTTGCAGCCGGGGCGGAAGGCCCGGTGGATGGCCCCCAGCAGGAACAGCCGCAGGGATTGGTAGGTGTACTCGTCCGTGTCGGCCCCCAAAAAGTGCCGCAGGCAGCAGCGGATTCGCTCTTTCCCGTCCCACACAAGGCCGTTTAAGTAGTCCCGGATGGGGTGGTAGCGGTTGGCGTCGGCAGCAAGGTCGAGGGCGTCGGCAATCTTCTTCTCGCTTGTCAAACCGTAGGTATCTTCCAGATAGAGGCGGATATACTTCATGTCCGTGTCGGTCAAGGCCCTGCCCCCGGCGCGGCGCTGCCTGCCGATGGGCCGCAGCAGGTCAACGCGCTCGGTCAGGAGATTTTTTGCCACCGCCCCGGACAGTTCGGGGTCATACTGGAATACCGTCAGGCAGTTGTGAATACTGTTGCGGACGCCGCCCTTCTCGGTGCTTTCCAGCATGGCTTTCACTTCCTCAACGCTCCGGGGCGGCGGGGCGGCCTCTATGGTGTCCGTCACGGCCTGCCGCAGCTCCGGCGTCAAGCTCTGCCATTCTTCGCTCAATGCTTCTCACTTCCTTTCCATAGCTGGCGATCAGGGCCGCCCGTTCCTCCATGTCGGGGGAGAGCAGCGTGTCCAGCAGATATTCCACATAGTCCTGCTTTTGCAGGGCTTCCACAAACAAAGGATTCCATTCTTCCTCCGGCCCCTTGGGGGCATAGTCCCGCTTCCAGCGGCCCAGCCGGTTGCGGTAGTCGCACAGCACCCGCAGGCAGTACCGCTCCATGCGGCGGAACTGCTGCTCCGGGCTTTCCTGCCGGGGCAGGGGGCGGCTCCTGCCGGGCGGCCCCTTGTCCTCATAGGGGACAGAGAAAGCCCGCGCCAGCAGAAGGGCGGCCTCCTTGGGGCTGATCCCTTCCAGACGGGAAACAAAGTCGATCACATCGCCGGTGGCCCCGCAGCCGAAGCAGTAATACCGGCGGTCAACCTTCATGCTGGGGTTCCTGTCGGCGTGAAAGGGACAGCGGCACATCCCATTCCGGCCTGCCCGGATTCCGAAATGCTTGGCGGCCTGCCGGGTGGTAACAGACTGTTTCACAGCTTCAAAAATACTCAAATAGGCAAATCCTCCGAAAATAAGAAAAGCGCCTGTCATTCTCACAAGGAAAATGGCAAGCGCCGGTTGTTGGGTTTCGTATTCAGTTTTCGATATGGGAAAAGCGCAGCCTATCTGTCGCGCCTATAAAATAATTTACCCTTGCATTCCAAGTACAATCCATTCATCGACAATATCCCAAAAGTTTATATCATACTTGGGCTGTCGATTGCTAAACCACAATGTTGCCTTACAACTATCACAATCAGACAAATCCACTGCAACATATCCGCCCATTCCAGAACCAAATATTCCAAAAGTAGTTGGCAGATAAATTTTCAATGGATGTTTTAAATCATCAAGAATACCCCATTCTTCATCATCAAATACAACAATATCATTGGATTCTAACAATCCCATTCCTCCGCTTGCATAGTAAAAGAAGCCGTTATGAAGTTCTTGATAGAACCTGACGATGCTGTTTGGAAGGTTGTCCAATTTAGATTGTAGTTTACCAGGGAAGTGTGTGGTATTGCAATTTCCCCCCTCATAATATAACACTTTTTTATTAGAAGAGAGTATACTATACAAAATAGAGTATTTTCCCTGATATTTAATTAGATTTACGTCAAGCAAATTTTCTTCTAAATACAGAATAGTATTTCTTAACTCATTTGCAAACAAGGCTTTCCAGCACTTGATTGTTGCAGCACTCCTTTCCTCTTTTTTGTTCATACAGAAAATTTTCTTCCATGACTCTGGGATTTCAACGATATTTTCAACTTTGTACGAGATCAACTCTGCATCCCTATGGTATTTTTTTAGATACAATAATTTTTCTTCAAATACCTTATCCTGCCTGCCATCTCTTAACTTATCAAAAAATCCCATAAAAATTTCCCTCTCTGTTCATCTCTCACTGGCTGGACAAAGTGTCCAGAGGTTGGGGCGGGGGGTTATGCCCCCAGCTTTGGGACAAAATGTCCCAGCAGGGGCGGCCCGTCAAAGCTGATTCCATTGTACCATCCCCGGCGGGAAATGGGAAGTCCCTCACCGCTCCATGTCCCTGTCCCGGCGCTGGGTGTGGGCCTGCTCCTGCCGCCGCCGGGCGGTGTCCACGGTGGATTTCACTTGGTACAGCTTCATCAGGTCGTCCCGGATGGGCTTGTACTTGGCGTAGTCCTCCTGATACGCCTGTTGCAGCTTCCCCCGCTCCGTCCGCCACTTGGACAGGGGCAGCTTTCCCTCCGGCGTGAAGTGGGGTTCCAGCTTGCGGCGGGCCATATAAAACTGCCGCAGCTCCCCCTCATGGGCGGCCTTGAATTTCTCCCGCTGGCTCTTGCGGTGGATGGCGTTGAGCTGGGTGTGGATGGGTTTCAGCTCCCGGTAGCGTTCCGCCTGTTCCAGCAGGCCGTCCAGCTCCTTCATGCGGGTCTGCTTGCTGCCCATGCTGGCCCTTAGTTCCTCGATCCGTTCATTGTGGGAAGTGACGCGGGCCTCCAGATCGTCCACGGTGTAGAGCTTCTGCTCGGTCAGGTAGTTCACGGCGTTGGCAAACTTTTGGAGATTGCCCACCTTGCCCTTGCTGCTCCACGCGCCCGCGTTCCGCGCCCCGTAGTAGGCGGATAACAGGTCGGCGAGGGTGGGGGCCTGGGGCTTGGACAGTTCCTCCCGCACCTCGTTCAGCCATCCAAACAGGGCCTTGATTTTCTGCCGCAGCTCTTTCAAGAGGGCGTTGGTGGCCTTGATCCAGCGGTTGAGTTCCCCCTTGTCGGTGGCAATCCCTCGCGCCTCCATCTGGCGCACCGCTGGCCCCTCATGGACGGTGGGTAATAGGTCTAAACCTTGCCGCAGATAGGAGCGGTGGTCGATCCGGCAGGGCAGGCCCTTCTCGGCAAACTTGGCGTTGCACATCTCGGCCCACACCTCCCGCCACGCTTCCAGCGTTTCCGGGCGGCCCCAGTCGGTGGTGGGAACCGCGTCAAAGAGGGGCTTGCCCTTCTCGTCCAAAATGCGGTTGCCGTCCTCGTCCAGACGGTAGACGCGCCGCTGCTTGTAGCCCCATTTGCCGCTTTCCAGAATGGGCCGGATGGGGCAGAGGACATGGAAGTGTGGGTTGGGGATGCCCCCGTCCTCCTTGTCAGGCTGGTGTACGGCAAAGTCCACCACCATGCCCCGGCTGACAAACTGCTCCAATAAAAACTGCCTTGCAAGGGCGATGTTTTCTTCCAGTGAAAACTCGTTCTGCAAGGCAATATCAAAGCTGTACGCAAGCTGGGCGTCCTTGTGGCGCTCCACTTCCTCCACGGCGTTCCATAAGGTCTGGCGGTCTTGGTATTCCGGCGGGGCCTGTGGGGGCAGGAGAATGTGGGAGCAGATCACGCCGCCCTTGCGGGTGTAGTCGCTGTACTCGCCGTAGCGTTCACTGTAAAGCCGCTCCCCGGCGCGGTAGGCGGCGGACGCGATGGCAGACTGTCCGGCGCTGCGCTGCACCTGCGTGACCGTCAAATGAAACAGGGCCATTTACTCGCCCTCCCGCTGGGCGGCGGCCTGGACAGCGGCCCGCACCTCCGGCATGGAGAAGATTTGCTCGGCAAGGGAATAGAAGCCCTGCTCGGACATGGGCTTGACCTCCGGGGCCACGCTCTCCACGGCGGCCCCTCTGGTAATCAGGCGGTGGGCGCGTTTCTGCCGCTCCCCCTTCTCATAGTATTTCTTCCGCTGCTCCAACCGCTGTACCCGGTGCTGGTACTGTTGCAGCTTGGCCTCGTTCTCGGCGTACTCCTGCCGGAGCTGTTCCAACTCTTTGCTCATGGTCGTTGACCTCCTTCAACTGAAAAATGGGTGAAAAAATGACCGTCCTCCGGGGTGTTCCCGGTGAGCGGTCAGGGTGTCGGTGTTCGGTTATCAGGCCCTCGGAAGGGGGACAGACGCGCCAGCGGGTGTCCCCCTTCCGGGGGCGGGTGGGGTAAGCGGCGTAAGCCGCGCAAGGGGCGCAGCCCCTTGGACGGAGCGAAGCGACGCAAGAACGGCAGATTGCTCCATCTGGCAATCCGCCGTTCCGCCTCGCAGAGCGCACGAATACATGGCCGTCAGGCTATGTATAGAAGTGCGCCCTTTAGTTCCTAAAGGGGTTTTTGATACGCCCTTATAACGATTCTATAACATCAATGCCTGCTCCATTGACGAGAAAATCTGTGAGTGTGTCTGCTATTTTATACGCATATTCAAAACCTAAGCTGCCTGCATCCACAAAATATACGCCAAATCCATCGTTGCCATACCCATAAAAATAAACCATATCACCTAAATCATCACCAATAAACCAAACCTTACTGATGAAGTTTTCTTTCATAGAATGTGCAAACTCATTTTGCATACTTAATGCCCTGTTTGCTGACCAAAGACATATAGGTATGTTCCCAATATCTTCATCGTCGCTTTCGATTTCAAATTCTATGCTACCAATATTCCCGGTACCAGAAATACAACTTAAAAATTCATAATAATCAGCAGGCAACTGTATCGGTGTCCTTTCAAAAATTTTTTTGATTGTTTCTTCTCCGCCGGGACAAACCTCGCTATTATTAAACACTAATTGTTTACTAATATTTTCAATAATGCTCACTTGCACACCTTCTTACAAATTATTCAAGACTATTTATTTAGATTGCTTACAATGTTCCCTCGCAACCCCCCTCGCCGCCTCCCGGCGGGCTGGACGGGGCAGGTCACTTTTTTCCATTATACCGGCCCTGCGGCCTGCCTGCAATCCTGTTTTTGTGCGTCCCGTGGAATGAGGACATAAATCTTATTCGGCTCCCCGAAGCCCTGACGCACCCGCAGGAGCAGTCCGGCGTCCTCCAATTCCCGCAAGGCCCGCTTCACTGTCATGGCGCTGCGCCCCAGCGCACCCGCCAGTTCCACGATGGGGCAGCGGGTAAATATGATCCCGTTGGCGTCCTCCGCCCCTGCCGCAAGAGCGGCGTCCAGCAGGCGGGCGTACATGACCTTGGCGGTGCTGCTGACCGGCAGCCCCAGCATGGCCCACGGCAGGGGCAGGCAGGGCGGCAGGTTGGTGTCGGCGGTCAAAAATTCAACTTCCATTCAGCTTTCCTCCCTTCGCTTGGCCCTCTTAGAAAGATAAAAGGGACAGTCGATCACAACCGCCCGGAAGCTCTGCTTGCAGGAGCGGCGGCACTTCCGGCAAAGGATATTGTACGCCACCCGCCCCCGCTCATTGAGGAAGAAGGACAACTCCTGCTTCCTCTTTTTCGGCATTCTCGACATAGGGCCTCCCTTCATAAAAAACCGCCTGTTTGGGCCGCAACAGCCGCAACAGACGGTTCGCAGATTTAAGTGTCGTGTTTCGGGGTGTTTTTCGGGGGAAAAGCGGCCGTAGGGCCGCCCCGAAATTCCCCGTAGTAGTACGGAGCGGGCCGGTTATCGCCCGTCCGTTTGTTGTGTTTCGGTGTCATTTTGGGTGTTCATTTTGCCGGTTTTCCCTGATGTCGTTCCTGCCCCTGGCTCTTTCAGCGGCGTTTCGCTCCCGTTGGTACGCTCGCTGCGGTCAAGGTTCCTCCACCTCCTTGCCGCAGGTCGCCGCGCTACATCGCCGGGGGGGCATATCCCATACAGGCCGGTCATTCGATTGGAATAATCCATCGATGAACTACCCTTATCATAGACCATTTTTGTGCCCTCGCCCGTATGTCCGCAAAGTAGGAATACCGCCCGGAAACGGAAAATTTCCACGATTGCGGAATGGTATGGTATAATCAAAAAGAACAGCGGCGGCCAGCCGCGGGAAGGAGCGATGTGCCTATGAAAACGCGCGTTTCCGTACAGGAGCGGCTGAAGGATTTACGGGTGGAGCGGGGCTTGAAGCTGGAAGAACTGGCGGAGCAGACCGGCATTTCAAAATCCGCCCTGGGCAGCTATGAGAACGACGACTACAAGGAAATCAATCACGGCAGCTTGTTGAAGCTGGCCGACTTCTATCAGGTGTCCGTGGACTACCTGCTGGGCCTGACCGACAACCGGGAATATCTGAACACGCCGCTGGCGGAGCTGCACCTGACCGATGAAGCGGTGGCCCTCCTGAAAAGCGGGCGGGTCAACAACCGGCTGCTGTGTGAGATGATGGCCCACAAGGATTTTATCCGGCTGCTGGCGGATATTGAGATTTATGTGGACAGGGTAGCCAGTATGCAGGTGCAAAGCCTCAACGCCTATGTGGATGTGGTACGGCAGGAAATCATAGACCGCTACCAGCCGGGCGAGGACGATCCCCACCTCCGCATTCTGAAAGCCGCCCATCTGGACGAGGACGAGTATTTCAGTCAGCTTGTCAGCGAAGATATAGGCCGTATCATCCGGGACATTCGCACCGCCCACCTGGGGGACAGCGAGGGCGCGCCGGTCAACACCGTGGCCGAGGAACTGCGGCAGGACATAGAGGAAGTGATGAACTTCAAGGGCAGCGACTTGGAGCGGCAGGCGATCTTGTACTGCAAGCGGTTGGGGATCAATTACAGCAAGCTGTCCGAATTGGAGTTCCGGCAGCTGATCCATATCCTGAACAAATCCTCCCTGCTCAAAACACACGGCTCAAAGCGGAAGAAGCGCAAATAAAAAGCAGGGAACCGAAGTTTCCTGCTTGGGTGGGCCGTGTTCTGTTGGTGCCGCCCGCTGGCTGGACAATGTGTCCAGAGGTGGCGGAATGGTCATGCTTTGATGGGTGGTGTTCGGTTTTCTGTTTCTGACTGGATAACTTCATTCTATGAACTCAACTCTTTTGCTGTAAACCGTCAAGAATAGCTTATGGTCTTTCCCTCGTTCAAACAGAACCCACTGTTCCTGCTCGTCATTGTAGTGCGGATAGGAATTTGCAATCAAACACTCAATAATAACGCCGTTATCCAATTCTATATGTAAATCATTCCACGGGCTTAATGTAGCGGAAAGAACTGCACCACCAATCATTTCTGCATGGAATTGTTTGACATTGAACCACTCATCATTGTTTGTGCTTTCTGATAAATCCCATGATTGATAATCTAAAGTAGTAACCAAAATATCGCTATTTTTGATAATTCTTGCATATCCAGAAGCATGGAGAGCAAGCGGAAAAAAGTCAAATGTTAATATCTCCGCTGCACAGCAAACATTGAGCAATCTTTTTCCCACTAATGAATGGATAAAATTCATCTCTTTTATTCCCATTTTCATGGCTCACACTCCTTTCGCCGCCCTCCTTCTTCCGTCCCCACCTTTGGGACAAAGTGTCCCAGCAGGGGGCGGCCCCTCATGGGGCAACATAATTGTCGTCCTGCTCCAAAGCAATCACATCTGCAATATCACAATGCAGCGCCCCGCAGATACGCAGCAGGGTTTTCATGCTGATATGCTCGCCCTTGCCCATATTGGCGATCATGTTGGTGGTAAGTCCGGCGGCAAGCCGCAAGTCCTCTTTCCTCATGCCGCGTTCCTTCAAGGTGTCCCATAGCGGCTGATAGCTGATGTGCATAGGCGTCCGCCTCCTTCTCCATCGTCAAATGTCCTGCCCCTATTATAGCAGGGGCCTTGTGTTTCCGCAATATTTCTTGACACAACCGCCGGTTCCGTCTGGATTGTGCTTTTCCTTTCTTTTGATTACATCTAATTCGCCTTTAACTGCTTCATACCCTGGCTTTTGGAGCCAGGGTTGTCCGAGCCGTAGCCCTCCAGCAGATTGACAACGCCCCACACGCCCAGGCCAGCGCCCAGCGCAACCACCAGTGTCTGCAAAGTCGTGATAGCAGAAGCGAAAAATTCCATATATCCTCCATTTCTCCGGGATTGTCCCGGCCATGAAAAAAGCCGCCATTTCCGGCGGCAGGTTACGACCTCTGGACACTTTGTCCAGAAGTGATTTATACATAGGCATCCGGATCGTCCACGTCATCGTAGTTGAGGATGTCCTCGTCCTCGCTTACGGGCCCCGCGTCCGATACGTCTACCTCGTACACCTCACAAGCCTCGTTAAGCCCAGGCCGCCTGCGGCGGTTAATGAGCTTATCCAGGTCAAAGGCGTTTTGCTTTTTATCGGCTTCAGCCGTGTACTTGTAGTTCGGGTGCTGTTTCAAGTCATATTTGGACGAAAAGAACGGGGGCAGGCCCCGCAGCTGCAAAATGCACTTGTCGCCCGGCATGGTAGCCAGCTCGCTGGGTGTCATTAGTTCCCGCCCCAGCCGCTGGGTGTTCTGGTTGTAGCTTTCCGACTGTCCACGGGAGCGCCCCTCGGTCTGCATGGAGATCGTGGCCTTTCCCAGCCAGTTTTCAGATATTTCCTTGATGGTGGAGCTTTCCCGGCCACCCAGGAAGATCACGCTGTCCATGTTGCCTAAGATGGTTTCCGCGTTGTCCTTGTATATGGCCTTGCACTGCGCGTACTGCTGGTAGAACAGGCACAGACTCACCTCGCGGGAACGGATCACGGCCACCAGCTTCTCCAGCGAGGGCACCTGCCCCGTGTTGGCCGCCTCGTCCCACAGCACCCGCACATGATGGGGCAGGCGGCCCCCATGAACATTGTCCGCCCGTTCACACAGGAGATTGAACATCTGCGAAAAGGCCAGGGCCACAATGAAGTTATAAGTGGGGGTGGTGTCGGAAATCGTGAAGAAAACCGCCGTTTTCCGATCCCCGATGCGGTCAAGCTCCAGTTCGTCATAGCTCATGATCTCCCGGAGCTGGGGGATGTCAAAGGGGGCCAGCCGGGAGCCGCAGGAAATCAAAATACTTTTCGCGGTCTTGCCGCTGGCCAGCTTATATTTCTTATACTGCTTCACGGCAAAGCAATCCGGCTTGCGCTTTTCCAGGCCCTTGAACATATAGTCCACCGCGTTCATATAGGACTCGTCATCCTCTTTCACGTCCATGCCGGAGATCATGTCCACCAGGGTATTGATGTTCCGATCCTCGGCAGGAGCTTCAAAGATGATATAGGCAATCAGCGCACAATAAAGAAGCGTTTCTGCCTTTGTCCAAAACGGATCGCCCTCCTTGCCCTCGCCCTTTGTATTTGCTATGAGGGTATCCACGAATTTTAGGATGTCCGCCTCATTGTGGATATAGGACAAGGGATTGTAGTGCATGGATTTTGAAAAATCTATGCTGTTGAACACTTTTACCTTATATCCCCGGCGTTGCAGGAAAGTACCCACCTGGGAGAGCACCCCGCCTTTCGGATCTACGCACACATAGCTGCATCCACCGTTTTTATCCGCGCTGGCCTGCAAAATCTGCGGAGTGAGCCAGAAGCGGGTTTTGCCCGACCCGGACGAGCCGATGATGCAGGCGTTGAGGTTGCGGGCGTTGGCCGGGTTTTTAGGCCGGGTGTTCATCGTGAGAAATTCCGTCTTTGTCAAAATGACGTTGTTCTCAAATTTGGGATCGATAAAGGGCTTGATGTCCTTTTCCGTCCCCCATGAAGCGTTTTGTCAAGTGCTATTTTGAGTTATTGACGCACAATCAAAGTGAAAGCGCGAAAGTGCAAAGCG
>NZ_NFJK01000050.1 GCF_002159845.1 Anaeromassilibacillus sp. An250
CCGGAGGGCCAGCAGCCCAGCATGATTGACTTGTGGGAGGCCCAGCAGCAGCTCAAGCGGCCCGACACCCGCACCGGCAAAATCCGGGCTTTACAGGAGAGCGCCGCCCTGTTCAGCTTTTTGCAGGCAAACGGCATCCAATCCATGCAGCAGCTCCATGAAAAAATCGCAGATATGAACACCCATTACTATGACCTGCGGCGAGAGATCGTCAAGGCTGAGCGCCGGATCGCTGTCCTCACCGAGCGCGGGGAGATGTGGGCGCAGTACAACGAGTATAAGACTGTCCACAAGCAGCTTGCCAGGGTAAAGCCGGAGAAGCGGGAACTGTTCGAGCAGCGCCACAGCCGGGAACTGATCCTCTATGACGCGGCGGCCCGGTATCTGAAAGAACTGAAAGCCAGCGGCGAGGAAATCACCCCGAAGGAATGGCGGCGTGAGATCGACCTGTTGACCGCCCAGAAACAGGTGGACAGCATCGACATGAAAGCTATGCGGGAGGAGCTAAAAGCTGTGGAACGGCTCCGCAAGGCCGCCGACCAACTGGCCCGGCAGGAACGGGACAAGCCCCGCGACCGGGGGCCGGAGCGGTAAAGGGTACGGCGCTTTGCCGACCCCTTTCAGGTGCGTCGCGTTTCACGACACCCTTTTGCACACAGAAAAACCGCCGTACAGGTTTCCCCATACGGCGGCAGATGGTTTATTTGCCGAACAAGTCGCTGTGCGACCCGGTGCGGGCAAGCGTCAGCACCAGCACATCATCCTCGATACGGTAAATGAGCAGCCAGTCCGGGAGAATGTGACATTCCCGATGGCCCACCCAATCGCCGGACAAATCGTGATCGCGGTTTTTATCCGGCAGCGGTTCGCCCATCGACAGCAGCGCCACGACCTGTTCCAGCAATTCGATTTTCAGGCCGCGCTTGATTGCCCGCTTGTAGTCCTTTTTGAAAACGGTCGTGTACTTGACGGTGTACTTTGTTTTCCTCATTTTTTCAGGTCGGCAAACAACTCGTCAAGGTCATTGTATCCCTTTACAGACGGGTCTTTTGCAATCCTTTCCGCTTCCAGCATGGCAGCAATCGTTTCCTTGTTGGGCTGTTCCAGCTTCACCTCAAAGGGAATGCCGCCCTCACGAAGCGACTGGCGCACGAAGATGTTGAACGCCGTGGATAAATTCATGCCGAGTTCCGCAAACAGGGCGTCGGCCTGTGCCTTCAAATCCGCGTCCATGCGGATGCTGATGTTTGTGGTATTTCCAGCCATATCATCAACCCCTTTCTGCTGGTACTTTTAGTATATGCCATTTGCACGAAGAAAACAATACTTTGCACGAATATTTAACAGTAAATTCATTGAAGGAGGTCACTGTATGAAGCAAATTATTTTGCCCGTCACTATCCACCTGAATATCCGCCTGCCCCTTGCCCTCTTGCAGCCGGAATCGGCAGACGCGCCCACCGGCCCGGAGCCGGAGGCCCATGCCTGCCAGGGCTGCGGCAACTGCGGCGGGTGTGGGAAGTGCCAGCATGAAAAAAAGCAAGCCTGAACCCGTCCCCGTCATGGACTACCGCCAGTACCGCAGAGCGCGGCGGCTGGTACATGAGTGCTGCAACTATGACGGCGGCCACTGTATCGCGCTGGATGATGGGGAGGAATGTGTCTGCGTCCAGTCCATTTCCTACTCCCTGTTGTGCCGGTGGTTCCGGGCGGCGGTGCTGCCGCTGGACAGGGAACTGGAAACGGCCCTGTTCCACCGCCTGGACGCCAAGCGGTGCGCCGTCTGCGGGGCGCTGTTCACCCCCGGCTCCAACCGGGCCAAATACTGCCCGGAATGTGCTGTTCAGGTACGCCGCCGCAAAGAGGCAGAACGACAGCGGAAAAGATACTACCTTTCTACGCATTTAGGGGCTGAAAAACCCTTGTAAATCAAGGACTTTTTCGAGGGTGTCGCTGGGGGCCTGATAGATTTATCCTCTGGCCCCCAAAACAGCCCTCTAAAGGCGTACAGACCCCTGAAATAAACCCCAAGGAGGAACCCTATGTCAGACAACCGAAAATATTACTACCTGAAACTCAAAGAGAACTATTTTGACGATGACTCCATCGTGCTGCTGGAAAGTATGCAGGA
>NZ_NFJK01000051.1 GCF_002159845.1 Anaeromassilibacillus sp. An250
CTTGCCAAAGCCGGATTCCCAAAATGCCCGCGCACCGCCTGCGGATTACAAGCAGCGCTTCTGGACGCGCGGTAAATTTCGATCATACGGCCATAAATGACGATGAAAATGCAGATATACAGCGCCCACATGGTAATGCCGATAAAAAGCGACTGGAACCACAGGCCGAACAGCGGCCCCAGGTCCATATCCATCAGCCGGGACTCCATATCGGTCATAACAGCGGAGATGTCGATGGAAGCGTCCGAGCCGATGATGCCGGACGCCTGGGCCACCACGCTTTGGGCCATGTCGAACACGCCCATGACGAGGTTCCAGGTGTTGGTGACGAGCAAAATCGCGGCGGCGGATTTGAACACCCATTTGAAGATCATCCAGGTGTCCACGTCATGCAGGTTGTTGCGGTCGGTAATCATCTGGATCAGCTCCAGCGTCATCACGATAGCCAGGATCACGCCAGCAATCGGCACCATGATGGAGTTGGAGAGGTTCTGGATCATACTGAAAATGCTGCCGTTCCACCCCTGCGGGGTCTGGCCCACCTGTACGGATATATCCGCGACCTGCTGATTTACGCTGTCGAACATCCCCGATAAGTTTCCCATGATGCCGCCCACCAGCATCTCTTTCAGCCAGTTGGTAAGGGCATCCAATAAGAAATCCATACGGTGTCAAACCTCCTTTCAGCCCCTCCCGCTGTGCGCGGGAGGGGGCGAGGATTTCAGCGGGGTACGATCAGACGGTGAACAGGCCGGACAGCAGCGGTACAAGGACCATGCCCACGATGGCGACGCCCGCGCCGGCCATCAGCTGTTTCATGCCCTGCGACTTTACTGATGTGCGATAAAGAAGTAATAGAAATGTAAAAAATTTTGCCGTTCCTATCCGGCACTTGGCCATTGTGTCGGATAGGTCGGGCGTTAGGCTTCGGGCAAGTCAATCTTGCCGACAAAGCTGTAATAAATCTCAATGTCCTGCCTGCGGGTGCCGTTCTCGTCATAGCTACACTCATGCACGACGATTTTTTCAATCATTTCCCGCAAGAGGGTGGGGGTCAATTCCTCAAAGGCAAGGTGCTTTCGGACGATACCCATAAACTTTTCCGCGTTGACGGTGGCGGCCTGCGACTTGTCCAGTTCGGCCTGCAAAGCGGCGGCGCGGTCTTTCAGTTCCCGCTGTTCCTGCTCATAGTCTGCTGACAGTTCCATGAAACGCTCGTCACTGATTTTGCCGTTCACATTGTCCTCATACAGCCGCTTAATAATGCGGCTCACTTCGGCAATGCGCTCCTGCGCCTGTTCAAGCTGCCTGGTGGTTGCGGCGGTCTTTCTCTTGCCGCCGATCTCGTTCTGCTGGATAAGCAGCTTCACAAAGCGGCTCTCATGCTTGGCGGCATACTCCGTCACTTGCCGGAGATTGGAGAGGACACCGGCGGTCAACAGGTCGGTGCGGATAAAGTGCGCCGTACAGTCGCGGGTGCGCTTCTTGTAGCTGCCGCAGATGTAACAGTCCTGCTTGCGGTTCTTGTTCTGATACCGCTGCTGGTACATCACATGGCCGCAGTCGGCGCAGAACAGCATACCGGAGAACAGCCCCACTTCATCATAGCGGTTCGGGCGTTTGCGCTGCTTGCGTAACTCCTGCACGCGCTCCCATGTTTCCCGGTCTATGATAGGCTCATGGTGGTTCTCAAAAATGGCCTGCTTCTCCACGGGGTTCTCTACACTGTGTTTGACCTTGTAAGAGGGCTTTTCCGTCTTGAAGTTTACCAGACAGCCGGTGTACTCCCGGTTTTCGAGGATATGAACGACGGTGTTTGTCGCCCATTTACACTCATAGCCGGGGTGGTAGCGGCGTGTGCTGCCTGTCCTGCGGTATTCCAGCGTCCCCGGCGTGGGGATTTGCTGCTCCGTAAGCATACGGGCAATCTTGGTCGGGCCATTCCCGGCAAGACAAAGCTGGTATATCTGCTGGACAACCGGCGCGGTTTCCTCGTCAACGATATAGTTCTCGTCCTCGTCCATGAGGTA
>NZ_NFJK01000052.1 GCF_002159845.1 Anaeromassilibacillus sp. An250
AACGGGGGTAGGGCAGATAGATAGGCAGCGGCGTGTCTGCCATGATATAATCAGCGATAGTATCACCTCCCTGTGTTCGGGTTGATTGTGGTGTTTTGTCACGCCTTAGAACGGCGTTTCCGGGGGAAAAGGATAAATGTATCGCGTACCCTTTGACACTCACGAAAAAAACCTTGATTCATGCGGGTTTGAAAGGCTCTAAAGCGTGACATTTCTGCCTTTGTTTCCGCTTTCTCTCGGCGGCTTTGAGTTTCTTCATGCGTCCGGCGCAGTCGGGGCAGTATTTTCCCCGGTTGGATTTGGGGACAAATGCCGCCCCGCAGACCTCACACCGTTTCCGGCTCCCCCGGTACAAGAGGGCTGCGGCCAGTTCCCCGTCAAGGGGCAGGACAGCCACACGGAACCAGCGGCACATGAGGGAAAGGGAAATGCTTTGGACGCACACGCAAGGCTCCCCGTCGTCTAACAGCAGGCAGTTTCCCTCGTCGTAGTTACAGCACTCATGTACCAGCCGCCGCGCCCGCCGGTGCTGGCGGTAGTCCATGCGGGGCAGGTTATCGCTCATGGCTCTGCTCCTTTCTGCGGTGGGGTTCCTCCCGGCGCAAAATCTGGTCGATGTTCCGCTTGACGGTCTGCAACTCCTTGAACCGCTGTTTCTGTTCGTGGTAGGTGTTATACAGGCCGTCTTTCTCGGAGATAAGCTGCTCGATCTCGGCCTGCAACGCTTTCCGGGCGGGCAGCTTGGTGATGCCATGCGCCTTGAAATACCGGGCGGCGGCTTCGGCTATGATAAAATCGCTCTCGTTTGCCTGCCGGTAGGCGGCGCGGGCTTTCTCGGATTTCTGCGCTTTCAGCCCGTCGCGGGTGGGCTTGGTCTTGGCATAGGCAAGTACCTGTTGCTGCAACTCCTTTTTCCCTTGTAGCTTCGTTTCCAGTGCTTTCAGTTCGCCGCTGGTCTGGCGCATTTCCTGATAGGCGGTATCAACGGCGGCTTCTAACTGCTCCGGGGAAGTAAAGCCGTATTCCTGATACACATTCAGCGTCGCGGCCATTTGTTTGAGGTTGTGCATGGTCGCCCAGCGTTCATAGCCCCGGCCTTTGCCCTCGGCCATTTTCTGCTCAATGTCCACAAGCCGCTGCACACCGTCCTGCTTCGGGGCGGTTTGTGGGGCTTTTGTGTTCCCATGCCGGGGGTATTCGAGTATGGCTGCGGCCTTTTCTGTGGCTCTGGCGGCGTTCTGCTCCAAAACGGAAAGGACAGCGGTGCGGTCAAAGTCGTCGCCCAGCTTCCGGGCGGTAATGGGCTTTGTCCTGTCCGGCGTGAGATAGGACAGCCGCCCCCGGCTCTCCTTGACGGTCACGCCCTCCCGCAGCAGCAGAGAGGAAAATTCGTCAAAGCTGGCGGCGGTGGCAAGGGCTTTCCGTATGGTCTGCCGCAGCTTCTCCTTGTTCGTTTCAAACTTGGTCTGCCGGGGCGTGATACCGCCTGCAATCATGGGGGCGTTCTGCTTGTCCAGCGCAGCCTGTCCCTTTTTCTGCGCCCAATACTCCCGGTCGGTCACGCGGTTCTTGCTGCCGTTCAAGAGGTCGATTTGGTAAAGCCCCTCCCGGTGGCACATCTCCATGACTTCGGATTTGAA
>NZ_NFJK01000053.1 GCF_002159845.1 Anaeromassilibacillus sp. An250
CTACGGAAGCAAACCGCAATTGGTTTGTTTTGTGCTCCACGTAGGAAGTCCTACGAAAGCTCTTACGCAATCGTCACCGTGCAATGTTTCACAGCGTTCTGGCCCGGCAGGGTGGTATAAACGCCCGTGCTCTGGCCCGGCGTGCCGGTCGCATAGACTCTGTAATAGTAGTCGTTGCCGATCTTCGCCACAAACTGCGTCTTGAGCACTTCGCCGTTGCCGGCCGTGAAGCCCGGCACCATGTTGTTGCCGTTGACAACCGTCATCTTGAAGCAGTATGCCTGGCCATGCTTCAGCGTGAAGTTGACCGTCGTGTCGGAAACCACATACGCCTTCTGGCTGGTCACGCCCTGGGCTGCGGATACAACACCCGCTGCGCCATATGCGTTGCCGATGTTGGCAGACGTGCTGCCCTTGCCGCTGTTGCCTGTGCCCGGCTTCTCCGCCTTGACCAGGCTGTTCGCGGCCTCTTCCAGGTTGGTATATGCCTTTGCAATCGCCTGGCCGTCTGCGGTCTCGTCCGCGGCAACCGTCTTCGCAACGCTCAAAGCCGCCTTAAAGGCCGCCACGCTGCGGTCGGTGTAGCCGTCCAGAGCCTTCCGCTCCATCTCGGCGATCAGCTTGTTCAGCTCATCCTTGCTCGGGATCTTGCGCAGGGCTGCCATCGCTCTCGTCAGGGCCTCGGCCTTCGCATCTACATCTGCCTGGCCGGCGTCTGCGTTCAGAAGCAGTTCTTCCGCCTCTGCCAATACCGTGGTAAAGGTATCGAATGCTTCATCCTGGATATAGTCGTCCGGGTCGAGGGTATTCGCTTCGTCCACCAAGCTTTGCAGCTCGCTCATATCCGCACGGAATTCCAACTTTTCAATCGCTGCTTGCAGGTTGTCATATGCCTCGTCCACGTCCGCCTTCAGCGGGTTCTCCTCGGCATAGACGTCCTTCGCCGCGTTGAGCGCTTCCTCGAAGCCTTCAGTTGTGCCCGGCTTGAACTCGTCCAGGCGCTCCGCCAGCTGTTCCGCGAGGTTGATCAGCGGCAGCAGGACTTCCTTATCGCCCGCTTCGAATTCCAAGAGGTGCATCGCGTCCAGCAGGTCGCTCCAAGCCTCGTTGACCTCTTCCTGGGTGGCATTCGCGTTGTCATAAACGGTCTGTGCATTTTCCAGGGCGTTCTCGAAGAACTCCTTCGCCTCCGGCACCAGGCTGTCGATCACGTCCTGCGGCACCGCGTTGGCCTCTTCCAATACGATGCCCAGGATGCTCTTATCCACGCTTGTGAACGTGAAGCGCAGGGTCGCGCTCTCGCCCGGCATCGTGAAGGTGTACGTGCAGCCGTCCGCTGCAAATTCGATGTCCTCGCCGTTGAGCTGCGCTCCGGAGAACCCGTCCTTGGTCGGGGTGAAGGTGAAGGTCAGCTCTTCGCCCGGCTGTACCTTCGCGCCATAGATTGCATCTGTGGAGATGATTGCCTCCGCATTGCCCTCGACGCTCATGGATGCGTTGCCGCTCCACTGTACCGTCAGCAGCTGCGGTTCCTTCGGCAGT
>NZ_NFJK01000054.1 GCF_002159845.1 Anaeromassilibacillus sp. An250
TGAAGTGACCCCCAAAAGTTAGACAATATTTGAAAGTAAAAATTGTTTAAGTAGCCGAAAGGGCTTGTTGTCTGTGAATTGCAGGCGGCAAGCCCTTCAGCTTTGCCTTGATGCGGCGGTTGTTGTAGTAATCCAGATAGTCCAGGAGTTCTCGCTTGAAGTGCTCCATAGATTCAAATTCTTGCAGATACAGCAACTCGCTTTTGAGTAAGCCAAAGAAGTTTTCCATGACAGCATTATCCAGGCAGTTGCCTTTCCGACTCATACTCTGTTGAATTCCTTTCTCACGAAGCATACGCTGGTACTGTTTATGCTGGTATTGCCAACCTTGGTCGGAATGGAGGATTAACCCTGTTCCATCCGGTATTGTTTCAAAAGCCTTATCCAGCATGGCAGTAACCATACCCAGAATCGGTCGGCCAAAGATGGCATAGCTCACCAAATACCCGTTGTGTAAATCCAGGATTGGAGAAAGATAGAGCTTCTGACCAAATAAACTGAACTCTGTCACATCGGTAACCCATTTCTGGTTCGGTTTTTCCGCATAGAAATCCCGGTTGAGCAGATTCGGTGCAATTTTTCCCACTTCACCCTTGTAAGAGCGGTATTTCTTGATTCTAACACGGCAAGCCAATCCAAGCTGCCTCATAAGACGCTGTACCGTTTTGTGGTTCAGATGAATCCCTCTGTTGTACAGGGCTGTGGTAATACGGCGGTAACCATACCGCCCTTTGTTTTCGTGGTAGATGGCTGCAATTTCTGTTTTTGCCACTTCATATTTGTCTGCGCACCCCATCCGCTTCAGATGATAGTAGAAAGTTGCACGGGGAAGCTGAGCGATTGAAAGAAGGATTTTCAGAGCGTGTCTTTGCCTCAGTTTTTGAACTACCTGCGTTTTCTGCGCTGGCGTCGCTCGTCTTCCAAAACCAAGGCTTGCAAGTTTTTTAAGTATTCATTCTCCGCACGCAGCCGCTGCACCTCAGCAAGCAGATCCTCTTCCACCGCTTTCGGCAGTTGCTTGGGACGACCCTTTCTTCCTCGACCACGTCGCTCCACGGCAAAGCCATCTGGCCCTTCTGTCAGATAAATTCGTTCCCAGTTCTGGATGCGGTGATGATCACTTACCTCAAATCGACGGGCTGTTTCGCTGTAACTAAGCTTTTCTTCCAACATTGTTTCAATTACCAGCTTTTTGAATTCTGGTGTGTATCGTTTGTTTGGTATCCCTTTTGGCATAATAAAGCACCCCACTTGTTATCCAGTATATCATACTGTCTAACAAATGGGGTGCAGTTCA
>NZ_NFJK01000055.1 GCF_002159845.1 Anaeromassilibacillus sp. An250
TCATTCACCACAAATTCTTTATATCCATCAAATGGGAAGTCGTTAAAGCCAAATACTTCTCCCACCTCAACCCCCAGTATCTCGCAAATTCTAGGCTTGTCTATGTTGGCCTCCTCCACCGGCGCAGGCACCCGAACGGGGTTATATTCCTGCTCCAATTCTTCCCGGATTTTCTCTTTTTCTTCGTCCAAATAACTCGTTCTCCAAAATCTTTCGAGTTCAATAATGTGCCTAACTTGTTTATCAGAAAAGAGATATAGATGGTCTTTTACCACGGATTGTCTCTTACTTCTATCTGGATGGGCAGACCCGCCAAAACGGCATTGGCAATGCTCGATGTCGTAATCGCAAATAGGGCATTTCTCTTTCATGCTGGCCTCCTCCGATTGCACGCGCGCGTTTCCTACCGCATCAGCGTGCGTTTTTTCGTGTGTTTGCGTGTGTTCCTCCACCACCTCATAGCCCATCAGGCTGGCGGCTTCGCGAACCCATTTCTGAACCATTCTCATGTCTTGGTTAAAGTCTACTATGTCTTTATCTTGCATTTCCCTTGTCTTATCCGCCCAAAGTTCTCTTCCAGATCTCTGACCAAAGAAAAAAGCCCATCTTGACAGAATGTCAAAAACTTTTTCAAATTGATTCAACATCAAATTTCCTCCTTTCCCATTCCCTGCAGCAGTCCTCCGGCTCCGTAAAATCCGCCCGATACTCGCTGTCCCCGTTGAAGCACACGCCCTGATAGTCCTCGTACCAGTCGCAGGTCTCGCAGCATTTATTCATGGTCGGCCTCCTTGTCCATGCGAGCGCCGCAGTTGGGGCAGTATTTTTTCTTGACACGACCATTGCTTCTGCCGCATATAGAGCACGAATACACTCTATACTCAATAAGACGGTTCCTTTTGCTTACACTTTCGCACGCTTCAGGAATCCATCTCCCGTGCCTCACCTCCACCACATCGGCGGCTTTCAAACCAAACAAAATGGATTTGATCTGGAAATAGGAATCTGTGCCCATGGCCTTGTCGAGAATATCTTTGGCTCTAAAATAACTATCCATCCTGCCCCCTCCGTTCCAGCGCGTCAGCGATCCGCTTTAATTCTTCCTTAATTCCTCGAAGTTGATCCTGCCCGCTCATATCCTTGAAAAGCAGCAACAAGAATAAGGCAAGTGCTATTACTTGCAAAGTCGCAACAATCTCGGTCAATCCTGCTCCCTCCGTTCCAGCGCGTCAGCGATCCGCTTTAATTCTTCCTTAATTCCTCGAAGTTGATCCTGCCCGCTCATATC
>NZ_NFJK01000056.1 GCF_002159845.1 Anaeromassilibacillus sp. An250
GTCACATCGTTCCAGAATGGCGTTTCACCCCGATGATTCTCCCGGCCCTCCGCCATATAATAAAAGGTTCTGGGGGCAGGGACTTTTTCGGCATTGAGAATCAGGGCAATTTTGCGGAAACCGTTGCCCTGCAACCGCAGGTCAAAGATGTGCCGCACTACCGGAGCTGTCACCGGGTCAATCTCCAGAATGTGCTTGTCCGCAGCGCTCTTCCGGTAGCCGAGGGGCGCATAGCAGCCAACATATTTCCCAGCCTTGAAGGTGGACAGCTTCACCGCTTTGATTTTGTTGCTGGTGTCCCGCGCATAGAGGTCGTTCATGACATTTTTCAGAATAACCAGCATCTCATTGTTCTTGCGGATGGTATCCACACCATCATTAAGGGCAATGAAACGGCATCCGAGGGACGGAAAAATGAAGTCGGTATATTTGCCCGCTTCAATGTAATCACGACCGAGCCTGCTGAGGTCTTTGGTTAGTACCAAATTGATCTTGTGGTCGGTCGCGTCCTGTACCAGCCGGTTGAACCCGGGCCGGTCAAAAGTCGTACCGGAGACCCCATCGTCGCAGTAGTAATCGTAGAGCGTCCAGCCCTGTTCCCGCACATACCGGGCGAGCATTTCTTTTTGATTTTCGATTGACACAGACTCACCGGCGCGTTCATCGTCCCGGCTCAGTCTGGCGTAGATTCCAACACTGTACTGTTCCTGCATTTTCTTCTTTAACCTCCCGAAATGCAGTGCGTATCACAATCAGAAATCCTGATTGTATTATACCACCGCGCCGCTGTTGATTCCACTGGGCAAAGTGCTGGGATTCACTGCGCCCTTTCCAGCTTTTCCATCGTCAGGGCATCCAGCACATCGCCCATCATTAAATCTCCGGCAAAGAAGCTGCGAACATGGTAGACGGTTCCATCCTCCATGTAGAGGTCGATCTGGTCGGGGATTCCCAATTTCTTTAATTCCTGCGGACAGTCATTTTCAATTCGGTTATATTGTTTCTCCATATTCAAAAATCCTCCGTATTCGTCGTGTGTAGCACAGCAGCCCACCGCAATCAAGGAATCGGCTTCGCCTCGCTGCGCGTCCTTGACAGCGGTGTTCTGCCGTGCCGGTGGGGTTATCAAGGCGGCTAAGGCCGCCCTTTGCCAAAAGACTTTGACTGGTCATGATTCTGTTCACATGATGTGCTCCTTCCCGCTGGCGGGAGG
>NZ_NFJK01000057.1 GCF_002159845.1 Anaeromassilibacillus sp. An250
CGGTTCGGTGCGGAGAAGCCGCCCCGTTCCCGTTCCAGCAGCCCCGCCATGTCCAGTTCATTAAGCGCCCCCTTTATGGTGGTGCTGCCCTTATCCAGTATTTCGGCTATCTCCGCGATGGGATAGATAATATATATCCTGCCCTCGTCGTCCTGCCACTTGTTCTTCTGGGAAAGTGTGGAACGGTCTAACAGCAGCGAATACAGCAGCTTGGCGGTCTGGGAAATCTCCATTTTCAGCAGGAAACGGGGGTAGGGCAGATAGATAGGCAGCGGCGTGTCTGCCATGATATAATCAGCGATAGTATCACCTCCCTGTGTTTCGGGTTGATTTTGGCGTTTTGTCACGCCTTAGAACGGCGTTTCCGGTGGAAAAGGATAAATGTATCGCGTACCCTTTGACACCCACGAAAAAAGCCTTGATTTATGCGGGTTTGAAAGGCTCTAAAGCGTGACATTTCTGCCTTTGTTTCCGCTTTCTCTCGGCGGCTTTGATTTTCTTCATGCGTCCGGCGCAGCCGGGACAGTATTTCCCCCGGTTGGATTTGGGGACAAATGCCGCCCCGCAGACGGCGCAGCGTTTCCGGCTCCCTCGGTGCAAGAGGGCTGCGGCCAGTTCCCCGTCAAGGGGCAGAACAGCCACACGGAACCAGCGGCACATGAGGGAAAGGGAAATGCTCTGGACGCACACGCAAGGCTCCCCGTCGTCTAACAGCAGGCAGTTTCCCTCGTCGTAGTTACAACACTCATGTACCAGCCGCCGCGCCCGCCGATGCTGGCGGTAGTCCATTCTCGGTAACTTATCGCTCATGGCTCTGCTCCTTTCTGCGGTGCGGCTCGTTCCGGCGCAAAATCTGGTCGATGTTCCGCTTGACGGTCTGCAACTCCTTGAACCGCTGTTTCTGTTCGTGATAGGTGTTATACAGGCCGTCTTTCTCGGAGATAAGCTGCTCGATCTCGGCCTGCAACGCTTTCCGGGCGGGCAGCTTGGTAATGCCATGCGCCTTGAAATACCGGGCGGCTGCGTCGGCTATGATAAAATCGCTCTCGTTTGCCTGCCGGTATGCGTCACGGGCTTTCTGCGATTTCTGCGCCCGCAGCCCGTCACGGGCGGGCTTGGTCTTGGCATAGGCAAGTACCTGTTGCTGCAACTCCTTTTTCCCTTGTAGCTTGGTTTCCAGTGCTTTCAGTTCGCCGCTGGTCTGGCG
>NZ_NFJK01000058.1 GCF_002159845.1 Anaeromassilibacillus sp. An250
TATGCGGAAGCCGTGGGAGTGGTCGCTGAAGGTTGGCTCGTAAATGCTCTCCAGTATGAGCCGCACCACCTCCTGTAGCCTTGTTCCTCGTTCACAATGTTGCGTCTTGCCGCTCAGTCGTGGGTAGATGGTTTCCCCAACTTGCGACGTTTCCGGTACGCTATTGTCCCCCTTATGGTTTCCCTCCGGGGTAAACCGGCTGACGCTAAAGTGACGCTTTTTCAGCGTCTTTGATACTTTTCTTTACCGGCTTGCCAAAGCCGGATTCCCAAAATGCCCGCGCACCGCCTGCGGATTACAAGCAGCGCTTCTGGACGCGCGATATATTTCAATCATGCGCCCATAGACGATGACGAAAATAATAATGTTCAGCGCAAGCATGGTAATGTGAATGAGGAACGACTGGAGCCACAGACCCAGCAGGGGGCCGACTTCCATCGCCTCCAAGGTAGCCTCCAGATTATCCAGCATGGACGCGCTGATGTCGGTGGAGCCGCGCACCAGCCCTGCGGCGTTGGCAATCACGCTCTGGGACATATCAAATACCGCCATGACGATATTGAATGTATTGGAGAGAATGAGAATAGCCGCCGCCGTTTTGAAAATCCACTTGAAGAAAATCCAGTAGTCCAGATCGTGTAGGTTGTTCTTTTCGATAATGAGCTGGATCAGCTCATAGGTGGCAACAAAGGTTAAAATCAGACCGGCAATCGGCAGTATCACCGTTTCAGAAAGCTGCCGTATGAGGGAAAAGACCCCGGCGTTCCAAGCCGCCGGGGTCGTCCCTACTTGCACCGCAATCTCTCCGACACGGGTATTGACCGTATCAAAAAGGCCCGTGAGGTTGCCCATGATACCCTCAATCAGCAGCCCTTTTATCCAGTCTGTAAGCCAGTCGGTGAGAAATCCCATAAGCTAAACCCTTAAAACAGGGAGGACAGCAGGGGGATCAGAGTGGTGCCGAGCACGATGATGCCGCCGCCAGCCATGAGCTGCTTCATACCCTGGCTCTTTGCTTATGTGTGATAAAGAAGTAATAGAAGTGCAAAAAATTTTGCCGTTCCTATCCGGCACTTGGCCATTGTGT
>NZ_NFJK01000059.1 GCF_002159845.1 Anaeromassilibacillus sp. An250
AGCACCGGCACATCCCGGTCAAGCAGGGCGTTGGCGATACAACCGGCGAAAAAGGACTTGCCGGTTCCCACATCCCCAAACAGCAGCAGGCCAGTGTTGTTTCGGTATGCCTCCTTCCAGTTCTCCACATAGGCGCGGGCCTTGTCCATCAGGGGATTTTGGCCGTTGTCGTTGGCAAAGGTGTAGTCGTACAGATAGCGGTCTTGCAGGCCCTGGGCCTTCCGGCGCTTGATACGCTCCATGCGGCGCTGCCGTTCCTCGGCGGCCTTGCGCTGTTCCTCGGCCTCTCGCTGGCACTGGCAGACACAGCGGGGCATGAAGTAGCCGGGTTTCCCAAAGCATGGCACAACGGTCTGCCTCTGGCCGCCGCACTTTTTACAGTGAATAAGGCCGTCTGCCGGGTCTATGTACTCGTCCCCGGCCAGCTCCACACCGGCGGCTGCCTTGTCGATCAGCGCCCGGATTTCTGCTGTAATCTCAATCATACGGTTTCATCCTCCTTTACGCTGTAATCCCGGTTGCGGGTGGGCGGGGCCGCTTTCCTGGCGTCCTCACCGGCCCAGCGCCGGATGGTGGCGGCATGGCTCTGATACCGCTTGCCGGTAGAAGCCATGTACTCGGACAGCTTTTCGATGTACTGGCCCCATACGGTGGGAAAGCTGGCCTGCAAGTCTGCCAGTTCCTCGTCCGTCAGGAAAACATTCTGGTAACGGCCATAGGCGCGGGCGGGGTGTCCCTTCTCTATCTCTCTCTTTATCTCTATCTCTTTCTCTAACTCTATCTCTATCTCTGGTGGACGAATGTCGGACAAATGTCCGCCGTTTGTCCGGGGCGCGGAAAGAGCCTTGTTTTGGAGCCTTGCCGCCCGCTTTCGCTCGGCCTCGGTAGAGGACTGGCCGATCAGCAGCTCGATATTGCTCATGTAAAAAGTGCCGCT
>NZ_NFJK01000006.1 GCF_002159845.1 Anaeromassilibacillus sp. An250
GTGTAAGTCCGGTTCGGAGGGGAGTTCTCGGAAACCTGCCATAGCGATATGGCAAGGCGCTGGGTTCTTACCCTACTTGTCACGTCGGTGGCCCCCATCCCGATGGCGACCATGATGGGCAAGGAATGGGGCGGCATGGGCCAGAACTACCTGCGCAGCCTGCTGGCGCTGGGCTTCCAGGCGTTTTTGATTATCGTCTGCGTGGCGATCTACGCCGTACTGGTGCAGAACATCGCCACCGAGGAGGACATCATCATGGCGATCTGGAGCTGCGTGGGCTATACCGTGCTGCTGTGCTTCACACTGTTCAAAACCGGCAGCCTCGCGAAAGCAGTTTTTCAGGCGCACTGAGCCAGGAAGGAGGAAACGCAAAATGGCTTATGTACCCGTACCCAAAGACTTGACGAAAGTCAAAACCAAGGTCGCGTTCAATTTAACCAAGAGGCAGCTTGTCTGCTTCGGCTGCGGGGCGCTCATCGGCGTGCCGCTTTTCTTTTTGCTCCGGGGGCCTGCTGGCAACAGCGTAGCGGCCATGTGCATGATGCTCGTCATGCTGCCTTTCTTCATGCTGGCGATGTATGAAAAACACGGCCAGCCCCTGGAAAAGATCATCGGCAACATCCTCAAGGTGGCCGTCATCCGGCCCAAGCAGCGCCCCTACCGCACCAACAACTTCTATGCCGTGTTGGAGCGGCAGGCAAATCTCGACAAGGAGGTGTATGACATTGTTCGCGGCAAAGACAAAGCGGCAGGCCGAACCGGCACAGCCGCAGACCAAACCCCGGCGTAAGCTGACCCGCGCCGAACGCAAACAGATCGAGGCAGCGATTGCCCGCGCCAACCGCACGGGCAAAAAGGAACAGTCCGCCCAGGACAGCATCCCCTATGAGCGGATGTGGCCGGACGGCATCTGCAAGGTGGCGGATGGCCGCTACACCAAGACCATCCAGTTCCAGGACATCAACTACCAGCTCAGCCAGAACGAGGACAAGACCGCCATCTTTGAAGGCTGGTGCGATTTCCTCAACTATTTTGACAGCTCCATCCGTTTCCAGCTGTCCTTTTTGAACCTGGCAGCGTCCCAGGAGACCTTCGCCAACAGCATCACCATCCCGGCTCAGGGAGATGACTTTGACCCCATCCGGGTGGAGTACACGCAGATGCTGCAAAACCAGCTGGCGCGGGGCAACAACGGCCTCATCAAGACCAAGTACCTGACCTTTTCCATCGAGGCCGACAGCATCCGCTCCGCCAAGCCCCGGCTGGAGCGCATCGAGACCGATGTGCTGAACAACTTCAAGCGGCTGGGTGTGGCCGCCGAGGTGCTGGACGGCAAAGCCCGGCTGGCCCAGCTTCACGCCATCTTCCACATGGATGAGCAGGTGCCCTTCCAGTTCGAGTGGGACTGGCTGGCCCCCAGCGGCCTTTCCACCAAAGACTTCATCGCCCCGTCCGGCTTCGAGTTCCGCACCGGCAAGCAGTTCCGCATGGGCAGAAAGTACGGGGCTGTCAGCTTCGTGCAGATTCTGGCCCCGGAGCTGAACGACCGGATGCTGGCGGATTTCCTGGACATGGAAAGCAGCCTGATCGTCAACCTGCACATCCAGTCGGTGGACCAGGTGAAGGCTATCAAGACGGTGAAGCGCAAGATCACCGACCTGGACCGCAGCAAGATCGAGGAACAGAAAAAGGCCGTCCGCGCCGGGTATGACATGGACATCATCCCGTCCGACCTTGCTACCTACGGGGCCGAGGCCAAGAAGCTGTTGCAGGACCTGCAAAGCCGCAACGAGCGGATGTTCCTGGTGGCGTTTTTGGTGCTGAACACCGCGGACAATCCCCGCCAGCTGGGCAACAACATCTTCCAGGCGAGCTCCATCGCGCAGAAGTACAACTGCCAGCTGACCCGGCTGGACTTCCAGCAGGAAGAAGGCTTGATGTCCTCTCTGCCGCTGGGGCTGAACCAGGTGGAGATCCAGCGCGGGCTGACTACCAGCTCTACCGCCATCTTCGTGCCATTCACCACCCAGGAGCTTTTTCAGAATGGCAAAGAGGCGCTGTACTACGGCATCAACGCCCTGTCCAATAACCTCATCATGGTGGACCGCAAGCTGCTGAAAAACCCCAACGGCCTGATTTTAGGCACGCCGGGCAGCGGCAAATCGTTCAGCGCCAAGCGTGAGATCGCTAACTGCTTCCTGCTCACCAGCGATGATGTCATCATCTGTGACCCGGAGGCCGAGTACGCGCCGCTGGTGGAGCGCCTGCACGGGCAGGTCATCAAAATCTCGCCCACCTCCACCAACTATATCAACCCGATGGACCTGAACCTGGACTATTCGGACGATGAAAGCCCGCTGTCGCTGAAATCCGACTTCATCTTGTCGCTGTGTGAACTGATTGTGGGCGGCAAGGACGGATTGCAGCCGGTGCAGAAAACCATCATTGACCGCTGTGTGCGGCTGGTGTATCAGGACTACCTCAACGATCCGCGCCCGGAGAATATGCCCATTCTGGAGGATTTGTACGACCTGCTGCGGGCGCAGGATGAGAAAGAGGCGCAGTACATCGCAACGGCGCTGGAAATCTACGTCACCGGCTCCCTCAACGTGTTCAACCACCGCAGCAACGTGGACATCAACAACCGCATTGTCTGCTACGACATCAAGGAGCTGGGCAAGCAGCTGAAAAAGATCGGGATGCTGGTGGTCCAGGACCAGGTGTGGAACCGCGTCACCATCAACCGGGCCGCCCGCAAGTCTACCCGCTACTACATCGACGAGATGCACCTGCTCTTGAAAGAGGAACAGACTGCCGCCTACACGGTGGAGATTTGGAAGCGGTTCCGAAAGTGGGGCGGCATTCCCACGGGCATCACCCAGAACGTGAAGGACCTGCTTTCTTCCCGCGAGGTGGAGAACATCTTTGAAAACTCCGACTTCGTGTATATGCTCAACCAGGCGGGCGGTGACCGGCAGATTTTGGCCCGGCAGCTGGGTATTTCCCCGCACCAGCTGTCCTATGTGACCCACTCCGGCGAGGGCGAGGGGCTGCTGTTCTACGGCTCCACCATCCTGCCCTTTGTGGACCACTTCCCCAAGAATACCGAACTGTATCGCATTATGACGACCAAACCCCAGGAAATGAAGGAGGCTGATGGACGATGAAACCCGAAATTCTGCATAACGACCACATGATGTTTCTGGACCGGGCGCTGGAAACCCAGCGCACCGCGCTGCTGACGGCGATGGCGGACGCCGTTTCCGAGTGCCGCACGGCGGCGGACCAGGCCGCTGAACTGACTGAAACCGGCGAAATTGGCCTGCTGCGGCTGGTGGAGATTCTGTGCGCCGCCAAGGTCCAGCGCGGGCAGGCCGGAGGTGCCGTGCTGGAGGGCACCGAGGTCCAGATTTTGGCCGACGTGGTGGCCCAGCTCTACGCCTGCCTGACCGAGTGCCGCTTTGTGGGTCCGCTGGGGCTGGCGGCCTATGCGGAGCTTTCCAGCATGGCGGCCTCCCTCATGCTGGGGGAATGGTTTGATTAAGGAACCGCGCCTGCGCTTTACGGAGGAAGAACGGGCGGACCCGGCGCTGGAGAAGCCCATCCGCAAGGCGGAAAAGGCCGCCGCCAAAGCGGATAAGGCGCAGGCAAAAATCCCGAAAAAGCAGGTCAAGCGGGCCGAGGTGGACCCCAAGACCGGCAAGGTCACGACCAAGCTGGTGCTGGAGGATAAGCCCCGGCCGCCCTCCAAACTGTCCCATACGGTGCGGGACGCGCCGGGCAACGCGGTGGCGGGTAAGCTCCATCAGGAGATCCGCAAGACCGAGGACGATAACGTGGGCGTGGAGAGCGCCCACAAGTCCGAGGAAGCCGTAGAGACCGGCGTGCATCTGGTCCGGGAGGGCTACCGCAGCCACAAACTGAAACCTTACCGCAAGGCCGCCCAGGCCGAGCGGAAGCTGGAAAAGGCCAACATCGAGGCGCTGTTCCAGAAATCTGTCTATGAAAACCCTGCGGCAGCCAGTAATCCACTGTCCCGCTGGCAGCAGAAACAGCAAATCAAGAAACAGTACGCCGCCGCCAAACGGGCCGCACAGTCCGGCGGGAGCGCCGCCGGTGCCGCCCAAAAGACCGGCAAGGCGGCCAAGACGGTCAAGGAGAAAGCCCAGCAGGCCGGGGCCTATGTGATGCAGCACAAAAAGGGATTCGGCATCCTGCTGGCGATTTTCCTGCTGGTCTGCCTGCTGCTCAACACCATGTCCTCCTGCTCCATGATGGCGCAGAGCATCGGTTCGGCGATTTCCGGCACCACCTACCCTTCGGATGACCCGGAGCTGGTGGCGGTGGAGGCCGACTACGCCGCCAAGGAGGCGGCGCTGCAAGCTGAGATCGACAACATCGAGAGCAGCCACCCCGGCTATGACGAGTACCGCTATGACCTGGATATGATCGGCCACGACCCCCACGAGCTGGCGGCCTACCTGTCCGCTGTGCTGCAAGGTTACACGCGGGCAAGCGCCCAGGCGGAGCTGGAACGTATCTTCGCGGCGCAGTACCAGCTGACGCTGACCGAGGAAGTGGAGATGCGCTACCGCACCGAAACCCGGACGGACAGCGAGGGCAACAGCTACACGGTCGAGGTCCCCTACAACTATTACATCTTAAATGTGACCCTCACCAGCAAACCTATATCTTCCGTGGCCTCTGAACTGCTGACGCCGGACCAACTGGAGATGTACCAGGTGTACCGGCAGACGCTGGGCAACAAGCCCCTGATCTTCGGCGGCGGGTCCGCCGACACCAGCGATTCCGAGAGTTTGGCCGGTGTGGAGTTTGTGAACGGCACCCGGCCCGGCAACCAGGCGGTGGTGGACATCGCCAAGAGCCAGGTTGGCAACGTGGGCGGCCAGCCCTATTGGAGCTGGTACGGCTTTACCTCCCGCGTGGAGTGGTGCGCCTGCTTCGTGTCCTGGTGCTACGGCCAGATGGGGCTGACGGAGCCGCGCTTTGCCGCCTGCCAGTCCCAGGGCATCCCCTGGTTCCAGTCACATGGACAATGGGGCGGGCGGGATTACGCCAACATCGCCCCCGGCGATGCCATCTTCTTCGATTGGGACCTGGACGGCCGGGCCGATCATGTGGGGATCGTTGTCGGCACCGACGGCAGCAAAGTCTACACTGTGGAGGGCAATTCCGGCGACGCCTGCAAGATCAAGAGCTACTCTTTGACCTACGAGTGCATCAAGGGCTACGGCCTGATGAACTGGTGAACATTTTTTATGAAGGAGTGATTGACTATGGCTAAGAACAAAATCCAGCGCATTGACCAGGAAATCGCTAAGACCCGCGAGAAGATTGCGGAACAGCAGGAAAAGCTGAAGGCCCTGGAAGCGCAGAAAACCGAGGCGGAGAACCTGGAGATCGTCCAGATGGTGCGCGCTGTGCGCATGACCCCGGCCCAGCTGAACGCCATGCTGTCGGGCGGCATGGTGCCCGGCCGGGCGGCGGTTCCCGCTGATTCCGAACAGGAGGATATGCCCCATGAAGAATAAGAAAATTTGTAGAACCCTTGCCGCCCTTTGCACCTGCCTGGTGCTGATGGGCGGCTTTTCTGTGACCGCCTTTGCCCAGGGCACCGACCCTGCGCCGGCGGCTACCCCTGCGGCGGACGCCACCAATGACAGCAATGTGGTGGTGGAGGAAACCGAGGACAGCCCGCCCCTGACCCCGGAGGGCAACGCCGCCCTGGTGGATGATTTCGGCGGCAACAAGCAGCTCATCACCGTCACCACCAAGGCGGGCAACTACTTCTATATCCTCATCGACCGCGCCAACGAGGACAAGGAAACCGCCGTCCACTTCTTAAACCAGGTGGACGAGGCCGACCTGATGGCGCTGATGGAGGACGGCGAGACTACACAGGAAACGCCCGCTGTCTGCAACTGCACGGAAAAATGCGCCGCCGGTGCGGTGAATACGGCCTGCCCGGTGTGCGCCGTGAATATGGCGGAGTGTATGGGCCAGGAGCCGGAACCCACCCCTGACCCGGAGACAGAAACCGAGCCGGAACAGGAACCGGCTGGGCTGAACCCGGCGATGCTGCTGGTGGTGCTGGCCGTGCTGGGCGGCATCGGTGCGCTGGTCTACTTCAAATTCATCAAGCAGAAGCCCAAGACCAAGGGCAGCGATAACCTGGATGATTATGACTACGGCGAGGACGAGGAACTCCCGGAGGATGAAACCTGGGAGACTGAGCCGGAGGACGCCGACGGGGGCGGCGATGAGGAAAGCGAGACCCCGGCCAAATGACCCGGTTCACCGACAGCCCCTTTGAACCCATAATGACGCGCAGGCCGGAGGGCGGGAAGGCAGCTTCCCGCCCTCCCTCTTTATCTCCCGGCCACCCCTGTTATGGCTGTGGAAACTACCGCCCCGGCCAGCCCTGCGTGGGTTTTTGCCACAAAGAGCTGACCGCGTGGCTGCGTGAAAGGAGAAAACCAAAATGAACCCCTTTATTCAGTTTCTCATTGTGTTCGACCTGATCTGCTTCGGCGTCTATTTTGGCGGCGACATCGTTTGCACGGCGCTCGCCAAGGTGCGCAAAAAACCGGGCCAGAAAGACCCCTATGAATTTGAAGTGGAGGACGAACCCGCAGAACCGTCTCTGTCCATTGACGCCATTCGCCACTTGTTCCGCGGTGAGGTCCACGATTTTGTCCGAAACAAACTTCTGCCCAGCGGGCAGGAGACGCTTTCCGCCCTGACCGAGCCGGAACAGACAGCGGCCCGGTTCCTGTTCTGCGCCCTGATCGGCTATCTCAAAGAGGAAGCCCCGATGGATGAGCAGAGCTTCCCAATGGTGATGGAGATGCTGAACTATGCCGAGGGCGCGAAAGAGGACGGCGACAAAGACGTGATCGACATTCTGATGGAGGAAACCGCCGCCCGGACCCGCCAGCGCGAGGAATATTTCAGCGATTACCGCCGCTACCAGCTCATGCAGGTGGATAAGGCGCGTGTGCTGCTGGCCTGCCGGGTCATCATCAACGACCTGCTGGGAAAGCTGTACCGCTATGATTACAACGTCGGTTATGACTGCCTTCTGGACGATGGCAATAGCGTTTCCAGAAAACTGAAAAAATCCAATGCAGAAATGGAGGTTGAGGAAGATGCGCCTTGTGATCGCTGAGAAGCCCTCGGTTGCAAAATCCCTGGCCGCCGTGCTGGGGGCCACTACCCGCAGGGACGGCTATCTGGAAGGCGGCGGCTGGCTGGTGAGCTGGTGCCTGGGGCACCTGGCCGGGCTGGCGGACGCCGCCACCTACAACCCCGACTATGCCAAGTGGCGCTATGACGACCTGCCCATTTTGCCGGAGTCCTGGCGTTTTACCATCGCCAAGGACAAAAGGGATCAGTTTGACGTGCTGCGCACCCTGCTGCGGCGGGAGGACGTGACCGAGGTAGTCAACGCCTGCGACGCCGGGCGCGAGGGCGAGCTGATCTTCCGCACGGTCTACTGCCTAGCGGGCTGTACCCAACCCATGAAACGGCTGTGGATTTCCAGCATGGAGGATTCCGCCATCCGGGATGGCTTTGCACACCTGCGCCCCGGCGCGGACTATGACGGGCTGCACCAGGCGGCCCTCTGCCGGGCCAAGGCCGACTGGCTGGTGGGTATCAACGCCACCCGGCTGTTTTCGGTGCTGTACCACCGCACCCTCAATATCGGGCGGGTCATGTCCCCGACGCTGGCCCTCATCGTCCAGCGGGAGGCAGAGATCGACGCCTTCAAGCCGGTGCCGTTCTATTCTGTGGCTCTGGACCTGCCCAGTTTTACCGCTGCCAGCGCCCGCATGGACAAGAAAGCCGATGCCGAACAGCTGAAAAACGCCTGCCAGGGCGGCACGGTGACGGTCAAACAGGTGGAACGCAAGGACAAATCCGAGAAGCCGCCCGCGCTCTATGACCTCACCACCCTCCAGCGGGACGCAAACCGCCTGCTGGGGTTCACGGCGCAGCAGACACTGGACTATCTGCAAAACCTCTATGAAAAGAAGCTCTGCACCTATCCCCGAACGGACAGCCAATATCTGACCTCGGATATGGCTGAAAGCCTGCCGGTGCTGGTGAATCTGGTCGCCAAGACCATGCAGTTCCGCAAGGGCATCGCCATTTCCTGCGATGCGGCGGCGGTCATCAACGACAAGAAAGTGACCGACCACCATGCGGTGATCCCCACCCGCAACATCCGTGAGGCGGACCTGTCCGCTTTGCCGGTGGGTGAACGGGCGATTCTGGAGTTGGTGGCGCTGCGGCTGCTGTGCGCGGTGGCACCTCCCTATATCTACGATGAAACTTCTGTCTCGGTGGAGTGCGCCGGTGCGGAGTTTACCGCCAAAGGCCGCACGGTGAAGCAGCCCGGCTGGCGGGCGCTGGACGCCGCCTACCGGGCCAGCATGAAAAATGCGGAGCCGGACAAAGAGACCGAGGACAAAGCCCTGCCGGAGCTGGCCGAGGGCCAGGAGCTGCCTGTCGCCGGTGCCACCGTCAAGGAGGGTAAGACCAGCCCGCCCAAGCACTTCACCGAGGACACTCTGCTCTCCGCGATGGAGACTGCCGGAAAAGACGATATGCCGGAGGACGCCGAGCGCAAGGGGCTGGGCACCCCCGCCACCCGCGCCGGGATTTTAGAAAAATTGGTGTCCACCGGCTTTTTGGAACGCAAAAAGAGCAAGAAAACCGTGCAGCTTTTGCCATCCCACGACGCCATTTCCCTGATTACCGTCCTGCCGGAGCAGCTGCAATCCCCGCTGCTGACCGCCGAGTGGGAGTACCGGCTGGGTGAGATCGAGCGCGGTGAGCTGGCCCCGGAGGACTTCATGGCCGAGATTACCGCCATGCTGCAGGAGCTGGTGGGGACCTATCAGGTCATCAAGGGCAGCGAGTACCTGTTTGCTCCGCCCCGCGAGGTGGTGGGCAAATGCCCCCGCTGCGGCGGTGAAATTGCAGAAATGCAAAAAGGCTTCTTCTGCCAGGACAAATCTTGCAAATTTGCGATCTGGAAGAACAGCAACTGGTGGGCAGCGAAGCGCAAACAACCCACCAAGGACATTGTGGCGGCGCTGCTGAAAGATGGCCGCGCCCATGTGGCGGGGCTGTACTCCGAGAAAAGCGGCAAGACCTACGACGCCACCGTGGTGCTGGAAGATACCGGCCAGTACGTCAACTTCAAGCTGGAATTTGACCGGCAGAAAGGCGGCGGCAAATGAAATTGAGTTTGTATGAACAGGAAACGATTATCCTCTACAACCAGGCCGAGGCCACCGCCGAGGTCTATTCCCACGATCCGCGCCTGCTGGAAAAGCTGCGGCGGCTGGCGGAGAAGTACCCGGACCAGATCGTGAAAAAGGACCGTCAGACCTTTACGGTGCCCAAACGCTGCGTGTCGGTGCGGGAGCCGTACAGCGCCGAGCGCCGCAAGGCCGCCAGCGAACGGGCCAAGGCCGCCGGGTACAAACCACCCATCCCGAAAGCGGGCGGCAAGTGAGCATGGGCGAGAGCGTCTTTGAAGTCGTAAAACAGTCCGTCACCGTCCGGGAGGCGGCGGAGCTTTACGGCATCGCGGTGGGGCGCGGCGGCATGGCCTGCTGCCCCTTCCACGATGACCGCCACCCCAGCATGAAGGTGGACACCCGTTTCCACTGTTTTGGCTGCGGCGCAGACGGCGACGTGATCGACTTCACCGCCCGGCTCTATGGCCTGTCCCCCAAGGAGGCCGCCGAAAAACTGGCCCAAGATTTTGGCCTTGCCTATGACAGCAAGGCCCCGCCCCGGCGAAACTATGTCCGGCAAAAATCCGAGGCGCAGGCGCGGAAAGAAAAACGGGAACACGGCTGGCGTGTCCTGACGGACTACTACCACTTGCTCCGAAAATGGGAGGCCGACTATTCCCCCAAGACGCCGGACGAGGACCCGCACCCGCGCTTTTTGGAGGCCATCCAGAAAAAAGATTACATGGGCTATCTGCTGGACACCTTCCTCGACAGCAGCACCGAGGAACAGGACCAGTGGATCGCAGAACACACCGCTGAAATTTCGGCCATAGGGAGGAGAGTGAACATCATGGCTGACAAACCTACCAACCGGGAACGGTTGCAGCAAATCACGGCGGGCATTGAACAGGGTATCAAGGAGCTGTTCGAGAGCGAAAAGTATATGCGCTACCTGTCCGTGATGTCCCGTTTCCACCGCTACTCCGTCAACAACACCATGCTCATTTATATGCAGAAGCCGGACGCCACGCTGGTGGCCGGGTACAACAAGTGGAAAAATCAGTTTGAGCGCCATGTAAAAAAGGGTGAGCATGGTATTACCATCATCGCGCCCACGCCGTTCAAGAAAAAGATTGAGGAACAGAAGCTGGACCCGGACACCAAGGCCCCCATCCTGGACGCAGAGGGCAAGGCGGTCATGGAGGAACGGGAAGTTGAGATTCCCATGTTCCGTCCGGTGAAGGTGTTCGATGTAAGCCAGACAGACGGGAAACCGCTGCCGGAGCTGGCGTCCACCCTTTCCGGGAGTGTCCAGAACTACGAGGCTTTCATGGAGGCGCTGCGCCGGTCCGCGCCGGTGCCGCTTTCTGTGGAGCCGATGGCCGCCAACATGGACGGGTATTTCTCGCCGGACCAGCAGCGCATCGCCATCCGAGCAGGCATGAGCGAGGTACAGACCGTTTCCGCCGCCGTCCATGAGATCGCCCACAGCAAGCTGCACAACTACGCCAAGGCACAGGAGGAAGCGGCCAGGGCCGGTGACAAGGAGCCGCCCAAGAAGAAAGACCGCAATACCGAGGAGGTGGAAGCCGAGAGCATTTCCTACGCGGTTTGCCAGTATTACGGTATCCAGACCGGCGAGAACAGCTTCGGCTACATCGCCAACTGGAGCCAGGGTAAGGAGCTGCCGGAGCTGCGGGCCAGTTTGGAAACTATCAATAAGACCGCCGGTGAGCTGATTAACGACATCGACCGGCACTATAAGGTTATCTGCAAGGAGCGCGGTATTGACCTGACTGCTGCCCCGGAACCGCAGCTGGACCCTATCGAGCAGCTGGCAGCCGACATCGACCAGTTTTCTTTTGACTACGATACCTATGAATATCGGGATCAGGTGGATAATCGTGAGGATGCGCTGCGGGAACTGACCGCTACGCTCCGCAGCGGGGATGCCAGCGGTGTTCGGGACTGGCTCCAGGAATTTGCCGATGAAAATGAACCTGGAGAAGCGGTCACAAAAGCTGCCGAGCTGTTGGATCGTCTGGACCAGCTGGTGCCGGAACCTGACCCCAACCTTGTGAAAATGGCGGATGAAGCGAGGGCGATGGGCGTAGATACTGCGTGGAACTCTGATAAGGAATTCCCGGTATCCTTCGATACTGAAAGGACCCAGCCCAGCGCCGAAGCCCAGGAGGCCCTGTTGCTGGTTGATGATGCCACTTATCTTCATGTTCAGTCCTGCGACACCGGCTGGGACTACACGCTCTACGATGCAGCGACCATGAAGCAGCTGGACGGCGGCCAGCTGGATGCGCCGGAGCTGTCGCTGTCCACCGCTGCGCTGAAAATCTGTGAGATGCGCGGCATGGGCGGCCAGTCCATTCGCTATGCACCGCTGTCCATGATCGAGACCTTGCAGGAGGCGGCAATCCAACAGATGCAGGCAGCGGCTCAAGCCGCTGTGCCGGAAGTCACCCAGCTGCCGGATGCCCCGGAGCAGGCGCTGGACGAATACCCCATGCCGGACCCGGCGCTGACCCAAGACGATTTGGAAAAGTGCGGCTACCTGGACAGCGACCTTCTGCCCCTTTCCAAAGAGCGGGCCTACGAGCTGATGGCGCAGGACCTGACTGTGTACATGGTCCAGCAGGGAGAGAATCCGGCGATGGCCTTTGATACCGCCGACCTGGACGCCCACGATGGCATTTTTGCCGTCACCCGTGAGGAATGGGAGGATAGTCCCTCCTTTGATGCTCAGGTCATGGACCGCATGGACCACCAGCAGGAACGGGAGCAGGCGTTTCTCAACCACAAGGGCGATTGCTATGCCATCTATCAGGTAAAGCACACCGATGAACTGAGGGACATTCGCTATGAAGGGCTGGAATGGGTCAAGTCCATCGGGCGGACTGTGCAGCGCGATAACTACGATCTGGTCTATACTGCGCCGCTCACACCCGGCGACCTGAAAGGCAGCGTGCTGGATAATCTTGAATACCGCTTCAACAACGAACACCCTGCCGACTACCGCCACCCGTCTATGAGCGTCAGTGACATCGTTGCCATCAAGCAGGACGGCAAGGTATCCTGTCATTACTGCGACAGTTTTGGCTTTCAGCAAATCCCCGGCTTCCTGCCGGACAATCCGCTGAAAAGTGCGGAGATGACGGTGGAGGACGACTACGGCATGATCGACGGCGTTATCAACAACGGCACCAAGGAGCCGACGGTGGCCCAGCTGGAACAGCAGGCCCGCAGCGGCCAGCCCATCTCTCTCATGGATTTGGCGGCCGCCGCCCACCGGGAAGATCGGGACAAGAAGAAGTCCGTCATGGATCAGCTGAAAAGTCAGCCTAAATCCGAACACAAAAAGACAGCGCCCAAAAAGAGCGCGGAAAGGGAGATCTGATATGAACGCTATGACCTTTGAGGAAACCAATTTGCTGTGTATCTACAACCCCGGCAGTCGCCTGGGAGCCATCGAGGCGTTGTCCGAGATGCGTGGCCATCTGGAGCCGGACGAGACCGAACTGCTGGCCCTGACCGACAGCACCCTCGCCAAGCTGCGTGCCATGACTGACGTCGAGTTTGACGAGCTGGAACTGTACCCGGATTTTGACGAGTAACACCCTGTTTTGACCAGCCGGGGCGGCCACCGTGCCGCCCCTTTTCGATTCCTGAATGGAAGGGAGGACAGATAACCATGCCAACCAAAGCAGAAATGTACGCGCAGATGGCGGAGAAGGTCGCGGTCCAGCTCACCGGCAGTTGGCAGGAGTGGGCGGGCTTTCTCACCACTGCTGCCCGGCTCTACAAGTATCCATTCCATGAGCAGCTGATGATCTACGCTCAGCGCCCGGACGCTACCGCCTGCGCCGAGTACGACCTGTGGAATGACCGCATGGGCCGGTATGTGCGGCGCGGTTCCAAGGGCATCGCCCTGGTGGACGATTCCGGGGACCGGCCCCGCCTGCGCTATGTGTTCGATATTTCCGACACCGGCACGCGGGAACATTCCCGCACCCCCTGGCTGTGGCAGCTGGAGGAACGGCACATTGGGCCTTTGTCGGCTATGCTGGAACGCAACTACGATGTGAGCAGCAACGACCTGGCCCAGCAACTGGCTGATGTGGCCGCCAAGCTGGCGGAGGAATACTGGGACGAACACAGGCAGGACATTCTCTATATCGTTGACGGTTCCTTTTTGGAGGAGTACGATGAGTACAACATCGAGGTGCAATTCAAATCCGCCGCCACCGTCAGCATCACCTATGCCCTCATGTCCCGCTGCGGGCTGGAACCGGAGCAGTATTTCGGCCATGAAGATTTCATGCCGATCTTCGACTTCAACACCCCTGCGGCCATCGGGGCGCTGGGCACGGCGGTCAGCCAGGTAAACCAGCAGGTGCTGCGGCAGATCGGCGTCACCATCCAGAACTATGAACGTGAACAACTCGCAGAAAGGAGCGTCACACATGGAGAACAACCTGACTTACACGAGGAACGGAGATTACCTGATTCCCGACCTGAACCTGACCGAGCAGCCGCAGAGGCCCCTGGGCAAGTACGGCAGGATGCGCAAAGCGTACCTGAAGGAGCATCGGCCCATCCTGTACAACCAGCTGCTGATGAGCGAGAAGCTGTACCCGCACCTTCAGGAGATCGACGAGACCGCGAACAGCCGTCTGGAGCAGATGATGCCCCGGTTGGCCGAGGCGGCGGGCGCGACGGAGGAACTGAAAGCCCGCGACCCGATGCAGTGGGTGGGCCTGATGAACACCTGCAAGGCCCAGGCCGAGGAGATTCTGATGGCGGAACTTATCAACAGCTGAGCTTAAACCTGTTCCTCTCCGAAGCGGAACAAATCCAGAAAATTGATGAAGCAGAGAGTGTGAAAACGCCCTCTGCTTCTTTTTTTGCCCAGGAGCAGCCGCAGCCAGAAGCTGGCGACTATGAGGCGGAGGCGGTAAAGCCTACCCTCCGAGAGCTGCATGAGAAATATAAGCCCATCATTTTGGAGGCCGTTACCCAGGACGCCCGATACCGCAACGCCTGTGGTCACAGCGATTATGAAAGTGCCGTGATTGAAGGCAGATCGGCCATCCGCCGCGCTGTTTTGTCGTCCGGCAACAGGGAGCTGCTCCAGCTCTATTCCTATACGCCGGAGTTCCGCCAACGCTTGCACAGAGAAATCATTGACGAGACCTATCCGCGTCTCCACGAGCTGCTGCGCCCGCTTTCGCAGGATGACATCGACGATGCCATCCGCGCTTGGAATGGGGACGTTGCCAGCAAACGTGCGGTGGTCCACTATATGGCAGATCATGCACGAGAGAAAGATACCGCTGCCTGGCTGGCCCGCGAATATAGCGGCGGGGACAGCACAAAGCTGTTGCTCGCCCGCGCCGGAAGCTCCGTAGAAATGGAATTGCCGTGGCCCAAGGTGCAGCGACGGATTGCCCAGCTCATAGCGGACGGCACTTTTCTGACAGAACAGGAGCGCCAGCCGGAAAGGCAAGAGCAGGATGCCCGCCGGTATCAGGTGGTGGTCTATCACCATTCTGAGAACGGCTTTGATGAGCGCATGGAATATCCCACACGGGAAGAAGCCGAAAAAGTCGCTCAGGGCTATGTGGACGGCACGATGGAGCCGGACGGCTTTGCCTACGATGGCGCGGCGGTCTACGATTTAGAACAGCGGACCTACCTGCGCATTTTTGGCAACTACCCGGATGAGGCCGCGCAGGCGCAGGTTACGCCGCCCGATCTGTCCGGCCAGCCCGTCACCCGCGAGGGAGACACCATCACCATCGGGAACGGGGAGCCGACCCATGAGATCGACATTACCGTTTCCGATGAAGAATACGAGGCCATTCAGCAGGCTATCCCGGAGGAAAAGGTCTATGACCCAACCGCGCCGGTCTACCATGAGGGAGATACGGTCTATCTGGAAAATCAGGAATACCAGATCACAGAACTGCGGGCGGATACCGTACAGCTTCTTCCTTCCGGCATGGCTTACCCAATCTTCCGGGCCGAAAGTCGGGAACGGTTTGAGACGCTGCTGCGCGAGGATGCCCGCAACGAGGCCATCACCGAGTTTCTGCCCATCAACCCTGATACCGCAGACCAGGACTTGCGGGACGTGCTGGCCCACGGCCTGATCGGTGCGCCGGATAAGGCGGAGATTTCCGAGCTGCTGCGCAGCGGCGAGTCCAACGCTGAAATTGCCCAGTGGTTGAGTCGGGCTTATCCCGACATCATCGAGACGATGGAGCTGGAGACCGGCGACACCGCCGACTACCGCACCATACCCGAAGGCATCGAGCTGGAAGTGCTGGACGCGGACGAAAAACGACTGGCCATGTTGTTCTTCCGCTGGGATGAGGTCGCGCCGCTGCTGCGCGGGCTATATGCCCGCCAGCTGGACGGCTTTGTGCAGGAGCAGGAAGCCCCTGCCGACGTGGAAGAACCTGCCGAAACCGCCAAGCCCATTGAAGAAGCCGCCGAGGCACCGGAGTTCCATTCCGAACCGGTGACCGTCTATCCTGGCGAACAGAACCATTTGCCCTATGACGTAGTGGTGGAACGGCTGCACGTTGACCAGCCGGAACCCACGCCGCCCGAACCGACGCCGGAGGAAAAGCCGGAACACTCGGTTTCTATCCCGGTCAACGGCGAGTGGCAGACCTTCCCCAACCAGAGGGCAGCCGAGCAGGCGGCCTATCAGGAGTATCGGGACAACCTGCGCCGTAATGCCGAGAACTTCCGCATCACCGATGACCACTTAGGCGAGGGCGGCCCCAAGGCCAAGTACCAGGCTAATGTGGCGGCAATCAAGCTGCTGAAATACCTGGAGGAAACCACCGGGCAGGCTACGCCGGAACAACAGGAAGTGCTGTCCCGCTATGTGGGCTGGGGCGGCGTGGCGGACGCCTTTGACCCGGACAAACCCGCGTGGGCCGCTGAGTATGCGGAGCTGAAGGAACTGCTGACCCCGGAGGAATATGAAGCGGCCAGGGCCTCCACCCTCAACGCCCACTACACCAGCCCCACTGTGATCCGCGCCATCTACGACGCGGTAGAACAGATGGGCTTCCGCACCGGCAACATTCTGGAACCGTCCTGCGGTGTGGGCAATTTCTTCGGGATGCTGCCGGAGAGCATGGCCGGCAGCCGTCTGTACGGCGTGGAACTGGATTCCATCAGTGGCCGGATTGCAAAGCAGCTCTACCCCAAGGCCGACATCACCGTGGCAGGATTTGAGACCACCGACCGGCGGGATTTCTATGACTTTGCCATCGGTAACGTCCCTTTCGGACAGTATCAGGTGAACGACAAAGCCTACAACAAACTGGGTTTCAACATTCACAACTACTTTTTCGCAAAATCGTTGGACCAGGTGCGGCCGGGCGGCGTGGTGGCTTTCGTCACCAGCCGCTATACGATGGACGCCAAGGATTCCACCGTGCGCCGGTATCTGGCCCAGCGGGCCGAGCTGCTGGGGGCCATCCGCCTGCCAAACAATGCGTTCAAGGCAAATGCCGGAACTGAGGTCGTTTCGGATATTCTCTTCCTGCAAAAGCGGGACCGTCCGCTGGACATTACCCCGGACTGGACGCAGACCGGCCGGACCGAGGAAGGCTTCACGGTCAACCAGTATTTTCTCGACCACCCGGAGATGGTGCTGGGGCAGCCCACCGCCGAAAGCACCCAATACGGCAAGCAGGATTACACCGTGGTCCCCATCGAGGGGCTGGAGCTGGCCGACCAGCTGCACGACGCCGTACAGCACATCCACGGCACCTACCAGGAGGCCGCGCTGCCGGAGCTGGGCGAGGGCGAGGACATCGACGATTCCCTACCGGCTGACCCCAATGTGAAGAATTACTCCTACACGGTGGTGGACGGCGCGGTGTACTTCCGGGAAAACAGCCGCATGGTGCGCCCTGACCTGAACGCCACCGCCGAGGCCCGCGTCAAAGGGCTGGTGGGGCTGCGGGATTGTGTGCAACGGCTCATCGACCTGGAGATGGACGCCGCCGCGCCAGATGCCGACATCCGGGCGCAGATGGCCGAGTTGAACCGCCGCTATGACGATTTCTCTGCCAAGTACGGTCTTATCAATGACCGGGCGAATCGGCTGGCCTTTGCCGATGACAGCAGCTATTACCTGCTCTGCGCGCTGGAAGTACTGGACGAGGATGGCCGGTTGGAGCGCAAGGCAGATATGTTCACCAAGCGCACGATTAAGCCCCATGAGGCCGTCACCACCGTGGACACGGCCAGCGAGGCCCTGGCGGTCTCCATTTCTGAAAAAGCCAGCGTGGACATGGCCTACATGGAACAGCTCACCGGCAAAACCGGCGAGGAACTGGCCGCCGAACTGCGGGGCGTGATTTTCCGCCTGCCCGGCCCGGTGTCGGAGGGCGAGCGGCCCCAATACGTCACGGCGGACGAGTACCTGTCCGGCAACGTGCGCCGGAAGCTGCGCCAGGCCCAGCGGGCGGCGGAACAGGACCCGGCCTTTGCCATCAATGTGGAGGCCCTGACCGCCGCCCAGCCCAAGGACCTGGACGCTTCTGAGATCGAGGTGCGGCTGGGGGCAACCTGGATCGACAAAGAGTACATCCAGCAGTTCATGTACGAGACATTTGACACGCCCTTTTACCTTCAGCGCAGCATCGAAGTCCACTACTCTGCGTTCACCGCTGAGTGGCAGATCTCCGGCAAAAACGCTGTGGGACAGAGGGATGTGGCGGCCTATACCACCTACGGGACCAGCCGCGCCAACGCCTATAAAATCCTCGAAGATTCCCTCAACCTGCGGGATGTGCGTATCTACGATACTGTTGAAGATGCGGACGGCAAGGAGCGCCGGGTGCTGAACGCCAAGGAGACCACCCTGGCCGCCCAGAAGCAGCAGGCCATCCGGGAGGCGTTCAAGGACTGGATTTGGCGCGACCCGGAGCGGCGACAGGCGCTGGTGCGCCAGTATAACGAGGAAATGAACGCCACCCGCCCCCGCGAATATGACGGCAGCCACATCGTTTTCGGCGGCATGAACCCGGCCATCACCCTGCGGGAACACCAGAAAAACGCCATCGCCCATGTGCTGTACGGCGGCAACACGCTGCTGGCCCATGAGGTGGGCGCAGGCAAGACCTTTGAAATGGTGGGGGCCGCGATGGAGGCCAAGCGCCTGGGGCTGTGCCAGAAATCCCTTTTTGTGGTGCCCAACCACCTGACTGAGCAGTGGGCTTCGGAGTTCCTGCGTCTGTACCCGTCCGCGAACATCCTGGTCACAACCAAAAAGGACTTTGAAAAGCACAACCGCAAGAAGTTTTGTGCCCGCATCGCCACCGGCGACTATGATGCCATCATTATGGGCCACTCTCAGTTTGAAAAAATCCCCATCAGCAAGGAACGCCAGGAGCGGCTGCTGCATGAGCAGATTTGGGAAATCACCGAGGGCATCGCCGAGGTGGAGGCCAGCGGCGGCGAGCGGTTCACGGTCAAGCAGCTGGAGCGCACGAAAAAGTCTCTGGAGGCACGGCTGGAAAAGCTGCAAGCCGAGGGGCGCAAGGACGATGTGGTGACGTTTGAGCAGTTGGGCGTGGACCGGCTGTTTGTGGACGAGGCGCATAACTACAAGAACCTCTTTCTCTACACAAAAATGCGCAACGTGGCTGGCCTCTCCACGACGGACGCGCAGAAATCTTCGGATATGTTCGCCAAGTGCCGCTATATGGACGAGATCACCGGCAGCCGCGGCGTTATCTTTGCTACTGGCACACCGGTCAGCAACTCCATGACCGAGCATTACACCATGCAGCGGTATCTCCAGTATGACCGGCTGCAAGAGCTGAGCATGGCACACTTTGACTGCTGGGCCAGCCGCTTCGGGGAGACAGTGACGGCGCTGGAGCTGGCCCCGGAGGAGTACAATGCAACAGGACGATGAAATCACCGTTCCTAAATGCACAAGCAGCGGTCAAAAACCTTTCGGTGAAAATTTCGAAAACTTACGATTTTCTGTGAGAAATGGTTCTGGTTTGACCCCTGATTTTCTCCTATTAATAGAGAGTAGTCCATGCCTCAAGAAGATTACATAAAGAAAGGAGGGGGGTAAACCATGCAGAGAACAGCAGGAAAAGCAAAAATGACAGCACTCTATGAGAGACTGTCGCGAGATGATGACCTTGTAGGTGAGTCGAACTCGATTACCAATCAAAAGAAGTACCTTGAAGACTATGCCCTCAGAAATGGTTTGGGAAACATCATCCACTTCACGGACGATGGATATTCCGGTGTGAATTTCAATCGGCCCGGCTTTCAGTCTCTGATCGCCGAGGTGGAGGCCGGGAAGATCGGCACCATCATTGTTAAGGACCTGAGCCGGTTCGGTCGAAACTATTTGCAAGTCGGATTCTACACCGAAGTGATGTTCCCGCAGAAGAACGTGCGGTTCATCGCCATCAACAACGGCATCGACAGTCAAAATGCTTCCAGCAATGATTTTGCCCCGTTCCTTAATATCATGAACGAGTGGTATGCCAAGGACACCAGCAATAAAATCCGAGCCATCTTTGACGCCCGAATGAAAGATGGGAAACGCTGTTCCGGCAGCATCCCCTATGGCTACAACCGAGTCAAAGACGATAAGCAGTCGCTTGTCGTTGACCCGGAGGCCGCAGAGGTAGTCCGGCACATCTTCCAGCTTGCGAACGAGGGCAAAAGCCCCCGCGCGATTGCTGAAATCCTCTCGGAAGAAAAGGTGCTGATTCCCTCCGCCTATGAGAAGGAAAATCACCCGGAGCAGTACAATGGCCAGCAGTTTGAAGACCCATATATCTGGTCGGTATCGACTGTCAGGACGATTCTCAGCCGACAGGAGTATCTTGGGCATACGGTTCTTCACAAGTCCACTGTCAAGGATTTCAAAAACCATAAGCGGCAAGAAACAGGGGCGGATGAGCACTATGTATTCCCCAACACCCATGAGCCAATCATTTCGCAGGAGCTTTGGGACAGCGTACAGAAACAGCGAAAGCGGGTGCAGAGAGCTTCTGCATGGGGTTCACACAGCCACCGGCTGAGCGGTTATCTCTACTGTGCTGACTGCGGCAGAAGAATGACCTTGCAGACCCACTACAGCAAAACAGATGGTTCTGTGCAATACAGCTTCCGCTGCGGCGGCTATTCCAGAATGACAGATTCCTGTACAGCACACGGCATCTCCGCGGGACAGGTGGAAGCCCTAATTGCGGCCACAATCAAGAGAATAACCCGCCGTGTTCTGAACGATGAACAGGCATTTGCCGAGGAGATTCAATCCCGCTGGAATGCCCAGCAGGAGGCAAAGCCGCAGCAGAAAAAGTCCGACATAAAGCAGCTGCAAAAGCGATACGGGGAACTGTCTGACCTTGTTCGCAGCCTGTATGAGAACTATGTGTCCGGTATCCTCCCTGAACGCCAGTATCGGCAGCTCATGAAGCAGTATGACGATGAACAGGCGGCGATTGAGGTCAAAATCTCAGAATTGGAGGAGCGCATTTCTGAGGAAAGCAAAGAGCAGCTCCAGATTGATCAGTTCATAGGACTGGTTCGCAAGTATCAGGAGAGTGACGAGGTGAGTGACGCCATGTTCCGGGAGATGATTGATAAAATCATCGTGCATGAGGCGGAGGGCGTTGGCAATGCCAGAACACAGCAGGTTGATATTTATTTCAACTATGCCGGACAAATCGACATCGCCTACACCGAGGAAGAACTTGCACAGATGAAGGAACAGGAAGAACGTGCCGAGGCGGAACGGATCGCAAAAGAGAAGGCACGCTCCAAAGCCTACCGGGAAAAGCGGAAGGCTCAGAAGATCGCTGAAAACGGCGGCGAAATCGTAAAGAAAAAAGTCTGCCCCCACTGCGGCAAAGAGTACGTCCCCGAAAGCAACCGGCAAATTTTCTGCTCCAAAGACTGCCGGAAAGCTGCACAGCAAGCCGAGAAGCAGAAACGGCGGGAAGCCGAGCGTGGGGACCATTACTACCGTCAGCGCACCTGCGCGGTCTGCGGCGAGCTCTATTGGCCCACCCACAGCCAACAGAAGTTCTGTTCCGAGGACTGCCAGAGAATAAACCACAACAAAGTTACCCTGGAATTTTATCACAGGCGAAAAGAACAGGAGGTATCAGCATGAAGCTCAAACCGAACATCTATGAAAACGGCATCGACTACACGCTGTCCGGCGACTGCTATCTGCCGGAGCTGAAGCTGCCGGAAGAAACCCGCCCCATCGGCCGCTGGGGCCGATTACATAGGGAATATCTGAAAAACTCCCGCCCTCTCCTTTATAATGAACTGCTTCTATCCGGCAGGCTGCAAACCATCCTGGCCGACCTGGACGAGCAGGCCGCCGAACGCTGCCGCCTTATCGTTCGGCAGATGGCCCAGGCCGAGGGCATCACCGAGGAGATAAAAGCCCGCGACCCGGTGCGCTGGGTACAGGCCATGAACTCCATTCGCAGTCGGGCCGAAGAAATCGTCAAGGCCGAGCTGATTTGCTGTTAAAGGAGGGGCTGGTTATGATTTTGGAAGCGATTTATAGCGGCGACTTTTATCCCAGCGAAACAGTAGTACCGAACTCTGAAAAATACCGGAATGCACTGAAAGCCTGCGAGAAGATTATGGACCGGCTGGCCGAAAAACTGAGCAAAGAAGATTACGACCTGGTGGAAGAACTCCAGGATCAGGCTTCCATTGCCCAGAGCGAGGAGAACGAGTGCCACTTCAAGGTTGGCTTTTCAGCGGGGCTGCTGGTGCAGCAGGAAGCGGTGGAGCAGGTCAAGAAGATAACTGACAAATGAAATAGCGGCAGGACATCCAGTTGGACGTTCCTGCCGCTATTTCTCAGACAGAAAAAGACCGGCAGAGTGTGTTTGACACACAAATGCCGGTCTTTTCTATGGGGTGGCACTTTGGCAAAAGGGCAGATGATAAAAGCGTTCAGCGGAATGCTTTGTCCATGTACTGGCCGCTTACCTGAAGACTCTGGATGGGGTCGCCGCCATTGGCTATCCAGTAGCTGTCAAATTCAAAATTGACATAGGCAGGGTCGGTATTTTCAATGATGAGATCATAGGCCGTCTGGCTATCGTTGATGTGCTGCAGCTCACAGTTGTGATTGTGATAGAGCAGCTGGACGCCTTCTTTCTGGAGGGCTTGGTCGGCTTTGTTCAGCTTTCGGGCCAGATTCAGCACATCTTCCTCGCTGCTGTAGTCAAAACGGTACATGCCGGTTATGATGACCATGTCGGTGCCATAACTTTTGGCCAGATCCGCGACGGCTTTGGGATTTGCCTGGATGCTACCCAGGCTGCTATTGAAAACCTGAGGGACTAAAAATATCTCTTCTACGACTATTCTTTGACGCCGGATGACACCTCTGCATGGTACGGAAAGCAGATTTCGCGTTCCGGAAGAGTGTTTGGAAGGATATGGCCGTTACGGTTAACCTAGATTTGAGTTAAATCAATCTCAGAGCGTTTGTGTGTTCCAAAACCCGCAGACGCTTTTTTATTTTGTCCACAACAGAGAGACGGCGAAAGCCGGGAGATGCGTGTATGGGTGATTTCTTTTACGGCGAGCAAGCAAATCTGTTTTCCTTCTACCGGCTCCCCAAAGTCCTCTTTACCAGCAGGCGGTTCGAGGATGTCTCCGTAGAGGCCAAGGTCCTCTACGGCTTCCTGCTGGACCGGATGGGCCTCTCGGTCAAAAACGGTTGGAAGGACGAGGAAGGGAGGGTGTATATCATCTTCACGGCGGAGAGCATCATGGAGCATCTCAAGTGCAGCAACAAGAAGGCGGTGGGCCTGCTGCGGGAGCTGGAGGAAAAGGCGGGCCTCATCGAGCGCAGGCGGCAGGGCCTGGGCCGCCCCAGTTTGATCTATGTGAAAAACTTCATCGAGGCCCCGGAAGAACGATTCAAGAGATGAAAAAAGAACACCTCCGGGGTGTCAAACCGACACGGCCGGAGGTGCAAAAACTACACGCTAATAAGAAGAATCAGAAGGAGGCTGATTCGCTCAAGACAGCCTTTCCTTTCCGGAGAGGAGTTTTCAATAAGAAAGGGACTGCCACACAACAGTTGCTGTGCAGCAGTCCCTTTCACCATGCAGGGAGAGAAAGCAATTTTGAAGAGGCTGATCAGTAGGGGATGTTGTTTTCCAGATCTGCTCCGTTGGAGGCAATCAGCTTTTTGTAGTAATAGAAGGATTTCTTCTTGCTGCGCTTGCCGGTGCCTTTGCCGTAGTCGTCCTGGTCCACATAGATCATGCCGTAGCGCTTGGTCATCTCGGAGGTGCCGGAGGAAACCAGATCGATGGGGCCCCACCAGGCGTAACCGAAGACGTCCACGCCGTCGGCGATGGCTTCCCGCAGCTGCTCTACATGGGCGCGCATGTAGTCGATGCGGTAGTCATCCACAATACGGCCCTCAGCGTCGGGGTGGTCCACTGCCCCCAGACCGTTTTCAGAGATGAAGATGGGCTTGTGGTAGCGGTCGTAGATCCGGTTCAGGGTGATCCGGAAGCCGATGGGGTCGATGACCCAGCCCCAGTCCGATTTGGGCAGGTGGGGGTTTTTGATGTCGGAGAGCAGACGGCCGGTGGGCTTGGGCACCGGGTTGCCCTTGTACCGCATGATATAGGTCATGTAGTAGCTGATGGTGATGAAATCCACCGCGCCCTCTTTGAGGAGCTTCAGATCGTCCGGGCCCATCTCAATCTTGATACCGTTCTCGTCAAAGAAACGCTGCATATAATAGGGATATTCACCAGTGGCTTGGACATCGGTGAAGAACCAGTTGAAGTGGTCCTCAAACATCACCTGGAGCTGATCCTCCGGCTTGGAGCTCTCGGCGTAGTTTTCCAGCCGGCAGAGCATGTTGCCCATCTTGGCGTCCGGGGCGATCTCATGGAGGGCTTTGGTGGCCAGGGCGCTGGCCACAAACTGGTTGTGGACGGCCTGGAACTTCAGCTGCCAGTGCTCCAGATAGGGGTTGCAGCTGTTCGCCTCAGGGGCACCGTCCAGGATCACGCCGCTGCTGGTAAAGGGATTGGACAGGACGTTGTTGATCTCGTTGAAGGTCAGCCAGTACTTCACCTTGTCCTTGTAGCGGCGGATGACCGTCTCGGCATAGCGGGCGAAGGCGTCCACGGTGTGGCGGCTGGCAAAACCGCCGTAGACCTCGGCCAAATGCAGCGGGGTGTCGAAGTGGGACAGGGTGACCAGGGGCTCGATGCCGTATTTGTGCAGCTCGTCAAAGACGGCGTCGTAGAACTTCAGCCCCTCCTCGTTGGGGACCAGGTCGTCCCCGTTGGGGAAGATGCGGGACCAGGAGATGCTCATCCGGAATACCTTGAAGCCCATCTCCGCAAAGAGGGCGATGTCCTCTTTGTAGGTGTGGTAAAAGTCGATGCCCCGGCGCTTGGGCAGCTCCCAGTTCTCGGGATGGGCTTTCATGTCCTCCACCATCTCTTTCGAGGCGGCGTTGTGGGGGACATGGGCGTCAAAGGGCCCTTCGGTGTCCCGGATCTCCTTGGTAATCAGCCGGGCGAAGTCGGAGGTGGCGGGACCGCGTCCTCCCTCGTTCCAGGCACCTTCGATCTGGTTGGCAGCGGTGGAGCCGCCCCAGAGGAACCCTTTCGGAAATGTCTTAGTCATAATTAATCCTCCTTCTTGTTCAGCAGCATCTTGACGATGGGCAGCAGCTTCTGGGTCATCCGAAGCTCAGTGTTGATGGTCATCAAAGTGTCTTGGGCGTGAATGAACAGGAGGGAATACTCCATGTCCTCGCCGCTGACCTGGCTCTGGATCACCTCGGTCTGGGCATTGTGAGCCTTGACGATCAGGCCTTCGGCTTCGGTCAAAAGAGCCTCAGCTTCGTCCAGATTCCCTGCCGCAATGGCAGCCAGGGCTTCATCGATCTTGTCACGGCCGTCTCCTGCGTTCATGATTACTTCCATGGCGATCACATTGATATCGCGCTTTTCTTCACTCATGTTTCTTTCTCCTTATCAAATCGGACTCAGGACTGGGCAGCCTTTTTGGCAGCCTTGGCGGCTTCGCGCTCCTTTTCCTTCTTGAACTCGGCGTTGTCGGACGCCTTGAAGAAGGGGTACCAGATCAGGCCGGCGATCACAAAGTTGATGCAGACCAGGATGACGTTGCGGAAGTCGCCGCCCGACATGAAGAAGGCGGAGACCGCGTTGGGGGCAAAGTTCATATCGAAGTTGACGTAGTTGATGGTGCCCCAGCCAAACTGGAACCAGAAGTAGGAGAATGCGGGCAGGATGATGGCGATCAGGACGGTGGGGATGAACATGAAGGGGTTGCCGACGATGGCGCCATACTGCAGGGGCTCGTTGATGTTGAAGATGGAGGGCACCAGGGTCGCCTTGCCCAGCAGGCGGTACTTTTTGGACTTTGCGCCCAGCATGAAGAATGCCAGCGGGAGGGTAGCGCCCTGGCCGCCGATGTGGTGGTAGCGGCTGAAGCCGTAGGCGTAGATGTTCTTGGGGGCCATGCCGGCGGCCACCAGGGTGGCGTTCTCAGCAATGGCAGCCTGGGTGATGGAGCGGGTGACCGGGGTGAACACCCAGCCGGAGATGCCGAAGAAGTAGAAGATGTTCTGCAGGAAAACGATCAGCACGACGCCGGGGGCGCTCTGTGCGAAGCTGGTGACCGGCTTCATGATCAGCTGTACCATGGTAAAGACGTCGATCTTGCAGACGAAGGTCAACAGGTAGCCCAGGAACAGGCTGATGAGGACGGCGATGATGTTGTCGAACCAGTTCTTGACAAAGTCGGGGATGACGCTGTCCTCACCGAAGAAGGAGTACTTGGCCATCAGCTTGTAGATCACGGCTACGATCAGGCCGACGAACATGGCGGTGAACATACCGCCGGCGCCGAACTTGCTCAGATCCACCAGGGACCCGCCGTCTACTGCCTGGATGTTCATGCAGAGCATGTAGGTGCCGATGCCGGTAAAGCCGGCGATGAGGGAGCGGTCTTTCTTTTCGATCTTGTTCAGGCAGTTGTAGGGTATGATGAATACCACGAACAGGCCGATCAGGCCGAAGGAGTAGGTGCTGATGGCGCTGATGTCAGGCAGCGACGGCACAAAGTTGCGGATGATGGTCCAGATGGAAGGGATGGCGCTGACCATCGAGAAGGGCACGATGTACAGGATGGCATCTGCCACGATGCCAAACCAGAAGTTGGACGTGATCTTGTTGATCACGGGGACGAGCACGCGCTCGATCCACGCCTGTATCTGTTTCATTTTGATCCTCCCGCTTGTTTACACTCAGCCGTTGTAGAAGTCGATGGCGTCCTCCAGAATGGACTCGCCGTCCAGCGCCGCATAGTTGTCGGGGTCGATGGAGGTCACCTTGACATTGTGGTCCTTGAGCATCTCGGTGTACTTGGGCACCTCGGCAGAAAAGTGGGGGCCCAGCAGCAGCACGTCGATCTTGTCGGCATACTCGGGCACCTGGGATTTGCTGACGGCGTGGATGGTGACGTCCAGACCCTTGGCCTTGGCGGCCTTTCTCATATTGGCGGCCATGAACCCGGTGGAAGCACCGATGCCGCAGGCAAGAAGAATGCGGATCATACAGTTTTATCTCCTTTCTGTTTGGATGGATTTGTGCACAACGTCCAATCCGATTGCCTACAGTGTAGCAGAGACACGGGGCAAAATAAAACAGACCTTTTGCAGCTTGGCGGCAATATGAGTGTATTGCCGCCGGGCGGAAGTTTTTTTGGTTTTCAAGCGGAGGAATCTATATTATAATATTACATTGAAAGCGGGGAACTGTAAATGAAAAACGATAAACAAAATGAACTGCTGCGGCTGCTTGCCCGGTCTGACCGCGGCGTCCCGGCGGCGACGCTGGCTTCCATGCTCGGCATCAGCGAGCGGACTGTCCGCAACTATATCCGTGAGCTGAACGGCCGCGGCGGCCCGCAGATCGTCTCCACCCGCGAGGGGTACCGGCTGGAAGAGGGGGCCCCGCTCCCGCAGGAGTCTTCTTCTGAAAATGACGCCCGTCTGTGGCAGGTGCTGTCCCATCTGCTGACCAACAAGGAAGGGATGGACGTCTACGACATGGCGGACAGCCTGCACGTCAGCGCCAGCACGGTGATCAACACGGTCCTGCCCCAGATCAAAGAGATGATCCGCAGCTACGATCTGCACATCGAGTCCCAAAAGTACCGCTATACCCTCAAAGGCAGCGAGCAGAACAAGCGCAGGCTGATCGGCCGTATCGCCACCCAGGACGTATATGGCTTTTTCAGCTCCAAGCGGGCGCTGGAGCAGCTGTTCCCCAACCTTGACATCCGCGGCGTCATGCAGAAGCTGTACGATACCTGCCTGCAGGCAAGGCTGTTCCTCAACGATTACTCGCTGAACAACCTCCTGGTCCACATCCTGGTCATCCTGATCCGGGTGGAGTCCAACGACGACTTGACCGAAAAGGAGACCCCCGTCTCAGCCTGCGACCTGTCCGGCATCGCCAACCGGGACGAGATCGTAGCCCTGGCTGACATGATCACCGAGACCTTCGCCCGGGATTACGGCATCCGCATCCCCGGGCCGGATTACCAGCAGATTTTGATGCTGATCGCCCTCTCGGTGGAGCATGAGACGGTGGACATCCAGAGCGTCATCGACCCCGAGTTCATCAACAATGTGACCGCCGTCCTGGCGGCGCTGGCCAAGCGCTACTGCACGCCGGTCTTTACCAACGATTTTGCCCTGCAGTTCTCGGTCCATATGTACTACGCCTACCAGCGCAGCATCCTGGGCATCAGTTACCCCAACCCCATCGCCGGGCAGTTCAAGGCCGATTACGCCCCCGTCTACGACATGGCGGTCTATTTTGTCCACAAGTTCTCCAACATCTACCATATCGAGCTGAATGAGGATGAGATCGCCTTTGTCGCCTTCCACATCGGCTCTTACATTGAAAGCAGCGCTCAGGCCACCGAGCGGATCACCTGCATCGTCCTGGCGGAAAATTACCATACCCTGTCCCAGACCATGGTGCGGGAGATCAGCAGGGCCTTTTCTGACCGGCTGATCATCATGGACGTCATGCCGCTCAACCGCTATCTGCAGCAGCACCCCGACTGCGATTTTGTCATCACTGCCCTGCCCCTTGAGCATGAAAGCCGCCCGGTGGTCAGGGTCAGCCCCATCCTGACCAAGCAGAACATGACCGCCATCGGCGATATGCTCAACGAGATCGACCAGCGGCGGGAGCTGGAGATCGCCCGGGCATTCCTCAAACAGCTGCTGCACAAAGAGCTTTACTTCCGCAATGTTCCGGTGGAGGACGAGGCCGCCTGCATCCAGTTCATGGGCCGCCGCTGCGTGGAGCAGGGCTATGTGACCGACGCCTTCGTCCAGGACGTTTTGCTGCGGGAGTCGTTGTCCTGCACCGCTTTTACCAGCGCGCTGGCCGTCCCCCACGCCCTCAGCCAGTACGCTGACCGCTCCTTCATCTGCGTGCTGCACAACGATATGCCCATCGCGTGGAAAAACAAGCGGATCCATTTTGTTCTGATGATCGGCATCACCCAGCAGGAAATGAAGTATTTCAAAGATGCGTTCAACCTGATCGTGGAGCTGTTTGGTTCCACCAGCCGGACCCTCGATTTGCTCAAGACCGATTCTTTTGAGGAGTTCTGCGCGCAGATGTATTGATTTTGTATCCGCTTGAAAAGAGAAGTTCTGAGCTGTTGAGTCTGGATTTTTACAGGAAAAGAATATCTCGAAAAGAGAAAGACATCGGCTGCTTGGCCGGTGTCTTTTTGCGTTCCTGTAGAGAAAGGAGGAAAAAGTGAAAGGTTTTACCTAGACGATAGGCAGACAGTCTGATTTTTCACAGGAGGTGGCACAGTATATTGAAAACAAATGCAGTCCCGGCAGAACAGGCCGAGGAGATCCGGCAGGTTCCTATCACGGAGTTGCACCCCGATATGTTTTGAAAGGCGACGTTTACCTCCCAGAACTGGATCTGCCGGAAGAAAGCCGCCCCCATTGGCAGCTGGGGGCGGCTCCATAAGGAGTATCTGAAAACTAACCGTCCGGTCCTCTACAACGCGCTGCTTCTCTCCGGGAAGCTGTACACCCTCCTGGCCGATCTGAACGAGCAGGCCTCTGAGTGGTGCAGCCTCATCGTCCGGCAGATGGGCCAGGCCGTGGGCATCACCGAGGAGATGAAAGCCTGCGAGAAGATTATGGATCGGCTGGCCGAAAAACGGAGCAAAGAAGATTACGACCTGGTGGAAGAACTCCAGGATCAGGTTTCCATCGCCCAGTGCGAGGAGAACGAGTGTCACTTCAAGGTTGGCTTCTCAGCAGGATTGTTGGTGCAGCAGGAAGCGGTAGAGCAAGTCAAAAAGATAAATAACAAATGAAACAGTGGCAGGAGTCCGGTTGGACGCTCCTGCCGCTTTCATTATTTATAAAGGAGGTGGAGTCTTATGAGTGAAAAACTGAACCGAATGAAAGCCCAAAAAGAAAAGGCCGAACAGAAGCTTCGCTACTACCAGCACCAGGAGAAAATGTTGGAGCACCGGATACCAGAACTGACCCGTAAGGCCCGCACTCATCGTCTCTGTACCCGAGGCGGGATGCTGGAAAGTTTTCTGATCTGCCCGGAGGAGCTGACCGATGACCAGGTGATGGAGCTGCTGAAACTCTCGTTCCGTCAACAAGAGGTTGTGCTGGCTCTTGCAAAAATGATTCACGATTTGCAAGAAGCCCGGGACATTCCAACCCTATTATAATAGGGCGCAATTATACACCGTTCCGGTGCAATTGCGGTCTTGCAGACGGCTTGATGAAACCGGGCTGGCGTTCCATTCGCCATCCCGATTCCATCCCAAGGAAAACTGCATTTTCCTTGCGCTGCTCCGCAGCTATCCTTTTGCAGCTCTCGCCCAGGGCCGAAGCGCACCCCACTCCATCCCTGGACAGAGAGCGAACAACCGAATATGATTCCAGACCGTTCGTCAAGAGAAATCCTGACGGGCGGTCTTTTTGTTTAGGAGGTGATACCTATTCCGTGTCCGCATTTTCAAATCACCATCACCCAGCGCAGCAAGGGCCAGTCGGCGGTGGCAGGTGCAGCCTACCAGAGCGGGGAGAAGCTGTTTTCGGAATACGATCAGAAAACCAAAAACTACTCCGGCAAGCGCGGCATCCTGTATACTGAAATTATGTTGCCTGCTCACGCTCCGCCGGAATACGCCAATCGGGAAACACTTTGGAACTCGGTGGAAGCGATTGAGAAACAGTGGAACGCCCAGCTGGCCCGACGCTTCGTACTGGCCCTGCCCAAAGAAGTCCCGCCAGAACAGTACCCGCAAATGGTCCGAGACTACTGCGAGAAACAGTTTGTTTCCAAGGGAATGATTGCCGACTTCGCCATTCATGACCCAGACCCGCCCGGACACAATGTTCACTGTCATGTGATGCTGACCCTCAGAGCTATGGACGAGCATGGGAGGTGGCTCCCCAAGAGCCGGAAAGTGTATGACCTGGATGAAAACGGCGAACGCATCCGGCTCCCGTCGGGAAACTGGAAAAGCCATAAGGAAAACACCGTTGACTGGAACGACCAGAAGTATGCAGAGATCTGGCGGCAGGGATGGGCCGATATGGTCAACCGCTATCTGGAAGCAACAGACCGGCCGGAGCGGCTAGACTTGCGCTCCTATGAGCGGCAGGGCCTGGACGTGATTCCCACCGTCCACATGGGGCCTGCGGTGGTTCAGATGGAGCGGCGGGGTATCCAGACTAACATCGGAAACCTGAACCGAGACATTAAAGCCGCCAACCAGATGCTGGCAGCTATCCGCAAAACCATTCGGGGGTTGCTTGACTGGATTGAAGAACTGGTTCAGGCAGAGAAGGAACTGCTGAAAGAAGAAGCAGTCGCCACAGACCTTGGGGTGCTTCTCAATGATTACCTGAACCAGAGAAAAGTGGAACGGAGCGATTGGTCTTGGTCCGGCCAGCAGAAGGGTGATATTAAGGATTTGAAGGATGTATCCAGGGCGATTGTCTATCTCCAGCATCATAAGATCACGACATTGGATCAGCTGAACACCGTCCTGTCCGGCGTGAATCAGAAAGCCAGCCAGGCCCGTACTGGAATGAGAAAAGCCGAAAAGCGTATGAAGGACATCGCCGGGATTCAGAACGCCGTTGCAGTTTGCCAGGAGCAGAAACCCGTCCATGACAAGTACCTGAAGATCGGCTGGAAGAAGCGCCAGGCAGCCTTTGCCGAGAGCCACCAGGAAGAACTGAAAGCCTACAACAAAGCCTATCGCTACTTGAAAGCGCAGCACGTTGATCTGAACGTGAACCTGGATGCCCTGGAAGCAGAGTACAGCAAGCTGCAAACGGAGCAGGCGACCTTTGCCCGGCAGCTGGAACAGGTGCAGGCAGAGCTGAAGCCGCTGAACGAGGTCCGCTACTGGGTCAGTCAGGTTTTGGGAGCGGAACAGGTAGAGAGTCTGGACAATGCCGAAGGTAAGCAGTCGGTAGTGGAGCAGCTTCGTCAGGCCCGTGAGCGAACCCAAAAACAGGACAAGGCATCCCGAGAGGAACAAGAACAGAAGATGGAACGGTAAGGCATCCGGTTTTGGAAAGAAGTCGGGTGCCTTTGCTAGTTGAAAAGAAAAAGGGACACCCGGCAAAATCGGGTGTCCCTTCTCTTATTTGCCGAACAAGTCACCATGGGTTCCGGTTCGGGATAGCGTCAATACCAGCAGATCATTTTCGATGCGGTAAATAAGCAGCCAATCGGGTTGGATGTGGCACTCACGATGTCCGATCCAATTTCCTGTCAGGGCATGATCCCTGTTTTTCTCTGGAAGCGGTTCGCTGCTTGCCAACTTACGGATGATGTCGTCAAGAAGGTCAATGTTCAGATGGCGCTTCATGGCCAGCTTGTAGTCTTTTTTGAACTGGGTAGTCCAGACGATATCCAGATGCTTGCTCATTCTTTCAAAGCCCTCAATGCTTCCTCCACATCGGAGTAACGCTTCACAGACGGATCGCGGGCAATGCGTTCGGCTTCCAGCATGGCTGCAATCGTTTCCTTGTTCGGCTGTTCCAGACGGACATCAAAGGGAAACCCGCCAACCCGGAGCGATTGACGAAGGAAAACATTGATGGCAGTGGTGAGGTTGATCCCCAGCTCACCATAAAGAGCTTCACACTGCTTTTTAACATCGCTATCCATGCGAACGCTGAAGTTGGTAGTAGCCACAATTATCACTCCTTTCGTAGCTATTGCACTTATATTATATGATAATTGCAATGCAAAATCAATTCAATAAACTGAAATTTACAATTTGCTTCTGAAGATTTTGACAACGTCCCCCAAGGGGAGGAGGAATAGGATGAAGGATATCGAACACAACGGCGCTAACGCTGTCAATACACTGAATAGTCAAGCCGCCATCACTGGCGGCTCTTTTTCTGTGAGGATCGGAAAAACCCGGTTTATCGTGCGTGTTCTAACGGCAGAAAATAACGTGAAAACGCTAGAATCCGCACTTCGTGAAGCCTGTGCGCGGGACATTCTCAACGAAGCTAAACGCTCCAATTTGGTTCATTTAGAGAAAATGCAGAAAACCTCTTGACAACTTGCTTCCTGAGGGCACCGGCTACCGGGCCAGGACCCGGTTCTCCAAGTTTTTCAACCTGCCGGAACTGATGAACCTGTTCAAAGAGGTGGCCGACATCAAGACCGCCGACCAGCTGCACCTGCCTACGCCCCAGGTGGAGTACCACAACATCGTGGCCCAGCCTACCGAAATCCAGAAAGAGATGGTAAAGGCTCTCTCCGAACGTGCGTCCGAAGTACACCGGGGCAGCGTGGACCCATCGGTGGACAATATGCTCAAGATCACGTCGGATGGGCGAAAGCTGGGGCTGGATCAGCGGATCATCAACCAGATGCTGCCGGACGAACCGGGCACCAAGGTCAACCAGTGCGTGGACAATATCATGCAAATCTGGCGGGACGGGCAGGCAGACAAGCTGACCCAGCTGGTGTTCTGCGACATCTCCACGCCCCAGGCCAAGCCCGCCAAAAAGGTAGCGAAGGCCCTGGACAACCCGACCCTCCACGCTTTGGAGGACGCGGTGCCGCTGGATGAGCCGGAACCGGCCTTTACCGTGTATGAGGACATCCGGCAAAAGCTCATCGCCAAAGGTATGCCCGCCGAGCAGATCGCCTTTATCCACGAGGCCAACACCGAGGTGCGCAAAAAGGAGCTGTTTTCCAAGGTTCGCACCGGCCAGGTGCGCGTCCTTCTGGGCAGCACCCAAAAGATGGGGGCCGGAACCAATGTGCAGGACCGCCTGGTGGCGCTGCATGACCTGGACTGCCCGTGGCGGCCTGGCGACCTGGCCCAGCGAAAGGGCCGCATCGAGCGTCAGGGCAACCAAAACGAGACCGTCCATGTGTTCCGCTACGTCACCGAAGGAACATTTGACGCCTATCTCTGGCAGACGGTGGAGAACAAGCAGAAATTCATTTCGCAAATCATGACCAGTAAAAGCCCGGTGCGCTCCTGCGATGATGTGGACGAAACGGCGCTTTCCTTTGCGGAAATCAAGGCGCTGTGCGCCGGAGACCCCCGCATCAAGGAGCGCATGGACCTGGATGTGGACGTGTCCCGGCTGAAGCTGCTGAAGGCCGACCACCAGAGCAAGCAGTACCGGCTGGAGGACCAGCTGCTCAAAACCTTCCCGGAGGAGATCGAGAAAAACAAGGGCTTTATCGCCGGGCTGGAAGCGGATATGGCGACCCTGGCCGCCCATCCCCACCCAGAGGACGGCTTTGCCGGCATGGAAGTCCGTGGCGACACCCTCACCGACAAGGAGAACGCCGGGGCGGCGCTGCTGGACGCCTGCAAGGAGGTCAAGGGGTCCGACCCGGTGCTGGTTGGCAGTTATCGGGGTTTTGCTATGTCGGTGCAGTTTGACGCCTGGAAACAGGAGTATACGCTCCTGCTGAAAGGCCAGATGACCCACCGGGCGACCCTCGGCACCGACCCTCGCGGAAACCTCACCCGCATCGACAATGCACTCGGTCAGATGCCCCAGCGGCTGGAGGCGGTGAAGAACCAGTTGGACAATCTCTACCAGCAACAGGCCGCCGCCAAGGCCGAAGTGGGCAAGCCCTTCCCCCAGGAACAGGAGCTGCGGGACAAATCCGCCCGGCTGGCCGAGCTGGATGTACTGCTGAACATGGACGGCCGGGGCCGCCCTGCGCCGGAAGCGGTTCTTGCCAAGAGCAGCCGCCCCTCGGTGCTGGAAGGGCTGAAACGCCCGGTGCCGCCGCGCTGCTCTGAGAAGAAACCCAAACACCACGAACAGGAGGTGCGATAACATGAATACCGATAAAAACACGGCCCTCTATGAGAAGATGGCCGCCGAACAGGATAAGTTTCGGGACTGGCTGAAAAGCCAGCCGCCGGAGGAAATCTTAAATCATGCCTACGAGTATACGGTCCGGGAGGACATTCTGATGGCGATGGAGGAGTTGGACCTGCCCCAAAGCCGGGCCGCCGCGTTGCTGGCCTCCCCGTCCCCGCTGGCGGATGTCTACAAGGAGTTTGCCGACCGGGAAACTTCCTACATGGATGTGGTGCGGGACAGCATCGAGCAGCGGGCCGAGGCGGCGCTGGATGCCCAGCGGGAACTGCCGCTCTACCGGCACGACGCCGCCTATGCCCGTGAGCAGGGCAACCTGGATTTGTACCGGGCGTCCCGGCGCGCCAACATCGCCTGCAAGGAGGCCATCGAGGCGTCCATTTCGGAACATTACCGGGACAACCGGCTGGACAAAGACGCGGTGCCCCAGGTGATCGAGCAGTTCGGCTACACCCGTACCCTCTATGTGCTGGCGAACACTGTGCAGCAGAAGGAATGGGACGGGCGGTTCAGCCCGGCCAACAAGGCGTGGGCCAGGACCGTGGACATCCCGCCCAACCCGGATGGCTTCGGCAGCGACCGCAACCTGGACTTCGTGGTGGACGGCCACCCCGGCCTGGTCGATCTGTTCTTGAGCCAGGCGCGGCAGGATTATTTGCGGCTCCAGCCGCTGACACCGGAGGAGATTCACGTCGAGGCCGCCCGGCTGTTGCAGGAGCTTCGTGCGCCGGATACGCCCAACAGCCCCCACGGCACCCATTACATGGCCCGCGTTTCGCCGGATTTTCTGGCCCGCGCCGGCACCCAGGCCCACGACCAGCTGATGGCGCTGCTGCCGTTCCGTAGCCTGGCGATCACCGGCATGAAGGACCTGCCCGGCACCTATGTCACCATTCTGGCCAGCGAGGACCGCTCCAAGGGGCTGCGCCAGCGACGCCCCTCGGTCCGCCGCCAGCTGAAACAGGAGCCGCGCCCTGCTGAAAAGCCGGAGAAAAAATCCCCCATCCATAAGAAAAAGGAGCCGGAACGGTGAGCGCCCCCAAGCGCAAGCGGGAGGTGCAGCTGAACTTCCGGGTCTCGCCGGAAGAACTGGCGCTGATCGAGCAGAAGATGGTCCAGCTGGGGACAAAGAACCGGGAAGCCTATCTGCGCAAGATGGCCCTGGACGGTTATGTGGTGCGCCTGGAACTGCCGGAGCTGAAGGAGCTGGTCTCCCTGATGCGCTATTCCAGCAACAACCTGAACCAGCTGACCCGCCGCGTGCATGAAACCGGGCGCATTTATGACGCCGACCTGGAGGATATATCCCGGCGGCAGGATGCTTTGTGGGATGGGGTGCATCAGGTATTGACCCAGCTGGCAAAGCTGTCGTGACAGGGGCATACGCCCCGGCTTTGAGGGAGGTCCGGCGCGTGCAGGCTGCTGCGCCGGGCCTCCCTCTTTTTTCTTTGCCCGTATCGTTGCACTTTTGCGGGCCGCAGGCGATAATATCATCAGAAACGGAGGTGAAGGCTGATGTTGACATTTGAAAATATCTTGGAGTTGTTTCAAGAGTATCTGCTGTGTGACCCGGAGGAAGAAGTCCTCCCCTGCAAGCGCGGCTATGTTCGATTGACCTGGAACAAGGATTCCCGCTACTGCGTGGACGGCATCCTCTGCCGGACCCCGGAGGAACTGTTTGACCTGCTGCTCACGGATTACCAGGACTTTGAATTGCTCCGCCGGACGAAAGGCCGCCGGGAGGTTACAGAAGCCGACGAAAAAGCCGTGGAAGAATTGTGCCAGCCCTACCTGGACTGGCGGAAGGAGGCGCTGAAATGAGAGCTGTGCTGTTTGTTTTGAAATTGGGGCTAAAAATCCTTGCCGCGCCGGTGGTGCTGGCGCTGATGCTGTTCACCTGGCTGTGCTTCGGGCTGCTGTATGTGTCCAGCTTCATCTTCGGCCTGGCCTCCACGGTGGTGGCGCTGCTGGGGGTCGCGGTGCTGGTGACCTACTCGCCGCAAAACGGCGTGATCCTGCTGGTGATCGCCTTTCTGGTCAGCCCGCTGGGCCTTCCGATGGCCGCCGCCTGGCTGGTGAGCAAGGTGCAGGACCTGCGGTATATGATCCAGGATGCGGTGTATGGCTGAACAGGAAACGAAGAATTGCCGGGAGTGAAGCCCTGGCAATTTTTAACTTTACTTTTGTGCTAATTTCGCGTATAATATTAGCATGAAAGGAAGGTGAAGAACGTGAGCCAATTTCAACAGCTGGACCAGCTGATGGAACGTCAGGACGGAATGCTGCGCACCGGGCAGGCCCTCGCGGCCGGGATCTCAAAACCTGTTTTTTATCAGTTTGTACGCTCCCGCGGGTTGGAACAGGCGGCGCATGGGATTTATCTTTCCAAAGACGCCTGGGTGGACGCCATGTATCTGCTGCATCTTCGTTGTCCGCAGGCGGTTTTTTCCCATGAAACGGCGCTGTTTTTCCACGACCTGACCGACCGGGAGCCGCTGGCCTATTCCATTACGGTCAAGACGGGCTACAACCCCACCCGGCTTAAAAGTGAGGGCGTTCAGGTCTTTACCATCAAGGCGGAGCTGTATGAGGTCGGCCTGACAACTGCGCAAACCCCCTTCGGCCACGATGTGCCGGTCTATGATATGGAACGGACGATCTGCGATGTGCTGCGCAGCCGGAGCCACATCGAGATGCAGACATTCCAGGACGCTTTGAAAGCGTATGCCCGCCGGAAAGACAAGGACCTGCGGACGCTGGTGCGCTATGCCAAACTGTTCCGGGTCGAGAAGATTTTACGCCAGTATTTGGAGGTGCTGTTATGATAAAGACAGCCAGACAGCTGAAAGATTTGATCCGCAACCTGTCCAGGAAAAACGCTGCGGACGCGCAGATTCTGATGCGAAACTACATGATGGAGCGGTTCCTGGAGCGTATCTCCCTCTCGGCCTACCGGGACAAATTTATCCTCAAGGGCGGGATGCTGGTGGCCGCGATGGTCGGGCTGGATGCCCGCTCTACGATGGACCTGGACGCAACGGTCAAGGGGGCCAACATCAGCGTGGAGGATGTGGAGAACATGATAGCCGAGATCATCGCTGTTCCCATTGATGACGGCGTTACCTTCCAGGTGAAAAGCATTTCGGAGATCATGGATGAAGCGGAATATCCCGGCATCCGGGTGACGATGACAACGCTTTTTGACGGGGTACGCACGCCGCTGAAAATCGACATTTCCACCGGCGATGCCATCACCCCTAAAGAGGTGCGGTACAGCTTCAAGCTCATGCTGGAAGATCGCTCCATCGACGTTTGGGCCTATAACCTGGAAACTGTGCTGGCTGAAAAGCTGGAAACCATCATCACCCGGACCACGACCAACACCCGCATGAGAGATTTTTACGACATCGCCATCCTGCAACAACTCTATGGCAGCACTCTGGACCCGCACGTTCTCCATGACGCGCTGCTGGCGACAGCCCACAAGCGCGGCACCGAACGCCATCTGGCCGAGGCCGCCGAAGTCTTTGATGAAGTGGAGAACAGCCCGGTCATGCAGGACCTGTGGGCGGCCTATCAGAAAAAGTTCTCCTATGCGTCCGACCTTGGCTGGGATACGGTCATGGCTGCGGTCCGTCAGCTGTTCGCTCGTTGCGAGGGCACGGTATGAAAAAGCGTGGGCACTACTGCAAGGTCTGTGGCGAGTATAAAGCCAACGAAAAGTTTTCCGGCAAAGGCCATGCCGCACACATCTGTAAAACCTGCGCCGCTCTCCCGCCAGAACGGCAGGCAGAAGAAATGACACTTACCCGGCTTGTCAACCTTCCCTGGAGATTATCCAAAGAACAGCTTTCGTGGCTGAAGAAGCGGATGAAAGACAGGCGGGATGCCGTGCGAACCCTGGCGACGGAACAATATGAAATTCGGTTCCCGCCCAGGATAGAACTGGATGAATTGGAAGATGACTTTGAAGAAGATTTCGATTTTTATATGGACGAGGAAACTGATATAGAGTAAACCGATGCGGTCTGTGATGAGCAGGCCGCTTATTTTTTGGAATAGGAGGCGGACCCCACATGGCCACCACCCGCATTATACCGCTGCACGCCGGCAAGGGCCGCACGGTCGGCAAGGCGATCAGCGACATCATCGACTATGTAAAAAATCCAGAAAAGACCGACCACGGTAGGCTCATCACCAGCTACCAGTGTGACAGCCGCGTGGCCGATGCGCAGTTCCTGCTGGACAAGCAGACCTACGCCGCCCGCACCGGCCGGGTGCGCGGTGCGGACAATGTGATTGCCTACCACCTGCGGCAGTCCTTTGTGCCGGGCGAGATCACGCCGGAGGAAGCAAACCGCCTGGGCGTGGAGCTGGCCCGGCGCTTCACCAAGGGCAAGCACGCTTTCATCGTCTGTACCCACATCGACAAGGCTCACGTCCACAACCATATTATATGGAACTCCACCACGCTGGAGTGTGACCGCAAGTTCCGCAACTTTTGGGGCAGCACCCGCGCTGTCCACCGTCTGAGCGATACCATCTGCATCGAAAACGGCTACTCCATTGTGGAGGCTCCAAAGCGGCGCGGCCAGAGCTACAACAAGTGGCTGGGCGATGCGGCAAAGCCCTCCCACAAAGAGCAGCTGCGCCAGGCTATTGACCGGGCGCTGGCACAGAAACCGGCCAGCCTGGAGGAGTTGCTGCGCCTGTTGGAGCAGGACGGCTTTACCGTTCACCGGCGTGGAAAAACCATCTCCATCGGCGCGGAGGGCTGGGGCAACAACGTCCGCTTTGACCGGCTGGGAGACGGCTACACGCTGAACGATCTGCTGGCGGTCCTCTCCGGCCAGAAAGAGCATACGCCCCGCAAGCAATCTGCTCCGCAGGCCGCTCCGTCCAAGGTCAATCTGCTGGTGGACATCCAGGCAAAACTCCAGGCCAGGAAAGGTGCCGGGTACGTCCGCTGGGCCAAGGTGTTCAACCTCAAGCAGATAGCACAGACCCTCAACTACCTGTCTGAACACGGGCTGCTGGATTATGCCGATCTAGAAGCAAAAACAGCAGAGGCGACGGCCCGTTACAATGCGCTGTCCGATCAGATCAAGGCCGCCGAGAAGCGCATGGCCGAGATTGCCGTGCTGCGCACCCACATCGTCAACTACGCCAAGACCCGCGAGACCTATGTAGCCTATCGCAAGGCTGGATATTCAAAGAAATTCCGGCAGGAGCATGAGGAGGAAATCTTGCTGCACCAGGCGGCCAAGGAAGCCTTCAACGAGCTGAATGTGAAGAAGCTGCCCACCATCAAGGAGCTTCAGACCGAGTACGCCCAGCTGCTGGCGGACAAGAAAAAGGCTTATGGAGAGTACCGGCAGGCCCGCGCCGCCATGCGGGAGCTGCTGACGGTCAAGAACAACGTGGATCGGGTCCTGGCGATGGAGCAGACCGAGCCGCAACAGAAAGAAAAAGACCACGGCCAGCGGTGAGCTGGTCGCGGTCAAAAGCGTTTGCAAAAACGCGCAGCCACAGATTGAAAATCTGTGTTCCAAGGGGGCTTGGGGGACTTCCCTCAACAAGCGCGTGGGGCTATCTGGATAGCCACAAGCATTGCTTGCCAGTCACTCTGCAAACCTTTATCTATAACTTTGCAGCGCAACTCCGTATTCTTGCTTTGTTCGAGAAAAAGAACTATAATGGCTTTTATGGAGGCATGAACATGGACTATATGACTTTGAAAGAGGCAAGCAAAAAATGGGGTGTGACCCCTCGACGGATAAACTACTATTGTGCGGCTGATCGTATTCCCGGCGCAGTAAAAATGGGAACCGTTTGGCTGATACCCAAAGGCGCTCAAAAGCCCGCCGACAGAAGATTCAAAAGCACACGCTGTAAGGATGGTGAAAACAAATGAAGCACATTTTCTTTGTGGAGGATGACTTGAGTTTAATCAACGGCCTGTCCTTTGCAATCAAGAAGCAAGGCTATGAACTGACGATTGCGCGTACCAGCGTTGAAGCTGAACAGTTGTGGACGAATGGTAACTATGATCTTGTGATTTTGGATGTGACATTGCCGGACGGATCAGGCTTTGACCTGTGCCGGAAAATCCGGGCGTCCTCCAAAGTGCCGATCATGTTTTTGACGGCTGCCGACGAAGAAACGGATATTATCATGGGTCTTGACATTGGCGGCGATGACTATATGACAAAACCATTCAAACTGGCTGTGTTCCTTTCCAGGATCAATGCCTTGCTGCGGCGTAGTGAAAACTTTAATCAGGAACAGGCTGAGACAGAGCTGCAATCCAATGGTATACAGATTCAGCTTCTCAAGCAAAAGGTTATTAAAAACGGGACACCGCTTGACTTAACAGCCAGCGAATATAAGTTACTGTGCCTGTTTATGGAAAACCCGAACATCATTCTTTCTCCAGAGCAAATTCTGAGCAAGCTCTGGGATTGTGATGAGAAATACATTGATAACAATACTCTGACTGTGTATATCCGGCGACTCCGAACAAAAGTAGAAGATAACCCTGCTGATCCTCAAAAGATTGTGACGGTCCGACGTATGGGGTATAAATGGAACACAACGGGATGAGGTGAGCCATGAAAATACTGGTCAATCGAAAAATTAAACGGCTATTTCTGTATGTGTTGCTATCGGTGGCAGTGTTCACCGCAGCTTCCGTTCTCACAATTTGCCTGGGACTGAATAACGCGGCCCTTTATGTGGCAATCGCTGCCCTGTTGATGGCGCTCATTATTTGCACTGCTCTGTATTGGTATTTCCGAGATCAAAGCAAGACCATGAATGAGGCCATCACACAGATTCGGGAATACATAGCTGGGAACCAGAATGCCCGTATCGAGTGTGATGATGAGGGTGACCTGTACCGGCTGTTCCATGAGGTCAATTCTCTGGTCACGATTTTGAACGCCCATGCTGAGAACGAAGGGCGTGCCAAAACTTTTCTGAAGGATACCATCTCAGACATTTCCCATCAGTTGAAAACGCCATTGGCTGCCCTCAACATTTATAATGGTTTAATGCAGCAAGAGGTGCAGAACAGCTCGGAATTAAAAGAATTTGCCTCCCTCTCTGAGCAGGAGTTGGATCGAATTGAAAGTCTTGTGCAAAACCTTTTGAAAATTACCAAACTGGACGCAGGAACCATAACATTGGATAAACAGCCACAAAATGTTGCGGATATGATGGGCTATATCGAAAGGCATTTTGCCTATCAGGCACAACAGCAGGAAAAAACTCTTGTTCTTTCAGGGGATGAGGAAGTCGCCCTTGTCTGCGACCAGACTTGGCTGATCGAAGCAATCAGCAATATCGTGAAAAATGCTTTTGACCATACTAAGGAGGGAGCTACCATCCGTCTTACATGGCGGGCTTTCGCTTCTATGGTGCAGATTATCGTAAGCGATAATGGCAGCGGTATCCACCCGGAGGATTTGCCACACATTTTCAAGCGGTTTTACCGCAGCCGTTTTTCAAAAGATACCCAGGGAATTGGTCTGGGATTGCCATTGGCGAAAGCGATTATAGAAGATCATAATGGAACGATTGAGGTGAATAGTACGTTAGGTGTAGGGACAACCTTTACCATCAATTTTCTGAATCCTACAAAACTGTAGGATTCCAGTCATAATGCAGTAGGGTTGACGTGCTACTCTTTCTACATCAAAACAGAAAGAGGTGTTACACGATATGGATTTGTTAGAAGTTAAGAATATCTCAAAAACATACGGGACCGGCGAGGCTACGGTTCATGCTTTGAAAGACGCCACCTTCTCCGTCCCCAAAGGTGAGTTTGTTGCAGTTGTCGGTGAGTCTGGTTCCGGCAAAAGTACGCTGCTGAATATGATCGGCGCACTGGACACTCCCACTTCCGGCAAAGTGTTCATCGACAGTAAAGACATTTTCTCGATGAAGGAACGCAACCTGACGGTATTCCGCCGACGGAATATCGGCTTCATCTTCCAGAGTTTTAATCTGATTCCGGAACTGACGGTAGAACAGAACATCATCTTCCCAGTGCTGCTGGACTACCAGAAGCCAAACAAAAAGTATCTGGAAGAACTGCTGACGGTGCTGGGCCTGAAAGAGCGGCGCAATCATCTGCCCAGCCAGCTTTCCGGCGGCCAACAGCAACGTGTGGCGATAGGCCGCGCTCTGATTACCCGTCCGGCCCTGATTCTGGCCGACGAGCCGACCGGCAACCTGGACACCCAAAATACCAGTGAGGTCATCGCTCTGCTGAAAGAAGCCTCCAGGCTGTATGAGCAGACCATCGTTATGATTACCCATAGTCAGAGTATCGCCCAGACCGCTGACCGCATTTTGCAGGTATCAGATGGTGTGGTGACGGATTTTGGGAGGTGCCGGGAATGAGAAGTTATTTGAGCCTGATCCCCATCTCTGCAAAGGTTCACCGGCGGCAAAACCGCATGACGCTGCTCTGCATCATTTTCGCCGTGTTTATGGTCACAGCTATTTTCAGCATGGCGGAAATGGGCGCTCGGATTGAACAATCCAGGCTGTCAGATAAACATGGTGATTTTTCGCTCGTTGACAGTCTGGTGGACACCGTAATGGGACAGACGCTGATGGTTACGGCGGTTGTAATGTTTCTGCTGGTTCTGATTGCCGGGGTACTGATGATCTCCAGCAGCATGAACAGCAGTGTGGCGCAGCGCACTCAGTTCTTTGGCATGATGCGCTGCATCGGCATGAGTAAGCAGCAGATTATCCGCTTTGTCCGTCTGGAAGCCCTGAACTGGTGCAAAACCGCCGTTCCCATTGGCCTTGTCTTGGGAATTTTGGCTTCCTGGGTATTATGCGCTGTCTTACGATTTCTTGTCGGGGAAGAATTCTCCAACATTCCGCTGTTTGGTATCAGCGGCATTGGAATTGTCAGTGGTATTTTGGTTGGTGTGATTAGCGTCCTGTTGGCAGCGAGGACTCCGGCCAAACACGCCGCAAAGGTTTCTCCCGTTGCGGCGGTTACTGGAAATTCTGAAACGGTAAAAACGGGTCACCACGCCGTCCATACAGGCTTTCTCAGGATTGAAACAACGCTGGGGGTTCATCATGCTGTGGCCGCAAAGAAGAACCTGTTTTTAATGATTAGCTCCTTTGCCCTGAGTATTATTCTGTTTTTGAGCTTTTCTGTCCTGATTGATTTTGTCGATCACCTGATGCCGCAATCGGCTGCCACCTCTGATATTGACATTTCAAGCAGCGATGGGGCTAATTCTATTGACAGCGATCTGGTGCAGACACTTACAAATATGGAAGGTGTCAAACAGGTTTACGGACGCAGAAGCAGCTTCGACGTGGCTGCTGGCCTGGACGGAGACACGACCCTTTCCAGCACTGTGGATTTGGTTTCCTTTGACGATTTTGACCTGAAGGCTCTCCAAAAAGACGGTACGCTTCGTTGGGGCAGTGACTTATCAAAGGTCTATGGCGACAGCGGGTATGTCCTTGCAACCTGGGATCAGAACAGTTCCTGGGCCGTAGGTGATACCATCCTTGTAGGGAACGAGCAGCTCACGATTGCCGGGCTGTTGAAATATGACCCGTTCAGCGGAGATGGCCTTACTGGCGGGAAGATCACGCTGATTACATCTGGCGAGACATTCACCCGGTTGACTGGTATCACCGACTATTCACTGATTATGATTCAGACAACTTCCGGCGCGACGGATGAGGACGTGGCCGCAATTCGTCAGATCGTGGAGCAAAACGGTTATACCATGAACGATAAGCGGGACGAGCGTACATCCGGCACCTATTTTGCCTTTGTTGCCTGCGTCTATGCTTTCCTTGGTATTATCACGCTGGTTACTGTGATGAACATCATGAACAGCATCTCTATGAGTGTATCGGCCCGCATCAAGCAGTATGGTTCCATGCGGGCGGTGGGCATGGATGGCCGCCAGCTTTCCAAGATGATTCTGGCAGAAGCCTTCACCTATGCTTTTTGGGGCTGCTTCATTGGCTGCGCGATTGGCTTGCCCTTCAGCAAAATGATGTACGATTTCCTTATCACAAACCAATTCCCTTATGCGTCCTGGAGCCTGCCTGTCGGGTCGCTGGCCGTCATCGTCCTGTTTGTCATTGCCGCGGCGGTGCTTGCCGCTTATTCTCCGGCAAAACGGATACGAACCATCTCGGTGACGGAAACCATCAACGAACTGTAACGGCAGTTATGAGCCGATACAAACATAGGGAAAAGCGCGCCATGAGGACATTGAGAAAAACCATTGTGCGGCTGTTGCTTCTGGTAATTGCCGCAGCGGTTATGGCAGGATGTGTGTTGATTGGCCGTGGCTACCAGATGTATCAGGCGGCGCTGACCCAGCAAAGTCTTGAAAGCAAAGTAGAGGAAATTCAGTCAGATCCGGGCTATACGGAATTATCAGGACTTCCTGAAATGTATCTAAATGCCGTTGTGGCCGTTGAGGATCATCGTTTTGAACAGCATTTTGGAATTGATCTGATTGCCATAGGACGGGCCGCATGGAATAACCTAACCACTTGGAGCCTGCGGGAAGGCGGCAGCACAATTACGCAACAGCTTGCAAAAAATATGTATTTCACGCAGGAAAAGAGCTTTATTCGCAAGGTAGCAGAAATGTTTATGGCGTTCCGGCTGGAACGCGCTTACACGAAAGAGGAAATTCTGGAGTTGTATGTCAATTCCATTTATTTTGGAGATGGCTATTACGGCATTGGTGACGCCTGCGAAGGTTATTTGAGTGAATCTCCCATTGAGATGACGGATTATGAGTGTACCCTCATGGCGGGGATTCCCAATGCGCCCTCCGTGTACTCCTTGACAGAAAATCCCGCTTTGGCGGAGCAGCGGCAGAAATATGTGGTCAAACAGATGGTAAAGTACGACTATATTACCGAAGATCAGGCAAAGACAATTACAAAATAAATAGCGTCATACATAAAAGCAACGGCTTTGAGATAACCATCAAGGCCGTTGCTTTTATTTCTGCAATTCCTACAAAATTGTAGGGTTCTTGTCATAATGCAGTAGGATTGACGTGTTACTCTTTCTACATCAAAACAGAAAGAGGTGTTACACGATATGGATTTGTTAGAAGTTAAGAATATCTCAAAAACATACGGGACCGGCGAGGCTACGGTTCATGCTTTGAAAGACGCCACCTTCTCCGTCCCCAAAGGTGAGTTTGTTGCGGTTGTCGGTGAGTCTGGTTCCGGCAAAAGTACGCTGCTGAATATGATCGGCGCGCTGGACACTCCCACTTCGGGGAAGGTGTTCATTGACGGAAAAGATATTTTTTCGATGAAAGAGCGTAACCTGACGGTGTTCCGCCGCCGAAACATCGGCTTCATCTTCCAGAGTTTCAACCTGATCCCAGAGCTGACGGTAGAACAGAACATCATCTTCCCGGTGCTGCTGGACTACCAGAAGCCAAACAAAAAGTATCTGGAAGAACTGCTGACGGTGCTGGGCCTGAAAGAACGCCGCCGCCATCTGCCCAGCCAGCTTTCCGGCGGCCAGCAGCAGCGTGTAGCGATAGGCCGCGCACTGATTACCCGCCCGGCCCTGATCCTGGCCGACGAGCCAACCGGAAACCTGGACACCCAAAATACCAGTGAGGTGATCGCTCTGCTGAAAGAAGCCTCCAGGCTATATGAGCAGACCATCGTTATGATTACCCACAGTCAGAGTATCGCCCAGACCGCCGATCGCATTTTGCGGGTGTCGGACGGTGTGGTGACGGATTTGGGGAGGTGCAAGGAATGAAAAGTTATCTGAGCTTGATCCCGATTTCTGCAAAGGTGCATAGGCGGCAAAGCCGCATGACACGCATTTGTATCATTCTTGCTGTCTTTCTTGTCACCTCGATTTTTTCTTTGTTAGAGATGTGGACAAATGGACAAACAATGGCAATGAGGAGTAATCATGGCGATTGGCACATTATTCTTCAAAATATGTCCGAAGATGAAGCAAAACAGATTATAGATAGCTCTGATGTAGCGTATTCTTCTTGGTATGATGATATAAATGTTAATGCAGACCAGGGTTATTATATCAATGGGAAAAATGCTGTGCTGTATGGTATTGAGGAAACTTATGTTACGGATATTATGAAATATCCGTTGGAAGGCTCATATCCACAAAACGAAAAAGAAGTTGCTCTTAGTGCAGACGCAAAGGAACTCTTTAACGTCCAGATAGGCGACAACATTATCTTGAATACACCTGCGGGAGATTTTAATTATACTATATCAGGGTTTTATGAAGATGACGAGGATTTTAACGATATTATTGACGGGACCTGTATGTATATGTGCAGAGCCACGTTTGATGAAGTGCGAAGCCTAAATGGGTTGGAATCCATGTCTCGATTTTATGTTCGCTTTAAGAATGAGAACGGTTTGAAAAAAACGATTGCCAATATAAAAGAGCAGTATTCCCTCACATCTGAAAATGTCAGTGAGAATACACCCGTTTTGAGCCTGTTGGGAGCAAGTACAAATGAAAGTATAAATGCGCTTTATCCTTTAGCGGTAGCTTGCTTTGTTATCATTCTAATCGCAGGAATTTTTATGATTTCAAGCTGTATGAACAGCAATGTGGCGCAACGGACAAAATTTTTTGGAATGATGCGCTGTATTGGTGCAAGCAAACAGCAGATTGTACGTTTTGTTAGGCTTGAGGCGTTGAATTGGTGTAAAACCGCAATTCCTATTGGCTGTGCATTGGGAACAGTAACTTGTTGGGTATCGTGTGCGGTATTAAAATTTATCGTAAAAGGCGAATGGGTAGATATGCCGCTGTTTTCGGTGAGTATAAACGGTATCCTTTGTGGAGCTGCCGTCGGTATTATCACTGTATTTATCGCAGCCCAATCACCGGCTAAACAGGCGTCAAAGGTTTCCCCTGTGGCAGCAATATCTGGTAACACAGGCGTATCGGGAAAAATTGTCCATGCAGCAAATACCAAATTTCTCAAAGTGGAAACCTCTCTTGGTATCCATCATGCAACAGGAGCTAAGAAAAATTTAATCCTTATGACAGGCTCCTTTGCACTTACGATTATGCTCTTTCTGACATTCTCAGCCTGCCTTGATATTGTTCATAAGCTGCTTCCGTCGGTGAGTGATTTTACTCCGGACATTACGATCGCAAGTCAAGATGATTCGAATTCCATAGACCCGAGTTTGGCAGAAGAAATTTCGGAGATACCAGGAATAGAGTCTGTTTTTGGCATGATGTATAGTATAGAATGTCCTGCTGAAATTAACGGAAATGCGGAAACGGTTGATCTATATTCCTACGGGGATACCATGATGGACAGCTTCAAAAAATCCGTTATCAGCGGAGATATGTCAAAGATATATGGAAATTCCAAATATGTGTTGGCAGTATATAGTGAATACACCGCCTTGAATGTCGGAGATAAGGTTAAAATTGGAGACGAAGAACTTGAAATTGGGTGCGTTGTGTCCGAGGGTGTAGGAAGCGTTAGTGGTTCAGCAGTTGTGGTATGTTCGGAAGAAACTTATACGCGCTTAACAGGAGAACAGGATTACGCTATGGTAGGCGTTGTATTGGAAAAAGATGTGTCCGAAATGGCAGTAAATAAAATTTACGATTTGGCAGAGGGAAATATAATTGCAGATAGCAGGGAGAAAAACAGCGAAGTAAGTGGCTCTTATTGGGTATTCCGAATTGCTGCGTATAGTTTTTTGGCGATTATTTCCCTTATTACCATATTGAATATTATGAACAGCGTTTCAATGGGCGTATCTGCAAGAATTAAGCAATATGGGGTCATGCGTGCGGTTGGAATGGGAAGCAGACAGGTAACAAAAATGATAGCTGCTGAAGCTGCTACATACTCTATTTGCGGCACAGTAGCCGGGGTTGTACTTGGATTGCTGCTGCACCATCTGATTTATGTAAAGGTTGTTATTACCCATTTTGGTGGTATTTGGAAGATTCCTTTTACTTCGATTGCAATCATACTTTTACTGGTCATTTTCTCATGTGTTATATCCGTTTACGCTCCGGCAAAACGCATACGCAACTTGGCAATTACTGAAACAATCAACGAATTATAATTGCAATCTACTTTAGAAAATTTCTTATCAACATCTGCCGGACGACGGCAAAAGAAAAAAAGCCGTCGTTCAGCAGGCAATTACCATGCCTTTATCATGTACCGGCGGCTTTGAAGAAATTCAGGGCCGCCGCTCTTTTGTACCCTTCGAAGGAATGACGACCATACGCTAAAGATTACGGCGGCTTTAGGAGGGAGTCGCCGTGAAACAAAAACTGCTTCGACATAATTCGGCAGGAATTTATCTGCCAAAAAAAGCCTGGCCGTCAACCGGCCCCCATCTGCTTATGAACAGGCACTATCGTGGCTGGTTCATAAGACCTATAAGACGCATATAAAAAGCGCCAGCCACCGTACATCGGAAGCTGGCGCTTTTGCTTGTCGTTTTTTCGGGAATTTCCCCGAACGGTGCCGCCCACCGCCTTCGTTTCGGTTCACCCGTCAACCAGTGAATTGAAACGGAGGTACATTATGCAGAAGATCAATCTTCGGGACCTGTATCCCGATACATATAAAACCGATGTCTTTGTGGATGTGACCGAGGAAGTCCTGGCCACGATCCGGGGCCAGGAGCAGGGCGATGCGGCCTATGAGCGTCGGAAGTACCGGCACAAGGCCCACTACTCTCTGAACCGGGAGGATGGCATTGAAAACGATGCCATCAACCGGCCGCTCACCCCGGAGGAAGTCCTGGAGCAGAAGCAGCTGCAGGAGGAAGTGTATGCTGCGCTGATGCAGCTGCCCGCCATCCAGGCCCGGCGCATCTACGCCCGGTTTTACCTGGGCATGACGGTGGCCGAGATCGCCCAGATCGAGGGCACCGACCGCCGCCGTGTGTGGGCGAGCATCCGGCGCGGGCTGAAGAAGCTGGCGCGCCTGCTGGACACGGCACGATATGGACGGCTTTCAGGTATTGCAGAAAATCCGGGAGAAAAATAATGTGCCGGTGCTGATGCTGACTGCCAAAAGCGACGAGGAAGATAAGGTTTCCGGCTTGCGGCTGGGGGCGGACGATTACCTGACAAAACCTTTCAGCATTAACGAGCTGATGGCCCGCGTCAATTCCCTAATCCGGCGCTACACCACCCTAAATCCCGTGACCGGGAACGAGGCCGCCACCATACTTCTGAAAGATATGGTGATTGATAAAGTCAATCGGACGGTGAATGTCCAAAATATCCCGGTAGAGCTAACCGGCAAGGAATTTGATTTGCTTCTGGTTTTGGCGTCCAATAAGGGACGGGTATTTACAAAAAAGCAACTTTACACGCAGGTATGGACGGAAGAATACGACTTTGACGATAACAATATCATGGCCTTTATCAGTAAACTACGGAAGAAGATTGAGCCAAATCCAGAACAGCCGTTTTATATCCAAACCGTCCGGGGTGTGGGGTATCGGTTCAATAAGGAGGCATGAGCATGGAGTTAAATCTTTATCTGCTGCTGGCCCTATTGATTGCCCTACTGGTAATCGGTTACCTTTTGGCAAAACTTCACCGCGTCCGGGGCCAGCTTTCCCTTATCAAAGACGCTCTGGCAGATATAAAGAACGGGAACTTGAACCGCCGTGTACTGGCGCGGGAAAGCGATCTGACGAAACAAATCTGCTATGACATCAACGAGATTGCTATGAGCAGCCAATCCCGACTGATACAGCAGAAGCAATCCGAGCAGGCTTATAAACGGCTTATGACAAGCCTTTCCCATGATGTGAAAACGCCGCTTGCCTCTCTGGTGGGCTATTTGGAAGCCGTGGAAAGCAAGATGGTGACAGGGGCCGAGCAGGAAGAATATATTCGGGTAGCTATGGAAAAAGCCCACCACCTGAAAGACTTTGTGACCGCCCTGTTTGAATGGGTGAAGCTGGATGCCGGGGAGCAGATTTTTCATTTTGAAGTCTGCGACCTGAACGAGCTTTCCCGCGACATCATGGCCGACTGGGTGCCGCTGCTGGAAAGTCACAATCTCACCTATGAAATTGAGATACCCGAAACAGAATACATGACGAGGGTTGACCCTACCGCCTACACCCGTATTCTCAATAACCTGCTGCAAAATATCCTGACGCACAGCGGCGCAAGACAAGTGACCCTGACCGTGACCGAAACGGAGCAGCAGGCAAAAATCATAGTGGCTGATAACGGGAAAGGGATTTCCGCCGCTGATCTCCCCCATATCTTTGAGCGGATGTATCAATGCGACCACTCCCGATCTGCCAAAGGGAACGGGCTGGGCCTCTCCATTGCTAAGGAACTGGTAAGCGTCCATAAAGGAACCATCACGGCAGACAGTATCCTTGAAGCTGGAACAACATTTACCATCATACTTCCGAAAGCTCTGTGAAATCACAGAGCTTTTTTTGAAAAAATTTTTTCTCGGCAAGGTTATGGCAAGGTTTGGCCTTTATAATGGGAACCATGAAAGGAGGAAACCGCATGACGATCATTGCAACTGAAATCCAGAAATGGAAGCGAAATAAGATTGTCTGGTGTATTCTGGCTCTGACGCTGCTGTTTGGAGCATTTGCGATTGAGCGGGCTTGCAGCATTGCAAGGAGCAGCCCCTACATGGATAGCTTTGGCGACCTCTACACTTTGGCGTTTAAGAACCTGTCCAGCCTGTTCCTGCCGATTGTGCTGGGAATGTTCGCCACAACCTTATTTTTTGACGAACACAAGAACGACACGCTGAAAGAACTGCTCATCATTCCTATCACAAAAGCGCAGCTATACTTTTCAAAAGTCGCTGTGGTGATCCTGATGTCCGTGGGACTGTGCCTGATTACCTTTCTTTTATGTGTTGTCGGCGGGCTGATTGCCGGGGGATTTTCCGACCTGAACGCCCAAACACTGATGGATGCTGGCCTTTTGTATCTGACGGGCGGGCTTCTGATCCCCATAGCCATGCTTCCGATTGTGTTTCTTGCCACGCTGTCAAAAGGATATATCCTGCCTATTGGCATGACGCTGCTTTATCTGGTTCCCGTAGTCATTGCCCCGGCTTACCTTACGGGAATACACCCGCTGGCAAGCGTGATGGGGATTTATCCCCATATTTCCGAAGCAGCCGCAGCTATGGTAGAAAGCCTAATGCAAGGCGTTTTACCCAATACTTCGCCGCTTGTTTGTGCCGGTTCGCTGCTCCTGATTGGTGCCGCATTTGCCGCCGCATCCGTCGTGGCTCTAAAAAAGCAATCTTACTGAAAGGAAAGACCTATGAAACGATTGATTAGTTTATTCCTCTGTGTTCTGTTCACTTTTTCACTTTGCGCCTGCCAGCAGGCCGCCCCATCTTCCAGCGAGGCCCCCGACCAGCAGGCCATTACAGAGGAAGCAACCGAATACTTTAACCAGATGATGGATGGAGATTTTGAAACTTTCTTCAATGCGCTGCCGCAGGGCGTACAGGACAACACTTCTGCGGAGGCGATACAGGAAACATGGGAGGAAGAAGCCGATAAGCTGGGCGGACTGCCGGAGGACGCTTCCCCGGAGGTGTCCTGTTATGTGCCGGAACACTCCGACCAAATCCGTGTTGAATTTGTCATTCCCTGTGAAAAGGGCGATTTCAAAGTGTTCATCAACTATTCCCCGGATGGCAGCCTTTACAACTATGTCATTTGGAAAAATGAAGCAGAATAAGAAAGAGAGGCATCTTTATGAGTGACTTTGTGATTGAAACCAAAAAGCTGACGAAGATTTACGGCGAGCAAACCGCCGTCAGTTCTGTGGATATTCATGTGAAGCCGGGCCGGATTTACGGGCTTTTGGGCCGAAATGGAGCCGGTAAGACCACCATTATGAAAATGATTTTGGGCCTTACGCCAATCACTTCCGGCGAAGTGGATGTGTTCGGCCAGAACATCAAAGGCCATGAGAAACGCATTTATCCCCGTATTGGGGCTATCATCGAAACTCCCGGCTTTTACCCGAACCTGACCGGCACAGAAAACCTTGAAATCTTTGCGAAGCTGCGCGGGACGCCCCGGCCCAACGCCGTCAAGAACGCACTGGAAGTCGTGGGGCTTCCTTACCGGGACAAAAAGCTGTTCAGCAAGTATTCTCTCGGTATGAAGCAGCGCCTCGGCATTGCCAACGCCATCCTGCATGACCCGGAGCTTTTGATCCTGGATGAACCGACCAACGGGCTTGACCCCATCGGCATTGCCGAAGTGCGGAATTTTATCAAGGATTTAAGCGTGGATCGTGGCAAAACCATCCTGATTTCCAGCCACATTCTTTCCGAAATCGCACTTCTGGCGGATGATATTGGCATCATCGACCACGGCGTACTGCTGGAAGAAAGCAGCATGGAGGATTTGGAAAAGAAAAATCGGAAATACATCCAGCTTCAGGTGTCGGATGTCCCCAAAGCCTCTCTGATTTTGGAACGGCAGTTCCATGTGACGGATTATGCGGTGCAGGACGAACATAACCTGCGGCTCTATGACACCGCACTGGATATGGCGGCAATCAACAAGGCCCTTGTGGTGCAGGATGTGGCTGTTATCAGCTCCCAAATCTGCAATGATACCCTTGAGGACTATTTCAAGCAGATTACGGGGGGAGAGGGCATTGCTTAAACTGATACAGGTTGAATTTCTAAAGCTGCGCCGGAGAAAGTTTATCTGGCTCATGCTGCTGGCAGCTCTGTTTATGCCGCTGGCCGCCGTGTTCTACTTCGCAAGTGTTAAGGGAACCGGCGTGGAACCCATCGAGTTTTACAAGTGGACGGCGTTCAGCTATACCCCGTGGATTATCCTGCCGGTGGTGCTGGGGATGCTGTGTACCATGCTGATGTATAACGAAAACCAATATGATATGCTCAAACAGCTCTGGATCGTGCCAGTCAATAAGATGGCGTACTTTTTCAGTAAATTTGCTGTGGTGCTGGTGTACTCGGCCTGCTTCATGCTGATTACCGCAGCCGCGTCCATCCTTACTGGCGTCCTGTCCGGCTATATTGCCTTTGACAGCGGGAGCGTCCTTTATCTTCTGCGGAAGTGTATGGAAATCTCTCTGCTGACCGCCTTTGCCATGCTGCCGGTACTGGCGGTTGCCGCAGCGCAAAAAGGCTATATACTTCCCGTCTGTCTGACACTGGTTTATACGTTCCTCGGCTTTATCCTCTTAATGGTGAATATGTACCTGCATCCACTGTCCAGTATGACCGCCATTGTCATGCGGGATATTCCGGGTGTCGTAATTACCCAGCCCCTCAACATTCCGGGGGCGTTCCTCTGCATAGGTGTGTGGGGCGTTGCTTCTGTCCTGCTGGCTGGGGCTGCTTTGAAAAAGAGAAAGTGAGGTGCATTTGAAATGGAGCTTTTACTTTGGGCGGAGCGCCGGAAACTCCGCCGTTCCAAAATTTTGTGGATTGCCGGGTTTGCCACAGTTATGGTGGCGTTGATTGTCTTTGCACAGGGGCAGTTCACGTTCTATGAAAGCCGCTATATCGACGGGGCCGGATGGTTTATGACAGCGGCCCAATCCCTTGCCACCTTTTATGTGCTGCCTGCGGTCATTGCCCTGCTGGGCAGCTATATGATCTGCCGAGAGGAACAGGAGGACACCCTGAAATCCCTGCGGCTCATTCCCGTGGATGAAGTGAAGCTGACACTCTCCAAAATGATGCTTGCTCTGGTGTTCAGCGTCTTAATCTATCTTCTGCTTTTTGCGATTACCTTTCTCGTTGAGGCCGTTTTGCACTTTGAAGTTCTTTCCATTGGTCTTGTTTTGGGAAACCTGAAAACATATCTTCTGGACGGGATCGGCGTGTTCTTTGCCATTTCTCCGATTATCGCTTTGGTGGCCCGGATGAAAAAAGGTTACTGGCTGGCGCTGGTATTTGCTGAAATTTATTCGTTCGCCGGACTGTTCGCAAGTATGTCCAGCCAGCTAAAGACGGTATATCCCATGACAGCCGTTTTCAATATCTCCGGCTATTACGATGCAAGCATGGTTCAGGTTTTCATTGGTATCATCGTTCTACTGGTCTGTGTTGTTCTGGCACTGTTCATTCTGAAAGGGCTGAACAGGAAAGCAAAATAATTAGTTTTACCTGCCGGACGACGGCAAAAGAAAAAAGCCGTCGTTCAGCAGGCAATCGCCATGCCCTATACTCAACCTTACGGCGGCTTTGACAAAATCAAGGCCGCCGTTCCTTATGCTCTCGACAAAGGAGTGACGACTACACGCTGACACGGCGGCCCGCGGAGGGAGCCGCCGTGAAGCACAGAGGGTTTCTACATAATTCGGCAGGGATTTACCTGCCAAAAAAAGCCTGGCCGCCAACCGGCCCCCATCTGCTTATGAACAGGCACTATCGTGGCTGGTTCATAAGACTTATAAGACGCATATAAAAAGCGCCAGCCACCGTACATCGGAAACTGGCGCTTTTCCTTGTCGTTTTTTCGGGAATTTTCCCGAACGGTGCCGCCCGCCGCCTTCGTTTCGGTTCACCCGTCAACCAGTGAATTGAAACGGAGGTACATCATGCAGAAGATCAATCTTCGGGACCTGTATCCCGATACATATAAAACCGATGTCTTTGTGGACGTGGCTGAGGAAGTCCTGGCCGCGATCCGGGGCCAGGAGCAGGACGATGCCGCCTACGAACGCCGGAAGTACCGGCATATTACCGATGGCAAGATCAACTGCGTCATAGTCAAAGACCTTTCCCGCCTGGGGCGGGAATACATCGAAACCGGGCGCTACCTGCGGCGGGTGTTTCCCGCTTATGGGGTTCGCTTTATTGCCATCACGGATAATATCGACACTGCCCATGAGAACAGCGGGGACGACTTGACCGTATCCGTCAAGAACATTATGAACGAAGCCTACTGCCGGGACATTTCCATCAAAACCCGTACCTCTTTGGATATAAAGCGGCGGAACGGAGATTTTGTTGGGGCTTTCCCTGTTTACGGCTATATGAAGTCAGAGGAAAACAAAAACCTGCTTGTACCAGACCCGTATGCGGCCCGTGTTGTCCAGGACATTTTCCGTATGCGTCTGGATGGGACAAGCGCACTGCGGATCGCCACTACCTTAAATGAGATGGGCGTCCTGTCGCCACTGGCCTATAAGAAAAACAACGGTTTCCCTTATGCCAAACATGGATACACAGACAAAGAGGACTGTAAATGGTCTGCTACGACGGTTATCCGCATTTTGCAGGACGAAACCTATACTGGCACACTGGTACAGGGAAAACAGGGTACGCCGCACTATAAAATCAAACAGATGGAGCAGCGGCCATCCTCTGAATGGATTCGCGTTCCCGACGCCCATGAGCCACTGATTCCCAAGCAGGATTTCGAGCTTGTTCAGCGTATCCGCAGGCTGGATACCCGCACGTCACCAAAGAAAGATACGGTATATTTGTTCTCCGGCATCTTGATCTGCGGCTGCTGCGGGGCGCGCATGACGCGGAAAACGAACCGGGTCAAAGGCAAGGAATACCACTATTATTACTGCCCCACCGGGAAAAAGCATGGCTGTGCCAATCCTGTGATGCTCAAGGAGAGCGATCTGGTGGAGTGTGTCAAAGACAGCCTGAAGGGGTACATAGACAATGTGACCTGCCTGCAAGCCATTCTGGACGGCATCGACCAGAGCAACATCAACCAGGCGCTGGCGAATGAATACGCTTCCCACATCGCAGCCAATGAGCGGCAGTTGGCGCAGGCGTTGGAGTTTAAGGCCCGCCTTTACGAAAACCTGGTTACCGGCACAATCGACAAAGAAGAATACACCGATTATAAAGCCAAATACACAAGGGCTGCGGAAAATGCGAAAGAAGCGATCCGCACGCTGAAAGATAAGCTGTCCGATGTGTTGGAAAACCGAAGTGAGCGGAACCGTTGGATTTCCCATTTCACGCAGTTTTCCACGATGGAGACCCTTGACCGCAAAGCTGTGGTTCACATGATACAGAGTATCAAGGTGATTGGGAAAAAGGAACTGGAGATCACCTTCACATATCAGGATGAATACCAGAAAGCCATTCAACTGATTCAGTTGGCGGAGCAAACAAGCCAAAGAAAGGTGGGATAATTTGTGGCAAGAAAAAGCAGAAAAGAAACTGCGGTGCTTCCTGCGCCGGAGATAGATACAACTTGCCGTGCCGGAGTTTATGTGCGGCTTTCCGTTGAGGATAAGCATACCCGTACTGCCTCTATTGAAACCCAGCAGCTGATTATCGCCCGGTATCTGGAGCAGAACCCGGAAATCATCGTGGTTCAAACCTACATTGACAACGGTGCAACGGGTACGAATTTTCACCGGCCCGGCTTCCAGCAGATGCTCTCCGATATTGAAGCGGGCCTTATCAACTGTGTCATTGTCAAAGATCTTTCCCGCCTGGGGCGGAATGTCATTGACACTGGCTACTATATCGAGCGGTATTTTCCCACACAGGGGGTTCGATTTATCGCTGTAAACGACCGCTATGATTCTTCCTCCCCGGATCATGCCCATGATGGCATTATCATTCCTCTGCGGAACATGATTAACGAAGCCTATGCGCTGGATATAGCGAAAAAGATCAAAGCGCAGCAGCGGCAGGCAATGAAAGATGGCAAGTACGTTGGCGGGCGTACACCCTATGGATATTTGAAAGCCCCCGATGATTGCCACCAACTGATCGTTGACCCGGTGGCGGCTGAGGTGGTCAAAACTATGTTTCAGTGGGCCGCTGAAGGCGATGGCCTAAACACCATTGCAGTTCGATTAAACGAGGCTGGGGTCCTCTCCCCAAGCCACTATAAGAAAAGGCTGGGCGAGATTACACATGAGAATTTGATTGGAAATGGGAATTGGCAGACGCGCACGGTTGCCAAAATTCTCCGGGCAGGCGTTTATGCCGGCGATCTTGTGCAGGGCGTCTCCAAGGTCATCGACCACAAACAGGTCAGGGCCAGCGCCGATGAATGGACGGTCGTTCGTGATACGCATGAGGCCATTGTGAGCAGAGAGCTGTTCGATGCTGTACAAAAAGCCTTAGACCATGCTGCACAACAGGCCAAGGACAGGGAAATACATTCCTGGTCCCCCAATCTTCTGAGAGGGAAAATTTTCTGCGCCCACTGTGGGCACAGCCTTCACCGGCAAAAATGCGTCCGCAAAAAGACCCCGGATGTATATGTCTACCACTGCATCAGCAACAACCGCATCAAGAAAGGCGCTTGCCCTGGCACGTTTATCTTTGAAAAAGAGCTGTTGGATGCCCTGGCCGATATGATACAGGAGCAGCTTGATACCACGCTGGGGCAATACTCAATCGGCCTGGAAAGCCTCTCCAAAGAAGCTGAGGAGCAGAAAAGTATTCAGGCTAAAATTGCCAGCCGGAAACAGGAAATCCAACAGCTGCGTACCTACCAGCGCGGATTGTATGAGGGTCTGATCCAGAACCATCTGTCACAAGACGAGTATTTTGCCTTCAAAGAGAAGTACGAAGCCAAAATCGAGGCGGTCAGCAAGGAAATCGAGCATCTGAAAGCGGGGCTTGCGATTATTGCCGGGCAGCTGGAACAGTATAAAATGCTGTCCCAGGATGCAAAGCATATCAAGGAAGATCGCCAGCTGACGGCAGCCCTGATTGACCGGCTGATTGAACGTGTGGAGGTTTCCAGGGAGAAACAGATTACAGTTCATTTCCGTTTTCAAAGCGAATTTGAACATTGCGAGGAGGTGCTGAACCAATGCAGAAATATGTAATCGCCCTATATATCCGTCTTTCCCTGGAGGATTACAAATACGACAGCATGAGCATTGAGAACCAGCACCTTGTGCTGAACGAGTTCGTTTCTTCCATGCTGGAGTCCACTGACGCAGAGGTTCTGGAATTTATCGACAACGGATATAGCGGGACAAATTTTGAGCGTCCCAAAGTCCAGGAGCTGATTGAATTGGTGCGGGCCAATCAGATTGATTGCATCATTGTAAAAGATTTTTCTCGGTTTGGGCGAAACAGCATCGAAACCGGCTACTTCATCGAGCGGGTGTTCCCATTGTTTCACACCCGGTTTATCTCCATCAATGACGATTTCGACAGCGATCAGCACAAAGGTGATACCGGCGGGATGGATGTGGCTTTCAAATATTTGATCAGCGAGTATTACAGCCGCGATATGTCCATGAAAACCAAAAGTGCCAAATACGCCAAAATGCAACGTGGAGAATATCAGAGTAAGATTTGCCCGTATGGGTATCGCAAAAGCGCCGATGGCAGAATGGAGCCAAACCCGGAAACTGCTGTGGTGGTACAGCTCATTTTCCAGCTTGCGGCAACTGGCATTGGAGCGGCAGCCATTACCAGGGAACTGTTTAAGCGGGGCATCCCAACCCCAGGAGAATATAAAGCCGCTCATGGGCAGCAGTACCACGATGTCTCACGCTCTCGTGGCCGCTGGAGCAGTTCTACGGTTCTCCGCATCCTGGAGGACGAACGCTATATCGGTTCCTACGTCATTGGACGGCGGGCAGTCATTGAAGTGGGTGGTACGCGGAGCCGCATGAAGGACCGTGACAAATGGTTCATTATTCCCGACCACCATCCGGCAATCATTGAGAAAGAGCTGTTTGAAAAGGTACAAGCTGTGCAGCGCCGGTTTTCTTTACCGGCCCGGAAAGCCAGGGCGTACCCACTGAAAGGCAAGGTTTATTGTGGCTGCTGTGACCATGCACTTTCCCGCATTGCGCAAAAGAAGCCGTTTTATATGTGCCGCCATTCGACTGCCGATGCAAACAGCCGCTGCCATACTATACGAGCGGATGCTGCCGGGCTGGAAGAAGCGGTGCTTATCACATTGAAAAAACAGCTGGAAATCCTGCTGCCTGCACATGAGGACGGAACCCTTCACCTGGACGCCACCGCCGCTAAATGCTCCGAATACGAGAAACAGTTAGAAGATTTGAGGGATCAGAAGCAAGCTCTCTTTGAACGGTATCTCCTGGGGCAGATCGAACTGGACGCTTATAAATCGGAGAAAGCAGTTTATGACGCAGAAATACGGAAAGTCAAAAATGCCTATGCTGCTGTCACCGCCCAGGCAAAACTGAAGCGAGAAGAACAGGTCCGCCAAAGCAACCGGCAAGAGATCGTTCACTCGATTGCAGAAGCAGATGTGCTGACCTCTGAGCTGACCGATCTGCTGATTGAAAAGGTATATGTATTCCCCGACAACCGCATTGAGATTGTTTACAAGGTCCATGACCTCTTTGAATAACTGACGATACAAAAACAGAAACCCCAGGCTATCAAATCCTCAATCTTGGTAGCTTGGGTTTTCTGCTTTTCAGAATTATATTTTTTTGTCGTGTGCTTGACATACGGGTGTCTCAAATCGTGTATGCGGATCCTTTTCACCCCCGTTTGCTTGCAACCACGGTCCATTTCCCGGTGGAGATAGCTTTTGCTGATGGGAAACATCCGGCTGTCTGGCTCCACGCCGTAGAGCTGCTTGAGGTAGTCCTGCAACTCGTCACACAGGAACTGGGGCATCTGAATCACCCGGTTGCTCTTTGGTGTCTTTGGGGTGGTGATGACATCCTGCTTGTTGAGCCGCTGGTAAGACTTGTTGATGGTGAGGGTGCGCTTCTCAAAGTCGAAGTCCGCCGGGGTCAGGGCCAGCAGCTCTCCCTCTCGGATGCCGCACCAGTAAAGTACCTCAAAGGCGTAGAAGGACAGCGGCTTATCCATCATGACCTCAGAAAACTTGGTGTACTCCTCCCGGGTCCAGAACAGCATCTCCTTCCGTTCCTCTGCCCCCCATGTTACCCGCCTGCCGGGCCGGGTTGAGGTTCAGACCGTAAAACCGGGCAGCGTGGTTGAAAATAGCGCTAAGTTGATTGTGAACAGTTTTAAGGTAGGTTTTGGACAGTGGCTTGCCGTGACAGTCCCGCATTTCCCGGATCTCGTTCTGCCAGCGCATGATGTCCTTGGATGTGATCTCCGACAGCTTCCGCTTGGCAAAATAGGGCAGGATTTTCTTCTGGATAATGCTCTCCTTGGTGCGCCAGGTGTTGAGTTTCAGTTTGGGCTTAATATCCCTCTCATAGAGAGCAACGAAGCTCTCAAAGGTCATGTTCACATCGGCCTGCTTTTCCATCAGGAACTCCCGTTCCCATTCCAGGGCCTCCCGTTTGGTGGCAAAGCCCCTTTTGAGCTTCTGCTGGCGCTCGCCCTTCCAGTCGGTGTAACGGAACTGCACATACCAGGTGCCGTTGTCCTTGTTCTTGAACGCTGCCATAAATTACTCCCCCTTTCTCGCTGTCTCGGTTCTGGTTCCGTAAAACTTCTCGTGGAAGAACTTGCGGTCGATCCGCCCGGAAATCGTGATGCAGCCGGTTTTCGCCAGTTCCTCGTTCATCTGCCGGATGAGCTTATAGGCGTAGGGTACGGATACCCCCAGCTCTTCGGCCACTTCGTCCACACGCATAAAAATCTGATTTGCCATGGTAAATTCCTTCCTTTCTTTGTTGGTGGTGACTGCTGCCTGCAAGTGTTGTGTATCATAAATGCCTCCTTACTTATGTCCGCCACTTTTTCTCAGTTTCGCAACCAAAAATCTGGCGGGTCATTTGATGTGCTATATTATCTAAGCTTATTCGCTTAGTACCCTTATAATACTATACATATAAGCTTAGTTCAAGCCTTTTAGAAGAAATATTATTAAATAAATTTGCTTAGATTATCTTGACAGAACTAAGCAAATATGCTATTGTTGCATATAAGAACAACCATAGATGGGAGCTGGATGTATGGCGATTGGCGAACGGATTCACTTTTTCCGTCTCCTGCGGGGGATGACACAGAAATATCTCGGTATGGCGCTGGGCTTCCCGGAGAAGTCCGCTGATGTGCGCCTGGCACAGTACGAAACAGGATCAAGAACCCCTAAGGCGGACCTGACTGCTGCCCTGGCACAGGTACTGGATGTCTCGCCCCATGCTCTTTCCGTCCCGGATATAGACTCCTATGTGGGGCTGATGCACACCCTGTTCACCCTGGAGGACAACTACGGTCTGAAGGTCACCGAGCAGGACGGTGAGCTTGCCTTACAGGTAGATTTCCGCAAAAACAAGGACGCCGCCCGGCTGCACGAGATGCTCTGGGCCTGGAGGGAACAGGCCGCCAAGCTGGAGGCCGGAGAGATCTCCCAGGAGGAGTACGACCGCTGGCGTTACCACTATCCGGAGTACGACAGCAGCCAGATCTGCGCCAAGGTGCCGCCGGAGGGTCTGATCTGAACCTCTCACTTGTAGGCCACGGGAAAGGCCATTTGTTGCACAAAAATAGAAAATTCAGATAAATGAGGGCAAAATAAAAAAGGTCTAACTGATTAGCAAAAATCAGTTAGACCTTTTACTTATGAATAAAAAGATGAGGATTTTCAGGCTACTCGCAAGCCACCCGATTTTTCTTTTCAAACTCAATAAATCGGGATTTGACGAGTGCTATCAATCTGCTATCAAATGGGGATTTGAAAAATCAAAAAGTCAGTATTTTCAAGGGTTTGCGGGCCCTCATATCCACTTTTTGCTTATTCCCACTCGCTCCTGTCAGAAGTTTTCTAAGCAGATTTGCTTATGGGATTTAGCTCAGAGTATTGGTATTCTTTTCATTATTCAGATAGTAGAGGCTATCTGATTTTTTGTTGCCATGATGTTGCCACCAAGAGTTTATTGATTCAGCCACTCATTTAACGAAAGCGATGACCACCCTCCTGCAGGAGTTGCAGGCCTTGCTGGTCTTGCAGGACGAGCTGGCCGGGCAGGCTGGGCAGGTCTCGCATGTCGCGCTGCTCTTGCAGGGCGTGCCGGTCTTGCCTTTCCATGTAACGATCCATTGTTACTCCATGCAAACACTTTGCCATTTGTATCATAACAGACAGTACCCTCTATCGGCCCTAACCAATTTCCAGAACAACTTGACCAAATATGATTAGAAGAGATATATGCGATCCATTGCATATCCGTATCAAAAATATTTTTGCTTGGATCTAACCATGCTATCAAATTACAATCTTTATCAAATAATGGATATAACATTTTAGCTTTCCTTTCTATCTGCCGCAAGTTATGCAGTTTGAATTAAGTTTGCTATTTCTGTAGCAATCTCATCAATAGTATTGATGGCCGTATTACGGGCCAATTTGTCCGCTAGCGAAGGGCTGAAATCAATTACTTCTTTTTTAGTAATATTGTGCCAAATAGGAAGCAAAATTTGTTCTCCAGATATAGCTTTGGTAATAATTCCGTCCAACTCATAATTGGTCCAACCCTTTTTGATAAAATCTTTAGAAACAACCACAATACCAAAACGGCTGTTTGCCAAACCTTTATCGATTTTTCTTCTAAGGCTATCACCAATTTTCATTTCAAACTCATCATACCATACTTTTATTCCTTTGTCTCGCAAAGCGTTCGCCAACGGGCGCACTACCTCATCTTTATCTTCCGATGCATGAGATATAAATACATCGTATTCTGGATCCATATCAACATCAAAATCTATTCCTAATCCACGATTGTGTACTAGAGAGGGAACCGAAGATAATGGTTGCTGTTTAATTGTCGGCAATGCAGGGGGCAATACACGCACAGAACTTTTAACATTACCTCCTAGCCCTCTTAAATCAATCGCTATATGCCAGTGACTAGAATGTGATGTTTTTAAACGAATTGGTGATTGTTTAGCAAGACCGCCAATATAGCGGTAGCGCCTACCATTTTTGTAGTTGCTAAAATTAGCGGAATCGAGCAGTTGCACATTTGCAGCATTTCCCTGCAGATATATTTCAACAATACGCCCCTGTTCAAGGGTGCCTAAATCATAGTGTGTAAAATTCAAAATATCACTCCTCAATTATTTCCTTGGCCCTAAAAACTTGTCCCCGTTCAAATGAATCATATGATCCGGCATATCAGCGATCCAAACTTCTGTTTTCCAAGCGAGTGTCTCAGAAAACTTGTTAAATCTCTTTTATTTCCGAAAAAGATTGCAAACGCTCCAATAATGCAATTGAAAGTATTCCAGAACCAGCACCAGGATCAAGGATTGAGAGAGCCTGACACCCATTAGGAATTTCAAATAACCCAGCCATAAAAACAGCAGTTTCCTTACTTGTAAAGAATTGGCCATATTTCTTGCGCTGGCTTTTCGGCATATGGTCAATATATTCTGTTGTTGCCCTAATTGCAAAGTCAAGCATGCTCATGATTCGTAAACTCCATAATTTCATCGATACCGCAGTCTAAAGCCACACAAATTTTATATAGGCTCTCCATTGATACGAATTCATTTTTTCCCATCTTCGCTAAGACATTAAAGCTAATGCCTGCGGCATCTTTCAAGTCCGAGCGTTTCATCTTTTTGTCGATGAGAATTTTCCAAAGTCTATCATAAGATACCGGCATTGCTACTTCTCCATTCATGTGCGGATAAGTAATTATATCATAAAACACACGATACCTCAAGATTGCCTCACGAAAACATGAGGCAATTTCTAGCCAAATGGCGTACGTAATTATATAGCGACTTGTCTCAATACGGTTACTTGAATACAGTTTTTCTGTTGTCTCTTCTGTGCATATTCAACCAGCTCCCGCGCATTGCTGGCGGGGTGCCAGGCATAGGCGATGAGATAGTCTACATGATCCACAACATAGCGGTTTGCTCTCACGATTGCAACCTTGCGCGGAACGCTTTCCATCCCTGGCGGATAGAATGTTCCGTCAAATCCTTCTATCATTGGAATGGGCCTCTCTGCTGGATGGTATGGCAGCAGCAAAATGAGTCTCACCTCTGGGTAGAAACGCTTTGCTTCTTTGACTGCTGACGCTGCAAGACGGTCAAATCCGCCGTAGTGGCCAACGATAAATTCTGTAACGCCATATTCCAAAATGTGCTGCTCCACAGCCGCATACAATGCCGGATAAATCTCTTCTGATGCCTCTCGGTGTCCGATAAAGAAACAGCTTTTTCCGCCCAAATTTCCCCCTCCTTTGTAGTTGTGTTTATCGTTAAAATTATACGATATAAATGATTAAATCACAACGATTTATCAAAGTATAATTTACGAAGAACACAAGCAAGGGAGTGATGCAGGTGAAGGATATTCTCTCGGTTATAACCGCGTATCGAGAGGAGCGGGGCTGGACAGAGTATCAGCTTGCAGAACGCTCCGGTTTACCACAATCTACGATCTCCTCATGGTATCGTAAGAACATGGTTCCTACCATTCCATCTCTGGAGAAAATCTGCACAGCTTTTGGCATTACACTGTCTCAGCTATTTGCCGAAGAAGATGCACCTGTTTCCTTGACTGAGGCGCAGAAAAAGCTTCTGGAACGCTGGTCAAGATTGAGCGAAGAACAGCAAGCTGTTGTATTTGCTTTGATTGATAAGATGTAAAAAATCCGCCAGAGACGCATTTTTTAGAATGCTGCTTCTGGCGGATTTTATTTCTTGTCAACCTAATGGAGTTTTATTTGTCACAACCTTTAGATATAGTTCCGGCTCACCATTCAAAATTAGTTCGGCATAGGCCAGGGGATCGTTGTAGATCAGCCAGTCCAGCTCCGACCGCTGGTACATACTGTTTGCTAGTTCGTTCTCCACGGCCGTGCAGTCGATGGAGAGCAGCGTCCCGTCATCCAGGCGCAGCTCCACGCAGGCGGTATCCAGGTTAAACTCACAGGACAAAATCTTTCTCATAGTCGTTACCTCCCAATACTTGAATTTTGATTGATTTTCCGCAGCGGCACAAGGGCCGTTTCGGTTGTTTTTAGATACAGGCAAGCAATGCTTGTGGCTATCCACTTGCCACAAACTGCTTGTTGAGGGCAGCGCCCCCAAGCCCCTTCTGAACACAGAATTTCATTCTGTGGCTGCGCGTTCTCCGAACGCTTTTTGTCTGTATCCAGTGCCCTGTTTTGGGGCATAGGGTGTCTTGAGTCGCGACATCCTATGGTACTTTTAGGGTGCCCTAAAATGGGGTACCCTCCTTGAAGATGGGATGGCAAAACACCACCCCAGTTTTTCGTTCCGCGACGGTGGCGACGGTCGCAACGGTGCTGGGAGTACCCCTCAAAACACCGTCGCGACCGTTGCGAGCGTCGCGCTTTACTCGATTACTTCAAACGCGGGTGCTTCCACCACCATGTAAGTCAGCCGGATACGCCGTCCGGCGTGTTTGGTTCTGTTCTCGTACTTCACCTGATGTTCTTCCAGCAAGCGGCTGGCATTCACATTCAAATGCTTGGTGAGCCTGTTCACCACCATATTCGTTTGAATCGCTTGGGCCAGCTCGGTGGGACTGCCTTCCCATTCCCGGTTGTCAGCAGACGCAATTTTTGCCACGGCTTCCAGCACTGGGTCCGGAGGCTGCTTCCAAAGCTCATTCTCTGCATGGTCGAGACCCCAAACCAGGTTCTCTTGGTCTTTGCTCAGATACAGCCGCTGATCCGGCTGGTCTCTGCCCACCACCTCCAGAGTGGCCTTGCTATCCGTCCGTTTCTCCTTCTGCATCAGGAGCGCACCATCCGCACAGCCCAGCAAGCCCGTGGTGCCGGAAATCATTTCAAAGCTATCTCCCGCAGGTTGCTTTCTGGTGTGGTGGACAATCAGGACGCAGACACCATATCGGTCAGCAAATTGCTTCAGCTTGCCGATCACCTCATAGTCGCTGGAGTAGCTGTAGCTATCGCTCACTGCCTCCCGGACTTTTTGCAGGGTATCCACGATAATCAGCTTGGTATCACTGTGTTCCCGAACAAACTTTTCCAGCTGTTCATCCAGGCCACCACCGATCATCTTGGCGCTGGTGGCAAAATGCAGGGAGCTTGTTCCCTCCACTCCGAACATTCGGAACATCCGGCGCTGTAAACGGCTCTCGTCATCCTCCAACGCCAGGTAGAGAACAGTTCCCTGATGGGTCTTGTAGCCCCACAGGTCTTGCCCGGTACTGACATGGTGGGCGATTTGCGCCACCAGGAAGGACTTGCCGATTTTGGGCGCTCCGGCAAGGATGTACGCTCCTGTATAGAGCAGGTTCTCAATCACCGCAGACTTACCCTCAAACACATTATCCATCAGCTCGTCCAAGGTCACAGTATGCAGGCAGGCTGGGTCACTCATGCGGCGCATCTTCCGGTAAAGTTCCTCCAAATCTCTTTCGGGGGAATTGCTTTTTTCGTCCGGGTCTGGTATAGTGGTCTTGGAATTTTGAGCGATTGACTGCCCATCATCTGCGCCAACAGATGAGCCCTGGGCGGTCATTTTCTTTTTATCATCGGTCATAGGCAAAGTCCTCCTGCATTCCGTTCATAATGGTGGCGATCATCTGGATGGTGTCCAACAGCTCATCGTTTACGCCCTGTCCAGCTTCGATCCTGCGCAGCTCGTCCAGCACAGCGGCCAGCTGGTCCCGCAGCGCTTTATAGACCCTGGGATTGCCTTGGACCACCACATCCCGGCAGAGCAGCCGACGGATGATATAATCTTGCTTGGTCAGGCCGGTGAGCTTCACCGCCGTTTCGATCTGAGCGTCCTCCTCCGGGGAGACCCGGAAGGCCACGGTCTTGTTTCTCCAACGGTTGTGCTTGTCCAAATTCTTTGCTGACATTTTTAATTGCCCCTTTCCATGTTCAATTTGTCTGCCATTTCCGCCTGCTTGGACGGAAACAGGTGTGCGTAGTTGTAAGTGATGTCAATGCTCTCATGGCCCACCCGGTCCGCGATGGCCGTGGCAGAGAACCCCATGTCGATCAGAAGTGAAACCGCGCTGTGACGAATATCGTGGATTCTGATACGCGGTACGCCCGCTTCTTTGGCTCCCCGGTCCATCTCCCGGTGGAGATAACTCTTGGTGACGGTGAACATCCGGTCATCCGGCCCGATGCCGTAAAGCATTTTGATGTAATCCTGGATTTCCTCAGCCAGAAATTGCGGCATGGTGATGACCCGATTGCTCTTTTCCGTCTTGGGGGTGGTAATCAGGTCCTCGCCGTTCAGACGCTGATAGGACTTGTTGATAGACACGGTGCGCTTCTCAAAGTCAAAGTCCGCCGGGGTCAGGGCCAGCAGCTCCCCCTCCCGGATACCGCACCAGTAGAGCATCTCAAAGGCGTAGAAGGATAGCGGCTTGTCCATCATCACCTCGGCAAATTTCAGGTACTGCTCCTTGGTCCAGAACATCATCTCCCGGTTTTTCTTTTTGCCCATGCTGCCCGCCTTCTTGCAGGGATTCTCCCGGAGGTTGTAGTACCGAACCGCGTGGTTGAAGATGGCGCTGAGCTGGTTGTGGACCGTTTTCAGGTACACCGGAGAGTAGGGCTTACCATTCTCGTCCTTGTGGTTCAGCATCTCGTTCTGCCAAGTGATAATCTGCTGGGCAGTGATGTTACACATTTTCAGCTTGCCGAAGTAGGGTAGCAGCTTGGTGCGGATGATGTGATCCTTGGTGGCCCAGGTGTTTTCCTTGAGCCGGGTCTTCATATCCGCCGTGTAGAGATCCACGAAGCTCTTAAAGGTCATGTCCAGATCAGCGCTGGTCTTGTTGAGCTGTTCGCGCTCCCAGGCTTGTGCCTCCCGTTTGGTCTTGAAGCCCCGCTTCTGGGTCTGCTTGCGCTCGCCGTTCCAGTCAGTGTAGCGGTAGACCGCCCGCCAGGTGTTTGTCTTTTCTTCCTTATAGACTGCCATGATTAGCCCTCCTTTCCCGTCTTGCCATAGCAAAACTTCTCCATGAAAAAGTTCCGATTGACCCGCCCGGAGATGGTCAGATAGCCCTTCTCACGGAGTTCGGCGTTGAGCTTGTGGATCACCTTGTAGGCGTGGGACTTGGAGATGCCCAGCTCCTGGGCCACTTCCTCCACGCGCATAAAGTTTTGTGCCTGCATTGAAAACACCTTCCTTTCTTCTTTGATGGCTGCTGCAGCTGGATATTGTGTCCCATAAATGCCTCCTCACCTTCGTCCGCCACTTTTTCCCGCGATGTATAACCGGGGGATTGCGGCAGTTCTTTTTCATTTATTGATTCTAAGCTATTATGCTTAGTCTATTGTCATTATACTAAGCATAATAGCTTGTGTCAATCGGAGTACGCAAAATAAATTAAATAAAATTATTTAGGATTCTCTTGACTTTCCTAAGCATTTCTGCTACGCTTTTCCTAAAGACAACCAATGATTGGAGTGGATGATATGGCGATTGGCGAACGGATTCACTTTTTCCGTCTCCTGCGAGGGATGACACAGAAATATCTCGGCATGGCGCTGGGCTTCCCGGAAAAGTCCGCCGATGTGCGCCTTGCTCAGTATGAAACAGGATCAAGAACCCCTAAAGCAGACCTTACCGCTGCCCTGGCTCAGGTACTGGATGTCTCGCCCCATGCACTCTCTGTCCCGGATATAGACTCCTATGTGGGGCTGATGCACACCTTGTTTACCCTGGAGGACAACTACGGGCTCAAGATCAGCGAGATGGATGGAGAAGTCTGTTTGAAGGTTGATGTGCGGAAGAACAAGGACGCCGCCCGGCTGCATGAGATGCTCTGTTCCTGGCAGCAGGCTGCTGCCATGCTGGAGGCGGGCGAAATCTCCAAAGAGGATTACGACAAGTGGCGCTACCATTACCCGGAATTTGATAAGTCCCAGAACTATGTGAAGGTGCCGCCCCAGGACCTCTTTTGATCCTCTCACTTGTAGGCCACGGGAGAGGCCGTTTGCTGCGTAAGAAAAGAAAAATTTGGATTTCACTTGAAGTTAGAGGTGACATTGTATGTTTAAGTCCCTATTTTCTCAGAAACCTAAAATTAAAGGCATCATCGGTTATTTGGGTTTGGAATCTTTTTGGCTATCATGCACACCTCAAGAGCAAGATGCTCTTACCAGATATCATCAAGGTGGGCTTGGTGCAGCTCCGGGTTCTTCTCCTATAAAAGGTGATGTATCTTATTCTTCCAGCACAAAACTGAAGTACTTTTCTGCAATGATTGGTTGGGCAGTTTCTGAGAAGAACTACTCTCTTGCCGATAAAATAATTAGTGCAGGTAAAGACTTGGCAGTTAGCGAAGCGGAGCTTCTGGACGCTCACTATTTTTGGCAGGAAGCCGCCGAATGTTATTACAAGCAGAGAGATTGCAGACCAGATGCGATTGATTTAACAATCGAATTTTGCTTGAAAGATATCCATATGTTCCCTAAATATGTAAAGCCAATGCAAAAAGAGTTCGATTGTATTCCACGAATCACAACCTTTCAGCGGCTTGCAATTCTTTACGAAAAAGCCGGGCAGTATAAAGAGGCCATTGAAATTTGCAATTTGGCAATAAAATATGGATTAACCGATTCAACTAAAGGGGGATACCCTGCAAGGCTTCAAAAGCTTGAGAAAAAACTAAACGGCTAAAATCATATAGGAACCAAAATAAAAAGAGAGCTAACTGACTAATCAAAATCAGTTAGCTCTCTTTTTATGAATAATGAAAAAGTGTTGCCAAATCGTTGCCACGGAGGGCCTTAACCCCTCAAAAACCCAGTCATATCAGGCTTTTCCGGGTCTCTGAAATCATTCCCACTCGGCAAATTCAGATATATGGGAGCGTATTTAGGGTGATTTTACAGGCAAAACTTTCGCAAATATGTTAATATTTTGCCCGCTTATTTGAGGCAGTTCGCTTTCTTAGTATCAAAATAGTATCACAAAAAGCGAGAAATTGCAAGGGTTTCAGGCCATAAACGGACACAATCAAAACTTCCCTCAATTTGATGTAAGTTTCTGTCGAAATGGGTCTCAAATCGAGACCCATTTCGACCACCGCCTGGGAGCGTAAACGCTCCCAGGCAATAGGGGATTGATTTCCGCTTTCAGCGGAAATCAATCCCACCATGGGACGCAATTCGACCTAAAATCAAAGGAGGCGGGCAAGCACCTCTGGTGCTTGCCCGCCTTGATAACCGCAGAGCAAGGCCGGGCGGGGCGGTCAATGGCGGCGCACTTGTGCGCCGTTCATCTCGACCATTGACAGCCCCGACTGGATTTGCTATCCATCTAAAGAAGTGCGTTGTGTTCTATTCGATTTCTTAGATTATCAATTTTTTCTTTGATAGACTGGATTATCTCCCAAAATGCTTTGTCTGATTTTCCTGTCGGATCGTCAAGCCCCCAATCCTCCCGGTGCTTGCAGGGTAGATAGGGGCAGGCCACATTGCACCCCATTGTTATTACAATGTCTACGGGCGGAAGTTCGTTCAGCAATTTGCTATATTGCGTCTGCTCCATGTCAATGCCATAGAGTTGTTTTATCAGCCGAACTGCGTCCTGGTTGATCTGCGGCACAGTCTCCGTGCCAGCGGAGTAACTTTCAAATACATCGGAGGCCAGATACTTTCCGAGTGCCTCGGCGATTTGGCTCCGGCAGGAATTGTGGACGCAGATAAACGCCACCTTGGGTTTTTGACCCATACGTCATCCCCTGACCTTTTGAATGAGGGCTTTTACCTCATCTTTTTTCAAAACCTTACCATAGGACACGACCTTGCCATCTACCACAAGGGCAGGGGTGGTCATCACGCCATAGGCGACGATCTGCGAGAAGTCCGTTACATGGTCTATGGTCGTGTCCATATTCAGTTCCGCAAGCGCCGCTTTGGTGGCATCTTCCAACGCATGACACTTCGCGCAGCCAGCCCCCAGCACTTTGATCCCAGCAGTTGTTTTTGCGGCCTCTGCCTGGGCCATCTTTTCGGGTGTGCAGCCGCTCCCACAGCAGCAACTTTTTTCCTCTTTCTTCTTGTTAAACAGTCCCATAGCGAATTACCTCCTTAGATTAAATCAAAATGAATTGAAACGCATTGAACAGGTAGCCAACAATGATAATGCCAATCGTACAAATGCCAATAAAGAGTGCCAGTAGTTTGGGTTTCACAGCCTTGCGGAGCATGATAAGGGACGGCAGGGACAAGGTAGTAACAGCCATCATAAAGGAAAGAACGGTACCCAGTTGTGCCCCCTTAGAAAGTAGTGCCTCTGCAACAGGAATGGTGCCGAAAATATCTGCGTACATGGGGATACCAACGATTGTAGCGAGGATCACACCAAAAGGATTGTTGCTGCCAAGTACGGTTTCAATCCAACTTTCCGGTATCCAGTTGTGGATCAGCGCACCAATCCCGACACCAATCAGAATATAAGGGAACACCTTCTTGAAGGTGCCAAGCATTTGTTCCTTTGCATAGGTGAGCCTTTCCCGGATCGTCAGGTCAGGAGACTCGATATCAACGCTGCCAGCCGAAAGCACAAAACTTTCAACGTACTTTTCCATATGCAGTTTCTCGATCATGGTGCCGCCGACAACTGCGATAACAAGCCCAAGGATCACATAGACGATCGCCACTTTTGCACCAAAAATGCTCATTAACAAGACAAGACTTCCTAAATCGACCATCGGTGATGAAATCAAAAAGGAGAACGTCACACCCAAGGGAAGTCCCGCACTGGTAAAACCGATGAACAGCGGGATAGATGAACAGGAGCAAAAGGGGGTCACTGTTCCCAGCAGAGCGGAGATGATGTTCGCCCAGATCCCATGAAAACGACCTAAAATGCGCTTACTTCGCTCTGGTGGAAAATAACTTTGAATATAGGAGATTGCAAAAATCAATACACAGAGCAGCACCGTGATTTTCAAGACATCGTAGATAAAAAACTGGACGCTGCCGCCAATGCGCCCATTTACATCCAAGCCCAGTGCCGACAGCCCAATGCCGAGAAGTTCGTTCAGCCATTTCATGCCAAGCACCTGATCTTGAATAAAGTCCCATACGCCCATACAAAAACCTCACTTTCCATTTCATGGACAACATATCAAAACTTTTTGATGTATTGTGCCGAAGGAAACGCCATCTAAATTAGATGGCGTTTCTATCCACAACGGGGACAGGTACTCTCTTGTTCTACATCTGGAGTTGTCAATTTTTTCAGCAGTTCTATTGCATAGTCCCTACCTGAAGAACTCAGTCGGTAGTGCGTCCATTTGCCCTCTTGACGACTGACGACAATGCCGGAATCGCAGAGGATTTTCATATGGTAAGAGAGGCCGGACTGCGTTAAATCCAACGGCTCTTGCAGGACACAAGCACACTTTTCACCGCTCCTTAACTGTTCCAGGATTGCAAGCCGTTTCGGATCGCAGAGAGCCTTGAATACTTTTGCCTGTTCCTGATACGCTGTCCCCATGTTCTCACCTCACATCAAATAATTTTGATATGATTAGTATATGCAGCAACGTCTCGTTTGTCAACAGTTCAATCAAAATTTTTTGAAGTCACCGCCCTCCCCGGTCAAGGGAGCGCCGGGGCCGTTTGCGGCCTTTCTCCGCCTGTTCCCTCTGCTTGTCGGCCTCCACAGCCGCCTGCACCTGTTCCGGGCCAAAGACCCGCTTGACACGTGTATAGTCGGCGGATATCTGCCGCAGTTTTTTATTCTCCATCTTCACCTCCATCAAGCGGTCAGACAGGCGGGCGTTGCCCTCCCGCACCCGGTCATAGTCTCCTTGCAGACGGTCAAACTTCCCCTTTAGGTCGATGTAGGCCCGGTATAGGGAGCGCAGCACCTTGACGATCTTCGCCAGCAGGGGCTTTGCCTTTTTTTCCCGGTAGGACTTGGCGCTCTCCAGCGTCCCGGCCTCCGGCAGAATTTCCTCCGGGTCAGCGGAGAAATCCGCCGCCAGCCGCTCCATGTTCTTTACCGCCGGGGCCAGTTCTTTCAGCCGCCGCTCCTGGCTCTCCACCTGGCTCTCTTTCTCCGCCTTGACCGTCTCCAGGGCGGCGATTTCTTTCGCCCTCTGCTCCTTCTTGTAGTCCAGCACAGACAGGTGCTTGTCGTGGGTGCCCTTGTCCTCCCACTCTATCCCGTGGCGCTCCATCACGGCGGAGAGTTGCTCTTTTTCCGAGCGCACCCACTGGCTCCACTCCGTGTCCCCCCTGGTGCCGCCCGTGAAACCTTGGGCCGCTAACGCCTGCTTCAGAGATACCCGTGTGTCCAGCCCCCGCTTGCTCCCGGTAGTGAACGGCACAAAGTCGATGTGCAGATGGGGCGTGGCCTCGTCCATGTGGAGGTGGGCCGAGAACACCCGGAGATTTGGGTTGCGCTCTTGAAAGGCTCTTATATACTCGTCCAGCACCGCCGCCGCCAGCCGCCCTTCGTCGCTGTCGGCGCTCATGTCGTCCTTATTGCCCACTTGTAGGATAATTTCGTGAAACGGCTTTTCCTGCTTGCCGGAGCGGATTTTTTCATAGTAGTTTTCTATCCGCCTGTCGGCCCTGGTCTGTTTGGCGTTGTACCGTTCCAGGGCCTCGTCAAAGAGTTCATGGTACACCGCCTTGATATTCTCCTGGCAGTATGTTACATTCAGATGGGAGCGTTCCGGGTCGGTATTTTTAGCGTGAAACTTCCTGCTGTTGTGGTTTACCGACCCATGCCCCACCATGGCGCTGATCGTCCTTTTCAATAAATCCCTCCTTTTCCGCCGCGCCAGCGGCGGGCCTTTGTTACTTTCTGCGAAAGTAACGCAAAAGCACTTTTGACAGCCTATCGGCTATCAAAAGCGCATTTGCGCCCTACGGGGTGGTGTGGGGGCTTTGCCCCCGCCGTCTGCGGACGGCTCCCCCAGCAGGGCCGCCCTTTGAAAAGGGCACCCTGCACCCCGCCTAAACTTTTTCACTCGCCGTGGGGCAGGGAGGAAAGGCCAAAGGCCTTTCCTCCCACCCGGCAAGTGTTCTCCGTGGGGTGAAAGTCAAGGGGTTCGGGTTGTATTGCCTTGCGGCAATCTCCACCCGCAGGTATGCCCCCTTGACTTTCGCCCCCGCTCCCCGTGACAGCCGTGACGACCGTGACGGCTTTTTTGATACCGGGGGCGGTGCCGCAGAGGTCGTCACGGCCGCCACGGTCGTCACGCCTGGGGAGGTTCCAGCGTCAGCCGAATACTTCTCCCGGCGTGGGTACGGGTGCTTTCGTAGCGGATATGGTACTCATAGGACAGCCGCCACGCCCGAACATTCAACCGCATCGCCAGGGCATTGGCTTTCATATCCACCTCCAGGGCGGCGGCAAGGTCGGTGGCCGTTCCGCTCCACTCTGGCCGCTCCGCCGTCACCAGGGCGGCCACGGCCTCTAAAACCGGGTCGGGCGGTTCCCTATACGGTTCTGTTTCCCGCCGTTCCAACTCCCACGCCAGCCGTTCTCCGTCCCGTTTCAGATAGAGGCGCTGGTCTTGCAGGTCACGCCCGGATATGTCCAGCGTGGCGGCGCTGTCCGTTCTCCGCTCCTTTTGGAGCAGAAAGGCCCCGTCCGCTGCACCCATCAGGCCATTGGTGCCGGAGATCATATCAAACTTGTCGTCGGCCTGCTGCTTGCGGGTGTGGTGTACCAGCAAGAGGCAAATCCCCGTTCCATCGGCAAGGTGTTTCAGACTGGTTATCACCTTATAGTCGTCTGCGTAACTGTATTTCTCGGCCCCGGCCTCCCGGATTTTTTGCAGGGTGTCGATGATGATAAGCCGGGTGTCCGGGTGTTCCCGGACAAACCGATTTAGTTGTTCCTCCAGACCGCTGTTTAACTGCTTGGCATAAATGGAGAGGTGGAGGTCTGCGGCGCTGTCCTCCCCGAACATCCGGTATAACCGCCCCTGCAAGCGGGGATAGTCGTCCTCCAGAGCCAGATAGAGGACGGCCCCCTGGCGGACTTCGTACCCCCACAGGGGGAGGCCCTTGCTCACATGGTAGGCCAGTTGCGCCATGAGAAAAGATTTGCCGACCTTGGGAGCGCCCACAAAGAGGTACACTCCCGGATAGAGTAGGCCCTCCACCACGGAGGGCTTGCCGGGGTACACCTTTTCGTAGAGTTCGTTCATGGAGAGGGAGGGCAGATAGGCCGGGTCGTTGACCCGGTCTATCTGTCGCAGGATTTCCCTAAAATCCCGTTCTTGGGGCTTGTGTTCGGCCTGTTCCTCTGCTATACTTTGGTTAGGTTTTTGTGAGAGCGACTGTCCCCCGTCTGCGCCAACAGGCGGATATGGGACGGTCGTTTTCTCTTGTGATCTATCCATCTATCAATCCTCCCTCATGCCGTCCATGATGGCGGCGATTAGTTCAATGTTGTCCATCAGTTCTTCGTCCACCCCATCCCCGGCCTCTATCCGTTGCAGTTCGGCCAGCACAGCGGCCAGTTCATTCCGCAGGGCCTTATAGACCCTTGGATTGCCCTGCACCACCACTTCCCGGCACAGGAGCCGCCGGGTGATGTAGTCCTGTTTCGTCAGCCCGGAGAGCCGCACAGCGGTTTCAATTTGCGCGTCCTCCTCCGGGGACACCCGAAACGCCACAGTCTTGTTTCTCCATCGGTTCTTGTTGTCCCTGTTCTTCAGTGACATGATTTAGGCCCCCTTTCGCTCCATGTCCAGCCTGTCTGCCATCTCCGTCTGCCGGGTAGGGAACAGGTGGGCGTAACGGTAAGTAATGTCGATACTCTCATGCCCCACCCGGTCAGCGATTGCCAGGGCCGTAAAGCCCATGTCAATCAGCAGGGAGATGTGGCTATGCCGCAGGTCGTGTATTCTGATCCGCTTGACCCCAGCCTCTTTCGCTCCCCTGTCCATCTCACGGTGGAGGTAGGATTTTGTTACCGTGAAGATACGGTCTGTCGGCTCTACGGCGTACAGGCTCTTGATGTAGTCCTGCATTTCATCACAGAGGAAAGCGGGCATTTGAATGACCCGGTTGCTCTTGGGCGTCTTGGGGTCAGTGATAACATCCCGGCTCTTGATACGCTGGTATGACTTGGAGATAGTGACCGTCTGTTTCTCAAAGTCGAAGTCCGCCGGGGTGAGGGCCAGCAGTTCCCCCTCCCGCACGCCGCACCAGTAGAGCATTTCAAAGGCGTAGTAGGAGAGGGGCTTGTCCATCATGGCCTCCGCAAATTTTAGGTACTCCGCCTTTGTCCAGAACAGCATTTCCCGGCTCTTTGGCTTGCCCATGTTCCCCACCTGGGCGGCGGGATTGACTTTCAGATTGTAGTGCCGCACCGCATGATTGAACACGGCGCTTAACTGGTTATGGAGCGTTTTCAGATACACCGGGGAATAGGGCTTGCCGTTCTTGTCCCGGTAATTGAGCATTTCATTCTGCCACGCTATGACCTCTTTAGAGTGAATGTCGCACATCTTCCGCTTGCCGAAGTAGGGCACCAATTTCTTGTAGAGGATATGTTCTTTCGTGCCCCAGGTGTTTTCCTTGATACGGCCCTTCATGTCCGCCACATAGACGGCAACGAAGTTCTCAAAGGTCATTTCCAGATCGGCGGTCTGCTGTTGCAGGAATGTCCGTTCCCACTCCAGCGCCTCCCGTTTGGTGGGAAAGCCCCGTTTCATCTTCTTGACCTTTTTGCCTGTCCAGTCCTCGTAGTAAAAGGACGCATACCATGTGCCTTTCTCCTTGTCTTTGTATGCTGGCATTGTAGTTCCCTCCTTACTGCTCATCCCGCAGTCCGTAGAATTTTTCCTCGAAGTAGCGCCTGCTCACCCGTCCGGGAATGGTGATAAAGCCTTTCTGTTTCAGTTCCTCGTTCATCTCCCGCACCAGTTTGTAGGCGTAGGGCTTGGAGATACCCAGTTCCCTGGCTACTTCTTCCGCCTTTACAAACAGTTCCTTGCTCATGCGTTTCACCTCCTTATTTTTGTTTCGCAAATATGTTAATGTTACCATCCTCATTATACATTAACACAAGTGTTAATGTCAAGAATTTATTTCGCATTTTTGTTAAACTTTATCTTGCATATTTCGCTTTTTTGCGCTATACTATTGGCAAAGGCGGTGGGATATTATGACAGTCGGAGATAAGATAAAGAAAATCCGCACCTTTCGAGGTATGACACAAAAGGAATTGGGGCTTACTGTCGGCTTTGAGGAAAAGGGGGCGGACAACCGTATCGCACAGTACGAAACGAATTACCGTGTCCCCAAGCGGGAGTTGCTGGACAAGATTGCCGAGGCGCTGCGGGTAGACCGCCAGAATTTCTACACCATCGCCCCCGGCTCCGCCGAGGATTTCATGCGGACATTCTTCTGGCTCGACGAGGACAGCCCCGGCGCTATTCGCCTGTTCCAACTTGTCCGCAATCCAGGCAGGGCGGGGGCCGCTGATGATACCGCTGTACGGTACAATGACGGCGACGACTGGCCCGCACACCCTCCCGTGGGTATGTACTTCCAGTACGGCCTTGTGGACGAGTTTATGCGGGAATGGCTTTTGCGCCAGCAGGAGTTACACGCCGGGGAAATCACCAGGGACGAATACTTTGAATGGAAATTGAATTGGCCGAGGACTTGCGACGATTGCGGGAAATGTGAACCGAGTATCCCGTGGCGCAAAAATGAATAAGACAAGCAAAAAACCGCCCTGCTGAATTTGTCGTTCAGCAGGGCGGTTTTGCTTGTCCTTTTTGGATTATTCTCTTGAGAGTACCGGGCGGACACAGATAGTATCAATCCAGTATCAAGAGCCTTATGGACGGGCAAAAAAGCCTGTATTCATGCGGGTTTGCGCCGTTTTGAGCGTCATTCCCACTCGATTGTGGCGGTCGGTTTCGGCGATAAGTCAAAGCACACACGATTTACGCCTTTTACTTCTTGTAGAATACGAGCAGTAATCGTCTGCAAGACGGCCCAATCCAACTGAGGCACCTGAGCGGTCATGGCATCGATGGTGTTCACCGCACGGATGATGACCGGCCAATCGAAGCAACGCGCATTGTCCCGCACACCAACAGATTTAAAATCTGGTACGATTGTAAAATACTGCCATACTTTTCCTTCTAGCCCTGCCTTGGCAAACTCTTCACGCAAAATTGCATCGGATTCCCGTACGGCTTCCAAGCGGTCGCGTGTGATTGCGCCCAAGCAACGCACTCCCAAGCCGGGACCGGGGAACGGCTGGCGATATACCATACTGGCTGGCAATCCCAATGCTACACCGCAGGAGCGCACCTCGTCCTTAAACAGCATTTTCAACGGCTCTACCAGTTCAAACTGCAAGTCTTCTGGCAATCCCCCAACATTGTGGTGGCTCTTGACCATCTTCGCCGTTTTTGTTCCACTCTCCACAATGTCCGGGTAAATCGTTCCCTGTGCAAGGAATTCGATACCGTCGAGCTTCCGGGCTTCTTCCTCAAACACACGGATAAATTCCGCCCCAATGATCTTTCTTTTCTGCTCCGGATCAGCGACTCCCTCCAATTTGCTGAGGAAACGCTCTGTCGCATCCACATAGATCAAATTTGCGGAAAGCTCGTCCTTAAAGACGCGAACGACCTGTTCTGGTTCCCCCTTACGCAATAGTCCATGGTTCACATGTACGCAGGTCAACTGGCTTCCAATTGCTTTGAGCAAAAGCGCCGCAACCACAGAGGAATCCACGCCGCCGGACAAAGCCAAAAGAACCTTCTTGTCACCTACCTGTTTGCGGATCAATTCAATTTGGTCTGCAATAAAGTTTTCCATATTCCAATTGGCCTGCGCCTTACAGGTATCAAATATAAAGCTGCGCAGATCCTCTTGAATCGCCTCGTCCTCTTCCGGCATCGGATGGACCGTTCCATTATCTTCGTAATCAAACGTGAAAACCGGCAATCCGCAGTTCTTAATTTCATCCGATAGGCCGATCTTCTGGCCGTCTACCACATCGTTTGGCCCGCCGTTTGCTACAATGCCCTTTACGTTTGGCATTTTCGCAATCTCTTCCGCTGTAACATCGTAGTTGCAGATTTCACTATACACGCCTAATGCACGGATCGCCCTCGCCACATCGGTGTTACGGGTGCTGCCCATATCCACAACCAAAAGCATATCTTGTCTCATCACAAGCCCTCCTTCTTATAGTAATTTCATCGTATCATATTTAAAAGGAGCGCGTCAACCGGATTGGACATTTTTTCTGGACATTCGTCAGATTTTGCGACTTTCGGTACAGTCATACAAACACGCCTTGAAAAATTCCCTTTACCTTTTCAAAGAAAGAACCTCACCGCACTATCAAGAAAACGGTATACTTTCTCTTGATAGTATGATGAGGTTCTTTATAAAAGCAGAATCGATTACACCTTATTCGTATTCAATGGTGGCAGGCGGTTTACTCGTTATATCATAAACTACCCGGTTCACATTTTCGACCTCATTGACAATTCGTGTGCTGACGGTTTCCAATACTTCATAGGGAATACGCGCCCAATCGGCGGTCATAAAGTCGGTCGTTGTGACAGCGCGCAAAGCAATGGTATTGTCGTACGTACGGCCGTCCCCCATAACGCCAACACTCTTCATACCGGTCAGCACCGCAAAATACTGGTTAATATCGCGGTCAAGGCCCGCTTTTGCGACTTCCTCGCGGAAGATAGCGTCCGCATCCTTTAAAATCTCCAATTTTTCCGGCGTCACTTCGCCCATAATGCGGATTCCAAGGCCCGGGCCAGGGAACGGCTGCCGCCAAACCAAATTTGCGGGGATGCCCAGCTCGATGCCCACCCTGCGTACTTCATCCTTAAAGAGGTCGCGCAAAGGCTCAATGATCCCTTCAAATCCTACATCTTCTGGGAGACCGCCCACATTGTGATGGCTTTTAATGGTCGCTGCTTCTCCGGTGCCGCTCTCCACCACATCGGGGTAAATCGTCCCTTGGCAGAGGAACTCAATCTTTCCCAGCTTACGGGACTCTTCCTCAAACACACGGATAAATTCTTCCCCAATGATCTTCCGTTTTTGTTCCGGTTCTGTCACTCCAGCCAATTTGCTTAAAAAGCGGTCCTGCGCATTGATGCGGATCAGATTCATATCAAACTGCTGGCGGAATACGCGCTCCACTTCGTCTCCTTCGTTCTTGCGCAGCATACCATGGTCCACAAAGATGCAAGTCAGACTTTTTCCAATCGCTTTGTGCACCAAAACAGCTGCAACCGAAGAATCCACACCTCCGGACAACGCGCACAAGACGCGCTTATCCCCTACTTTTTCGCGGATCTGACGGATGGTCTCCTCGGCAAAGGAATCCATCTTCCAACTACCGGAACAGCCGCACACCTGGAACAAGAAATTTTTTAACATATCCGTTCCATATACAGTATGCTCAACCTCCGGATGGAACTGGAACGCATAAAGACGCCGGGCCTCGTTTGCCATTGCCGCAACCGGGCAGGCATCGCTCACCGCGGTGATGGTAAATCCTGCTGGCGGTTCTGCAATATAATCTGTATGGCTCATCCAGCAGACGGACTCTTCCGGTACCTTTTGAAACAACGCTGCATTGGCCTGTGCCCGTACTGGCGTCTTCCCATATTCGCGCACCTCAGAGCTGCTGACCTTTCCTCCCAACAGGTATGCCATCAGCTGCGCTCCATAACAAATCCCCAGAACAGGAATTCCCAGGTCGAACACCTTTTTATCGCAAACCGGAGCATCCTCTGCATAGACGGAATTGGGCCCTCCGGAAAAGATAATCCCCTTATATCCCGCCCCGGCAATCTGCTCCGCCGGGGTTTTATAGGATTTGATTTCACAGTACACGTTGCAATCGCGCACCCGGCGTGCGATTAGCTGGCTGTACTGTCCGCCGAAGTCCAAAATGAGAACCGCTTCGTTTTTCAGCATGATTTCTTTTCCCTTCCTTGTCTTTGAGAACTATTCCACTGTCACAGATTTTGCCAGGTTGCGCGGCTTATCGATGTCGCAGCCCTTCATGGATGCCACATAGTAGGCAAATAGCTGCAACGGGATGACGGTCAACGACGGTAACATCACATCACAAGTCTGCGGAATGTAGAACACATGATCCGTTACCTGTTCGATCTGCGTGTTGTTCTCCGTCGTCATTCCCAGCACAACCGCACCGCGCGCCTTGACTTCCTTCACATTGCTCATCATCTTGTCAAACAAATTCTGATGAGTGGCCAACGCAATCACCAGGGTCCCATCCTCCACCAAGGAGATGGTGCCATGTTTGAGCTCCCCTGCAGCATAGGCGTCCGAATGGATGTAGGAGATTTCCTTGAGTTTCAAGGAACCCTCCAGGGACATTGCATAGTCTAGGTTGCGTCCGATAAAGAATACATCCTTTGCGTTAAAATGCTGGGAAGCCAAATACTGGATGTTTTCCCGATTTTGAAGGATCTTTTCAATTTTATCCGGCAGAGCCTGCAGCTCTGTGAGATAGGCTGCATATTCTTCGGCGGTAAGGCACCCCAACAGATCCGCCATGTAAATGGCCAGCAAGTATACGACAGCCAGCTGTGTACTGTACGCCTTTGTCGTCGCTACCGCGATTTCCGGGCCAGCCCATGTATAGATCACATCGTCGGACTCGTTTGCGATGGAGCTCCCCACCACGTTGACGATCGAAAGAGTTCGCGCGCCCAGGCGCTTTGCCTCACGCATGGCAGCCAATGTATCGGCGGTTTCCCCGGACTGGCTGATCACCAGCACCAGCACCTTTTCGTCGATGATCGGCTCCCTGTAACGGAATTCGGATGCGACATCCACTTCCACGGGAATCCGGGTCATCTTCTCCAATACATATTTCGCCACCATTCCCACATGGTAGGCGGAACCACAGGCCACAATAAAGATCTTTCGAAACGTCTTGAGCTGGTCCGCTGTCAGCGTGATGTTGTCCAAAACAATCCGCCCATCCTTGATGCGCGGCGAAATGGTATCGCGCACCGCTTTGGGCTGTTCCATGATCTCCTTTGCCATAAAGTGCTCATAGCCGCCCTTTTCAGCGGCGGTGACATCCCACTCCACATGGACTGGTTCTTTGGGGATCAGCTCCTTATCCATGTCATAGATGCGCACCCCTTCGCGCTGGATGATCGCAATCTCGTTGTCATTCAAACGGTAAATGTCGCGCGTTCTGCTCAGGATTGCTGGGACGTCTGAGGCGATAAAATTTTCCCCCTGCCCAAGGCCGATGATCAGCGGGCTGTCTTTGCGCACCGCCACGAGTTGATCCGGTTTATCCGCACAAATGATTCCCAACGCATAAGAGCCTTCTACCTTTTGCAGTACTTTGATGACCGCATCCATGATGTCGCCCTTATAATAATACTCCAATAGCTGCGCCACCACCTCTGTGTCTGTTTCTGACACAAAGGAGACACCGCGGCGGATTAAATGTTGCTTTAATGCGAGATAATTTTCAATGATCCCATTGTGTACCACTGCAAATTTCCCTGAATCGCTCACCTGAGGATGGGAATTGATATCCGAAGGCGCGCCGTGCGTCGCCCAACGGGTATGGCCGATTCCCACGGTACCCGGGACATCTTTGCCGTCATGAATCAAGCCTTTGAGGACCTGGAGGCGCCCTTTTGCCTTGACGACCCGAAGGGATGTACCGTCATAAACAGCAACCCCAGCGGAGTCGTAACCGCGGTACTCCAACTTTTCCAACCCCTGCAAAAGGAACGGTGCAGCAGGATCGCCGCCGATGTATCCTACAATTCCACACATACTGTTACCTCCTTATGCGCGGGAACTCCCCGCCGTCTGCGGAATTACCGATAGATAATGTCCTCACGGGCCGGGCCATTGGAAACGATCTTGACCGGCACACCGATTGCTTTTTCCGCAAACTCAATATATCTGCGGGTATTCTCCGGGAGGTCTTCATACTTCTTGATGCCGCGGATATCGCATTTCCAACCGGGCAGCGTCTCCAGGATCGGCTTGCAGCGCTTCAGCTGCGCCGTCGGCGGGAAGGTATCGATCCGCTTGCCGTCCAATTCATAGGCCACGCACACGGGGATCTCATCCAAATATCCCAACGCATCCAGCACGGTAAACGCAATGCAGGTGGCTCCCTGCGCCTGGCAACCGTAGCGGGTCGCAACCAGATCGAGCCATCCCATCCGGCGCGGGCGGCCAGTCGTCGCGCCGTATTCGCCGCCGTCTCCTCCTCTGCGGCGCAGCTCGTCGGCCTCTTCGCCAAAGATCTCACTGACAAATTCGCCTGCGCCCACAGCGCTGGAATACGCTTTTACCACGGTGATGACTTCCTGGATGGAATAAGGTGGCACGCCCGCGCCCACAGCCCCATAGCCGGCCAGCGTGGAACTGGAGGTCACCATCGGATAGATGCCGAAGTCCGGGTCCTTCAATGCGCCAAGCTGTCCTTCCAGCAAGATGTGCTTCCCATCCTTGACCGCCCGGTGCAGAAGCGTGAAGGTGTCCGCCACATAGGGCGCCAGCATCTCTTTATACTCCATCAGTTTCTCATACAGGTCCTCTGCCTTTAACTCGGGCTGATGGTACAAATCCCTATATAATACGTTCTTCAGATCGAGAACATGCGCGATTTTCTCCATGATACTGGCTTTATCATCATAGAGCTCACTGACCTGAAAACCGATTTTTGCAAACTTATCGGAATAGAACGGCGCGATTCCGGATTTCGTGGAACCAAAGGACTTCGACGAAAGACGCGCTTCCTCCATGGAATCGAGTTCCACATGGTACGGCATGACCACCTGGGCCCGGTCGGAAACCAAAATCTTCGGCTTCGGAACACCGCGTTCCTCCAAAGACTGGAGTTCTTTGATGAAATTCTCCACACTCAATGCCACGCCATTGCCGATGATGTTTGTGATGTGATCATAAAACACGCCGGACGGGAGCTGGTGCAGCGCAAATTTCCCATAGTTGTTGATGATGGTATGGCCCGCATTGCTGCCGCCCTGAAAACGAACCACAATATCGGATTCCGCTGCCTTTACATCGGTAATTTTCCCCTTACCTTCGTCGCCCCAATTGGCGCCCACAATTGCTGTTACCATAAATAATACACCTGCCTTTTCAATCTAAAAACATCCGTGCAAAACCAAGTCCGCCGCCTCCCGGGAAATTCCCGCAAGGGGGCGGCGGCCAAACTCCGCACATCGGTGGTTTATACGTTAATCTCTGCCTTTTCCGTTGGCACAAACGCATATTTGTCCAAAATAGGACGGACTGTATTCTGAATAAACTCCTCCGTCTGCATCGGCGCACAGCCCACATATTTCTCCGGGCTGACAATCGTATGCAGTTCGTCGAGCGTAACGCCAAAGATCGGGTCCCCGGCGATGCGCGCAAGCAAGTCGTTCTCCCCGCCCTCTTCTTTCACAACCTTGGAAGCGGCCATGGAATGCACGCGGATGCGCTCATGCAGCTGCTGGCGGTCGGCGCCGCGCTTGACGGCGTCCATCATGATATTCTCCGTTGCCATAAAGGGCAATTCCCGGCGCAAATGCTGCTCGATCACCTTCGGATATACAACCAGGCCGTCCGCCACATTGTTGTACAAATTCAAGATGCCGTCCACCGCCAGGAATCCCTCCGGGACGCTGAGGCGCTTGTTCGCGGAATCGTCCAACGTACGCTCAAACCACTGGGTTGCCTCCGTGATCGCCGGATTCAAGCTGTCCGTAATCACATAGCGCGCCAGGGAAGCGATGCGCTCGGAACGCATCGGGTTGCGCTTATACGCCATGGCAGAAGAACCGATCTGGTTCTTTTCAAACGGCTCTTCCACCTCTTTCAAATGCTGCAACAGGCGGATATCGTTGGAGAATTTTGCCGCGCTCTGTGCAATTCCGCTCAGGATGGACAAGATCTGGCTGTCCAGCTTACGGGAATACGTCTGCCCGGAGACGGCAAAACATGCGCGATAGCCCATCTTCTCCGCAATCTTCTGATCCAGCTGCTTTACCTTTTCATAGTCGCCGTCAAACAGCTCCAAGAAGCTGGCCTGCGTGCCGGTGGTCCCTTTGGAGCCCAACAGCTTCGCCTTGCTCAGCTGGTATTCCACATCCTCCAGATCCATCAGCAGATCCTGGATCCAGAGCGTAGCACGTTTGCCCACGGTGGTCGGCTGGGCGGGCTGGAAATGGGTGAACGCCAGGGTGGGCAGATCCTTATACTGCATCGCAAAATCCGAAAGCACACGGATCACGCCCACCAATTTCTGGCGGACCAATTCCAACGCCTCGGTCATAATGATGACATCCGTATTGTCCCCCACATAGCAGGAGGTTGCGCCCAAATGGATGATCGCGCGCGCCTTCGGGCACTGCTCGCCATATGCATAGACATGGGACATCACATCGTGGCGCACCACTTTTTCACGTGCTTCTGCCACCTCATAGTTGATGTCCTCCGCGTGGGCCTTCAGTTCGTCGATCTGTTCCTGGGTGATGGGAAGCCCCAGCTCTTTTTCCGTTTCCGCCAAAGCAATCCAGAGTTTCCGCCACGTGCGGAACTTTTTATCGGGGGAGAACAGGAACTTCATCTCAGCATCCGCATACCGCGCGGACAGCGGCGACTCATACGTATTCTTCAAATTGACAACCTCCATCAATCTCTTCTGATCGGCACACAATATTTATTTTCTTTCGAAGCCATGGAATGGCTTGGGACAGCGGCCGGATAACGCCCAGAGAAACAGGCATCACAGTAATGCCCACAATCGCTCTCTATCCCCAACATCTTCGGCAGATTTTCCAACGCCAGGAACTCAATGGAGTCTGCAAAGCTCATCTTGCCAATCTCCTCAATCGTATGCTTACAGGCGATCAGCTCGTCTTTGGAGGGGATGTCCGTCCCGTAATAGCAAGGCCAAAGGAACGGTGGGGAGCTGATGCGCAGATGGACTTCCTTCGCACCGGCGTCCTTGAGCATGGACACAATCCGCGCGCATGTCGTACCACGCACAATGGAGTCGTCCAGCATTACGACGCGTTTCCCTTTGACTGCCGTGCCCAGGGCGTTCAGTTTGATGCGCACGCTGCGTTCCCGCGAAGCCTGATCCGGCTTGATGAAGGTACGCCCGATATAGCTGTTTTTGACAATGCCCTTCTGGTAGGGGATGCCGGACTCCTCGCTATATCCAATCGCCGCGTCGATCCCGGACTCAGGCACACCGATCACCATATCGGCATCCACGGGATGCTGGCGAGCCAACAGGCGCCCGGCCTCTTTGCGTGCCTCGTAGACGCTGATGCCATCCACCACGCTGTCCGTACGGGCAAAATAAATGTATTCAAACACGCAAAGGGATTTTGCAGCTTTATTGGGGAGCGTCATCGAGCGGAGGCCGTCTTTATCCGCCACGACAATTTCACCGGGCTCCACATCACGCACGAACTCTGCCCCACACGCATCAAGCGCACAGGTCTCCGAAGCAAACACATAGCTGTTCTCCACGCGGCCAATGCAGAGCGGACGGAACCCGTTCGGGTCGCGTACGGCAATCAATTTTTGGGGGCTCATCACAATCATGGAATAGGACCCCTGAACCTTCGGCATCGCACGGTAGACCGCCTCCTCTATGGAGGGGGCCTTCACGCGCTCCCGCGCGATGAGGTAGGCAATCACTTCTGAATCAATCGTGGTTTGAAAAATGCAGCCGCGATGCTCCAGTTCATGCCGGAGCTCATAGGCATTGCTCAGGTTTCCATTGTGTGCAATCGCCAACGTTCCCTTGATGTATCGCATGACAAGCGGCTGGGAGTTTTCCCGGACGCTCGCGCCCGCGGTGGAATACCGCACATGGCCGACAGCGATCTGGCCCTTCAATTCCCGCAGAATTTTATCATTGAAGGTCTCCGTCACCAATCCCATATCTTTATAACAGGAAATGACCCCCTGGTCGTTTACGGCAATGCCGCAGCTCTCTTGCCCTCTGTGCTGGAGGGCCAAGAGCCCGTTGTATGTGGCATATGCAGGGTTCAATGCGCCATCCATCGAATAGACGCCGAATACACCGCACTCCTCATGCGGTTTCGAATAATCAAACTCCATTACAGAACCGTTCAAAAGCTCACCGTCCTAATCAAATTATGGATTGTCAAACGAACCGGCCGGGCAAGCGCTTAAAGCCCGATGCGCTTCATCATCTCGGCATACGCCTCTTCTACGCCGCCCAAATCCCTGCGGAAGCGGTCCTTATCCAGCTTCTCATGGGTATGGACATCCCAGAAGCGGCAGGTGTCCGGGGAAATCTCATCGGCAAGGACAATTTCGCCATCTGCCGTCTTTCCGAATTCCAGCTTAAAGTCGACCAAAATAACATCGAGCTTCTTGAAGTATTCCTTCATCACCTCGTTGACCTTGAACGCCATCGCCTTGATGGTGTCGATCTCTTCCTGGGTGGCCAGGCCGAGCGCCAAAGCGTGATAATCGTTGATCAGCGGGTCGCCGAGGTCGTCGTTCTTATAGGAAAACTCGATGGTCGGCTGGGCAAACTCGATGCCCTCCTCCACGCCGTAACGCTTTGCAAAAGAACCGGCGGAAAGGTTGCGGATAATCACTTCCAGCGGGACAATCGAAACCTTTTTCACCAATGTCTCGCGGTCGCTCAGTTCCTCAACAAAGTGGGTCTTAACGCCGTGCTTCTCCAGCAGCTGGAACATAAAGTTGGACATACGGTTGTTTACCACGCCTTTGCCCACAATCGTGCCCTTTTTCTGGCCATTGAACGCCGTTGCGTCGTCCTTATAATCAACAATGCAGAGGTTCGGATCGTCCGTTGCAAAGACCTTTTTGGCTTTTCCCTCATAAATCTGCTCACACTTTTTCATGATGAAAATCCTCCTAGTTCGATTCAATTTAAAAAGTCGGGAAACAGGCATTGCCGGGGGTAAAAGCCCCCGGCGCAGACCGGTTTAGATAAAGTTTAAGAAGCTGGATACCGTCGTAATATCGATGACCGACAGCTGCGTCGTCTCCACGTGCTGCGCGCAGGTCAGGAATGCATTCGCGGTGTCCAACGAGGTCAAGCACGGGATGCCGGCCTCTACTGCATTGCGGCGGATGAGATAGCCGTCGCGGTTATGCGCTACGCCCTTCGAAGGCGTGTTGATGACCAGGTCGATCTTTCCGGACAGGATCACATCCAGAATGTCCGGCTTCCCGGCGCCGATCTTATTGGTACGGATGGTGGGAATGCCATTGTCATTCAGGAAATCGGACGTGCCCGCCGTGGCATAGATCGTCCAGCCCAGCTCATACAAGCCACGTGCAATCGGCAGGACTTCCTGTTTATCGCTGTTCTTAACCGTGATAATGACACGGCCCTTTTTAATCATGTGGGTGCCCGCGCCGTAGAATGCTTTGATCATCGCCTCGTCAAAGGTCCGGGCCACGCCCAGGACCTCGCCGGTGGATTTCATCTCCGGCCCGAGGTTGACATCCGCTCCATACAGCTTTTCGAAAGAGAACACCGGCATCTTGATGGCAATGAGCTCTTTTTCGGGCTGCAATCCATATTCATAGCCCATCTCCGGCAAGGTTTTCCCGAAGAAGGTTCCGACCGCCAACGGGACGATTGGGATATCGGTCACCTTGCTGATGTAGGGGACCGTACGGGACGAACGCGGATTGGCCTCGATCACATAGACCTGGTTGTCCTTCACAATAAACTGAATATTCAGCAGGCCCTTGACCTTGAGCGCCTTCGCCAGGCGGCGGGTGTACTCGACGATGATGTCCTGCATTTCCTTGCTTACATCCACCGCGGGATAGACCGAAATGCTGTCGCCGGAGTGTACGCCAGCGCGTTCGATGTGCTGCATGATACCCGGGATCACCGAGTCGATTCCGTCGCACACCGCATCGACTTCCACTTCCGTGCCCATGATATATTTATCGACCAGAATCGGGTGCTCCTGTGCAATCTGGTTGATGGCGCCGATGTCTTCGATCACATCCTCGTCGCTGTAGGCGATGTGCATCCCCTGGCCGCCGAGCACATAGGACGGGCGCACCAGGACCGGGTATCCCAGCTCATTCGCAGCGGCAAGCGCCTCCGCACAGGTGAATACCGTGCGGCCTGCGGCGCGCGGGATCTCGCACTCGTTCAAGATCGCATCAAAACGCTCGCGGTCCTCCGCTGCGTCGATGCTGTCAAACGAGGTGCCCAAAATCGGGATTCCCATCTTTTCGATGGCGCCGGCCAGTTTAATCGCCGTCTGGCCGCCAAACTGCACCACCGCGCCGTCGGGCTTCTCCAACTGCACGACATGGAGCACATCTTCAGGGGTCAGCGGTTCAAAATAGAGCTTGTCCGCAATGTCGAAGTCCGTGCTGACGGTCTCCGGGTTGTTGTTCATGATGATGGTCTCATAGCCGAGGTCGCGCAGCGCCCAAACGCTGTGGACGGAGCAGAAGTCAAACTCGATGCCCTGCCCGATGCGGATCGGGCCGGAACCGATGACCAGCACCTTCTTGCGGTCCTTCTGGCAGATGGACTCGTTCTCCGAACCGTAGCTGGAATAATAGTAAGGCGTTGCAGCATCGAATTCCGCCGCGCAGGTATCGACCATCTTATAGACGGGCTTGATGTTCCATTCATCTTCCAGCTTGCGGATCTCTTCGATGCTCTTCCCGCTGAGTTCCGAAATCGTCTCATCCAAGAAGCCGTAGTCCTTCGCCCTGAACAGCAACGCCCGGTCAAGCTCTTCGGAAGCGAGCGCTTTTTCCACATTGACGATGGAAACCAGCTTGTCCAGGAACCACAGGTCGATCTTTGTGATGTCGTGGATCTCCTTCGCCGTAAAGCCACGGCGCAGTGCCTCCGCCAAGACGAACAGGCGGCGGTCGTCTACGACGTGCAGGCGCTCACCGATCGCATCGTCGCTCAAGCCCTTGAGGTTCTTATCGATCAGGCTCATCATGTTGACTTCCAAGCAGCGCACGGACTTCATCAGCGCGCCCTCGAACGTCGGGGCAATGCCCATGACCTCGCCGGTCGCCTTCATCTGGGTGCCCAGCAGGCGCTTAGCATTTTGGAATTTATCGAACGGCCACTTCGGGATTTTCACGACGCAATAGTCCAGCGTCGGCTCGAAGCAGGCGTAGGTTTTCTTGGTGATCGCATTGGGGATTTCGTCCAGCGTGTATCCCAGCGCAATCTTGGAAGCCACCTTTGCGATCGGATAGCCTGTCGCTTTGGAAGCCAACGCCGAGGAACGGCTCACACGCGGGTTTACCTCGATAACGCAGTATTCAAAGCTATTGGGGTTCAGGGCAAACTGCACGTTGCAGCCGCCTTCGACGCCCAACTCCGTGATAATATCCAGCGCCGCGCTGCGCAGCATCTGGGTTTCCTTATCCGCCAGCGTCTGGCAGGGTGCTACCACGATCGAGTCGCCGGTGTGCACGCCCACCGGGTCGAAGTTTTCCATATTACAAACGGTGATGCAGTTGCCGTTCTTATCCCGCATCACTTCGTATTCAATCTCTTTCCAGCCGGAGATGCAGCGCTCGATCAGAACCTGATGCACACGGCTGCGGTGCAGGCCCAAGGACGCGATGGAGATCAGCTGCTCGCGGTCATATGCGATGCCGCCGCCGCTGCCGCCGAGGGTATACGCCGGGCGAACCACCACCGGGTAGCCGATGCGCTCCGCCACCTGCAAGGCGCGGTCCAGATCCTCCGCGATCTCGCTCTCTGCGCAGGGCTGGTAGATACGCTCCATCGCCTCTTTGAAGAGCTCGCGGTCCTCCGCCATGCGGATTGTATCGGCGCTGGTGCCGATCATCGTGACATTGTGCTCCTTCAGGAAGCCGGATTCCTCCAGCTCCACCGCCAAGTTCAGCGCGTTCTGGCCGCCTAGGGTCGGCAGGATGCTGTCCGGCTTTTCTTTGATAATGACCTTTTTGATGGTCTCCACGGTCAGCGGTTCGATATACACTTTATCGGCGATCTGCTTGTCCGTCATGATCGTCGCCGGGTTGGAGTTGATCAGAACGACTTCAACACCCTCTTCCCGGATGGCGCGGCACGCTTGCGTGCCCGCATAGTCGAATTCCGCCGCCTGGCCGATGATAATCGGGCCGGAGCCGATGATGACAACCTTTTTGATATTTGGATTCTTGCTCATATGCGGCTCCCTCCCATCAGATCGATAAATTTGTCAAACAGGAACCCGGTGTCCAGCGGGCCGGAAGAAGCTTCCGGATGGAACTGCACCGTAAAGACCCGGCCGTTTTTATAACGCAGGCCTTCCACGCTGCCGTCGTTCATGCTGACAAAGCTGACGTCCGCAACAGCGGGATCGACGGTGTCCGCATTGACGACAAAGCCGTGGTTTTGGGAAGTGATGTATACACGGTTGGCTTCGAGGTCTTTCACCGGATGGTTGATCCCTCTGTGGCCATATTTCAATTTATAGGTGTCGAAGCCCTGCGCCAGCGCCATCAGCTGGTGGCCGAGGCAGATGCCGAAAATCGGGAGGCCGTGGTTATACAACCGCTTGAGCTCCTCAATGGATTTGACACACGCCTGCGGGTCGCCAGGGCCGTTGCTCAGCATAACGCCATCCGGGGAGAATGCCAGAATCTCCTCCATCGAGGCGTCATAAGGGAAGCATTTAACTGTACAGCCGCGCTTGACCAAACAGCGGATGATGTTGTGTTTGACGCCGTAGTCGGCCAGGGCCACACGGATGGGGCCGTCGCCATAGACCTTTCCCTCCCGGTCGCTGACCTCCGGCACGTAGGACTTCAGCACAAACGCGTCGATCTGCTTCTTCATCGCAGCCAGGTCGATCGCCTCGCCATAAGAGATCATGCCACGCATCGTACCGCTTTCACGCAGAACACGGGTGAGCGCGCGGGTATCAATGCCGCACATGCCGGGCACTTTATTCTGCTTTAAATAGGTGTCCAGATCCACATCACAGCGGAAATTGCTGGCAATGCCAGAGACGGAGCGAACGATAAACGCGCCCAGCCACGGCTTTGTGGACTCCGCATCGTCGTAGCAGATGCCATAGTTTCCGATCAACGGGAAGGTCATCACAACGCCTTGGCCAGCATACGATGGGTCTGTGAGCAGCTCGGTATAGCCGCACATGGCCGAGTTGAACACGACTTCGCACAGGACGTCGTGCTCATAGCCGAAACCCGTGCCCTCAAATGTCATGCCATTTTCGAGCATAAGGAGTGCTTTCATTCAATCACCAACCGTTTCTAAAATAATAAATTCCCAAATCCCTATCTTGTATATTTACAGTCAAGCAGCCCCGACTTACATTTAAGCGGGGCGCTCGACCACAAAGCAATAATTTAGCCGGCAAAGGCTGCTACGATCTTCGCAAGCGCCTTCTCCGTATTTTCTTTTGTATTGAAAGAGGTCAGGCGGAAGAAGCCTTCCCCATTTGCACCAAATCCGGAGCCCGGCGTACCGACCACGCCGCACTTCTCCAGCAGCATGTCAAAGAATTCCCAGGAGGAAACCCCTTGCGGCGTCTTGAGCCACACATAGGGGGAATGCTCGCCGCCATAGACTGTGAAGCCCGCCTTTTTCAAGCCCTCGCGGATGATCTTTGCATTGTTGAGGTAATAGGCGATGTTCTCACGGACTTCCTTCTTGCCTTCCTCGGAATAAACCGCCTCTGCGCCGCGCTGGACGACATACGAAACGCCGTTCATCTTGGTGGACTGGCGGCGGTCCCAGAGCTTATTGAGGGATACTCCGTCGTATTCGAGCTCCTTCGGGATCACGCTGAACGCGCAGCGTGTGCCGGTAAAGCCCGCCGTCTTGGAAAAACTGCGGAATTCGATTGCGCACTTCTTGGCCCCTTCGATCTCAAAAATGCTGTGGGGCATGTCCGGATCGGTGATAAATGCTTCATATGCCGCGTCATAGAGAAGGATGGATTGATTCTCCAACGCATAATCCACCCATTTTTTCAAAGCTTCCTTTGTAATACCCACTCCGGAGGGATTGTTTGGGAAACACAGATAGATCATGTCCACCGGCTGCTGCGGGATCTCCGGCAAGAAGCCGTTTTCCTCCTTGCAGGGCATGTACACAATCTTGCTCCAACCCTTGCCCTCTACGTAGTCGCCCGCACGTCCGGCCATGACGTTGGTGTCCACATAGACCGGGTAGACTGGGTCGCACACCGCGACGACATTGTCCACGCCAAAGATGTCGCCGATGCTGCCGGTGTCGCTCTTCGCGCCGTCGCTGACAAAAATCTCATCCGCAGAAATATCAATCCCGCGGGCCTGAAAATCATTTTTTGCGATTGCCTCACGGAGGAACGCATAACCCGCTTCGGGGCCATAGCCGCGGAACGTCTCCGCTTCGCCCATCTCCTTCGCAGCGGCACACATCGCCTCGACGACTGCCTTTGGCAGCGGGCGGGTCACGTCGCCGATCCCCAGGCGGATGATCTCCTGCTCCGGGTGCTCCTTCATAAAGGCGTTCACCTTATTGTTGATGTCCACAAACAGATAGCTGGCAGGAAGCTTGACAAAATTCTCATTGACTTTCAGCAAATCGAAAACCTCCTAAAATTCGTTTTAGCGTACAGAATGTCCAATACGATATTATATCAGATTTCGACAGTTCCGTCAAAGACAAAAGCGGCAGGGCCTTCCATATAAACGTCGTCCGTATCCGGATCCCAGAAAATGTGCAAATCTCCGCCACGCAAATGCACCGTCACATCGCGGTCCGTTTTTCCGGTCAACACAGAGGCCACCGCACAGGCACACGCGCCCGTACCGCAGGCAAGGGTCTCCCCGGACCCGCGCTCCCAAACGCGCATCTGCACTTCATGCGGGCCGGTCACCTGTGCAAATTCGATATTGGCACGCTCCGGGAACATCGCGTGCTTTTCCATCTCCGGGCCAATTGCAGGCAGATTCACTCCCTCCACATCGTCAACAAAAATCACCGCGTGCGGGTTGCCCATCGAAACACAGGTGACCCTCCACACGTTTCCAGAGGGCGTATACACCTCTTCGTCCACCATGCGGTCCTTTGAAAACAAGACCGGGATTTTTTCCGGGTCCAGCTCCGGCTGCCCCATATTGACGCGCACCGAAGCGACCTTTCCATCCTCCACACGCAGCTGCAAGGTTTTCACACCACTGCGGGTTTCCACACGCAGGACGTCCTTTTTCACAAGCCCGCGGTCGTAGACATATTTCGCCACACAGCGGATGCCGTTTCCACACATCTTCCCTATGGAACCGTCCGCGTTGAACATCTCCATGCGGCAGTCTGCCACGTCGGATGGCAAAATCAAGATCAGCCCATCGGAGCCGATTCCAAACCGGCGGTCGCTCAGTTTAACCGCCGCTTCTGAAGGGTTTTCCAGCTTCTCCTCAAAGCCGTTGACATAGATATAGTCGTTTCCGGTGCCGTGCATTTTTGTAAATTTCATGGGACTGTCCTCCTGGCAAGAAAAGTTTCAATTACTCAAGATACTGCGTTCCAGAACGACGCTTCTCTTCAGGAACACCGCGCAGCTTCATCAGAAACCGTTGGACACACATTCTCTTACTAAGACATATTTATGCAAATTGGAAGCACGTATTCAATGCATCAAACACCGTCATCGCTGTCTCAGATAATATTTCCAGAGCACATGCTCCGCATTTACAGAAACCAGTGGGCCGCAGGCTCAGGTCCACTGCTCCTTCCGGCATGGTTCAAATTTCCAACCATTATATGGCTCACTGCGTCCCGTTTCCAAGCCGTCCGCTACAAACCATTAAAATTTATTCAAATACCGCTCGATTTCCCACTGGGACACACGCGTGGTATATTCTTTCCACTCCTGCCGTTTGGCCTCCACATATTTTGTATAAACATGATCGCCCAATACCTCACGGATAAAGGGATCGGCCTCCATGCACTCCACTGCGTCGATCAGATCGGCGGGCAGGTTCTCAATGCCCAGCTTCTTACGGTCCTCTTCTTTCATGTCGTAAATGTTCGCACTGACCGGCGGGGGCGGGGTCATCCCTTCGCGGATCCCCTCCAGGCCCGCTTGCAGCAGCACGGCAAAGACGAGGTACGGGTTGCACGCCGGGTCCGGGGAACGCAATTCCACGCGTGTCCCCACCCCGCGGGTGTCCGGAACGCGGATCAGGGCGCTGCGGTTGCAGGTCGTCCAGGCGATATAGCAGGGCGCTTCATAGCCGGGGACCAAGCGCTTATAGGAATTGACCAGCGGGTTGGTGATCGCACTGATGCTCTTGACATGCTTGCAGATGCCAGCGATGAACTGATGGGCGATTTCGCTCAGGCCGGATTCCGAATCCGGGTCGTAGAACGCGTTCTTTCCATCTTTAAAAAGGGACATGTTGGTATGCATACCGGAACCGCACTGGCCATAGACCGGCTTTGGCATAAACGTCGCGCACAGGCCGTGGGAATCGGCTGCCGATTTTACCACCATCTTAAAGGTGAGGATGTTGTCTGCCGCAGAGAGCGCTTCGCTGTATTTAAAGTCGATCTCGTGCTGTGCGATCGCCACCTCATGGTGGGAAGCCTCAATCTCAAATCCCATGTCCTCGAGGGTCAGGCAAATATCGCGGCGGCAGCTCTCACCCAAATCGGACGGCCCCATATCAAAATAACCCGCCGTGTCATGAGTGATGGTGGTGGGATGGCCATACTCGTCGGTGTTGAACAGGAAGAATTCGCACTCCGGCCCCACGTTGAAGCTGTATCCCATGTCCGCCGCATCTTGGATCGCTTTGCGCAGGATGTAGCGCGGGTCCCCTTCAAACGGCGTGCCGTCCGGCTTGTAGACGTCGCAGATCAGCCGGGCAATCTTCCCGTGCCGGGTGTGCCAGGGCAAGATGACAAAGGTGTCCAGATCCGGCCAGAGATACATATCGGACTCCTCAATACGCACAAAGCCCTCGATGGAAGAGCCGTCGAACATACACTTGTTATCCAGTGCTTTTTCCACCTGGCTGGTCGTAATGGCCACATTCTTCAAGGTGCCGAAAATGTCCGTAAATTGCAGCCTGACAAATTTCACGTCATTTTCCCGGATAATCCGGATGATGTCCTCCTTGGTGTATTTGCTCAAAACCATATCCCCCTAAAAATAAAAATAACAAGGCTGTTCCTGTTTACAGAACCTCCTTGTCCCATCTTTATTTGGCCGCACCCGGCCATACAATTATTGTCTTTATTTTATTCTATTTGCAAAGTCGTGTCAATCATTTTCATCGTGATGTCCCCGATTCATATTTATGCACAAATTTCCGGATAGAATCGGTCGTTTTCCGGTGAAACGGCAGTGATTTTGCAATATTCATCTTCCGTTCCTGCAAAACAATCAAAAAAATTTGATTTTTTCGGCCATAAAATCTTGAAATATTGGTATTCCTATGCTAAACTGTTGAAGTAAAAAAATTGTGTGTGCAGGCTGGCGCCGTTTTCCGTCATCCGAAGCGGTTCCAAAGCGGTATGAATATATACCTTGACCGTTGCCCGCCGCGCAGTTGCAAACGCTTACAGAATCTATTTTGTATAGGAGGCTTCATCATTATGTCCTATGTCAGTGAACAGTTGGAAAAAGTCGTCCGCCTCAACCAGAGCGAGCCGGAATTCATCCAGGCCGTCACAGAAGTGCTCAATTCCTTGGAGCCTGTGATCGAGCAGAACCCGCAGTATGAGAAGGCCGGTATCCTTGAGCGCATTACCGAACCGGAGCGCCAGATCAAATTCCGCGTCGCTTGGGTAGACGACAACGGCAAGGTGCAGGTCAACCGCGGCTATCGCGTGCAGTTCAATTCCGCAATCGGACCCTACAAGGGCGGCTTGCGTTTCCATCCGTCCGTAAACCTTGGCATCATCAAGTTCCTCGGCTTTGAGCAGATCTTCAAGAACTCCCTGACCGGCCTGCCGATCGGCGGCGGCAAGGGCGGCTCCGACTTCGACCCGAAGGGCAAGTCTGACCGCGAGATCATGGCGTTCTGCCAGAGCTTTATGACGGAGCTGTACCGTCACATTGGCCCGGACACCGACGTTCCGGCTGGTGACATTGGCGTAGGCGGCCGTGAAATCGGCTACCTGTTCGGCCAGTATAAGAGAATCCGCAATGCTTATGAGGGCGTGCTCACCGGCAAGGGCCTGAACTTCGGCGGTTCCCTGGCTCGTACGGAAGCTACCGGCTACGGCCTGCTGTATTTCACAGACGCGATGCTGAAGGCAAACGGCAAGAGCATCGCTGGCTCCACCATCGCGATTTCCGGCGCTGGCAACGTGGCCATCTATGCATGTGAGAAAGCACAGCAGATGGGCGGCAAGGTTGTCACCATGAGCGATTCCACCGGCTGGATCTATGATCCGGAAGGCATCGACCTGGCTGCAATCAAGGAGATCAAGGAAGTCAAGCGTGCACGCCTGACCGAGTACAAGAACTATCGTCCGAACTCTGAGTACCACGAGGGCAAGGGTGTTTGGAGTGTCAAGTGCGACATTGCTCTGCCGTGCGCAACGCAGAATGAGCTGCTGATCGACGACGCAAAGGCACTCGTTGCAAACGGCGTCTTCGCTGTTGCGGAGGGCGCAAACATGCCGACCTCCATCGAGGCAACCGAGTATTTCCAGGCAAACGGCGTTCTGTTCGCACCGGGCAAGGCCAGCAACGCAGGCGGCGTAGCAACCTCCGCTCTTGAAATGAGCCAGAACAGCATGCGTCTCTCCTGGAGCTTCGAAGAGGTCGACGCAAAGCTCAAAGGCATCATGGAGAACATCTTCAAGAATGCAGCTGACGCGGCTGAGAAGTATGGCCACGCAAAGAACTATGTGATGGGCGCGAACATCGCAGGCTTTGTCAAGGTTGCAGACGCGATGCTGGCAGAAGGCGTCATCTAATCGACGGCTTGCAACAAGCTCTGATTTAAATAGGACATTGCCACACTGCTGGCGAGGCGGTGTGGTTTGATTGGCCAACAATATCCGATATTGAAGAAGAAATAGCGGTTTGTGGGTTAGGAAATAGGTACTGGGATTCCAGTGCCGCTCCCCTCCTCACAGCCGCTATTTTTTTGTCTACATGGGCGGCGCTGCCGCTTGTCTGATGCGAAAATAGATAGAGTAGGTATAGAATATGGAAAAAGTAACAGGAAACAACGTCCGTTCCCTTTTGAAAAAGCTCTTCCAACGGTACTTCGTAGATGCCATGAGCGCAATGGCGCTCGGCCTTTTCTCTTCCCTTATCATTGGGCTGATTATGTCCCAATTGAGCCAAGTTCCCTTCCTGACCTTTTTGGCCCCTTATTCGGAAATGGCGGCCGCCTCTTCCCCGGTGGTCGGCTCTGCGATTGGTGCGGCAATCGCTTGGGGCTTAAAGGCAAAGCCGCTGGTGGTGTTCTCCTGTGTCGTATGCGGCGCCTTCGGATACCAGGCAGGCGGGCCGGTGGGCGCTTATGTGGCCGCTGTCGTTGGGGCTGAATTTGGGCGCCTTGTAAGCGGCAAAACCAAAGTGGATATTGTCGTGACGCCGATGGTCACCATCATTACCGGCAGCGTGGCCGGGCAGTTTGTTGGCCCCTATATCCAGGAATTTATGAATGGGCTCGGCGCTATCATCAACCAAGCGACGGAACTCTCCCCGCTTCCCATGGGTATCCTGGTATCCGTCATCGTCGGCATGGTGCTCACCGCACCAATTAGCTCCGCCGCGCTCTGTATCATGTTGGATCTGAGCTGTTTGGCTGCCGGGGCGGCCGCGGTCGGATGCTCCGCCCAGATGATCGGTTTTGCTGTTGCCAGCTTCCGGGAAAACCGTTGGGGCGGCCTGCTCTCCCAGGGAATCGGTACCTCCATGCTGCAATTCAGCAACATCATGAAAAAGCCGCAAATCTGGATCGCTCCCACTTTGGCCAGCGCGGTCCTCGGCCCGATCTCCACCTGCGTGTTCCAGATGACCAATACCGCCACCGGCGCGGGCATGGGAACCAGCGGCCTTGTCGGGCAATTTGGCGCTTTTGCAGCTATGTCTGGAACTGTACCACAGTGGCAAATCCTCCTGGAAATTGTTCTGCTACATTTTATCGCTCCTGCCGCCCTCACTCTCCTCTTTGATTTTGTCCTGCGCAAAATTGGATGGGTCAAAGACGGCGATATGAAAATCAATATTTAACGCCAAGCGGCATCTTTCCTCTTCCCTTCACATACCCTTTTAGGAGGATTGACAAGCAGCTAAAAAGGATATAGAATAATCTAACTTCTTGTCAAATTCTGTATTTTATACATATTGAGGGGTTGCGCATGGACGTTATTTCTTTGATCGGCATTGCCATTGGGCTTTCGATGGACGCATTTGCCGTTTCCATTACAAATGGCGCTGTAACGCGCAATGTGACGTTTGGATTTGCAACAAAGCTTGCGGCAAGCTTTGGGTTATTCCAAGCGGCCATGCCCATGATTGGGTGGGCCGTCGGTAAGGCAGGCGAGGGGTTTATCAGTAAGATTGACCATTGGATTGCCCTGCTCCTTCTGAGTTACATCGGTATCCAAATGCTTCGGGAAGCGAAAAAGAAGCGCAATGAGGGCATTGTGGATTGCCAAAAGGAACCTCCAGGATTCAAAACGATTTTGGCCTTCGCGGTAGCCACCAGTATTGACGCGCTGGCAACCGGCATCATCTTACCAACCGCCGTGGGAGCGTCCACACTTCCCTTAATGCTGGCTTCCGTCGTTTCGATCGGGATGATCACCTTTTTGTTTTCCTTGGTGGGCGTAGGCATCGGCAAAAAATTTGGTTCCCTTTGCTGCGGCAAAGCAGAAATTGTCGGTGGGATTGTTCTCATCGGGATTGGGCTTAAAATCTTTTTGGAACATACCTTTTTTTCTTAAAAAGTGGCTGCTGTATAAAAGGCGGTGTTTCTCCGTTTTGACGGAAAAGCACTGCCTTCTTTGTTGCACCTCACGGACTTGAAATTTCCCATGGGTATGATATAATATTAACAATTCAGTATCATGTATATAAATTGGAGGATTGCTCATGTCTGTAAAAGTATTAACTGCAAGAGAGGCTGCGGATCTGATTCCGAACGGCGTCAACCTTGCAACAAATGGTTTCATCGGCGCTTCCTTTCCGGAAGAGATCGCAATTGCAATCGAGCAGCGTTTTTTAGAGACCGGCGCACCGAACGATTTAACCCTGCTTTTCTGCGCCGCACAGGGCGATTCTAAGGATAAAGGGCTCAACCACTTCGCACACGACGGCATGGTCCGCCGCGCCATCGGTGGCCACTGGGGCCTTGCCCCGAAACTCGGCAAGATGGTTGCCGACAATAAGATCATCGCGTATGATTTCCCTCAGGGTGTTACCGCGCATATGTTCCGTGATGCGGCGGCTCACAAGCCCGGTACTTTGACCCATGTGGGCCTCGGTACGTTTGTGGACCCCCGTCTAATGGGCGGCAAGCTGAACGAGCTGACCCGCCAGCAGGAAGATCTGGTGGAGCTGATGGAGATCGGCGGCAAAGAGTATCTCTTCTATAAAAACCAGCCGGTCAACTTCGCTATCATTTCCGGCACATATGCCGATGAAGACGGCAATATCTCCATGGAGCATCTGGGCGTTAAGGCAGAAGCGCTGGTCGTGGCGCAGGCGTGCAAGAACTCCGGCGGTACCGTGGTCGCACAGGTAGAACGCGTGGTTGCATCCGGCTCTCTCGATCCGCAGAAAGTAGAGGTCCCCGGCATCCTCGTGGACGCAGTGGTTGTTGTCAGCGACATGAAGAATCATATGCAGACCTTCGGCACGCAGTACAATCCCGGCTTCTCCGGCGAGCACCGTATGGGCGCTGCGGAGTTCACGCCGGCCCCCATGTCCCCGAAAAAGATCATTGCCCGCCGTGCGGCGATGGAACTGAAAAAGAATGGGATTGTGAACCTCGGTATCGGTATTCCGGAGTACATCTCCTCGGTTGCAACGGAAGAGGGCATCTTGGATCGCTTCACATTGACGGTGGAATCCGGACTGACCGGCGGCAGCCCGCAAAGCGGTCTGGATTTCGGCGCAAGCTTAAATCCCCAGTGCATCATGTCCCAGCCTTCGATGTTTGACTTCTACCAGGGTGGCGGACTGGACCAGGCCTTCCTTGGGTTTGCAGAGGGCGATGAAGAGGGCAACGTAAACGTGTCCAAATTTGGTGTAAAGCTGCCCGGTTGTGGCGGATTCATCGATATCTCGCAAAACGCCAAGCAGGTGTTCTTCTGCGGCACCTTCACGGCTAAGGGGCTAAAGACGGAAGTTTCCGACGGTAAGCTGCACATTTTGTCGGATGGAAGCATCAATAAATTTAAGACGGGCTTGGAGCACATCACCTTCAGCGCTGAGACCGCCAAAAAGAACCAGCAGCCGGTCATGTACATCACCGAGCGCGCTGTATTCCAGCTGACCGACAAGGGCTTGGTCTTGACCGAATATGCACCGGGCGTCGATCTGGAAAAGGACATTTTTGCCCATATGCCGAAGAAGCCGCTGGTATCCCCGGATCTGAAAGAGATGGACGCGCGCATTTTCCGCGAAGAAAAGATGGGCTTGGTCAACGAATAAACTGCATTAGAATGTATTAAAATAGCAAGTAAAAAATCCCTCTGGTAGACGCATTGCCGTTTATCAGAGGGATTTTCAAACTCAACCAAATAAAACGCGTAGCAAATGACGGGATAAAAATAGCAAGCACACATATTTACAGCCGTACGATATCCCAGAGGAGGTTCCTTAAAAATGATCCGGGAATTTCAAGCATCCGATGCGCAGGCGGCATCCCATCTAATCTGCCGTAATCTGCGGGAGGTCAATTGTTGGGATTACCCTCTTGAAGTAATCGAACAACTCATACAAGAATATACGCCGGAACGCCTTCTTCGAATGACCGCAGAGGGATATACATTCACTTTTGAAAAAGGCGGAATTCCAACCGGAATCCTTCGCATACTTCCTGCACAGGGAGCGCCACAGGTATATTGGCTACGCACGCTCTTTGTTTCTCCGGATTATCACGGCCAAGGAATTGGCCGACAGTTGGTAGAAGCTGGCGAACAATTTGCACGGCAGAAGGGTGGCGCTGTGGTGCGTCTCTGTGCATCCCTGACGGCCCATCGTTTCTATCAGAAGCTCGGGTACATAGATCTTTCCCGTACCCCCGATTCTAATGGGCTTTATCTTATGAAAAAGGACCTATCCATTTGAGACCATTTTTACAATGGGAATTTGCGCTCGACTCTATTCCCAGTAGACCCATACGATTTTTGGGCCTTTCCAAAAAATTCCTTTTGCAAGCTTTTTCTATGAAAAAGCGTGATCGCCGGACAAAACTATCCTGCCATCACGCTTTTTGGCTCCATATGAAAATCCCTGTAAGGATATGAAAGGCCAACTGGGGTTCTCTACAGCTGTTCGTATGCATCCCTACAAACACACTTCTAAGACCCCGTTAGTAAATTCCAAAAGACTCTAACATAAAATGTTCTATTTAGCCCGATGGCTCACAGGCCCAGCCAGGTCTGAAACTTTGGCAAATACCCCATGATAAAAATAATCAAAATCAGCAGAGGCAAAACATACTTCAAATAAAGCCGCGACCATTTGGGAAATTTCAGCCCGCGGCCGGTATCCGCTTCCGCTATAAAATTCTCCCAACCCCAACCGCGTTTGCTCAGGCAGAACAACAAATAGATCAAGCTGCCAATAGGTAAAATATTGTTGGAGATAATAAAGTCCTCAATGGTCTGAATATCGCCGATGCCAGGCAGGGTTACGCTGCTCCACACATTAAAGCCCAGCGCGCAGGGCAGCGACAAAATCGCTACGGCAATCCCGTTGACGATCACCGCCTTTTTGCGCTCCCATCCCCACTTATCCATGCAAAAGCTGATGAGATTTTCAAACACTGCAATGACGGTGGATAGCGCTGCAAAGCTCATAAACAAGAAAAACAGGACTCCCCACAGACGGCTGCCCCACATCTGGTTGAATACACTCGGCAGAGTGACAAATACCAATCCCGGGCCTTCCCCAGGGTTCACGCCGAAGGCAAAGCAGGCTGGGAAAATAATCAGTCCTGCCATCAGCGCAACGAGCGTGTCCAAAACGCCGATATTTAACGCTTCGCCAAGAAGCCGCCGCTCCTTCCCGATATACGAGCCAAAAATGGCCATGGCAGAAATGCCCAAACTCAAGGTGAAGAAGGACTGTCCCATAGCGGCATACACCGCCTCGCCAAAGCTGGCCCAGCCATTTTCGAACATCTTGCCGAAATCCGGCACAAGATAAAATTTGAGGCCTTCTACCGCTCCATCCAGGGTGACGCTGCGAATACACAACACGATCATGATGAGAAACAAACAGCTCATCATGACTTTGGTGATCCGCTCCACACCCTTCTGCAAACCCAAACTGCACACCAAAAACCCCAGTACCACAGTCACCAGCATCCAGCCGACCTGTTCCACCGGATTTGCGAGCATGTTGGCGAATACCACGTCCGGCGCCGTCGTATCAAAGGCACCCTGGGCGCTTTTGATGATATAGCTAATCATCCAGCCGCCGACCGTCGTATAGAACATCATCAGAAGATAGCAGCCGCCAAATCCCAGCCAGCTATACCAATGCCACTTACTTCCCTTGGGTTCCAAAATTTCAAAGCTCTTAGCGCAACTCTTTTGGCTGGCACGCCCCACAGCAAACTCCATAACCATGACGGGCAACCCCAAAATCACAAGAAACAGCAAATACAGAATTACAAACGCCGCACCACCGTATTTCCCAGTGATATAAGGAAAACGCCACACATTTCCAAGCCCGATGGCGCATCCGGCTGAGATCAAAATAAAGCCCAAGCGGGATGCAAATTTTTCTCTTTGTTGCATAAAAATCCTCCTCATTCCAGCTGTTTTGGGCCCCTCCGCCCTCCGCACGCTTTCTATGCTATTATTCTACCAGAACGGAATGGACAGAACAAGTTTTTCAATAACAAAAGGAAAACAAGCCTCGAGCAATATCGGGGGCTCGTAAGAAAATAATATCGCATTTTTGCAGGAACGGCATGGCTTCGGTCATGCCGTTTCCTCTTTCATCAGCTCATCTGCCGGTACAGAGCCTAAAAGCGTATGAGCCCCTTCTTGAAAATAGAGATAAAAAAGGCCGCAGGCTTTTTGCACAATGCAACCAGCGGAATGAAGCTCCGCAGGACGGACGATACTCCCGGCAGGATCGTATAGAAGTGCGCCCTTTCGTCCCTAACCCTAAAGGATTTTCGGCTGTCAAACAAGAGAAATTTATCTATGGACATACATTCTTGTCATATTAGGTTCGCCATCTCCTTGAACCATACACAAGAATTCCCATCCATATTTTTCATAAAAACCAATATGGTCAGTAATAAGATAGATTGGAGATATTCCTTTGGATTTCATATCATTCACAACCATATTTAGCAAGTTTCCAGCAATTCCCTGGCCGCGATATCCTTCCTCTGTAAAAACAGCACATACATTCGGCGTAAGGTCTTTTCTGTCATGAAAATCATTTTCGATAACGCCCATTCCGCCGATAATTTGATTGCCGGACAAGCAAAGATACCAACCATATTCTGTCTCATTGCACAAATAAGCATCCATACATTCCAGATACGCTTCCGTTGGCACACCCCACTTACTGTGAAACCACTCTGCTGCCAAATCCTTTATTTCGCTTTTCTCCCTCAATGAAATATATTCATATTTTGTCATGGTTTCGGTTCTCCTCTGTCAAAACCTGATTTGCCCCATCCTATCGCCACGCAAAGTATAGCAGAAACGTGTGAAAGAATCCTCCGGATAAACCAGGCCGCCCGGACATTTTGCCCGGGCGGCTTCGCTTTCAATCGTATATCATTTCATGCTTCACAATCTTCTCCGCCCTATGCGGATGGAGCTCACGGAGCGTACCCACGAGAGATGATCAGCGGTTTTCATGGCCTCCGTCACGCTGCTTCCCCTTGACCGCCCCCAGCACAATGCTGTCTTGCAGACACCCGCCTAAGTGCCCGGGGCTTGCTTTTGTTATCAAGCTTTTACAGATCTGTGATGGAGACATCGCCATGGATGTTTACCCAATCCGCGTGAAAATCATCCACAGCCTTTTTGATCGCTGCCATGCCAAATGCATCATGCAGGAGTGCTGGCTGCAACGTAGCTGTGTGGGCGCCTGCCAGCAGGGCATTCGTCACCTGAGCGATGTTTTTAAAGCTGGCAGCCAAAATCTTTGTATTCGAATCGTCCTCGTCGATCATCTGGCGGAATGCCGCAATGGTATCGCACGAGTCGATATCGTGGTTTTCCATGCGGTTGTAATACGGGGCAATGAAGTCCGCGCCACATGCAATCGCCATAAAGCCCTGAATCTTGCTGTAAATGGCCGTGGCTGTCACATGTACCCCCTCGGCTTTCAAGGCGCGCATCGCCTTGAGTCCCTCTTCCGTCGTGGGGATTTTGATATAGACGGCATCGTCCACATTTTTCAAAATTGCATGGGCCTCTTTGAGCATCCCCTCGCAGTCCTCTGCGATCACCTGCATATGCAGCGTCTTATCCGGCCCAATGATCTGACGGATCTTGCGCATATGCTCGAACAGGTCGATTTTCCCCTCCGCTTTCAAAATGCTCGGATTGCTGGTTACGCCGGTAATAGGAAAGCATGCGCTATATGTCTGAATCGCTTCCAAGTTGGCGCTGTCAAATAAAAACTCCATGACACTTCGTCCCTTTCTTGATGTTCTCTGCTCTTAAATCACTTGCTCCGTGCGTTCGATGATGTCGTCCTGGGTCTGGCGGGAGAGCACATTGAAGAAAGCGCTATAGCCCGCTACCCGCACAATCAAATCGCGGTGCTTTTCTGGATGCACCTGGGCATCCCGCAAAGTTTCGCGGGAGACCACATTGAACTGCACATGGAATCCATGCAGCGTATCAAAGAATACACGCAACATCGCAATCAGCTTTTGACGGTTCTCCTCTTTCTCCAGCATCTGCGGGTTTACCTTCTGATTTAGCAGCACGCCCCCGGTGATCTTGTCAGTGGGCAATTTGGAAATAGATTTAAAGACCGCGGTCGGCCCGTGTTTATCTGCCGCATGGGAGGGCGAGCATCCCTCCGCCAGAGGTTCCCCTGCTTTCCGGCCGTCCGGGGTTGCCGTGGTTCCGGCGCCCTGCGGGACGTTTGCGGAGATCGAAGAGGTCCCTGCATAGTATACACCTCCGATGGGTCCACGTCCATAGCGGGTGTTGTGATAATGGGACAATTCGTCGATATAGATGTCATAAGAAGCGCGGGTAAGCGAATCCACATAGTCGTCGTCGTTGCCGTATTTCGGGGCCGCGATCAGCAGCTTGCGGATGCGTTCGCCCTCTTCCCCTTCGAAATTGTTCATCAGGGCGTCCCAGAGCTGGGCTGGGGTCATCGAATGGTCTTCGAACACACATTTCTTAATCGCAGCCATGGAGTCTCCCTGGTTGGCGATTCCGACCTGCAAATCGCTGATGAAATCATAGACCGCGCCGCCTTCTTTGAGGTTCAAACCGCGCTCGATGCAATCGTCGCACAATGCGGAGCACAGGATGTCCGCCGTATCCTTCTCCAGGACCGTGTCGCAGCAATTGTCGATGATAACGCACTGACGGGTAAACTCGCGGATGATCTTATCCCAAGCCGCCATGACCTGGTCAAAAGAGGTCATATCCTTGAAGTGTCCCACACCCTCGCAGACCTTGATGCCGGACTCGATATCGACTCCGTCGTTCAGCGCGATCATCAGGGACTTCGGGAAGTTCAAAAAGCTCATCCCGGTGCAGCGGTATCCCCACTTCCCGGGGACAGCCACTTCGACGCAGCCGATGGCACTGTAGTCGTATGCATCCTCCGGCTTGACGCCCTTTTCGATGAAGGAGGGAATGATGATCTCATCGTTGTTAAACGCCGGCATACCAAATCCCAAGCGCATGACTTCGATGGCCTCGCGCATAAAGTCATCCGGCAAATTCTTATGATAGCGCACCGTCAGGTTTGGCTGAGTGAGGCGCGTCTGTGCGACGCTGCGCAGGATCAGGAAGCTCATCGGATTGACCGCGTCCTTCCCATCCGGCGTCTGGCCGCCCACGGTGACGTTTTGATAGAGCGGGCTACCCGCAGAAAAGCGGGTGTGGCTCCAGGAACGGATCTTATTGATCGTATAGGTTTTCAGCCAAAGATTGGTCAAAAGCTCGCAAGCGGCCTCCTCTGTGATGCGGCCTTCCCGCAGATCTTTTCCGTAGTACGGGTCCAGGTACTGATCCATCCGGCCATAGGAAAGCGAGTGGCCGTTGCTCTCAATTTGCAGGCAGAGATGCACCAGCCACAAAGCCTGCACCGCCTCATAGAAGGTGTCCGCCGGCTCATAGGGGACCTTATTGAGCACACGGCTCATCTCCAAAAGCTCCGCCTTACGGCCCTCGTCTGTCTCCTCCTGGGCCATCTTGAAGGCCAGGTTCGCATAGCGTTTGGCAAATGCCACCGTAGCGTCGATCACAATCAGCACCGCGCGGTAAAAATACGACTTATGCAGGTTTTCCGCCTCCGTCAGATCGAGCTCCTGGAGCTTCTGCTCCGCACGGGCGCGGTATTCCTTCAAGCCGGTTTGCAGCATCCGGCGGTAATTGACCGCTACATGCGCGTCGCCCGAGGTGATATTCCCTTCCGCCTTGATGATACCCAAATCATAGAAGACCTTGGTCGCTGCCGGCATTGCCGCCAAGCCGCGGTCCTTGGTCGTATTGTGCTCCCAGAAGGGGGCAATGTCGCGCAGCACCTGCTTATTTTCCTCGGTGATATAGAAGCGGTCGCCGTCCCGCTTGTCAAATTGGTCCAGTTCTTCGATCACCCAATCCATCGCATATTCCGGGAAGATCGGGGCTGCACGGTTGCTGGACGCCTGGTTCCCAGCCAGAAGCGTCTGCGGCTCGATGAAGATGCTCATCCCAGCCAGAACGTTGCGGTACATCAACGCGCGGCGAATCGCCAACGGCTGATCCATATTCTCACGGTAGGTCTGTGTGGTGATCTTCGCACGCTCCACGCAAACCATCGGTTTGGCATTCAAAAGTTCCTCGCGAAAATCGTGCATCCGAGGGGTCAATTCTCCAAAATGGCTCATAAGAAGTCCTCCTAACGATAAATCATCTATTTGATGAACAATCAAACGCAATTGGTTTCAGATACCAGCAGTTCCGCTGCGCCGATGATGCCGAAGTCCTCCCCCAGCTCGGCAAATCTGAAATACACGGGCAGATCGTTGCCGTTGTATTGATCGAACAGCTCCCGTATGCGTGGGAATAGCCGGTCCCCAAAGTGGACCAGGCCGCCTCCAAAAACAAAACAGTTGATGTTCAGCACCTGATACAGATTATATAGCCAGACAGCCAGGTATTGGGCCATCTGTTCAACCGCCCATTTTGCCATCGGGTCGCCTTGATCGAACGCCTGCTGGATATGTACCGCGGTGATCTGTTCCGGGCTGCCGGCCAATTCCGTCATCCGCGTTTTCTCCCCCGCTGCAATCTTTTGACGGATGTGCTTCACAATCATGGATCCGGAACAATACGACATAAAACAGCCCTTATTCCCGCATCCACATTCGATCCCCTGCCCAGGGGTAATCAGCATATGGCCGGTTTCCCCGGCCCATCCATACCGGCCGCGGAAGAGCTGGTTGCGGATGATAATCCCGCTGGCGATCCCGGTGCTGACGGCGCAATAGACCATGTGTTGAAAGCCGCGCCCCGCCCCCTTTTTATGCTCCGCCAAAGCAGCGACATGGGTATCGTTGTCCAAGAGCACGCGCATACCGCCGAGCTTCTTCATCAGATATGCCCGTGCTGGGAAATCGTGGATTTTCGTCAAATTGGTGGTCTTCAGGATCTTACCCTCTTCAAATAGGATAAAGGACGGCATGCCGATCCCGATCCCGCGCATCTGGTCCGCAGACAAATGATGCTCTCGCATCATATCCTGAATGCTCTCCGCCAGCGCGTCAAAAAAAGGCTCCGCTTCTAGGGAGGGGTCCGACGGAACTTTCTTTTTAGCAATCAAATTTTGGTTGCCATCGAATAAACCGTACGCAATTTTGGTTCCGCCGACATCCACGCCAATGGTGTACTGTCCCACTTTAGACGCTCCTTTCCGCCGCCCAACCCTCGGGCGGCAAATCCGTTTTTCTGATACTTTTATTATAACGGATAATCTTCAAATGTCAATACAATATTTACATTCGTAAGTGTTTTTGATTCATACATTCCCATTTTGCTTTACAATTTCACTCGCGTTTGTTATAATCAAGTCGTAAAGGAGGAGCCAATATGGAAAGCAAAGGCTGTGTTTTTAATATTCAAAAGTTTAGCACCAACGACGGACCCGGAATCCGCACGACGGTATTCCTGAAGGGTTGCCCACTGCACTGCGGTTGGTGCTCCAACCCGGAGTCGCAGGCGCAAAAACCGCAGATCTTATGGGATCTATCCAAATGTGTGCGCTGCCAGCAATGCGTCCAAACATGCCCGCAGCATGCCGTCCAGTTCGATGTGGAATCCGGAAGCATCCGTTTTGATTTCAAAACCTGTGTGGGATGCGGCGCCTGCGTTGCACAGTGCCCACAGGAAGCCTTGACCCTGGAAGGGGAATGGAAAGACGTGGAAGACGTTGTCGCCGTCTGCCTGCAGGACCGTATTTTTTATGAGGGTTCCGGCGGCGGTGTGACCCTATCCGGTGGGGAACCGATGATGCAGCCCGACTTTGCCGCCGCTTTGCTCTCCCGGCTGAAGCAGGAGGGTATCGCCACCGCGATTGAGACGACTGGATATGCGCCGTCCGCTGTGTTCAACCGGCTGCTTCCGGACATCGACCTCTTTTTATTTGACTGCAAGCATTACGACCGGCAAAAACATTATGAAGCGACCGGCGTGTATAACGATCCAATCCTGCAAAATTTGAAGACAGCCCTCCAATCGGGCAAAGAGGTGATTGTCCGCATCCCGGTGATCCCGGGGGTCAACAACCAGCTGGACGACGCACAGGGGTTCTGCGAACTTTTTAAGACCCTTGGCGTTAAGCGGATCAACCTCCTCCCCTTCCATCAATTTGGGGAACGGAAATACGATTTTTTGAACCGGGTCTATTCCCTTCATGGCATTCCGGCACTTCACGAAGCCGACTTGGAGGCGTTCCGTGCGGTTTTCCTCAAAAACGGCTTTGACTGCTTTTTCTAAACCGCTCGTTTTCCTAATTACATATGAAAAATTAAATATAAAAGAAAATCCTCCCTATACGGCATTTACATGTCATATAGGGAGGATTTTACTTGCTCTTCTTTTCCCTTTTGCACTTATTCCTCACCCGGTACCTTTCTCACGTCAACCCCCTGGTTCATGAGAAACACCTCTGTCTCCAAGGGAATCGCATCGTCCGTCTGCACGATGGAAACCTGTTTGGTCGGGAGAAGGGTGACCACACCCTGCCTAGAAAATTTGCTCGATTCCGTCAAAACGATCACCTGGTCCGCCTGGCCAGCCATATCGCGCACGGTCTCTGCACGGAGCAGGTCATTGCCGGTGAAACCGTTCTCCTTTCGGAAACCGTCGGCGCCAATAAAAAGCTTATTGACAAAAAAGTTCTGTGCGCACTGCCGGGCCACCGGTCCCACCATCACCTGGGATTCATTTTGGTAATCGCCGCCCAAAAGAATGATTTTAGCCGTTGGCAGACGCCGGACATAGCCGGCGATAAATGCGGAATTCGTCACAATGGTCACGTCGCGTTTATGGGTACAAAGCTCATCGGCGAGAAGCGCACAGCAGGAGCCAGATTCGATCATCACCGTCTCCCCATCCCGGACGAGACTTGCCGCAGCTTGGGCAATCCGGCGTTTCAAATCGTAATGATAGGCAAGGCGGTTATTGATGTCGTCGTTGGAGCAGAGAACGGCATAGCCGTGCTCGCGTTTAATCAACCCTTTTTGTTCCAATTGATCCAAATCCTTGCGGGTTGTCACTTGGGACACATGCAAAAGCTGCGCCAGCTTTGCTACTTCAATCCGATTGTGCTCTGTTACAATTTCTAAAATTTTTGTCTGACGGGTTGTCATGTGCCTCATCCTTTCTGAAAGAAATTTTAGCACATTTTCATTACGAATACCAGATAAATCTTTTCATATGCAAGTAAATTTGCCTTCTTTGTGAAATTCGCCTGCAAAATACTCTCTTACAATGCCATTTCCTTGCGCTGAATGAAACAAGCTACTACCTTTCATAGTAAGTCCTCATATAGATATGGAAACGCTTTTATCATAAAACAAACCAGGCACCGCCCCAAGGGGGATGCCTGGTTACATTTTCCAATATCAATTGATCGGACTTCAAAAATCAATCCACATCTTTTTCGTAGTTGAGAATGTCGCCTGTATTCGCATCGATTTCATAGGAATATTCCGTTCTTCCGACATCCCATTCCACCTCATAAAGGAGACGCCCGTCGTCGCGGTCCTGCTCCACTTTCAAGCGCTGCACATCGCTTTCCGCAACGCCCGCATGCTTCAAAGCAATTTGCTTTGCTTCATCGGCCGTCAACGCCGCATCCCCAGCTTCCGTGCCGCTGGGAGCCGTGTAATACTCGGCGTCGTGGTCATACGACAGAATCTCTCCGGAAACTGCATCAATGTCATAATCGTATTCCGTGTTGTCCTGATAGAACTCCACCTCATACTTCCATCTGCCGTCGTCCCTCTCCAGATGTGTGCGGACAAATTTGACGCTGTCTTTGCTGACGCCCGCATGATCCAAAGCGGCCTTTTGCGCTGCTTCCTCTCCAATATAGGTGCCGGAAGCCGTTTGGGTGTCTGCCGCAGCCGATGTACTGCTCTTTGCCGAAGAATCGCCACTGGCGTCTTTCTTGGGAGCCGTTTCACCCGTCGCCGCTGGAGCCTGCGAACTTGCCGTCTCCTGATTAGTCTGTGCGGACGGGGCCCAATCCTCTATATCCCGATCCATGGAGAGAATTTCCCCGGTCGTCGCATCGATATCGTAATCGTACTCTTCGTTTCCAACAAGGAACTCAATATCGTACTGCGCGCGATTGTCGTCGTAGTCCAAACGCGCCTTGCGGAACTGCACTTCCTCTTCTGCAAGTCCGGCATTTTTGAGGGCGATTTCCTTTGCTTCCTGTTCCGTGATGTAGTCGCTCGATGCGCTTCCTGCCATGCCGGCGGAAAGATTGCTGGAAGGAGAGCCCACGGGAGCTACGCCTGCGCCGGAAGAAGCTCCAGCAGCTGGGTCCGTCGCGTTGGAACCGCAGCCCGTAAACAATACTGCACTAAGAATCAAAGCGGAAGCCGCTAACCATATATGTTTCCGATTCATACATCATACATCCTTTCCAAAAGCGTATTGGTTTGTTTCAGTGACTTCAGTATACCCACGAAAGATTAAAGTCACATTAAACGATGCATGAATTTTAACATTTTTATAATTTAAGGGCACGGAAACGAAAAGGTAAACGCCGTCCCCTGTCCAAGCGTACTTTCCACATAGATTTCCCCGCCATGCGCTTCCACAATCCATTTCACCATGGACAGTCCCAGTCCCGCGCCGCTGGCGCTTCGCGCGGGGTCCGCCTGCCAAAAGCGCTCCCAAACGCGTTCCAGATTCTCTGGGGCGATTCCAATCCCGTTGTCTTGGACACAGCCCTGGATGGTTCCATCCTTTTGCGTCAGCTGTACGTTCAGCCAACCGTTCTCCCGGCCATATTTAATGCCATTTTCAATTAAATTGATCCACATGCGCATCAGCATCGTCTCATCTCCCAGCATCTCAATGTCCGGTTGGATGTTTGTCTCGATGCGAATCCCACGCTTTTCGGCGTTCTCCTGCTGTTGTTCCGCCACCATGCTCGCCAAATCGCTGAGATTGACCGTTTCAAAATGCAATTTCTCATGGCCCTTATCTGCACGGGCAAGCATCAAAAGCTGGGAAATCAGCGCGGCCATCTTTTCCGCCTGGTTGAGGACCGCCGCAAGCGCTTCCTTCGCCTCATCCAGTGTTTGGGCATTCTCAATCGCATATTCGCACTGGGAAATGATCACCGTGGTCGGCGTGCGCAGCTCATGGGAGGCGTCGGACGTAAATTGTTTTTCGGTTTCAAACGCTTTTTCCAGGCGGGCAAACATCCTGTCAAATTCCGCGGCTAACGTATAGATCTCATCCCGCCCTTCTCCAAGCGCGATGCGGCGGGACAGGTCGTCCCCCTCCCCAATTTCTTTCGCCGTCTGGATAATCCTCCGGACCGGGCGGAATGCGCGGCGTGTAATGAGATAACCGCCAACCGCTGCAAATAGCACAAAAAATGGCAGAATGATCCATGCGAAGCGAAAGAGGGTCGATATGGTCGAATCGATTTGGTCGGCCTCCGCTACGCTGCGAATCCACACTGTTCCGTATCCATACACCTGTTTCTGCTCGTCATATACATACCAGCTCTTCTCTCCGGAGGGAATGGTGCGCAGGTCATTCGGAGCGAAAACCGCTGAATTGTCAAAGTCCCTGGGCACGGCTCCGTACAGCGGCACGCCGCCCCCGTCGTAAACCGAAAGATAAATGCCGTCCTTGAAGTATTCTAAATCGTCGTCGATCTCGATGGCCCCATCGTCGGAACCGATCTCATGCCATGCGGCGGCCACCATATCCATCATCTGGCTTTTCGTCCCCTCCAATGCCGACTGCGCGCCCAAAGAGAACAAAAACGCCAGCACAATACTGACCAGCAGCACCATGAGCAAAGTAAACCATAGAGTTACTTTTAATTGAATCGATAAACGCCTCATGTTTCCTCCCGCAGCACATAGCCCACCCCACGGACCGTATGGATCAATTTCGGTTCAAATCCGTCATCCAGCTTTTTGCGCAGATAGCGGATATAGACGTCCACCACATTCGATCCACCCTCGTAATCATAATTCCAGATGTGATGGCTGATCTTTTCCCGGGAAAGGACCACGCCGCTGTTCCGGATCATATATTCCAAAATCGCAAATTCTTTGCTGGAAAGCGATACCGCCTTCCCGCCCCGTTTGACCGTGCGCGCTGTACAATCCACGGTCAAGTCCGCCACGGTGAATACGTCACTGGTGCTGTCCGATGTGCGCCGGATCATCACCCGGAGCCTGGCAAGCAGCTCGTCAAAGGCAAAGGGCTTCACCAGATAATCGTCCGCACCAGCATCCAAACCCGTAACCCGGTCTTCAATCCGGTCCCTCGCCGTCAACAGGAGCACCGGCGTCTTACTTCCCTTCCCGCGGAGTTCTCGCAGCACCTCCAGCCCATTGATTCCAGGCAACATAATATCCAAAACGATGGCATCGTATTCCGCGCAGCACAGATAGTCCAGCGCGTCCGTCCCATTCAAGCAGCTATCCACGCTGTAATGGGCTGCCTGCAATTGTTTTACAAGCAAGTGGTTGAGCTCCGGTTCATCTTCTACGACTAACAGCCTCATATTAACTCCCTCCATTGTACCTTTATTATGATGCATATGCTTCCGCCAATCAAGGGTCAATTGAATAATATCAGGGAAAATCATCTGCCTACGGATAACCGGCTTCCTTTGCAGCACATGAATATCCGGCAGATAACCGCAAAAAATAGGGGCCCAGCCGCATCTTGAAAACACGGCCAAGCCCCTATTCTATTTTCAGCCTTTTCCAAACCGGAATCCTATCAAATGATTGCCCCGGTTTTATTTCCTATTTTAACGTCAAACACTTTTTGGGACAGGACGCCGCACAAATACCGCATCCCACACATTTTTCCGCATCGAGCGCCCAGCTTTTCGCCGCGCGATCCACCGTAATGGCGTCTTGCGGGCATTTCTTGGCACACAAGGTGCAATATACGCATTTCGACGCATCGTTGACCGGCTTTCCGCCCGCCTGCTGCGTCTCCTGCTCCGGCGGCGCCGGACGGGTGAATGTCTCGCTCGCCTTCTGTGCACCGGGCTCGGTATAGCCGGGCACTATAAACAAGCATTTCTTCGGGCATACATTGGTACAGTTTCCACATTGCACACAATCGAAGCGATTGATCGTCCAGGTCCGCGCAGCCCGATCCACCTTCAAAGCCCCCGGCGGACAAGAACGTGCGCACAGGTCGCAGCTGATGCAGTCCTCAATTTTAATTTGCACATGGCCGCGCATCCGTTCCGGATACTTCGCCGGTTCGAATGGATAGCCCGTTGTCGCAGGTTTAGAAAATAAATTTTTCAGCGCCGTATGCGCAAATGGGAAAACTCTCCACTCCGCCATTCTCTCTCACCTCTCCGTACAGCTGATGCAGGGGTCAATGGTCAAAATCAGAAGCGGCACATCCGCCAGCTGACACCCTTTCATCAACTCCAACATGGGCGGGATATTGCTGGTCGTGGGTGTGCGCAGGCGGAACCGGTCGAGGAATTTCGTCCCATTGGCTTTCACATAATAAATCGCTTCGCCGCGGGGCTGTTCAATCCGCATAAAATACTCGCCATTGGGGTTGCCTTTGACCGGCACACGGATCGGGCCCTCCGGAATTTTTGAAATTGCCTGCCGGATCAAGGCAAAGGACTGATAAATCTCCTGGATACGCACTTCACACCGCGCATAGGAATCCCCATCGGAAGCGGTGACCGGCTCAAATTCCAGCTCATTATAGGCCGCATAGCCCAGCTTACGCGCATCGTAAGCGATGCCGCAGGAACGAAGCATTGGCCCTACCGCACCGGCAAGGATTGCCTGCTCCGGTTTTAAGACGCCCAGGCCACGCAAGCGGACTCCCACTGTGTAATCCCGCAGAAAGGCCTCCGCGATGGGCCGCAGCTCTTTCTCCATCTCATCAATTGTATCCGAAATGGCTTTTAGCATCCCGCTATCCATGTCCTTGAGAACGCCGCCGATGCAGTTTACCGAAAAGATGACACGCCCACCGGTAGTAAGATCAAACATATCGAGGATCTTTTCCCGCAATCTCCAGGACTCCATAAACAGGCTTTCAAACCCCATGGCATCCGCCAGCAAACCCAACCAAAGGAGATGGCTGTGTACACGGCTCATTTCCATCCAGATCGTGCGCAGGTAATTGGCCCGGCGGGGCGGCTCCACGCCCATGATGTGTTCCACGCTCTGGCAATATCCCATGCCGTGGCCAAAACTACAGATCCCGCAGACGCGTTCCGCTATGTAAACATATTCCTTAAAATCTTTGATCTCCACTAGTTTCTCTAAGCCGCGGTGTACAAAGCCAATACTTGGTACCGCCTCTACGACCGTCTCATCTTCCAGGACGAGATCCAAATGTACAGGCTCCGGCAAAACAGGATGCTGAGGTCCAAAGGGAACGATACTTCTTTTTGCCATAGTCCCTCACCCCTTTTCTTTAAATGGCGTGTCCCGGGCAATGCGGTACAACTTGTGATGATAATCGTTTTCCATGCTCTCAATCTTGACGCCAAACAACTCTGCCACTTCGTTTTCCTGTATAAACGCGCAGGGATAAACCTGCGTAATACTGGAAACAGGCTCGTCCTCCCCAACTGTCAAACGCAGGGTGCGCATATCAAATCCTTTTGCAAACGAGTAGCTCAATTCATATTGCTCTGGCAAGCGGCATGCGCAAATCTGTACCAGGCGCCATCCATCCATTTTGAACTGGATCACCATCGGGAGGAACTGCTCCATCGTGATCGGTTCGATCGTATTTAAATACTCCATGCCATTTTCTCCTTATGTTCCACTCTTCTTCCGCTGGCTGGCGAAGGCTTCACGTTTTTTCTGTAGCAGTTCAACCGCTTTTACAACCCCGTCAATAATGGCCTGCGGCCGTGCAGCGCATCCGGGTACATAAATATCCACCGGGATGACCGTGTCCACGCCGCCCTTAATATTGTAGCATTCTTTAAATATTCCTCCCGTGCAAGCACAGATTCCCACCGCTACAACCACCTTTGGATTCGGCATCTGGCTGTAAATCTGCTTGACAACGCTCTCGCTCTGGCTATTGATCCCCCCTGTGATGAGCAGGATATCCGCCTGGAAGGGGTCGCCGGTGTTGATAATTCCGAAGCGCTCCACGTCGTACACCGGCGTCGTGCATGCCAGCACTTCAATGTCACAGCCATTGCAGCTGCTTCCATCGTAGTGGAGCATCCAAGGAGATTTCGCAAGCTTTCCCATGGCACTGCCTCCTCACTTAATCAACATCAAAATCAAAAAGTTCAGCCCGCCTGTGAGCAAAGTGACAACCCAGCAGCTGTCCAACAAAGTTCTCCACTTCACACGGGCGCTGACGTTATCCCACAGGATCTCCAAGAAATACATAAATAGGCAGGCTACAATGGCCAGCGGCCAGCTCCACCAGTTTTGGTTGAGGAAAAACAGCGCTACAATCCCCAACATCAGAGTGATCTCATAATACTCTGCAATGTTCATAATCGCCAAAATCGGCCCCGCCATCTCGGTCGTCAAGCCCTTGACCATCTCCTGGTGGGCATGGTGGCTGGTGGAAAGATCAAACGGGGACTTGCGCAGCTTGATCGCTGTGATAAACATAAAGCCCAGCAAAAATCCCGGCATCATCAGCACAGAACTCAGCGGCATATGGATGATATCCACCACCTGGAAGGAGCCGGTTGCCAAATAAAAGCCAACCGCCAGCAACAAGGTCAACGGTTCATAGGCCATCATTTGGAGCATTTCACGGCTTGCGCCCATGGTCGCAAACGGCGAGGAATCGCTCGAAGCCGCCATGACCAGGAACATATCCGCCGTAGACAGGAGGAACAAACACATCAGGATATCCGCTCCTGCAAACAACATGGAACCCGCCACTGCCAGAAAAACCAAATAGCTCAAAATGAGCAGCAGCTGCACGCCGTTTACTGCAATCATCTGCTTGGAAAACAGCTTGGACAAATCATAGAACGGCTGAAAAAACGGCGGCCCTTTTCTTCCCTGCATCCGTGCCGTAATGATCCGGTCGAACCCATCCAACAGAGCGCCGGCAAACGGGGCCAGAAGCAAATATAAAATAACGGAAACCACTCGCATCATACCGCACCTCCAATGATCAGGCAAAGCATTACAATCAGAATACCCGAAGACAGAATCACGGAAGGACGCATTAACCGCCGCATACCAAATTCAAACCGCAGATACCAGTTTGTCAGGTACAAATGCTCCGGTTCCCCGTAGCTGTTCACAAAATAGGTATTGTCCCCCTCGTTGGCGCCGCCCATATAAATCGGCACATATTCCTTATGCGCCCACCGCGTAACTAGGAACATCGTCGCTGGAACAAAAAGGACCGATACCAACATGATGGCCATGGTGGTCAGGATGCTCATAGAAAGCACTTCATGGGAGGCTCCAAAGAGTTCTAGGATAATGGGATTTACAACGGTTGTCGCTAGCCACGGGAACAACAGGCAAAGCAGCAATACACAGCCTGCATGGATAAACATCGAAAAATACTGGTCCCTATGGGTGACATCCCGGGCCTCCTCTTTGGTGCGGTGCATGGACACAAGCTTTGTCAGCCATTTTGTCCAGTAGAACATCGTTGTCGCACTGCCGAAGGCGAGGAAAATAACCAGCAGGAAATTGCCTGCATCTACAAACGCTTTCAACGCTACCCATTTAGAGATCAACATTCCAAAAGGCGCCAAATACATTCCGGCAATGCCAATACCCATGATATAGGTCAGCTTCGGCAAGCGCAAGATCAAGCCATGCATATTCTCGATGTCTCTGGACCCCAAGCTGTTCTCCACAGACCCAACCGCCTGGAAAAGCATGGATTTGCTTACCGAATGGAAGATCATCAAGAGCACGGCCGCCCATATGGTTTCCTCCGCGCCGATGCCCGCACAGGCCACAATCAGGCCCAAATTGGACACCGTCGAAAACGCCAGCACTTTCTTGCCGTCATTCTGGGCGATGGCCATCATGCTGGCTGCGATGAAGGTAAACCCGCCGATCAAAGATACCATCTGCCCGGTCATGGTCCCGGCAAGCGCCGGAGAAAGCCGGATCAACAGGAATACACCCGCTTTAACCATGGTTGCACTATGTAAAAGCGCGCTCGACGGAGTCGGAGCGACCATCGCGCCCAGCAGCCAGGAAGAAAACGGCAGCTGCGCGGATTTTGTGAGCCCAGCCAGCGCCAACAACGCCACAGGGATCACTGCTCCTGTCTGGACAACCGCCTCCAGCTGTACGGTTCCCAGCGTCGCCGCCGCTACCGCAATGGCGATGGCGAACCCAAAGCCGCCAACGAGGTTCATCCACAGCGCGCGGAAGCTATTGTTGACCGCCTCTTCTGTCCGGGTGTAGCCGATCAAGAGGAACGAAATCACGCTGGTTACTTCCCAGAAGAAGTACATCCAGATGAGATTCTCCGAAAGTACCAAACCGAACATTGCCGCCAGGAACAAAAACAGCATGGAAAAGAAAAATCCACTGCGATCCTGAAATTCCTTGTGGTGCTGGTGATATGCCTTCATATAGCCCACAGCATAGATGCAGATAAGGCCGCCAATGAATGCGGCGATCATGCACATCAGCATGCTCAGACTGTCGATCTGCATATGGCAGGCCGGCTGCATGGGGAATCGAAACTCCGTCCAGATTCCTAAAGCAGTCTGCCCTACAGACAGTAGGATCACTGGATATTTGCGGTATTTAATGCTCAAATACACAATCAACCCAGTCAAAAAGAGTTCCCCTGCGATCATCAGGTAATTGACCCATTCGGTCTCTTGATAAAACGCCATCGCTTGTGCGCCATTTGTCAACCACATGCCCAGAAGGGCCGCAGCCAAAACCATGACGCCTCCCGCGCCAGCGTAAACAACATAACCGCGTATTCGTTCCTGCTTAATAAGAGGAACAATCGCAGCAATCAATAAAGGCCAACCGATTAAAATTGGTAAGATTCCCATAAATAATACCCCTCTATGGAAAATTCATTGAAAACCGGAATTTATTATAGTCCTATTTTTTTTAAAACACAAGAGCAGATACCGCTAATTTTCACTAACATATCCTTCCTTTCGTTGAATAGGTATGGTATTTTTTACAGTTTGGTGATACAATGGGTTCGATTCTTCTGAAGGCAGGTTGAACGTATCCATGCACGAATTATCCATAACACAGAGCATTCTGAAGATCTCGTTGGAGGCTGCCAGTCAGCAGGGGGCAACCCGTATCCGGGCAATTCGCCTGCGGATGGGTCCCTTTTCCGGCGTTGTTCCAGAATGCGTTCAAATGTATTTGGATGTCCTTGCAAAGGGCACCCGGGCCGAAGGAGCCAAAATAGAAGTGGAAACCGTCCCCTTAAAAGTGCTCTGCCGTGATTGCGGCCGGGAAAGCGAGATCACCCGCGAACGCATCCAATGCCCGTTCTGTGGGAGTATCCAGCTCAAACGCCTTTCCGGGAACGAATTCATGGTCGATAGTTTGGAGGTTGATTGAAAATGGAAATCAAAGTACTGCACCAGGTGATGGAGTGGAACGAGGATGTGAGTGCTGAGGTCCGCAAAACCTTGTCCGAAAAAAAGGTCTGCCTGATCAATGTGATGGGAAGCCCCGGCACCGGAAAGACTAGCCTGATCACGGAATTGATTGCAAGGCTGCGGGGATCGTTCTCTATCGGCGTGATTGAAGGCGACATCACCGGCCAGATTGACGCGGAAAAGATTGCAGCGCTGCAAATTCCCGCCGTCCAGCTGAATACGGACGGCGCTTGCCACATCGAGGCGATGAGCATTCAGCACATCTTGCCGCAATTCGACCTCCATGCATTGGATGTCCTGTTTGTAGAAAACATCGGCAACCTAGTGTGCCCGGCCGAATTCGACATCGGCGAAAACTTCCGTATTACCATTCTCAGCATCCCAGAAGGGGACGACAAGGTCGCAAAGTACCCGCTGATGTTCACCGACACCGACTGCCTAGTCCTAAACAAATGCGATATGCTCCCGTATTTTGATTTCAACCTCGACCGCGTTGAAAAAGACTATCGAGGCGTCAATCCTGAGGGGCCCCTGTTCCAGGTTTCCAGCCGCACAGGGGACGGACTGGACGCCCTGACACAGCATTTGGAGGGCCGTATCCGGGCTGCATTGGCATGAGTATGTCTCGCCGCATCCGGTTTGAAATCGCCGGGATTGTGCAGGGGGTGGGGTTCCGGCCCTATCTGTACCGTCTCGCACAGCGGCACGCCCTGTGCGGCTGGGTGCGAAATACCCCCTCCGGCGTGGAGCTGGAATTGGAAGGGCCAACGGAAGCGCTTTCCAGCTTCCAGGACGAATTGGCCCGCTCTACCCCCCCTCTGGCCGTTGTGGAACAGGTTCGCACCGTACCTCTGGATGGGCTGGTGGGCTACGACCGTTTTACCATCCGAAGCAGCGCAAAGGGGGACGGCGGCACCCTGGTTTCGCCGGATATCGCTCCCTGCGCCGCCTGCCTGCGGGAGTTGGCGGACCCGGCTGACCGGCGGTACCGCTATCCGTTTATCAATTGTACGGACTGTGGCCCCCGCTTTACCATCATCCGCGACCTCCCTTACGACCGGAAAACGACGTCCATGGCACAATTTTCCATGTGCCCCACCTGTAACGCGGAATACGAAGACAGCCATTCCCGCCGTTATCATGCCCAGCCGGACTGCTGCCCCAGCTGCGGGCCACAGGTCTGGCTGCTCGACGCAGAGGGCCGGAAAATCGCCGGGGACGTCTTTGCGGAAGCGCAAAAAGCTTTGGCCCGCGGAAGCATTCTCGCTATCAAAGGGCTCGGCGGCATCCATCTCGCCTGCGATGCGCGCAATGCGGAGGCAGTCCGCCGTCTCCGGCTGCGGAAGCACCGCGAAGAAAAGCCGCTGGCGGTCATGTGCCGGGATCTCAACAGCGCCCGGTCACTCTGCCGGGTCACGGAGGCGGAGGCTTCTCTTTTGGAAAGCGTACGCCGCCCCATTGTCCTGTTGGAAAAGAAAGCTCCGGAGGACTTCGCAAATCTCAGCGACAACCGGCGTTTGGGGGTTATGCTCCCCTATACGCCGCTGCATGTTCTCCTATTGGACGGGACGTCCGGCGGACCGGACGCCTTGGTGATGACCAGCGCCAACCTCTCCGACCAACCGGTCCTTTTGGAGGACCAGGAAGCCCTTGATGGGTTGGCGGGAATTGCCGATGGCTTTCTCCTACACGACCGCCCCATCCAAAACCGTTGTGACGATTCCCTGGTGATGGCCTGGCAGGGGCGGGAATACTTTTACCGCCGCAGCCGCGGGTATGTCCCCCAGCCGGTCACGTTTGCGCGCGATGCGACCGGTGTGGTCGCCTTCGGCGCGGAACAGAAGGCCTCGTTTGCCGTGGGCCGCGGACAGCATGTATTTTTAAGCCAGCACATCGGCGATTTAAAAAACCTGGAAACCCTGGACCACTATCGGGAGTCCTTGGACACCTTTCTCCGGCTGTTCCGCATCATGCCATCCACGTTGGTCTGTGACCTTCATCCGGACTATTTTTCCACACAGGAAGCACAAGAGCACGCCAAACGCCTGGGACTTCCCCTCCTGCAGGTACAGCACCACTGGGCGCATATGGCGTCCTGCATGGCGGACAACCGGCTCGCTGGGCCGGTATTTGGCATCGTGTGGGACGGGACGGGCTATGGAACGGACCATTCCATCTGGGGGGGCGAGTTTCTGGCAGGAGATTTCCAAACTTTCCGACGGTGCGGCTCGATTCGCCCCATCTTTCTTCCGGGGGGCGATGCGGCAATCCGGGAGATCGGCCGGATTGGGTTCTCCCTGTTGTGGGACGCCGGGCTGCCCCTGGACCGTGCGCCGCTGGAATCGCCAAAAAAGCAGGCTTTGCGCGCTATGTTGGACAGCCACACCGCATGTCCAAAAGCCAGCAGCATCGGCCGCCTGTTCGACGGGGTGTATTCCCTCCTGACCGGCACACAGCAAGTTTGCTACGAAGGTCAGGGGGCCACGCGCCTACAGGCCATGGCGCGGGAAGGAATCCCCGGCCAGCCATATCCTGTGGAGTTCTATGAAGAAGATGGGCTTCGTATCTTTGACACGCGCCCCTTGCTTCGGGCAATCACCGGCGATCTCTCCGATCATGTTGATCCCGCTGCGGTCGCGCGCGGCTTTATGGACGCCCTGTGCCGCATGGCATTGGAGCAGTGTTGTCTTTTGAATCCAGGAAAACTGCCGGTGGTCCTCTCCGGCGGCGTATTTTTAAACGAATATCTTCTCTCTGAAAGCACCCGGCTTCTCACACATGCCGGTTTTTCCGTCTATACGCATCACCGCGTTTCCACCAGCGACGAGGGCCTTTGCCTGGGCCAGCTGGCAATCGCGACCGCAAAAAGGAGCTAGAATCAACTATGTGTCTTGCAGTCCCTTTAAAAATTGTATCCATCGCGGGAAAGCACGCCGTTGGGACAGCGGCAGGGCTTTCCCAAAACATCCGTGTTGACTTCATTCCCGACCTAAAACCCGGCGACTACGTGATGGTCCATGCCGGATTTGCCATCCAAAAGCTGACAAAAGAACAGGCGGAGGAGAACTTCGCCTGCATTCAGGAGGCCATCGATGCTCTTTGATGAGAAATTCCGCCGCCCGGACGGTATCCAGCGCCTTGTGAAGGAGCTTTGGGACATCAGCCAGGAGACCGGCCCTATCCGTCTGATGGAAATCTGTGGCACACATACCATGGCCATCGCCAAAGCTGGGCTGCGCTCGCTGCTGCCTCCATCCATTCAACTGCTCTCCGGGCCGGGCTGCCCGGTTTGCGTCACGCCAGCCGGGGCGATCGATGAAATTTTGCGGCTTTCCGGTCTGCCGGATGTGATCCTTGCGAGCTATGGGGACCTTTTGCGGGTACCGGGTTCGGTGCGCGGGGATACGCTGCTACGCCGCCGCGCCTTGGGCGCGCAGGTCCAGACGGTCTATTCCCCCATGGAGGCCCTGGAAATCGCTGTGCAGCACCCGGATCAGGAAGTCATCTTCCTCGGCGTCGGGTTTGAAACGACCGCACCCGGTACCGCCGCCTGCATTTTAGAGGCCAAAGAGCAGGGTGCCTCCAATTTTTCCGTATTGTGCCTGCTCAAGAGTACCGAACCCGCCCTGCGTGCATTGATCCACGCGCCGGATTTTGCGGTAGACGGCTTTTTGTGTCCCGGCCATGTGGCCGTTATCACGGGCTCAGATGCGTTTGCCTTTCTCCCGCGGGAATTCGGCCTCCCCGCCGTCGTCAGCGGTTTTGAGCCCGCCGACCTGCTCTTTTCCATCTACCGTCTGGCAGAGATGCTGCGGCAAAAGGCGCCCGCCCTGGAAAATGAATATACGCGCCTGGTTTGTCCGGAGGGGAATTCCGCGGCGCGCTCGGCGATGGAGCGGGTATTCCTCCCCGCGGACAGCCTTTGGAGAGGCTTGGGAACCATCCCGAACAGCGGCCTTGCCCTCCGGGAGGCGTTCTCCCCGTGGGATGCTGCAAAAAAGTTCGGCTTTTCTCCATCTCCCACGGTGGAACTTGCGGGCTGTCAGTGCGGCGAAGTGATTCGCGGCGCTTGCAGGCCGGAGCAGTGCCCCCTTTTCGGGCGGGTCTGTACCCCATCCGATCCAGTGGGGCCGTGCATGGTCTCCAGTGAAGGGGCCTGCGCCGCAGCGTACCGCTATCAGACATGACAGGGAGGAATCACACCATGGAAGAAATTATCACCTTGGACTACGGAAGCGGCGGCCTGCGCACTTCCCAATTGATCGAGTCGGTCCTGGTTCCGGCGTTTCAAAATCCCGCATTGGAAGATCTGGGCGATGGCGCTGTGCTTCCATCGATGGATGGCCCGCTGGTCTACTCTACCGACAGTTTTGTCGTAACCCCTTGGCGCTTTCCCGGCGGGGACATCGGAAAGCTGGCCGTGTGCGGAACGGTCAACGACGTCTGTATGGCGGGCGGCCAACCCAAATATCTCAGCCTTTCTTTTATCATCGAAGAGGGCTTTCTCATGGAGGACTTCAAAACCATCGTGAATTCCATCGCAACCACTGCCCAGCTCGCCGGTGTGCAGATTGTCACGGGGGATACAAAAGTGGTCGAACGTGGGAAGGGCGACGGCATCTATATCAATACGTCCGGCATCGGTTCACAGCGGGCAGCGGGGCTGTCCCGCAAAGCCATCCGTCCCGGGGATGCGGTGTTGGTCAGCGGGAGCGTCGGCTGCCACGGTGCGGCCGTCTTGATGGCAAGGGGAGAAATCCCCTTTGCGGGCGAACTTCTCTCCGACTGCCGCCCGCTGCACCAGCTCAGCGCCGCGGCGCTGGAAGCCGGCGGTGTGCGTACCCTGCGCGACCCCACCCGCGGCGGCGTGGCCACCACGCTCAACGAATTTGTCGAAGGCAGCGCCTTGACCATCGAACTGGAGGAAGATGCGATCCCCGTCGATCCAGCGGTAGCCGCCGCCTGTGACCTCTTGGGGCTGGACCCGCTCTACAGCGCCTGCGAAGGACGGATGCTGGCGGTTGTTTCCCCCGGTCAGGCGGACGCCGTGCTGGACGCGCTGCACCAAACTTCCGGCGGGGAACATGCGGCCATGATCGGCCGGGTTACGGAGAGCCGTCCCGGGCATGTCGTGCTCCGCACCGCCTTAGGGGGAAGCCGTATCCTAGGAAAGCTCACCGGCGCCCAGCTGCCCCGGATCTGTTGACGGCCAGCTGAAACAAAGAAATAAAACGTAAAAAGGGAACCATCCAGAACATTCTCGGATGCGTTCCCTTTTTTATGTGCAATGTATGTACCGCTTCCCTTAGGGAAGCGGTGGAAGCAATGGAAATGAATCGTTAAACCGTGACAATTGACTCGCAGCACCGGAAGTCCGTGTCGATATAATTGGCAAAAAGGCGTACCTTAAAGTTTCTGGCATTGCACAATGCATTTGGCGCTCCACCCGATACATCCAGATCCTCTGGCAGTACAAATTTGATGCATTTTACCAAAACATCCCGGCAAGTGGAGGAGCGATGCGCGGGAATTGTAATGGCTTTTAGCCCTCTCTGGTATTCCACACCATTGGAATCCACTTCGGTCAAAACAACTCCCAACGCGACACGTTTATTGGGGCAGACATCCTTCACGGTCACATCCAGCTGTGCAATGCGGCCCAACGATTCCAATGCAACATCCCCAAGGTCCACGACGATGGAATCTTTGCAGCTGTCGATCTTGAAGTCTACCGGAATGGGACACGGCTCCGGATTGACCACAATGCCACAATCCACTGTGACGACCGGCGCGGGGAACGTAACCGCATTCCCTTCCGTATCCGTATAGGTGATGGACTCGTTTACAAGCTTCATTCCAGAGGTCTGCGCGGTGTGTGGATGAAGAATTCCAGTGAAGCGCCCTCATTGCCGGTTACACCCAGCTCCTGGATCGTCCAACGGATGGTCTGGGAATTGATCATCACTGCGGTTCCCCTGTTCGGCGGGGTGATGCTGGTAATGGTAAAATCGGAATTGACGATTTCATCAATCACAATATTCGTCGCACCCGGTTTGGAAATGTTTTTGGCGAGATCTGCGAACAGCTGCTCCAGATCCGACTCATCCGGTGTAACGGCAACATGCGAAGCATCGGGGTCGGTGGCCCAATCGTTTAGGGCGTCAATGTCGATCCCGTCGGCCCCAATCAAGCCGATGCAATAGATGACAATTCCAGCGGCCCTCGCTGCTGCCGCAACTGGAGCAGGCGGGGCTCCCGCCGTTGTCTTTCCGTCCGTAAACATGACGATTACCTTTGCATTTGTAGAAGCGGGATCAAACAGCTCCATCGCTTTGGTAAAAGCATCGGCATGGTTGGTGGAGCCTCCAGCAGTAAGGCTATCCACGGCCGCTTTTAGAGTCGCCACCGAGGTGATCAGCTGTGTGTCCGCAGTCGCGTCGCTTGCAAAGCTGACAATCCCAATGTGACTGCCGGAACCGATGTTTCCATCCTGGGAACTATCGGTGGCTTCGTCGATGATGTCAATGAATGTGTTCGCGCCCACTTTCATATTGGCGAGCGGCGTGCCGGCCATACTTCCGGAGCGGTCTAAAACCAGAACAATGTCTGTGGGGTTTGAAGAAATATCCGGGCTTGCGGCAAGGGCAAGCGTGACTTTCAATGTTCCATTGCAGTCGATCTGGTCAACGCTGATTTGTTTATTCGAATTGGTAACGCCCATATGGTCGCCTCCTATAGAAAATCAGGACTTTTACATCCCTTCTATACTATGCGGCAGTGGTCAAGCCGTGCACCCACAAAGCTCTATTTCGTCTTTCGACAGGAAAAGCGCACCCCACAAAGTGAGGTGCGCTTGCCTTTGGATACCACTAATCTAATTCTTATGGTTCTCGCTTTCATGTCAAATACATTTAACCAAGCCAACCGTGGGCGATTATACAGAACTTTCTGTAATCAGAGAATGCAAAAGAGCATTCTTTCCTCCGTTACTTCCGGTCATTCCCTCAGATATTAAAGCCTAGCTTTCCAACGTCACATGGATCGTTCCATATTCATAGTAGGCATCCGACTTCGTCTTCACCAGCGGAATCTGCTGGTTTGTGCCTGCCACAGTCATTTTATCCAAAGTCACATCTCCAACCACTACCTGTCTGGTCTTCACAGCAAGAACCGCCTGCACCCCGGCAGTGTAAGTGGGTTCCGCGATCGTCAGATTTTTCACCTGGGCATACTGCAAATCCCCAAACAGCGGATGTTGCATCCCCGTCAGCTTGTGCCCGTTTCCATCGAGGATTCCGATGAACCGTTCTGGGATGTAGCTTCCCTGCGCCGCAGCGATTCCGGAAAAGTCCAGGTCCGCCTCCAGCTTGTAATAGCCATATGGATTCTCGCGGGCCAGGCGAATCAGCTCCTCCGCGGAAGTGACAGGGATCACCGACGGGCTTTGATAGATGCTTCCGTCGCTGAAATCCCCGGTTGCTCTCTTTACAATCCCGTAGAGCATGCGTTTCACAGCGATGCTCTCTTTCCGGGTGCCGTTTTGCGCATCCTTCTCGAAAGCTGCCTGGAATTGTTCGATGACAGTCTCTGCATCGAAATATGGGATACGGTCCAGATTATCTTCCACCGCTTTAAACCGGCTCAGCTTGTATTCCTTCCACGTGATGTTCGGGTTGCCTGTGATCTTCTGCAAGGCGTCCAGATCGTTTTTACTTAAGGCAGACATATAGAGTCTATAGCCGCCCTCATATCCTCCGACGCCTAACATCTCCTATGTGTTCACCCTTTCGATGTGTGCCCAACCCATTGGACAAATCGTCTATGGGGCACTCTTCGACCTATTTTCCGACCGTCCTTATTGGGTACTACTTCCCAGCGGCCTTCTGGTGTGCGCTATTGGCCTAGCTTCCGCTAGATTTTTTTTAAAATTTGAAACATACTAACCCTCCCCGATCGCTTCTGTCGCGCTGCATGGCCAGGCATGTAGGAAGGTATCCTTCTTCCATGCCCGCGAACATGCAAAGCGCACGAAATGGGGCAACAAAAAAGGTTGGCAAAATTGCCAACCCTTCATGTATATTATTGCAAAAGGAAACTACTAGCCGTCTCCGGCCTTCCTTGCGAAGCAGCCTAGAATGCCGCTAAACAATCTCCTATCGCTTTTATATCTTCTCGAACGCTGTCACATCCGAAATAAAAACAGTTGCCCCTCCTACTGTCACTTGCGCCGGATAGGATACCGACGGCGTGGCAAGCTGAATTGGTGAAGAAATCGCCTCTGTCCTCCGGGAACAGTGCAGTCTTAGGATCTCCATGACCTGTGGCACTAACCGTTCTTCCGTTCCAATCAGCAGCGTGGTATTCCCTCCTGAAAGGAATCCCCCGGAAGAGGCCATTCGGGTAAAGTAGTATCCTGCTTCCGTCAAAGCAGAGCAGGCGTCTGCGGCATCCCGCCGGTTTACAATTGCGGTAATCATCTTCATAACAACATCTCCTTGCCCGGTGCTTTGCACAGTTTGTTTTTGGGGCGAACCCCAACTTTTGATACAACGTATGTACAGCGCCATCCCCAAAGTCCCAGTGACACATTCTGCCACCGGAAATGCGATCCAGGTATAGGCCAATCCAATCCTGGAAAACAGCCAGAATAATGGGATCAAGCAACCAATCTGTCTGGTCAAGGAAAGGATCACGCTGGGAACCGCCGCTCCAATGGATTGAAAAAACACCGGCAGAATCAGCGAAAATGCAGCGGGCACAAAGCTGGTGCCGATAATCCGGAAGGCTGGGATTCCAATCTGGATAACCTGTTCATTTGACGTAAAAATCCGCAGGAGCGTTTCAGGGATCAGCTCAAAGCAAGCTACACCAACCAGCATCAATCCCGCGGCGAGCAACACAGAATATTTTATAATCTTCTGGCAGCGGGGATATGCTTTTTTCGCAAAGGTATAGCTTAGAAATGGTACGATACAGGTCTGTAGCCCCGATAGGGGGATAAAGAAAAATGATTGGATTTTATAGTAAAGTCCAAGGACTGTCACTGCATCGTCAGAAAAACCCGAGAGGATCAAGTTTAGAGCAATGATATATACTGTATAAAGCATCTGCATCAGAATAGAGGCATATCCGAGCTGATAGATCCGCCTCGTGTAGAAGCGCATCTCCCGCCAGGCCGGCGGCTTACGGCAGGCGGAAAAAGTGATCACTGCTGCTAGAATCTGCCCCGCCACTGTAGCATATGCAGCTCCTGCAATCCCCATCTTAGGAATAGGCCCCAGGCCAAAGATCAAAATGGGGTCCAAAACAATATTCACCAACGCACCCGCGATCTGGGCCACCATAGGCAGGCGCATATTTCCCCTAGCCTGGTGTACTTTGCTCCAAGTACTCTCCAAAAATACGCCAAAGCTTCCAATACACACAATATAGCCATAGGTCCGGGCTTCTTGCGCCACTACAGAAGATTGTGTCGATATACCTACAAATGGCGCCATCAGCAGCCCACTCAACACTGCGAAAACTAGCCAACTGATTGCTGCCAACATTGTGCCCGTCCCTGCTGTGCCCAAAGCGCGTTTGGCCTTTCCCTGTCCATCATATCGGGAAATGAGGGTGTTCACACCTACACCTGTACCAACCGCCACCGCCGTAATAATTAACTGCACAGGATACAGGATTGAAAGGGCCGTAAGGCCTTCTGCCGAGTATTGTCCCACAAAGAAACTATCCACAATGTTGTAAAGGGATTGAATCAACTGAGCCAACATGACCGGTGGCGCTATATGCAGCAGCACAGAACCCACCCGGTCTGTGTCAAACACATTTTTCTCAGTTTCCACCTTACTCATTGAAATTCCCCTCCTGCAAAACTGCCCCCAGGACCTGATGATATGGGACAATCAGCCCCACCATAGCTTTCCTTCATCCGCCCTATTTGGGATTTGGCAAAGCGATTATAACCACCGTCTTTTATTTTATCAAGGGAACAGAGTGATTTTTTCAAAAAATCCTTTCAAGCCATCCGTACTCTTTGAAAAATGTATACAGGAAGGCGGTTGCATAACCATCCACTTCTTTTACAGACTTGCACCCCTCTTTTTATCCGCATATAATGATAAATAAATTGAGAATAGCCAGGAATAAATGTATAAAGCTTTGGGAGACCAGATCATGGGGAATAAGGCCGTGCGAAAACGCGGTCACCCATCTGGAATTTCTCAAGGCGTGGATGCAAGCGTTCTATAAAGATGGACGGTATATACATGCCAACTGCACAATGTCTTGGTGAAAGGAAAGGTGGGCCCCTTGTATAACCCTCAGTTAGAAACATTCCTTTGTGTGGCAAAATCCGGAAGCTTTAATAAAGCTGCGGAGAAGTTATTTATTTCACCTCCGGCTGTTATCAAACAGATCAATTTGCTGGAAGAAAACCTAGGCTTACAACTTTTTCTCCGTACGCATCGGGGGATACAGCTCACGGAAGCAGGAAAATCTTTGTATCAGGATGCAAAATATGTGATTCAATACTGTAAGGATTCTGTAACAAGGGCAAGAAACGCCATGCGAAAAACAGACGATGTCATCCGTATTGGCACCTCCCCTATGACGCCAGCCCAGGTACTAGTGGAGCTATGGCCAAAACTACAGAATTACTGTCCTGGCACGAAATTTCATCTGGTACCTTTCGACAACACACCCGAAAATGCGCGAGAGATTCTTGGAAACCTCGGGCAGAACATCGACGTAGTGGCCGGCATCTTCGATGAGACAATGCTGAATTTGCGCCAGTGCGAGGGATTGGAAATTTCCCGGGAACCTATCTGTTGTGCAGTGTCGGTTCACCACCGGTTGGCTCAAAAGGATTTTCTGACCATACAAGATCTGTATGGGGAAAAACTGATGTTAATACAGCGGGGGTGGAGTCATTCTGTCGACCTGCTTCGGGATAACCTTTGGAAAAATTATCCACAGATTGAAATTGTGGATTTCAATTTCTATGACGTAAACGCCTTTAACCAGTGTGAGAACAACAACTGCGTACTGATGGCGGTTCCGAAGTGGCAGTATGTCCATCCTCTTCTGAAAATCTTACCTGTAGATTGGGGATATACGATTCCATATGGGCTGCTACATTCTCCAGCGCCTTCCCCAGTAGTCAAGCAATTCCTGTACGCTGTCGAAAAAGCTGTCCGGCCGGACGAAATATAAACCTTTTGCGGAAGATGTTTCGTCTTTCCTTTGCAAGACTCCCTCTTTCCAGCCCAGATGGATCTAAATCTGGCTAGTATGGAATCATCCCGTTTTCCTGTGCTGTTAAGCACCCATTTCTGTACCTTCTGAAAACGAAAAACCATCGCTCCACTGGCAGTTGAAACCTTTAGCTTTTCGCTTCTTAACAAAAGGGAACTACTGTTTCTCTATGCTCGGAGGTACAATAGATGCTGAAAGAAACAGAGGGCAGAAACGTAAGAATTCCGTAGTTCCTGCCGCTCGTTTAGCCTGCTTGAGATTCTCCCATATCCACAGGGCTTCCGGCAAACAGCCAGCACTGGGAATAGGAAATCCCCCACCTGTTTACAGCATATGGATAAAACAGGAATACGAAACTAGGAGGAAATTGCAATGGAATACGCAACTTTAAACAATGGAATCGACATGCCTATGGCAGGCATTGGTACTTTTCTGTTGACTCCGGATGAGACAGAAACCTCTGTGTCCAGCGCACTGCAGTGCGGGTATCGCCTTATCGATACGGCAAACGCTTACGTAAACGAAAAGGCGGTGGGGCGCGCCATCAAGAAATCTGGCCTTAAACGGGAAGAAATCTTTTTGGAGACCAAACTCTGGCCCTGTTTTTATGAACAAGCTGACGCTGTGGACAAAACCCTCATGCGTCTCGATACTGGCTATATTGACCTGCTCCTGATCCATCAGCCAGCGGGCAATTATATCGCGGGTTACAAGCTGATGGAGAAGGCATATAAGGAGGGGAAAGCCCGCTCCATTGGCCTGTCCAATTTTAATAAAGATCAGATTCAGGAAATTCTGGATATCTGCGAGGTAAAACCCGCTGTCCTTCAGACAGAAGTTCATCCATATTACCAAGAAAGCGAGCTGAAACAGTTCCTAGCAAAAGAGGGAATGGTCATCCAGGCTTGGTATCCGTTAGGCCATGGGGATAAGGCGCTACTGGAAGAACCTCTGTTTGCTGAGCTTGGGCAAAAATATGGAAAGTCCAATGCACAGATTATCCTGCGCTGGCATATTCAGGATGGGAATGTTGTGATCCCCGGCTCCAAAAATTCTGCCCATATCAAAGACAATTTTGCCCTTTTTGACTTCTCTTTGGCAGAGGAGGAAATGGGGCGCATCGCCGCACTCGATAAAAACACCCGCTATTATACTAGTACACCGGAACTGTTGGCCCGTTATGCAAAAATGGTGCCTCCTGTCGATGAACAAAAATAGAAAGAATATAAGAAATGAGGGAATACTTATTATGCGTAAAGATTTTGGAAGCAAACCCTGGTTTTATCCGTTGCCGGTTCTTATCATTGGAACCTATAATGAAGATGGCACTGCCAACGCTATGAACGCTGCTTGGGGTGGGTTGTATGACGTTGACAAGGTGGTACTTTGCCTGAGTGCCGGCCACAAAACGACAAAAAACATTCAGAAAAAAGGTGCTTTCAGCGTCAGTTTTGCCGACGCTTCCCACCTGATTCCTTCTGACTATGTGGGGATGGTTTCTGCTAATACGGAACCCCATAAGCTGGAAAAAGCCGGATTCCATGTAAGCAAGAGCAAATTTGTGGATGCGCCTCTGATTAACGAACTTCCTGTGACATTGGAATGTAAATTTCTTAAGATGACCGAGGACGGCAATATCATTGGCCAGATTATCAACACAAGCATCGACGAATGTGTCCTGGGGGAAGATGGGACCATTGATTTCTCCAAATTCCATCCCATCTCCTTCGAGCCAGTTCACAACGGATACCATGTGCTGGGTGAACGTGTGGGCAACGCATTCTTAGATGGAACTGCACAGAAGTAATCGGGACTATGGCCCCGTAGAAAAATAGCATGGAATGCCGGTTTGTTATTTCCCATACGCCGGCCTTCCCGATTTTCAATATCCTCCTTTTGTTGTTTCCTGCAGTTGCTTGGCAGCAAGTTTCCTTTACAACAAAAGGAGGTTTTCTTCTCATCATCGGCATTAACCTTCTTTTGAGCCACTCGTTAAGCGAGTGGTTTTTTTATATCTAAAAATCAAGCCAAAATCTGATTATCCCTTGAAAACACTGTATCCACGGGCATTTCAGACAGGTCAAAACCATCTCATTTACTACGATTTTACTACTGTTGAGTGAGCCTTGACACGCTGAAAGACCACGAAATGCCAAGATACGGGTACAGTACCCGTCAATCGGGGCCTCCGCCCCGTGACCATATAACTGAATACAGACCGGCCATCTGCCGGGGCAACGCCATGGGTAACACAAACCTGTGGCGTTTTTTTATGCCCTGCCGGGGGCACGCAAAACTGTATAAAAACGGGTGGGAAATCCCCTGTTTTTTCGCCTGTGGGCGGCGCAAATGAAGCCGCCCATATTCTTTCCCTCATGGGAGGCCGGGCGGCGATACAGGGGCGCAAACCCGCCGAAACGAACACTTTTCAAAACCGAAGGAAGGAGGTATCCAACATGGCGGTATTCCGCATTGAGAAAACCCGCGATTATACGGTGATGTCCAACCATCACCTGCGGGACAAGTCGCTCTCGTTGAAAGCGAAGGGCCTTCTCTCCCTCATGCTCTCCCTGCCGGAGGAGTGGGACTATACCACCAAGGGGCTGGCCCGGATCTGCAAGGATGGCGTTGACAGTATCTGCGCCGGGGTGCGGGAGCTGGAGGAACACGGCTATGTGATCCGCCAGCGGGTCCGCAACCCCAACGGCCAGCTCGGCGCCATCGAGTACACCATCCTGGAGCAGCCCAGACCGCCGGAACCAAAACCGCAAAAACCTGAACGGGAAAATCCAGTCTTGGATAATCCTGAACAGGCTTCCCCTGTCTTGGAAGAACCTGAACAGGGAAACCCCGCACAATTAAATACTAATAGATCAAGTAAAGAAAAATCAAAAAAAGATCTATCAAGTACGGAAGGATCAAATCCTGTCCAATCAATCCCCCAAACCCCCAGGGGCTCGGACCGGAAAGGACGGGACCGGATGCGGGAACGGGAAAGCTATCGGGAATTGATTTTGGAGAACATCGAGTATGACTGCCTCATCCAGAACCACCGCCTTGACCGTGACCGCCTGGACGAGCTGGTGGAGCTCATGGTGGACACGGTGTGCTCCAACCGGGAGATGATCCGTATCGCCGGGGACGACTACCCGGCGGAGGTGGTCAAGTCCCGGTTCCTGAAGCTGAACAGTTCCCACATCGAGTATGTGCTGGACCGGATGCGGGAGAACACCACCTATGTCCGCAATATCAAGAAATACCTGCTGGCCGCTTTGTATAACGCCCCGGCCACCATCGACAGCTACTACACTTCCCTGGTGAGCCACGATATGTACGGCGGCGGAGATCGGAGGTGATGTGAGTGCAGGAAGAAATCACCCAGGGCGTGGTCTCCCTCTCGGTGGAGGCGGGCAAGATGACCGCGGACCTGCTCCAAAAGGCCGTGAAGAAGGTGCTGGAGGAGATGCAGAAAAAGCCCTCCCAGCGCAGCTTACACCAGGGAAAACAGACCCTGCACCAGCTCAAACAGCATGGTGCCTCCCTGACCAACATCGAGATCACGGAGCAGAACATCAAGGCGTTTTCGGCGGTGGCGAAAAAGTATGACATCGACTATGCCCTGAAAAAAGACCCCACAACCGACCCGCCGCACTACTATGTGTTCTTCAAGGCGAAGGACAAGGACCAGCTCCAGCCGGCCTTCAAGGAGTTCACCGCCATGACCCTGGGCCGGGAGAATCGCCCCACCATCCGGGAGAGGCTGGCCCAGGCTCAGGAACAGTCAAAGACCAAACACCGGGAACGGGAGAAGGTCAAGACCAAGGACCGGGAGGTGGCGCGATGACCGACAAGCTGAAAAAGCAGATCATCCTCAACCTCCCGTATCTCATCTTCGTGTATCTCTTTGACAAGCTCTGCCAGGGGATACGGCTGGCGCCTGGGGCGGACGCCTCGGAGAAGCTGCTCCACATCGGGCAGGGCTTTTCGGCGGCCTTTGCCAGCCTGGCGCCCAGCTTCCATCTGCTGGACCTGTGCATGGGCGCCGCCGGCGCGGTGCTGATCCGGCTGGCGGTCTACTCCAAAGGCAAGAACGCGAAGAAATACCGCCGGGGGATCGAGTACGGGAGCGCCCGCTGGGGCACCCCGGCCGACATCGCTCCCTACGCAGACCCGGACTTCTTACAGAACGTCCTCCTCACTCAGACGGAACGGATCACCATGTCGAGCCGCCCCAAGGAGCCCAAGTATGCCAGGAATAAAAACATTTTGGTCATTGGCGGTTCCGGCAGCGGAAAGACAAGGTTCTTTGTCAAGCCCAACCTGCTCCAGTGCCATTCCTCCTATGTGGTCACTGACCCGAAAGGCACCATCCTGAACGAGGTAGGAGCCCTGCTGGAGCGCAAGGGATACCGCATCAAAAGCCTGAACCTCATCAACTTCAAGAAGTCCATGCGGTATAACCCTCTGGCGTACATCCGCAGCGAGAAGGATATTTTGAAGCTGGTGAACGCCCTGATCCTCAACACCAAAGGCGAGGGCGAAAAGTCCAGTGAAGATTTCTGGGTGAAGGCCGAGCGGCTGTACTATTCCGCCCTCATCGGGTACATCTGGTACGAGGCGGAGCCGAAGGAGCGCAACTTTATCACCCTGCTGGACCTCATCAACGCCAGTGAGGCGCGGGAGGACGACGAGGAGTTCCAAAGCCCGGTGGACATTCTGTTCGCCAAGCTGGAAAAGGAGCACCCGGACCACTTTGCTGTGAAGCAGTACCGCAAATTCAAGATGGCGGCGGGCAAAACTCTAAAATCCATACTGATTAGCTGCGGCGCCCGCCTTTCTCCCTTTGACATCCAGGAGCTGCGGGACCTCATGGCGGAGGACGAGCTGGAGCTGGACACCCTGGGCGACCGCAAATCGGCGCTGTTCGTCATCCTCTCGGATACGGACAGCACCTTCAATTTTGTGGCGGCGCTCATGTACTCCCAGCTTTTCAACCTGCTGTGCGACAAGGCGGACGACTTCTACGGGGGACGCCTGCCGGTCCATGTGCGGTGCTTGCTGGACGAGTTTGCGAACATCGGTCAAATCCCGAACTTCGACAAGCTGATTGCCACCATCCGAAGCCGTGAAATATCGGCTTCTATTATTTTGCAGAGCCAAAGCCAGTTAAAGACCATCTACAAGGACGCGGCGGATACCATCGTGGGTAACTGCGACAGCACCTTGTTTTTGGGAGGCAAGGAGAAATCCACCCTGAAAGAAATTTCGGAGCTGCTGGGGAAAGAAACGATCGACAGTTTCAATCAATCGGAGAACCGCGGCAGCCAGGTTTCCCACGGCCTCACCTATCAAAAATTGGGAAAGGATATGCCATACTTGTTAATGAAGAGTTCAGCTGCCTTGAATTTGACATGAACAGGGACACGATCAGCTGGATTCGGAGAAAAATCGAATACAGGAGGTCGCTTATGGAACACTTACCGAAGAAAACCAGTGAAAACAGCATCGGCTATACGCTGGTCGGTGATTATTACATCCCAGACTTACAGCTGCCGGAAGAAAGCGGCCCCATTGGGATTTGGGGCCGTATGCACAAAGCCTATCTGGAGCAATGCCATCCAGTCCAGTATAATGATCTGCTCTTGACCGGCAAACTCTGGACATACTTGGCTGATCTGAACGAGCAGGCACAAAATCGGCTGAATTGTATCATTGCCCAGATGAAAAAAACCGAGGGGATTACGGAGGAATTGAAAGCCCGTGACCAGCTGGCGTGGGTTGGAGCTATGAACAGCATCCGAAACCGTGCGGAGGAAATTGTCCGTCACGAACTAATCTATGATGCAAAGGAGGTGCTGTGAGATGGTGTTAGATGATTTATATTGTGGTAATATCTACCCCGCAGAACAGGTAGTTCCCCACAAAAAAGAATACCGCGAGCTACATAGACACACCGGAGAGCTGCTTACCGAGTTAGAGGAAAAACTTTCTAAAGAGCAGATGGAGCTGGTCAACCAGTTTCACACTCATGTGGTTGATGTTCACTGTATGGAGTTAGAAGCACACTTTCAGTATGGGTTCTCTTTGGGAATGATGCTTATGAAAGAAGTACATACACTGTTGGATGAGTATCCCCGAAAAAATTAGACTTTAGAAAATGGAGGCGTTTAATGTATCTTGTTAGATTTGTCAGAAACGATGAGTCGATCGATGAATTGTACTATTATTTACAGGAAGAAGACGCTTTATATCACATAAGATTATTCAATAATGATGATTCTGGGCTTTATAAAAGAGTGGAGGTTGTTGAATGTATTGGATCATATGAACGATTAGTTCACAGAATTTCACTATAAAAGAAAAAGGAAAAGTAACAATATAGTTGTTCCTTTTCCTTTTCTTAAATTAATTTAGGACAGTAAAATATAAAGTTTGGTCAAATCTTCTTTCGGGGCTAAGACGCTGTATGTAGCCTGGTTCAATAATTTCATTAACAACATTTTTAGGCAAAATTGGACGAACAATTCTATCCGATGTTACGTACTGGCGCCATTTTGAACCGCCAATTGCAAACTCTTTATCCGTTTGATTTCCAAAAGCCATTTGACGATAAATATCTACTACACGGATTTTTCCAGATTTACTGAGTTCCCAAATGCATCTTGCCAAACGTGCAGTTGCACGCATTGGTCGACTCATCGTAGTTGCTTCAGCCCCAGAACCATCAATGAACAAGCGTGAAAAAGCATAGTCACTCCATACAACAATATCAAACGCTTGATCGGCTAAGAGCGGAGACTTTCCTTGTGTTTTCCAGATGGTTTGCATAAGTAGTGGTTTTTGATGATGATAATACTCTTTTTGAAACGCATCGATACTACGACACAGCATTGGCATTTTGTGAGTCATTTCATAATCATTATCCCACATTTGTATTGAGGAGCAGGATTCTTCGAAAATTTCCCTTATGTGGTAGGCATGCTCTTTAACAGAGTCAAACATACCTAATGCACAATAAGATGTGGTGGCAGAACGAATGACAAGTTCACATCCCCACTTTTCTTCTGGTTGACGGCTGGTTTGATCTGTTGGTAAGACGGTAAGTTTTACTTCTAAGGGAGATAGATAATTTCCGTTAGTGTCCTTCACAACCAAATCAATCCCATCAATAGCATCAAAGGAGTATTGCTGGTAAGGCTCGAAAACAGATTCAAAATTGAAGTGCAAATCGCCAGGGTTCTTGTTGCCACAGTTAAATACTTGCTGAATAGGTATTTCATCCGCAACAACACATAATCTTCCGTTAATATAATCTAATCGAATATAAATAGCCGGAATGTTATTGGCCAGCATATAACAAGCTGTTGCGGTTGGGTAGCTTGAATTAAAACAGTTTTTCCCCCAGTGATCGTCAACAGTACGATTTGAATGTTTAATTCCAAATAGTCCAGATGCCATATTTTCCCTCCTGACTTTTTGTAAAAAGACGTCAAATACTTGACGTCAAGATGTAATTTAATTATAATAAAAGAATAGTCGACATCTCGGTATTATTAATTTTTAATTATACCATAATTCGGCTGTAAACGAAAGGGGTCACCATGAGAACAGTAGATTTATTTTCCGGATGTGGTGGATTGTCGCTCGGGTTTCAAAAGCAAGGATTTGATATTTTAGCTGCTTTTGAATGGTGGGATGCAGCAGTAAAATGCTATGAGGCAAATTTTTCACACCCAGTTTTCCAAATTGACTTATCTGATGTATCAAAAGCCGTTGAAGCAATAAAACCTTTTGCCCCAGACATAATTATTGGCGGGCCGCCATGTCAGGATTTTTCTCATGCAGGAAAAAGAATTGAAGCAGGTAGGGCAAGTTTAACAGATAGCTTCGCTGAAATAGTGTCTGTGATTAGGCCTAAATGCTTTGTTATGGAAAATGTAGATCGTGCAAGAAATAGCAATGCCTATTCTAGTGCTCGAAATATTTTTAAAAATGCAGGTTATGGCCTTACAGAAATTGTGCTTGATGCAAGTCGGTGTGGTACTCCTCAAAAGCGGAAACGATTCATCTGTTTTGGTATGCAAAACCAGCCTGATGGATTTGCACAAACCCTTTTTGACAAGAGGATTTCACAAAAGCCGATGACGTTGCGGGATTATTTCGGCAATACTTTGGGATTTGAATTTTATTATAGGCATCCACGAAATTATAATAGGCGAGCAGTTTTTTCAATTGATGAACCCGCACCAACAATGCGAGGAGTAAACCGACCTGTTCCTAAAGGTTATCCAGGACATCCGAATGATGCTTGTCCTGTAAATGAATCGCTTCATGTGCTTTCTACACAAGAGAGGGCGTGGATTCAGACCTTCCCCAAAGATTATATTTGGATTGGCAGCAAAACTGATGTTGAACAAATGATCGGAAATGCTGTGCCTGTTAATTTGGCAAGTTTTGTTGCTGAAACAGTAAAGTTGGCTGTGGAGGAAGACAGTCGTGATTGAAATAGATCAATTCAAATGTTGGTTGAAAGAAAATACCAGCTATTCAAATGCTGTTATTAGTGACACAGTATCACGAATTAAGCGTGCAGATGGAATTCTTGCTTGGCAGGATGATGATATATATTTGTTCTATTTGGAGAGAAAAGCTGAGTACAAGGCCTTATCTGTGTCGGTGCGTTCCCAAATTAAAAGGGCGGTAAAATTATATAGTGATTATCGAACACAAACCTATAATTTCTGAAAACTTGAAACTCCTAGTTTCCTAAGGAATCATATCGTAAAGAGGAGGACAGCTTATGGTAACAATCATTACTGGCACAACAAAAAAGCCAATAGCTAGTGAGTCATTGAAATCCTTTTTTCAAGTTCATACAGAACTTGAAGGCTATCTTTATATAGGATATCCGATTATCGGCACAGTAGATGGAGCTTATCCAATTGATGGGTTATGGATTTCTCCTAATAAAGGTCTCGTAGTCTTCAATTTAATCGAAGGCAAAGATGTTGAAAATTACCAAGATGAGCAGGATGACTGTGCTAATAAAATCGAAGCCAAACTTAAAGGCTATAGGCAATTAATGCAAAAAAGAACATTGTGTGTTGTTCCCAATGTTGTTACCTATGCTCCTGCCTTGAGGAAAAACGACACAGAAGATGAATTCTATCCGCTATGTATAAACGATAAAGAGCTTGAAGAATATATTGACACCCTAACATGGGAAAATGATAGCTATTACGAAAAATTGGTTTCTGTTCTGCAAGCAATCTCTAGTATACGAAAAGGAAAAAAACGCAGAGAAACTACAAATCCAGAGTCCAGAGGTGCAAAGTTAAGAAATTTAGAAGACTCGATAGCAAATCTGGACAATCAGCAAAGTCGAGCCGTTATTGAAACTGTAGATGGCGTACAACGAATTCGTGGTTTAGCCGGATCTGGAAAGACAATTGTATTGGCTCTAAAAGCAGCATATCTACATGCTCAACATCCAGATTGGAAAATTGCCGTTACATTTAATACTCGTTCTTTAAAGGGACAGTTGCGGCAGTTAATAAACACATTTTATATTGAGCAAACAAGTGAGGAACCTGATTGGGAAAATATTAATATAATACATGCTTGGGGCGCACCTGGTGGCGGTGAAAGAAATGGTATGTATTATATGTTTTGTGGGATAAACAATGTTGAATACTATGATTTTATGGCCGCAAGAAACAAGTTTGGCTCAAGCGATCCTTTTGGAGAGGCTTGTAATAAGGCGTTATCTGATGCACAAAAGTTTTTGCCACAATACGATGCTATTCTTGTAGATGAAGCTCAGGATTTTTCACCTTCTTTTTTAAGGCTTTGTTACGAGATGCTTCAGCCACCTAAGCGATTAGTGTATGCTTATGATGAACTTCAAAATCTCCGGTCTCAATCGTTGCCGTCGCCTGAAGAAATTTTTGGTTTGGCCGAAGACGGAACGCCCAAAGTAAGATTCAAACCATTTGAAGAAGGACAGCCTCAGCAAGATATCATTTTAGAGAAATGTTATAGAAATTCTCGACCGGCGTTGGTCACAGCACATGCTTTAGGATTTGGTATATATCGTAACCCACCTGCGCCAAAAGAATCCGGGATAGTACAAATGTTTGATCAAAGCAGTTTGTGGCATGATATAGGATATGAGGTAGCTGACGGAGCTCTTGAGGATGGAGAAAGAGTCGTTTTAAGGAGAACGAAACAAAGTAGCCCAGCTTTTTTGGAAAATCATTCTGACATTGATGATTTGATTGTGTTCAAAAGTTTTAAAACACAAGAAGAACAAGATGCTTGGGTTGCTATGGAGATTAAGAAAAACATCAACGAAGACGAGTTGCGGCCCGATGATATTATTGTAATAAATCCAGATCCGTTAACGACTAAACGAGTGGTTGCACCTATTCGCTCACTTTTGTTTCAGCAAGGAATACAATCACATACTGCTGGAGTAGATACTGCCCCCGATGTTTTCTTTTCTGAAAATAATGATTCAGTAGCATTTACAGGCATATATAGAGCCAAAGGCAATGAGGCTGCTATGGTTTATATTGTAAATGCGCAATCGTGCTTTGATTCATATTTCGATTTAGCAAAACTGCGTAATCAGCTTTTTACAGCTATTACTCGAAGCAAAGCATGGGTCAGAGTATTAGGTGTTGGACCTCAGATGGATGGACTTATTGCTGAGTATCAACAAGTAAAACAGCATAATTTCACCTTGGACTTTATTTATCCGACTAAACCACAGCGGGATCATATGAATATTGTTAACCGCGATATGAGTGATGCCGAAAAAGTTAAAATTAAAAAGAGCAAAGGGAATATTGCCAGTCTAATTGAAGAACTGGAAAGTGGTAGTGTTTTTCTTGAGGATTTGGGCGAAGATAAAGTTGAGCGTCTTCTTGCCCTCCTTAAAGGCAAGGAGGAATAGTGGGTGCTAAACGCAAAGGATGTTCTCAAGCAAATTCAGCAGCTAACTATTGACATGATTGAGTCTGGACTTTGTGATGCACAAAATTTTCCTTCCTCAACGCAGAGTACAGGCGGAATTACTGAAATTGGAATTAGCTCAGCCGAAAATTCTATATTTTTAAAAAATATTTCGTATGCTGAAATGTACGCAGAGCTTTTAAGTAGGAAACACTACAATCTGAAAATGATAGATGGTGCATTAATTACATTGCTATACCGCTTTCAAAATGAAAATTTGATTGCACACCGTTTATCATTTTTCCCTGCCCCCAATCTGGAAGTGTTTCAGAATGAACCTGAGCTTTATATGCAAGATGAGCTATATCTTGAATTTCTGGACAAAAGAATAGTTACAGTGCCATTAAGGTTTGATTTTGACTCTGGTGATGCATTTGTACCGGTAGAGCATCCCATGTCACATTTGACTCTTGGTCAATACGAAAACTGCCGGATACCCGTTTCATCAGCTATATCCCCATATCAATTTATTTCGTTTGTCATGAAAAATTTTTATCGCACGGCACAAACTGTAAGTTCTTGCGAACTAACATCGTTTCCAGATAAATTTCCATTGACGATTCTTCCTGAAGAGAAAACTCTTGTTCATGTTTGCACGCCCGTGTGATTGGAAAACTAATAAGCATATTCGATATGCTGCCATCTTTTACAACAAAACCGACTGCTATCTTTATGGCAGTCGGTTTTGTTGTAAAAACGAAGTTATCTTCTCTTTTTGCTTTTTATTCGATGGGGTGATTGTAGTCGGGCTTTTCCCCTCATATTGTTGGGGTTTTTCAGCAGTTTGGACAGGCTCAATATCCGCATAAACGCTGAGAAATCCTCGGAAGCAATCTTGTCAAATGGAATTTGCATCTGGTCGCAAAACTCGTGGATCACCCGTTCCTCATTGCTGCCCAACTGCATGGCACGGTCAAATTTTTCCTTGACCTCTGTGAAAGATGGCTGCGGATCGGCGGTAGTGCGGTCGGTAACATGGGCCTGACGAATATCCTGGACGATGCTGTCCAGATCATCATGAATCGTGTGGCTGAAAAAGTCGCTCTCCTGCACCTGTCCCAGCTCCAGCGTGCGGACATAAAGGTCGTTATCCCCTGGTGCATGGCTGCGGATCACTTCCTGCCGGGTGGCCTCCAGCACCAGATTCATCTGGGCGATCCGCATATCAGCAATCCGGTCAACGAAAATCTCAATATCCGTCATCAGCCGCTGGAAGTTCTCATGTGTGGCAATCTCACACAGCAGCCGGTTGTTGATTTTCCCGCTGCTCAATAATGTAACCATATCATCACTCAAATGCAGGGCCTGAAGCTCTGTGTTTGGGTGATTTTTATTTTCTGACAATCCCATCAGGTAATCGGTGGACACCCCATAAAATTCCGCCAGCGTAGCGATGGCAAAGGGGCTGATGTCCTTATAATCGTCGCTTTCATATTTGCTGAGCGCAGATTTGGAAAGCCCGGTCTGCTCGGCCAGTTGCTCCAGCGTCAGGTGCTTGTCCACCACCCGCAAGTCTTTTAATCGTTCCGGGATAGACAGTTTTGTGTGCATCTAAACTCCCCCTCTCATCAGGAAAATCCTGCCGTTTTTAACTATTATACCATGATTCCATAAGCGTGGAAATATGCTGATTTTAAGCCGTTTTCCATCATTTTGGACATACGGGAGGGGGCCTGTTTTTTCGGTAAAATGAGTTTTGTCAGGAGACACAGAACCTTGAAAATTGAATGACCGGCTGCAAGGGGTATGACCTTTGGGGAAGTGACGCCATGACAGGAGCGCACCAAGGAGGACAATACGCCGGGGAAAATCCGGGCAGGAGCGATTGCAGGCAAACCGGCAACTAACACATGGAAAATAAACTTTTAGGAGGTTGATTTTTATGAAGTTAAGTATCCGAGAAAAGAAAGTGCTGTACGACTTTGCCTGTCCCAACCACCACAACACGGTGACAAGGCTCAAATGGCTGACTGCCCTGACCGTTGACCCGCAGGCCAAACACCGGATACTGGAGCTGGCCCGGAAGCTGGAAACGGAGATGGAAGAAAGTTGGTACACCGGCTTTTACCACCAGCTCCGTGCTGAGATGGACGAGTATTACTGTGCCAAGCGCCGCCTGCGTTTGGTAAAGGAAAATACCGACTATGAGGAGGATCTGTATGACGAAGCTGTCTAAGTATGAGAAAGAAACTATCATCAACTGGAACGAGGCGGAGGACACCGCCAGCATCTACACCTTCAACGCCGATCTGAAGCGCAGGCTGGCCGAGTTCAGCCGGAAGTATCCCAAGCTGTGCCGGTTGGAGCGCAGCACTACTGAGGGCAGCGTGACCTATGTGATGGACAAGTCCCGGCTGTCTATCCGTCTAGTGCCACCGTACAGCGAGGAGCGGCTGGCTGCTGCCAGAGAGTACGCCAAACAGCACGGATTTCAGGTTTTGCGGACGGACAAGGAGAGCGCCTGAAATCAGGTCAATTCACGAGAAAATGACGGGTCTGCACCCGGTATTCTTGCGGTGAATTGGTATCGTAATATCCCCGGGGTATCCCCCCTGCTGGGAAATGCGACAAAAGGAGCATTCAGAGCCGGAGGAGCTGACAGAAACCGTACAAGTGGTGGAAGTCAGCTTCTCCGGGCAGGAGTACAGAGGGCGGCAAGCCCTTTGTGCTGGGTACAGGGGTGCAGCGCCCTGTTGGGGTCAAGGGGCAAGGCCCATTGGCGGGTTGAGGGCAGCCGCCCCATCGGGTCAAGGGTGAAACGCCTTGCCCAGGGAGAGTTGATGCTTTGCGTCAATTCGTACTGGGTATTACCTGACGCAGAAATCCGCAGGTTTGGCGGCTTCGCCGCTGCTCCCCCTTTGGGGAAAATCAACAGAGATTGGAGGGATGAAGATTGAAACTAACACGGCACAACGGACGCTCCGGTAAGCATGGCACCTATAATCCCCGGCACAATGACCGCCGGTTTGATGTGGAAAACAGTGAACACATTGATGCCCAGCGAGCCAAGAAAAATGTGTACTGGGACTGCTACCGTGGATTCACTACCCCGGAATTTCGGGAAAATCCGGAACAGCCGGATTTCAGCTTTGAAGAAATTGAGCGGATGTATTACTACGAGCATTATTCCGACCATGTGGATGCCCAGAATGCCCGGAACGAGAAAACCCGGCACACCGAGCGCAACCGTACGGTGGAAGACCTTTTGAAAAATAACAAGACCTGTCCAGAGGAAAGTATCTACCAGATCGGCACCATGGAAGAATCCGTTCCACCGGGTACTCTGGCACTCATTGTCAGCGAATTTTACGAGGAGTTTGAGCGGCGCTTTGGTTCTCATATCCACATTCTGGACTGGGCGCTGCATCTGGATGAGGGTACGCCCCACATCCATGAACGCCATGTGTTTGACTGTAAAAACCGGTATGGGGAGCTGTGTCCCCAGCAGGAAAAGGCGCTGGAGGAACTGGGGTTTGAATTGCCTGATCCGAATAAGCCCAAGGGTAAACACAACAACCGCAAGCAGACCTTTGATGCAGTTTGTCGGACGATGCTCTTTGACATCAGCCGCAAACATGGGGTACATCTGGAGCAGGAACCGTCCTATGGCGGTCGGGCGTATCTGGAGAAACAGGACTATATCCTGATGAAGCAAAAGGAGCAGCTGGCCGCTCAGGAACAAAAGCTGGAGGAGCTGTCCCTGAAAATTGAGGATGTAGAAACACTGGTGGAGGAAGTTTCGGATATTGCCTATGACAAGGCGGTGGAGGTTGTCACCGATACTGTCCGGCAGGAAACCCACAAGGAGGATCTTCGGTTGGTGGAGGAAACGAAAAACTGGGTTCTCTCGCCGGAACGGAAAGCTCCGCAAAAAGAGCGTGAGTATGCCGCCGCCCGGTTAGATGGGGTCATCTCAAAAATCAAAAGCGCCATGCAGTCAGCCCTGACAAAAATCCAGAAGAAGTTGATGCAGCCGGAGGTCAAGCAGGCTGGTAAACAGCAGATTCAGGAAAAGGCAAAAGAATCCATTTTGAATTTTCTCCACAGGGCCAAACAGGATAGCGCCCAGCAGGAGGAAAACCGGAAAAAGCAACAGCAGCGAAAACAGGATATGGAGCGGTAAGGCATCTGATTTTGCATACAAATCAGGTGCCCTTCCCTTGAGGAGGTGAGAAACATTGAACAGCGAATCGCAGAGTTTAGTGCCTGCAACCCAGCAGGCCGAAAGCGTGGAATTGACCATTGATGAAGTGCGGGAAAGCCTTTCTACAACAGAAAAAGGAGAACCGGCCAACACCATTGGAAATTGCCGCACGGTGTTTGTCCGTGACCCGCTTTTACGCGGCGCAATCCGGCTAAATCTGCTGACCGACCGTGTGGACATTGTGCGGGATTTGGGCTGGCGCAGAAGCACCAGCGCCTTGACCGATACCGATGTCAAATATCTGCTCCTTTACTTTGAGCAGAACTACGGTTTGACCAGTGAAAAGAAGCTGATGGCGGCGCTCTCCATCGTGGCAAACGAAAACTGCTATCACCCTATTCAGGATGTGCTGAACAGTCTGACTTGGGACGGTATACCCCGGATATGCTCCTGCCTGCACCATTTTCTTGGGGCGGACGAGAGCGACTATGTGGAAGAAATGCTCAAGCACTTCCTGTTGGGAGCCATCCGCCGGGTGTTCCATCCAGGTTCCAAGTATGAGGAGCTGCTCTGTCTGGTGGGTGGCCAGGGAGCCGGAAAGTCTACCTTCTTTCGCTTCCTGGCTATACAGGATGAGTGGTTCTCTGATGACCTAAAAAAGCTGGATGATGACAAGGTGTTTGCCAAGCTGCAAGGCCACTGGATCATCGAGATGTCGGAGATGCTGGCCACCAGTAACGCCAAGAGCATCGAGGAAATTCGCTCCTTTATCAGCCGCCAAAAGGAAACCTACCGCACCCCCTAAGAAACCCAGCCCAAAGACCGTCTGCGGCAGTGTGTGTTCGGTGGTTCCTCCAACACGCTGGACTTTCTGCCCCTTGACCGGGCCGGAAACCGCCGGTTCCTGCCAGTGATGATTTACCCGGAGAAGGCGGAGGTTCACATTCTGGAGGATGAAACTGTTTCCAGAGAATATCTGTTGCAGGTGTGGGCCGAGGCTATGACCATTTACCGCAGCGGCGAATATTCCATGAAGTTTCCAAAGGAGATTCAGAGGCAGCTGGTGGAGGTTCAGAAGGACTTCATGCCGGAGGATACTGAGGCCGGGCAGATTCAGGGCTTCCTGGAACATTACACCGGCAATGTAGTCTGCTCTAAGCAGCTGTTCAAGGAAGCGTTGGGACACGCCTTTGAGGAGCCGAAGCGTTGGCAGTTGCACAACATCAACGAGATCATGAACACAATGGTGACGGGCTGGAAGCCTTTCTCCAATCCCAGGATGTTTGCTGGATATGGGCGGCAGCGTGGCTGGGAACGAGAGATTTCCGGCAACGAAGTGCCCGACAACGAAGACGGATTTGTGGAGCTGAGCGAGGAAGAAGTCCGTCAGCTGGAGCTGCCAAAGGAGTGGATTGCCTGATTTACAGGGCCTGTTGCCCGGTTGGTTGTCGGCTGGTTGCTGACTTTGTTGCTACAAAAGCGGGAGTATGAGCACGACAAAAGCCCGTAAAGCAAGGCTTTTTGGTGGGTATCTGTTCTCTGACAACGAAAGCAACGAGATTTCACAAGAAAATTTGAAAAGTAAGAAACGATGGCCAGACGATAGGTTGCAGGTTTTTCGGAGTCCGTTGCCGGACTTTGTTGCCGATACCCTTTGTCTGGCTTTTCTGATCTATGGAGGTAGCCTATGGAGAAAAACCAAAAGCAAGAAAACAAGCAGAGCAAAAAAGTAAAGTTTATCGTGGTACGGGAGTTTTCAGGTGATAAAACCATGCAGGAAGCCTTTGAACAGCTCATTGAACGGCAAACCTACGAACACTTTGAAGAATGGCTGGAACGCAAGGCAAGCTGAGGGACTGGAACGCAAGGCAAGCTGAGGGATTTGGTTGAAGAAAAAACAGGGGCATGGTATAATATATATATCGTGTCCCTGTTCATAGAAGGAGATTACTATGAGCAGGAAAAAACAAGTCAATCAGAAAATCACAGCCCTCTATTGCCGTATTTCTCTGGAGGATGGCGGCGATAACGAGAGCATGAGTATCAGCAATCAAAAAATCATGCTTCGGGACTTTGCCGAGAAAAACGGGATGTTCCAGTATGAGTATTATGTGGACGACGGTTACACAGGCCGTAATTTCAATCGCCCAGCTTTTCAGCGTATGATTGCCGATATTGAGGCCGGTAAAATCGGTTGTGTCATTACCAAAGACCTGTCCAGACTGGGAAGAAATTATATTGAAGCCGGCAGTTATATTGAAATCTTCTTCCCCAAACACAATGTCCGCTATATCGCCATTACGGATGGCGTGGATAGTTTGACCCATCAGGAAATGGACATCACGCCCTTCAAGAATATCCTAAACGATATGTATAGCCGGGATATTTCCAAGAAAGTGCTGGCGGGGCGTATGACCCGTTCCCGACAGGGAAAGTTCTGCGGCGGACAGCCTCCCCTGGGGCTAATGCGTGACCCGGAGGATCGGGGGCATTTGATCCTTGACCCGGAAACTGCGCCGGTGATTCGCAAAATCTATGACCTGGCACTGGATGGCTGGGGTTGTATGCGGATTGTCAAGCAGCTGATGGAGGACAAGGTTCCCATCACCAGAGTAAAAGGAAATACCGCCTGCGATGTCAACTACTATGCGTGGGGCGGCGCAAGAATCAGCCATATCCTGCGTAATCCCTTTTATAAGGGCGCTCATCTGGTTTGCCGGACACACCAGAAAGGGATTCGCTCCAACACCTATGACATTATTCCCCGTGAGGACTGGGAAATCATTGAGGGCTGTCATGAAGCAATTGTGACACCGGAGGAATGGGAGCAGGTACAGGCAATCGTAGATCGCAGGCCACCTATTATTAAAGGAAATGCTTGCCCCTTCTACAACTTGTTCCACGGCATTATCTACTGCGCCACCTGTGGGAAATCCATGCAGGTACGGTATGAAAAGGTCGGCAGAACTGGCAAAAACCGCTTTACCGGCGAGATGCGGGAACCGATTGACAAGGCGTATTATATCTGCCAGACCTACAACCGGCTGGGTAAAAACGCCTGCACCAGTCACAAGATCGAAGCCAGGGATTTGTATAATCTTGTCCTGAAGGACATTCAGGAACTGGCAGCGATGGCGTTCAAAGATGCAGATGCCTTTTATCAGCGGTTGAGCAGCCGGATGGAGCGCCGGTATATGGCGGATGCTTCCGAGATGCAGAAAGAGCGTGAACGCCTGGAAGCCAGGAACCGGGAAATTGACGATATGTTCCTGAGTCTTTACACGGACAAGGCCAAGGGTGTGCTCTCTGAGCAGCGGTTTATGAAGTTGACCACCGCTATGGAGCAGGAGCAGGAAGAAAATCAGAGCCGGTTGCAGGAACTGATGCGAATGCTTCAGCAGTCTGATGCTCAGGAAAGCGAAGTCCGTACCTTTATCCGGGAAATTCGGCAGTATGCCACCATTCAGGAACTGGATGAAACGGTGCTGAACCGGCTAATCAACCGTATCCTGGTAGGTGAAGTTGAGAAAGTTGATGGGCAGAAGGTGCAGGAAGTCAGGATTGTTTATAATTTTGTGGGGGAAATAACTATCTAACTAATAAGCAATAGTAAATGTGAAAGGTATGTGTCGATGAGATTCTATTTGGACCATAATATTTATATTTACTCGCTAAATGATGAGTCAATAGGCCAAGCGGTTGAAACATTAAAATCTGATTCTGTTCAATTTTTGTATAGCCCAGCGCATATTGAGGAGGTGTATACTGCATTTGTTAAGAATGGAAGTAAATATCAGCAAAATATACAGCGTATCTTTGAACAAATTTCAAAATTCACTGATGATATGGAATGTCTGCCATCTGACACACAAATAATAATAAAAGGGAAAAGCCATCAGATTGCTATAAACGAGTTGCTGGAATTGATACAACTCAACGAATGGAATCTGATGGTAAATATAAGTATCAAATAGATAAAGGGCATTATCAAGAACTTTGCAAACAAGATAAACATTTTCAATCCATATCTACTCTCACATATGATAAAATTTGGGATCATAAGGAAATTATCAATTGTCTTGAGGAACTTAATAGAAATATGCCTCAAATTATTAACCGTCACAATTTTAACGTTGACACTATTAGTCTTGCAATGTTAGGCATAAATAAGATTCTGCCTGAGGATTTGCAAATACAGCGTGGCATGTATGATGAGCTGAAAAAATCACATAAAGCCTTAGAATTTGTGGTGGAAATACTATTTCGCGTGCTTAATATCAGCGGTTACAATGCTGATAAAGAAGAAGCAACAACTATTTCTGGAATTCACGATGTGACGCATGCTATATATGCGACAAAAGCTGATAAATTATTTAGTTCTGATAAAAAATTTGTAAATAAATGCGCCGCAATTTATTACTTCCTTGGTGTTAAAACACAAGTCGTACTTTGTCCGCAAAAGGAAATTGCTAAAATTTTACTTGAATCAAAATAGATTTATACATGAGAGTAATTCGGTAATCCCGACATTGCTTTTAATGAGATTTTATCATAACTAAGCAGATTATAAATTGTTATTGCAAGAAATAACCTTCCTTTTTACCAAGGAGGGTTATTTTTTTGCCCATTTTTGAATTCATCACTTGACATTGTGGCAAAGAGCTGATGACACAAGACGAATTGGCAGTGATGGACGGAGGCAAGTGTATCTTCATGCTGCGGGGTGTGCGCCCGTTCCTCTCGGACAAGTACGACCTGACAAAGCATCCGAATTACAAATACACCGCCGACGCCGACAAGAAGTACCTCTTTGATATGGAACGGTACATGAAACGCAAACCGGCCATCGTAAAGCCGGATGAGCCTTTCGAGATGTACGAATTGACAGCAACGGACCTTCAATAACAATTCTACAACGAAGAAAGGAAATATGATTTATGGATTTTTTCACTAACGCTATCGACGTATTGCAGACCCTGGTGATTGCGCTGGGCGGCGGCCTGTGCGTGTGGGGCGGCATCAACCTCCTGGAAGGTTACGGGCAGGACAACCCTGCCTCCAATGCTCATGTGCCATAAAGTAACACAAATAAGAGAACAGACAGCTACCCCACTGTTCCGTAAAATATTTTGTGGCTGACTGGTGGAAATATCATTCCGAGGGTGCTAAAATGAAACATAGGAATGAGCGATAAATCGGAATTTGAATATCAGTAAATTATGACCTCTCAACAGAGGTTACAGTGTTTTAATAAAATCCTCCAAAAGCCTTGAAAATAAAGGATTTATCGCAATGTGTCTGCCTTATCTCTTTATACGGTTACACACAAGTTTACTCTTTCCCTCATTGCTCATAAGGGCAAATACAAGGGCAAGAAAATCTCATAACAAGATATAACAAAGTGTGGCAATCGGAGAACTGTGATGTATGTGCGAATATATTATAACGGAGGATTTTTCAATGGACAAGTACATTTACGATGATAAAAATGGTCTGTGGTATGAACTGCAAGGAGATTATTATATCCCATGTCTTATCTTACCAGCCGAAAAAGAACAGCCTATTGGTTTGTGGGGACAGCGGCACTTGCGGTATCTGAAAGAATACCGCCGAGCCACCTACATAACCTTGTTCACAAGCGGCAGACTGAACAATTACCTTGCTGACATCGACAGGCAGGCGCAGGAACGCATGGAAAGGCTCACAGAGCAGATGAAACGGGTGCAGGGTATTACGGAGCAGTTAAAGGCGGAAAACGCTTTGGAATGGACACAGAGAATGAATAACATACGGGCGTGTGCAAAGGAGATTGTGGAAAAAGAAATCATCTTTGCATAAGAAGACAGCGGTAGGATTTAGTTTTCCTACCGCTGTTTCACTTAAATCAAAAAAATATATTGACATTTTTCTATGTGTTGCATATAATAACACATAGACATTTATCTATAGGAGGTGATTGAGAGAGATGGATGAAAAAAGAATTGCGGCAATTTTCAAAGCGTTTTGTAATGAAAATCGCATTAGGATTATAAAACTGCTGCGTTCAGGTGAAAAATGCGCCTGCAAGCTGTTGGAAGAAATCAATGTCACACAGCCTACGCTTTCCCACTATATGAAAATTCTTTGTGACTCGGAAATAGTTGTCGGGCGCAAAGAGGGAAAATGGACACACTATTCTATTTCAGAAAAAGGTGTGGAACAGGCAAAAGAATGTTTGCGGCAGTTGACAACACTTGATGTTGAAAGCGAAAATAAGTCGTGCTGTGAAAAGTGAGGAAGTTTATTTGAATGCTTTTCCGCACGACTTATATTCGGAATATTAAATCGACATATTTCAATATGACTATATGAAAGGAGCTTTTTATGGAGGCACTAAAAACAATTTGGGACTTTTTTCAAAATGAAGTCCTCGGTATGAACTGGCTGAATCGTCTCATTGAAACAATTTTGAACGCTTGCGGTTTAGATACCACGGGCAAAATAGGAGCGAGTATTCAGTTTTTCATCTATGATACCATAAAAATTATGGTACTGCTTGGCGTTTTGATTTTGATTATCTCGTATATTCAAAGTTATTTCCCGCCCGAAAGAGCAAAAAAGATACTCGGCAGATTTCACGGCATATGGGCGAATATCATCGCAGCTCTGCTCGGTACGGTAACACCGTTTTGCTCGTGTTCCTCTATTCCGCTGTTTATCGGATTTACAAGCGCAGGCTTACCACTTGGAGTTACATTCTCCTTTTTGATTTCTTCGCCGATGGTTGACCTCGGAAGCCTTGTCTTACTGATGAGTATTTTCGGCTGGAAAGTTGCTGTTTTATATGTAATATTCGGTTTAGTAATCGCTGTGGCTGGCGGAACGCTAATTGAAAAGTTGCACCTCGATAATCAAGTGGAAGAATATATCCGAAACGGTCACTCGATTGATGTTCCGCAGGAGGAACTGCATTTCAAAGACCGTATGAAATTTGCGTGGGAACAGGTTGTTGAAACCGCTAAAAAGGTTGCTCCTTATGTTCTGATCGGCGTGGGCATTGGTGCTTTCATTCACAACTGGATTCCTGAAGAATTTATTGTCAAAGCACTTGGCGAAAATAATCCGTTTGGCGTAATTCTTGCTACGATAGTCGGTATTCCGATGTATGCGGATATTTTCGGTACAATTCCGATTGCAGAAGCCCTGCTTGCAAAAGGTGCTTTGCTCGGCGTTGTCCTTTCCTTTATGATGGGCGTTACTACGCTTTCGCTCCCTTCAATGATTATGCTTCGCAAGGCGGTCAAACCGAAACTGCTTGGTATTTTCATTGGAATATGTGCTGCTGGTATTATTATTGTAGGCTATCTTTTCAACGCAATACAATATTTAATTGTTTAATTTTAAAGCGTGTATCTTTGGTAGTAAACAGATGGCTTTCGTATACCTCGCCTTTTTTGATGACGGTACAGCCTTTCCGTATCTGCCCGTCCTCCCCCGTGATTTCCTTTTTGGTGCGGACACGCTTTCCAGTCTCGTCAAAGAACACGCTGCGGGAAGCAACCTTTACATCAGGTTCGGGGAGCAACCTCCTCTCGCTGAAAATCAGATGGATATGATAATTTGTCTTGCGCTTGTTGTGGTGGAGGGCGGACACGCACTCCACACCGTACCGCCTGCGGAACTCCTCTGTAAAGTCCGTGAGTACCTGCTGCGGCTCGTATTGCGTATAGATTTCGGGCAAGGCGATAATCAGTTCCCTTGCTTCGATACATTTGCCCTCTGTGCCGCTGCGCTGAAACTCCTGCTGGCTTTCCCTTGCAAGGTTGCTCCAAAAGGTGCTGTCGGCGGTGCGGTAGGTGGCATAGAGATTTTCCTGCCTTGCATGGCTTGTAATATACGATATTCGCCCTTTGACATTGGGCAGTTTTGACATCTGGATAAAACTGTGTCTCGGCATACATCATCTCCGTTTTCTGTTGTCAAGGTGCGTCCTTTTTTTGCAACCGTTTACGGTTGTGGCTGTCGCTGCGGCAGCGGTGACAGCCCCGTATCATACGCCGCAGGCGGTTGATACGGAAGCCCCCTGCAAGGGCGAAATACCCGGAGTACAAATCGAAGATTTGTGCGAGGGGTGTATTTCGCTCTCAAACGCCGAGGGCTTAGGGTTACTTTCCGAAAAGAGAATGGATGGTCATTCCACTCTGCGGACATCATCGGGCTTCAGAAGATTTCTTCCCTGATTGACCGTCAGAAACCGTTCCAGCGTGTCCCTGCGGATAATGGTCTTGCGCCCCACTTTGAGGACGGGCAGCTTTCCCCATTCCACCAGCTTCCGCATGGTGTTCCTGCCGATACCCGTACATTCTGCGGCTTCCTCTATGGTAAGTCCCATTTTGACTGCGCTCATTCTATCAACCTCCTTTTAGAATACTCATTTTGCAACTACTGTTTTATCATTATACTTATTCTGCCATCTCTTGTCAACCTATTTTGCAACCATTCATAGTTTATTTACAACTTTCATTGAGATAAAGGTTGCAAAATAAGTATCGGCGTGTTATACTGATACCAGTCAGGAGGTGAACACCTTGAAAAAAGAAACCACATTCACCGCAAAACAGGTCGGTAGGAGGATTAAGGAACGCCGCACAGAGTTAAACATTACCATGCCGGAACTTGGCAGGCGTGTAGGCGTGAACAAATCCACCATTCAGCGGTATGAAGCGGACGGAGTTGATCCGAAGCGCACAATGGTTATCAACGGTCTTGCGGAAGCGTTGCTCACAACTCCCGAATGGCTGACAGGTCTTTCCGATGATAAGGAATATGACACCTATACTCTTTGCCAGCGGGATATTGAGGAACACATCAGGAAATATCTGGACACAGTTTCCTATACAGTAAAGGGCGAGCCGCACCAGCAGCTTCTCACGACATTTCTCGGCAAGATGGTTGACCTGTATACGGTTATGACCTGCTACTTTGCTGATGCTATGGAGGAAGTTGACCGTGTGGCGGAGGACAAAGGGCTGAAAGAGTCTCTTGGACGGTACGCCATAGAGTCCGGGGCAATCATGGAACAGGTATACCGCAAGAAGATGGAAGTACCGATTGAGGATATGAAACGGTTTTTAGACGGGATTTTACATATCCACGATGAGGGGCGCACAAGAATGTCGATGGGCGCACTTTTCGGGATAGTGGAGGAAGCCGAAGAAAGGCTTTCCGAAAAAGAAAATTCCGTGGCACCTTGACAAGTAAAGACGCCAGTTGACTTCCACTGGCAGAAGTGACACAATTACTTTACGCACACCATATGTCACAGTCCCGATTGCCACGGATAGAAAGGAGTTTTTTATCTATGGCAAAAGGTTCTGTAAGAAAGAAAGGCAAAAAGTGGTACGGACGCTTTTACATTGAAGATGAAAGCGGCAGAAAAGTGCAGAAAGAGTTTGCAGGCACAGAGAGCAAGGCAGAAACAGAAGCCATGCTCCGCAAAGCGATAGCGGACTACGAGGAAAAGCAGTTTGTCGGGAAAGCGGAAAACATCACGGTAGGCGATATGCTGGATATGTGGGTAGAGGAAGAACTGAAACCCGGCAACTTAAGCAACGGGACGGTCATGTCCTATCAGGGAACGGTCAACCGTATCAAGCAATATCCCATTGGCAAACGCAAGCTGAAAACCGTGACCGCCGACCATTTGCAGGCATTTATTGATTTTCTGAGCTACGGTGGGACAAACCCGGACGGGACAACTTCAAAGCCCATGAGCAAAGGGTATATGCTCCTGTTCTCGGCGGTGCTGCAAAATTCCTTCCGCTTTGCGGTATTCCCGAAAAAACTGATTACTTTTAACCCTATGCAGTATGTGAAGCTAAGGGGCAGGAAGCAGGAAACGGATATTTTCTCGGACAGCAAGGAAGATACCGCCAGTATTCCTACTATCACCCATGAACAGTTCCAAAAGCTGGAGGAATTTCTCAAGGCAAAAGATAATCCCGCTTTGCTGCCTGTGCAGATAGCGTACTACACGGGGCTTCGTATCGGGGAAGTATGCGGCTTGACTTGGCAGGATATTAACCTTGAGGAACAATATCTCACGGTACGCCGCAGTATGCGCTATAACGGAACAAGGCACACAACCGAAGTGGGAACGACAAAGCGGAGCAAAGTCCGCACCGTTGATTTCTGCGACACGCTGGCGGCAATCCTGCGGGCGGCGAGAACAGAACAACGCAAAAACCGTTTCCGCTACGGGGAGCTTTATCACCTGAACTACTACAAAGAAGTAAAGGAAAAAGGGCGCACCTATTATGAGGTTTACAACCTGCAAAGGACAGAGGAAGTCCCGGAGGACTACAAGGAAATCTCCTTTGTCTGCCTGAGGGCAGACGGGGCGTATGAAGCGCCGAGTACGGTAGGGATTATGTGCAGAGCAGCAAAGAAGAAAGTGAAAGGGCTTGAGGATTTCCATTTCCACACGCTCCGCCACACCTACACAAGCAATCTGCTTTCCGGCGGCGCAAAGCCGAAAGATGTGCAGGAACTTCTCGGACACTCCGATGTCAGTACCACAATGAACATCTACGCTCACTCTACAAGGGAAGCAAAGCGTACTTCCGCAAGGCTGCTGGATAAGGTGGTCGGCGGGGAATAAAAAGTTGCCCTTGTTTCGGCTCGTAAGGGCAAAAACAAGGGCAAACAGATAAGGTTTGAATGAAAAACAGGCGTGAAGCCTTGAAAAATCAATGGTTTTTGAGGATTAGATAGTTAAATCCTAATTTAGAGGGAATGATTATATGCCTATTTATGAGCCAAAGGATTATGAAGATGTAATTGCTCGTATTCAGAAAAAAGTTATTGAAAAAAATATCAAAATGGGAGAATGCCCTTCGGAAAGTCAAATTAAAGCGTTTGAAAAAAGCTGTAATATTCAGTTGCCACAAGCATATCGTATGTTTTTAAAATCTGTGGGAAATGGTTGCGATTGTGCGGATTTTCATTTGAACAGATTAGAAAATTTAGAGCAAAGAGATTTGTCCCATCCCTTTATGCTTGAAGAAGCTTGGATTTGGGAAGATGATGATCGCGATAATGATGTAATTCGAGAGGAAATGCAAACAAAGGTTTTTCAGGGCGAAATCGAATTGATAGATTTTGGTGACTGTGATTGCTATAACTTGATTGTTAGTGGAAAATGCCGCGGAGAAGTTTGGAATTTCTCGGATGTAGGCGTTCAGCCTTGTTGTGAACGACAGGATTTTTTGGGATGGTTTGAGTTATGGTTAGACTATCAAGATAAAACGGACTATTTCAAAGACTATGTATATGAAGAAGATTAACAATTCCCATTTATCGGTGAGAAAGAAACGGAGGTGAGTGCATGGCAAAGTTAAAATCTATCGCTTTTGCCGTCGGAATTATGCTGCTGATCGGGGCGGTGCTATGCCTTTATTTCAGCTTGCGGAACCTGTCCTCTATCCGGCCTGCGTCAGCCTATGAGGACATGGGTGTTCATACCTTTGTGCCGGAGGAAGTTTATCCCGTACAGAGAGAGAACCACGCTACCGGGCGGCAGAAGCGCAACCACCCCACCACGACCGTTTACATCGTGCGCTATCGGGCAGAGGACGGGAGCGGCTATCAGTACAAGTACGAGTCTGGCTCTGTGGAAAGCACCGCACAGAGTATTTTGGAAGCGGACGAGCCGATAGAGCGCCGTGTTCTGTCCATCCCTGATGAGGACGGCTACATCACCATCGGCGCAGACGAAACCGCACAGACCTACGAAACCAGACAGAAGCGCACCTATTGGACGATTGCCGGGGTATCTGCGGCCTATCTGCTGGTATGGCTTGCGGTCAATGGGCTGCTGCTCTATAAACGGCGCAAAAGAATGTAAACCAATTTAGCTTCTTGCCGGGAATGAAAAAGGTAATCCGCCGCAAAACGGAAGAATAAACGAAGCGACAAATCGGAAGTTGGCAAGATAAAGAGGATGGAATAAAACAAAATGGAAGGCGGAAAATTTGATTTCAAAAAGGCGCAGCGGGAATTGATCCGCAAGGAACTGCGACCTATCCTATACGAATATGGATTTGTCTTGTGCGGCCCGACCGCATATATCAGAGAGCGCGGCGGCCTGCTGCAGGAATTTTATTTCAAGGTCGAGGTCAGTAAGCTGCGCCCCTGGGTAAGCTATCGCCCAGTGTTTGATGCGCGGCCCATCGTGAGCTTTGGCTCGGATGGGCCGAACGGCGCAAAGTATGAGAACCCATATAGAGGGTTTCGTTGGTGTTCTATCGATTACTGGTATACGGAGGACGATGTGCTGAAAGAAAAATATTACCAGCGCCAGTTTCTCCCCCAATTTGAAGCGTTAAAAAGCAGTATCGTAAACGGTCTGCTACCCGAGATGGACGCGATGCGTTCACTGGATGATTTTATACAGCTTTACGAGTCGTGTGGGAAACTGTTTGGAGAACCGATTCGCCACTACGATATATCCCACACATATTTTCCATTTATATCCGGTGTACATGGAGCCTCGGGGAAGAAGCGGATGGAATTGATCCTTTCAGAAATGGGCGGGACTTGGCTACCTACCCTTCCCAAAATCGTAAAGAAATATTTGGAGTCACATATGGGTGGGATGGATACGGACAGCGAGGCGGACAGGATATTCCATGCGTATTGCAATCAAGTGCGAATAGCGTATAAACTTGATGTTAAATGACAAAATAAGATACTCCGTTTTATGATACGACAATTCCCGTTTGTCGGGGAAATAGCAAAGCCAGCCGAGCCAGTCAACGGTCAAGATGAACGGGCTGTGCCCGCCGTTGACAGCCCCGCCCGCCTTTGCTGACAGGAAATCAAGGGAGCAACATCCTAAAATGCTGTCGCTCCCGACCATGATGGGAATAAATGTAGAAAAAGCACTATGAAATACCCCGCAAGTGCTACAATTAATATTTTATGTAATTTGAAGTTCGTGAGGTGATGGAATGAGTAAAATAGATGAATTTGAACAAAAAATCATCAAGCACGGAATGACCGATGAAGATTTTCTTGAATATGGAAAGTTGTTAAAACGAGTTCGAGGCAATCTTCTAAAACGCCAACATTGTTATACAACAGCCATTCAATTCTCCGATGAATATGCTGAACAGGCTGTTAAGTTAATACAATATGGACTTGAAAACTTTGAAGATGGCTGGTTTTCCACATACACCTCTTATTTGTATATAGGACATATCTATGAAAAAGCAAGAAATTATCGAAAGGCTTACGAATCCTATTTGTTAGCGAAAGATGCCCTTGAATTAAACCGAGAAGAATATGTAAATGAACTGTCCAAAGATCTTTTATGGGTGAAACTGCATATAGATTCCTTTTGTTACTCAGCCGAACTGGAAGATTATTACTCTTGTTATTTAGCAACTGATGAGTTTTCAAGAGCATTTGTAAACAGTGAATTTAGATTAGCTGTTGCGAACATCATAATTTCTTTACATCACGGAAGGACTGATGAAGCCAAAAGGTCGCTTGCCATCGCAAAAGAAATATGCGAACCACATTATAGGGGGAAATTGCATAGTATTCTTGCAAAACACAAATATTACGAATCACTAAATGCAACACCCGAATCAATTACATTTGTTAAAAGTATTCAGATATAAATTACTGTTTTCTGCTGATATAAATTGAATATCGACCAAGCGGCAACACCACAGATTTTTTGAAATCCGTGGTGTTTTTTTGCGCCCATTTTTGGCAGAACAGGCAAGGCGGTGGTGTTAAGAGTGAACAGGAAAATTTTCTGTCTGCCCGGTTGCCAATTCTCGTTTTTTTGTATTACAGAGAGTGAAAAAGGCTTTCTCCGGCATCAGGTAGGAAGTTCGGTGTCTGTCGCCATTTTAGCGAAAACGGGCAGGAATGTCCTTTGCCGGATTATTAGTAGCAGAAAAAGAAAAGCAGCTTGCCAAAACCGGCTCTTGATGAACGAGTAGTAGGCAAAGGAGAAATGAATTTTTCTGGTTGCGATTTTCCGAAAAAGTGGCGGACGGAAGTGAGAGGAAGTTTGCAGTCACGGAGAGCAAGTTTCTACCACGGTGCCAAAATCCGCAATTCTGCGGTTTTGCCCCTCGCGGGAAACTTGTTGGGGAGTGCCTTCCCCAAACCCTGCTATGCGGCTTGCGCCGCTTATCCCCGCCGCGCTCATGCGGCAAGAAAGGAGGTCACGACCATGCGAAAGAAATACAACACACCCCACCGCAGCCGCGTTGTGAAAACCCGGCTGTCCGAAGATGAATACGCCGACTTCACAGCGCGGCTTGCGCCCTATGGTATCAGCCAGTCGGAATTTCTCCGGCAGGCGATACGGCGCACGACCATACGCCCCGTTATCCATGTGTCAGCGGTCAATGATGAACTGCTTTCCGCTGTTGGAAAGCTGGCCGCCGAGTACGGCAGGATCGGCGGCAATCTCAATCAGATTGCCCGGTATCTGAACGAGTACGGCGCACCTTACAATGCGCTGTCCGGCGAGGTGCGCGCTGCCATAGCCGACCTTGCCGCCCTCAAGTATGAAGTCCTCAAGAAAGTAGGTGACGCGGTTGGCAACACTCAAGCATATCAACTCTAAAAATGCCGACTACGGAGCCGCCGAGCAATACCTGCTTTTTGAGCATGACGAGTTTACCATGAAGCCCGTCCTTGATGAAACCGGCAGGCTTATCCCCCGCGAGGACTACCGGCTGTCCACACTGAACTGCGACGGGGAGGATTTTGCCGTTGCGTGTATGCGGGCAAATCTCCGATACGGAAAGAACCAGCAGCGGGAAGATGTAAAAAGCCACCACTATATCATCAGCTTTGACCCACGGGACGGCCCGGACAATGGCTTGACCGTAGACCGGGCGCAGGCATTGGGGGAGCAATTCTGTAAAGAGCATTTCCCCGGCCACCAAGCCCTTGTATGCACCCACCCGGACGGGCATAACCACAGCGGCAACATTCATGTGCATATCGTTATCAATTCGCTGCGGATAGAGGAAGTGCCGTTCCTGCCCTATATGGACAGGCCAGCCGATACAAAGGCCGGTTGCAAGCACCGCTGTACCGACGCAGCCTTGCGCTACTTCAAGTCCGAAGTCATGGAGATGTGCCACCGGGAGGGGCTTTACCAAATCGACCTCTTGAACGGCAGCAAGAACCGCGTCACAGACCGGGAGTATTGGGCGCAGAAAAAGGGACAGGCCGCGCTGGACAAGCAGAACGCCCCCATGATTGCAGGCGGTATCACGCCCCGGCAGACCAAGTTTGAAACGAACAAGGAGAAGCTGCGGCAGACCATACGGAAAGCCCTTGCCACCGCCGCCAGCTTTGACGAATTTTCCTCTCTGCTGCTGCGGGAGGGCGTGAGCGTTAAGGAGAGCCGTGGGCGGCTTTCCTACCTCACGCCGGACAGGACGAAGCCCATTACCGCCCGGAAGCTGGGCGACGACTTTGACCGCGCCGCTGTCTTTGCCGTTTTGGAGCAGAACGCCGCCAGAGCCACAGAAAAGGCCGCAGCCATACCCGAATACCCCCGGCATGGGAAAACCGGCATACAGCCTACAAAAGCCCCACAAACCGCCCCGAAACTCGTCGGCGCAAGCTCCATATCCTTCGCTTCCCCGCAAGCGGGAAAGCTCACTCATTCCGCTGCT
>NZ_NFJK01000060.1 GCF_002159845.1 Anaeromassilibacillus sp. An250
TTACCGGCTTGCCAAAGCCGGATTCCCAAAATGCCCGCGCACCGCCTGCGGATTACAAGCAGCGCTTCTGGACGCGCAATACACCTCGATCATCCTTCCGTAGATCACCAGGAAGATACAGATGGAGAGGATCTGCGTACACAGGCCCACAAAGATGCTCTGGAACCACAGCCCCAGCAGGGCGCCGATACTCCAGTCCGCGAGCTGGGTCTCCAGGTCGACGGTCACGCCGGATATGTCGATGCCCGCGTCCGAAATAATGACGCCGGCGCTCTGGCTGACCACGTTCTGCGCCACATCGAACACAGCCATGACGATGTTCCAGGTGTTGGTGACGATGAGCACCGCGCAGAAGGTCTTGAAGATCCACTTGAAAAAGATCCAGGTGTCGAAGTCGTGAAGGTTGTTCTTTTCTACGATGAGCTGGATGAGCTCATAGCACATGACAAAGGTGAGGACAATGCCGGCGATGGGGACGATCACGGTCTCCGAGAGGTTGCGGACCATGTTGAAAATGCCGCTGTTCCACGCAGAGGGCGTCATGCCCACCTCCCCGGCGATCTCTCCCACCTTGGTATTCAGGGTATCAAACATCCCGGTCAGGTTAGATATGATACCGTCAATGAGCAGTTCCTGGAACCACTCCTGTATCGCGTCAAAGATCAACGGGGATCACCTCCTTTCCGGGAGGCCCCGTGTGCCGGGGCCTCCCGTGGGGTCTGCTGGCAGACATCAGGCGGAGAGCAGGCCGGACAGCAGGGGGATCAGGGTCAGGCCGATGAGGGCGACACCGCCGCCGGCCATGAGCTGCTTGATGCCCTGGCTTTTTGCTTATGTGCGATAAAGAAGTAATAGAAGTGTAAAAAATTTTGCCGTTCCTATCCGGCACTTGGCCATTGTGTCGGATAGGTCGGGCGTTAGGCTTCGGGCAAGTC
>NZ_NFJK01000061.1 GCF_002159845.1 Anaeromassilibacillus sp. An250
GAGAAGTTTTGCGCCGAGCATTTCCCCGGCCACCAAGCCCTTGTATGCACCCACCCGGACGGGCATAACCACAGCGGCAACATTCATGTGCATATCGTCATTAACAGCCTGCGGATAGAGGAAGTGCCGTTCCTGCCCTACATGGACAGGCCAGCCGACACGAAAGCCGGCTGCAAGCACCGCTGTACCGACGCGGCCTTGCGCTACTTCAAATCCGAAGTCATGGAGATGTGCCACCGGGAGGGGCTTTACCAAATCGACCTCTTGAACGGCAGCAAGAACCGTGTGACCGACCGGGAGTATTGGGCGCAGAAAAAGGGACAGGCCGCGCTGGACAAGCAGAACGCCCCCATGATTGCGGGCGGTATCACACCCCGGCAGACCAAGTTTGAAACGAACAAGGAGAAGCTGCGGCAGACCATACGGAAAGCCCTTGCTACTGCCGCCAGCTTTGACGAGTTTTCTTCTCTGCTGCTGCGGGAGGGCGTGACCGTCAAGGAGAGCCGGGGGCGGCTGTCCTACCTTACGCCGGACAGGACGAAGCCCATTACCGCCCGAAAGCTGGGCGACGACTTTGACCGCGCCGCTGTCCTTGCCGTTTTGGAGCAGAACGCCGCCAGAGCCACAGAAAAGACTGCGGCCATACCCGAATACCCCCGGCGTGGGAAAACCGGCATACAGCCCACAAAAGCCCCTCAATCCGCCCCGAAACTCGTCGGCGCAAGCTCCATATCCTTCGCTTCCCCGCAAGCGGGAAAGCTCACTCATTCCGCTGCTTCTCCTCTCCCCGCAAAGCCAGACGGCTTTGCGGGGGCCCCAAGTGTGCAGCGGCTTGTTGACATAGCCGCCAAGAGAGCCGAGGGCAAAGGCCGGGGCTATGAACGCTGGGCGACCATGCACAACCTCAAACAAATGGCCGCGACGCTGAATG
>NZ_NFJK01000062.1 GCF_002159845.1 Anaeromassilibacillus sp. An250
TCCGCGTTGACGGTGGCGGCCTGCGACTTGTCCAGTTCGGCCTGCAAAGCGGCGGCGCGGTCTTTCAGTTCCCGCTGCTCCTGCTCATAGTCTGCCGACAGTTCCATGAAACGCTCGTCGCTGATTTTGCCGTTTACATTGTCCTCATACAGCCGCTTGATAATGCGGCTCACTTCGGCAATGCGCTCCTGCGCCTGTTCAAGCTGCTTGGTGGCTGCGGCGGTCTTTCTCTTGCCGCCGATCTCGTTCTGCTGGATAAGCAGCTTCACAAAGCGGCTCTCATGCTTGGCGGCATATTCCGTTACTTGCCGGAGATTGGAGAGGACACCGGCGGTCAACAGGTCGGTGCGGATAAAGTGCGCCGTACAGTCGCGGGTGCGCTTCTTGTAGCTGCCGCAGATGTAACAGTCCTGCTTGCGGGTTTTGTTCTGATACCGCTGCTGGTACATCACATGGCCGCAGTCGGCGCAGAACAGCATACCGGAGAACAGCCCCACTTCATCATAGCGGTTCGGGCGTTTGCGTTGCTTGCGTAACTCCTGCACGCGCTCCCATGTTTCCCGGTCTATGATAGGCTCATGGTGGTTCTCAAAAATGGCCTGCTTCTCCACGGGGTTCTCTACACTGTGCTTGACCTTGTAAGAGGGCTTCTCCGTCTTGAAGTTCACCAGACAGCCGGTGTACTCCCGGTTTTCGAGGATATGCACGACGGTGTTCGTCGCCCACTTGCACTCATAGCCGGGGTGGTAGCGGCGGGTGCTGCCCGTCCTGCGGTATTCCAGCGTCCCCGGCGTGGGGATTTGCTGCTCCGTAAGCATACGGGCAATCTTGGTCGGTCCGTTCCCGGCAAGGCAAAGCTGGTATATCTGCTGGACAACCGGCGCGGTTTCCTCGTCAACGATATAGTTCTCGTCCTCGTCCATGAGGTA
>NZ_NFJK01000063.1 GCF_002159845.1 Anaeromassilibacillus sp. An250
GGAAAATCGACTTTGATGAAGTGTTTGTTCGGCATCTACCACGAGGATGGCGGCGAAATCATCCTGGATGGGAAGAAACAGGTCATCAATACGTCGAAACAGGCGTTGGACCTCGGCATTTCCATGATCCACCAGGAGCTGCATCCGATCCGTTACCGTCCGGTAATGGAGAACATCTGGCTGGGAAGATTCCCCATGAAAGGGATCGCCGTCGATAAAAAGACGATGATCAAGAAGACGAAGGAGCTGTTCAAAGAGGTCGACCTGGATATTGATCCGGAGGTGCTGGCGGGCACGCTGTCTGCATCCAACTTGCAGCTGGTGGAGATTGCGAAGGCAGTTAGCTACAATTCGAGGATCATCATCATGGACGAACCGACGTCTTCGTTGACGGACAATGAGACAGAGCACCTGTTCAAGATTATCCGTCAGTTGCAGGAAAAAGGCTGCGCCATCATTTACATCTCGCACAAGATGGAAGAGATCCTGAAGATCTCGGACGAAGTGACGATCATGCGAGACGGCACCTATGTTGGCACCTGGCCGGCAAGCGAGTTGACAACGGACCTGATTATCAGCCGCATGGTCGGCCGCGATATGACGAACCGTTTCCCGCCGAAGACGTACACCCCGGGGAAGGAAGTCGTACTCAAGGTGGAGGACCTGTGCTCTCCGCTGCCGAAGTCGTTCCAGCATGTGTCGTTTGAACTACATAAGGGCGAGATTTTGGGCATCGGCGGTCTGGTAGGCGCGCAGCGTACCGAGATGGTCGAGGCTTTGTTCGGTCTGCGTGCGATTGAGTCCGGCAAAATCGAGAAGGACGGCAAGCCGTTCAAGGTAAAGTCGGTGCGCGACGCGAAGGCGCACGGATTGGCGCTTCTGACCGAGGAACGCCGCCAGAGCGGTGTGTTCGGCATCCTGTC
>NZ_NFJK01000064.1 GCF_002159845.1 Anaeromassilibacillus sp. An250
AAGGAATTGATGCAGAACCTGTCCGGTGGTAACCAGCAGAAGGTTCTGATTGCGCGGTGGCTCTTGACGCATCCGGATATCCTGATCCTGGATGAACCGACGCGCGGCATCGACGTCGGTGCGAAATACGAGATCTACACGATCATGCATGACCTGATCAAGGAAGGCAAGTCGATCATCATGATCTCCTCGGAGATGCCTGAATTGCTGGGCATGGCGGACCGCGTGATGGTCATGTGCGAAGGCCGTGTGACGGGCTTCCTGGACCGCGAAGAGGCGGACTCCGTTTCGGTTATGCGTCTGGCTACCAAGTTTATGTAAAGAAACCGGCGGCCGGCATGGCACGGTTTTGGATTTCCGAATCCGCCATATATCTGTTGGTTTCGTCGCGCGAAACGCAGATGTATAATAAAAGAAAGTGAGGTAAATGGGTATGCAAGGAGAAAAGACAGTCCCTCGCAAACAGTATGCAGTGGCCTTCGTCATTGTAGGCGTAGTACTTGCGATCCTGGGAGTCATTTTCAATTTTGCATTGGATGCAAGCAAGACCTTTGACTTGCCGTGGTTCGTCCTTGGCATTGGCGTAATCGCAATTGTATATGGTATCGTACAAATGACAAGAGGGCAGCGCCTTCATCCGGAAGTATCTTTTTCTGCTAGATCGGCAAAGAATTTCTTGACGAATAACGCCATTATGCTGGCATTGCTGGCACTGGTTGTTGTTATCTGCTTCATTGAGCCCCGTTTCATGCAGATTCAGGTTCTCTTGGACATCTTGACGCAGTCCTCCACGAGAATGATTATTGCATTGGGCATCTGCTTCACCCTGTTGATTGCAGGTACCGACCTGTCCGCAGGCCGTATGGTCGGCTTGGCGGCAGTTGTTTCCACCTCCATGTTGCAGACGGCTACCTATGCGAA
>NZ_NFJK01000065.1 GCF_002159845.1 Anaeromassilibacillus sp. An250
TCGTCCTCATGGGACAATCTCGGATAAAGGGCGGTAATGAGGTTTTGGGTGGCTTGTCTTAACATAAAATCCTCCGTTTCCGACAGCCAGCCCCACTATTCCGTGGTTTCATTGTACCACGGAATAGGGCGGGCTGTATAGCGGCAAAAGTGTAAAATCAGCTTCTTTATGATTTGTCAAATTGCCGATTTTTGTGTAGCAGCGGCTTCCGCTTCCAGTACCCGCGCCATTTTGTCGGCGGCGGTGGTCGTGGTGTCTTTCTTGAAATAGCCGGACACGACAAGGACGGAATTGCCCATGCGGATTTCCGTCACGCAGTCGGGGCGGCGGGTGGTGCGGGTGTCGGGCTGCTTGTTATCTGCCATAGGCAATACTCCTTTCAGTCGGTAATCAGTTTCTTCATGCTCTCCATTTTCCGCTGCGCGGTTTCCTGCCGGAAGTTGTCGCCGGTAAAGCGTACCGGGACGCACATGGAAAGCAGGCGGTCATAAATCCGGGAATGGGCGGTGTCCTCCGGGTTCCGCAGGTCGTCCAGCGTGAGGTTGGTCGTGACGATCAGCGGCTTGCCGCTACGGTAACGGCTGTCAATCACATTGAAAACCTGTTCCAATCCATACTCGGTGCCGCGCTCCATGCCGAAGTCGTCAAGGATAAGCAGCGGATAGCGGCAAAGGCGGGAAATGTACTCGTTGCGGTTCTCAAAGCTGGCGGCAAGGTCGTTGAGGATAAGGGCAAAGTTCGTCATGTGGACGGGGATTTCTTTCTCCATGAGGGCGTTTGCGATACAGCCCGCAAGGTAGCTTTTCCCGGTTCCCACGCCGCCCCAGAACAGGCAGCCGATATTGTCGGCTCGCATATCC
>NZ_NFJK01000066.1 GCF_002159845.1 Anaeromassilibacillus sp. An250
TACAGCCCGCAAGGTAGCTTTTCCCGGTTCCCACGCCGCCCCAGAACAGGCAGCCGATATTGTCGGCTCGCATATCCGCCCAATGCTCCACATACCGGCGGGCAATCCCGGCCTGCGGGTTCCTGCCGTTGTCGTTCTCAAAAGTCCAGTCCCGCATGGTGGGGTCGGTAAAGCCCCGGCGTTTCAGTTCTTCCACGGTGTCAAGGTGCCTGCGCCGCTTCTCGGCGGCCTCCCGTTCCTCGCGGGCGGTTCTCTGGCAGTCGCACTCTGCCGGGTGACGGTCACGGCCAAAGATAGCGGCCTTATCCGGCGCAAAATAGGCTTCTTTCGGCTTGCGGCACTTGCCGCAGTACAGTAAACCGTCCTCGCCGGTGTAGTCCTCCGGCTCCGGGGCGGTGGTCGTCATATTCTCCAAAACAGCGTTGATTTCGTTCTTCATAAACTCTCGCCCTCCTTGCATGAGTAGTCTGGTATGCCCTTTTTCGGGGCTTTCTTTTTGTCGTTCCCCGCCCATATCCGCAGGGCGGCGGCATAGTTCTGGTAGCTTTTCCCGTTGGCGGCAAGGTAGCGGCTCATTTCCTCGATGAACCGTTCCAGCCTGTCGGGGTACTCTGCCTGCAACTCGTCGTATTCGGTCTGCGACAGAAAAATATTCTGGTATCGGCCATAGGGCGCGGGCGGCTCCCCACTCACTCCCTTTGTTTGGCTCTCTGTAAGGTTGTTTATAGTAGTTTGGTTAGGGGACGGTTTTCCGACCATCATAAGGTCGGTTTTCTGACCATCAGTAGGACGGTTTTCCGGCTCTATGAGGGTCGGATTTCCGGCCATCAGTTGGTCGGAAAACTGTACCTGTGGCAC
>NZ_NFJK01000067.1 GCF_002159845.1 Anaeromassilibacillus sp. An250
CATTCAGCGTCGCGGCCATTTGTTTGAGGTTGTGCATGGTCGCCCAGCGTTCATAGCCCCGGCCTTTGCCCTCGGCTTTCTTCTGCTCAATGTCCACAAGCCGCTGTACATTCGGAGCGGTTTGAGGGGCTTTTGTGGGCTGTATGTCGGTTTTCCCATGCCGGGGATATTCGGGTATAGCCGCGGCCTTTTCTGCGGCTCTGGCGGCGTTCCGCTCCAAAACGGCAAGGACAGCGGCGCGGTCAAAATCGTCGCCCAGCTTGCGGGCGGTAATGGGCTTTGTCCTGTCCGGCGTGAGATAGGATAGCCGCCCCCGGCTCTCCTTAACGGTCACACCCTCCCGCAGCAGCAGAGAAGAAAACTCGTCAAAGCCGGTGGCGGTGGCAAGGGCTTCCCGTATGGTCTGCCGCAGCTTCTCCTTGTTCGTTTCAAACTTGGTCTGCCGGGGCGTGATACCGCCTGCAATCATGGGGGCGTTCTGCTTGTCCAGCGCGGCCTGTCCCTTTTTCTGCGCCCAATACTCCCGGTCTGTGACGCGGTTCTTGCTGCCGTTCAAGAGGTCGATTTGGTAAAGCCCCTCCCGGTGGCACATCTCCATGACTTCGGACTTGAAGTAGCGCAAGGCCGCGTCAGTACAGCGGTGCTTGCAACCGGCTTTCGTGTCGGCTGGCCTGTCCATGTAGGGCAGGAACGGCACTTCCTCTATCCGCAGGCTGTTAATGACGATATGCACATGAATGTTTCCGCTGTGGTTATGCCCGTCCGGGTGGGTGCATACAAGGGCTTGGTGGCCGGGGAAATGCTCGGCGCAAAACTTCTC
>NZ_NFJK01000068.1 GCF_002159845.1 Anaeromassilibacillus sp. An250
GGCGCGATGAAGGCAGGCAACCATGAGCTCGCAGATGAGATCATGAAGTCGATTATGTCGGCGGCGGCCCGCAACCTTTCCAACGAAGAGGTCATCAACTATGAGACCGGCGCGGGCAACGACGCCCACCGCCAGCTGTGGTCGGTGGCAGGCCATATGGCGGCGTTCTACCGCGTGCTGTTCGGCATGACATACGAATTGGACGGCATCCACTTTGCACCGTATGTGCCGGATTGGATGGTCGGCCCGTTTGAGCTGAGCAACTACACGTACCGCGACGCGAACCTGACCATCAAGGTTTCCGGCCAGGGCGACCAGGTGGCCTCCCTGAAGGTGAACGGCGAAGAGATGGGCGCGGACTATGTGCTGCCCGCAGACGCTTCCGGCGATTACACGATTGAAATCGTGGTGGAAGACAGCGGCGACCATGACAGCGTCAACCTCAAGCCCGAAAACCTTGTAATTTGCCCGGAACCGCCGGAGATGCAGCTGGAAGACGGCGTGCTGACCTGGACGCCGGACGAGAGCTACACCTATAAGCTGTGGACCGGCACCGAGTACATCGACGTGACGGGAAAGGACAGCTACGAGATCCCGCAGGACGTCTACGGCAGCTATTCGCTGGTGGCCGTGGATGAGGACGGCATTGCCGGAGAGCTCTCCGAGCCGATCATCTGGAACCCGGAGGGGACGTACCTGACGTACGAAGCAGA
>NZ_NFJK01000069.1 GCF_002159845.1 Anaeromassilibacillus sp. An250
GGCGCGATGAAGGCAGGCAACCATGAGCTCGCAGATGAGATCATGAAGTCGATTATGTCGGCGGCGGCCCGCAACCTCTCCAACGAAGAAGTCATCAACTATGAGACCGGCGCGGGCAACGACGCCCACCGCCAGCTGTGGTCGGTGGCAGGCCATATGGCGTCGTTCTACCGCGTGCTGTTCGGCATGACATACAAATTGGACGGCATCCACTTTGCACCGTATGTGCCGGATTGGATGGTTGGCCCGTTTGAGCTGAGCAACTACACGTACCGCGATGCGAACCTGACGGTCACCGTTTCCGGCCAGGGCGACCAGGTGGCCTCCCTGAAGGTGAACGGCGAAGAGATGGGCGCGGACTATGTGCTCCCCGCAGACGCCTCTGGAAACTACACGATTGAGATCGAGGTCGTGGACAGCGGCGATCATGACAGCGTCAACCTCAAGCCCGAAAACCTTGTAATTTGCCCGGAACCGCCGGAGATGCAGCTGGAAGACGGCGTGCTGACCTGGACGCCGGACGAGAGCTACACCTATAAGCTGTGGACCGGCACCGAGTACATCGACGTGACGGGACAGGACAGCTACGAGATCCCGCAGGACGTCTACGGCAGCTATTCGCTGGTGGCCGTGGACGAGGACGGCATTGCCGGAGAGCTCTCCGAGCCGATCATCTGGAACCCGGAGGGGACGTACCTGACGTACGAAGCAGA
>NZ_NFJK01000007.1:0-157500 GCF_002159845.1 Anaeromassilibacillus sp. An250
AACTTTCTACCCAAGCAGAAAAAGATGAAATTTTTTGGGAACATGTTGACCGCGTAGTGATCGATGAGCTCAAGATGCCTTTTGATAAGGAGGGGGAAGATTGATAAAAAAAGAAGACCTTAATCAATACAGAGACATATGCGCAGAAATAGAGGAGATAAAAAAAGAAGCGCTACTCCCTGTTGCGGATACAGTGAGGGGATCATCAGAAGAATACCCCTATACTGCACACACTGTAAAGATACAAGGAGTCGCGCAAAACGAAAGGGCTAAAAACCGAATAACATACTTACAAGAAAAAAAGGAAGAGATAGAACGCGTTATTGATAGGATGCCAAACAGCAGGGCCCGAAGGATCGCATCTATGAGGATAAAAAAAGGAATGAGTTGGGACGCAATTGCCGCGAAAATGGGGGGAGGAAGATCGCCGGACAGCGAAAGAAAAACTTATAGCAAAGCGCTTGAGATTGTCCTAAAATAAATTCCGAAACTTCCACAAATTCCGAAAAATCCCAATATAATAAAAAATAGAGGGTTCATGGATATGTGCTCTTTTCATGCGCACCTCCTTTCATAATATTTTTCTCCTTGGTCCATGCCGTGCCGGGGGTCAGACCGGCGCGGCAGACATGCGGCAAAGAGTGTAATACCGGTGCAACTCCGGAAGGCCGCGCCAGGCGTTTGACGGTAATCGGGTGGCGTAGATTACCGGAGCCGCAATGCCGCCGCTATGCAGAGGGCGGATTAGAAATACTGCGCTATCCGGCCCAGCGCCGGACAGAGGGAAACCGTCTTTGACGGATGTTATATAAGCGCCTTACCAGTTGGTGGGGCGCTATTTTTATACCTTGGAGGTGATCGGATGCCGCTATGCCCGTTGGATGGCCATTGCGCCTACAATAATCGGAATGTTTGCGGGGTGGATTATTGCCTATTTCCTATCGGAGGATGCCCCCATGATCTGTTGCGAGACCCGCCGGGGGATCCGGTGCTGTACCGGCGGGCGCTGGGCGGCACGATCGCCGTGTTAGCCGCGATGGGGCGGCCGGAGGACGATGCAATACTGAAGAGGTTGAGGGAGCTATTCCGTACAAGTTTGGCAAGGCCCCAGGATAGGGGCGGTGGATGATGGCTAACAACGAAAAAAATCTCGTTCCAATGAACCGCCGAACGAAGGAAGAACAGAGAAGGATTGCGAGTGCTGGCGGAAGGGCTTCGGGGGAAGCTAGACGGGCTAAAAAAACTATGCGAGAGTATGCAGACTTTCTGCTGTCTCTACCAGTTACAGACGGTAGAAAGTTCAACAAGCTGTCTCGGCTAGGGATCCCGCTGGAGGAAATTAATAACAAGATGGCCGTGATTGTTGCGTTGGTACAGGCAGCGCAAGCAGGGGATGTATCCGCCACAAAGGAATTGCGGAGCATCATCGGTGAAGACAATGTATTCGATAACAATGAGGGGGTGCAGATCATTGACGACCTATAAGCTCTCGGAGATCATTTCCCCGGCGTTTGCCCAGTCCCACCGGGCTGTCAAATCCGGCTCCATCAATGAGCTGATCGAGAAGGGCGGACGCGGCGGTTGTAAAAGCAGCTATTGCAGCATTGAACTGCTCTTGCAGTTGTTAAAGCATCCAGAATGCCATGCGGTCGTTTTACGTAAAATTGGCAATACCCTTCGCAGCAGCGTCTATGCACAAATCTGTTGGGCGATTGCAGAAATAGGGTTATCACAAAAGTTCCGATGTACGGTATCGCCGATGGAATGCACCTATCTCCCCACGGGGCAGAAGGTGCTCTTTTTTGGCTTGGACGATCCTGGAAAGCTTAAGTCCATTAAAGTGTCATTCGGTTATATAGGTATCGCCTGGTTTGAAGAACTTGACCAATTTTCAGGACCGGAAGAAGTCCGCAACGTGGAACAGTCGCTTTTTCGCGGCGGCGTTTATTCGTTGGCGCTTAAAAGCTTCAATCCGCCTGCGATGGCCCGTAATTGGGCGAACCAGTATGCTTTGGAAAGAAAAACTGGAAAATTGGTACACCACAGCACTTACTTAGAGGTATCAACCGACTGGCTAGGGCCACGCTTTTTGGCGGATGCGGAACACCTACGCCATACCAATGAAACCGCCTATCGGCACGAGTATCTGGGCGAAGTAGTAGGCAGCGGAACGCAAGTGTTCGAGAATCTGAAATTAGAGCCCATCGATAACGGGACGATAGAGAAATTTGAACGACGGTTACACGGCATAGACTGGGGTTGGTATCCGGATCCGTGGGCATATAACGGGTGCAGTTACGATGCCGCTCGCAGAACCTTGTACATATATGACGAACTAACACGGCGCAGAACAAGCAACCAAGATACTGCTCAATTGCTTATTGCCCGTGGTGTGTGTCAAGAGAGCGATCGAGAGGAATATCTGACAGCAGACAGCGCAGAAGAAAAGAGCTGCGGGGATTATCGTGCGATGGGACTGCCATGCCGTGGAGCAGAGAAAGGGCCGGGCAGCGTGAAGGCGGGCATGAAGTGGCTGCAAAGCCTTAGCTGTATCTGGATTGATCCGGTTCGGTGTCCGGATACCGCGAAAGAGTTCGGCGAATACGAGTACGAACGCGATAAAAAGACCGGTGAAGTCTTGGAGGGATACCCGGACGTAAATAATCACCATATCGACGCGGTGCGATACGCAACGAACCGAGTTTGGAAGAGGAGGGGCGCATGATAAAGCGTTTTAATGTCTGGTTACGGGAACGGTTCTTACCGGAATGGGCCAGACGGCAGCTAGTAGAAGAGAATGAGAAATTAATAAAGCAATTGGCAGAGGAACGCAGGGAGATAAAACAGATGGAGGCATATATTCAAGGATTGCACGATGGACTACGCCGACAGCGGCAAGTAGTTATCCATAATCATGCAGTGAAAGGGGAAAGCGAAGAATGAGCTTTTTCGGCGCCCTTTTTAATAACAAGATCTATCATTTTGAACAGGCATATCCAGGAGCGAAGGACTATACTACTCCGGCTATGCAGAAGGCCATCCAGGACTGGTTTCAATTGTATTTCGATAATGAAGTGACAGAAGAAGAGGATCCCTGCCAACGGTTACCCTATACGATTGTAAATAAATTGGCACGGACCTGTTTTGCAGAATATGAAGTTACACCCGCAAAGGAAAATTCCTTTGCGACAGAAGTATTGAGAGGATTAGAGACCGTACGAAAAAAGGCCATGCAGCTCGCATTGATCGGTGGAGAGGCATGGTTAAAGCCAGTGCCAAGGCCCAATGGTTTTTCTTTTACAGTGATGCGTCGGGATATGGTGGTAGTGTTAGGCCGGGGGGCGGATGGTGAAGCTACAGCCCTGGGAAGTGCAGAGATTACACAGCGGGACGGGAAGTTTTATACGCTACTGGAACGGCGTAGCTTGGATGAAGCAGGGAGACTGGTTATTGAAAACAAGCTGTATTGTAGTTGGGACGGCCAAAGTTTAGGCGTGCCAGCTGCGTTGGACACATTACCGGAATATGCGGATTTACAACCGGAGGCTGTGATCGGTGCAGTCGATGGGCTGGGCGTAATAAGCCTGCGTGTGCCGTTGGAAAACTGTGTGGACGGCAGCGCAGATGCAGTGAGCGTATATGCGGCAGCGGCCGGCCTGATCCATAATGTTAACCACAACGAACGGCAACTGAGCCGGGAATTCGAGAACGGGGAAAGTCGGGTGTTTGCTTCTGCGGACATCTTAGACAAAAGGAAGAACGGCAAGCGGTGGCTTCCGCCCGGTTTATTCGTAGGGATTGACGACGATCTCAAAAATACGGGCGTAACCATTTTTTCTCCTGCATTGCGGCAAGAGAGCTTCTTGGCTCGCAAAAAGGAATATCTGCGGAATGTGGAGAGCTTGATCGGTTTAAAACGGGGGATTCTTGGAGAGGTGGAGGCGGCGCAACGTACCGCTACCGAGGTTACCAGCAGCCAAGGCGATTACAGCTTGACTATACAAGACCTGCAACAAATGTGGGAGAAGGCCGTACGGCAAGCATTTGTGGTATGTGGTAGATTGGGAACGCTGTATAAGGTTCAAGGAGCTGTAGAGTTGGATCCCGATCAATCTATTGCTATGGATTGGGGAAACGGCATTTTATACGACAAAGACAAAGAGTGGAGCCAAACCATGCAGTTAGTAAGTGCTGGAATGCTGCGGCCGGAGATCGCCCTGGCGTGGCATTATGGTTTACCTTGGGAAACGCCAAAAGATCTGGAATATGTGAGGATAAAGTATATGCCAGAAGTGGAGAGGATGACGGGTGATGAATAATTATGTTGACACCGGAACAAATCGAAGCTCTCCGAGACGCTGCCAGCCATATTACAGATCCGATAAATGATTATCTAATTGGAGATATTGCACGGCGTATTTCCGAGGCTGGGCAGCTTACCAGTACAGCGGCCTATGAGGTATGGATGGCGCAGCAGCTGGGAACATCACAAAGACAAGTAAAAAAGGAAGTGCGTAAAAGGTTAAAGGTTTCCAATCGTGAATTAAAAAAACTGATGGCACAGGCGGCGGAAGTGGGATATGATTTTGATTTGAAACGCCTACCTGTACAAGCGGTACCATTCCGCGCAAATGAAAGCTTGCAACAGATTGTTGCCGCAGCGGTTGAACTCGCCGGAAAGGATCTCAACAACATAACACAGACGTTGGGAATGGTGGACCCTTTTGGAAAAGCGCTGCCTTTACAGGACGTATACAGATCCTGCACAGACTTTGCTTTTAAACAGGTCATTACAGGCGCTTCCGATTATAATACGGCGATCCGTACGGCTTGCGCCAATATCGCGAAATACGGCGTGAGGACCATTGATTATGAAAGCGGTGTACATACCTCGTTGGAAGCTGCTGTCCGGCGAAATATTATGGGCGGATTGGGTCTTATGAATGAACAAATCGAGCAGGTCAATCACGATGAAATGGGCTGCAATGGTTGGGAAATCAGCGCTCACGCCAACAGCGCGCCGGATCATGAACCAATCCAGGGGAAACAGTACAGCGATGCAGAGTATACGGCGTTAAACAACAGTCTTGTCCGCCGGATTGGTACGCTGAATTGTGGTCATGTTGCCTTCCCCATTATTTTAGGAATCAACAGTCCGCAATATAGTGACGCCGAGCTTACGGATTTACGACGGCAGAATGAGGTGGGAATTACCTATCAAGGGATACATTACACCGGATATGAAGCTACACAGATGCAGAGGAAGATAGAACGGTCTATCCGGATGCAAAAGAACCGCATTCTAGTGGACAAGGCTACAGGCGATATAGATAAAAGGACGATCGATCAGATCAAGCTACGCCAATTGAACGAAGAATACCGGCGTTTTTCCCAGGCAGCGGGTTTACGGACAGAATCGGAACGGATGTGGATAGCCAAGACTAAAGAAATGTAATGCTTAAATCTATTTTTGACCGGACCGAAGTCGTAAAACTACGGGACCGCAGGGGAGGCAACCCCTGTTAACAAAGCGTAGCGGGGAAAGGGACAATATGAAACGCGAATTTTTGCAAAACTTTAAAGTCGGCGATCAATCGTTGCCGAAGGAAATCATTGATGCAATTCTGGATGAGAATGGTAAGGACATCGAATCTGTAAAAGGTAAGTATGCGGATTATGATGCGATCAAAAAACAGCTCGATGAGGCCAACAGAACGATTGACGGATTCAAAGACATGGACATTGATGCAGTGCGGAAAGAGGCGGCCGATTGGAAGCAAAAGGCAGAGCAGGCGGAAAGGGATGCCGCGGAAAAAATTGCAACGATCCAATTTGACGGACTTCTGGACAGAACCATTACAGGGGCAAGAGGCCGAAACACAAAGGCAATAAAAGCGCTTCTGGACCTTGATACGTTGAGGGCCAGCAAAAACCAGGAAACCGATGTGAAAGCCGCATTGGAGACTCTGAAAAAGGACAGCGGTTACCTGTTTGAAGACGCAGAAACCCCGCCGCCCTATGCAGGAGGAACTGGGACGCAGAAACCCGGATCTGGGTCGGATTCCGCATTGCGCAAAGCAATGGGACTGCCAGAGGCAGCAAAATAATTTAGAAATGAGGGAATCAAATGGCAAACGCAATTGAACTGGCAAAGAAGTTTATCCCCATGCTGGATGAAGTGTACAAACTTTCTAGTCTGACTGCTGTGCTGGACGGCGCGGCGGAATTGGCACAGCAGGGAGCTAATGCAAATGAACTGATTATACCAAAGCTGGATATGCAGGGATTGGGCGACTATAACCGCAACAGTGGTTATGTGTCCGGCGACGTCACCTTGACCAATGAAACAGTCAAGTGTAATTTTGACCGTGGTCGGATGTTTACGGTCGATTATCTGGATAACTTGGAGAGTGCAGGCATTGCTTTCGGCCGGCTGTCCGGTGAGTTCATCCGCACGAAAGTTGTTCCGGAATTGGACGCATTCCGATTTGCGACGTACGCTTCTGCCAGCGGTATTTCGAAAGTGGCTACCGGCGCAGCGCTTGCTGACGGCGCCGCAGTTGTAGCCGCTCTTAGAGCAGCCGTAAGTGAGATGGACGAAGACGAGGTTCCACAGACCGAACGTTATCTGTTTATCACTCCCACTTTACTGGGAATGGTACAGGATATGGATACGACCAAAAGCCGCGAAGTGCTGCAAAACTTTGCCGGAACGGTGAAGGTTCCTCAGACTCGTTTCTACACCGCCATTGAACAAAACGATGGCACCAGTAGCGGCGAAGAGGCCGGCGGCTACAAGAAGGGCACCGGCGCGGCGAATATTAATTTCATGATTATTCATAAAGCGGCGGTCATCCAGTTCCAGAAGCACGTTGCGCCAAAAATCATATCTCCAGAGCAGAATCAGACGGCCGACGCCTATAAATTTGGCTACCGCAATGTGGGAATTGCTGACGTGTACGAGAATAAGGTCGCGGGGATTTACCTGCACCATCAGGCCGCGGGCTGATATGGGACGTTTGGTAGGCTTGACCTTTGAAGTGAAAGCGCCGGAAAAAGAAAGGGGCAGCAAGACGGATGGCAACCATAGACGAAAGACTCCTGGAACCGGACGGCAAGCCGGAAATTCGAGAGAACTTCAATCGGATTCTAAGCCTGTTCGATGATGGAGGAGGTGTTCCCGGTCCACAAGGGGTAGGAATTAAAAGTATCACGGGGACGATTGACGGAACCAATAAGCTCACCCTGGTTTTTACACTGACGGATGATAGTACGCAGACGGTGGAAGGAACCATCACGCCTCCCACGACGGTATAGGAAGGCTGTTGACATGACAGATTACGCGTTCTATATGACAGTATATTTGGGCGACTCTATCCCGCAGGAGGACTTTGACCGGCTAGCAAAACGGGCGGAAGAGCAGATCGCCCGGTATAAGCGTATTTATCGGGTGGATGCGCCGGACGCGAATAGCGAAAATATGGCTATTTGTGCGATGGCCGACGCGTTGTACTATTTTGAAACTGCGCAGAATGGCGGGATCGTAACCAGCTCGTCGATTGGAAGCGTTTCCAGCAGCCAGAAGACCGATGCGATAGACATCAGCCCTAAAGCGCAGGCAGCAGAGCTGTATCGTTGTGCCTGTCAATATCTGGATATTTACCGGGGGTGCAGTCTATGTTAAGTGTGCGGCATAAATTGGGATCGCCGGTGGATTATTCCAAATGTAACCAGACGGTGACTATTTACCACAAAGATCATGAGCGGTACACAGCTACTATCGTGTATCAAGCCTTTCTGGACTTCAAGAAGACGCAGAACGTGGACAAGACCGGCAGTCAGGAAACAAATTCCTTCCTGCTGGTCATCCCCTGCGATTCTCAATGCGTTTTTGTGGGCGATAAGGTGTTGTTAGGCGAGGGTCCAGAGATTGCTACACGGGAAGAATGGGCAGGCTTTATCCCCGCGAAAGTACCCGGATTGGTAGTTGTAAAATATGTTGATCCTAAGTACTGGCAGGGACGATTAATACATGTGGAGGCGGGTGGATGAATGTAAAGCTACAACTGCTTCCAGCGACACAGATTGTCCGGAACAAAGGATTGAGCAAGGACGGAGATGTTCAGCGGTTCCATACAGCGAATGTCTTACGCCGAATCATTAAATACATGCCGTATCGTACGGGGGAGACCATAAAAATTACTGTTGCACAGACAAACATCAATAAGCCGCAAATCGTTACAGATGTCCCTTATGCCCGTTTTTTGTATTATGGGATGGTTATGGTTGGAATAAATAGCGGCAGTGCTTATGCACGCAGAGGTGAACCGAAGCGTGTGACAAACCGCCCGATTACCTATACGAAAACAAAAAATCCACGCGCTGGCCCTTACTGGGATAGGGCGCTTGTAGCAGCGGAGGGGGCGGCAATGACAGCCGATCTACAGCGGTACATAGAAACTAGGAGATAGCTATGACGGATCTAGAAAAAATCCGGGGGTGGATCGCCACCTACCCGGATTTTAACATCTTGGAGAGATTTCAGGTTGACTATACAGATCAGCTTCCAGCCAATGGTGGTCTGTTTCCCACGGGGATGGTTGAGGTCAGCCGCGCGGAGGATATACTTGGAAATGTAACCGTGGAAAACCAGTATAATTTTGGCTTGTACTGTGTGCTTGAGAAAGCACCGGGGGATGACGCAGGCGCAGAAATCAACGCAGATTGGGTGATGGGCTTCCAGAAGTGGGTGCAGGAACAAAGCGTCCGTGGATGCGTACCCCACTTTGGGAATACCCAAGAAAAAGAAACTGCCAAGGCTCAAAACGGAGTTCTGTACGAGCAATCCGGTGAAGGCACAGCGGTTTATATGGTGCAGCTATCTGTACAATTCAAAAAATATTTCGAGGTGATTTGATTGGCAAAGATTGAACGAAAATATCTTGCGCATTATGTGAATGCCGATACCACCGGTTCGTCACCGGAGTATGTGCGGCTTGGAAAGGATCTGGAAGAGTATTCTCCGGAGATGTCCGCAGAGGTGGAGACCACAAAGAACATTTTGGGCGAAACCAGTATCAACATATCCAGCTATGAAAAAACCGGAAGCGCAGAACCCTATTATGCAGAAAAGGACGATCCCCTTTTCGACCGGCTACAGGCGATTATTGACGGCAACCTTGTCCTGGACGATCTGAAAACCGACGTAGTGGAAGTAAAGTTGTGGGAGACGGAACAATCTGGAGCATATCCTGCCACGAAGGAAGAGGCATATATCGAGATTACATCCTATGGCGGCGATACTACAGGCTATCAGATTCCCTTTACGTTGCACTACACCGGCGTAAAGACGGAAGGAACCTTTAACCCACAGACGAAAACGTTTACGGAAGGCGACGGTGAATAAATGGCTGAAAAACTGAATTTTGACGATGGAATAAAGGAATACGAGGTAAACGGGCGAGAACTGCTCCGTTTTAACCCATCGGATCCAAATGTCTATAACCGTTTCTGCGAGTTATATGAAGAACTATCAAAACTCGAAGAGAGCTATGAAGCGGAACTGAAAAGGTTGGAGGCAGAAACCACAGACGACGATGTGGAATCCAGCGGCAAAGCTCTCAAACTGATGCATGACATTGACGCGAAAGTGAAAGCGCGTCTGTCTTACGTGTTCGGCGAAGGGAACGATTTTGACCGCATAATGGGCGGTGTCAATTTGATGGCGATTGGAAAGAACGGGGAACGTATTGTAACCAACCTGCTTGCTGCGTTACAGCCTATCATCGAGGATGGCATTCGCCAACATCAATCCGATGCCGCCGCAGAAGCCGTGGCCGCTGCCAAGCTCAACCGGGAGCAGCGCCGCGCGAAGAAATGACCGGGTGGGACTTGCCGGAATTTGCGGAGATTGGCGGTAAGACTTATCGAATCAATGCGGATTACCGGGATATTCTTGATATTATTACCCGACTAAACAATCAAGAAGAGAGTGAACAAACGCGCTTATATGTCGCGTTAGCGCTCTTTTATGAGGATTTTACGGACATGCCGCGGAAGGATTATCAGGAAGCTGCCAACTGGATGATGCGCTTTATCAGCTGCGGAGAAGAAGAGACGGATGCCCATCCGCGACCAAAACTCCTTGATTGGGAACAGGATCGCAACATGATTGTGGCAGATATAAATAAAGTGGCAGGGTGCGAGGTGCGTGCCCTGCCCTTTTGCCACTGGTGGACATTTATCGCGTGGTTCAACGCTATAGGGAAAGGGCAGCTTTCCACGGTGGTTTCCATCCGCGACAAGCTTCGCCGGGGGAAGAAACTCGAAAAATGGGAGCAAGAATTTTATCGGGATCACAAGACACAGGTGACCTTGAAACAGCGATACACAGCGGAAGAATTGGCCGAGCGGGAACGCCTGAAAAAGTTATTAGGAGAGTAAAAAACCGCGCCCCTATGGAGGGCGCGGTTAAGTAACAAAAGCATTTAGTTTAATTTAAATTCGATGTCAGCGTCAGAACTAAAAATACTGCCTGTGTACTGCAAAATTAATTCAGGGTCATTGATAGGCTCTTCAAAGGCGAGTGTTCCGGAAATTGTCCCGCCAGGGGCCAATTCCCCACTAGACAAAGCCGTGTCGGTGTTAATCGTGGTGAATGTGATATCCGTAATTTGACCTTGGCTGTTTTTGATCTTAAAGTCATACGGATTGTAAGAGATATTTTCGTCAGTGCTATTATTTTTATACTGCACGGTTACGACGATATATTCCATGCCGTCTTTCGGTTTATCGTAGGTGCTGCCGCTGGATTTTTCAACTTTTGTAACGGAGAGCTCTACGTCATTGTATTGCGCGGTCTCATTCACCCCGTACACTTTATCTTCCAATGCTTCTGAGGAAACCTGCACTTCTTGGCTGACCTCGGTGCTGTCTTCTTCCGAGGAGATCAGTTCGGACGCAGAACTTGAAGAAGATGATGTGTCGTCCCCCTCCCCAAAGATGGATCCGATGATACCAATTACGACTAACACACCCAGCACAATGAGTACAATTTTTAAAGGTCTGCCCTTTTTCTTCGGTGGTTGCGCAGAAGCATTGGTTTGTTGCACCGCTGACGGATCTATAGGAGCCCCACAATTTGGACAATATTTCGCTGATCCAACATCAGTGCCACATTTTGGACAATTCATAATTCTACCTCCCTAAATTTTACAATTTATGCATATTATAATGCTTTTCGACAAATTCTGCAAGAGAAAAAGAAAAATTTTTTAAAAGCCTCTCGATTTGTTGCGCGCAACATGTTATACTGTTACACGTAACAAGGAGGTGAAACGAGTGGCTCCTGAAAGTAGGGCTGAGTACTTCCGAGAGAGACGCACAAAATTCAAGTCATTTTCTGTGGCCGTAGAACGAGAAAAGATGGAACAGTTTGAAAAAAAATTAAACGATTCTCAAACTACAAAAGCAGAGTGGTTGAACAAAAAAATTGACGAGGAACTCAGCAAATAAAAAAATAACGGAAACGCCCTCCCGTGGAAAGTTGAGCGAATCCGTTATTACACCAGAGGTTACCCATCTGATAAATCCATTCTATCATGGTGGGGCCTCTAATTCAAGAAGAAAGAGGTTTTTTACATGGATAAACAATTGACAAAGGCACAAGTGCAAGATTTATTTGCGAAAGAAGCCGTACTTATCGGCACAAATGATGGCGTTCCATTCCATCGCGTGACACAACTTTTTGGCAGCAAAGCGGCGAATTATGGATTTAGCTTTGAAGGAGGCAGAAACGTCTTTGGGATTGGTGATTACCAGCTATCTTATTTAACCATCAGAGGGTTCTGCGGTGCGGCAGCCTATCACAATGTCGAACTAATTCACAATGACCTCGAGGAGGTGCAGTCGGCATGAACGAGATCCAGAAAGCCCGTACCACATTGGCTAAGATGCTGTTGGACCTGTCAGACGAGGCCCTAGAGTATGTATGGCGGCCTATCATCTATGCCTACTACTACACGGATATGCGGGACCCTGACCGGTTGACAGACGACGACTCCAAGCGACTGGCGCTCATTATCGCGGTTGCCCATGAGTCGCCGAATGTGATCAATCGCTTGGAACAGCTAAACAGAGTCTTATGGCAGATTAAGCTGAAGAAACAGAAAGGAGCCGCCGTATGAATGAGTTGCAAATTTTTAATAACCCAGAGTTTGGGGAGATAAGGACTGTGGAAGTGGACGGGGAACCTTGGTTCGTTGGAAAGGATGTGACCCTGGCGCTTGGATATAGCGACACAGATCAGGCCCTTAGAAAGCATGTCGATGAAGAGGATAAGCTGACCCGTCAATTCAACGGGTCAGGTCAAAACCGGGTTATGACCATCATCAACGAATCCGGCCTCTATTCTCTGGTTCTGTCCAGCAAGCTGCCCGGAGCAAAGCGGTTCAAGCGATGGGTGACGGCGGAAGTCCTCCCCTCCATCCGCAAGCACGGTGCCTACATGACGCCGGAGACTTTGGAGGCGGCTATCCTCAACCCCGACACAATGATAAAGCTTTGTACAGCGCTCAAGGACGAACAGGACAAGCGCAAGGCGCTGGAAGCGGCTAATTCCGCATTAACAGTGGAAAAGCAGATCATGCAGCCAAAAGCAGAATATTTTGACGAATTGGTTGATCGAAATTTAAATACCGGAATACGGGAAACGGCAAAGGAATTGGAGATTAAGGAAAAGAGCTTTGTGGCTTTTCTTCTGGATAAACGATATTTGTATCGGGATAAAAAAGGGAAACTACAGCCTTACGCCCAATATGCAAACGATTTGTTTGTCCTGAAAGAGTGTTACAACGAAAAGACACAATGGGCTGGAACCCAACTTCTGGTTACTCCCAAAGGACGGGAAACGTTTAGATTACTGTATCTGAATCTGAAAACCGCTTAAAGTGTGTCTCCACTTCCGTAAGGGGCAAGTGGATTGAAAGAAATAAATCACACATAGTAGCATAAAAGACGGACAGTGACAAAGAAAACCGCACTCCATCAGGGGCGCGGTTTTCTTATGCTCATTTTTACGCCAGATCGGAGGTGAAGGGTTGGCAGACGGAAAAGTAATTATCAGCACAGAATTAGATAACAGCGGTTTTAAAAGAGGAATATCTGGACTCCAAGGCCAATGCAATGGCCTGAAAAGCGTTATATCCAGCATTGGTAAAACGATTGCCGTAGCGTTCAGCGTAGGAGCTATTATTAATTTTGGCCGTCAGTCTGTGAAGGCAGCATCCGACCTGTCCAGCGCTATGATAGGTTTGCAAAGCATCGTGGATGGGCAAGGCCGCAGCTTTTCACAGGCGCAGTCTTTTATTGAAGATTACATAAAAGATGGCCTTGTGCCCATGCAAGATGCAGTGACCGCCTATAAAAATCTTTCCATGCGCGGCTATGATACCACGCAGATTGAACAAACCATGACGGCGCTAAAAGATGCGGCGGCCTTCGGCCGGCAGTCATCTCTGACGATGGGACAGGCAGTTGCATCGGCGACGGAGGGCCTCAAGAATGAGAATTCTGTCCTGGTGGATAATGCAGGTGTAACGAAAAACGTATCTGTTATGTGGAAAGAATATGCGCAGTCCATCGGCGTCGGCGTACAAAGCTTAACAAAAGAGCAGAAAATCCAAGCGGAAGTCAACGGAATTTTACAGGAAACGAAGTTCCAAACGGGAGATGCTGCGAAAGCGGTGAATACCTACGCGGGGCAAATGTCCATGCTGAGTTTTAACTTTCAGCAGCTGAAAGTAGCCGTTGGAAATGCGATTATACCAGTTGTGCAAGCCGTACTTCCAGCGATCAATACGATTATATCCGCCTTGACATCTGTTGCAAACCTGATTGCTCAGATCACGACAGCCTTATTCGGAAAATCTACTAAAAGCGCACAGAAGGCTGCAACGGCAACCAATAGTGCTGCCAATGCGCAGAATAATCTCGCCGACTCCACGGAAAAAGCTAATAAAGCAGCCGATAAGCAGCTTGCTTCCTTTGACGAGCTGAACATTCTGAAAAAGGATAGTGCAGGCAGTTCTTTGGGGGCGTCTTCTGGCAGCACTGCGGGCGGAGGCGGAACGGCTGCCGAGATCCCCGTTTTGGCGGGGGAGATTGGTTCTGAAGTAACAGTAAGCCCCAAAGTGCAACAAGCGGTTGATTTCATCCGTGGGCTGTTTGAAAGCGTAAAACAGACAATCACGGATGTCGCCGACTATGTAAGGACGAATTTTGTTCCCCCGTTCATCGAGGCGGTCAACATGGTTGCGCCCCAAGTAGAGCGGTTTAAGTCCATCCTGTCCGGAATCTGGTCTGATATTGGTGATCTTGCAGAACCTCTGAAAGCCTGGTTTACGAACGATTTTACTCCTTTTCTGCAAAATAGTATTCTGACATGGGGACATATCGTATCGGGGCTGTTTGACACTTTCAATATGGTTTTCTCGGACATCTGGTCACTGGTAATTCAGCCAATCCTGGATAAGCTTGCCACGACGGTGCTGCCGTTTTGGACGGAGTTTGCCAATCAAGTCGTGTTGACGTTAGGACCAGTTTTTGATTTCATAAAAGCAATTTTTGATTCCGTTTGGAAAGATGTTATCGCGCCATGTCTGGATTTTATTGTGCAAGCATGGTGTGATCTATGGGACATTGTCAAGCAACTTTGGGATGAATACGGAGAACCAATTTTTGAAGCACTCCGTGAAGCAATCACCGGTATAAAAGATACGTTTTTAAACGCTTGGAACACCATTATCAAGCCTATTTTTGACAATATATTCCAAGTCTTAAAAAAGTTATGGGACGAGCATTTAAAACCCCTAATTGCCCAGATCGGGGAGTTCATCGCTAAATTGGTACAAGGGGCGCTGGAAATCTACAATAAATTCATTCTTCCGGTCTACAATTGGTTTGTCAAAACTTTAGGCCCTCCGATTGTGCAGGTAATCAACTGGATCACATCCACTATTGGGACGATCGTCGGCGTCATAGCAGATGTTGCAAAAGGCATATTCAAGTCGCTGGGCGGGATCATCGATTTTGTTACTGGAATTTTTACCGGGAATTGGGAAAAAGCGTGGAACGGAATCAAAGATATATTCGGGGGGATTTGGGATGGTTTTATATCCATAGTGCGGGGTCCAATTAATGGCATCATAGGCTTAGTTAACAAGATGATTAATGCCATCAACGGTATGATTCGTAATGTCAACAAAATTCATATCGACCTACCGGACTTTCTGGGCGGCGGATCCTTTGGATTTAACATACCGACGATCCCTAACATCCCAAAACTTGCACAAGGCGCAGTTATTCCGCCGAACCGCGAATTTATGGCCGTCCTGGGAGACCAAAAGAGTGGTACGAACATCGAGGCCCCGGCGGACCTCATCCGGCAAATCGTGAGAGAAGAGCTCGAAGCACTGGATATGCAACCGCAAGTTGTGGTCAAGGCCACTGGCAGCATGGGGGCTTTGGTGCGCCTGCTGAATTTGCAAGTTGATCGGACAAACAAGCGCTATAGCCCTGTGGGATAAAGGAGGGACCAAAACTGAAAGCATTGCTCATCGACGGAAAAGAACCGAGGGCGCCTGATAGTATACAGTTCGCCCTTCAAGACCTTTCCAGCGAAAATTCCGGGCGGGATATGGCCGGAACTATGCATAAGGACGTCGTGGCACAAAAACGATCTCTAAACTGCAAATGGGGTCCTATGACCATGCAGGATTGTGCGTTTTTGTTGAAGCTCGTGAACAAACCAACCTTCGATGTGACATACCCGGATCTATTGGATGGAAAACCTGAGACCAGGAAATTCTATGTTGGGGACCGAACAGTCCCGATCTTACGGATACGTGAGGACGATGTATACGTCAGCAGCGTATCCTTTAATTTTATTGAGGTGTGACTATGTATACTACCACAGATTTGTATAAGCGCCTGATCCGGCAGCCCGGGCGTCGGCAGATGATAGGCGGCACAATTACATTGGCCGACGGGACGATAATTGACCTCACTCCGCGAAATGTTTCAGAGGGAGGGCTTGAAGTCTCTACCGCTACCAGCCAACAGGGAGCGTTCACCTTGGGCGGGGCGGTAGTGGGGGAAGCAAATCTCGCGCTCATCAACCACGAAAAACAATTTGAAAACGCAGATTTTACGGAGTCGGTTCTTCGGCCTTCTATGGGGCTATTGACGCAACAAAAATGGGACGGCACACAAACGATTGAGCGGGTGCCGCTGGGCGTCTACACAGTAGACAATGCTGACAAAACCAACTCAACAGTAACTATTTCGGCGCTGGACAATATGGAGAAATTCGAGCGTCCCTATAGCGATAGCGATCTTACATATCCGGCCACGCTGAAGCAAATCGTATCGGATGCTTGCGCGGTCTGCGGTGTAGCACTGGCAACACCAGATTTCCCAGGCTCGGGTTACACCGTGGCGCAAAGGCCCGATGAAGAGAACATTACATTCCGTGAGATCGTAAGCTATGCGGCGCAGCTAGCTGGATGCTACACCCATTGCAACCGAGACGGTGCTTTGGTGGTGGATTGGTATGATCTTTCCACCACGCCTTACCAACCGACGGGAGTGCAGTCGTCCGATGTGGCTGCAGCCGACATAACGATCACCGGCGTGCAGCTTATCCCACAGGATTCCAATGTTGCGCCGGTCAAGGCTGGCACCGAAGGATACATCGTAAAAATCAACAATAATCCGCTTGCACAGGACAATTTACAAGCTCTGGTGGATGCCCTAGCTGAAAGGCTGGTCGGTTTTAGCTTCCGGCCTTATACGGTCGAGTGCTTGTCAGACCCGTCGCTCAATGTGGGCGATACAGTGCGTATTACGGACCGGTATGGGAATCAGCATGTCAGTTTTGTGAGCAACATCGTCTATGCACCGGACGGGACTATGACGATCACCGCCGATGCGGAAAGTAAATTAAGCAATGCGTCCACGCGTTTCACGGCCGCAGAAAAACTACAGGAGCAGGTCAACAAAGTGGAGGATACCGTTACAAAGCAGGGGACAGAGATCAACCAGAACAAACAGGAGATTGAACTGAAGGCATATAAAGATCAAATTATAGCGACCATCAACATCAGCCCAGAAGGAATCAAGATCAGCGCAGATCGGATTGACATCTCCGGGCTGGTCACGATGTCAGACCTAGAGGGGGAAGGTACTACCATTATCAACGGCGCCAATATCACGACCGGCCGGATTGAGTCGGAAAACGGTGATTGGTGGCTGGATCTGGAGAGTGGCGATGTTTACCTTTCAAAGGGGACGTTCTCCGGGGAAATCCGATGGGGCGACGACAATTACATCGAACAAAATCGTAACGGTGATACCATCATTTCAGCGGCAAACGACGTCACGATCCTCACCGGAGGAAACCGTGGGAAACTAGACATAGCAGGAGATGTAACCTGTGATAGTGTGGACTGCAACCATGTGTACGGATCGACCGTAGAGGCCGACGAGCTGCACGCGGCTAATGGGTATACCGGAGAAGTCGGTATTACTCGCAGCGACGGCAGCACAAGAATCATGGAGTTCGAGGATGGTATATTCCTCGGCTATGTGTGAGGTGATTGAAATTGACCAATGAAGCGGTTAAGCTGAACGCCTGGAAAGTCAGCGCGGATACCGTGATGGCGGTGCAGGGAGAGGTAAACGGCCGTACACTTACAGTGACGATTATCGACCGCAGTGGAGAGCTGGACAGCACCAGCAACGCAGAAGTAATTGACCGGCCTCTTGATCTCACCGGGAAAACCGTGCAGCTGTATGTGGGGAAGCCGGACGGAAAAGCATGCCTGCTGGATGGATCCGTAAAGGATGCAGAAAATGGTATAGCCGAGTTCACCCTATCGCAACAGAGTACGGCAGTCAAAGGAAAAGCGTCTTTGGAAGTCTGGATAACGGATGCGCAAGAGAACACGCTGAAAATTATCGGGCTTACGCTGGATGTGAAGGCGTCGGGTGAAGCTGATATCGAGAGCACAAACGAATTCCAGACACTTTTACAGGCCACCCAGGAAGCAAAAGCCGCCGCAGAAGCGGCAAACAATGCGGCCAATACCGCAAACGAAGCCGCAGAAGACGCCGATGTAGCGACCCAAAACGCGAACGCCGCTGCGGGAAGTGCGAATGCAGAAGCCGTAAAAGCCAGTCAAGCCGCGTCAGATGCCGATGAAGCAGTCATCCGAGTGAACACAGCGATCCAAAATGCTGCAAACGCCACGCAAGCAGCGAACACAGCCGCAGACAACGCCGAATCTAAGGCGGAAGCGGCTCAAACGGCAGCCGATCGCGCGAATGATGCTGCTGACAAGGTGGATGACGCACTGGCGGGGGAAATCGGTCCCGCCATCGAAGAAGTGATTGACGGACAGAAAGGCAAAGCGAATGGGCTCGCCAGTCTCGGTAGTACCGGAACAATTCCCACATCGCAAATCCCGACCCTGCCAAGCACAAAATTACCGACCGTCCCTGTCAGTAAAGGCGGAACTGGAAAAACGAGCTGGTCATCGTCCCGAATGATTTATGCGTTATCAAGCACCTCTTTAACACAGCTTGCGTTTCCATCGGTCGCCGGGTCAATTCTGCGCCAAGGGCGGAGCGGTGCCCCCTACTGGACGCCGCCGGAGGATATGTGCGACGCGATCGGAGCGGTGCCCGATACGCGCACAATCAACAGCCAACCTCTATCAGATGATGTGGCCCTAGATGCTGACGACATAGGAGCACTACCCCGAACAGGGGGACAGGTTGACGGCAGTCTACGCATCGTGGCACCGTCTCTGTATCCGCAAATCTCCCTACAATCGAATGATGACACGGAAACCCGTTTGGGAGTTGTGGAGCACAATCTAACCACAAAATCCGTCTATCTATATAACAAAGCCTTGGATGGCACAACCTGGTCACGCATAGAGCTTTTTGACGAGGACACGGACCTAGCAGGGATCGTAGAGCTGATCGTACAGACGTCAAGTGGTAGAGGCACATATCGTCTATACGGCACGCACAATGTCACGGTTATTGACAGCACGCCCACGGAATTTATCGGAGAAAACGTCATAGCATTTTGCACATCCAACCACAGCATCTATCGTGGCATCGATGGCGCGAACGTGCGGTTTTATTAAGGAGGGACAAACTTGTACCAAATTAAAATTGGAGATCAAACCTTTGACTTGTCATGCATCAACGTCGATCGAGATAGCTGTATTATCCAAACCCCCGGCAAATATAACGTCGATGAGATAAAAAACGCATTTGCATCTGGATTGGATTTTACCGTATTAGTGAGTGTACAAAGCACAGCCGAAACCGGAGAGACCACTGTCCAGACGGCTGAATACCCGTACACAGGATATGTGCGCGCAGGAGATCCCGAGAAGGTGACTGTAAACAACGCGCAACGAATCCAGGTTGTGCTGTACAAGTCCGCAGATGAGCCCGGCGAAGGGGATGACCTTGCCGAAAAGATGGCATCCCTAGAGTCGGATTTTAACGGCATGGTGGCCGCAATCGAGAGGGGGCTTGCGTTATGAACGACAGACTGATGGAGGCGTTATCCAGCGCCATCTACGTGTTAAAAATGTATCTTGCAGGCGCAGCAGTAACAGAAGACGACCAACGCATCCGGGCGTCAGGCCTGTATCCCGATTGGTTGGCAGGGAATCACGTCGTCGGAGATGTCTGCAATGCCAACGGCCAGACTTGGGAGTGCTACCAGGCCCATGACAATGCAACCTATCCAGATATTAAACCCGACAACGCTGCGTGGTACACGTTCTGGCGGCCGCTACATGGCAAAACCCCGGAAACGGCTAGACCTTTTGTCCCTGTTCAAGGCGCACACGATATTTATCGGGCCGGGGAGTTCATGATTTGGACCGACGGAAATACGTATGAATGTGTAGACCCGAACGGTACCGCCTATAGTCCCGCTGATTATGCACAAGCGTGGAAATTGATACCAAAAAATTGATGGTTAATTTGCCTGTATAGACAAAAAATCGGGTTTAAAAACCCGAATGATAAAGGGGGAATGTAATACGAATATTAAGCAGCATCCAAGCCCAAACCACGGGAGCCGCAACGGTTGGAAGCCGGATATGATCGTCAACCATATCACCGCGGGAAGCACAGCGACAGGAGCGCTTGCTACGCTATGCAATCCTGCAAGGGAAGCTTCGGCGCATTTCGTCGTTGACAAGGACGGAACGGTCTATCAATTGGTAGCGCTTGACCGTGCGGCCTGGGCCAACGGCACCAGCAACGTTGCCACAGACAACCGATATTATGGGCGCTCTAAGCTGGCAGCAGTACGGGACCGGCGGGTAAACGCCAATCTCTACACCATCAGCATTGAGCATGTCTGTGTGAGCGGCGGGACTCTGACCACGGAACAGCTTGCAGCAAGCATCGATCTGCACCGGTACATCATCGGGGAAGTAAAACGTCTCTATGGTGTCGCCATCCCGGTTGACCGGGCACACATTGTCGGGCACTGCGAAATCAATCCGGTGACGAAACCGAACTGTCCGGGCAAGGATTTTCCATATAACAGAATCTTGGAGGGATTACAAAACGTGGCTATTACAAGCGATACCAGCGGGACAGTAAAAATCAAACGCGGCGGCTACTACACGGCGAAGTTTTCCGGCGCCAATGCGACCCAGATTCAGGTGACCGCAGGGACAGGGGATGTAGTGACCATCGTGCCGATCAACCGTGGAGAGGACAAGCTGGCGGCGATCGTGCCGATTGGAAAACCGGGAGATATGACAGGCATCTACACCACCGCCCCGGGCGGACAGCCGGTGAAACGGTTTGTCGTACAGATTGTGTGAGGAGGCGACCTATGGATCAGGACAACACCATCGCAGTTCAAGCATTGGACAGCGCAAAATCTGCGCACCATCGTCTGGACCGCCTGGAAGATGAGGTCAAGGACATCCACGACCTCGCTGCGGCAATGGCCGCGACCAGGCAGGAGATGTCTGGCGTACAAGCGGACATCCGAGAGATCAAACAAAGCGTGTCAAAATTGACCGCTCGCCCCGGAATCTGGTGGGACAAGCTGGCTGCGGCGGCCATCGGCGCAGCGGCAACAGGAATTGTGGCGGCAATTTTGGCCCAGATACTTTAAAGGAGGATTACATATGGATTTCAATAGCTTTCTGAGTTGGGACATTCTGGCGACCTTCGCGGGTGTAGCAGCCTGTACGGGCCTGCTTACCCAAATGCTGAAGAGCGTGACGGCTAAGCTACCAACGCAGTGGCTGTCTTACATCATCGCTGTGGTGCTGCTGGTAATCACTACCGCGGCCACGGGCGGTTGGATGCAGCCTTGGACGGTATGGGCGTTGGTGCCACTGAATGCGGCCTTGGTCAGCCTGGCAAGCAATGGCGCGTATCAGGCGCTCGTACGGGCGAGAGGTAACGGCGATGGCAGTAAAGCCTAATTCCCACGGACTGGTCGGTGAGGGCGTCGGCTTTGAGAGAATCCGCCGGATCACCGGCTACCTAGTCGGCACAACCGATCGTTTCAACGATGCAAAGCGTGCGGAAGTACGCGACCGGATAAAACACGGGTTGATAGGTGGATAAAAAATGTGATGCCCGTAGAATCTCTTGATATGGAGATTCTACGGGCATTTTCTTGGTCGTTGTTTGGTCGTTATTTGTGCTCAAAATTACAAAAATCACAACGATTTACAAAAGATATGCCATTTAAAAATGGCTTAAACACTGGGTTTTTGCGTTCTAATCAGTTTCACGAGTATTAAAATTTTGAGTTCAAGTCTCGTCTCGCGCACCAAGTTTGAAACCTTGAAACCCGCATGAATGCTGGGTTTTAAGGTTTCTTTTTTTATGTTCGATCAACATTTTGATCAACAATTTTGCAAACTTGATCAACAGAGAAAAATGGACTTCCCATTTTGTCATACGAACTCCAAAAGCCGCCGGGTTTACCGGCGGCTTTTTCATTGCCAATTTGTTCAAACAGCAGATCGATGTATTTTTCTTAATACCAGTCCCTTTACTGAATGCCATTCTCCAGCGAAGGGCAAATCCACCAGATTGAACCGAACGATGCGAATGCCCCGCCCATATGTTCCTTTTGCACCCGAAATCATTCCATAAAAACAATCTTTTCGACACAAATAGGTTTTTTATGACTTTGTGAAACTTCCAGATTTATAGTATGATTACGATACGTTCAGGAAAGAGGAGATTGTATGGAAGATTACCGAGCCATTATTGGGGAGAATATTCGACGGCAGCGCAAACGCCGCCACATGACGCAGGAGGACTTGGCGGATCTGACGGGGATGCAGCCTTCCTCCGTAGGAAAAATCGAGCGGGCCCAGGCCAATCCAAATCTAAATACCCTCCTGCGCGTTGCGGATGCGTTGGAAATGGATTTGCCGGAATTGTTGGCAGCTCCATCCTCAGAGAGGATGAACGGGTATCTGCACAATGTCTATTTGCCAGCGCTTCCGGAGCCGAACCGTTCTGCCGCCCGGGCGCTGCTACAGATTCTGAACGATGTTGTAAATATCGAATTGGACAGCAGTTATGTCCAATCCCTGGTGGCGCAGGTTCTTCGTTTGATCCGCCACAGCTTTTATGAGGTGATTTCTTCCAGGTGTCGAGATACGATGTATCGCGGGCTTCGGGTCTACGGGATAAAGGCTACATTTTACGCGATGGGGCGTGCCGAACGGGTCAAAGTGATCCCCGACCTCTCAACGGACCGAAAGGCCGTTGAACGCTTCGTGGCGCAATTGAACCGGAATTTCGTCTCCTATGACAACTTTATGGATCTTCTTGAGGACTTTATGGGCGGCGATGAATGGTAAAAAGTCTAATACATTTCTCATCCTTCCATTATTCAAAAAATCACATATATCGAACATACTATATCATTGAGAAAAATCCGCAAAAGTACAAGAAACAAATACAATAATATACACAATTGTTTGAGAACTATTTGATGAAAATTATAGAAAATGTTATAATCAACTTGTTAGCTTTTTGGCAGCATGGCAAATTCGAAAGGCTAAACGTTTAAAAGGAAGGAATGAGAAAGAGTGAGGAAGGTAAAAAAATGGCTGGCGCTCTTGGTAGCCACAATGCTGGCTTTGCAGCCGTTGGCGTTTCCTGTATCGGCAGCGCCGGCGGATGATGTGGCTCCCCCGGAGGCCTGGGGGCCCATCCCCACGGAAACGCAGTTGCAATACCATGAGGAAGAGCTTTCCGCGTTCATCCACTTCGGCGTGAATACGTTTACCGGTGTGGAATGGGGAAACGGCCGGGAGAATCCAAACGTATTCCATCCAACAGGCTTGGACACGGACCAGTGGGTGAAAGCCCTGAAGGATGCGGGTTTTGAGCGGATCATTATGATCGGCCGCCATCACGATGGGTTCTGCCTTTGGAACAGCGACTACACCACGCAGGACGTTGCCAGCAGCACCGACTTCCAGGCAACGCAGGCTGCCAGAGGACAGTCCGGGGATGTTTTGGAAGAGCTCTCCAAGTCGTGCACAAAGTATGATATGGACATGGGCTTCTATCTCTCCCCGTGGGATGCCAACAATCCCACCTATGGATACGGGAGCGGCACGGACGAGGAAACGGATTCAAATGGCGATTACAACGAATACTACATGAATCAGCTCCGGGAAGTGCTTGGAAACCCGAAGTATGGAAACAACGGCAAATTTGTAGAGGTTTGGATGGATGGCGCCAAGGGAAGCGGCGCCGCCGCCCAGCATTACAAATTCCAGGAGTGGTTTGACCTCATCGAGGAACTCCAGCCCGGCGCAGTGGTGTTCAGCCCGTACGGCTCCACGATCCGCTGGATCGGCAATGAATCCGGCAAGGCGGGGGACCCCTGCTGGTCAAAGCTGGATCAGCAGCGCCAGAGGAACTACTACGATACGTACGGCGGCGATGAAGCGGCCTATTTGAACAGCGGCGACCCCAACGGCGATATTTGGAGCATCGGCGAATGCGACGTCTCCCTGACCTCCGGCTGGTTCTGGAAATCCGGCAAGCAGCCAAAGAGCATGGAGGAGCTGACCGACATCTACTTTAAATCGGTAGGACGCGGCCAGCCGCTGCTGCTCAATGTGCCCCCGGATACAACGGGCGTCCTGCCGCAGGACTTTGTCGACCGTGTGGCGGAACTGGGGGAGACCATCCGGGATACGTTCCGCACCGATCTGACCAAACAGGACGGCGTAATCGCAGAGGCCACCGCTGTGCGCGGCAACAGCCCGGACTACGCCGCGTCCAATGTCCTGGACGACGATGCAGACACCTATTGGACCATGGATGACGGCCAAACGACCGGCAGCATTACCATCGATCTGGGCGGGACCAAGCTGTTCGACATCGTCTCCATTGAGGAGTACATCAAGCTGGGACAGCGCATCTCCGAATTTACCGTAGATGTACACACCGATTCCGGTTGGAAAGAGTTCGGCTCCGGCTATACCATCGGCGCAAAACGCCTGGTGCGCAGCACGCCGGTCCGTGCCGACCAGGTGCGCATCAATATCACCGGTTCCCAGGCGGTCCCGCTGATTGAAAACGTGGGTGTGTTCAAAGCGGAGGGCGCGTTTGAACAGGAATCCGTTATGCCCGAGGGGTTGTCGATGATCGACGACCGCGAATTTGCGCGGAGCGGCAACTGGAATCTGGAGACCATTGACGGCGTCAACGAAACCGGTATGTGGGCAAATCCCGGTGCGGAAGCCAGCTTCACCTTTACCGGCACCAAGGCATGGATCGTCGGCACGAAGGACCCGAACCACGGGACCATGGATGTGTACGTGGATGGGGATTTGGTGGCTACGCCCAACGCATACCAGCCCAACCGGGCGCTGAAACAGATCCTTTATACGACGGACGACCTGCCCTATGGCGAGCATACGGTGCGCATGGTCTGCAAGAATAAGGCGACCGGTTTGGACGCTGCATTTGTATTGGACAACCAGGGCGCAGGGATGTTTGAGATTGACCCGGCCAGCTATACGGTAAACGAGGCTGGGACACAGGATGTCACCATCAAGCGCGTGGGCGGAACGGACGGGGAAGTGACCGTCGATTTCCAAACCGCGCCGGACACCGCTGTCCACGGACGGCATTACAACGATGTGAGCAAAACTGTCACTTTTGAAGACGGCCAGGATACGGCGACCGTAACGGTGGAAGCCATCGAAAACACCGAAGTGACTGGGGACCTTCGCTTCTATGCGGAGATCGTCAACCCGGGAGGCGGCGCCATTCTGGGCTTTAATACCCGCGCAGACGTCATCATCAAGGACAACGACCTTGTCGACAAGAATGCGCTCAAGACGGCGCTTGACGCCGCAAATGCAGAAAACGAAGGCTGGTATACGCCCGCCACTTGGGAGGCCTTTGCACAGGCCCGCGAGGAAGCGCAGGCTGTATATGACAATCCGGACGCGACGGGCGAGCAGGTCGGCACGGCTTTGACGAACCTCCAGAATGCCCAGGAAGCGCTGGAGCCGCGCACGGCCTATACCGCGGAAGACCCGTTTGTGCTGCCGAGAACAAGCGAAGGCACCAAATTGGCCGAGGCGGAGTTCTTTACGCTGGTTCCCATCTCCGGGGATAAGTATGTGCGGATCGAAGAGGATGACGGGGCGAGCAACGGCAAGAAAGTCGGCTGGATGGAGCCGGGCAACGTTATCAAGCTGCCCTATGTGGCGCCCAATGCCGGCACGTATACGGTGAACTGCCGTTACCAAAGCGGCCGCCTCAGCGAAGCGACGGCGAACACCATCAATTGGAGCGGCGAACACATCCAAAGCGGTTCGGTGAGCGTCTATGGCGACAGCAGCGCACCCTATAAGGAGATCCAGTTTGATCTGGTCATTACAGAGCCCGGGGCCGGCGAACTGGTGATTACAGCGGACTCCCATGCGGGCCCGAACCTGGATAAATTCGAATTCACAGCCAAGGATCTGGTGGCGAACACCTATACCATCACCGCTTCTGCGGAAGAGCACGGGATCATCACCCCGTCCGGGGCTGTTTCTGTGGAGGAAGGCGATTCGCAGACCTTTACCATGACAGCGGACCGCGGCTATGAGGTGGCGGACGTCCTGGTGGATGGCCAATCGGCCGGTGCCGTTTCCTCCTATACGTTTGAGGACGTTGTAGGAGACCATACGATTGTAGTTTCCTTCCGCGCGATGGACCATTACGGGGAGAACAATCCCGTTGTCCTGAATCAGGACGCGACACCGGTCCATGTGGAGGCGGAGCTTCTGGAATTTGGCGGCGAGGGCGCCCTTGTAGAGGAAAATTCCTATGCAAGCGGCGGGAAGGCCGTCGGCTGGCTGGGCAATTGCGGCGACCATGGCAACGCATGGCTGAACCTCTGGGTGGAGGTTCCCGCGGATGGCGTTTATGACATCACGCTGTCTTGCATGGCGGGAGCGCCGAACGTCCTCTATTATGAGAACCTCGACAAGACCATCGCCGGCAGTATTTCGTGCGAAAACACCTATCCGAACTTTGCCGAACAGACCATCCAGGTCGAGCTCAAGAAGGGCGTGGACCGTCTGAAATTCTACAACGATGAAACGTCCACCGCCAATTTGGACAAGTTTACGATTACGGCTGTACAACCGGAATTGTCCGTCATTTCTGTGACGAATCCGGAACCGCAGACCGTCGCCTATGGGACTCCCTTTGCAGAGCTGAACCTGCCGGAAACCGTAGAAGTTGCATTGAGCGATGGATCAACGGCGGATGCGGCGGTCGCCTGGGAAGAGGACGGCTATCAGCCGGAGGCGGGCACCTATACGATTCCGGGCGTCCTGACGCTTCCGGAAGGCGTGCAAAACCCGGAAAATTTGCAGGCAGAGGCAACCGTGGTTGTGGAGCCTGAGCAGGAGCCATCCGCTCACCTCTTCTTTGTCCAGTGGAATGAGAACGCGGAATTGGAAGTGGAGGGCAATGTCGAAAGCGTTATCCTAGATAGCGACAGCGTTTACAGCGCAAAGGTGATGGCGAACGAAGCGTTGCAGCTGCACTTCACGCCGGTGGACCGTGTGTTCAGCGCGGTTACCTGCAATGGAGAAGCGGTCCCCTTTGAGGCGGACGGTTTCACGTACTCTGTCACCATGCCAAATGAAAATACCAAGCTGTATTTCCAATTTGCGGTGGTCAATAAGACCATTTTGGAGGCTGCTTTGGATGTAGCAAATGCAGTTACGGAAGAAGAGTTGGCTGGCCTTGCGGATACGGCAAGGGAGAATTTCCTGGAGGCACGGGCTGCGGCGCAAGAGGTATATGAGGATGATGCGGCGACGCAGGCGCAGGTCAATGAGGCATGGAAACGCCTGATCGAAGCGATTCAGTATCTCGAATTTGAAAAGGGCGATGTGGATTCCCTCGGAAAGCTCTTGGAGATTGCATCCGAGATTGACCCCGAGCTCTTTACCGAAAGCAGCTACGAAGGCTTTGAAGAAGCGTACCAGAGCGCACAGGACGTCTATGCACAGGGTGGCGACGCTTTGAAAGCGGACGTCGAGGAAGCGTACCAGGCTCTGGAAGATGCCCTGAATCGGCTGGTCTTCCGGGCAGACCTGAGCAGCTTGCAGTCCCTGGTCGATTATGCGAATTCCCTCCATATGGACGAGTATCGTCCGGAAGGGCAGGAGGCTTTCCAAGAAGCGCTTGCCGCAGCGGAGGCGATCCTGGAACAGGGAGCGGGCGATGTCACACAGGAGGCGGTCGACGAGGCGGCTTTGGCGCTCACCCAGGCAATCAAGGATCTGCGCAAAATCCCGGATCGGGACGCGCTGAAGGACCTGATCGCACAGGTGGAAGGGATGGACTTGAGCGACTATACAGCGGCTTCCGTCCAGGCGTTGAACGCGTCCGTGCATGCAGCAAAGCAAGTTTTGGACGATCCGGAAGCAACGCCCCAACAGGTGGCCGGCGCTTATGACGACGTCGAGGAGAAAGTTGGGCAGTTGGAGACGAAAAAGCACGATGGTTCCCATTCGGGAGGCTCCAGCGGCGGTTCTTCGTCCGGCAGCACCTCTGGAACCGGTACGGCTACAGCCACAACGTCTCCTGTTATCCCGAATATCCCAGTGGCACAGGCGCAAGTGTATGTGGTTTCCGACACAACGCTTCCGTTTACGGTAAAGAGAGGCAGCGCGTACTGCTTCAAGATGACCGTGATGGGGAGCACAACAGCCGTTCCCAGCTTTACCGTGGGCAACGGGGATGTGTTGAAAACGCAGTTTGTTGCAAAGATTGGCAACGATTACTACTTCCGCGTATGGGCGACCGGTGGCCCGGGAAGCAGCACGGGCGTATATACCACGCTGCCGGGACAGAACCCGCAGATGCATTGTGTGGTACACGTTGGATAAAGCGCAGCATACAGGTACTCCCACAAGTACCTTTGATGGTTTAATTTCCATGCTCTAACGGCTATCCTTTCAAATAGCCGGGCATAAAAACAGAATCCCTGGTCCAATATCCGGATCAGGGATTCTGTTTGTTATAGGGGATCGTGCGGGTGTAAATTCGATTTGTATCGTTGGATCGATTGTTATGTGTGGATCTTTACAATGTCCATATTGATCTTATGCATGGCGACACATTGCACCAAGCCAAATCCAAAGTAGAGGCACGCAGCGGAAGAACCGCCTGCGCTGAAAAAGGGGAGGGTGACGCCCATCACGGGGAAAAGGTTGAGGCACATGCCCAAATTAAACGCCATCTGGGAAGCGATCATCCCAAAGAATCCATAGCAGATGCTGCTGCCGAGCGGTTCCGTGGCATGGCGCGCGATGTGGATCGTGCGCACCAGCAACAGAAAGAGCAGTACGATAATCAGCATGCAGCCGATAAAACCAAGCTGTTCGCCTGCCACGGAGAAGATATAGTCGCTCTGTTGGACAGGGACGCTGCCCTTTTGTACGCGCGAATCCGGCGAGAAGAGGCCACGGCCCCACAACTGCCCGCTGCCGATCGAAATTTTTCCCTGCAACTGCTGTAAGCCCTTGCCCGTGGGGTCGCTCTCCGGATGTAGGAAGATCGTGAAGCGGTCCCGCTGGTAGTCGTCCAACAGGTATCTCCAGACGAATGGAAAGGCCACGCCAATGGCGGCAAACAGCCCGATGAAATAGCGGAGCTGCACGCCAGCCCCGAAGCTCATCGCCAGGAACATGCAGAAAAAGATGGCGGCGGAACCGGCGTCTCCCTGCAGCTGGAACATCACCGCGACCGGAATCAAAGCGTGGAAGCCCAGGAGAACTACATGCAATGGGCGCTCCAATAAACCGCGGTCCTTTAATACGGATAAATGCTTGGAAAAGGTGAGGATAAACCCGATTTTCACCAGCTCGGACGGCTGGAAGGTCCCCAATCCGGGGATGCTGATCCAGGCGCGTGCATTGATGCCGCCAGAATTTTGCACCGCGATGCCGAAAAAGTGCGTATAGATCAGCAGGAAAATACAGAAGCCCGCGATGATATACCATAGGTTTGATAAATCCCGGTAATCGATGAGGGTAATCAACCAGGCGCCGATATAGCCGATCAGAATGGCAATCAGCTGGGTGGCGAAGTACGAACGCCTTCCCGCAGGGGAAGGGACGGTTTTCAAAAGCAATAAGCTATATGCAGAAATTGCGAGCATCACCAGCCAAAGGAACTTGTCCGCCCGCTTAAAATAATCCAAAAAGGATTTTCCCAATCGTTCCATTTGTGTACCCCTTATATTATGTCTCTATAGCCCCGTGTACATAGCTGCGAGGCCCGTATATAAAGAAATCGCGGCATAGCCGCGAATCCTTCTGGCAGTCGGCAAATAAAAATGCTATGCGTTTATTATAGCATAGCATTTTTGAATCCACAATAAACAAATCGTTACAGAAAATCCATCGTATACAGCAAACGATCGTCCGAAACCGATTGGGTTAGGCTTCGGATGGCTTTTGTAATGTGATAGAGGGAGGCGTGAGGGGAAACGTCACTCGTGCGGTGAAAAGGTCCGCGTCGATTTGGATGGAAAACTCCCCTCCGCAGGCTTCGGTAAAGCTCTTGGCAATCGAGAGGCCCAGCCCGCTGCCTGCGGTCGTACGGGCGGCGTCCCCTCGCACGAAGCGCTCTGTAATATCCACATTGGGATCGAGTTCATACCGGGAGATGTTTTTCAATGCGACGCAGGCGAAGCCGTCCGCCTCGGTGAGGGAGACGAAGACCCGCGTCCCTTCCAACGAATAGCGCAGTGCGTTGGAAATCAGGTTTTGAAATACGCGGTAGAGGCGCCCGCCGTCCGCGGTGATCGTCACCGGTTGGTCGGGAATATCCACCCGGAACAGGAGCTGGGAAGCCTGGACCGCTTCGTCCATATCGGCCAGCGTTTGACGCACCAGCTTGCCAAGGTCCAACGGCTCCATTTGGAGTTCCATGTTGCCGCTGGCCGCCTTGCTGACGTCGAAAATATCCTGGATCATATTTTTCAGGCGGAGGGATTTTTCGTCCAAAACTTTGATGTAATCCTTTACATGGTCGGGAAGCGTCTCCTCCTGTTTCAACAGATCTACGTAGCTGATAATGGAGGTAAGCGGCGTCTTAATGTCATGGGAAACGTTGGTGATGAGCTCCACCTTCATGCGCTCGCTCTTTACACGTTCCTCCACAGCGGTGTTTACGCCGTGCTCAATATCGTTTAGGGCATGGGCGGCCTCCCGCAGATCGGAATCCTGCGGGAGCAGCAAGGGTGCGGTATTTTTGCCTTGCTGAACAGAGGTGATCTGTGTGGTCAGGCGGCCAAGGTCCTGCGCCAGTTGGCGGTGCAGCTTCCCATAACGATATGCAAAATATACCATGAGTGCAATGGTGACCGGAGCCAGCAGCCCTACCGTAAAAATGCTGAGGACCAATCCTACGCTGAACGTGATCGCCTCACACTTGATAAAATCGTCCCAGCGTTCGAGCAGGCGGCGTTCCAGGGGCAGCTTTTGCTCGAACGTTTTTCGGTACTCGGCCCGGCGACGCAACATGGTGCTGATGACATTGCGCCTCCAACTCCCGCGGTTATAGCGTAGATCGATGGCAATCAGATAATAGCCGGGCAGGGAGAGCAGGAAACAGACCACGTTGCCCGGGATGCTACCGCTGACAAACCCCGTAGTGAGGAACAACACAAGGATGGCGAACGCCAGCTTCCATTCGAAATAGAGGTTGGCCGTGTGCGCGGCAATCCGGCGGCTCAGCTCCCGACGCTCTTTTCGCCAAAGGAACGCCAAAACCAACAGGATAGCAGAGAAAGCAATGATGCAAGACCAGATGCGCAGGAACAAAAGCGTTTCCCTTCCCTGCTGGGGAATGTCGTAAAGCGCGCTGGAACCGTCCATCGGCTCCACAGGGATTTGGCGCGCGACCAGGCAGACGCGGAAATTCTCGTAATCCGGGTTGGCCGCCATGTTTTCGTATCCGGGCACATTCCACATGCCGGAGTCGCTGCGGTAAAAACCGTCCCCGTAGACATCGACTGCCACCCCGTCCTTTTCGATGGAGACGGTTTTACCGTCGAAAATCAATCGGAAATTGTATCCCTCCGGCAGATCGCCTTCATAGAGGTTCTCGTGCTCCGTGTCGTTAGAATAGGCGGTTCGATTGGAAGCTGTTCCGATTTGATATAGCAGGTTCCGCGCTGTATCCGCGTTCAGGCCGAACGGATCGTCGGCATCGGAAAAATAGTAGTAGCGGTTTCCATCGGAATCGGAATAGACGGAATCCTGCAGCTCCGTCTCTGCGGCGGTGTCGGAAGAGGACAGCGTATCCATAACGTGCAGGATATGGTTGAGCATCTGGGAAAGTTCGGCCCGGAATGCATTGGTATTCTGATAATCCTCTTGTTTGAGATCGCTAATTTGCTGCATGGCATAATCATAGTTCATCAGAAAAGAGATGCCGAATATGGCGGTGGCGATCAAGATCCCCATACTGAGGAAAAAACTGATGAGGCTGACGATTGCTTTACTTTTTTTCAATTTTGTATCCAATTCCCCATACCACCTTTAGATATTCGGGTTCCTTCGGGTTGAGTTCGATCTTTTCGCGGATGCGCCGGATATGAACCATCACCGTGTTTTCGGCGGAAAAAGCAGGTTCGTTCCAAACGCGGCGGTAGATTTCCTCCGCGGGGAAGATTCGGCCGAGATTGCGCATAAACAAGTCGATGATCTTAGTTTCGGTGGCGGTCAGCTTGACCGGCTCGCCGTCCGCGGTGAGGATATGCTCCTCGGTGTTGTAGCTCAGGCGCCCGTTTACAATCACGTGATTGCCCTGCTGTGCATGGATGTCCCCTAAGCTGGTATAGCGCCGGAGCTGGGAACGCACGCGTGCGACCAATTCCATAGGGTTGAACGGCTTCGTCACATAATCGTCCGCGCCAATGGACAGTCCTAAAATTTTATCGGTGTCTTCACTTTTGGCGGAGAGCACGATGATGGGCAGGTTGCGCTTTTCACGAATCTTCATGATGGCGGACAGTCCGTCCATTTTGGGCATCATCACGTCGATGATAATCAAACAGACCGGCTGGCTCATCACCATGTCCAGCGCTTCCAAGCCGTTGTATGCACATAGGACCGAATATCCTTCTTTTTCCAGGTGGATGGCGATGGAGCGTACAATTTCCCGATCGTCGTCCACAACCAAAATGCTGCCTTCGTTCATAATCTCAGATCCTTTTCACCCAAAGTATGTTCCGTGTCTATCATGATAAGGGAGAATCCTTACAAAAAACGAAATGGATTTCTTAAAGAAATCTTACGGATAACCGTTTCAAAGCGGATTTCCTATACACCTAAAAATAGCCCCATCAGTGCGGGGGTCACGTAGGTTTCGATCACTGCCGCCGCCAGGAGAAGCGGCACAACGACCAGCAGATAGACGCGCCCCGCCTCTTTGAGCGCCTGCCGGAACGAGCGCTCCCGCTGTAAGCAGATTTTGTAGGAGAGCGTCCAGCATAAATATAGGCCAAGGGTAAAGGAAACCAGCAGGGCCGGAAGCTCCAAAATGCCGTGCGGCAAGATCCCCATTAAAAACGCCCCCATCCCGATGCCGGTGGTCTGGTAAAGTGCTCCCATCGCACCCAACACCACCGCGTTGGAAAAAAGCGGGAGGATGGTGAGAAAGAAAAACGGAATGCAGCCGATTAAAATAGAGATCCCAGCTGCATAAAGATTGTTGAGCAAGAGGGTAAAGAACGAGATACCGCCTTCATCAAAAAGTCCTTTTTCTTCAAAACCAGCGGCGATTTGCTGGACGAATTCGTTTAACAACGCTTCTTCGCTGGCCAGCCAAATGCCGGAAAGCACACAAAGGCCGGCGAAGCAGATGCACAGGATCAAAAAGAGCTTTAATAGCTTTTTCCGGAAAAACCGCCCGGTTTCCTGGTATTGTCTGACGATCCACATCGTAAAACTCCTCCTTTTGGTTGTTTGGAACGGGAAGGTACCACCCAAAATAAAAGAAACAGCAACTTACGCGGACGGTACGAGGTTTTATTATAACATAATCCCAAAAAGAAGTCGACGCACGAAACAATTCGCGAATCCCTTTTCTCCCTTGCATGGTTGTGGTATAATTTTGATAATTCTATGATTTGGAGGCGCGGTTGAACGGAAGATACCGCGTCATTTGAAGGGAGAATGGGAATGCTGACGGATATTGAAATTGCTCAACAGACCAAGATGACACCCATCACAGAGATCGCCGCTTCCCTTGGGATCCGGGAAGAAGAGCTGGAACCGTACGGCCGGTTTAAGGCGAAGCTGAACGACTCGCTTTACAACCGCCTCAAGGATCGAAAGGATGGAAAGCTGATCCTGGTGACCGCGATCAACCCGACCCCTGCGGGAGAGGGAAAGACCACCACAACGGCGGGGCTGGGCGAAGCAATGGCAAAGATCGGGAAGAATGCGGTCATCGCCCTGCGCGAGCCGTCCCTCGGGCCGGTGTTCGGCGTCAAGGGCGGCGCGGCCGGCGGCGGTTATGCACAGGTGGTGCCGATGGAGGATATCAACCTCCACTTTACCGGTGATATGCACGCATTGACTTCGGCAAACAACCTGCTGTGCGCCATGCTCGACAATCACATGCAGCAGGGGAACGAGCTGCGCATCGACCAGCGCCGTGTGCTGATCAAACGCTGCCTCGATATGAACGACCGCGCCCTGCGCAACGTGGTGGTGGGGCTCGGCGGAAAAATGAATGGGATTCCGCGCGAGGATGGCTTTATCATCACGGTGGCCAGCGAGGTGATGGCGATCCTCTGCCTGGCTGCCGACAGCTCGGATTTGAAGGAACGCCTAGGGAACATTTTGGTGGCGTATAATCTGGACGGCGAACCGGTATATGCGAAGGACTTGAAAGCGGAGGGCGCCATGGCGGCGCTGCTGCGCGACGCGATCAACCCCAATTTGGTGCAGACGCTGGAAGGAACGCCGGTGATTATGCACGGCGGCCCGTTTGCGAACATTGCCCATGGATGCAATTCCGTGCGCGCGACACGCCTGGCGTTGAAACTGGCGGATTATTGCATCACTGAGGCGGGGTTTGGTTCTGATCTCGGCGCAGAGAAATTCTTTGACATCAAATGCCGCTTGGCGGGGCTGCGCCCGAACGCGGTTGTGGTGGTTGCCACCGCCCGTGCGCTCAAATACAACGGCGGGGTCCCCAAGGCGGAGACCGGGAACGAAAACCTGGAAGCCCTGAAGAAGGGGATCGTCAACCTGGGCGCGCATATCCAGAACATGCGCAAGTACGGCGTGCCCGTGGTCGTGGCGATCAACCGCTTTGACTCGGACACGGATGCGGAACTTGCATATATTGAGCAGTATTGCAAGGAAAATGGCGCGGATTTTGCCCTCAGCGAGGTGTTTGCCAAGGGCGGCGAGGGTGGCATGGAACTGGCGCGCAAGGTGTGCGCCGCCGCAGAGCAGCCCTCCGATTTCCACCCCATTTATGCGGGCGATCTGCCCGTGCGCGAAAAGATTGCAACCATCGCAAAGGAAATCTACGGCGCCGATGGGGTTACCTATACAGCCCAGGCGGAGAAAGCGCTCAAGGAGATTGCAGCGCTCGGCGGCGATGCGCTGCCGGTCTGCATCGCCAAGACACAGTATTCGCTTTCGGACAACGCAGCGCTGTTGGGCCGCCCGGCTGGGTTCCAAATTACCATCCGGGACCTGCGCCTCTCCAACGGCGCGGGCTTCGTGGTCGCTTATGCGGGGGACATCATGACGATGCCCGGCCTGCCGAAGCGTCCTGCGGCGGAGCGGATCGATGTGGATGCATCCGGAAAAATATCTGGTTTATTCTGAGGTGAGAAATTTGACCTATACGACCCATTCCCCAGAGGAAACGGAGAAGCTGGGCGAGGCCATCGCCCAACGGCTTTCCGGGGGAGAGGTGCTGGCGCTGTTTGGCGGCATGGGCATGGGAAAAACCGCCCTGACGCGCGGCCTGGCGCGGGGACTCGGCGTGGAGGCGGGCGTTTCCAGCCCCACCTTCGCGCTGGTACATGAATACCATGGGCGCTTGCCCATCTATCACTTTGACATGTTCCGTGTGGACGGCTGGGACGATCTCTATTCCACCGGCTTTTTTGACTATCTGGAATGCGGCGGCGTGTTGGTGATTGAGTGGAGTGAAAACATTGAAAACGCCCTGCCGGAAAACGCGGTGCGCATTGCGATTTCGCGCGGTGCGGCGGAAGACGAGCGGGTGTTCCAGATCGACGGACTGAACATGGAAGGGATGATTCTTTGAGGATTCTTGCAATTGATTCCTCGGCAGGGGCTGCCTCCGCAGCAATTTGGGAGGATGGCAGCCTACTGGGGGAGTTTTTCACCAATACACGCTTGACCCATAGCCAGACGTTAATGCCGATGATCGGCGGCGTATTGGACTGTGCGCGTGTGCCCTTGGAAAGCATCGACCTGTTTGCTGTTTCGGCGGGCCCCGGATCGTTTACCGGGGTCCGGATCGGCGTGGCCAGCATCAAGGGACTTGCCATGGCCCAAGGGAAGCCCTGTGCAGGGGTTTCCACGTTGGAGGCCATGGCGCGCAACCTAGCGCACCTGGAGGGGTTGGTTTGTGCGGTGATGGATGCCCGGTGTGGGCAGGTGTATAATGCGCTGTTCCTGGCAGAAAGAGGAACGCTCACGCGTCTGACAGAGGACCGCGCGATTTCGATTGAGGATCTTGCTGCAGAGTTAGAGGAGATGCAAAGAGGAAAATCGCTGTTTCTGGTTGGTGACGGCGCAAAATTGTGCTATAATAAAGAACGATTGCAGGCTTTAGGCGCAAAATTGCCGCCGGAACCCCTTTTGTACCAACGCGCTTGGGGGGTTGCAGAGGTTGCAAAGGACTTGTTCGAGCGAGGAGAAACCCTAACTGCTGCGGCTTTGGCCCCTGTTTACCTGCGGATGCCGCAGGCCGAACGGGAACTGAAAAAACGGCAGGCTGCCCAAATGTAGCCGGAAAGGGGATAAAGATGAAGAAAAGGCCAATTGTTAGCGCCCTTTTGGCCGCCGTCCTTTTGACCTCCAGCTGGAGTCCAGCAGCGTTCGCAGCAACTATACCGGCCGCTGCCCCACAACCTGTTGTGCAACAGGTTTCTATAAGCAATCTGGATCAGGCAAAGGATGCGATCCATCAGGCCCTGTCCAATATGAGCGAGTCCGTTCAGTTAGGACAATACGGGCTGACGGAGCAGGAGTTTTCCGATCTGTACGACGCGATCTTGCGGGAAGACCCCTGGCTTTTCTATGTTGAGGGATGTACGTTCCATGTCAACCGGAGCGGGATTGTTGTCGATATGATCCCACGCAATACATACGACCCGGCGACCGTCCAGACGATGCGGGAAGAGCTGACCCAATCCATGCAGGCTGCGCTCTCCTGTATCGACCCGAATATGACGGCGACCGAAAAGGTGGTGCAGGTACATAATTATCTTGCTTTGACTTGTGCCTATGATTATGAAAACTATCAGACAGATACTATTCCGAGAAGTTCTTATACCGCTTACGGCGCGCTGGTGAGCCGCCGGGCGGTTTGCCAGGGATACTCTCTGGCGTTTGAGCTGCTGATGCAGCAGCTGGGGATCCCGTGTGCGATTGTGGAGAGCGACCCCATGAACCACGCCTGGAACGCGGTGCAGCTCGACGGGACCTGGTACCATGTGGACGTCACTTGGGACGATAGCGCGCCGGACCGGCCGGGCAGGTATTCGGTCGATATGCTGTTGACGAGCGACATGAAGGCAGGAAACAACCAAAACCAGCACAGGAATTGGGAGCACATGCCATCGCCGGCCTATAGCACCATCTTGGATAACATGGATTGGAGGCAGTTCATCTCCCAGATGGAGACAAAATACCGTTCGAATACGGCGTTGACGGTGGATACCTCTTCGTATACTTGTAAAAAGGGTTCAACCTATGTGTTCAAGGTGAACGCTTCGCCCAACCAGATTGTGGTCGCCCGCCCGGTGGACAGCAATGTTGCGCGCGTGAAGTTATTGCGCGCAGAGACGGACGGCTCGTATTATTTCCAGTTGGAGGGGCTCCAGCAGGGAAACACGGAGATTGAAATCATTGCTGAAAGCGGAAGAAGCACGCGGTTCCCATTGACAGTCCAGGGAGACCTTTATCAGAGCGATACCACCGGACAGCTTACCTTGAACCCCGGCCAGACCTACTATTTTAAACTGACCTATAATGGCTCTGGCCCCCTGGTGTTGCCCTATGTCAGTTCGGGGAATGGCATTGTGGGTGTGAAATTGGCCAAAACCTCCGGCAACTATGCGATCTATGCGGTTACGGCTGCGGCTACGGCAAACGCTTCCGGGACGCAGACTTACATTTACGCGACCCCAAACGGGGGAACGCCTGTGCCGCAATTTTCGGTCCGGGTTGCCTGAGAAACGATAGAAAGAAGGAATTTGATGATTTTATTAGGAGCCGATCACGGCGGCGTCGGATTGAAAGACGCAATCAAAAACTATTTGGAGCAGAATCACATCGCCTGCAAGGACTTTGGCACGTTTGATACGGAGTCGGTCGACTATGTACCCATCGCCTCCAAGGTGGCCCATGGGGTTGCAAACGGCGAGGGCGAGTTCGGGATCTTGTGCTGCGGTACGGGCATTGGCATGAGTATGGCGGCCAACAAGGTGCAGGGCGTTCGTGCGGCGGTGTGCTCAGATCCTTATTGTGTGGAGATGACCCGCCGCCATAACAACGCAAATGTCCTCTGTATGGGGGGACGGGTGATCGACGAGCAAAAGGCGGTAGAGTTTGTAAAGATTTTCCTGTCGACCGGATTTGAAGGGGGCCGCCACCAGAGAAGGGTCGATCAGATCGCTGCGGTGGAACGCGGAGAGCTGTAAACGGATAGCAGGGAAAGGGGCCGTCCTGCGGCAAAATTTCCCTTTGCAAAATTATAGGACGTTATTCATTACAGAATATAAATGGGGGAAAACAAATGGAAAATCAGGTTTTTGTCATGGACCATCCGTTGATTCAACACAAGCTTACCTTCCTGCGCGATAAGAATACGGGTTCCAAAGAGTTCCGCGAGCTGGTGGGCGAGATCGCTATGCTGATGTGCTACGAGGCGACGCGCGATCTTCCGCTCCAGGAAGTACACATTGAGACGCCGATGGGCGAGGCGACCACCAAAGTGATCGCTGGCCGGAAATTGGCGTTTGTGCCGATCCTGCGCGCAGGCCTCGGCATGGTGGAGGGCGTGTTGGAAATGGTGCCAGCCGCTAAGGTGGGCCATATCGGCCTCTACCGCGACCACAAGACGCTCCAGCCGGTGGAATACTACAACAAACTGCCGCAGGACATCACGGAACGCGATGTGATCGTCCTCGATCCCATGCTTGCGACCGGTGGATCTGCGATTGATGCGATCAGCATTGTCAAGCGCAGCAATCCCAAGAGCATCAAATTCATGTGCATTATTGCGGCGCCCGAGGGCGTCAAGGCGCTGTCTGAGGCGCATCCGGATGTACAGATTTATTGCGCAGCGGTGGACGATCATCTCAATGAGATCGGCTATATCGTTCCTGGCTTGGGCGACGCGGGCGACCGTATTTTTGGAACGCTTTGATATTTAGGAAGAAATGAAGAAACACCGGCAAGCAATAAGCTTGCCGGTGTTTTTATATGGAAATGTATTTTATTTCAAATTTTCAATATAGTGCTGGATGCTGTCTTCATCGGTGGGATGCACATCGCTGTAGGTGCGGAACAGGGAAAGGTTTTCCACGTGCCGGAGCGCGCCGCCCGCTTCGATCTGATAGAGCGGGCTCATGGTTTCCATCGAAAGATAGTCCCCATTGCAATAGGTCTCGAAGGAGCTGCCGTAATCGGGATAGGCGGCATCCGAGTATACGAAGTGCTTGATAAGCGTGTACGTCCGGTCAACATAGGCGGCCCAGCCCAGCGTATTGTTTGTGCCCAGTTTGAGCGGCCGGCCGTTCGAGGGGTCGTGCCGTAGGGTGAGGAAGCGGTTGCCAACATAGAGGCGCTCGTCGCGCGGGTCCGTATAGGGCCAAAATGTCAGCACCCGGTTTGGCAGGAGTTCGTCGTCCTCATCGGCACGGTTCTGCGGGATGATTTCCAGGCCGCCGCCGCGCACCATGGTGATCGGCCAGAGAGACAGCATCTGCCGTTCTTTCGAAAAATTCTTTACACTGTGGACCAGCATGACGTCCGAGGTATTATCCCCCATCACAATTTCCAGGCGGGTTTGCACGTCGTTATTTTTCTGTTTGGCAGAGGAAAAGGTCACACCGTCGGGAAGCAGGGCGTAGATGACGGGGTCGTTGTCTGGAAAGTAGGATTCCGGCATCCGTTCTGGGGCGAGCCACAGCCGGTGGCCGCCATAAAAATAACAGGCAGCGCCTTCTGAATAGTAATCGTCCATAAATTCGTTCTGCACTTTAAATTTGCGATCCAAGTCGTTGTACAGAATATTTTCGTTCCCAATAAATCCAAAGCGTACAACGCGCGGTCCACAATCGATGGTTACCACAAGATCAATGACCCCATTGGACAGCTGCACGCACTTTCCATAGTTTTCGAAATCAATTTCCTTAAGATCCAAAGAATGACACGTCCTTCAAATTGGAATTTCTTCTTGCGGTAGCTCCACAAAAGAGACGGAATCATGCTGGAAAGGAAGCTACATGTTGTCCCACACTTTGCATATTCCCGCAGTCCATTCCAGCCCGCACGGGTAAGGATTTGGCAAAAAGAGGGAATACACATCCGTGGATTGGCTCTCTAATTCAATCACATTTTGCGCAATATTGTCAAGAGATAAAATGTCCGATGAATTGGCGATGATCGGGCGTTTTGTCGTCATTTTTGATACATGTAAAATTTCCGCCCCACGGGGATTCATGCCAAGAATCCGCACATAAGGGGGAAAGCTCTGGGTGAGCGCGTTAGTGACCCCCAAAAAGGCGGAAAGAACCAACCGGCGGATCCGCGCCAGGGGATAGCGCTTGGTCTTCACCAAAGCATAGAGCTCTTCCAGGGAAGCGGCCTTTCGAGCCGCGGCATACAACCGGTTTTCCAGCCCTTCGCTGATATCGGGAAGGCAGACAAAAGCTTCCGGTTCCATGGTTCTTAGTTTGGCCAGAATGGCGCGTTCCATCCGCTCCAAGGAGGCGGGCGCATGACCGGCATCCAATTCTGCTTGAAGGATTTCCGCTGCGGGGACGGGCATATAGGGGGCAAAATCCATGCCTCCCGCTGCGAGGGAACGGATATAACTGGCGCTGGCGGTTTCGGCGTCGCTAGTGAAGGAATCGTGCGAAGCGCCAACCCGCTGCATGGTAAACACACGCATAGGGGAGGACTGGGACAGGAGCGCCTTGCAATACTCCACCCCCAGAGTGTTGTTGGGGGTTTGCAGGACTGCGGCGGTTTCTGGGCCGGACAAGCGCGCTAAGGCGCGTTCCCTCGCGCGTGCAAAGGTGCATCCGTTCTGTAGTTCTTCCCGCAAAAGCGGCGGAAATTCTGGAGAAAGCAAATCCTTTGCCGCTTTTATCAGAAGGGCTGCGTTTCCGCATTCACTTCCAAAGCTGATGACGTCTGCTCCCAGGCAATCCAATAAAAAGACGCCGCCCCGCGCAAATGTTTCCGCAGTGCTCATGGCCCAGGGAAGCGGGAGTTCCACCACAAGATCCACGCCGCAGCGCAGCGCTTGCTTGGCCCGCATACGCTTTTCCAGCAGGGCCGGTTCCCCGCGCTGCACGTAGTTTCCGCTCATAACGGCGGCAATATGCGTGGCCCCCTGCCGGCGCGTTTCCTCGACGAGGGCAAGATGCCCCAAATGAAAGGGGTTGTATTCACAAATCATTCCAGCAATCTGCATTTCCTTGGAAAACTCCTTGAATTTGTTCGATTCTTGTACTATTATAATAATACCATATTGTCAGGTTATTTGAACATAAAATTGGTTGAAGAGCGTTTTTTTCTGTTTTATCCAAACGACAATATCGGATGAAAAGAGCAGCGCTGCCGGTCCGGGAGGGAGCTCCCTTGTCATTGGGGACGGTGTGCTGTAAAACAGGAGGAGAGGTTTCCAATGAAAGTTTTGGTTATTAACGCCGGTAGTTCTTCTTTGAAGTACCAGCTGATCGACATGGACAGCGAGCGGATGCTGGCCAAGGGCAATTGCGAAAGAATCGGTATGGACGGCAGCATCTTTATTCATAAAACGTCCGACGGCCGCGGCAAGCGGATGCAGGTGCCCATGAAGGATCACACGGATGCATTTATGCATGTTACGCAGGCATTGACCGACCCCAAGGTGGGCGTCATCAAGAATTTGGACGAAGTCAGCGCCATTGGACATCGCGTTGCACAGGGCGGTTCCAAATTCCGCAAATCCGTTTTGGTCAACGACGAGGTGATCCAGGGAATCCGCAGCCTGATTCCGTTGGCGCCGCTGCACAACGGCCCGGAATTGGATGGTATCCTTGCCTGCGAAAAGGTATTTGGGGAAGATGTTCCGGAAGTCGTGGTATTTGATACTTCCTTCCATTCCACCATGCCGCCCAAGGCATATATGTATGCCATCCCCTATGAGTACTATGAGAAATACGGTATCCGCCGGTACGGTTTCCACGGAACCTCCCACCGGTATGTCAGCCGTCATTGCGCGCATTTGATGCACCAGCCGCTGGAGGACATCAAAATGGTGACCTGCCATATCGGAAACGGCTCTTCGATTGCCGCAATCCAGGATGGCCGTGTTATCGACACCAGCATGGGCTTGACGCCGTTGGACGGCTTTATGATGGGCACGCGCTGCGGTTCTTTGGACCCGTCCATCGTCACATTCCTCATGGAGAAAGAGAATTTGACCCCTCAGCAGATGGACGAAGTCTTGAATAAGAAGTCCGGCCTATTGGGTATTTCTGGGATCTCCAGCGATGACCGCGACGTGACGAAGGCGGCAATTGAGGGCAACCCGCGCGCGATTCTGGCGCATGATATGCTGGCCTATCAGATCATCAAGCAGATCGGCGCGTATGCGGCGGCCATGAACGGCTTGGATGCCATCGTGTTCACCGCCGGCCTGGGCGAGAACCAGCCGCACCACCGTTATGCGATCTGCCGCGGCCTGCGTTATCTCGGCCTGAAGATCGATGCAGAGCGCAACGAAGAGATGGTCGGCGGCAAGGAAGGCAAGATCTCTACGTTTGATTCCCAGGTTGCCGTCTACGTCATCCCGACCAACGAGGAGCTGGTCATTGCGCGCGATACCAAGGTGATCGTGGAAAAGCTGAACTATGCGTCCACAGAAGACAAGACCATTGTTGACCTAGAGGACATCTAAAGCGGTTTGAAGCGCAATGTTCCATTCGTTTTTATGAGAAATACAGCAAAGCGGCGGCGTGAGAGAATCACACCGCCGCTTTTTATCGAATTCCTTTGGCCCTATGGCTGCTTCGCCGCAGAAATATGCAAAAACGGCTGCCCCGGTAAAAACCGCCGGGACAGCCATTCTTTTATGCGGATTCGGTTTTTCCGGCCTTCTGCTTTTTGATGACTTTCAGGCGGGAAAACTCCTCGCGTTCCTTTTCCTCCAACGCATCTGTGATGAATTTCACGGTCTCCTCAAAGCGGGGGATCATGATGTTCTTGAGGGCGTTGGCGCGCTTCTGTGTCTTTTTAATGGCGTCTGCCAACCGGTAGACGCTGTTTTCCACCTCAGCCAGCTCTGCCGTCAGCCGCTTGACCTCGTTAAATTTGCTGTAAGCGTCGTCCAGCATGATGTTGGTGGTGTTCAGGCCAAACGGGATCGGGATTTCGCGCGGCGTCAGGGAGACCATGGGGATTTCCACGCCCATGACGCTACGGTAGGCGACGTTCAACCCGTCGTCCAGCGGGACCGTCTGGGAAAGTTCGCCGCAGATACCCAGGGTGATGTTGGCCCTCTGTAGGGCCGCATAAGCATCCTCATAGGTCTGGTCGATTTTCCCTTGAATGGCATTGGCACGGTCGATCAGCGCCATCATTTCGCGGATGAGGATGTTGCGCTTGCGGTCCAACAGTTCAAACCCGGTGCGGGAGAGCTCTAAGGATTTTTTGGTCGCCAGAAGGTTTCCCTTGGTTGGTACAACTTGATTTGCCATAATGGTGCCCTCTTTTCCTTATCAGCCCCGCATCACGGGGTTTGCCCCGCAGCCGCTGGCTGGGACGCCCGTTCTCCCTCTGTTTCAAGCTGCTTTTTGGCCTTTTCATAGTATTTGTCGAGCAGTTCATCGTCCACACGGTCCAACTCCTCGCGTGGAAGCGTGGCAAGCAGCGTCCAGCCGAGATCCAGGCTTTGCTCAATGCTGCGGTTCTCGTTAAAGCCCTGGTTGACATATTGCTCCTCGAAGCGTTTGCCAAATTCCAGATACTTTTTGTCCGTCGGGGAGAGTTCCTCTTCGCCGATGACGGAGGCCAGCGAGCGCGCGTCCATCACCTTGGCATAGGCGGCGAAGAGCTGGTTGGAGAGCGCCGAGTGGTCCTCGCGCGTATATCCGGCGCCGATGCCGTCCTTCATCAGACGGGAGAGGGAGGGCAGCACGGAAACCGGCGGATAGATGCCGCTGTTGTCCAAGGCGCGGTCCAGAACGATCTGTCCTTCGGTGATATAACCGGTCAAGTCGGGGACCGGGTGTGTGACGTCGTCGTTTGGCATGGTCAAAATCGGGATCTGTGTGACGGACCCCTCTTTACCGCGCACCATGCCCGCGCGTTCATACAGGGAGGCGAGGTCCGAATATAAGTAGCCCGGGTAGCCCTTTCTTCCGGGAATTTCGCCCTTGCTGGAGCTGAATTCACGCAGCGCCTCCGCATAGGAGGTCATATCCGTCATGATGACCAGCACGTGCATGCCGAGCTCAAAGGCGAGGTATTCCGCGACGGTCAAGGCGCAGCGCGGCGTCAGGATACGTTCGATGATCGGGTCGTTGGAGAGGTTCAAAAACATAACGACCTTTTGCAGCACGCCGGATTCATCGAAGGAGCGGCGGAAATATTCGGCCACGTCGTTCTTGGCGCCCATAGCGGCAAACACGATGGCAAAGTTGTTCTCATTTGCGTCTTTGATCTTCGCCTGGCGTGCAATCTGGACAGCAAGCTCATTGTGCTTCATGCCGGAACCGGAGAAGATGGGCAGCTTCTGCCCGCGGATCAACGTCATCAGCACATCGATGGTGGAGATGCCGGTGTTGATGTAGTTCTTCGGATAGATACGGGAAACCGGGTTGATGGGGGTGCCGTTGATATTGGCGCGCTTGAGCGGGAAGATATCGCCCAAGCCGTCGATCGGGCGGCCTGCGCCGTCGAACACGCGCCCCAAAATTTCCGGGGAGAGGGGCATTTCCATCGGGTGGCCCAGAAGCCGTGTGCGGGTGTTCTGGAGGGAAATGCCGCGCGTTCCTTCAAACACCTGGATGACGACGCGCTTGCCCTCCATCTGTACGATTCGGCCCTGCCGCATGGTGCCGTCATCCATGCGGATGTCGACCACCTCTTCAAAGGAAGCATTTTCTACATCGTCCAGAACGATCAAGGAGCCGTTGATCTCCTTTACGCCGATATAATCTAGTATCATTTTATCACCTGCTTCCTTATGCGTTTACAATGTTGGAAAGAGTTTCGTCGATTTCTTTCATGTAATCGTCGAACATCTCCGGCTTGTTGTTTGGAATATCGTATTTCATTTTGACCAGCTTATCGAACAAGCCGCTCGCAAGGATGCCGGAGATCGGCACGCTGGCCGCGACCAGCTGTTTCGCCTTTTTGTAGAGATGCAGGATGACCTTCATCATCAACATTTGCTTTTCCAGGGGGACGAACGTATCGTCCGCATGGAAGGCGTTCTGCTGGAGGAATCCCACGCGGATGACGCGGGCCGTCTCGATAATCAGCTTCTGGTCGTCCGGAAGGACGTCCGAACCGATCAACTTGACGATTTCCATCAGCTGGCTTTCCTCCTGGAGGATATGGGAGATGCGCCTGCGGTATTTGACAAAGTCCGCCCCCACGTGGTCCGTGTACCATTGGTCCAGATCGCCGAAATACTCGCTGTAGCTCTGGGTCCAGTTGATAGCCGGATAGTGGCGCGCGTAGGCCAGCGCCTTATCGAGCGCCCAAAAGCAGCGGGTGAAACGCTTGGTATTCTGGGTGACCGGTTCCGAGAAGTCGGAACCCTGGGGGGATACAGCACCGATGATGGTGACGGACCCGTCGGTCCCATTGAGGTTCTTGGCCATGCCGGCGCGCTCGTAGAATTCCGACAAGCGGCTGGGCAGGTAGGCGGGGAAGCCTTCCTCCGCGGGCATTTCCTCCAAACGGCCACTGATTTCGCGCAGGGCTTCCGCCCAACGGGAGGTGGAGTCGGCCATGATTGCAACGTGATAGCCCATATCGCGGTAATATTCCGCCAGCGTGATGCCCGTGTAGATGGAGGCTTCACGGGCTGCCACCGGCATGTTGCTCGTGTTGGCGATCAACACCGTGCGGTCCGTCATCGGGCGGCCCGACTTCGGGTCCACCAGTTCGGAGAATTCGTCCAGAACCTGGCTCATCTCGTTTCCGCGTTCGCCGCAGCCCACATAGATGATGATGTCTGCGTCGCACCATTTGGCAAGCTGGTGCTGCGTCATCGTCTTGCCCGTACCGAACCCGCCGGGAATCGCCGCGGTGCCGCCCTTGGCGATGGGGAACAGGGTGTCGATGACACGCTGCCCGGTGATCAGCGGGACGTCGGTGCGCAGGCGCTCTGCAACGGGGCGCGGAACACGGATCGGCCATTTCTGGCAAAGGGAGAGCTCATGGAGCGCTCCCTGGTCGTCCTGCAGGGTGACAATCGTATCGTTCACACGGTACGCCCCGTTTGGCACGACCTTTTGAACAACGCCGCTGATCTGCGGCGGGACCATACATTTATGGCGTATAATGGGCGTCTCGGGGCACTCGGCATAGACGTCGCCCCCCTTGAGCCGGTCGCCCGGCTTGACCGAGAGGGTCACATCCCACTGGCGCTGGGTATCCAGGGAGGGGACAGAGCTGCCGCGCGAAATAAACGCGCCGCTTTCCTCTTCAATCGCCTTCAGCGGGCGCTCGATGCCGTCAAAAATATTGTCGAGGATGCCCGGGCCCAGGGTGACGTTCATCGGGCTTCCCGTCCCTACAACAGGTTCCCCCGGACGGAGGCCCGTCGTCTCCTCATAGACCTGGATGGTGGTGAAGTCGCTGGTGATTCCGATGACCTCTCCCACCAGACGTTCTTTTCCTACATAGACCATTTCCATCATGGAAAAGCTTTGCGCGGCTTTGACGGTGACGACCGGCCCATTGATGCCATATATGACCGTTTCATTTTTCATGTTTGGATCATTCCTTTCCGTCTTGTAGCTGCAACGGTTATCCGGCCAGCGTCAATCCAGAGTTTTCTTCGAACCAGCCGCGCTGGTCCTCCAGCATGGCGTCCAACGTTTCGTCCGCCATGATCCCCATCGCGCTGTTATAAGCGCGCAGGCCGCCGATCCGGATGGTGGGATCGGTTTCAAAGCGGCAGGGCTGCCCAAAGGCTTCGGCAATCTGCTGCTGATAGGGGGTGTCTTCCTTCCGCAGAAGGATGACGGTCCCTTCCTTTTGGAACGCAGAGGAGAGATTGCGCGCATAGGTTTGCAGCAGGGCTGCATACTCCGGCTTTTGCGTGTAAGCGCGGAGTTCCTCCGCCGCGCGGGAAAACACCTGCTCCATAATTTTGCGGCGCTGCTCCAGAAGAGCGCGGCGGCCGTCCATCTCCCGCTGCGCCAATTCGCGGGCGATGCCGCTGCGCATCTGCGCCATTTCTTTTTGAATCAAGTGGTAAGCCTCGGTGAGCACGCCGATTTCTGCCTCGTCGAGCTCCTTTTGCTTAAAGGCGGCGACCTCTTCCTCGATTTTTTTGCGCTGTTCTTCGCCATAATGGAGGATCGCCTGATAAAATTTTCCAATCTTTTCGTCGTTATAATTGATAGCCATGTCAAACCCCCATTTCGCCTGGAAGCGGCCTAAATTTTAATCCCGATGGCCTCGCGGACATAGCGGGTAATGGAATCTTTGGTGCGGCCATTGCCATGCCGGTCGGGGATTTCCACAATCAGCGGGCGCTTGGCCTTGAGCTTCAGGTCATAGATCATCTCCGGACACAATTGGAGCAGGCGCTCGGTAATCAGGATGACCGCCACGTCGTCCATGGCCATTGCTTCGGTCAAAGACTTTTTGACCTCCTCCGGCTCATGGACCACCACGCCTTCGATCCCCGCCAGGCGCATGCCCACTTGGGTGTCCACGTTATCGCTGATGAGATAAAAGCGCATGTAAATCCCTTCCTTCTATCGATGGCATCGGGCGCTTTTCGCTTAGACCTTGTTCAGGATCAGGATGGAAATCAGCAGGCCGTACAGGGCAATACCTTCGCCCAAAGCCACAAAGATCAGGGATTTACCGAACGCCTTCGGGTCTTCGCTGGTCGCGCCGATTGCTGCCGGAGCTGCCGCTGCAACGGCAACGCCGCCGCCGATGCCGGCAAGACCGGTAACCAGAGCCGCTGCAATCAGGCCCAAGCCCTTGGAGTTGTCCACAGGGGCCGCGGCCGTGTCAGAGGTAGTAACAGGGGCTGCCGCCGGTTCGCTGTCTTCTGGGGCAGCGGAAGCGATCATCGGCGCTGCAAAGGTGACGATGCAAACGGCGAGGAACGCAATGAGCTGCGTAGCGACCGCCCGGCTTGTTTTTTTACCGCGCTTGACCGCACGGATGGAAAATGCAACGGAAACAATCAGAAATACAATCGGAACACAGAACAGAATAGTCATGACAAATACCTCCAAATGAAATTTTCGTAGATTTGGAATTTATGTTTGCCGGACCGCAAAGGAACGGCGTTCGGCGAACAGGGAGGGAACACGCAATCTGTGCGCGTTAGGCGTCCCTGCGGACCACAACCGGGTTGAATGGACGGCCGTCCCCGTCGAAGAAACGGCTGAACATCTCATAGAATTCAAGTCTGAGCACTTGGATGCCGACCAGCAATCCCTCCAGGCCCATCACGAACACATTGCCGATGATGGCGATCAGCACATAGCCGATGCCGCTGGTCATTTCCGCCAGTGTGAACACCACCAGCATCATGCCCGCATGGACCAGGACAAACGCGCCGACGCGCAGGAAGGACATGGTGTTGGTCGCATAGCTGAGCAGATATTCAAACACCTCGAAGAAATTCTGCATGATGAAGTTTCCCCAGCTTTCCGGCTTCCAATCGGAGCGGCGCTCCACCAAGCCGCCGAGGATCTCGCGGAAGAAAATGACCGCGATCGGCAGGACGATCAGCCCGAGCACATAAGCAGTATTGACAATCTGCCAGCCAAATACAAGCTGCCCGCCAAAGCCGGCGACCAGCGCTGTGTAAAAGACCAGTCCAGCCAAACCATTGGGGCCGAAGAGCGCGTTCTCCCAGTGATGCCTGCGCAAGCTCGAATAGATGTTGATGAGCATGGCGACAACCACCAGCAACATGCCGATGCCCACAGCCGAATAGATAATCAGGTTGGTAGTATTGGGTTCCATAACCTCGATGGGCTTTTCGTCAAGGCCGAATACCGCCTTGTAGAGGGGGTCCAATGCGTGCTCGAACCCAAAGACCGAGCCGAACAAGGTCCCGAAAATGGCGGATGAGATGCCGCATGGGATCAACGCCTTGCCGAGCTTCATCTTTTTCCATTTCCACATTAGCCATCCTACGATGGACACGCACAGCCCCTGCCCGAGATCGCCGAACATAATGCCGAATAAAAGCACATACGTGATCGCCACAAAGGGGGTGGGGTCCACCTCGTCATAGGCAGGAAGACCGTACATATCCACAAAGAACTCAAACGGCTTGAAGACTTTCCTATTCTTCAAGGCGACCGGCGGAGAGTGGCTCAATTCCTCTTCCGCATCTTCAAAGGTATACTCCACAGATCTTAACCCGTCGAGCGCATGCCGGAAGTCCTCCTCGTGGTCTGCAGGGACCCAGCCGGTCAGAATGAAATTGTCATTATACCGTGCGGCATAACGGCGGATACCAAAGTAAACGGATTTTTCCGTTAGGAAGGAGAAGACCTTCTGGCACTCCGCTTCCTCCTGCGCCCAGAGCGTGTCAATTTTTTGATCCACGCGCTGGATGTGCTCGATCTCCTTGTCACGCAGGGCGCGCAGGGCTTCTGCGCTGCTCTCCGGCGTGCCTTTAAATTCCATAAATCGGGTTCGCTCGAAATAGAGGCTGGAAAAAATCCGGTCTATTTCGCTGACTACGTCAATCGGGGCGAAATAAACGCCCCAATAATGAAGGTTGTCATTGGTACATGGGAAAAAGATGACATAGGGATTCTGCTTATAGGCCTGTAATTTTTCGTAGCCCTCTTTCGGGAGAGATCCAAAACGCACTTTGATAAATTTGCATTTGCGGATTTCGTCGAGGTTTAAATCCATGCCGACGAAATGGCTGACCTGTTCAATTTCACGGGTATATTGCTCCACCTCTTGCTGCGCCTGGGTGCGTTCCTTTTGCAGGTCGCCTAGGGAGGTGGCTATGCGGCGAACATAGGCGTCCAACTCCTCGCGCGTGTACTGGATGCCCTCCATATCCTTCTCATCCAATAGCACCAGCTTTTTGCGGGCGCCTTTTACAGCGTCCGTCAACTGCTGCAAAGGAGTGGAGTACGGGTTTTCCTCATTGAGAGGGGAAAAGCCGGATGTGTCCGAATAGAAAGAGAGGGAATTGTCCGGATGGAACACGCAGGATTTGCCGCATATCATAGTCACATGGTCTAATTCGTCCATGCGCCCGATAATGCTCGCTACCTTAATCTTTTGTACAGCCAACCATCACGCCTCCTTTCTTGAAAAATCAGCAACCGTGAGAAGTTTTTGAATTTCTTCTGATGCCAAATGATAGCGGATACCTTCGATAATATTGATGATATCCTGTATCTCGATCTGTGCCAGGAAGATATACGAAAGCATCACAACGGAGGGATGCGTAGAAAAACGGATATCATGCCGGCAGGTCAGATATTTCATCCGGTCTGCCATCTGGTCGATGTACGTATGGGGCACTTTTTTACAGCGTTTCCCAATGGGCGCTTTTGCCATGACATCGAGGACCGCTTCCGGTTCTGCCTCTAGCATCTCATTCAGAAGGCGAGGATGGAGCGTCCCAAAGGGAAGCAACGTGCTGCGGATAAAGTCCGGGCTTTCGCGGTAAACCGTCTTCAGCCGGACAATACGCGCTGCATTGACCAAATCCATATAGGTTTGGAACAATTCCCGCAGCTGGCGGGCCGCTTGGCCATGGGTGTATTTGTCGATGATCTCGAACGCGCTGTTGTATAAATAGGTATACAGGGCGTTCTCAATCCCTGTGTAGTTCATCGGTATGCCCGGAACGGGCCGGAAAGGTTCCATGAGCTTGCGGTAAGGGGTGTGGCTGAGCGCGCTCAGCAGGTCTTCATAGTTCTTGACATGGGCCAACGCATAAAGGTCGATGCGCGTATGGCGGTTCAAAAAAGCGGGGAGCGAGAAGAGGTATTCCTCCGGGTTCCCGGCGTCAAGATACATTAAGCTGTGCAAAATCTGTTCGATTTCGCCGTGTTCCAACAGATAATCGGCAAAATGTTCCCCAACAGAGAGCTCATAACGGCAGAGGGAAGCATAATCTTCGAACAGCTTTTGCCGGAGTTTGCCCTCCAACTGGCCGCGATGGACATCGTTTTCGTTGATGCCTGCCAAAATGCCGCTGTAGGAAGTGCGGTTTTTGAGATAGCCGGCTACTTCGCTGACCGTTTTGCAGTTCAGCAGATCCCGGTAATTTTCTTCCCGGAGGCGTTTGCCGTACATCGCGCGCGCCTTCGATAAGATGGCATTGGAAGCAAATGAGGAAAGCATGGAATCACTCCCCAATCACTCTGGCCACGAGGGTGCGCACCCATTCGTCGCCCTTTTCTTTATATAGCGCATCCAAGCGCTGCGAGTATTCCCGGTTTTTTGCCTCCTTGCTTTTCCATTCCTCCTCAGCAGCTGCGCGTTCCTGCGGTTCGTTTAAAGCGATGCGTTTACGCGCGCGCGCAAGATACTCTTCACGGATCCGTTCGCGGCGTTCCGCCACCTCTTTTTCGGAGTTAACTTTTTCCAATTGGGCGGCATCCGTGATTTCCCTGGCCTTACGGTCCATATCGACGATTTCTTTTATCATGTCCTGCATGACCGTGCCCCTCCTTCCAAACGGATTGATTTGTTCAGCCGGATCAACCGGCTACAAACGCACAAACAGTTCTGCACTTACTTTGCCACCCTCGGTACGAAGCTGTCAAAATAGGCAGAACTGCGGGCAAAAGCACTTTAAATTTTGCAGATTTTCGACTTGGTTCCTGCAAGATTTCGGCTATATTATAAGCGTTTCAAGTTGCATTTTCAATATGATTTTCGGTAATCTTGCCAAATCCGATGGGGAAGATTTAGCGAGGTTTCCAAATTATTTTATTCAAACTGCCCATGGTACTTTTAATTTTTTAAGCTTTGCATTGGCGCGGGAATCCGACCGCCGCGATGGATAAATTTGGCAGGCGAATACCGGTTGACTTCCATGACGGGGCCGCCCCCCAATAGGCCGCCAAAATTGAGCTCGTCGCCTGCCGTTTTCCCGATCGCAGGGATCAGACGCACGGCGGTTGTCTTGGAGTTGACCATGCCGATGGCCGCTTCATCCGCGATAATGGCGGAGATCACTTCGGCAGGGGTATCGCCGGGAATAGCGATCATGTCCAAGCCGACAGAGCAAACCGCCGTCATGGCCTCAAGCTTGACCAGGGAGAGCGCGCCGCAGCGGGCCGCATCGATCATACCGGCGTCCTCGGTCACAGGGATAAACGCGCCGGACAAGCCGCCCACGTGGGAAGAAGCCATGATGCCGCCCTTTTTCACAGCGTCGTTCAGAAGCGCCAACGCCGCGGTTGTGCCATGGGCGCCGCAGCTTTCCAGGCCCATTTCCTCCAGGATGTGTGCAACCGAGTCGCCCACCGCCGGCGTTGGGGCAAGGGATAGGTCGACAATGCCAAAGGGGACAAACAGGCGGCGGGAGGCCTCCTGTGCAACCAGCTGGCCCATGCGGGTAATTTTGAAGGCAGTCTTTTTTACGATGTCTGCCACGCCGGAAAGGTCGCAGTCGCCGGCTTTGGCCAGCGCAGCGCGCACCACGCCGGGGCCGGAAACACCGACGTTAATGACGCAGTCCGGTTCACCGGGGCCGTGGAAGGCGCCGGCCATAAAGGGATTGTCCTCCGGGGCGTTGCAGAATACCACCAGCTTGGCTGCGCCGATGCAGTCATGGTCCGCTGTGCGCTCGGCTGTTTCCCGGATGATGGCGCCCATTTTTTCCACAGCATCCATATTGATGCCCGCTTTGGTGGTGCCGATATTGACCGAGGAACAGACAAATTCAGTCTCTGCGAGCGCCTCTGGAATGCTGGTCATCAAAGCATAGTCGCCAGGGCCAAACCCTTTGTGTACCAGGGCAGAATAACCGCCGATAAAGTTGACCCCGGTGGTTTTTGCAGCACGGTCGAGCGCTTTTGCAAAATGCACGGGACTGCTTCCGGGGCAGGCGGCGGCCAACATGGCGATCGGCGTGACGGAAATGCGCTTATGGATGATCGGGATCCCGTATTCTTTGCTGATGTCCTCGCCGGTTTTGACCAGGTTCCCGGCATAGCGGCAGATCTTATCATAGATTTTGTCACAAGCGGCTGTGACGTTGCTGTCGGCGCAGTCCAAGAGGGAAATCCCCATCGTGATGGTGCGCACATCGAGATTTTCATTGTCGATCATATTGATCGTTTCGAGAATATCATGGGAATTGAGCATGTTTGGGAATCACTCCTTATTCTTTCTCAAAAGGCGTATGATCATGAATCCGATTTAAAAAACATCAGGTTTGAAAACCGATATATTTAGTAAAAAGTAAAATGCCCGATGCTGGTCAAATCCGATGCATGGAATTGAAAATATCCTCGTGCATGACATGGATGGTCAAGCCCATCCCTTCCCCAATCGCGGTGAGCGCATCCACCAGATCCTGGAACGGGATCGAACACTTGGAAATGTCCACCATCATAATCATGGCAAACAAGTCTTGCAGGATGGACTGGGTCACTTCCACAACGTTGACATTATTTTCTGCGCAGATGGAGGAAACACGGGCCAGAATGCCCACCATATCCTTTCCAATTACAGTGATAACTGCACGCATTGCTGATAACCTCCTCATTGATTTTTATGATCCGTCTTTAAGAAATGCTCCGGTGCATAAAATCGCCCGGATAATACAAATTCCAGTCCTCATTATGAACGGAAAAAAATCTTCTGTCAAGAAAGGCGGTTTGTCTTTTTTGCGAGGAGCGTATGAGTGCAGGAAAGGGGCCAAAGGGGTACATCCATGGATGGAAAGCGGGGCAAAACAAATCGAAACATTGAACAGAATATCTGGTAAAACTGCGTAAAATCTAACGCTGTAGCAACTTTTTTGTGCAACCCTTGGGGAATCTGTTTAAAATCGGCGGCGTTTTCCAGCGGCAAAATGGGAAGGATTCATCTATAAATAAGGCCGGTTCTATGATAGACTGAATACAAATAAAAGGCGGATGATTCTGCTTAGTGAACATAAAGATAAGAATATCGTTTAGAAAGTGAGTTGGACAATGAAATATCGGTACCTATCTGACTGCCATACCCATAGCGATTGTTCCCCGGATGCTTCCGACCCGACCATGATGCTATGTGAATGCGCCTGCCGGTTGGGGCTTTATGCCTTGACCATCACAGACCACTGTGAATGTAATGTTTACAGGGAAGAGGAATATGACCGTTCTGTCCGGCAATCGTATTTTGAGGCACGGAAAGCCTCGGCTGTTTTCCATGGCCGGCTGCATGTGCGCGCCGGTATAGAGCTTGGGCAGCCCATGCAAAACATAGAAGCGGCGGAGGACATCCTCGATGCCTGCGATTTTGACTTTACGCTTGCCTCCGTGCATAATGTGCAAGGGATGCCGGATTTTTATGAGCTGGACTACAGCCAGGTCGATCTTACCAAGACGCTGCATCAGTATTTCGATGAGATTCTAGAAACCATCGAGTGGGGGAAGTTTGATTCCCTTGCGCATTTGACATACCCTTGGCGGTATATTGTTGGCGAACATGGTTTGGCTATCGACGACGTGCAGTTATCGGGGCGGATTGACGAGGTCTTAACAGCGCTGATTAAGAATGGAAAGGCGCTGGAGGTCAACACGAGCGGCCTGCGCCAAAAGCTGGGGGAGACCATGCCGAATTTGCAAATTGTGAAGCGGTATTATGAGTTGGGAGGCAAACTGGTGACGCTGGGTTCAGACGCACACCGTTGGCCGGATGTCGGCGCCGGGATGGAAGAGGGCATGAAGCTTATCCGCCAAGCTGGATTCACCCATTTTGCCCTGTATTCCCATCATGAGCCGAAGCTCCTTCCAATCGAATGAGTACATTTTCAGGGGGCCCTTCCCAATTTTGGGGAGGGCCCCTTGTTGATAAATATGGTTTCGATCCCGTTCGTCGGTTTCATCACGATGAAAACGATATACAACGCAATTCCCATTTATGGCTTATTTTTGGATTGGATATTTTCATTGGTTGGCAATTGTTGTATACTATAATTTAATATCCAACTTTTGAAACACAGGAAGGTCTTATTCCTTAGCCCTTCCCAATAAATAACCGGAGGAGTGAATCTTATGGATCGTCTATTGGAATTGTTAAGCCAGAACGCCCGCTTGACCACCCGCCAGCTGGCCACGATGCTGGACCGCCCGGAGTCGGAAATCTGCAATCAGATCGACGCCTATGAGAAGGCGGGAATCATCCGCGGCTATCAGACGTTGATTAACTGGGAACGCGCAGATGCCAACAAGGCATTTGCCCTGATCGAGCTGCGCGTTACACCGAAGCGCGACCGCGGGTTCGATGAGATTGCGCAGAAAATTATGCAGTTTGAAGAGGTGGACAGCGTCTATCTGATGTCCGGCGGATTTGACCTGGCTGTGATGGTGCATGGGGACACGATGCAGCAGATCGCCATGTTTGTGGCCCGCCGCCTGTCCCTGCTTGATTCTGTGCTTTCCACTGCCACCCATTTTATCCTGACGCGTTATAAGGATGGTGGGGTCGTTCTCAAGACCGAGGACGAAAACGATGAGAGAAGGAGTGTGCTCTGTGATTGACTATAGCACCGTGCTCAACCAAAAGGTGCAGGCGATCAAGCCATCCGGTATCCGCCGTTTCTTCGATATTGCCAATGAAATGGACAATGTGATTTCCCTCTCGATTGGAGAACCGGATTTCACAACGCCGTGGCATGTCCGCGAAGAGGGAATCCGCTCTTTGGAGGACGGGAAAACGTGGTATTCTCCAAACCGTGGCTTTATCGAACTGCGCCAGGAAATTTCGCGCTGGCTGAAGCGCCACTATCATGTGAATTATAATGACAAAGAGGAAATTTTAGTGACAGTGGGTGGCTCGGAGGCGATTGACCTCTGCCTGCGCTCCCTCATCAGCCCGGGAGACGAGGTCTTGATTCCGGAGCCGTCCTTTGTGTGTTATGTGCCGCTGACAGAAATGGCGGGCGGCGTACCGGTTGTTTTGGAGACAAAGGCTGAGGATCGTTTCCGCATCACGCCGGAAGCCCTGCGTGCCAAGATCACCCCGAAGACAAAGCTGCTGATTCTGCCCTATCCGAATAACCCCACGGGCGCAGTCATGCGCCGTGAACATTTGGAGGCGATTGCGGAGGTTGTCCGGGAAAATGATCTGATGGTGCTTTCCGATGAGATCTACAGTGCATTGACCTACGGAGATACCAACCATGTCACCTTCAGCGCGATTGACGGTATGTGGGAGCGGACCATTGTGGTGAATGGGTTCTCCAAAGCATTTGCCATGACGGGCTGGCGTTTGGGTTATGCGGTTGGCCCGGCGCAGATCATCAAGGCGATGACGAAACTGCATCAGTACGGCATCATGAGCGCGCCGACAACGGCACAGTATGCCGCCATTGAAGCGTTGAAAAATGGCGATGAGGACATCGTCTATATGCGCGAACAATACGACATGCGCCGCCGCCTGGTCGTGGACGGCTTCAACTCCATGGGCTTAACATGCTTCGAACCGGAAGGGGCATTCTATGTATTCCCATGCATCAAAAAGACAGGGCTTACTTCAGAGGAATTCTGCGAAAGATTGCTGTATGAGGAGCGCGTCGCGGTGGTCCCGGGGTCGGCGTTTGGAGACTGCGGCGAAGGCTTTGTGCGCGTCTCCTATTCCTATTCCATCAAACATATCACCGAAGCGCTTTCACGTATTGAGCACTTCATCAAACAGTTTGAGTCTTGAGGAGCGCTGTGGTTTCATTGAAACAAAAAGAACGGGTTTGCCTCTCCATCTGTGAGACCTATGCGTTTGAAGAGGTCCGTGCAGCCCTGCGGGCGCAATTGGACGCGCTGCATGTGGAGGAGCTTTTGTTTCCCGGATGCCGCGTGGTCATAAAGCCCAACCTGGTGATCCGTTCCAAGCCGGAAGAAGGTGCGATTACCCATCCGGCCGTGGTGGCAGCTGTGGCGGTGGAGCTTTTGGAGCGCGGCGCAGGGCATGTGACCGTGGCAGAAAGCCCCGGAGGGCCTTATACGCCGCCGCTTCTGCGAGCGATCTACGAGGCAGGCGGATATACGGAGCTGGCCCAAACATATGGATTTTCCTTGAATTTTGATTGTTCCTATGGATCGCTCGAGGCGCCGCAGGGCCAGCGCTGTAAGCGGTTTGACGTCATCCAGCCGGTTTTGGAGGCGGATCTCCTGGTGGACATCGCTAAGCTAAAAACACATGGAATGATGGGGTTGAGCGCGGCGGTCAAGAATTTGTTCGGCTGCGTCCCCGGTTTGATGAAACCGGAGCTGCACTGCCGTTTCCCGGAGCGTGAGGCGTTCGGGGAGATGGTAGCAGACCTGTGTTGCGCCTTGAAGCCCGCGCTCTGTGTGGTGGATGGCATCGTGGGGATGGAGGGTAACGGCCCCACCGGCGGGAAACCGCGGCTTGTGGGCGCGTTGGCCTCTTCGCGGGACCCGTTTGCGCTGGATATGGTTTGCGCGTCGTTGATCCATCAGAACCCCGTGCATGTGCCATACCTCCGCGCGGGGATGAAGCGTGGGGTGTGCCCGGAGAGCTTGGACGGGCTTTCCCTTTGGGGCGTGCCGGTACAATCGTTGGCAGTTTCCGACTTTATTCAACCGGAATCGTGCAGTGTGAATTTTTTGGATTGGCTTCCGAAGTTTTTACGCCCTTTGGCGGAAAAGGTGGCCACGCCGGTTCCACGCATTCAGACGAATCACTGTGTCGGATGTGGAAAATGTGCGGAAAGCTGCCCGCAGCACACCATCCGGATCGCCGGCGGCCACGCCGTGATCGACTACCGGAAATGCATCCGGTGCTACTGCTGTCATGAAATGTGTCCGAAGCACGTGATCGACATCAAGCGCTTCCGGCTATTTCGCTTTTGACACAAATACAGAAGATACAAAACATGGGGATTGCTGTGCCGCGCATGGCGGTCCCGATTTTATTGTGGGGGATGGTCATGCGGATCAAGGCGTATGCAAAAATCAACCTGGCGTTAGACATCACAGGCAGGCGGGAAGACGGCTACCACCTCTTGGACATGGTGATGCACACGATTTCCCTATGCGACATCCTCACCCTGCGGCAGGGGGGCGATGGGCTTTCCGTGACCTGCGGGCGGACGGATGTGCCGTGCGGAGAGGAAAACACGGTGTACCGTGCAGCGGAGGCGTTCTTCCGGGTGATCGGGCAGCGGCCGAATCTTTCGATCGAGATCGAAAAGCGGATTCCCTCCCAGGCAGGTTTGGCCGGTGGAAGCGCAGATGCGGCCGCTGCTCTGCATGCGCTCAATCGGATGTACCGCGCGGAATTGCCGCTCGAAACGCTTTGTGAAATCGGCCTTACGGTTGGTGCGGATGTACCCTTCTGCGTGTGGGGCGGTTCCGCGCGGGTCCAGGGGATTGGAGAGCGGCTGGAGCGCGCCCCACTGCTTCCAGGCGGTTGGTTGGTGGTCTGTAAGCCGCCGGTCGGGGTCAATACAAAGGAGGCGTACCGGTTGGCGGACGCCCAGGGGGGAAGTTCCGCATCGCGCCATGCGGCCAAGGTGATGGAAGCGCTTTCGCGGGGAAACCTTGCGGAGGTCGGCGCATCCTTGGGAAACGCCTTTGAAGATATTTTACAGCTGCCGGAGGTCGAAACCATCAAGGCCGGGATGCGCGGGTGCGGTGCGCAAGGGGCCTGCATGACCGGGAGCGGCTCGGCGGTCTATGGGCTGTTCGATCGGGAAGAACCGGCAGTAGCATGTAAGGAGCGGCTACAAGGCCGGTACCCCGAGACCTTTGTCTGCCTGCCAATATCTACGTCCGTGGATGTTTTGGAATAGGCCGGACTGCCAGGAAGCTTGCGTTTCCTATGGGGCAACGCACAAAAATTTTGCTTGACATGAAAGAATCCCCCATACCAAAACATGGTATGGGGGATTCGATTTCATTTTCCGCTCAGGCAATCGCCAGAACAAAGGACAGCACAAAATTGAGAATCCAAATAGCAGCACCGATCACGAGGCCGATGATACCGGTGACGAAACCTGCCGAGGCCAGCCCTTTTGCGGTGCTCTGTTTGCCGACCCTGCCGGTGGAAATGGCAATGATGCCGAGAATCACGCCAATCAAGGGAATAAACAGGGACGTAAGGATGCTGAGGATACCCGTCACAAGGGAAATGGTCGCCTTGTTGGTGGGGTTATGTACGGCCACTGGGACGGGAGCGGGTGTGGGGGATTCCTTTGCGAAGGAATCTGCTGCGGTTGCCCCTGTGGGAATCGGTGCTTGCGTCGCAGGAATCTCTTGCGCGAGAAGCTGCACAAGGGTTTGCACCCGGCTGTTCAGTTCGCTTTTCGGCAGCGCGCCGTAAAAACCGGTTACGCCGTGCTCGCCAAAGGATTTGATCCAGGCTTCCAAATGCACGTTTCCCTGCCCGTACTGCAATTTGATGAACTGGGGAGCGGAGACGGCCCCCACCCCTTTTTTCCACACAGTTTCGCCCTTATAGACCGTCTGACGAAACCCTTCCTTCGTGAGAAAATCTTCCGCAATGAATTTGATCAGATCGTCCGGCTTGTTGATGGTGTAATCTGCAATATATCTGGACATGTTCTTCCTCCTTCGTTTCTTCATTTGCATCATAACGGAACATCGGGATTTTGTCAAACTGTTTAGGGGCATATTTCCCGTTTCTTTGGAAGGCGATGTATAATTTCAAAAATATGGGCAATACTCCCGGCATCCAACAGAAAGAGGGACTTGCCATGAAAGTGTTCGAAAAGTCGATCTGCCTTGCAATGATATTGGCCGTGCTGTTTTCCTTCACCGGGTTTGCAGCGCAGTGCGAGGATATTCCGGAGCACGTCCTGCGTCTGCATGTCCTGGCAAACTCCGATTCGCAGGAGGACCAAACGTTAAAATTGCAGGTGCGCGACCGCATTTTGCAGGAGAGCGCGGGGATGCTCGACGGGGTGCGCAACAAGGAAGAGGCTGAACAGCGCATCCGGGAAACGCTCCCAGCGTTGCAGCGCGCCGCCGAAGACGAAATCGAACAGCGCGGCTATACCTATCCGGTTACCGTGGAGCTGGAACAAACCTACTTCCCCACCAGAGAATATGAGCAGGTGACCCTGCCTGCCGGCACCTATGAGGCCCTTCGGGTGTGCATCGGCGCGGCAGAGGGGCACAACTGGTGGTGTGTGATCTTCCCGCCGATGTGCCTTCCGGCGGCAGAAGAGCCGCAGGAGCTTGCAGATGTGCTGGACGCCCAACAGCTTCAGATTGTGGAGGGGCAGAACCGGTATGTGATTAAATTTAAAGCGTTGGAATATTATGAGCAGATCAAAGCGTGGCTGGCTGGTTTGTAAGAGCCATATGCATGAGAAGGAACCCGGTGATGGGTTCCTTTTTTTATATTTCGAATTATTTGTAGCCGGGAACACCGTATAATGGGGAGGAACGAACGATCGGAGGGGTTCATTTTGCTACATTTACTTCTTGGCCGTGCGGGAAGCGGAAAAACGGTACGCCTGCGCAATCTGCTCAAGGAAACGCCGGTGGAACAGCAGCCGGTTTTGCTGGTCCCAGAGCAGGGGTCCTTCCAAAATGAACGCGCGATGCTGCGCCTATTGGGGCCAAAGGAAGCCCAGCGGGTTTGGGTCTTTAGCTTTTCGCGCCTCGCGGATTTTGCTTTCCACCGGTTTGGAGGGTCGGCCGGCCGGCGCTTGGACGACGGCGGCCGCAGCATTTTTATGAGTCTGGCACTCGAGCAGGTGAAGGACCAGTTGGACTTCTACCACAAGAGCGCGGAGGATGCGGAGCTGGTCCGGCTGCTGTTGGCACAGGAGGCGGAACTCAAGATGTGTGGCATCCGGCCGTCCGATCTTTTGGAGGCGGTGGAAACGCCGTCGGACCAGCCGTTGTCCAGCACTTTGCAGCAGAAGGCCCGGGAGCTTTCCTTGATTTTGGAGGCTTACGATGCGCTGGTAGCGCAGAGCTACGTGGACCCGCTGGACGACCTGACGCGGCTGAAAGCGCTTTTGGAGCAACATACCCTTTTTAAAGGCTGCGTGGTAGCGCTCGACTCCTTCCAAAGCTTTACGGTGCAGGAATACCAGATCATCGCCGCCATGCTGGAACAGGCGGACGAGGTGTATGTGTCCCTCTGCACGGACCAGCTGGACGACCCCGAGCGCGGCATGGGGTTGTTTTCCCTGGTGCGCCATACGGGGAACACCCTCATCCGGATGGCCAAGGAGCGCGGGGTGCGTGTTGCTGCGCCGGAGGTGTTGGAGCCGGGGAAACGGTTTCACGCCAAGGGCCTTTCTGCTTTGGAGGCGGGCTCTTTTCGGACGGCCCACGGCGCCCCGCAGCCTGCGCAGGGGGTGACCCTCTATGAAGCGAAAGACCTATACGACGAGGCAGAGACCGCTGCGGCTGCGATCCGGCATCTGGTGATGGAAAATGGCTACCGCTACCGGGATTTTGCCGTGATCGCCCGCACGCCGGACCAATACCGGGGGATATTGGATGTGGCTTTGGAGCATCGGGACATCCCCTACTTTATGGATAAGCCCCAGGCGGTGGATGCGGAGCCCCTGATGCGGTTGGTGCTTTCTGCATTTCAGGTGGTGCGCTCCGGGTTTGCCTCTGGCGATGTGTTTGCCTACTTGAAGACGGGTTTGGCCGGCTTTTCCACGGAACAGATTTCCGCGTTGGAAAATTATACCTACTTATGGAATCTGTCCGGCCGGAAGTGGAAAGAAGCATGGGCGGACCATCCACGTGGATTTGTGGAGGAATGGACGGAGCGGGACCGCGAGCAGCTGGAAGCGCTGAATGAGAGCCGCAGTGCGGTGGTAGAGCCTTTATCCCGGTTTGCCCAGCGGGTGGCGGAGGCCGACGGCGAAGAGATGGCGTTGGCGGTGTACCGCCTGTTGGAGGACGTCCAGGCGGCGGAACATCTAAAAGAATTGGCGGCACGGCTGGCGGCGGACGGAAGGCCGGAGCTGGCGGAACGGCAGCTGCGCCTGTGGGATGTGCTGATGGCGATCCTCGACCAGAGCGCCCTGGTGCTCAAGGGATGCCGTCTGCGCCACACGCGGTATGCAGAGCTCCTGCGTCTGGTGATCTTGGCGAACGACATTGCCAGCATTCCGGAGGGCCTGGACGAAGTGACCGTCGGCGCTGCGGACCGTATCCGCGCGGAGGAACCGAAGGTGGTCTTCCTGCTTGGGGCGGCGCAGGGCGATTTCCCGCTCTCTCCGAGCTCCCATTGTGTGTTCAGCGATGGGGAACGCCGGGAGTTGATCGCGCTCGGCCTGCCGCTGAACGATACGCTGGAGGGCGTTGCCGTGCAGGAACGCTTCCTTGCCTATGCGGCAATGAGCGCCGCTTCGGAGCGATTGTACATCAGCTTTGCCGCGGCCGGTCCGGAGGGCGAGCCAAAGCGCGCCTCTGCGATTGTCACGGAGACACTGTCCATTTTGCAGGGAGTGCCTGTTTATACCCCGTACAGCCTGCCACAGACCTGGACGGCAAACGCCGCGCAGCCCGCCTTTGCGCTGGCCGCACAGCAATGGCAGCGGAATACGCCGCTTTCCGCAACGATGAAGCAGCTCTTTGCGGAGCGGCCCGGCTATGCGGCGCGCACCGCTGCGGTGGACCGAGCGGCTCGGAAAGGTGCTGCCGGTTTCCAGGACGAGGAGAAAGCGCGGAAGCTCTTTGGCGCAAATATGCATGTATCCGCAACGCAAATTGAGACATTTTACCTCTGCCGGTTTCAATACTTTTGCCGTTATGGGCTGCGCGCCAAGGAGCGCCGCACCGCGGAGATGGATGCATTGGAATACGGGAGCCTGATGCACTACCTTTTGGAGCACATCTTCCGCGAGACGGGCGCGCAGGAATTGCACGCCATGGGCCAACAGGATCTCAAAGCGGAGATCGACCGCCTGTTGGAGCAATATATGGAGACGCATCTCGGCGGATCGCGCAATAAGTCGCCGCGTTTTGCGTATCTGTTTGCACGGCTGTCCGAGTCCGCGCTGGTGATCATTGCGCACATAGCGGAGGAACTCTGCCAGAGCGAATTTGCGCCCGTGGACTTCGAACTGCCCGTCGGCGAGGACGGGGTGCCCGCTCTGTCGATCCCTCTGCCGGACGGCGGGCGGGTGTCCATCGACGGGAAGGTGGACCGCGTGGACCTGCTCCAACGGGACGGGGTCCAGTATTTGCGCGTGGTGGATTACAAGACCGGCAAGAAGGAATTCAAGCTGTCGGATGTGATCTATGGCGTCAACATGCAAATGCTCATCTATTTGGCGACCTTGAGCGAAAACGCGGAAGCGCGCTATGGCGGCAATCTGGCGCCGGCGGGGATTCTTTATGTGCCCGCCTCGAGGCCCAATCTCTCCGTGGCGCGCGGCACGTCCAAGGAAAAGGTGCGGCAGGAAGAAACCAAAAAACTGCGCATGAACGGCCTATTGATCGACGACCCAGACATTCTCCACGCGATGGAACCCGACGGCGCGGGGACATACATCCCGGTGACCATCAAAAACGGCGCTCCCGCCCGGCGCGACAGCGTGGTGTCGCCGGGGGAGATGGACGCCATCTTGCGCCGGGTGAAGGATTTGGCCGCATCCATGGCAGAAGAGCTGCACCGGGGCCGCGTGGCGGCGGTCCCGCTCAAGGGCGATACGGACGCCTGCCAGTGGTGCCCGTATTTTGCGGTCTGCGGCAGGGAACAGGAGGACGCCGCGCGGCAGATGGGCAAATGGGACCGCAACGCGGCCCTAGCGGAATTGACAAGGAAGGGGGAGCATACAGATGGGACGGAATTGGACGCCAGGCCAACGGGACGCGATTGAAGCGCGCGGAGGGACGCTGCTGGTTTCCGCCGCTGCCGGTTCGGGCAAGACGGCGGTCCTGGTGCAGCGCGTGATCGAGCGATTGACCGACGAGCGCCATCCGACGGATGCGGACCGCCTTTTGGTGGTCACGTTTACGAAGGCCGCGGCTGCGGAAATGCGGGACCGGATCGCCGCCCAGATCGCCCTGCTGTTGGAAGAAGACCCGTATAACGTGCGTTTGCAGCGTCAGCAGATCCTGTTGGCGCGGGCACAGATCAGCACCATCCACAGCTTTTGCAGCGAACTGGTGCGGGAGAATTTTTATAAGCTCGGCGTGTCGCCGGATTTTCGCATCTTGGACGACGCGGAAATGACGCTGCTTCGCAACGATGCGATGGCGCAGGTGCTGGATGAATATTACGCTCTTTCAGACCCGTCGTTTTTGGAGCTGGTGGACGCCTTTTCCGCTGGGCGCGACGATGCGCGGATTGTCTCAACAGTGGAGACCCTCTATGAATTTGTGCGTTCCCACCCGTTCCCGGAGCGGTGGCTGCGCGAAAAGGCCGCCCTCTATCGGGAGGAGATTCCCGCATCCCAGACCATCTGGGGGGAGACGGCGCTCCGCTATGCGGCGGACGCGGTGGCGTACGCTATCGCCCTGACACAGAACGCACTGTCCCTGATGCGGCAGGATGAGGCGATCGAAAAGGCCTATCACGATGCGTATGCGTCGGACTTGGCCGGTTTGCTGGACTTGCAGGCGCGCATCGCACAAAAGGATTGGAATGGGCTTGCCTTTGCGTGCGGGGATTTTACCTATGAGAAGCTGAAGCCCCTGCGCGGCTATGGGGACGACCCTTTGAAAAATAAGCTGACGGCCTCCCGCAAAGAGGTCAAGGCCACGGTGGAAAAGTTGGCCGGCCTGTTTCAGGAGAGCGAGCTGGAATGTGCGGCGGACATTGCGCGCCTGGCCCCGCTGGTGGCCAAGCTCTTCGAGGTGACGGTCCGCTTTGGCGAGACGCTCGACCGCTTGAAGCAGGAACGCCGCGCCGCCGATTTTGGCGATTTGGAGCACTGGGCGCTGAAGCTTCTTGTCCGCGACACGCCGGAGGGGGCTGTCCGCACCCCGGAGGCGGAGGAGCTGGCCGCGCGGTTTGATGAGATCATGGTGGACGAGTACCAGGACACCAACGAGGCGCAGGACATGATTTTCCGCGCGGTGTCGCGGGAGGAATCGAACCTGTTTTTTGTGGGGGATGTCAAGCAGAGCATCTACAGCTTCCGGCAGGCCATGCCGCAGATTTTCCTGCGCCGCCGCGCGGCCTATCCGCCCTACGACCGCACGCGGGATGTGTACCCGGCCAGCATTGCGCTGGACCGGAACTTCCGGAGCCGCGCAGGGGTCACCGGGGCGGTCAACTTTGTCTTTCGCCAGTTGATGAGCGTCCAGACGGGCGACCTCGATTACGGGGAGGGGGAGGAGCTGATTCCGGGCGCGTCCTATCCCCCCAGCGCGGAGCCCGACACCCAGCTCGACATCATCGACCTCTCCAAAGGGGACGAGGAAGAGATGGTCCGCGTCGAGAGCCGCCACATCGCGGAGCGCATCCACCGCATGATGGCGGAGGGCCTGCTGGTCACGGAGGATGGGGTGCAGCGCCCCGCCGGTTACCACGACTTCTGCATTTTGCTGCGCAGTGCAAACCGGTACGCAAAGGAGTATGCCAAGGAGCTGCAGCGCCTTGGCGTTCCCGCATGGGCGGATACGGGCGGGGGCTTTTTTGCCGCGCCGGAGGTGGCTGTGGCGGTGTCGTTGCTGCGGGTGATCGACAACCCGATGCAGGACATCCCGCTGTTGTCCGTATTGATGAGCCCCATCTATGGGTTTACCCCGGACGATCTGGCGGACATCCGCATCCGGGAGCGCAAAGAGCCGCTCTACATCGCCCTGGTGCGGGCGGCGCAGGAGGGCGATGGGCGGGCAACGCAGGTTTTGCGGGACATCGAGGAGTACCGTGCTCTGGCCGCAACCCTTCCCTCGGACCGGCTGATCAATCTGGTATACGAAAAAAGCGGGTATCCGGATCTGGTGCAGGCGATGGAAAACGGCGAACTCCGGCTGGCAAATTTGCGCCTGCTGTTGGAGTATGCCAAGAAATACGAGGGTTCCGGCTTCAACGGGCTGTCCGGCTTTGTGCGGATGTTGGATCGCTTGGAACAGCAGGATGCCGACCTCGCCTCAGCCTCCACAGTGGGCGGGGCCGAAGTGGTGCAGATTATGAGCATCCATCGCAGCAAGGGGCTGGAATTCCCGGTCTGTATCCTGGCGGGCTGCTCCCGGCGGTTTAACAAGGAGCGCGGGGACGTTCTGCTGCATCCGGAACTGGGATTCGGCGTGAAACTGCGCGACCCGGAGACCGGCGCGCGGGTGACAACCTTGCCCAGGGAGGCCGCCGCATTGGAGATCGACCGCGGGGAGATGAGCGAGGAATTGCGCGTCCTGTATGTGGCGATGACGCGCGCAAAAGAAAAGCTGCTGCTTGTGACCACGGTGAAAGATGCGGAGAAGACGCTGGGAAAGCTGGCCTCCCGTCTGACCGAAGAGCCGCGCCTACAGCCCTATGTGGTGCGGAGCGCTTCCTGTATCTCCGACTGGCTGCTCCTGTGTGCGATGCGCCATCCGGATGGAGGAACGCTGCGCGAGATGGCGGCGGCGCTGCCGGGCGTCACCGTTTCCTGCGATACCCCCTGGGCGATTCGGATCGTTTCTCCCCCCGCCGCGGAAGAGCAGGGGCAGCCAGAAGCGGAGGCCCCGGCAATGCCCGACCAGGCGCTGCTAAGTCAATTGAGAAGCGAACTGGATTTTGTATATCCCTACGCCGGTTTGCGCGGCGTGCCGACCAAGGTGGCGGCCAGCGATCTGGCGGCGGAACCGTTTTCTTTCCAGTATGCCGCCACAGCGCGCCCCGCTTTTTTGAGCAAGCAGGGGTTGACTCCTGCAGAGCGCGGCACAGCGCTGCACCAGTACATGCAGTTCTGCGACTATGAGACGGCGCGCACGCAGCCAGAGCGCGAGTGTGAGCGCTTGGTGAAGCAGGGGTTCCTTTCCCGCGAGGAGGGCGACGCGGTGGAGATGAACCGGGTGCAGGCGTTTTTTGCCTCACCCCTGGCGCAAAGGATCCTGCATGCGAAGCAAGTCCTCCGCGAGTACCGCTTTACCGTGGAGATTCCCTCCGGAGAAGTGCAGCCCGGCCTGCCGGAAACGCTCGCAGGGGAGCCGGTGGTGATGCAGGGCGCGGTGGACTGTGCATTTGAGGAGGACGGTAGCCTGGTTATCGTGGATTTTAAAACCGACCACACTAAGGACGAAGCCGCCCTGTGGGAGCGCTACCGGGCACAGTTGGCCCTTTACCGCCGGGCGCTCGCGGTCTGCACCGGCCTGCCGGTCAAGGAATGCCTGCTGTACTCGTTTTATCTGAACCGCGAAATCCGTGGGGAAGGGATGGGTTGATGTGCGTCCATCTTTTGAAAAATTGTCCTTGACAAACGCTGGGCTAGATGGTAAAGTTAGTAGGTAAAACAAAGCGGGGCTTTGCCCACACCTGTGTGGTTCCGTCCGTCATGGGTCAATACGTACACAGAGCAATCTGTGAAATGAGGTATTGATGCGCGAGCGGAAGGATTCTGCCCGCGCTTTTTGTTGCATTCATAAATAACGTGATTTGGAGGTGCTTAACCATTAGCAACAAGGAACTACAGATCAACGAAGAAATTCGTGACAGAGAAGTGCGTGTCATCGGTTCGGACGGCAACCAGCTTGGGATTATGCCCACCGCGAAGGCGTTGGAGATGGCGTTCGGACAAAATTTGGACCTTGTAAAAATTGCGCCGCAGGCGACGCCTCCGGTTTGCAAAATTATCGACTACGGAAAGTACCGTTTTGAACAGACGAAGCGCGAGAAGGAAGCAAGAAAGAACCAGCGTGTCGTCGAGATCAAGGAAATCCGCCTGTCCCTCAATATCGACACCCACGACTTTGAGACGAAGGTTGGCCATGCCACCCGATTCTTGAAGGAAGGCAATAAGGTCAAGGTTTCCATCCGCTTCCGCGGCCGTGAGATGGGGCATCCTGAGCAGGGCCACGAGATCATGCGGCGCTTTGCAGAGGCGCTCAGCGAGCTTGCCAATGTGGAGAAACCGGCGAAGCTGGAAGGACGCAACATGCTGATGTTCCTTGCATCCAAACCCGCTAAATAATCATTATTAAGGAGGAGCATATCATGCCCAAGATTAAAACACACAGCGGCGCGAAAAAGCGCTTCAAGCTTTCTAAGAATGGAAAGGTCATCCGCGCCCACGCCAATAAATCCCATATCCTGAACAAGAAGACCACCAAGCGCAAGAGAGGCCTGCGTCAGACCACTGTGGCGGACAAGACGAATGTACGCCAGGTGAAGCGCCTGGTGCCTTATAAATAATCGAGGCAGCGTTTCGTTTCCGATCAAAACTATAACCATTACTGGAGGTATATAAAATGGCACGTGTAAAAGGCGCGTTGATGACACGCAAGAGAAGAAAAAAGACTTTGAAGCTGGCGAAGGGCTATTTTGGTGCAAAGAGCAAGCACTTTAAGATGGCGAAACAGGCCGTCATGAAATCCGGCAACTATGCATACATCGGCCGCAAGCAGAGAAAGAGAGATTTCCGCCGCCTGTGGATCACCCGGATTTCCGCCGCCTGCCGCATGAACAACATCAGCTACTCGGTGTTCATGAACGGGCTGAAGAAGGCAAATATCGCGCTCAACCGCAAGATGCTCGCTGAGATCGCTGTGAGCGATGAGGCTGCATTCAAGGCGCTGGTTGAGAAGGCAAAAGCCGCAAGATAAAAAAGCTGGAATTGCGCCCGGAAGAGATGCCGGGCGCAACTTTTCGTTATGGGTGAAAATGATGCCGGAAGTGATTACAAGCCGAAAAAATGAATGGGTGCGCCATGCCGCAAAGCTCGCCTCCTCCGCGGAATTCCGGCGGAGCGAGGGCCTTTTTATAATCGAGGGGGCCCGTTTGTGTGCGGACGCTGCGGACAGCGGCATCGCGGTCCGGACGCTGTTCTATACCGAACAGGCAGCGCAGCGGTATGCCTCGTATTTGGAGCGGGTGGTCCCCCGGGCCGCGCGTGCGTATCTGCTGGCGCCGCATGTGGCGGAATTGCTGGCGGAGACCAAGACGACGCAGGGGGTTTTCTGTATCTGTGAAAAGCGCCCTGGGACGGTGGGGCTGGAGGGGCTTTCGCCCCAAGGACACCTCTTGGCGGTCGAGAATTTGCAGGACCCCGGCAATTTGGGGGCGGTCCTGCGCACGGCGGAGGCATTGGGGCTTTCCGGCGTGCTGCTGGCGGGAAACTGCTGCGATGTGTATAGTCCGAAGGTGCTCCGCGCCAGTATGGGGGCAGTGTTCCGCCTTCCGTTCCGCTCGGTGGAGCGCCTGGCGGATGCGGCGCCAACGCTCCGGCAGATCGGTTTTGCGCTCTATGCCGCTGTGCCGGATCGGACGGCAAAGCGGGTTACGGAGCTCTCCTTTGAAAAGCCTTCCATCATTGCGGTGGGCAACGAAGGGAACGGGTTGGAAGCGGAGACAGTGGCCGCGTGCGGCCAAGCGGTGACGATCCCCATGCGGGGGCGCGCGGAGTCGCTCAATGCGGCGGCCTCCGCAGCCATTCTGATGTGGGAACTGATGCGGGATTGAGAGGAGGAGAACAGGATGGAGTTGGACCGGCGTGCCTATTGGATCTGGCTGCAACATGCCCTGCAAGCGGGCAGCAGCAAGCCGCGCCACATCCTGGAATCCTTTGGCAGCATCGAGGATTTTTACCGTGCGGGCCCGCAGGAGTGGGGCCTGCTGGGGATTTTCACACAGCGCGAGCTTTCCGCAATGCGGGAATATCCCCTACAGGAGGCACAGGCCCAACTCGCCCATTGTGCGCAGATGGGGCAGACGGTTCTCACGCCGGAGGACGGGGAATATCCCTTCCTTCTGCGGCAGATTCATAACCCTCCGGCTGTATTGTATATACAGGGAGAACTTCCGGATTTTGCGGAAGTCCCCGCCATCTCCATTGTGGGGACGCGGAAAGCGACGCTGGTGGGGAAGCGGGTTGCACACAGCTTGGGGTATGGGCTTGCCAAGGGCGGCGCCGTGGTCGTCAGCGGCGGTGCGCTGGGCATCGACACAGCTGCCCACAAGGGCGCGCTGCTTGCGGGAGGAAAGACGGTCTGCGTGCTCGGCTGCGGGATCGATTATCCGTATTTAGCCGCGAATACCTCTTTGCGGGAGGCGATTTCACATAGCGGCGCCCTGCTTTCGGAGTATCCGCCGGGGACACCGGCGCTTCGCAATCATTTCCCCATCCGCAACCGGCTGATTTCCGGACTGTCCGTCGGGACGGTGGTGGTGGAGGCTGCGGAAAAGAGCGGGTCTTTGCTCACCGCGAACAATGCGATCCATCAAAACCGCGACGTCTTTGCCGTGCCCGGCTTGGTCGGGAGCCGTATGTCCCAAGGTCCCAACAACCTTTTGCGCGAGGGAATGAAGGCGGTCAGCTGTGCAAATGACATTTTGGAGGAATATCTTTTCCGCTTTCCAGGAAAAATCCACTTGGAGGAATCGGCGGAAAGTGTTATGCTGATAAAGGCCGCACCGCAGGAGCAGAAACCCACACCGGCCTGCCGAAAAGTGCCGGAGGGCCTTTCAGACGACGCCTCTGCGCTGTTCCAGGCGCTTTCCAGAGAGCCGCGTGCCTTGGCTGAGCTTTGCTCGGAGGCAGGGGTTCCGGCGGCACGCGCCCTTCCAGCGCTTACGGAACTGGAGCTGATGGGTTGCATCCAGGGGTATTCGGGGAGAAGATACGCCTTAAAACATTCTTAGGCTTTATGAAAGCCCGTCCAAATGTCTTGTGGACAGGTTTTCACAAAGTCTAAAGGACTTTGCCATTTTTGGAGATCAACATTGATTTGTAAAACATAGATATATAGGAACGTTGTTGTGCGGGAAGATGGAGTTCCCGCAGCGGTACGGCGGCTGTGCCGTACGAGATGAAAGAGGTGGATAGATAGATGTCGAAATTGGTAATTGTGGAGTCGCCCGCAAAGGCGAAGACCATTAAGAAATATTTGGGCCCTGGATACGATGTGATTGCCTCGATGGGGCATGTGCGCGATTTGCCGGAAAACCGGTTGAGCGTGGATATCAAGAAGGATTTTAAACCGAAGTACGAGATCATCAAAGGCAAAGAAAAATTGGTGGAGGAACTGAAGGAAAAGGCAGAAAAGAGCGATTATGTATTCCTGGCAACGGACCCGGACCGCGAAGGGGAGGCCATCTCTTGGCATTTGGCCTATTTGCTGGACCTCAATACGGAGGACGACAACCGGGTGACGTTCAATGAGATTACAAAAACCGGCGTGACAAACGGGATGGAGCATCCCCGCAGCATCGATATGGATTTGGTCAATGCGCAGCAGGCGCGGCGGATTCTCGACCGGCTGGTGGGCTATAAGCTCAGTCCGTTCCTGTCCCAGAAGATCCGCCGTGGGCTTTCGGGCGGCCGCGTGCAGTCCGTGGCGGTCCGCCTGGTGGTGGACCGTGAGGAAGAGATCCGCAAGTTTGTCCCAAAAGAATATTGGACGATCGATGCGAAGATGATCCCCAAGGGGTCCCGCAAAGCGTTCCCCGCAACATTCTATGGCGACGAGAATGGGAAAATCGAGATTGAGAACAAGGAACAGGCGGATCAAATCCTTGCGGAACTGGAGGGCGCCGAATATAAGATCTCGAAGCTCAAAAAGGGCACGCGCCGCAAATCCCCTGCGCCGCCGTTTATCACCTCCACCCTGCAGCAGGAGGCCTCGCGCCGCCTGGGGTTCCAGGCGCGCCGGACGATGAAGGCTGCGCAGGAGCTGTACGAGGGCGTTGAAATCGAGGGGATGGGCGCGGTCGGTCTCATTACTTACATGAGAACGGACTCCTTGCGCCTGTCGGAGGATGCGCTCAAAGACGCCGCCGACTACATTTTGGAGCGCTGGGGGAAGAAGTATTTGCCGGATACCCCCCGCCACTTTAAGACAAAGAAAAACGCCCAGGACGGGCACGAGGCCATCCGGCCGACGATGCCCAGCCTTTCGCCCGATCAGGTGAAAGACAGCCTGAGTTCGGACCAATATAAACTCTATAAGCTGATCTGGGAGCGTTTCATCGCCTGCCAGATGGCAAACTGCCTCCAGAGCACGACGCAGGCGGAGATTTCGGCCAAGAATTATATCTTCAAGGCGTCCGGCTATACTGTCACCTTCGACGGATTTACCGTGCTTTACGAAGAGAAGAAGGACGAAGACTCCGAGAGCGGCGGGGCGCTGCCGCCCCTCGAGAAGGATATGCCGCTGCGCTGCAAGGAGATCGCAGGCAACCAGCATTTCACGCAGCCGCCCGCCCGCTATACGGAGGCGTCGCTCATCAAGGCGTTGGAGGAAAACGGCATCGGCCGTCCGTCCACCTATGCCACCACGATTTCAACCATCACGGGGCGCGAATATGTGGTCCGCGATGGCAAGGCGCTCAAGCCGACCGAGCTGGGGGAAGTGATCACCAAGCTGATGAAAGAGCGGTTCCCGAAGATCGTCAATGTCAAATTCACCGCACAGGTGGAAGAGGAGCTGGACGAGGTACAGAGCGGGAAGGTCGATTGGGTGGAGACGCTGCACGACTTCTATGGCGATTTCGAGAAGACTTTGAAAAAGGCCAAGGAGGAGATGCAGGGGGTCAAGATCCAACTGAAAGAGGATGAGACCGACATCATCTGCGAAAAGTGCGGCCGCAAGATGGTCGTCAAAATGGGCCGCTACGGGAAATTCATTGCCTGCCCCGGATACCCGGAGTGCAAGAATGTGAAAAAGCTGGTGCAGGAGACCGGGGCGGAGTGCCCCAAATGCGGCGGCAAGGTGATTGTGAAGAAGTCCAAGAAGGGGCGCATCTTCTATGGATGCGCGGAATATCCCAACTGCGACTTCATCTCCTGGGATGAGCCCAGCATGGAGAAATGCCCGCGCTGCGGGAAGACCCTCTTAAAGAAGAAGGGGAAACATCCCAAGTACTATTGCGTTACGCCGGACTGCGGTTATGAGCGCGTGGAAAACCCGGATGAGGAAAATAAAGACGAAGTATAAAAGGAGACGCCGATGAAGATACGAGTGATCGGGGCTGGATTGGCCGGCTGTGAAGCGGCATGGCAGATTGCACAGGCCGGTGTGCAGGTGGAGCTCTGGGAGATGAAACCGCAGAAGTATTCCCCCGCGCACCACAGCCCAGACTTTGCAGAGCTGATTTGTTCCAACTCCCTCAAGGCGGCGCGTGTGGACAGCGCGGCCGGCCTGCTCAAAGAGGAAATGCGGCGGCTCGGTTCCCTGCTGATGCAATGTGCGGATCAATGCCGTGTCCCCGCGGGCGGGGCGCTCGCCGTTGACCGGCACGCCTTTTCCGCGGCGGTGACCAAGGCGATTCGGGAGCATCCGCAGATCGAAGTGCACAGCGGGGAGATTACGGAAATCCCTACGGACGGCGTCAACGTAATCGCCACCGGCCCGCTGACCTCCGACGCACTGGCGGAGAAGATCGCCGCCCTTTGCGGCGGGAGTTTGAGCTTCTTCGATGCAGCTGCCCCGATCGTCACCGCGGAGGGCCTCGGCCGGGACCGCATTTTTGCCGCGTCCCGCTATGGAAAGGGAGAGGACGACGCGTACTTAAATTGCCCGATGAACAAAGAGGAGTACGAGCGGTTCTATGAGGCGCTAATCCACGCCGAGCGCGCGCCGGTCCACGACTTTGATGTGGCGGACCCGAAGGTCTACGAGGGCTGTATGCCCATAGAGGTGATGGCGCAGCGCGGACCGGATACCATCCGCTTTGGCCCGCTTAAGCCGGTCGGCCTGCGCGACCCGGCGACCGGGCACCGGCCCTGGGCGGTCGTGCAGCTCCGGCGCGAAGACCGGGAGGGGACGCTCTACAATCTCGTCGGGTTCCAGACGAACCTCAAATTCGGCGAGCAGAAGCGCGTCTTTGGCCTGATCCCGGGCTTGGAGCAGGCGGATTTTGTGCGCTATGGAGTGATGCACCGCAACACTTTTTTGAATTCGCCAAAGGTGCTGAACAGCGATTTCAGCTTGCGCGCGCGTCCGGATTTGTTTTTTGCGGGCCAGATCACGGGCGTGGAGGGCTATATGGAGTCCGCCGCGAGTGGAATCCTGGCGGGGAAGAACGCCCTTCGCAGGTTGCAGGGAAAGGAGACCCTTACGCTGCCGCCAGAGACGATGATTGGCGCGCTGAGCCGCTATGTACAAAACGGCGGCGAGGGCGATTTCCAGCCCATGGGCGCAAACTTTGGCGTTATGCCGCCCGTGGTTCCGCATATCCGGGACAAGCGTTCCCGCTATGCGGCCTTTTCCGAACGCTCTTTACAAACGTTAGACGAGTTTCTTAAAAATACATAGAAGATCAGAAATCCAAAGTAGCCGCACTGCGGCGGGGAGGTATCGCGATGAAAATTATTGTGGACGCTTTTGGCGGGGACAATGCACCCCTGGAAATTTTGAAAGGATGTGCCGAGGCGGTAAAGGAGCTGGACATCGACATCCTGCTGACCGGCAGCGAGGCGGAGATCCGGCGTGTGGCAAAGGAGAATGACATCTCCCTGGATCGCATGGAGATTGCGGACACACCGGATGTCCTCACGATGGAGGATCATGCGGGGGCTGTTTTGAAGGAGAAGTCCAACAGCTCCATGGCCCTGGGCCTGAAGTTGCTTGCAGAGGGCAAGGGCGACGGCTTCCTCTCCGGCGGCAATTCCGGCGCACTGGTGGTCGGTACAACGATGATCGTCAAGCGCATCAAAAACATCAAGCGCGTGGCGTTTGCCCCGATTCTACCGAAGAAAAAGGGCTTTTTTATGCTCATTGACAGCGGTGCAAACGTCGACTGTAAGCCCGAAATGCTGCGCCAGTTCGGTGTGATGGGGTCGATCTATATGGAAAAGGTGATGAATGTTTCCAGGCCGCGCGTGGGATTGGCCAATATCGGCACGGAAGAGCACAAGGGCGGCGAGCTGCAGCAAGAAGCCTATGTTTTGTTAAAAGAATCGGGGCTACATTTTGTCGGAAATGTAGAGGCGCGGGAGATCCCCGAAGATGCGGCCGATGTGGTCGTGGCAGATGGCTTTACCGGTAACATGCTGCTCAAGATGTATGAAGGCGTGTCGATCGCCATGATGCAGATGTTTAAAGAGGTTTTCTTTAAAAATTGGAAGAACAAGCTGGCAGCGTCCATGCTTTTGAAAGATATCAAGGAGCTCAAGAAGACGATGGACTACAACGAATACGGCGGGGCGCCGATCATGGGCGCGGCAAAGCCGGTGTTCAAGACCCACGGAAGTGCGAAGGCGAAAACGGTAAAAAATGCACTCCGCTTGACCAAGTCCTATATCGCCGGAAATGTTGTGGATGAAATCGCCGCTGCTGTGGCAGTCTATAAGGAGAGCCAGGCAAAGGAGAAGCAGGCGGATTAATGGCAGGAGGCCGAAAAATGGACTATCGAGAATTTGAAGAAAAGCTAGGGCACCGTTTTCACAACAAAAAATACCTCATCACCGCATTGACCCATTCCTCCTATGCAAACGAAGCAAAGGGCAAGGAAGAGAGCAACGAGCGCCTGGAGTTTTTGGGCGATTCGGTGCTCGGGTTTGTGGTTGCGGATTATCTGTTTAAAAATTACACGCAATTTCCCGAGGGGGATCTCACCAAAAACCGCGCTGCCCTGGTGTGCGAAAAGGCATGCTGCGGCTTTGCGAAGCAGATCGACCTGGGGAATTATCTGCGGTTGAGCCACGGCGAGCAGAATTCCGGCGGGCGCACCCGCTCGTCCATTTTGGCGGATGCGTTTGAGGCGGTGATCGCCGCCATTTACCTGGACGCCGGTATGGAGGAAGCGCGCAAGTTTATCCTTCGCTTTGTCCTGCCCATGCTGAAGGCACACAAGCCAAAGGCGTTTAAGGACTACAAGACCGCCCTGCAGGAGATCATCCAGCAAAACCCGGAGGAGCATTTGGAGTATGTGCTTACGGGCGAGAGTGGGCCGGACCACGATAAACATTTTACCGTGGAGGTCCACCTCAACAGCAATGTGATCGGCAAGGGGGGCGGCCGCAGCAAGAAGGAAGCGGAGCAGCAGGCGGCGCGCGAGGCGTTGGAGCTGATGGGCTATTGAGACACGCCAATGTTGCCCTGTTTGTGCCCCACAACGGCTGCCCGCACCAATGCAGCTTTTGCAACCAGAGAAGCATCACCGGGCAGCAGACCCAGCCGGCGCCGGACGATGTGCGTGCAGCGGCCCTTACAGCTATGCAGAGTATCCCCTGTGCAGGACAGGCGGAGATCGCCTTCTTTGGCGGGAGCTTTACGGCGATTGAGCGTGGCTATATGGTTTCCCTTTTGGATGCGGCGGCGCCGTTTGTCCAAGAAGGCCGCTTTTCCGGGATTCGGATTTCTACCCGGCCCGATGCGGTCGGTGACGACGTCCTTGCACTGCTCAAGAAATACGGCGTGACTTCGATCGAGCTGGGGGCGCAGAGCATGGAGGACCGCGTCCTCGCCATGAACGGGCGGGGGCATACGGCGGCACAGGTGGAGGATGCGGCTAGGCGCATCCGTGCACAGGGCTTTTCCCTGGGCTTGCAGATGATGACCGGTCTTTACGGCGACACGCCCGCAGGCGCGGAATATACCGCGCGCAGGCTTGCGGCCTTAGAGCCCGATACGGTGCGCATCTATCCAACCATCGTGATGCGCGGCACCGAACTGGAGGAAAAATATCGCTCGGGTGTCTATCGCCCGATGGCCTTGGAGGACGCCGTGGAGCTTTGCTCCCGCTTGTTGGCGTTTTTTGAGAACCGCGGCATCCGCGTGATCCGTTTGGGGCTGCACAGCACGCCGGAGTTGGAGCGCGGCCGTGTAGCAGGGCCCTGGCACCCGGCGTTTCGGGAACTCTGCGAGAGTAAGCGGATGTTCCTCCGTTTGATGGAAATATTGGAAGGCAATCAAGTTTCAAAAGGAACGATTGAAATCAAAGTAAATCCCAAAATACAATCAAAAATGGTTGGGCAAAAGCGGGCGAATCTTGATCGCCTGCGGGAGAGAGGGTATTCGGCCCGCGTGACGGCGAACGCGACGCTGCCGGAGCATACAGTTACCATTGCCGCTTTGGAGAAGGATGTGACAGCTTGCTTTTAAAATCGTTGGAAATACAGGGGTTTAAAACGTTCCCGGATAAGACGACCCTCAAATTTGACCGCGGGATTACAGCCGTGGTGGGGCCGAACGGAAGCGGCAAGAGCAATATCAGCGACGCGGTGCGTTGGGTGCTGGGGGAGCAGTCTACCCGGACGCTGCGCTGCACCCGCATGGAGGATGTCATCTTCAACGGCACGCCGGCCCGCAAGCCCCAGGGATATGCAGAGGTCACCCTCACCATCGACAATTCCGACCGGCGGCTGGATTTTGACGGCGATACGGTGGCGATCACGCGCCGGTATTACCGTTCCGGAGACAGCGAATACCTCATCAACAAAGTGGCGGTCCGCCTGCGGGACATCAACGAGCTGTTCATGGATACCGGCCTGGGCCGCGACGGATATTCGATCATCGGGCAGGGCAAGATCGACAGCATTGTCGGAGCGCGCAGCGAGGACCGGCGGGAGATCTTTGAGGAAGCGGCGGGGATTTCCCGCTTCCGCTACCGGAAAGAGGAGTCCGAGCGCCGCCTAAGCCAGGCGGAGGAGAATCTGCTGCGCCTGCGGGACATCCTTTCCGAACTGGAAGACCGCGTCGGCCCCCTGAAGGAACAGGCGGAGAAGGCGCAGCAATATTTGGAGTTTGCCTCCGAAAAGCGCACCTTGGAAATCGGCCTGTGGCTGAACACCCTCGAGCGCTCCGGCCATGTCCTGCGGGAGCACGATGATCGCATCGTCATAGCAAAGAACCACTACGACGAGTTGGAAGAGCAGCTGGCGGCGATTGAACAGCAGATTGAGGACAATTTTGCGCAGGCGAACGCATGCACGGCAAAGGTGGACGAGGCGCGCCAGGAAGCAGCCCGCATGGAGGAAGCTGCTGTGGCCAAAGATGGCGAAGGGTCCGTCCTTGCGAACGACATCCTACATAATCGGGAGAACATCGCCCGCATTGAGCGGGAAATCGAGCAGTCCAACCAATCCGGAAAGGATATGGACGAAGAAATCGCGCAGAAGAAGGCGGAAATCGAGGAAAAAGCGGCGTTTATTGCGGAGAAGGAAGCGGAAAGCGCCGCGTGCACCAAGCGCCTGGAGGAACTGCGCCAGGGCATGGGGGAGACGGCGGCGCAAATCGACCGTTATTCCCGCCAGATTGACGAATTGTCTACGGAATCCACCCAGGAAAAGCTGGCCTCCATGACCGCCGCATCGACCATCTCGGAAATCCAACTGCGGATGCAGACAGTGGAACAGACGTTGGCGGAAAAGCGGGAGCGCGCAGAAACGTTAAAACAGAGCGATGCGGACTTTGCCAAGATGCTGGCCGATACGGAAAGCCGCATCCAGGCGCTTTCCAACACGGTCAAAGGATATGAGATGCGGCTGAATTCCCGCCGCCAGCGCGCGGAAGCCGCCAAGAAGCAGAGTGAAAAACTGCATCTGGACGCCAACGAATGCGCCCGCCGCGCCCGCCTGTTGGAGGATCTGGAGCGCAATCTGGAGGGCTTTTCCCAAAGCGTCAAGCTGGTGATGAAAGAGGCCAAGCACGGCACCCTTCCGGGAATCCATGGACCGGTTTCCCGCCTGATCAAGGTCCCGCGCGAATACGCGGTCGCGATCGAGACGGCCTTGGGCCCGGCCATGCAAAATATCGTGGTCGGCAGCGAGCAGGATGCAAAGCGCGCCATTGGCTTTTTGAAGCAGCGCGACGGCGGCCGGGCGACGTTCCTGCCGCTGTCGAATATCCGGGGGAATGTGTTGAACGAGCCGGGATTGGAGGAATGCCCGGGCGTGGTCGGCATCGCCGGGAAGCTCTGCACCTGTGACGAGCAGTACAACGGGATCCTGCATTCCCTTTTGGGGCGCATCGTTGTGGCGGAGGATCTGGACGCCGCGACAGCGGTCGCCCGGCGGTACCGCTACCGGTTCCGCATCGTCACCTTGGACGGCCAGGTGGTCAATGCGGGCGGTTCGTTGACGGGCGGTTCCCTGGCGCGCAATTCCGGGTTGCTGAGTCGCGCTTCGGAGATCGAGCGCATCAGGGCGCAGGCGGATCAGCTCCGCGAACAGGCGGAACAGGCGGCCGCAGCCCTGCGCGCTGCCAACGAAGAGGCCAGTGCAGCGGAGGCCGCTCTAACCGGTGCGAAGGGCGAATTGGCGACGGCGCAGGAGGAACGCATCCGGATCGAAGCGGAGCACAACCGCGCCAAAGCGGACCGGCAGACCATCGCGGCGGACATCGCCGCCTTGGAACAGGAGAGCGCCGTTGCAGCCGGGCGTCTGGAAGAACAGCGCGCCATCCAGAAGCAGGCCGAGCAGAAGCTGGGGGAGGCAACGCTTCAGATTTCCGTTTTGCAGGGAAAGATGAACGAGATCCGTTCCGGCCGCAGCGAACAGAATCAGCTCTCGGACACGCTGTCCAATCAATTGCAGGAGCTGCGCATCGAGAGTCTCTCCGCGCAGAAGGATATCGAATCTTTGCGGGCAACAATTGCGGACATCGAGCGCCGGAAAGAGGACCGCGCCGGGCATGTTGCAGGGCTGCGCCAGGAGATGGAGCGCGTACAGGATTCCATCGTGTCGTTGCAAACGCGCATCGAAGAACTCAAGAAAGAGGCGGCGTCCCTGCGGGAACAGGCCAAGGCGTCCACCGCGCGGATCGAGGAGCTCAATGCCCAGCGGATGGCCTTTGAAAAGAAGTCCGCGGAATTGCGGGCCAAGGAGCGGGAGCAATCCAGTGCGCGGGAAAATGTGGGCCATGAGCTGGCGCGCCTGGAAGAGCGCAAAGCCAGCCTGCAAAAGGAATACGATGAAATTATCAGCCGCTTGTGGGAAGAATACGAACTGACCCGGCGCGAGGCCGAGGAGGTCGCCGCCCCCATCGAGGACGTGGGGCAGTCCCAGAAGCGCTTAAACGAACTAAAGGGCAAGATCAAGGCGTTGGGAACGGTCAATGTGGCGGCCGTAGAGGAATACAAAGAGGTCAGCGAGCGGTATGCATTTATGAACGCACAGGTGGCCGATGTTGAGCAGAGCCGCGACGAGCTGAAGCGCTTGATCGGCGACCTCACCCGCCAGATGCGCGAGCTCTTTATTGAGCGTTTTAAGCAGATCAATACGAATTTCTTGCAGACCTTTCAGGAACTGTTTGGGGGTGGGACGGCAAACCTCTCCCTGACCGACCCGGAGGATATTCTCCATTCGGGCATCGAGATTTCGGTCCAGCCGCCGGGCAAGATCGTCACCCATTTGGAATTGCTTTCCGGTGGCGAAAAGGCATTGGTGGCCATTGCGCTGTATTTTGCCATTATGAAGGTCAGCCCGCCGCCGTTCTGCATGTTGGACGAGATCGAGGCCGCCCTGGACGACGTCAACGTCGACCGCTTTGCGGCATATCTGCGGCGCATGACCAGCAACACACAATTTATTGTCATCACCCACCGCCGCGGCAGCATGGAAGAGGCGGACGTCTTGTATGGCGTCACCATGCAGGATGAAGGTGTTTCCAAGCTTTTGGAGCTGCGGGCAAGTGAAATCGAACAAAAACTGGGGATGGATGCCGCAAAATAGGCGGCTTCGATCTTCGGAATATTTCAAATAGGCAGGTGTTAACCACATGGGTTTGTTTTCGAAAATTAAAGAAGGATTGAAAAAGACCAGGGAGAGCTTCAGCGCTTCACTGGACAATATGCTCGGTTCCTATACGGAAATCGATGAATCCCTCTTTGAGCAGTTGGAAGAGCTGCTCGTCATGGCGGATACGGGCGTCCCGACCGCCGAGCGCATTTGCGAAGAGGTGAAAAAGCGCGTAAAGGCACAGCGGGTTACCGACCCGACCCAGATCTTTGAGATGCTGCGGGAGACGGTGGCGGAGATGATCGCCGGCGATGAGGAGCTGCATGTCCGCACAAAGCCCTCGATCATCCTGGTGATCGGCGTGAACGGCGTGGGAAAGACCACCACCATTGGAAAGATCGCTTCCCGCCTGCGTCAGGAGAAAAAGAAAGTCCTGCTGGCAGCGGCGGATACCTTCCGTGCAGCGGCGATTGAGCAGTTGGAGGTCTGGGCGGAACGCAGCGGCAGCGAGATCGTGAAACATCCCGAGGGCTCCGACCCCGCCTCCGTTGTATACGATGCGATTGCGGCAGCCAAGTCGCGCGGCACCGATGTGGTGATCTGCGATACGGCGGGACGCCTTCACAATAAGAAAAACCTGATGGATGAGTTGGCGAAAATCAACCGTATCATCGACCGCGAACTGCCCGACGCGGACAAGGAAGTCCTGCTGGTGCTGGACGCCACAACCGGGCAGAACGCCGTCAACCAGGCGCGCGAGTTCCAGAACGTTGCAAACCTGACCGGCATCGTGCTCACAAAGCTGGACGGCACAGCGCGCGGCGGCGTCGTTTTGGCAATCCGCGAAGAATTGAAACTGCCGGTGAAGTTCATCGGCGTGGGCGAGCAGGTGGACGATTTGCAGCCCTTTGATGCGAAGGCGTTTTCGGAGGCGCTGTTTACACGATAAGGAGGACGCTTGTGAAATATGTGATGGCAACGCACAACCCCAACAAACTGTTGGAATTGCAGCGCATTTTGGAGCCGCTGCACATAGAAGTGACAACGGCGGATCTACAGGAAGTCGAGGAGACCGGGACGACCTTTGCGGAAAATGCCTATCTCAAGGCCAAGGCCGCCTGCGAGCAGACTGGCCTGCCGGCTGTGGCGGACGATTCCGGCTTGGTGGTGGACGCCCTGAACGGGGCCCCCGGCGTCTACTCTGCGCGCTATGCAGGGCCGGACGCCACAGATGCGCAGCGGATGGACAAACTGCTGCACGAGCTGGACGGCGTCCCGGCAGAACAGCGCACCGCGCGGTTTGTCAGCGCCATCTGTGTGGTTTACCCCGATGGGGAGCGCATGGATGTGGAGGGGGTCTGTGAAGGGAGCGTGGCGTTTGCGCCGCGCGGCCATGATGGATTCGGATATGACCCGATCTTTTTGGTGGGCGAAAAAACATATGCGGAGCTGACCCCGGCGGAAAAGGATGCGGTCAGCCACCGCGGAAAGGCGCTGCGGGAACTCGCGGCCCGCTTGGAGGAACGGCATGGGAACTGAGGTGCAGATCCGTGAAGCGACCCACGGGGATTTGGATCGGGTTGTGGAATTGTACGACGCGATCTGCGACTATTTGGACGCAACGTTCAACTATCCCGGCTGGACGCGCGGGGAATATCCTGCGCGTTGGACGGCAGAGCAAGCGTTGGCCAACGGGGAGCTCTATGTCTGTGCCGATGGAGAAGCGTTGCTCGGGACATGCATCCTCAACGGGGTACAGCCGGAGGGTTACCGGGACATTCCCTGGCAAGAGGGGATTTCCCCGGCGGAGGTTTTGGTGGTGCACACGCTTGCCGTGCATCCTGACCACCTGCGGGAGGGCGTTTCCGGGCATCTGCTGCGGTTCGCCGAACAATACGCCCAAGGGCATGGAAAGCGCAGCATCCGCTTGGACGTCTATGAACGGAATGTCCCCGGCGTACGCCTCTATGAACGGCATGGCTACCATGTTGCGGGAAAAACCGATCTGCATTTGGGCGACAATGGCCCACAAATTTCCCGTTGTTACGAAAAGATCATCGATAAAGGAGAAAGACTATGCTGACCAGTAAACAACGCGCATATCTGCGCTCGCTTGCCGTGGATTTGGATACGATCGTCATGGTGGGGAAATCCGGCATGAGCCCGGAGCTGACCAAACAGGCGGACGACGCGCTGACGGCGCGGGAGCTCATCAAGGGGAAGGTCTTGGAAACCGCGCCGCTTTCTTCTCGTGAGGCGGCGGAACAGATTGCGGCAGACGTACAGGCCGATGTGGTGCAGGTGATCGGCTCCAAATTCGTTTTGTACCGTAAAAATGAAAAGGAACCGAAAATCACTCTTCCCAAACCGGCAAAAAAGTAATAAAATAGTGAGGAATAGAGCAGCATGAACCGGATTGCGATCTTTGGCGGCACGTTTAATCCTATCCACAATGGCCATCTGCACATTGCACAGCAGTTTCAAAAACAGCTGTGTGCGCAGCGCGTGCTGTTTATTCCCACGTTTGTGCCCCCGCATAAGCGGGCCCCGGACTTGGCGCCCGCGGAAGACCGGCTGGAAATGTGCCGTCTGGCGTGTGAAGGAACCCCATTTGAGGTGAGCGATCTGGAGATCCGCAGGGGCGGCCCGAGCTACACGGCGGAGACGCTCCTGGCTTTAAAGCGCGAATACCCGGACGCGGAGCTCTGCTTTCTCACCGGGGAGGACATGTTTCTGACGCTGGAAACCTGGTACAAGCCGGATGTAATCTATTCGTTGGCAACCATCTGTGCGGCGCCGCGCAGCACGGACGGGTTGGAGAAGCTTCGCGCATATGCGGAGAAACTTGCGCGGCATGGAGCGAAGGTCATTTTGCAAAACATCGACTATTTGCCGGTTTCCTCCACCATGGTGCGCGAGGCGGTGCGCCAGAACCGGGCGATTGATGCGCTGGTGCCTGCAGAGGTGGCGCGTTATATCAGGGAAAACGGCCTGTACCATTGAAACTGAATCAAAGAAGGAAGCGGTAAAATGAGCCATAAGGATTATAAAGCGGTCATCAAACCGTTTTTGAGCGAGAAGCGTTACCGTCATTCTCTGGCTGTGGCGGAGGAAGCCGTGCATCTGGCCAAAAAATATGGGGCGGATGAGGAGAAAGCCTACACAGCGGGAATCCTGCACGACATCATGAAGGATATGCCGCCGGAGGAACAGCTGAAGCGGATGACGCGGTACGACATCGTGCTCACAGAGGTGGAGCGCAGCGGCCAAAAGCTGTGGCATGCGATGCTGGGGGCCGCCTATGTGGAACAGGAACTGCACATCGAGGACCAGGACATTTTAAACGCCATCCGCTACCACACGACCGGACGCGCCCACATGACGCTTCTGGAGAAGGTACTGTTTGTGGCTGATTTTACCTCTTCCGACCGGGACTATCCCGGCGTGGAGGAGATTCGCAAGGCTGCTCGGAAGAGCCTTTTGGCGGCCATGCTTTCCGGCATGACCTACACCATCCAGGACCTGGCTGAGCGCCGCTTAGCGATTCATCCGGATACCATCGCCGCATATAACGAAGCGGTGTTGGAGGACCGGGCCATTTAATTTCCAAACAAAGGGGAGAAGACAATGACATCATTGGAACTGGCCAAGGAAGCCGTTCAGATACTGGATAAGAAAAAAGGAATGGATCTCAAGCTCATCGGAATCCGCGATATTTCCGTGCTGGCGGACTATTTTGTCATTGCCACCGGTACAAGCAGTACGCACGTCAAGGCGCTGGCGGATGAAGTGGAATTCCAGCTCAAAGAGCGGCATTCGATTGCAACGGAGCACACCGAGGGTTACCGTTCCAATTCCTGGATTCTGTTGGACTACGGCAATGTGATTGTACATGTCTTTACGGAGGAATCCCGCGCATTCTACGATTTGGACCGCCTGTGGCAGGACGGCGAAACCGTGGACATCACAGAAATCCTGAAGGCAAACGAAGAATAATTTTTGGGAGCGAAACAGATCATGAACAAATATGACCATAAGCCAATTGAAAAGAAGTGGCAGGATAAGTGGGAAGAAGCGGGTGTTTTTCACGCCTCCAACACGGACATGCACAAGCCGAAGTATTATGCGCTGGTCGAATTCCCGTATCCGTCCGGCCAGGGGCTCCACGTGGGGCATCCCCGTTCCTATACGGCGCTGGACATCGTGGCGCGGAAACGCCGCTTGCAGGGCTATAATGTCCTGTATCCGATCGGCTGGGACGCGTTTGGCCTGCCGACCGAAAACTATGCTATCAAGAACCATGTACACCCGGCCATCGTAACGGAGAAGAACATCGCGCGCTTTAAGCAACAGCTCCAGTCGCTGGGTATTTCGTTTGACTGGTCCCGCGAGATCAATACGACGGACCCGGACTATTACAAATGGACGCAGTGGATTTTCCTTCAGCTCTTTAAACACGGGCTGGCTTATAAAAAGGAGATGTCCGTCAACTGGTGCACCTCCTGTAAATGCGTGCTTGCCAACGAAGAGGTCGTGGAGGGCGTCTGCGAACGCTGCGGCAGCGAAGTGGTGCACAAGGTCAAGTCCCAGTGGATGCTGAAGATCACCGAATACGCCCAGCGCCTGATCGACGATCTGGAGCTGGTGGATTACCCGGAGCGCGTCAAGGCGCAGCAGCGCAATTGGATCGGCCGCTCTACGGGCGCGGAGGTGGATTTCTCCACCACAACGGGGGACAAGCTCACCATCTATACCACCCGCCCGGACACGCTCTATGGCGCAACGTATATGGTCATTTCTCCGGAGCACCCGATGATTGAGAAGTGGGCGGACCGGATTCAGAATATGGATGAGGTGCGCGCCTACCAGGCAGAGGCGGCGAAGAAGTCCGACTTTGAGCGCACCGAGGTTGCCAAAGAGAAGACCGGCGTCCGTTTGGACGGCGTTATGGCGATCAACCCGGTCAACGAAAAGGAGATCCCGATCTTTATCTCCGACTATGTGCTCGTTTCCTATGGCACGGGCGCGATCATGGCTGTGCCGGGACACGATACCCGCGACTGGGATTTTGCCAAAAAATTTGGCCTGCCGATCATCGAGGTGGTCAAGGGCGGCGACGTGGAAAAGGAAGCCTTCACGGACTGCGCCACCGGCATCATGGTTAATTCCGGTATCCTGGACGGCCTGACCGTCGAAGAGGCCAAGAAAAAGATCATTGCATTTTTGGAGGAAAAGGGCATTGGCCATGCAAAGGTCAACTTCAAGCTGCGCGACTGGGTCTTCTCCCGCCAGCGCTATTGGGGCGAGCCCATCCCGATTGTATATTGTGAGAAGTGCGGCTATGTGCCGCTGCCGGAGAGCGAGCTCCCGCTGCGCCTGCCGGATGTAAAATCCTATGAGCCGACGGACAACGGCGAATCCCCGCTGGCCCATATGACGGACTGGGTGAACACAACCTGTCCGCATTGCGGCGGTCCAGCCAAGCGCGAGACGGACACCATGCCGCAGTGGGCGGGTTCTTCCTGGTACTTCCTGCGCTATATGGACCCGCATAACGACCAGGCGCTGGCCAGCCCGGAGGCGCTGAAGTATTGGTCGCCGGTGGATTGGTACAACGGCGGCATGGAACATACGACGCTGCACCTGCTGTACAGCCGGTTCTGGCATAAATTCCTCTATGACATCCATGTGGTCCCGACGCCGGAGCCATATGCAAAGCGCACCAGCCACGGCATGATCCTCGGCGAAAACGGCGAGAAGATGAGCAAGAGCCGCGGCAACGTGGTCAACCCGGACGACATTGTCAACGAGTACGGCGCGGACACCATGCGCCTGTATGAGATGTTCATCGGCGACTTTGAGAAGGCAGCGCCGTGGAGCACCTCCAGCATCAAGGGATGCCGCCGGTTTGTCGAGCGCTATTGGAATTTGCAGGGGATCATCTGTGAGGATGAGGGCATCCGCGCAAAGCTGGAGACGCCCTTCCACAAGACCATCAAGAAGGTTACCGAGGACATCGAAAACCTGAAATTCAACACGGCGATTGCGGCGTTGATGACCTTACTCAATGACATTACTGCGGAAGGGTCCATCACTCGCGAGGAGCTGCGCATCTTTACGCTGTTGTTGAACCCGTTCGCACCGCATGTGACGGAAGAGGTCTGGAACGTGATGAACTTCGGCGGCATGGTTTGCGAGCAGGAATGGCCGTCCTACGACGAAGCAAAATGCACGGAAGACACGGTGGAAATTGCCGTACAGATCAACGGCAAGGTGCGTGCGCGCCTGCGCATTGCGGCGGACCTGGCAAAGGACGACGTGTTTGCAGCGGTCAAGGCGGACGAGAAGGTCGCGGCGGAGATTGCCGGAAAGAACATCGTCAAGGAAATCTATGTGCCGGGCAAGTTGGTCAACATTGTGGCAAAGGGTTAAGACTTCATATTTTATAAGGAATAAAGGACTATAAAAGGGGTTGTTCTATGTACAACATGGAATAACCCCTTATTATTTTATTGTAGATAGATGTGATATAAACAAAATAATTTAAATATACAATTATGTATTGACATATGGCGATGTTTTAATGTAAAATTTGAATAAACGTTACTATAAATATGGGAGCTAATGATGAAATACAAAAAAATTTTGCTATTTATAGGCGCTATTTTGATGGCGGTTCTTTTAATCATTTTAGCATCTCTTTTTGTTGGCAATCATGGCGATGATAGCAATTTTCCGGGATCGTCTTCAGTTCCGACGGTAATAGATAACTAATAAAATTGCATTTCTATTGGACAATGCTTTGTAGGAATTGCTGTTGCTCAAATAACGGGAGGACTTTTTTATGTTACAGAATATATTAAATTTGGTGATCTCGGTAGAAGCAATTGTTTTATTGGGCGCCGCGATTGTGCTTTTAATCAAGCTCATTGATAAGGTAAAATAGATAAATTGGGCGTCGGGTATTTCCCCGACGCCCAATTTATCTATACGGATGATTGAAATGCTATAGGATTGCTTTTTCAAAAATGAAAAATTTTATCCCAAGAAAAAGGGACATATTGTAAGATTAAGATCCATAACGCCACCTGCGCTGCAAAGATTGCCGGGATGCCCCACATAAATTTCCGATGCTGGGTTTTGTGATGGATCAACCGCATGGCTGCATACATGCCCACAGAACCGCCCAGGGCGGAAACCCAAAGGAGCGTGGCCTCCGGCACGCGCCAGCGATGCCGCTGCGCCGCACGTTTGTCGTGGATGGTGAGTGCAATGCCGATCAAATTGATGGCGAGCAGATAGATCAAAAGGATTTTCATGGATTTCCTCCTAAAAAAGCGCCGCACTGGGGGCAGTACCGGCTGTTTGCTTCCACATTGCAGCCGCAGTGCGGACAGCAGCGCCGGCCGCTTTGCCGCAGGAAGGATAACGCGGTTGGGTCCGCCTGTGCGTGGGGATCGCGCTCCAGACGGCGGCCTTCCTCCTTTGAGAGTGCATAGATCGAACCACAGCGCGGACATGTGAGAAAATATCGTTTTTGGAAGCGGAACAGCGGGACAAAAAAGAGCGTGAACTGGTGAAAGCTACAGGTGAGGACCGCTCGTACCATGCCGCAACAGGGCAGCATGCAGCTCCGTTCGCCAAGGTCGCGCATACCACTGACAACGCCAAATAGAAAAAACATCTGCTGCACCTCTTTCCAACCAAGCAAAATGCTATAGCTGTATCCTACATGATTTGCGCCTTTCTGTCAAACGCTTTGCAGTACAATGGAAGGCAGAAACGATTGCGCTTAGATGCGCTGTGCCGGCTTCTCCTTCCATCGTTCTATGCTCACATCTTCCTGTTGCCGTTCACAGTTCCGAACCTTTAAGAGAAAGGATGAACAACTTATGGTAATCAAGCTTTTCCACCGCCACAGCCTGCTGGTCTGCATTGGCCTTCTGGCAGGGGTTGTGGCGCTCTGTATGGCGGTTAACTTCTTTGGAAATCAGGAGGATGTTCCAGCACAGGCGCCCCTATTGCCGTCAAGCAGCTTTTCGGACGGGCAGGCGGATTCCTCTGTGCCGGAGATTCCCGTAGAACCCGCCTCAGAGGACGAGATGCGCGCGGTATGGGTGCCCTATATGAGCCTCAATATGAGCCAGGAGAGCGACCGGAGCGAAGCGGCCTTTCAACAGAAATTTGACACCATTGTGGAAGAAGCAAAGCAGTGCGGGATGAACGCATTGGTGGTACATGTGCGCCCGTTTGGGGATGCGCTCTATCCATCCAACTATTTCCCATGGTCGCACATCGTAGGGGGGACGCAGGGGACGGACCCCGGCTATGACCCGTTGGAATATATGGTGGATGCTACGCACAAGGCCGGGATGGAGTTCCATGCATGGATTAACCCCCTGCGCATCCAGTCCGGCGGCGATACCCCTTCGGCTTTGGCGGCAGACAACAACTATACCGTCTGGCATCAGGACGCCAGCAGGGATGGCTGGACCGTCCAGACCGCGACCGGCAAGTATTATAACCCTGCCTACAGCGGCGTCCGGAAACTCATCGCGGATGGCGTGAAGGAAATAGTGGAAAACTATGCGGTGGACGGCATCCAGTTTGACGATTACTTTTATCCCTCCGAGGATCCCGCGTTTGACGAGGGCGCGTATAATGCCTATGTGGAGTCCGTTTCACGGAGTGGGAAACCGCTGGAATTGCTGGAATGGCGGCAAGCCAACATCAATGCGATGGTGTCGCTCACCTATAGCGAGATCAAAAGCGTGAATCCCGACGTCCAGTTTGGCATTTCTCCACAGGTCAATGTCTCCAACGATCTGAAAATGGGTGCGGATGTCGAATCTTGGTGCTCGGTGCGCGGCTACGTGGACTATATCTGTCCCCAGTTGTATGTCAATTTTGAAAACCCAGTGCTCCCTTATGACGTTGCCGCAGAGCAATGGCGTGAGATGACCACCGACCCCAATGTCAAGTTGTACTTTGGATTGGCCGTCTATAAGGCCGGTTCAGATGCCGACGGCGGCACGTGGAAAAAAGCGGACAATATCCTGGCGCAGCAGGTTGCCCTTGGGCGCCAGGTCAAATGCGACGGGTTTATGTTTTACAGCTGCGAATACTTGGATCACGACCAGACAAGGAAGGAAATGGAAAACGTAATGAAGCAATTCGCCGGTTAAATATTTTCCTGAACCGTACCATAGCAGTTGTTGCCATCCGTTTCACGCAGCAGAACGGGGAGGATTTTCCCGCGCAGGTCCTTAGCGCTGGAGACTTTGACCGGCGTATAATTGGCCGTATAGCCGTCATAGACATGGGGAGCCACTTCCTGTTCAAAGAGAACCGTCTCTACACGCCCCAATTGTGCCTGGAAAAAGGCAGCTTTGGTCTGCTGGGTGGCGGCGATCATCCGGCGGCTGCGTTCCTCTTTGACCCGCTGTGTGATCTGATCGGGCGCGTCATTTGCCTTGGTCCCCGGGCGGCGTGAATAGGCAAATACATGCGCCTTTGCAAACCCGATTTCCTTGGCGAACGCGAGGGATTCTGCAAACTCTTCCTCGGTTTCCCCGGGAAAACCAACCATAATATCCGTGGTGATGGCGCAGTTTGCAAAAGAGGCACGCAGATTTTGAACAATGGTGCGGTATTCGTCGGCGGTATAGTGCCGGTTCATCCGCCGCAGGGTGGCGTTGCAGCCGCTTTGGAGGGACAGATGGAACTGCGGGCAGAGCTTATCCTGCTTTGCAAGGCGCGCGATCACATCCGCGCTGAGCTGCTCCGGCTCCAGGGAGCCGAGGCGCACGCGGGCGATCCCCTCCGGCATACAGGCGGCTTCCACGGCATCGCAGAGGTGCAGGCCAAGCTCCTGCCCATAGGCGGAGAGATTGATGCCGGTCAGCACGATTTCGCGGTAGCCGTTGGCAGCGAGGTGGGCGACCTCTTCCCGCAGCTCTTCCAAGGGCTTGGAGCGCACGCGGCCGCGTGCATAAGGGATGATGCAATACGAACAGAAACGGTTGCATCCGTCTTCGATTTTGATAAATGCGCGGGTGCGCTCAAAAAAGCGCTCGACCTGCATCGATTCGAACTCCGCCGCCTTTTCGTGCGGGACGATGTCCACGATACGCTGGCGGGAGGAGAGGTATTGCAGAATATCCGGGACAAGGGAGTGGCGGTTGGAGTTGCCCAGCACGATGTCGGCGTCGGTCAATTGCTCCGCCAGTTCCGGGAAGGCCTGCGGCATGCAACCGGTCAGCACAATGACAGCGCTGGGATTTCCGCGCCGTGCACGATGCAGGGTCTGGCGGACCTTGTGATCGCTGGTGGAGGTGACCGTACAGGAATTGATCAGCACAATGTCGCTTTCCGCCGCGCTTTCACATGCTGAAAAGCCCGCGCGGACGAGCTGATCGAGCATGGCCTGCGATTCGTATTGGTTGACTTTACAGCCCAGAGTGATGACGCTTACTTTCATTTTATCGCTCCTAATAATTTACAAATTTTGTATTGACCGATTACAGCAGGTGCGTTATTATGAGAAAACAAAGAATGACATCAAAGTGGAGGTTTTTAAAATGAGTCAGATACAAGTGATGCTTACCAGCATCGAGGAGGTCAAGAACTTCGTTTCGCTTACGAACAAATATGCATTCCCGATCCAGATGACAACGGAGAAATATAAGATCGATGCGAAGTCCATCATGGGAGTATTCAGCCTGGATCTGTCGAAGCCGATCAACGTCGTAGTCGAAAGCGACGCGCCGGAGGTACAGGATTTTCTTGCACAAGTAGCGCAGTTTCAAGTGCATTGATAAATAGGTTGAAAAGCTCAGCCATCCGGCTGAGCTTTTTCTTTTGATGTTTGATAAGAAAGGACGGCCCTATTCGCCCAATTTTTCACTCAAAGTACTCCACTCGAGAAACAATTCCTCGTTTTTCGCTTTCAATTCCTCCAATTTCTTGGAAAGCTCCAGCATGGCCTGGTAGTCGCTTACAATCTCCGGGTTTTCCAGCTCTGCCTCCGCCTCCGCAATGGCCTGCTCGGTCTCTTCGATCTGCGCTTCCAAGCGGCGGACAGCGGCGCGGTCCTTGCGGATGGCGGCCTCGCGCTCCTTGCGGAGCTTGTATTCGTTGACCTTCGGAGCGGCCTTCTGCGTCTCCTGGACGGCGACCGCTTTGGCCTTTTCCAAATAGCTGTCGTAATTGCCAATGTATTCCTTCACGCCGGTTTCGTCCAGATAGTAGACGCGGTCGGCGATTTTATTGATTAAATAACGGTCGTGCGAGACGATCAGCAACGTCCCCTCATAGCTCTGTAAGGCCGTCTCTAACGCCTCACAGGAGCCGATGTCCAGGTGGTTGGTGGGCTCGTCCAACAGGAGGAAATTGTCGCGGGAGAGCATCAGGCGCAATAGCAGAACGCGCGCCCGCTCTCCACCGGAGAGGGCGGAAACGCTCTTGAACACGTCCTCCCCCTTGAACAGGAATACCGCCAGTGCGTTGCGGATTTCCGTCTGCGTCATCTGGGGATAGCTGTCCCAAATCTCGTCCAATACCGTTTTTTCCGGATGCAATCCCTCCTGGATCTGGTCGTAATAACCCGTTTCGATCCCCGCGCCAAAGCGGACCTCGCCCTTTGTAGGGGAATGGATGCCCAGGAGCGTCTTGAGAAGCGACGTCTTCCCGCAGCCGTTGGGACCGATCAAAAAGACGCGCTCCCCACGGCGGATGTGCATATTCACATGTTGGAACAGCTGTTTGTTGTCAAAGGAGAGAGCTAGATCGTCCACCATCAGCACGTCGTTGCCGCCGCGCTGCCGGATTCCAAAATCAAAGTGGATGGATTCAACCTCTTCGTCCGGCCGTTCCAGCGTGCTCTCCAGGCGTTCAATCATCTTCAGCTTGCTTTCCGCGGTCTTGATGTTCTTTTCGCGGTTCCATTGCCGTTGTTGGGCGACAACGCCCTCCAACCGGTGGATTTCCTTGGTAGTGTTTTCGTACTTGCGCTGAACGGCCAGGTTGTCCTCTTCCTTTTGCCGGAGATAATTGGTATAGTTTCCCTTATAAAGCGTGAGTTTGTGATTTTCCATCTCAAAGGTGCGGTTGGTGATGCGGTCGAGGAAGTAACGGTCATGGGAAATCACGATGAACGCGCCGGAATAGGCCCGCAGGAAATCCTCCAACCATTCCACGGACGTGATGTCCAGATGGTTTGTCGGTTCGTCCAGGAGCAAAAGATTGGCGCCACAGAGCAGCATTTTGGCGAGCTGAAGCTTCGCCTTCTGGCCGCCGCTCAACACGCCGATCGGCATTCCCATCTGCGCGTCGTCAAACCCCAGCCCCAGAAGGGTGGAACGCGCCCGCGCCCGGCAGGTGAGCCCGCCCAACCGGACGAACTGGTCGTTGAGGAGCGCTTGGCGCTCGATCAGCGCGTCGGTGGGATGCGCCTGCAATGCCAGGTTGATTTCCTCCAATTCCTTCTCCATTGCGAGCAGGTCGGAAAAGACGGTGAGCACCTCGCTGTAGGCGCTGCGTTCCAAATCGCGGCAGACGTGCTGTTCCATATATCCCAGCACAGTGGCATTGGCCTTATAGATATTGCCGCTGTCGGCGTCGAGTTCCCCGGTTAAAATCTTAAAGAGGGTGGTTTTCCCGGAGCCATTGACCCCAACCAAGCCAACGCGATCGTTTTCCTGAATCTCAAAGGACGCATTGCGGAACACAAGGTCGGTGCCAAAGGATTTATTCAAATTGCTTGCACTCAGCAAAGCCATGGAAATTCTCCTTTTGTGGGCAAAGATGCCCGGTCATAAAAATAGGGAACGCCCAAAGACGTTCCCTTCCATTATAAAGAATTCCCAGCATGAAATCAAGATAGATGCTGCTTTAATATCTCGATGGATTTTTGCTGCCCCCGGATGAATTCCTCTGCGAGCTTTTTGGCCCCGGCATCAGCTTCATCCAGCTGGTTCAGCTTTTTGGTCATATCCACGATGCCCATGGTGGTGCCGTTGATCATCATCTCCGCGATATGCGTGGGGGAGGAATCCATCAGCGTGTTCATTTGTACTGAGCCCCACAGCATGGCTTTCTTCATGGCGGATTCTGCATCCGGGGTTTCGCCGGCCTCTGCAAGCATACGCTCGGTTTTGACAGCAAGCCCTTTGTAGGTTTGGCGCTGGCGTTCGATTTCCTCGCGCAGGCTTTCGTCTTTGACTTTTGGGGTGACCAGGTTGGTCGCTTCAATCCCCATATGGGAGGCCTCATAGAGTTCCTTTAACAGCTGGACATTTTGATTTTGGACCATACTTTTTGCCGCCTTTCTGTTTTTGGTTAGTATGTGCGCCGGCATGCCCGTTTAATCTGGCTTTTTTTCGGGGAGGATGGTATAATACAGTTCAGTGTAAGCGGCAGCGAACTTCAAATGATTTTTCCCAAGAGGTTTTGATGCAGCAATCAGCTGCAAATTCCCGGCTGCGATCGAAACACATGGGACAGACCGCCTGATGCAATGGCCTTATCCCTTCAAACGACGGGATTCAAACGTCAAAAGATGTGAAACGTGTTATAATAAAAAGAACGGTATCTAGCAAGAAAATGAGGTGTATGAATGATGCGAACAGGTATTTCCACAGCCTGTCTTTATCCTTTGGAGTTGGAGCGCTCCTTTCAAACGCTTCTCTCCCTGGATTTTCGTTTGTTTGAGGTGTTCTTAAATACTTTTTCAGAGTTTACGCCGGATTATCTGCGGCAACTGCGCAATGTGGCGGATGCATACGGTGCGGAGATTAAATCGGTACATCCGTTTACCTCCGGCTATGAAGGGTTCCTATTGTTTTCTGAATACGAACGCCGGTTTGAGGATAGTTTGGAGTTTTATAAACAGTATTTTGATGCGGCAAACTGTCTGGGTGCTTCGATTGTGGTGCTGCACGGGCAAAGGGACTATGCCAATGCTGGCATTTCCGAAGAGACCTATTTTGAACGGTATGCGACGCTCTATGCGTTGGGGCAGTGCTACGGCGTAACCGTTGCGCAGGAAAATGTCAATAAGTTTCGCAGTGAGTCCCCTGGGTTTCTCCGGCGGATGCGCGCGTATCTGGGGGATACGTGCGCATTTGTGATCGACTTGAAGCAGGCAGTCCGCGCAGGGCAGGACCCTTTTGCGGTCTGTGAAGCCATGGGGGAGCGGATTGTCCATGTGCATATCAACGACAACGCCCCCGGCTACGATTGCCTGCTGCCTGGCCGCGGGACCGTGGATTTTCAGCGGTTCCGGGAGATGCTGCTCGGTTTTCATTACCAAGGAGATTTGATGATTGAGGTTTATCGCAAGAACTTTTCGGCCCTTTCGGAATTGCAGGAGGCAAGGGACGTTGTACAACAGCTCGTATAAAGGAAAAAGCGACCCTTTTCGGACAAAACATCTTGCATTTTTTCTCATAAATATGTTACAATTTGATAAAATCATACAATTTCTTGTGGAGGGGTAATAGCTGTGAAATGTCCGTATTGTGGTTATGATGAAAGTAAAGTGATCGATTCGCGCCCAACGGACGAAGGGGAACGTATTCGGCGGCGTAGGGAATGCTTAAAATGTGGGAAACGTTTCACAACTTATGAGGTCATCGAGACAGTTCCGATCATTGTCATTAAAAAGGATAAATCCCGCGAGAGCTTCGACCGCAATAAGTTGTTGAATGGCCTTTTGCGCGCCTGTGAGAAACGCCCGGTTTCCATTGATACCTTAGAGCGTGTTGTGGATGAAATCGAGGGAAGCTTGCAGAATTCCTTGGATCGCGAGGTCCCATCAAGCCTGATTGGAAAGTACGCGATGGAGAAATTGAAAACCATCGATGAGGTTGCATATGTGCGCTTTGCCTCCGTCTATCGTGAATTCAAGGATATTGCAACCTTTAAAGAAGAATTGGACCGGATGATGAAAGCCCGCAGGGATTGATTGTATACGAGAGAAGATGGCGCAGTTTTGTGCCATCTTTTTTATGGAGGGATTGCCATGGCGGTTGTAAATCCAAAGGTGGACGGTGGGAAGCCGTTTGATTGGGGAAAGGCATCCGCAGATTATGCAAAATATCGGGACATCTATCCCGAAATGTTTTACCGGCAGATTTTAGACGCCGGCCTATGTGTACAGGGGCAAACCGTTTTGGACTTGGGGACGGGGACGGGAGTTTTGCCGCGCAACCTGTACCGCTATGGCGCGCAGTTTGTAGGGATCGATCTTTCGCCGGAACAGATTGAACAGGCCCGGCGGCTCGCAAAACAGGCGGGTATGCAGATCGATTTCTTTGCTTGCCCGGCGGAATCCGTGGATTTTCCGGATCATACTTTTGATGTGGTCACAGCGTGCCAGTGCTTTTTCTATTTTGATGCAAAGAAGCTTTTGCCAAACTTGCGACGGATGCTCCGGCCCGGGGGACGGCTTGCGATCCTCTATATGGCATGGCTGCCGGGGGAGGACCCCATTGCACGTGCAAGCGAGCAATTGGTACTCCGCTATAATCCGTCCTGGAGCGGCGGGGGAGAGACCAGGCATCCCATCGAACTGCCTCCTGAAACCGAGATGTATTTTACGGTCGAACAGGAATACCTGTTCGATTTAAAGATTCCGTTTACCCGGGAAAGCTGGAACGGCAGAATGAAGGCATGCAGAGGGATCGGGGCGTCCCTCTCTGAAAAGGAAGTAGCGGCGTTTGAAGAAGCACATATGCAGCTTTTGCAGCAAATTGCGCCGGAACATTTTTTCATTGAACACTATGCGGCGATGACCGTTTTGCGCGTTAAAAAATAGGCCGGCCAGTGAAGCATTTTGGCCGTTTGCGAGGTTTATATATCGGAAGCCATGGTGCGCCTGTTCAGACAGAAGTGTGTTAGATGTTGTGCTGGATCGCCCACAATGGTTACAAAGGGATATAAACATATAAAAAAGACAAGCTGGGAAATCTTTTCCCAGCTTGTCTTTTTTATATAACCCATTGCCAATTATTCCACCAAGGGAATAGACGATTGCTCTTCTGTAGACGGTTCCGCAGGTTCGGAAAGCAACGCATCCGGATTTTCCGGACCCTTGCTGATGACGATGACCACCTGAGACCCATAGGGAAGTTCGCTCCCTTCCTCCAAGCCTTGGTAGCCGATCGCATAACCGGATGGAATCGTATCGCTGAATGCTTCGGCCTTTGTAGGGACAAAGCCTGCCGCGGTAACCGTTGTGGAAGCATCCGCGAGTGTTTTCCCAGCGATGGGCGGCAAGGTGCGGATCTCCGGACCCTTGCTTACCACCACAACGATGGAGCCGCCGCGTTCCATTTCTTCCCCAGGGGCAGGCGATTGCGAGATGACTTCGCCCTCCGGAACCGCATCGTTGAATTCTTCGGAGGAGCGGAGCACTTGATAGTCTGCCCCGGAGGAAGTGACCTCAATTAAAGAATCGTAGTTCTGCCCGATTAGGTTCGGAGCTTCGATCTTATCGTTTGGAATGGCCGACTCGCCAGGGGTTAACTGTAGCATAGCCGCTTCTTCGCCGCCGGATGCGTCGGAAGAGGATAAACTGGTTTCGGCTCCAGACTCCAGCCCTTCAGAGGTCTGTGTTTGGATAAAAGGCCCTCCATAAGAAAGCCAAATAACGCCGACGGCTGTAAACAAGACCAGCGCCACCAAGCAAGGAATTAACATCCAGGCCGCCGTGTGTTCTTTCTTTTGGGGAGGTTCCCGATTTTCAAGCCCTTCCGAAAGTTCCGGCCCCTCGATTGTAGCTGTAATCGTTGGTGCAGCGGAAAGCTCGGCACGCAACCGCTCAAATGTAGTTGTGCGTTTGTCCGGCATAACCTGCAGTGCATTCGCCAATGCTGTCACCACATGGGGCGGAATGGTGCGCAAAATATTGGTCGGAATCAAAAGCCGCGGGTCTTCCCGCCGCTTGAGGGCGTCCTGTGGCAATTCCCCGGTCAATGCAAAAAACAGGGAAGCTGCAAACCCATATACGTCCGTTGATTCATCGGGCACATACCCCATCACATACTGCTCAATGGCGGCACACCCCGGCGTCAGATCGGCCGGAAGATCGGCATCCGCACGGCGGACCGGCGCAATGCAAAAGCTTCCCAGGACCATCCTTCCATCCTTCATGATGCGCAGCGTATCGGGGGAAATCCCCAAATGGCTGATTTTTGCCGTATGCATGGTGCTCAGAGCGGAAAGGACCGGCATAAAAAGCTGCCGGGCGGCGTTCCAGTTGAGGTTGCCGCCGCTGCGTTCGACATAATAGCGCAGCGGAATGCTGTCGTGCCATTCGGATACGGTGTAAGCAGTGTGATTCTCCTCGAAGATATCGTAAATCTGGACAATTGTGGAGAGTTCCCGCAAATGGGCAATATCACGTGCATAGCTGAGAAAATCCGCAAGGTATTCGTTGAATGCCACTTCGTTGCCCGGCAGAATACGAATATCGGCCTCGCCGTCCGTACGTTCGCATAGGCTCTGCGGGAAGAATTCCCGCACCTCTACAGGCAGGCGGAGCACCGTATCGTATCCAATATAGGTCATGCCTTCGCCGTTGTTGGATTTCATACGTCCAACAATGTACCGGTTCTGTAACATAACCCGCAGAGGCAAGGCATGCGGCGCCTGTGGCTCGCCGGACTGGCAGCCGCAATTGGGACATTCACTTTTTCCGGCTGTATCCGACATACAGTTCATGCACAGGTTTTCATAACCAGCCATGTCGTTTCCTCCACTTCTGTGGAACCGCATGGTGGGGCGGCTGCTCTTTGCCGCCCGGTCCTTCATCCCCTTTGGTTGTTTGATGGGAAAGACCTTTCCAGGAAGCGCCCGCTTCCCGGTTCCTTCGACGGTTCCTAAACTTTATACATTACTATTGTTGCAGAAAGGAACCGTTTTTATTCCTCGTCGTCTTCGTCTGCGTTCTCCCAGTTGTGCCATACGTTCTGCACGTCGTCGTTGTCTTCCAAAGCGTCCAACAGGCGGCGCATCTTAGTGATGGCGTCCTCATCGGTCAGGGTGGTGTAGGTACTCGGCACCATTTCCACTTCCGCAGAGACGAATTCGTATCCCTTTTGCGTCAGGTCGTCCAGCACGCCGCTGAAATCATCCGGCTCTGTATAGATCTCGAAGACATCCTCGTCCGCCTGGAAATCGGAAGCGCCCGCTTCGAGGCAGTCCTCCATGACCTTGTCCTCTTCCAATCCCTCGCGCTCGATGACGAGTACACCCTTCTGCGAGAACATGAAGGAAACGCATCCGGAGGTGCCGAGGTTTCCGCCGAATTTATCAAAGTAGTGGCGCACATCGCCGGCCGTGCGGTTGCGGTTGTCCGTCAAGGTCTCGACAATTACCGCGATGCCGCTAGGACCATACCCCTCGTATGTAATGTTTTCATACTTGGCGTCGTCCCCTTCGCCCGCTGCCTTTTTAATGATGCGTTCAATATTTTCATTCGGCACATTAGCCGCCTTTGCTTTGGCAATACAATCCTTCAATTTGGAGTTGGAAGCCGGGTCCGGGCCGCCGCCCTCTTTTACCGCCACCGCCAATTCGCGTCCGATCTTTGTAAAGATCTTGGCTTTTGCGCCGTCTGTTTTTTCCTTCTTCCGCTTAATATTATTCCACTTCGAATGGCCTGACATAGAAAAATCCTCCTGCCTGTTCCAGATGGCTGGCGATCAAACCGTCTTCCAAGGAACCCCCAGCCTACTGTGTTTTTATACGTTTACAATACGTTTTATCATATCACAATTTTTTGTACCTGACAAGATAATAACAACCCATCGGGAGACATTCCTCTTAGAAAATCCTCTCGAAAGGGAAGAGACACCCTCAAATCAGTGTCCGGCCGTCGCAGTATTTGCATTCGAGCATATCGCCTGTTTCGAAATAAAGCCGCGGCAGATAGGGCTCCGTCTTGGTAATGCACTTGGGGTTGGAGCATTCCACCGGGTGGGAAGACTGCGTCGGCGGCTTTTTGCGCTTGTACTGGGGATTCATCAGCATGCTGAAGATCAACGCCATGCGCGCATACATCCCATAGACCGTCTGTTTAAAATAAGCGGCGCGCGGGTCCTCATCCACGTCCGGCGTAATTTCGTCTACGCGCGGCAGAGGATGCAGCACCTTCAAGTCCCGTTTGCCCATGTTCAATTTTTCCCGGTCGAGTACGTAGACGCCCTTTTGCGCTTCGTATTGTTCGCGGGTCGCGAAACGTTCCTGTTGGATGCGCGTCATATAGAGCACGTCCAGCATGGGCATTGCTTCACTCAGGCTGGAAACTTCCACATATTTGCACCCGGCGGCGTTCATGATGTCCTTGACATAATTGGGCAGGGCCAATTCCGGCGTGGAAATCAAAACAAAGGAGTTGTTGTGGTACCGTGTCATGGTCTTAATCAGCGAATGCACGGTGCGCCCGTACTTGAGGTCGCCGCATAGGCCGATGCACAGGTTGTCCAAACGTCCCTTTTCATTATATAAGGTAACGAGATCCGTCAATGTCTGCGTCGGATGCAGGTGCCCGCCGTCGCCCGCGTTGATGACCGGGACACGCGAGTACATCGCTGCGGCTTCCGCCGCGCCTTCCAGCGGATGGCGGACCACCAAAATGTCCGCGTAGCCGCTTACAACCGTCACCGTATCCTTCAAGCTCTCGCCCTTGCTGACCGAGGAGCTCTGCGGATTGTCAAAACCGATGATCTCGCCTCCCAAACGGAGCATTGCCGTTTGGAACGACATCTTTGTGCGGGTTGACGGTTCATAAAACAAGGTTGCCATGATCTTGCCGCGGCAGGACTCGCAGTATTCCTTTGGATAATTCCGAATCTGATTGGCCAGCGCGATCATCTCACCGATCTCTGCCAAGCTGGATTGATCCAAATCGATCATGTTGCTGATCTGCACAATGCCTCCCAGCTTGCTGAGCTTTACCTCGCCGCGCAATTTGCTGATATCCAAGCATACCACCCCATTCTTATTTTTTCCATTCTATCACCCTTTCCTGCATTTTACAAGCGCATTCCCGTCAAAGCGCACAGTACGGCCAGATATTGACAGGCTGAAATTAACAGAACGACTCTTGACAATTCTCCGGCTTTTTCGTAAAATGTGTTATCAGATATTTAATGTAGTTAACTTTTTTAAATTGGGATGGCCGCATCGTATGTGCGGCCATATAGCGGCTAAAAGGCCAGAAGAGGGTGTCATATGAAAGTCGGTTTAGACGTCGGCTCCACGACCATCAAATGCGTGGTTCTCGACGACCAGAACAACATTGTTTATAAGTCCTATGAACGCCATCTTTCACAGATTACGGAGAAGATGAGCGAGTTGCTCACCAAAGTGCGCGATGAGGTCATCCACGGCACGGACGCACAGATTACGGTTTCCGGTTCCGCTGGGATGGGCGTGGCGGAAACCTGTAACCTGCCCTTTATGCAGGAAGTCTACGCGACGCGCATCGCCATCGGCAAATTGATCCCGGATGCGGACGTTATTATTGAGCTGGGCGGCGAGGACGCCAAGATCCTGTTTTTGTCCGGCGGCATGGAAGTCCGCATGAACGGCACATGCGCCGGTGGAACGGGGGCGTTCATCGATCAGATGGCGACCCTGCTGAACGTATCGCTCGATGAGATGAACGAGCTGGCGGCGGAGTATGAAAAAATTTATACCATCGCATCCCGGTGCGGCGTTTTCGCCAAATCGGACATCCAGCCGCTTTTGAACCAGGGCGCGCGGAAGAGCGATATATCCGCCAGCATCTTTGCCGCTGTTGCCAACCAGACCATCGCCGGGCTTGCACAGGGACGGCAGATCAAGGGAAACGTGGTTTACCTTGGCGGACCGCTTACGTTTCTTTCGGGGTTGCGCGATGCGTTTGACACGGCGTTAAAGGTGAAGGGGCTTTGCCCGGAGAATTCCCTTTATTATGTGGCGCTCGGCGCTGCATTCAGCAGTGCGACTTCCATTGACCTAGAAACAGCTTTAAAGAATATTGCTAATTACGGAACAAAAGCGGCGTTCCTCTCCATTGAGCCGCTGTTCAACAACGAAGAGGAATATGAGGCTTTCCGTAAGCGTCACGAGGCGTGCAAAGCGCCGCGGGGCGATATCGCCTCCTATCAGGGGGAGGCCTATCTGGGCGTCGATGCGGGTTCCACCACCGTCAAAACCGTGTTGCTCGGCAAGGACGGGGAGATCCTCGATTCGATGTATCAGAGCAACTCCGGCAACCCGGTCCCGATCATCCGGGAATATTTGTTGGGGCTGTATCACGATCATCCCAATATTCAGATCCGCTCCTCCGCCGTCACCGGATACGGGGAAGAGCTCTTGAAAAACGCATTTGGAATTGACTGGGGCATTGTGGAAACCGTCGCGCATTTTACGGCGGCCAAGCATTTCCTGCCGGATGTGGATTTTGTCATCGATATCGGCGGCCAGGATATGAAATGCTTCAAGATCCGCAAGGGCGCCATCGATAATATCTTTTTGAACGAGGCTTGTTCTTCTGGATGCGGGTCCTTTTTACAGACCTTTGCTAACACATTGGGATATAGCATCCAGGACTTTGCAAAGCTTGGGTTGTTTGCCAAGCATCCAGTCGATTTGGGTTCCCGCTGCACCGTATTTATGAACTCTTCGGTCAAACAGGCGCAGAAGGACGGCGCGACAACCGAGGATATTTCCGCCGGCCTGTCGGTCAGCGTTGTAAAAAATGCCATTTATAAGGTCATCCGTGCTTCTTCCGCGGAGGAACTGGGGAAAAATATTGTTGTCCAGGGTGGCACGTTCCTGAACGACGCGGTCCTGCGCGTCTTTGAAAAGGAACTCGGCGTAAACGTCGTGCGCCCGGATATCTCCGGGCTGATGGGCGCCTATGGTGCGGCGCTCTATGCGATGAATAAGGCTGGCAAGGCCAGCACGTTGTTGTCTTTGGAAGAGCTGGAGAACTTTACGCACGAAGTCCGCGTGACCTCCTGCGGCTTGTGCAACAACCATTGCCGCCTGACCATCAACGTCTTTGGCGGAAACCGCCGGTTCATCGGCGGAAACCGCTGTGAAAAACCCGTAACAAAGCGTTCCAATCAGAGCGAACAGAACATGTATGCCTTTAAACTTGAAACGCTCCGTTCATATCTTCCGGTGGAGGGGCCGCGCGGCAAGCTGGGCTTTCCCATGGGATTGAATATGTACGAACTGCTGCCGTTCTGGTATACGTTCTTTACCAAGCTTGGGTTTGAGGTGGTTACGTCCCCGCTCTCCTCGCGTGAATTGTATATCAAGGGACAGAGCACCATTCCAAGCGACACGGTCTGCTTCCCTGCAAAGCTCATGCATGGGCATGTGGATGCGCTGATTGAGCAAGGCATCCAGAATATCTTCTATCCGTGTATGTCCTATAACTTTGACGAGAAGTTGGGGGACAATCACTACAACTGCCCGGTGGTGGCCTATTACCCGGAGGTCATTTCTGCGAATATGGCCAACCTCAGAGGATTGACGTTTATCCACGATTATGTCGGCATTCACCGCAAGCGCGACTTTCCCAAGAAAATGCACGCCATTTTAGCGCAGTATTTTGACGGCATTTCCCTGCCGGAGGTGAAGCAGGCCGCGAAAGACGCTTACGCCGAATACGACGCCTATATGCAGAAGATCCGCGAGAAGGGCGACGAGATGATCGCGCAGGCCCGTGCGGAGGGGAAGCCGATTATCATTTTGAGTGGCCGCCCGTACCACCTCGATCCGGAAATCAACCACGGAATCGACAAGCTGATTACCAGCTTGGGCGCGGCTGTTATTTCGGAGGATGTCATCAGCGCCAAAGAAACGAAATTTTCAGTCGGCGTCTTGAACCAGTGGACGTATCATGCGCGCCTGTATGCAGCCGCTGAATATGTGGGCAGCCAGAAGGATATGAATCTGGTGCAGCTCGTCTCCTTTGGCTGCGGTGTGGACGCCATTACGACGGACGAGGTGCGCAGCATTTTGGAATCCCATAACAAAATCTATACACAGATCAAAATAGACGAAATTACGAACCTTGGCGCAGTCAAGATCCGCCTGCGCAGCCTGTTCGCCGCTCTGGAGGGCTGAGCCCCATCCGAAAGGAGAATACTATGGCAGAATTGAAATTCGATAAAACGGGCCGTCTCCTGTTTACCAAGGAGATGAAAAAGGAATACACCATCTTATGCCCGATGATGTTGCCCATCCATTTTGAGCTGTTTGTGGACGTGTTCCGCAGCTATGGCTATAAAGCGGAGCTGTTGACTACAAGCGGGCCAAACATCGTGCAGGAAGGGCTCAAATATGTGCACAACGATACGTGCTATCCCGCCCTGCTGGTGATCGGCCAGTTCATTGATGCCCTCAAAAGCGGCAAATATGACCTGGACCGCACAGCGTTGATTATCACACAGACGGGCGGCGGTTGCCGTGCGAGCAATTATATCCACTTGTTGCGCAAGGCACTGCATAAGGCGGGATTCGACCAGATTCCCGTCATCTCGCTGAATCTTTCCGGCCTGGAGCACAACCCCGGTTTTTCGATCACCTTACCGATGATCCGCAAGATGGTAGCGGCTGTCATCTACGGCGACGCACTGATGCTGCTGAATAACCAAGTAAAGCCCTATGAGGTTGAACCCGGCGCCAGCAAGCGCATGGTCCAGAAGTGGACGGCCGAACTGTGCAAGCAGTTCCGTCACAGCGAGGGCATGGGCCTGAAAAAAGAAGAGGCGAACCTCCAACGCATCGTGAAGGATTTTGCCTCGATCCCGATCAAGAAGACGCCAAAGATCAAAGTGGGCATTGTGGGCGAAATTTATGTCAAATACGCGGCGTTCGCTAACAACCATTTGGAGGATTTCCTGGCGGAGCAGGGCTGCGAGGTCAACGTGCCTGGTTTGATGTCGTTTGTTCAGTTTAAAATTGACAATCGCCTTGAGGACATCAAGCTCTATGGGGGCAGCAAAGCGAAGTATGCGGTGGTGAATGTCCTGATGGAATATGCTACCAAAATGCAGGATGCTTTAATCCGGGCGGTTAAAACAGAGCCGAAGTTCTATGCGCCGGCATCTTATGAGCATATTAAGAGCCTTGTCAAAGGCGTCATTGGATATGGCGACAAGATGGGGGAGGGCTGGCTTCTCACGGCCGAGATGCTGGAGCTCACCGAAGCGGGATATGAAAACATTGTCTGCGCGCAGCCGTTTGGCTGCCTGCCGAATCATATCTGCGGCAAAGGGATGATCCATCGCCTCCGCGAAGTTGCCCCGAATTCGAATATTGTCCCGATCGACTACGACCCGAGCGCTACCCGCGTCAACCAAGAAAACCGCATTAAGTTGATGCTGGCGGTTGCCCGGGAAAAAATGGCCGCTGCCGGGGAAGGAAAATCCGAGTGACGGTTAGGCATATAGATCGTCCATCGTATCATAAAAATAGCAGAAGGCACCAAACGAAAGACCGTTTGGTGCCTTTTTAACGTAGAATCGTTTTTCTATTTATTTGCTTGCCCCATAGGAAACAGGGATTCCAAGAGAGTGGCTTGTCATGCATTGACGTCGCTTTGCAGGCCCGTGATTTCCTGTCCTCCACGCCGAAGCTGTACTTCTACTTGTACGTCGTATTCCGCTTGGTCCATCTCTTCCCTCCAGTTTGCCTCATGCTGTTTCCAGTACGCCGGCTGGGATTGATAGAGCCGGCGGCCAAAATTGAAAATGTCGCTGTGGTTGTCTTCGATGCATATGGAGATGGCTTCCATGCAATTCTGCGTTAGCTGTTCCTCTAACAGTTCGCCGATTTTCTCATACATCTTGCTGTCCAGGGATTTTCCGCTTGGCATATCCGCCGCGCCAATGGTAGCGCCGCATTCGACCTCAATGGAAAAGCGTGGTTTTTCCCCAATAATTTGCGGGGAAATCTTTGTAGAGGCTTCCTCTAATTCCAATGTCACTTTTCCGATTTCCGGAGATTGGACGACTGCCGTCCCATTGTGGAGCTTTCCAGTGATCAACAAAAGCCCTCTTGTCTCCTGTGCGTCGAGGTCAGCCACCAGCTGATCGCCGGAAAAGACCGCCGTGCCACTGGATACGATCGATTCTCCATCCTGCATCACAATGGGAAGATAGGGGGAAGACCCTTCTCCGCGCAGCTGGTTGATCACATCCAACATCTCTGTCTGGACAGTCTCCCCATTATACTTTCCACCCTTGGCCAGCTCTTCGATATCGCGCGCCTGGATATATTTTCCGTCCTCCTGCTCCGTGCTGAGGATGTCTTCGGCGGAGGAATCGGCCATGAGGACGTTCACAGTGGGATGGGATTCCGGATAGCGGATAAAAAAATCCATTACATTGCTAAGCCCCTTTTCGGCACAGCCGCGTCCCAGAACCAAAACCAGGCTATGGCTATAAAGCGGTTTCTTCCCGTTGGCGAGCGTGATGGCATTCAGGGCGTCCATGGCGGAATCCCCTTCGCCGTTCATGAGGGACACGGTATTTTCCTCCTGATCGCTCACCTTTGTGACCTGCACGGTTGCCCGGTAGACGCCATCCTCGTAGTCTATGCCAATCCCCTGAATCAATAGCCGTTGGCTCAACTGCACCTGATAGCTGCATCCTTGCAGGGAAAGGCAGGAAATGAGTGCAAATGCCACGGCAAGGCCTTGAATCACAACCTTTTTCACGCTGGTCCCTCCCCTTTTTGCGTTTTCTCAGGGACGCGCTTTTTCTTGCGAATCAGATCTACAATCAGCAGGACGAGCGGAATCCCCACAGCCGCCGTGATGGTGATTGTAAACAGGAGAGGAACGCCATAGAAGACCTTTTGCAGGGGCAAGGAATACGTCACCGCTACGGCTAGGGCCGCCACCAACAAGGAGGCCACGGGCAAAGCAATACGGCTTGTCTTTTTGTTGGCGACTTTGCGCAGGCAGGTCATAAATAGATAGGCGTCGGTGGACATTTGGATAAAGAGCCCGGCGACCCAGATCGTAATAAAGACCACGTCGAGGCGTTCCAAAACGCCCGCATCCGCTAGCGAAGCAGCCGTATAGACAGGAAACAGTTGATTTTTCAGATAACTGCCGCCCACACCCACCATACCTAACAATAGGAAGATCATCAGGCAGTAAATGCCGGTATTCCAGATGCAAAATTTGAGCTTCTTTTTTCCGCTGACCCGGGGGAGAAGCAGCGCCATAGTGGAAAATCCAGTGCTTCGTGCCAAGAAAAGGGCCGTGCCGGTGAAAAGCTGTTTGGGGCCATTGTAAAGAAATGGATCATAGTTGATCCACTGGATTTTTGGCAGAAGCGCCACGCCAATCCATACCATGCCGATGAGAATGATCGCCAGGGCAAATCCAGCGGTGCGGGCAATGGCCTCGATCCCCAGATAGGCGGCATAACAGACCACGGCGACAAAAGCCAATGCGACCAACCAGACGGGCATCAGTGGCTCCATGATGTTATTGAGGAAAATTTGGAAAAAGGAGAGGTAGTAGCTGTCAATCGCCATAAAATACAGTCCATAAAATACGGCGAGCAGGATGGCGCCGGGCTTTCCGACAAGACGCTCCCCGGTCTCTAGCACGTTTTCCTGTGGATTGCGGCGATGCAAAAAATAGAGCGGCAGAATTAAGACAAAATTTAAGACCAATGCCAACAGTGCAGAGAGAATATTGTCCACCATATTTTCCCCGCCGCCCAACAGGGTGTTATGCGTGAGCATAATCACGCTTCGATTGACAAATAGAATGGAAAAGAGCTGCCCTGCGCTGATACGATATTGCTTTTGCATCATACTTGCTTCCCTTTTTGATCTGGATTTTTGATTTCGGAGCCGGGCATATTTTGCACCATTTCAATATTCTTGGAGAGGATCTTCCAGCTTGCGCGCACGAGAACGTCGCGCATACTGTGAAGCTTAAACGGAGAGAGGGGAGCGCTGAAGGGGATCTGATAGACCATCTCGGCGCAGATATTGACCAGCATCACCATTAGACAGAGCGCCAGACCCCAGAATCCCAGTGTGCCGCCAACCACAATAAAGATAAAGCGCATGATGGTGACTGGACCATATAGGGTGGGCGTTACATAGGAGGCGGTTGCGGTTAAGGCAATCACCATAAGCGTAGGCGCGCCGACTAACCCCGAGGATACGGCTGTTTCGCCGATTACCAGAGCGCCCACAATGCTGACAGCATTGCTCAGAGGCTGCGGGACGCGGAGTCCCGCCTCACGCATGATCTCATAGAGAAAATGGATCACAATGGCCTCCAGCATAACGGGAAACGGCGTTGTTGCCTCCGCTTGCGCAATTTTGAGCATCAGTTCCTCCGGGAGCAATTCCGGGTGGAAGGTCGTTGCGGAGACATAGAAGCCCGGCAGGAATACCGCTAGGAAGAAAGCGAAGAATTTGAGCCAGCGGGTAAAGGTGGCATAAAATGGCCGGAATGCATAATCGTCAAAACTCTGAAAATTCTCGATAAAAAGGTGAGGAACAATCAAAACATTCGGAGTGCCGTCGATGATGATCGCAACACGGCCTTCGTTGATTTTTCCACACACAGTGTCCGGGCGTTCCGAGAGGCCGACCCCGCTAAATATGAAATGGCTATGTTTCCGGACAATCTGCGGGGAGACATAACCAGCGGCCAAAACGGTGTTGAGCTGTAGATCCTTAATCCTCTTTTTTACCCGTGAAAGGACTTCTGGGGAAACGGTATCCCGCAGATAGCAGACGCAAATATTTGTTTTGCTCTCCTTTCCCACAGTAAAGATTTCAAATTTTAGTTTTGGGGTGTGCATCCTTCTGCGGATCATGGACATGTTGATCAAAAAGGGTTCGACAAAGCCTTCCCGGGACCCACGCTGTGTCATCTCATTTTGGGGCTCGGAAATGCCGCGGAACGAGAACCCCTGCACGCTGAAGGCCATCATGCGGATGCAGCCGTCGATGGCGATGAGAGCAAACCCATTCATCAATTTTTGTATCGCCGCGTCGTATGTGTCCACTTCTGCCTGATCGACTGTGGCCAGTGTATTGTCTCGAATGTATTCAAATTTTTTGACAGGGTCCTGTTCCAGAATGGTCGCATGTAGGATGGGGTTCATGATGCCTTGTACAATCACCTGTTTATTGACCAAGCCCTCCAAGGTCAGCAAGGCGGCGTCCGTCCCTGTAATCTGAAATTTACGCACGATAAAGTCAGCGCTTCCATCAAACTGCTGATTGAAATACGCCAGATTTTCTTTTAAAGATGCCGTCATCATCGCAATCACCTCATCGAGGTTAACTTTGCCAAATTCCGTTGGTTTTATGCATATCCCGTCCATTGTAAAACGTTTCGCATAATTCTGACGGCTTGGGTTCATACTGAAATAGGAAAACAAAACGATTTGGATGGTGACATGGCAATGACGATTTCTCTTATCCGTACCCTGCTGCTATACATAGTGATTATTGTAGCAGTCAGGCTCATGGGCAAGCGCCAGATCAGCGAATTACAGACCAGCGAGCTGGTGGTCACGCTCCTAATCTCTGACATTGCGGCGATCCCCATGCAGGATACGGGACAGCCGTTGGTGAGTGGGTTTATCCCGATCGCAGTCCTGGTGATGTGCGAGATTGTTGTCTCGGTTTTAATGCTCAAGATCCCGAAATTCCGCCGCGTGGTGTGCGGCCGCCCAATTGTTGTCATCAGCGATGGGAAGCTGATTCAATCTGAGATGAAGCGCCTGCGCATGTCTACGGAGGACTTGGGGGAACAATTGCGGCAACGGAATGTCTTCAGCCTGGATGACGTCGCTTATGCGATTATCGAGACGAACGGCAAGTTAAGCGTCATCAAAAAGCCGGATAAGGAAACCCCGACGGCCGGGATGATGGGGGTCGCTTTGCCGAATACGGGCATTGAAACGGTGGTCATCAGCGACGGTATCCTTTCCGAATTTGCCATGAAGCTATGCAATAAAAGCCCGGAATGGATTCGTGGGATTTTGCATGCCAAAAATATCCGCCAGGAAGATGTGTTTATTATGACCGCGAACACAAAGGGCGATTACAATATCATTCCAAAGGAAAGGGGGACGTCGTTGTGAAGCGGCTTTGGGCGGCAATGGCAATTCTGGTTGTAGTGACTGGGTTGTGTTGGTGGGGTGTACACACCACCATCGAACTTTCCAATGAACTGAGCAGCACGCTGCAAGAAGCACGCAATGCTGCAGAGCAAGGAGATTTTGAGCGTGCTGCCGATTTAAGCAACCAAGCGGAGGAAAATTGGCGGAAATTCCATAAGACGCTGTCCACGTTTATTCAGCACACACGCTTGGAGGCGATTGACCTCTCTCTTGCATCTCTCTCCCCGTTGATTGAACATGGGGCAGTTGATGAATTCAGCTCGGAATGTGCGCGCGCAGCCGCACAAATTGCCAGCTTGCAGGAGGCGGAGCTGCCCATCTTGGAGAATATCCTTTAGCCGCATGGATTTATTGCAACAGAAAAGGAGCTGTCTGGCTGTAAAAACGCAGCCGGATAGCTCCTTTTTATGTTCCGCTTTATATTAAAAAATGAAAGAACGTGCGGGTACAACCAAAGGCCCAAATAGCCATTCATTGGGACAACCCTAATACCCGCTGGGCATTCTTATAATAAATATTTTCTTTTTCGCGATCGGTCAAATGGGTGCGCTCGATGAATGCAAATTCGTCGCAAGAACGGCTCCACGGGCAATCGCTGGCGAACAGGACGCGCTCAGACCCATGCTTGGAGACCAGGCGCTCAAACTGCTCCGGGGAGCACAGGCGGGCGGACATCGCGGTGTCGATGTAAAGCGGTAAGCCGGCGACATACTCTTCCGCCTCCTGATAGCGTGCCATCCCGCCCATATGCGCGGCAATCACTGTCATATGCGGGAAGAGCTTGACCACTTTGGCCACTGCCTGCGGCGTGGCGTGAATCAAATCAGGGGAGAGGGGGTCCCAGCCCGTGTGGAACGTTACAGGCAATCCCAGGGAGGAGATGGCATCATAGATCGGGAACATTTTGGGATCGTCAATGAGAAAGCCCTGGTAATCCGGATGTAGCTTTACCCCATATAGGCCGAGGTCCTTAATCCGTTGCAGCTCGTCGAGTGCGTCCGGCGCGTCGGGATGGACGGAACCGAAGCCATAGATGGTAGGATCATCGATCGAAGCGGCCCAATTGTTGACTACGGTCTGTTGGGTCGGCTTGGTGGCGATGTTCATCGCCATGGCCGCATCGACGCCCCAGCTCTTCAGTTTTTCCTTTGTATCGGATAGGGTGCCGTTTGTAAAATAGGGGCTTTTGCAGATGTTGGCGAGATTGGTCAACGCTTTTTGGGCGATTTTTTCGGAAAACATGTGAACATGTGCATCAATCAGCATGACAAAACTCCTGTTCTGAAAGGACAGCGGCCTGTATTCCAAAAGGTTTTCAGAGGGAAGAAGGAAACAGACCTGTCCGGGATTACAAAAAAGATGCGGGCGCAGCGCACCCGCATCTTCCATATGCAAAGCTAATATAGCTTGCCATATTTTGTTTTATCAGTCGCTGCTGAACGGGAGCAACGCAAGATGACGGGCGCGCTTAATCGCTACCGTCAGCTGACGCTGATGGCGCGCGCAAGTGCCGGTTACTCTGCGGGGCAGAATCTTTGCTCTCTCAGAGATAAAACGGCGCAGTTTTGCGACATCCTTGTAATCGATGGTTTCAATTTTGTCTACGCAGAAGCTGCAAACCTTTTTGCGGCCTTTGCGTCCACCCGGACGGCGGTTATCGCGCTCGGGTCTATCACCGTATGCCATAACGGAAACCTCCTTTTTTCAGTCTTTTCAGTCAAATGGAATTAGAACGGCAGATCATCGTCGGAGGGGATCTCCTCAAAATCACCCGTATTGCCGCTTGTGTAAGCGGGAGCGGGCTGTTCTGGGATCGGCTCCATTCTGGAGTGATAATTGTTCTCGTAGTTGCCACCGCCATAATTTCCTGCCGCGTAACCGCCTCCAGCGGAGGAATCACGCTTTGGCTCGGCAAAATGGACGTTGTCCGCAACGATTTCGAAGGCTTTGCGCTTATTGCCCTGGCTATCCGTGTAGGTGCGGGTCTGAATCGAACCCTGTACAGCCACCAGCTGCCCCTTGCGGAAGTATTTGCATACAAAATCCGCGGTGCTCCGCCAAGCGACAATATCGATGAAATCGGTCTGCCGGTCGGAACCGGCCTTTACATACGAACGGTCCACAGCGAGTGTAAAACTCGTCACAGAAATATCGTTGGCCGTATGGCGCAACTCTGGGTCAGCCACAAGGCGGCCCATCAAAACAGCAACATTGAGCATTCAGATCACTCTTTCTTTGCCTTTTCCGGCTCTTTCTTGATGATCAAGGAACGAAGAACACCGTCGGTGATCTTGTAGATACGGTCCAGTTCTGCGGTGAAGGCAGGCACGCTCGTGAAATCGATCAGAACATAATAGCCCTCCGCCTCTTTGTTGATGAGGTATGCAAGTCTGCGCTTGCCCCACTCATCCACGCCGTCGACCGTACCGTTTGCAGCGATCAGATCCTTGAACTTCTGGACCAAGGATGCGATGCCGTCCTCTCCCAACTTGGTGGAAAGAATGAAAACGGTCTCATAGGAATTTGTTACTTCTGGCATTGTATTGCACCTCCTTTTGGACGTTAGGCCCCGGATAGAACTTCCGGAGCAAGGATAGAAAGCCAAGAATATGGCTAACAGACATAATTATAACAGCGATAAACCGATGCGTCAACTAAAATTTTACAGGGTTTTGCTGATTTCCTTTAGATATGCCCGGAAAGCGCTTCCAATCTCTGGGTGCTGAAGCGCAACCTCGACCGAAGCCTGCATGATGCCGAGCTTATTGCCCATGTCGTAGCGTGTGCCGGTGAAATCCACCGCAACCATCCCTTTGTTGCGTGCCATGGTCCCCATCGCGTCGGTCAGCTGAATCTCCCCGCCGGCGCCGGGATTTGTGTTGTCCAAAATGTCGAAGATGTCCGGAGTCAGGACGCAGCGGCCCAGGATGGAAAACAGAGAAAGGATCTTATCCGGCGTGGGCTTTTCCACCATATCCGTACACTTATAGTAATTGTCGTGAATCGGCTCGACTTTCAGGGAGCTGTATTTTGTAATCGCTTCCGGCGTCACTTCCTTCACGCCCAACACACCGAGGCCGAACTCCTCGTAGGCGCGGATGAGCTGGCCGCAGGCCGGGTCCTCCCCGATGATGACGTCGTCGCCGTATAGGACGGCGAAGGGCTCGTTACCGACAAAGGAACGCGCGCAGTTGACGGCATGTCCCAAGCCGCGCGTCTCCTTTTGGCGGACAAAATAGATATTGGCCATATGGGAGATGTCCACGATCTCTTTGAGAATCTTTTCCTTTTCCGGGCCTCCGCTGGTCAAACGCGCCTCCAATTCCGGGACGCGGTCGAAGTGGTCTTCAATTAGGCCCTTCCCGCGGTTGGTGATGATGAGGATGTCTGTGATGCCGGAGTGGACCGCCTCCTCAACGATGTATTGAATGGCAGGTTTGTCCACGATCGGGAGCATTTCCTTCGGCATGGATTTGGTGGCCGGAAGCACACGTGTGCCCAAGCCGGCAGCGGGGATAACGGCTTTTGTTACCTTCACTGGGATTCCTCCTTAAAGTCATGATGGAACGTGCGTAGCGCCTGTGTTTTTCTGTCCTTAGCCTATGTGTAAAGAATCGCAGTATACTTTCCTGTGCGATGGGATTCTACTTTTCATTTAATAGAGAAAGAGCTGAGGGAGATAAACCACAATCATATAACAAATCAACAGACAGATGGCCAGGGAGGTGTTCACACCGCCGTGCAGCTGCAAACGGACGGCATAATCCGACGGGTCGGGGTTTTCCTCCCGGAGCGTGCGGATTTTGCGGATACAGTGGTTCATATACATGCGGTTTCCATTGAATCCGACAAACAGCATGAGGGCAAACCGGAGCAGAGAGAGCAGGCTGGGGGCCCATACCAAGAAAATCTGCCAGGGAGCCTGCTGCATCAGCAGCGCCATGAACTGGACCGACTGTTCCATGGTCGGGTAGGCGGCGTTGATATCCACGCCGACCTGCTGCATCAGATCCATAATGATAGGCGTGGCAAAGCGATAGGAGATAAAGGTGGAAAGCACATAGATCAGCAACATAATCCCCGTGAAAATGGCGCCCCATTTATATTGTTTGCGGTAAAGCATCCAACCGCCAGAGCAGAGAAACGCGGAAAAATTGAACCGGTTCCGATGGTAGCGCTTCCGGTTGACAAAGGCCGGAATATAATATTGGGGATTGGTTTGTACAAATTTCGCTGCATCGCCCGCCGTGACGCCGTCTCCGAGGGGTTCCTCCGGTCTAACGCCGCCCATAGGGTCGAAGGCGAACGGGTAAGGGCCGCTGTACGGGGCGTTTGGTGCGCCAGGGTTTTGATAGGGCGGGGAATTCGGCACGCCAGGATTCTGATAGGGAGAAGCATTGGGGTTCGGTGTCCCGTATGGGGAATACCCTCCATTTGGTGAGGCACCTTTGCTTGCTCCACCGCTTAACAGCTGACCACATTGGTCGCAAAACAGCGACTCACGGGCGTTTTTCTTGCCGCAGCGTGGACAGATCTTCCCTTCGGCGCCCGTTTCCGTTTGCTTTTCCGGGGGCTTCCATGCATCCGGTGTTCCGTGCTTTTCTTGAAAAATACAATGTCCAGCTTGCTGATAGCAGGCACGATGATAAGGCGCGCCGCATTCCGGACAGACGACAATGTCGTCGTCAGAGGTAAACGGTTTGCCGCACACAGGGCATTTCAAACCGGTATAATCCATTCTGTGTCCTCCTTGTCGGGGCCCTTTTTGACCCACAGTCCATTAATATAGTATTCTATCGTTTTTTAGGAGAAACTGCAAGGTTTCCAAGGATAAGTTTTCAGCCTATTCACAGTTTTTCAAAAATACGGAAATCAAACGCATGGTTGGCTGGATGCCATCGCATTCAAGCGGAGAAAGGACCATACAAAAAACAGCCCTTGGGAAATTCCCAAGAGCTGCTTATTTTTCTATAAAAGATTACAGGTTTTCCTTAAAAAATGCCTCCAGTGCAGGGGCAGCCGTATCCTCGTCTGCACCTTCCACACATACGGTGACAGTCTCGCCCTTCTTAGCCGCTAAGCCCATGACAGAGAAGATCTTTTTGGCGTCTCCACTTTTGTCGTCCTTCTTGATGGTGATCGTGCTGGCAAATTCCTTTGCCTTTTTGACAAGCAAACCTGCCGGTCTTGCATGGATGCCTTCCGCGTCGGTAATCACATACTGAAATTCCTTCATCTTAAATATCTCCTTGTCTATCAATTGGTCCCAATGGCTCACAAGATGCCCAGAGGGACCTGTTATTATTCTTATTATAGAAGGAAAATTGGGCCGGGTCAAGGGATTCTAGCCGGGATTTTGCAGGGGATTGAAAAAAGTGCAGCAAGGCTGAAAACGGCCCAATTTTGCTATTTGCTCTTCTTTTTGGAAAGCGAATCGTTGGAAATTAGCGCCCTTCCTTGATCGGCTTTTTCAGCAGGGCCAAGAGGAGCATGGCGACGACGGAGCCGATTAAGAGGGATACCAGGTACATGGGCCAATTTTGGACCACAGCGAACACGAAGATTCCACCATGCGGCGCCGGAAGCGTGCAGCCGAACAGCATGGAGAGCGCACCGGCCACAGCGGAACCGACCACGCAGGACGGGATGACGCGCAGCGGATCGGAAGCGGCAAAGGGGATAACGCCTTCTGTGATGAACGAGAAGCCCATAATATAGTTGGTAACGGTTGTCTGGCGCTCTTTTTCGGTAAAGCGGTTTTTAAAGAACGTAGTGCACAGGGCAACGGCAAGCGGCGGAACCATACCGCCGATCATCACGGCAGCCATAACGCCGGAGGAGACCGGGTCGCCGGCGGCGTTGATGAGGGAGGCTGTGCCAAATACATAAGCCGCTTTGTTGAACGGCCCGCCCATGTCGATGCTCATCATGCCGCCGACAATCGCGCCGAGGATGACGCCGCTGGTTGCGTTCAAGCTGGCCAGGGCATTGCTGATCCACAGATTCAGCGCTGACACAGGGGGATTGATGATAAACTGGATGATGACGCCAATCGCCAGGATGCCCACCACGGGATAGATCAGGACTGGTTTGGTCCCTTCCAGGGATTTCGGCAGCTTGGCGCAGAGCTTCTCCAGGCCGAGCATCAGATACCCGGCTATAAAGCCGGCGATCAATGCGCCGAGGAAACCGGAGCCGCCGGCGTTGGCCAATGCGCCGCCCACAAATCCTACCGCCAGTCCGGGGCGGTCCGCGATGCTCATGGAGATGAAGCCCGCGAGGATGGGCAGCATAAAGCCAAACGCCGCGTTGCCGATGGTCTTAAAGAGCGCCGCCGCCGGGGAATTCATGCCGAAGTTGGCCGGGTCGCCGCCCGGGGCTAGGATGGTGTCGAGAAGGAAGGCGATTGCAATTAAGATGCCGCCGCCGATGACAAAGGGAAGCATGTTGGAGACGCCGTTCATCAGATGCTTGTAGATCTGGTGGCCGAGTCCCTCCTTCGCAGTGCTGGTTTCCGCCTGGGCATGGCCGCCCTGTGCGTGGAAAACCGGCGCTTTACCGTCGAGGATGATTTGGATCAATTCCTGCGGGCGGGAAATACCATCAGACACCTGGGTTTGAACGACCGGCTTGCCGTCAAAACGGGGCATATCCACTTTTGTATCCGCAGCGACAATGATTCCGTCCGCAGCCGCGATTTCTGCCTGCGTCAAGACGTTTTTCTTGCCGCCGGAACCGTTGGTTTCCACCTTGATGGTCACGCCCATCTGCTTGGCCTTTTCCTCCAGGCTTTCCGCCGCCATGTAGGTATGGGCAATTCCGGTCGGACAGGCCGTTACAGCGAGGATGCGGTAAGTACCCGGTGCGGCTTTTTTCGCCTCTTCCTCTTTTTTCTCCGTTTCCGCTACCTTCTTGTTTTCGGCTTCGTCCACCAAACGGAAAAATTCTTCTTTGTCCTTTGCGTCGATCAGGCCCTGGCGGAAATCGTCGTCCATCAGCAGGACGCTCAGACGCCCCAGAACGTCCAGATGGATATTGTCCTCCGTGTCCGGCGCGGCGATCAGGAAGAACAATTTGGCCGGTTCGCCGTCCAGGGAGTCAAAGTCCACGCCGTCGCGGACGACGATCACGGCAAGGCCCGCGCTTTTGACCGCTTTGGTTTTCGCGTGGGGAATGGCGACCCCCTCGCCAATTCCTGTGGAACCGATGGTTTCACGCTTTAAAACGCATTTTTTGTACTCTTCCTTGTCGAGTATATTTCCAGACCGCACCATCAGGTCCACCAGGAGGTCGATTGCCTCCGCTTTGCTTTTGGGGGTGGCATTCAGATCCATTGCGTCTTTGTTCAGAAGTTCCGTAATACGCATAACAAGTCCTCCTATTAAAAATCTCAAGCTATTACATGGTTTTTAAAAGCGCCCGGATGTCATCGCCGCTGGCCAGCCATTCCTGGAAGGCCGAGGCACTGCCGGCGGCCAGGCCGGTCTGAAACGCGGTTTCGTAGTTTTGCGAAGAGAGATAACCGGCAAGGAATCCGGCGACCATCGAGTCCCCCGCGCCAACCGAGTTGACCACATGGCCCTGCGGGGGCAAACGCTTGTGGATGCCGCCGCCTTCATCCACCAGGATGGCTCCGTCGCCCGCCATGGAAACCAGGACGTTGCGCGCACCCATCTGCTGAAGCTTTTGCGCGTGGGAGATAATGGCCTCGTCCGTCGTAAGGTGCTGCCCAAAGAGTTCACCCAATTCGTGGTTGTTGGGCTTAATCAGGAAGGGCTGGTATTTTAAGACATTCCGAAGCAATTCCCCGGTGGCGTCCACCACGGCATGGATGTTCCGGCCCTGTAGATGCTCCAAAATTTTTTCGTAGATGTCGGCAGGCAGGGTGTTGGGGATGCTTCCGGCCAGGACCAAGCCGTCGCCATCGGAGAGGTTCTCCAGTTTTGAGAACAGGTCCTGTAAATTCTGCGGGCTGAGATGCGGGCCCTGTCCGTTGATTTCGCTCTCTTGTTCGGCTTTGATTTTGACATTGATCCGCGAAAACCCTTCCTGGACCTGGATGAAATCGTTGCGGCAGCCGCAGGCGTCAAGCAATCTCTGGATTTCCGTTCCGGTAAAACCGGCGATAAACCCGAGTGCTGTGCTCTCAACCCCCAAGTTGCGCAGGACGATCGAGACATTGATCCCCTTACCGCCGGGATAGAGCTCCTCTTTTGCTGTGCGGTTGACGCTGCCAAGTTCCAGGGTGGGGAGTTTTACAATGTAGTCGAGAGAGGGGTTGAATGTTACGGTATAGATCATGAGGACGTTTGCTCCTTTCCAAGGTCTGTTTCAATCACGGTCGTGTGGGAGCGGAGTTGTTTATCCGGTAAAGCAGTTGTGATAACAGCGGCTTGGGATAGATCCGCGAAGATGACCGAATACAATTGATTGTATTTGGAGGGGTCCGCCAGCACATAGCGCTTGTTGCAGCGCTGGATGGCTTCGGTTTTCACGCGGGCCTCTTCGATGTCCGGGGTGCTGAATCCATCGCCGGCGCGCATGCCGTTTGTCCCGAAAAAGCCGATGGAAAAATGATACCGCTGAAGGCTGTGCACGGCTTCCGTCCCGACAATCGCCTCCGTGACCGCCTTGATCTTTCCCGATAGGATGTAAGCTTCCAGCCCTTTTTCCGCAAGCTTCCGCGCGTGGACAATTCCGTTCGTCACATAGACGGCGTCCTGTTCATGGAGGTAGTCGATCATCCGCTCGGTGGTAGTGCCTGCATCTAGGAACACAAAATCATTCTTATGTACCAGGGAGGCGGCACATTGCGCGATGCGGTTCTTTTCCTCCACATGGAGGTTGTGGCGGACAGAGGTTTTGTCCTCTGTCATCTGGTAGACGCCGTTGATGGAGGTAGCCCCGCCGTGGACCTTGGTCAGTTTTCCCATCCGGTGAAGCGCCGTCAGATCGCGCCGGATGGTGGATTCCGAGCTATTCAAGAGTTCCGTCAATTCCAAAACCGATACGGCCTTTTTTTCCTCCAGAAGTTTGAGAATGGCGGCATACCGTTCTTCTGTCAACATTTCGATCATTTCCTTTGTTCATATAATACAGTCAATATCAATCAAAGTCAATCGAAATCGATCAAAAATATGACGAAAAACGAACGGATGAGTTATGCAAAACAAACAATCTACAAAGATAACGCGGTGTATTCTGTGAAAACTAACGGGTGACTTGAACAGATTTGGTTGAAATTGACCGAATGGGTTTGGGGGAGGTGCGCCAAAATCCAAGTACGTGCCTAGTTGTATTTTGCCTGCGAATCGGATATGATAGGTTCATACAGAGGTCGCTGTCTACAGAAGTTTGTGCGAAAAGAGAGCGATTATGAGCGAACGAAAGCGGTTTTCCAAAACCGGCTTTGGATATAAGGAAAAGAGGATGCAGAATGGTTACGCAGGATACATTGCGGAAATATGCGGAGTTGGCCGTGCGGGTCGGGGTAAACGTGCAGCCGGGACAATTGATGGTTTTGGCGTCCCCTGTGGACTGCGCGTTCTTTGCCCGCCTTTGCGTGGAAGAGGCTTACCGGGCCGGAGCGGGGGAAGTCCGCGTCAATTGGACGGATGAATACACGGACAAGCTGCGCTATGAATACGAAGAACAATCGTCGATGGCTTCTATAGCCCCTTGGCGGATCCAGCAGAAGCAGGATGACATTGACCGCCGCTGCTGTTTTTTGCACATAAAGTCCAGCACACCGGGGCTGCTGGCGGAGATTCCCGGAGAAAAGCTTCAGGCGGTGCGCGTTGCAGAGGAGCTTGCCTTTGAGAAATTTGAATATTACACCATGGCAAACCATGGGCAATGGAGCATTGTGGCTGTGCCGTCCATTGCATGGGCCAAAAAAGTGTTCCCGGAATTGGAGGAACAGGCGGCATTGGACGCGCTTTGGGCCGCAGTCCTCGCTGGGGTGCGGATTGGCGGAAACCGCGACGCTGTCGCGGAATGGCAGGCGCACATTACCCGTTTAGCGGAAAACAGCCGCAAATTAAATACCTATCATTTCCAGGCGCTGCACTTCCGGAACGGTATCGGCACCGACCTCACGGTCGGTCTGGCCAAGGGGCATATCTGGGAGGGAGGAAGCTCCCGTGCAGACAACGGCGCGGTATTCGTTCCGAACATGCCGACCGAGGAGGTGTTCACCGCCCCGGATAAATGCCATGTAAACGGGCGCGTCTACGCAACAAAACCGCTCAATTACCAGGGAAAGATGATCCGCGACTTCTGGTTCGATTTTCGCGATGGAAAGGTCTGCGCATACGGCGCCAGCGAGGGCGAAGATGTGCTAAAGAATCTCGTGGAATTTGATGAGGGCAGCGCTTACCTCGGCGAAGTGGCGCTGGTGCCGGACGATTCGCCCATTTCACGTTCCGGATTATTATTCCTGACAACCCTGTTCGATGAAAACGCCTCCTGCCATCTTGCGTTGGGCGCATCGTACCCGGAAAATATCGAGGGTGGGGCGGCGATGGACCGCAAACAATTGGAGGCCGCCGGCGCCAATCAATCCAAGGAGCATTGCGACTTTATGTTCGGCAGTCCGGACATGCAAATCGACGGCATCCTTTCCGATGGAAGGGAGATCCCCGTATTTCGCAACGGTGTTTTTGCTTTCCCAGAATGAGGAATGATCCATAGAAAAATGACGATGTAAAGGAGTGAGCTTTAATGGTAAACATTCAAAAAGCAGCGATGATCGGTTGTGGTGCGGTGGGCGCGACCTCCGCGTTCAGCCTGATGCAGAGCGGACTATTTTCGGAACTGGTGTTGATCGACGCCAACCAGCAAAAGGCGGAGGGGGAAGCGACCGACCTCAGCCATGGCCTTCCCTTTGGCCGTCCCATGAAAATCTATGCCGGTACCTATGACGACCTGGCCGATTGCTATTTGATTATCATCACGGCGGGCGCGGCGCAAAAGCCGGACGAGACCCGTATCGACCTGGTCAATAAAAATGTGAAGATTTTTAAGAGCATTATCCCGGAGATCGTAAAGCGCAACACGGAGGGGATTCTGCTGGTGGTTTCCAATCCGGTGGACATCCTGACGTATGTGACGTTGAAGCTCTCCGGGTTCCCGACAAACCGGGTCATTGGCTCCGGAACCGTGCTGGACACAGCGCGGTTGAAATACCTGTTGGGCGAGCATTTGCAGGTCGATAGCCGCAGCATCCATGCGTTTATCATCGGCGAGCACGGCGACAGCGAGCTGGCGGTTTGGAGCAGTGCGAACGTCTCGGGCGTGGATTTAAACCATTTCTGCGAATTGCGCGGCCACTACAACCATATGGAGGCCATGGAGCGCATCTACACCGATGTGCGCGACAGCGCCTATGAGATCATTGAGAAGAAGGGCGCCACCTATTATGGCATCGCCATGGCGGTGCGCAGAATCTGCGAGAGCATCATCCGGAATGAGCACTCCATTTTGCCGATCTCCAGCCTGATCTGCGGCCATTATGGGCTGGAAGATGTGTGCATGGGCGTGCCTACCGTGGTAGGGCGCAACGGTGCAGAGACCGTTTTGGATATTCCGCTCAACGGCTTGGAGCAGCGCAAACTGATGGCTTCTGCCGACGCGCTTCGCAAGGTTCTGGATGGAATTGAGTTGTAACGGTTCCGGCCAATAGAAAAAAGCAACGGTGCCCCTGGGCTGTTTTCCGACAGCACAGGGGCATTTTGCATAAGAATTTGTATAGAGCATTGTGGAATCTCGATGACGTGTGTCTTGACAAATTTTTTAGGAAGGGATTATAATAAAAAAGATAGCATAGGCTAACTTTTGCCGATGGTATACGATTCAGGAGAGAGGGATTGTGGGAATATGACGTTGGATGAATTGAAAATTGGTCAAAAATCCCGAATTCTTGCGGTAAATGGGCAGGGGGCTTTGCGCCGCCGTTTGCTGGACATGGGATTGACGCCGCATACGGAAGTCATGGTGCGCAAGGTAGCGCCCATGGGGGACCCGATTGAATTGCATTTGCGCGGTTATGAGTTGACGCTCCGCATCGAAGATGCGAAGAACATCGAAGTGGAGGAGGTATAACCGTGATTTTTGCATTGGCTGGAAACCAAAACTGCGGAAAAACGACCCTGTTTAACCAGTTGACCGGCTCAAACCAACACGTCGGAAATTTTCCCGGCGTCACAGTGGAGAGCAAAGAGGGCGTGATCCGTGGCTATAAGGACGCTACGGTGGTAGACCTTCCAGGAATCTATTCCCTGTCGCCCTATACCGACGAAGAGATCGTCACACGCGACTTCCTTTTAAAAAATAAACCGGACGGGATTATCAACATCGTGGATGCAACCAATATCGAGCGCAACCTTTATTTGAGTATGCAGCTTATCGAGCTGCATATCCCGATGGTGATCGCCCTCAATATGATGGACGAAGTCCGGGCGAACGGCGGGACGATCAAGATCGATAAATTGCAGGAAGAGCTGGGCGTGCCGGTGGTCCCGATCTCGGCCAGCAAAAACGAGGGCATTGACGAATTGATCGAGACCGCTGTGCGGACCGCGCAAAACCGCCAATATCCACGGCGCCAAGATTTTTGTTCCGGCGCGGTACATAGGGCGATCCACTCCATTGCGCACCTTGTGGAGGACCACGCGGAACGCATCCAGACGCCGTCTCGGTTTGCTGCCACCAAACTGGTGGAGGGCGACGAGCCCATGTTGAACGCCTTGAACCTCTCGGACAACGAGAAGGACATGGTGGAGCACGCCGTCACGGAAATGGAACGCGAGCTCGATACCGACCGTGAAGCGGCCCTGGCCGATATGCGTTATACGTTTATCGACCGCCTTTGCGCCGACAGTGTGGTAAAATGCGGGGAAAGCAAAGAACATGCGCGCAGCGTAAAAATGGATAACCTTCTGACCAACAAATACTTGGCCATTCCGATTTTCCTTTTGATTATGCTGCTGATCTTCTGGCTGACCTTTGGGGTTATCGGCAGCTTCTTGAGCGACCTGCTTTCCCAGGGCATTGATTTTGTCACAAATGTGGTCAGCGATGCGCTCACCGCTTATGGGATTAATCCCGTGGTGCATTCCCTGGTGATCGACGGCGTTTTTGCGGGTGTGGGAAGCGTGCTCTCCTTTATTCCCACGATTGTGGTGCTGTTTTTCTTCCTTTCTATCTTGGAGGACAGCGGTTATATGGCGCGTGTAGCGTTTGTCATGGATAAACTCCTGCGCAAGATCGGCCTTTCCGGAAGAAGCTTTGTTCCGATGTTGATTGGATTCGGCTGCTCGGTTCCTGCGATTATGGCGACGCGGACCCTGTCCAGCGAGCGGGACCGGAAGATGACGATTCTGCTCACCCCATTTATGAGCTGTTCGGCCAAGCTTCCCATTTATGGGATGATTACGATGGCGTTTTTCCCAAAGTATCGCGCACTGGTGATGATCGGGCTTTATGTGTTGGGAATGGTCGTCGGTGTTTTGATGGGGTTACTTCTGAAAAGGACGTTGTTCCACGGCAAGCCCGTGCCGTTTGTTATGGAACTTCCGAACTACCGGCTGCCCAGCCCCAAGAGTGTCGGCATGCTGCTGTGGGATAAGGCGAAGGACTTCTTGACCCGCGCCTTCACGGTGATCTTTGTTGCGACCATCATCATCTGGTTCTTGCAGAGCTTTGACGTCCGTTTAAATCCCGTTTCTGCAGGGGATGACAGCATGTTGGCGGGGATCGGCCGTTGGATTGCTCCCATTTTTGCGCCGCTTGGCTTTGGCGATTGGCGCGCCTCCACCGCATTGCTCACGGGATTCAGCGCAAAGGAGGCGGTGGTCAGCACCTTTGCCGTCCTGACCGGCTCGAATACGGCAAATATGTCGGCCGCCCTCTCGTCCATCTTTACGCCGCTGACTGCGATTTCCTTTTTGGTATTTACCCTGCTTTATACCCCGTGCGTCGCGGCGATCAGCGCGGTCCGGCGTGAAATGAACAGTGGCAAAGCGGCGGTCGGCGTGGTGTTTTTGCAGACCGGCGTCGCGTGGGTGGTGGCCTTTATCGTCTATCATATCGGGCTGCTGTTTGTGTGACATCGAAAGGACGATTGTATGCATGCGATTGATTTTGTCATTCTTGCGGTGATTTTTGTGTTGGTGGTTTTCGCAGCGCGTTACGCTTGGAAGCATCGGAACACCTGCTGTGGCAACTGTTCCGGCTGCTCGCACTACAACGCCTGTGAGAACGCTCACAAACCAGAAAAAGAATAGCGCATAAAAACGGAGGGCCGCCCATGCATTGGACGGCCCTCCGCAGCGTTGTTATTCCAGCGGGATACCGAGTTCGTCGATCTTCTCGCGCAATTTTAAAAAGTCTTCAAATGCGCCGGGCTTGCTGCTGGGGTTGCGCAGGAGCGCGGCCGGGTGCAGTGTCGCCATCATCCAGACGCCATTTTTTTCGGTAAACACGCCGTGTTCCCGCGTGATTTTGAAGTCGGGCCGGATGAGCTTCATGGCGGCGATCCGGCCGAGGCAGACGATGATCTTCGGGCGGATGAGGTAGACCTGGTTGCGCAACCAGCCGATGCAGGTTTCCTGCTCTTCCGGGAGGGGATCGCGGTTTTGCGGGGGACGGCATTTCACGATGTTCGCAATATAGATGTTCTTTTGGCGGTTCAAGTCCACGGCGTCAAGCATCTTGTCCAGAAGCTGTCCACTGCGTCCGACGAACGGTTCCCCCTTTAGGTCCTCCTGTTCGCCCGGCCCTTCACCGATGAACAGGATTTTTGCTTTTTTGTTTCCAACGCCAAACACCAGGTTGGTCCGCCCGGAACACAAACCGCATTTTTGGCATCCCATGCAGGCGGCCTCCAACTCATCCCACGTCTGGTACATGCTTTTCCTCCCTCTGTGATGGATTTCCACTCCATTTCGTATGTTTCAAATTATTATAGCACGAAATATTCCCCAGGAAAAGAAGGGAATTCCGTTGAATTTTCTTGCGTCCTGCGGTACAATAAAGCCATAACCCATTGCTTTAAAAGGCAAGCTGCTTATTTAATAAGATTTAGGAGATGGATGCTATGAAAATTATGGTAGAAACTTCCGCGCGTCATGTGCATTTGACGCAGGAGCATTTGGATATTCTGTTTGGAAAAGGTTATGCGCTCACGCCGAAGAAGGATCTGTCCCAGCCGGGCCAGTTTGCCTGCGTAGAGAAAGTGGAAGTGGTTGGCCCCAAGGGTTCGCTGAAGATGTCCATCCTCGGACCGGTCCGTCCGGAGACGCAGATCGAGATCTCCAAGACGGAGACCCGTACTCTGGGCATCGATGCGCCGCTGCGCATGTCCGCCGATCTGGAGGGCACGCCGGGCTGCAAGATCATCGGGCCGAAGGGCGAAATCACCGTCGATAAGGGCGTCATCGTTGCAAAGCGCCATGCCCACTTTACGCCGGACGACGCAAAGGTCTTTGGGGTGACCGATGGCCAGGCGATCCAGATCAAGCTGGACTACAATGGCCGCTCGTTGATCTTCGGCGATGTGATTGCGCGCGTCAGCAAGACGGCTGGCTTGGCGGTGCATATTGATACGGACGAGGCCAATGCCGCAGGCTTGACCGGTACGGTAGACGGCGAAGCCATTATCGGTTAATTCTAAACCGCTTTTCTGGAAGAGGGTTGCTGTTGATTGACAGTGACCCTCTTCTTTTTATCGCCAAACTGACCTGGTTAAAATTGCACAAATTGGATATTGTGAAAGATACAGATGTAATTATAATGAAAAACAACATGGGAAAGCCCTTGTTCCATCGGATGGAGTTTTGGCGCCGGGTCATCGGGAAATATGGTTGCAAACATATTTCCTCCAACGGGGAAGCCCTCGCAACAGCGTGTGTGCTTCTCTATGCGATGTATGAAATAGGAGGAAGTCATATGCAGAACGACCGTTACGAATTGAACAAACAGCTTGCCCAAATGCTCAAAGGCGGGGTGATTATGGATGTCACAACGCCGGAGCAAGCGAAGATTGCAGAAGCGGCAGGGGCTTGCGCGGTGATGGCTCTGGAGCGCATCCCGGCGGATATCCGCGCGGCCGGCGGCGTCTCCCGCATGAGCGACCCAAAGATGATCAAAGGCATCCAGGAAGCGGTGTCCATCCCCGTCATGGCCAAATGCCGGATTGGACATTTTGCAGAAGCGCAGATATTGCAGGCGATTGAGATCGACTATATCGATGAAAGTGAAGTCTTATCCCCGGCGGACGATGTCTATCACATCGATAAGACGAAATTCCAAGTGCCCTTTGTCTGTGGCGCCAGGGACTTAGGGGAGGCGCTCCGCCGGATTGCAGAAGGAGCGTCCATGATCCGCACAAAGGGCGAGCCCGGAACCGGCGACATTGTGCAGGCAGTCCGCCACATGCGTCGGATGAACGCGGAGATCGCCCGCTTAACTTCGATGCGCGAAGAGGAACTCTTTGAAGCGGCCAAGGAGCTGCAAGTCCCCTATGAACAGGTCCAGTTTGTCCATAGCCACGGCAAACTCCCGGTCGTCAATTTTGCAGCGGGCGGCGTGGCGACCCCGGCGGATGCCGCGCTGATGATGCAGCTCGGCGCGGAAGGCGTGTTTGTAGGGTCTGGGATTTTTAAATCCGGCAATCCGTCCAAGCGGGCAGCGGCCATTGTCAAGGCGGTGGCAAATTATCAGGATGCGGACCAGCTGGCAAAGCTCTCCGAAGACTTGGGGGAGGCCATGGTCGGAATTAATGAGCAGGAGATCGAAGTGTTGATGGCGGAGAGGGGACGGTAACCCATGCGGATTGGCGTGTTGGCAGTGCAGGGGGCGTTTGCGGAGCATATCGCCATGCTGCAAAAATTGGATGCCGAGCCGTTTGAAATCCGCCAAAAGCGGGATCTGGAACAGCCCTTTGACGGCCTGATCCTTCCAGGCGGAGAGAGCACGACGATGGGCAAACTCCTGCGGGAATTGGACCTTTTGGAAGATTTGCGAATGCGGATTGCCCAGGGGCTTCCAGTCCTGGGCACCTGCGCTGGCCTGATTCTCTTGGCGGAGAAGATTGCCAACGATGCACACACCTATTTTGGAACGCTGCCGGTCACGGTGCAGCGGAATTCCTATGGGAGGCAGCTCGGGAGCTTTTCCCAAACGGCGGATATAAAGGGAATCGGCCCGTTTCCGCTGGTGTTTATCCGCGCGCCCTCCATCGAAGCGATGGGCGCGGGCGTGGAAGTCCTGGTGGAGATCGATGGCAAAGCCGCTGGCGTGCGGTATGGGAATCAAATCGGGGTTGCGTTCCATCCCGAATTGACCGGGAATCCGGCCGTTCATCAGCTTTTTCTACAGAGGATTGAAGACTCCAAGATATAAACAGAAGCCATGTGGATATTCTCCACATGGCTTCTGTCAGTTTGCTCAGGTTTATTTGTGATAGGTTTCTACAATGTCCGTTACAGCTGCGATAACATAATCCACCTGCTCGTCCGTCATCGTGGGATAGAGCGGGAGGGAGATGATCCGTTCGAAATGCTTCTGCGCCATCGGGAAGTCGCTGTCCACAAAGCCGAAACGCTTCTGATAAGCCGACATGTTGTGTACCGGGATAAAATGCACGCTTGTGCCGACGTTGCGCTCGTTGAGTTCCACGATGAATTGGTCGCGGTCGATGGTCAGCAACTCCGGTACAATGCGGAGCACATAGAGGTGCCAGCAGTGGGTGGTATAATCCGGGACAAACGGCGGGTCCAATGCGTCGATCTTCCCGAACGCCTCCTGATATTTGGCGGCAATCTTCAGGCGGGCGGCCTGCATTTCCTCCAAACGGGAGAGCTGAACCAGACCCAGGGCCGCCTGAATATCAAACATGTTGTACTTGAAGCCGGGTTCTGCAATATCGTATTTCCAGGAGCCGCCTTTTGCATAGCGGTTCCAGGCGTTGTGGCTCATCCCCTGGCCGGAGAGGATCCGTGCGCGCGCGTCGATCTCGTCGTCGTCGGTGACCAGCATACCGCCGTCGCCCGTGCAGAGGTTTTTCGTGGCATAAAAACTGTAGGAGGCCGCGCCCTGCAGTTTGTTGCCGATCAGACGGCCCTTGTAGCGGCTCCACAGCGCATGCGCCGCATCTTCGCTCACAAACAGGCCGTGCTTGTCCGCAATCGCATAGATGCGGTCCAGGTCGCAGACTTGGCCGCTGTAATGGACGGGAACGATGGCCTTTGTCCGGGAGGTAATCTTTTTCTCGATCTCATCCGGGTCGATGCAGCCGGTTCGGTAGTCGATGTCGGCAAATACAGGCGTTGCTCCTGTATGGATGATGGTGCTTGCGGTGGAGGCGAACGTCATCGGGGTGGTGATGACCTCGTCGCCGGGGCCAATCCCCTTTGCAAGCAACGCAATGTGAAGCGCCGCCGTGCAGGAGTTCATGGCGACAGCGTGTTTTGCGCCGAGATAACCGGCGAATTCCTGCTCAAACCGGTTGGTGCGGGGGCCTTTGGCGACCCAGCCGGATTTCAACGTTTCCACGACCTCGTTGATTTCTGCGTCGGTGATGTCCGGTACATTATAGGGGATAAAGTCGTCCCTTCTCTGAAAATCACTCATGAATCGATTGCCTCTTTTTCTCACAAAATATGGGCATACCGTCTGGCGTGCAGTCCGCTGTGGTTTTCCCTGCAAATTTGCGGGGAACCACACCGCCACACTGCGTATTTTACGCCCAATATGCGGTTTTACTAATAATTACGTGTAAATCATAATACGATTGATACCTATTGTCAACACTAATTGCATGGCGAAAGATTGACTAAAAAGGGCCTTCGAGATATAATGTTAGGGAATAAATGGCGGGAAGAATCGGGTAAAATAGGAAAAAACGGCGGGTTCTTTCTGCTGAAAAGGAATGGGGCTTGTTCGTGGAGAATACCGCAAACGACACATTTTTTGTTCACCCGAGCGCATGTGTGGACGAGAACGTCCAGATCGGGGAAGGGACAAAGATTTGGCACTTCTGCCACATCAGCCAGGACGCCTCCATCGGAGAACATTGCTCAGTGGGGCAGAACGTCTTTGTTGCGCCTGGGGTGAAGATCGGGAACTTTTGCAAGATTCAGAACAATGTCTCCGTATACGACGGGGTGGAGCTGGGCGACTATGTGTTCTGCGGGCCGTCCATGGTTTTTACCAATGTGCAGCGGCCGCGCTGCAAGTATCCGCAGGCGGGACATCAGTTCTATCTCAAGACGCCGGTATGCGAAGGCGCCAGCATCGGTGCAAATGCAACCATCGTGTGCGGACACCGCATCGGCCGGCATGCGTTTATTGCAGCCGGAAGCGTGGTCACAAAGGATGTGCCCGATCATGCCATCATGATGGGCGTCCCGGCCAGACAGCGCGGATGGGCCTGCGAATGTGGGGAAACGCTGGATGAAGCGCTCCGTTGCCCCAAGTGCGGCAGAAAGTATCGCCAAGGTCCGGACGGCCTTGAGGAGGTAACCGAATAAATGCAGAAGATTGTTTTTAACGATTTGGAAGCGCAATATGCGCATTTAAAAAAAGAGATTGACGCGGGGATCGCTTCGGTGATCGAAGGCTGTCACTTCATTTCCGGGCCGCAGGTGGAAGAGTTGGAAAAAGCGCTCTGCGCCTATACCGGCCGGAAATACTGCGTAACGGTTTCCAGCGGGACGGACGCCCTGCTGATGCCGCTGATGGCTTGGGGCATCCACGAGGGCGACGCGGTGTTTGTGCCGGGCTTTACCTTCTTCGCTACGGCGGAAGTGGTCAGCCTGACCGGGGCGACGCCGGTGTTCTGCGATATTGATCCGCATACGTTCAACATGGACCCCAATTCCCTGAGCGAGCAGATTGAGCGCGTGCTCCGGGAGGGAAAGCTCACGCCAAAGGCGGTCATCCCAGTGGACCTCTTTGGCCAACCGGCGGAGTTTCCCAAGATTGAAGAGATCTGCCGGGAACACCACCTTCTGGTGATGGAGGACGCCGCGCAGGGCTTTGGCGGCGCGATCGACGGGAAGCGCGCATGCTGCTTCGGCGACGTCTCCGCGACGAGCTTTTTCCCGGCGAAGGTGCTGGGCTGTTATGGCGACGGCGGGGCGATTTTTACCGACGATGAAGAGATGTACCAAAAGCTGGTTTCCATCCGCGTCCATGGAAAGGGCTCCTACAAATATGAAAATGTACGCCTCGGATTGAACGCCCGTCTGGATACCATGCAGGCAGCGATCCTGCTTCCAAAACTCCGCGCCTTGGACGGCGAAATCGAGGTGCGCAACCGGATGGCCGCGCGCTACTCCGAGAAGCTGGAGGGCGTGGTGGAGCCGCAGAAGGTTTTGGATGGATACTTCTCCAGCTGTGGGTATTATACGGCGCAGGCAAAGGATGGAGCGCACCGCGATGCAATCATGGCAGGGTTAAAGGAGAAGGGAATCCCGACGATGATCTATTATCCCATTCCGCTGCATTTGCAAAAGGTTTATGAATCCCTTGGATATCAGAAAGGCGATCTGCCGGTTTGCGAGGCTCTGTGTGAGCGCGTGTTCAGCCTGCCGATGCATGGCTATCTGACGGAGGAGCAGGTCGACTTTATCTGTGATACGATCAAAAGTCTTTGATAATATAGAAAGAATTTAAAATAAGGTAGGTATGAAAGATGTCTGATGTAAAAAAGCAGCTGCTGGATAAAATTGCAAACAAGACCGCAGTGGTCGGTATTGTGGGCCTGGGCTATGTGGGCCTGCCTCTTGCGACGGAGTTCGCCAAGTCCGGCTACAAGACCATTGGCTTTGACGTACAAAGCAAGAAGGTAGATTTGGTCAATGCAGGACATAACTACATTGGAGACATCGTGGACGATGTTTTCAAAGAGGTTGTGGAGTCCGGGAAGCTTTCCGCCACATCCGATTTCGCGTTTATCAAAGATGTGGACGCGGTTGCCATCTGTGTTCCGACCCCGTTGGACAAGTACCAGCAGCCGGACATCAGCTATGTAAAGGGTTCCACCGAGTCCGTTGCAAAATATTTGCATCCGGGCATGGTGGTCATCTTGGAATCCACCACCTATCCCGGTACGACGGAAGAGCTCTTGAAGCCCATTTTGGAGGCCACCGGTTTGAAATGCACGGAGGACTTCTATCTGGCCTTCTCGCCGGAGCGCGTCGATCCCGGCAATAAGCAGTATAAGACGAAGAATACGCCGAAGGTCATCGGCGGCGTGGGACCGGATTCCACAGAGGTGGCGGCTACTTTGTACCGCAATGTCCTGGAGGGCGGCGTCTACGAGGTTTCTTCCCCGGCAGTTGCGGAGATGGAGAAGCTGCTGGAGAATACCTACCGCAATATCAACATCGGCCTGGCCAATGAGATGGCGATCATCTGCAACCGCATGGGGATCAATGTCTGGGAAGTGATCGACGCGGCAAAGACAAAGCCATATGGCTTCCAGGCGTTCTATCCGGGTCCGGGCCTCGGCGGGCACTGCATCCCGCTCGATCCGTTCTATCTGGCTTGGAAGGCGCGTGAATACGACTATCACACCCGTCTGATCGAGACGTCCGGTGAAATCAACACCGGCATGCCGGAGTATGTAGTGGATCGTGCGATGAAGGTCCTCAACAAGAATAAGATCGCCATGAACGGCGCAAAAGTGCTGGTCCTTGGCGTGGCTTATAAGTCGGACATCGACGACTATCGCGAGAGCCCGGCGCTGAATGTGATCGACCGCCTGAACGAGCAGGGCGCTGTTACGACGTTCTATGATCCGTATATCCCGGAGTATAAGCACAAGGGCGTTGTGCATACGGGCGCCAAGGAGCTCACGGACGATATGCTGAAAGCGGCGGACATCGTGATTATTTGCACCGCGCATGCGTGCTTCGATTACGACCGCATTCAGAAGTGCAGCAAGGAAATTTTTGACACCCGCAATGCGATGAAGGATGTGAAGGACCGCTCCAACATTGAGCTGCTGTAAGGTTTGACGATTGGCAAAATTCCCCCGTTTTCGCGACGGGGGAATTTTTTCCAACATGTGTTTAGAGGCTTTTAGAAGCGTTCTATGCAAAATTTCCGTTGTAACTACTGCGAATACGAGAGGATGGTATCAAATGAATAAACTTCGCTTTGCCCTCATCGGCTGCGGCCGTATTTCGAAAAATCATATTGTTGCTTCGGCTGAAAATAAAGACATCTGTGAATTGGTTGCCGTCTGCGACCCGGTGACGGAGCGCGCGGAACAGAAGGCAGCTCAGTACGAGGAATTGATGGGCGTGCGCCCTGCCGTCTATGCGGACTATAAAAAGATGCTGGAAGAGATGGAGATCGACTGCTGTGCGATTGCGACGGAGAGCGGATACCATGCGGAGATCGCCCTCTACTGCATCCAGCACGGAAAGCATGTGTTGGTGGAAAAGCCTATGGCGCTCTCCACCGCTGATGCAGAAAAGATGATCGCGGAGGCAAAGGCGCACAAGGTCACCTTGGGCGTATGCCATCAGAACCGCTTTAACGCACCGATCCAGCAGCTGCACAAGGCGTTGGAGGACGGCCGTTTTGGAAAGCTGGTCAACGGCACAGCGCGCATCCTTTGGAACCGCACAATGCCGTACTATGAGCAGGCTCCGTGGCGTGGCACCTGGGCGCAGGACGGCGGTACGTTGATGAACCAGTGCATTCACAACATCGATTTGCTCCAGTGGAGCCTCGGCGGAGAGCCGGACACAGTCATGGCGATGACCGGCAATTTCCTGCGCGACATCCAGGCGGAGGACTTCGGCGCGATTCTGATCCGCTTCAAGAACGGGGCCATTGGCATCGTGGAAGGGACCGCCTGCGTGTATCCGAAGAATTTGGAGGAGACGCTTTCCATCTTCGGCGGGACCGGCACGGCGGTCATCGGCGGCCTTGCGGTCAACCGCGTGCAGACTTGGAACTTTGAAGAGCCCGCACCGCAGGACGACGAAGTGGCGAAGATCAATGGGACGGACCCGAAGGACGTCTACGGCAGCGGCCATACGCCCCTGTATGCCAATTACATCCACGCCATTGAAAATGGGGTGGATCCGCTGGTGAGTGGTACGGAGGCGATCAAGGCGATGAAGATCATCCTGGCGGCCTATAAATCCCAAAAAACCGGCCAGCCGGTCAAATTCGATGATTTGGAGTTTTCCACGCTGGATATGCAGGATTCCGACGTGCGTTGGCACAGGGGGTAAACCATGAAAGTAATCACGGTAGTCGGCGCACGCCCGCAGTTTATCAAAGCGGCGGTGGTTTCGGAGGCCTTAAAGGGCGTGTGTGAAGAAAAGATCGTGCATACCGGCCAGCACTATGACGCCAACATGTCCGATGTGTTTTTTGAAGAGCTTGGAATCCCGAAGCCCGTTTATAATTTGGGCGTCGGTTCCGGAACACACGGCCACCAGACCGGCGAAATGCTGATGAAGATCGAAGACGTTCTGCTTGCGGAAAAGCCGGATGTGCTTTTGGTGTATGGCGATACCAATTCGACAATCGCGGGCGCGTTGGCGGCTTCCAAACTGCACATCCCGGTGGCCCATGTGGAAGCGGGCTTGCGTTCGTACAACATGCGGATGCCGGAAGAGCAGAACCGCGTATTGACCGACCATATTTCCCACTGGCTGTTCTGCCCCACGCAGACCGCTGTGGATAATTTGAAAAAAGAGGGTATTGTGCAGGGGGTTCAGCTCACAGGCGACGTGATGCTGGATTCGGTGCTGCACTTCCTCGAGGTGGCGCGCCGTAACCCGCAAAAGACAGCGATCTTTGAAGCGCTTGGCATTGCGCCCAAGCAGTACCGCCTGGCCACGCTGCACCGCGCAGAGACCACGGACGGCGGCCTGGAGGCGATTGTGCGCATCTTCCGGGCGTTTGAGCAGCTTCCCCAGCGGGTGGTGATCCCGATCCATCCGCGCACACGCAAGCTGGCGGAACAGGCGATTGCCCAGGAAGGGTTCCACAACATTCAGCTGATCGACCCGGTCGGCTATTTGGAGATGCTCCTGTTGACCTCCAACGCCTGCCAGGTATTGACCGATTCCGGCGGCCTGCAAAAGGAAGCCTGGTTTATGGAGGTCCCGTGCATCACCCTGCGCAAGGAGACGGAATGGGTGGAGACGCTGGACGGAAACTGGAATGTGCTCGCAGATCTGACCACGGAGGATATTTTGCAAAAGGCGCTGCACACGGTGCCCGACCCAGCGGCGCGCGGGAAGCTGCCGTTTGGCGATGGGAAGGCCAGCCAGAAAATCGCAGAGGCATTGAAAAGAGAGACGGAGTGAGTTTCATTTGAATATCGTCTATATCAACCATTATGCCGGTTCCGATAAACACGGCATGGAATACCGGCCGTATTTTATGGCGAAGCGCTGGGTGGAGGCCGGGCACAATGTCACCATTGTGGCGAGCTCCTATTCCCATCTGCGCACGAAGAATCCCGATATGCGCGGGCAAGCGACCATGGAGGAGATGCACGGCGGCATCCGGTATTTTTGGATTGCGGGGCCTTCCTACCAGGGAAACGGATTGGGGCGCATAAAAAATATGCTCTCCTTCCTCCACGGGCTGAAAAAATACCGCAAACAGATCGCGGCGCAGGGCAAGCCCGATGCGGTGATCGCCTCCTCGACATATCCGCTGGATATTTATCCCGCCCGCAAGATCGCGAAGGAGTCCGGCGCCCTGCTGATCTACGAGGTGCACGACCTTTGGCCGCTCAGCCCCATCGAGCTCGGCGGGATGAGCCCGCACCATCCCTATATTGTCCTGATGCAGATGGCGGAGAATTACTGCTATAAACATAGCGACTATGTGGTGTCCCTGCTGCCGTGCGCGGAAGGCCATATGAAGGAGCATGGCCTTGCCAACGGAAAGTTTGTGTATATCCCCAACGGGATCGTAAAAGAGGATTGGGAGAAAGCGCCGGGGAATCCTCCGGTTTATGCGGACAAACTTGGACAGTACCACCGCGACGGTTGGTTCCTGATCGGCTATACCGGCGCCCACGGGATTGCCAATGGGTTGGACAGCTTTGTGGAGGCAGGGAAAGCCCTTCAAGGAAAGAAGATCAAACTCATCCTGGTAGGGCAGGGTCCGGAACGCGACCGCCTAATCCAGAAGGTTAAAGACCTTCACCTCGAAGAAAATGTGGAGTTGTTGCCGGCGGTCAAGCGCGATGCAGTGCCGGAGCTTTTGGCGCAGTTTGACGCCCTGTATGTGGGGTTGCAGCGGCAGCCGCTGTTCCGCTTTGGCGTGAGCCCCAACAAGCTTATGGATTATATGATGGCGGGGAAGCCGGTCATCTTTGCCATAGACGCGGGCAACGATATGGTGGCGGATGCTTCGTGCGGAATTTCCATTGAACCGGAAAACAGTGCGGCGATTGCAAAGGCGGCCATCCAGCTTGCGGAGACGCCGCAGGACCAGCTCCAGAAGATGGGGGCGCGGGGCAAAGCGTACATTTTGGAACACCACGAATACGGTGTTTTGGCAAAACAATTTTTGGACGTCTTCTCTTTGCCAAAGAGGGAGAAGTGAGTTTTATCCGAAGCAGGCAGGGCTTTCAGGCTTTCTGCCTGCTGTTTTGTCCTTGCAGGCATTTGTACAGGGAACGATACGGCGGTCTAGGTACAACGGGTCGTAATAGGAAAAAAATTGTAAAAATTTTAGAGCGCCCCTTTACAAATGGAAATCCTTGTGCTATGATTATATTCAATAATAGGAATTGTTATCAATTATTAACCTGTTACATTCTGGCACAGAAGGAAGGTGCAGATGCCTCAATGGAGAAACGACAGAACTTTAGCCGGAAGCGGGAAGCAATTTTGATGACCATTCGCAACGCCAAAATTCATCCCACAGCGGAATGGGTCTATCAGCAATTGAAACCCCAGTATCCCGACTTGAGTCTGGGAACGGTCTATCGCAACATTGCGCAGTTCAAAAACGATGGGATTATCAATAGCGTTGGCGTGGTAAACGGCCAGGAACGCTTCGACGGCGATATACGGCCGCATACGCATTTTATCTGCACAAAGTGCGGTGCAGTCATTGATATTCCGGGGGAATTTGTTGGAGCCCGGATTGGCAAGCAAGTGGCTAAGGAAAATGGATTGTTTGTGGAAAGCTGTGAAGTGATTTTTCGCGGCACCTGTTCCGATTGCATGAAAAGACAAGAAAGTCTTTCCTAATATTTTAATTTGTATGGAGGAACCTATCATGAAAAAATTTGTGTGTTCTGTATGCGGTTATGTCTATGAAGGTGAGCGGGCTCCGGAGTTCTGCCCCCAGTGCAAAGCGCCGAGAGAGAAGTTCATCGAGAAGAAAGAGGGCGCTTCCTTTGCTTGCGAGCATGAGATCGGCGTTGCGCAGGGCGTAGACAAGGAAGTCTATGACGGCCTGGTAATGAACTTCAACGGCGAGTGCACCGAGGTTGGCATGTATCTGGCAATGAGCCGTCAGGCAGAGCGCGAAGGCTATCCGGAGGTTGCGGAAGCGTTCAAGAGATATGCATTCGAAGAGGCAGAGCATGCTGCGAAGTTCGCAGAGCTGCTCGGCGAAGTAGTTACCAACAGCACCAAGAAGAACGTCGAGATGCGTGCAGAGGCTGAGGCGGGCGCTTGCGAAGGCAAGCTGCAGATCGCAAAGCGCGCGAAGGAACTGGGCTACGATGCAATCCATGACACCGTTCATGAGATGGCTAAGGATGAGGCCCGCCATGGCGCTGGCTTCAATGGCCTGCTGAAGAGATACTTCGCGGACTAATTGTACATTTCTCTTTCTACATAGGGAATAAAAGGGGCGGAATGGCACTTGCTGTTCCGCTCTTTTTTTCTTTGCCCCGGGGCTATGGGGGCTCTCTCAAAAACGGGAGAAAAGGGTTGCCAGAGTGATCAAAGGTGGTTTATACTAAGATAGATTTGCGCCGTTTAAAGCAAAGCGACGGCGATGATTCCCTGCGCCATGGGCGATGGAGCGCCATTCTTTCATAGAATAAGGGGGGACGCGATGTGGAAACGTATGATATAGCGGTACTCGGCGGTGGAGCCGCTGGGCTGATGGCCGCGGTTGCCAGTACAGAGGCAGGGCACAGCGGTTTGCGTGTCCTTGTATTGGAAGGGAATGCACGGGTCGGGAAGAAACTCTTGGCGACGGGCAATGGGCGTTGCAATTTGAGCAACCGCCATGTGGCCCCTGCGCATTACCACGGAGATACAGGACGCGCCGCTGCCCTGCTGAAGCGGTTTCCACCGGAAAAGGTGGCCGGGCAGTTTGCCTCCATGGGATTGCTCTGCCGGGAGTTGGAGGAAGGCCGTTTGTATCCCTATTCCCTCCAGGCGTCTTCTGTGTTGGAAATTTTGCGTCTCCATTTGGAGCATCAAGGGGTGGAGGCCAAATGCGAACGTCTGGTTACGGGGATACACCGGGAGAAGGAAGGCTTCCTTCTTCAAACGGGAACAGGAGCTTATCGGGCCCGCAAGGTCATCTTTGCCACAGGTGGACTTGCCTATCCACAGCTTGGGGCGAATGCGAGCGGGTATCAGCTGTTGGAAAAGCTGGGGCACAGCATCGTCCCCCTGCGGCCAGCGTTGGTGCAGATCCGGACGGAACCGAAGCGCGCGAAGCCCTTAAAAGGGATGCGGAGCCATGCGGAGGCCACTTTGCTGGCCGATGGCACCCCCCTCCAAAAGACCAGCGGGGAAGTTCAGTTTACGGAACACGGCCTCTCCGGAATCTGCATTTTTGAGCTTTCCCGTTTGGCCGGGCAATGCTTGGAACAAAAGAATAAAAAAGTGGAGGTAGCTTTGGATCTGATGCCGGAGTATACGGAATCACAGATCGCTTCGCTGCTTTACCAGGCCGTCGAGCGCCTCCCCACGCTCCCTAGCGGTGACCTGTTGGGGGGAATGCTGAACCGGAACGTGGGGCGGGAGCTTTTGCGCGTTGCGCTCCCACAGCTCCCCAAAACAGCCGCACAGTTTTCCAAGGGACAGTTGGGGACTGTCAGCAGAACGGTGAAGAATTTCCGGTTCCCCGTGGTGGGGCTGCTGTCGTGGGACAGCGCACAGGTTACGGCCGGAGGGGTGCCGCTCGCAGAGGTCGATTGCCGGACGATGGAATCGCGAAAATGCAGGGGCGTTTACTTAACAGGGGAATTGCTGAATGTGGATGGAGATTGCGGCGGGTATAACCTCCACTGGGCGTGGAGCACGGGAATGGCCGCCGGGCGCGCTTGTGCGCGCTCTTTACTGAATGGAATGCCGGAGGAATAAAGACGATGGTCTATCGAATTGCAGATATTCATTTGCCGCTGGACGGGACGATGGAGGACCTGTCCAATCTCGCGGCGAAACGGCTGGGGGTGTCGCCGGGGGAAGTGCGGAATCTAAGGCTGTGCAGGAAGTCTGTGGATGCGCGCAAAAAGAGTGAGGTCCATTTTACGTGTACGGTGGAATGCGAGTGCAGCCGGGCGCGTATCCGGGGAGACCGCAAAATTACAGAAGCGGTTCCCTATCGCTATGAGCTGCCGGACAGCCGTCCGCTTCCCATGCGCCCCGTGGTGGTTGGATTTGGTCCGGCCGGTCTGTTTGCCGCGTTGATTTTGGCCCAGGCCGGGCAGCGCCCAATCGTGATCGAGCGCGGGGAGCCGGTGGAAAAACGGCAAAAAGCGGTGGAGCATTTTTGGAAGACGGGGGAGCTGCAGCCGCAGAGCAACGTGCAGTTTGGCGAAGGCGGCGCAGGGACTTTTTCCGACGGAAAGCTCAATACCGGGACAAAGGACCCGCGCGCCCGGAAGGTGCTGGAGGAATTGGCGCTGGCCGGGGCCCCGGAAGAGATTCTGTATATGGCGAAGCCGCATGTCGGGACGGACCGGCTGCCCCAGACGGTCAAAAATATCCGGGAAACCATCTGCAAACTGGGCGGCGAAGTGCGGTTTGCGTCGCAAATGACCGGACTGCTCTGCAAAGAAAATCAAGTGATAGGAGTGCGCATCCAGCCGGCCGAAGGCAATCCGTATGTGTTGGAAACCCATCATGTGGTGCTGGCGGTGGGGCACAGCGCTCGCGATACCTTTTCGATGTTGGAAGAGATGGGCATCCCCATGCAGCCCAAGCCGTTTTCCGTTGGGGCGCGAATTGAACATCCGCAGGAGCTGATCAACCGGGCGCAATACGGCCGCTTTGCGCAGCATCCGGCTTTAGGAGCGGCCGATTACAAATTAGCGGTTCACCTTCCCAGCGGCCGGGGCGTGTATACGTTTTGCATGTGCCCAGGGGGCCAGGTGGTTGCAGCTGCCAGCGAAGAGGGCCGGTTGGTCACCAATGGAATGAGCAATTTTGCACGCGACGGGGAAAATGCCAATGCCGCGCTGCTCGTCGGGATCGGTCCAGAGGATTTCGGCTCGGATGGGCCGCTGGCAGGGGTAACCTTTCAGCGTAAATTGGAGGAGAAAGCATTCCGTTTAGGGGGTGGCGGGTATGCCGCGCCCGTACAGCGCGTGGAGGATTTTCTACAAAATAGGGCCTCCAAACGGCTGGGAGATGTCAAGCCCACGTACCGGCCAGGGGTGACGCCCTCCGCGCTGGACGGCTGCTTGCCATCTGAGCTCACCGAGGCGATGAGGCAGGGAATTGTACAGATGGAGCGGTACTTGCATGGCTTTGCCTATCCGGATGCGCTCTTAACAGCAGTGGAGAGCCGCAGTTCCTCTCCGGTGCGCATTTTACGCGGGGAATCGCTGGAATCCCCCGTGGCGAAGGGGCTGTATCCATGCGGCGAGGGCGCCGGTTATGCGGGCGGCATTGTCTCCGCCGCGGTGGATGGCATCCGCTGCGCAGAACAAATATTAGAGCATTCTTAAAGGATCATAAATAAAAGAAAAACGGCATTTGCTTCTCTGCGTATGAATCCGCAAAAGCAAATGCCGTTTATAATTGTGCGCTTTCTTAACGAACATAGGAGACGTCGTCTGTGCGGCGCGGCACGGGGGCGTCGGCGTGCTCCTTTGGATAACCGAGCGTGATACAGCTATAGGGGATGTATCCCTCGGGCAATTTTAAGCGGGACTGGATGGCAGGGGTGCGCAACACATCGCGCACGCAGCCGATGAAGCACGTCCCCAAGCCGTAAGAATGCGCGGCCAGCATCAAGTTCATGATGGCGCAGCTGGTGTCCTCCGGGGCAAAGCGGGCGTCTGCCGGAGCGGAGAGAACAATCACAGTCGGCGCTCCATAGAAGGGGTCGTCTGTGGCGTCCTGCATGGCGGCACGGATATCGGCAAGAAGCGCCTTGTTTTGAATCACAGTGAAGTGACGGGCCTGACGGCCCATAGCGGACGGCGCATATTTCCCCGTTTTCAAAATGTCGGTCAGTTCCTCTTCGCTGACCTGTTCACTGCGGTAGGAACGGATGGAACGGCGTTCCATCAACGCTTCCACCGTATGGTTCAAGATCATGGCAAAACCCTCCTTTTTGATATTGTAACCATTATATTCTACCAGTTTTTGTTTCGCAAGGGTTTCTTCGTTAAGAACGAAAGGCTTTCTTGAGTGATATTTGTAACCAATATGACAAACCTTTAACTGCCCTTTTGTGGCAGATCTTGTTATAATGGGGGAGCGGAGGGATGAAAAACAAAGACAAGGGAGGTATTTGAATGAAACGAGCGAAATATGTTCGCAGAGGAAACGGTGGGAAGGTAGTTTCAATTTTGACAATTTTACTGCTTTTTGCCCTGTTTTCAGCGACTTGCTTTCCACTTTCTCGTGCGCTTCAAAAGGTGGATTCCCCATCGCTTTCTACCTTAGCAGGCCAGGTAGCGATAGAAGGGGCATTGTCCGCTAAACCGGAAATCGTCGCAGAAAGCGCTCCAGCTGTAGAAATCGCTCCTGAAAAACAAGCCTTGCCGAATGATCCGTATCCGCTGCTGTATACCGAAAAGATTTCCCCAAAAGAAGACGATTCAAAAGAAAAAATCGCCTATCTGACCTTTGACGATGGGCCTTCCGATTTGACCATCCCCCTGTTGGATGTGCTGGATCGCTATCAGGTCAAAGCGACGTTCTTCCTGGTTGGAAAAACAGGCGAAGAGGATCGTAAAGCTATGCGCGAAATTGTGAAGCGTGGCCACGCCATTGCCGTACATAGTTATTCGCATGACTATCGGGAAATCTATGCTTCGGTCGATGCGTATTTAGCGGATTTTGCCAAGATGCACGACCTGATTTTGAAAGAAACCGGGGTGGATACCCCTCTCTATCGATTTGCTGGGGGCAGCATCAATTCCTACAACCGCGATACAGCAAAGGCGATTATTGAGGAAATGAACCGCCGGGGATATACCTATTTTGACTGGAACGTTGATTCCGGGGATGCGACCAGGGGGACGACCGCCCAGCAGATCTATCAGCACGCGGTAAATGATAGCAAGCAATTCCGCCGTCCGGTCATCCTGTTCCATAATACGGGCACGAAAAAGATGACGTTGGAACAGATCCCAGCGATCATTGAGGCGCTTCAGAAGGAAGGGTACCGGTTTGATGTACTGAAAGCGGATACACCATCAGTGCGGTTCCGAATCCCAGAAACGGCCTGAATAGAAAAGGAAAGCAACCTTCGGGAAGCAGAATGGAGAAATGGATTTCAGAGTTTAGGCAATGAAACAAAAACAGGCGCCTTCAGCGGAAAGTCTACCGCTGAAGGTGCCTGTTTCTTTTTGGGGAAAATCAGGATGTTTGCAGGGAAGTTGCCTCCTGTTTTGCCCGATGCTCAGCGAGAAGGAGATCGACCACACGCCCATAGCTTCTGACGCCATCCTGCTGCCGGTTGGCTTTTAAATAAGCATTGTTGACCTGGTTGGCCACTTCTGCGACTGGGCTTTCAAATTGATCCCAATAGGCGTTATTGGCGTTGAGATCCATGCGGACCCCTTCCCCTAAGGAAGCGGAAATCTCCTGCGCCGCCTGCGGATCTTCTGCAAAAAGCGCATTGAATACATAGATATAGGCCAGCATTTTCCCGGAGTATTGGAACTCCGCGCTTTCGCTATGTATACAGGCCAGATAGGCGATAAAATTGGCTTCGTCTTCCCGCATAAAGCCGCTTAGATGGGCAAGCTCGTGGCACATCGTAGAGGGGATGGAGTAATCGGGAATGTCAATGTTGACATTCGCTTCAAAAGTAAATGGAAAAAAGATGCCCGTAATCTGGCAAGCGGATAGAGCCCTGGAAAAAAGGACCGGTTTGGGACCAAGGTAGGTGCCATCGAGCAGAGGATAGTCGGCGGAAGCCGCACGCATAGCGGAACGGGCTTGTTTCGCTGTGCCATTGACGGAAGCGTCAAGCGTTGTGATTCCATTTGCGTCGGTCTGCACCTGCTGGCGCAATGCAGTGACGTCGCCGGCCAACGACTGGCAGAGCTCCTGCAATTCCTCTTTCGAGGATGGTTGGATACGCAGGCCGGAGGTTTGCGCAAAGGTGTAGCGGCTGTAATTGATCCCACAACAGATGGTGAAAAGGAACGCCAGAAGGCTTATGGCGCAGAGCGCATTTCGAAAGAAGCGGCAGAGGGTTTCCCTGCGGCTTTCTCTATGTTTTCTCCATTGGATAAAGAAATAAATCAAATAGCCGAGGCAAACCGGAATGGCCGCAAGGACAAGCATCTCCCCAATGGAAGAATACGGAATGCAAAAGGAGAGAAGGTTTCCCCAGTGGGAGAGCCAGCGATAGGGACCGGTGGCATACCATTCTGCAAACGATGGAACGGCACGGGAAAACATAAGGAGCAGAAGGGAGAGAGGAAGAAACAATACAGGTATCCAAGGACGCAAGTTTGGCAGACGGAGCCGTTTCACGAAAAAAGCCTCCTATCCAAAAGGAATGTTTAGGACTGCATTCAAATGGTACCCTGGGGAAATATCACCAAGGGATTACTCTTCTATTTTAACATATTGTCGAAAAATGTACAAACTTTAAATATGCACATATTACTAAAATTTTATGAGTTACTTAGATGCAAGGAAATTTTTTCAAATTAGAGCCTATTTTTTCTAATTCGACATAAACATAGCCGGATAATGTATTATCATTTTTAACATAAAGTTAATCTTGTTTTAACAAATAGCCAATAGAAATTAGTAACTAAATTTTAATGATTGGCAGGTTGCTGAAATGACAATTGAAAACTTCATGATGTTGCTTTGTGGACTGGGACTCTTTCTGTATGGCATGAAACTGATGGGCGATGGATTGGAATTGGCGGCCGGTTCCCGACTCAAGACGATGATCGAACGGCTGACAACCAACAAGTACATGGGGGCCCTGATCGGCTTTGCAGTAACCGCGGTGATCCAGAGCTCTTCCGCCACCACGGTCATGGTTGTGGGCTTCGTAAATGCCGGCTTGATGACTTTGGCGCAGGCGGTTGGCGTGATCATGGGCGCCAATATCGGCACGACGGTGACCGGCTTTATGATTGCCATCAAGCTCAACAGCCTCGCACCAATTGCGATTTTCTTGGGCGTTGTCATGATCATGTTCTGTAAAAAGAACAACCATAAGCACATCGGACAGATCGTCTGCGGCTTTGGCATCCTGTTCTATGGGATGACCGTAATGAGTACGGCAATGGAACCGCTGAGCGAATCGGAGTTCTTCCGGAATCTGTTTGTGCAGATGCAGAACCCGCTTTTGGGCCTGCTGATCGGTTTGGTGTTCACTGCATTGATTCAAAGCTCCTCTGCGTCCGTGGGCGTTTTGCAGGCGTTGGCTGCATCGGGGGCGATTGGCCTGGATTCCGCCATCTATGTGATCTATGGCCAGAACATCGGGACCTGCGTGACCGCGATCATGGCCAGTGCAGGTACAACGAAGACGGCAAAGCGTACCGCAACGGTACATCTGTTGTTCAACGTCATTGGCGCAACCCTCTTTACCTGCATCACCCTGTTGACACCGTTTACCAGCCTAATCAAGAGCATTTCGCCGAACAACGTGATGATGCAGATCTCGATTGTACATATTATCTTTAATATTGTGACGACATCCATTCTGTTGCCGCTGAGCAACTATTTGGTAAAGCTTGCTTGCAAAATTATCCCCGGGGAGGATCGCCAGAGGGAGAACCTCAGCCTCCAATACCTGGATCAGCGCATCCTTAACACGCCCCCCATTGCCGTAGCACAGGTACTTAAGGAAGTGGAACGCATGGGAAAATTGGCGCGAACCAACTTTTTAAACAGCATGGAAGCCCTCTTTTATAAGGACACGGAGAAGCTGGAAGAGGTCGGAGAGAATGAAAAGGTCTTAAACTTCCTCAACCAGAAGATTACGGAATATTTGGTCCAGATCAACGGATTGGAATTGCAAGACCCGGACCGGGAAGTGATCGGCGCCCTGTTCCATGTGGTGAGCGATTTTGAACGGATCGGGGATCACAGCACCAACATTGGCGAAATGGCACAGATCATCATCGACAATAAGGCGTCTTTGAGTGAAGCAGCGGCCAAGGAACTGAAACATATGCAGGATCTTGTGCTTACAGTTTTGGATGATTCCATACGCCTCTTTGAGGATGGAGGCCGAAACAAAGAATTGGCGGATCAGGTCAACCGTATCGAACAGACCATCGACGACGAGACGGAGCGGCTCAAGGAAAACCACATCCAGCGTCTCACCAATGGCACCTGTACGCCGCAGTCCGGCGCCATTTACAACGATATGCTGATGAATCTGGAACGCATTGCCGACCATTCGACCAATATCGCATTTTCCACAGAACATATTAAGCATTTACCCGCAAAGGGATTGTTGCCAAACCTCACCAATGTGACCGCATAAAAATTGCATAAAAGCCGGGGACAAGGGTTCCCGGCTTTTTCGTATTTTTCGGAGCGTGAATGGCATTTTCAGTTGCGATAAAAGCGTAAAAATGGTACAATACTATCCTAAGAAATCGGTAAAGTGAGACGCGAGAGGAGGCTGCGTTTTGAATTTGTATCTGAAACAGGATACGGAGGCAAATCCGGGCCTTTTTACGGTCTATGATACTTGCGGCCGAGTCTGCTATCGCCTTTCCGGGGATGCACAAACCCTTGGAGGAAAAATGTATCTGTACGACTCCAACGGTGTGGAGGCAGCGCGGGTCACCCATATGGGGCTGGCAGGCATTTCCCGCTATACCATCGTGGTGGCGGAGAAGGAACGCGCGCGGATCTTACAAAACCTGGCTTCTTTGAAGACGCCGTTCCGCATCCGCGGGATTTCTTGGAGGCTGCGCGGAGATATGGCCCTGCGCTCATTTGACGTGGTCGATGCGGAGGGCCGGGTGGTCATGTCGCACGGACGCTGTTGGGAGTCCAGCGGGGAATGTTTTGCACTGGAGATTGCGGAGGCGGAGAATGCCGTATTGTGCATCTGCATCGCCGCAGTGATCGACAGCAGTGCGCAGGCTGGCTCTGCTGTGGCCTTGCCGGTTTGAGATCTTTGCGCCCATTGACAAAATGGGGCGCAAATGGCATACTATAACATATATTTATTTGTAGCATCTTGTAAAAAACGCCGCCGCGCTCCTTGCTTCAGCGCCTGCGGCGATTGTGTTGATTAGGGGGAACATGCATGAGCAGGGAATTGGCAAAGACCTACGACCCGCAGGAAGTGGAGGATCGGATTTACGATTTCTGGCTGAACGGCGGTTATTTCCATGCAACGGTCGATCCGGAGAAAAAACCTTACACCATCGTCATCCCGCCGCCCAATATCACCGGCCAACTTCATATGGGACATGCGATGGATGAAACCCTTCAGGATATTCTGATTCGTTGGAGAAGAATGCAGGGGTATTCTGCGCTTTGGCTCCCCGGCACGGACCACGCCTCCATCGCGACAGAGGCCAAGATCGTGGAGGCGATGCGCCAGGAGGGACTCACCAAAGAGGACCTGGGGCGCGAGAAGTTCCTGGAACGCGCCTGGGCGTGGAAAGAGAAATACGGCGGCAGGATTGTAGAACAGCTCAAAAAGCTGGGCTCCTCCTGCGATTGGGGGCGCGAACGCTTCACCATGGACGAGGGCTGCAACAAGGCGGTTCGTGAGGTGTTTGTGCGGTTATATAATAAGGGCCTGATTTACCGTGGCGAGCGGATCATCAACTGGTGCCCGCATTGTAAGACCTCCATTTCCGACGCGGAGGTGGAATTCGCAGAGAAGGACGGCAATTTCTGGCACATCCGCTATCCGTTTAAGGACGGCAGTGGGTATTTGGAGCTGGCCACCACCCGACCGGAGACGATGCTGGGCGACACCGCCGTGGCGGTGCATCCGGACGACCCGCGCTATAAGGACATCGTTGGCAAGATGCTGATCCTCCCGTTGGTTGGCCGTGAGATCCCGGTGATTGCGGATACCTATGTCGAGCAGGACTTTGGGACCGGCGTGGTGAAGATCACCCCCGCACACGACCCGAACGACTTTGAAGTCGGCCTGCGCCACAATCTGGAAATCATCAATGTGATGAACGATGACGGCAGCATTAATGAAAACGGCGGGAAGTTTGCAGGAATGCCCGGCCTTGAGGCGCGCAAACAGATCGTCAAGGAGCTGGAAGAACAGGGCTTCCTGGTGCGTATCGAGCCGATCAAGCACAATGTCGGCAGTTGCTACCGCTGCCACACCGTGGTGGAGCCGCGCGTTTCGAAGCAGTGGTTTGTAAAGATGGAACCGCTGGCAAAGCCGGCAATCGAATGCGTCCGCGACGGACGTGTGCGCTTTATTCCGGAGCGCATGGAGAAGATCTATTTCAATTGGATGGAGAACATCAAGGATTGGTGCATTTCCCGCCAGCTCTGGTGGGGACACCGCATCCCGGCGTGGTACTGCGAGGATTGCGGCGAGACGATTGTCGCGATGGACGCGCCGCATACGTGCCCCAAGTGCGGCTCCGAAAAGCTGCACCAGGATGAGGACACCCTGGATACCTGGTTCTCTTCCGCGCTGTGGCCGTTCTCGACGCTGGGCTGGCCGGATCAGACAGAAGACCTCAAGTATTTCTATCCGACGGATACACTCGTGACGGGCTATGACATCATCTTCTTCTGGGTTGCCCGCATGATCTTCTCCGGTATGGAGCATATGGGCGAGCCGCCCTTTAAGACGGTCTTTATCCATGGCCTGATCCGTGACGCCCAGGGGCGTAAGATGAGCAAATCGCTCGGAAACGGCATCGATCCGCTGGAAGTGATCGCACAGTATGGTGCGGATGCGCTGCGCTTTACGTTGGTGACGGGAAACAGCCCCGGGAACGACCTGCGTTTCTCGCAGGAGAAGGTGGAAGCCAGCCGGAATTTTGCGAATAAGATCTGGAACGCATCGCGTTTCATTCTGATGAATATCGATGGCCACGATGTCCCTAACCAGCTGCCTGAAAAGCTGGCATTGGAAGACAAGTGGATTGTCAACCAGTTTAATCAGGTTGTCAAAGAAGTCACGGATAACCTTGAGCATTTTGAAATCGGCATTGCCGTACAGAAGCTGTACGATTTCCTCTGGGACGAGCTGTGCGACTGGTATATTGAAATTGCAAAGATTCGTTTGCAGTCCAGCGACGAGGAGGCTGCCCAAACTGCACGTCAGGTGCTGGTTTGGGTGATGACGGGAACGCTTCAGCTGTTGCATCCGTTTATGCCGTATATCACGGAGGAGATCTGGCAGTCGCTGCCGCATGAGGGCGAGTCCATTATGGTCTCCAAGTGGCCGGTCTATGAAGAGGCGCATTGCTTCCAGCAGGCCGCTTCCGATATGCAGAGCATTATGGATGTCATCCGCGCAGTGCGCAACCGCCGTTCGGAGATGAACGTGCCCCCGTCGAGAAAGACGCATCTGTACATTGCGACTGCGGCGGAAAAGGTGTTCCAAGAGGGCGCCCCGATCATCGAGCGTTTGGCCTTTGCCAACGGGGTGGAAATTGGGCCCGCATTCGAGATCGAAGGCGCGGTGAACATTGTCACCAGCGGCGCGAAGGCATATATCCCGATGGACGAACTGGTGGATAAGAAAGCAGAGCTTGCCCGCTTGACGAAGGAATTGGAGTCGGCACAGAAGCAGTATGCGACGACACAGCAAAAGCTGAGCAACGAGAAGTTCCTTTCGAAGGCCCCGGAGAACGTCGTGGAGGGCGTTCGCCAGAATGCAGCGAAATTAAAAGAGCACATCGCGTTGATTCAGTCCAGCATTGATGCGCTGTCGAAATAAGATTTTTGCAGGAAACGAGAGAGGCATGCTTTCCAAAGCGGAAGTGTGCCTCTTTCTGCAATACCGCATGGCAAGCGGGGGAGTAGGATGCTGCCAGGAACCGATGGCTTTTGACCGAGCCCGTTTGAGACCACTCGTTGTGGATGGAAAGGAATCGAAGGATATTTGGGTGTTTTCCTGGATTTTTTTGGAAGGAAAGTGGGGGATACAATGACCTATGAACAAACCTTGGAGAGGATTCACGCGTTTCCACGTTTTGGCGGTTCGCCCGGGGTGGAGCGCGTCCGGAAGCTCTTGGCACAGCTGGGGAATCCCCAGGATCGTTTGAAATATATTCATGTGGCAGGTACAAACGGGAAGGGCTCCACCTGCGCGATGATTGCATCCGTATTGCAAAAAGCAGGATACCGGACGGGCCTTTTCACGTCCCCATTTCTCAGCGATTTTTGTGAGCGCATCCGAGTGGATGCTGAAAAAATCCCAAGGGAATCGCTTGTCGAGATTACAGAGGAGGTGCTTCCGGTTGCACAGGGCTTGATTGAAAACGGGGAAGCCCTCACGGAGTTTGACTTTACCACCGCACTTGGCTTCCTGTGGTTTGCACGCCAGCAATGCGATTTTGTCGTTTTGGAAGTGGGGCTGGGGGGGCGAAATGACGCGACAAATGTGATCGGAACGCCGCTGGTGTCCGTTATCACGTCCATCTCCCTGGACCACACCAGCGTACTGGGTGATACAGTGGAGCAGATCGCTGCGGAAAAAGCGGGGATTATCAAGCCGTATGGGGTGACGGTGGCTTATGGCGATCAATTGCCCGGCGCAATGGAGGTGATCCGGCGCGCAGCGATGAAGCAACATAACCGGCTTGTGGAGGCCGCGCCTTCCGTACTCTCGGTGGTTTCCAGCGGGCTGCATGGGACGGAACTGCGCTATGAGGGGCTCTCCTTGCACTTGCCCCTTTTGGGAGAATACCAGGTGAAAAATGCCGCCACCGCTTTGGCTGCCCTTTCGGTTGTACAGGAACACGGCTATTCGATCCCCGACCAAGCGCTCATGGAGGGTTTCGCTGCGGTCCGTTTCCCCGCCCGTATGGAACTGCTGAGCGAAAATCCTTTAGTTTTCCTGGACGGCGCCCACAATCCAGACGGAACGCATGCGCTTGCAGAGACACTTCGGAACCATTTGGCGGGGCGCTCCTTGGTGGGGCTGATCGGCATGTTGGCGGATAAGGATGTCCACACGGCGGCTGAAAATTTGGACGGGCTCTTCGAGCAGGTGGTGACGGTTACGCCCGACAACCCGCGCGCCATGCCCGCCGAAGAGCTGACGGCCATCTGGCGCGTACATGGGACGCCGGCATACCCTGTGGAGGGCGTATCCGCGGCTTTTGACAAGGCGCTTACCCTCTTAAAGGAAAACGGTGCGCTGGTGATTTGCGGTTCGCTGTTCCTCGCGGGAGAGATTCGCCCGATTGCCCGAAAGCGGTTGCGGGAAAAAGTCGGCTTGCCCGCAGATTTCGAGTAAAATTTTAGCAAAGACCCTTTATCTTTATAGATAAAGGGTCTTTTTGTATACCTACGAAGAAGAAGCATAGAACGCCTTTCTGAAAAAATTTTTCCTTCGTATAAAAAGGCAAAAAGTGGGAATCCTTTTTGAATGGTCCAAGATATCAAGAATGGATACATAGGAGGCAATCGAATGGGTGTCAGGCTGATTTTAAAAGACGGCTGCCTTACGGCTTTGCTCAGCGGAGAGATCGACCACCATGTGGCAAGGGAATTGCGGGAGGAGATCGATGGAACGGCAATGCGGACAAGGCCAAGCGTGTTAAAACTGGATTTTTCCGGTGTGCAATTTATGGACAGCTCCGGGATCGGATTGATTATGGGACGGTATAAATTGATGCAGACGTGGGGCGGAAGTGTGACCATTGCCAATCTCCCGCCCAAATTGGAGAAGATCGTGTCCCTCTCCGGCCTGCGGGATCTCTGTAGCGTTGTAAAGGAGGTGAAGGAAGTTGAAGGCGAAGAATGAGATGCGCATTTCATTTCCAAGCAATTCCAACAATGAAGCATTTGGAAGGGCGGTTGTCGCCGCATTTGCCGCACAATTGGACCCCACGATCGACGAGTTGAGCGACATCAAAACCGCTGTTTCGGAAGCGGTCACAAATTGCATTGTACATGCCTACCGGGATACGATCGGGATGATCTACATAACGGCAAAATACGATGACCATGGAACCTTGCAGATCAAAATCCGCGACAAGGGGTGTGGCATTGCAGATGTGGAACAGGCTATGCAGCCGCTCTTTACTACGGCCGGGGAAGAACGCGCAGGTTTGGGCTTTGCTGTGATGGAGAGCTTTATGGACAAGCTTCGCGTCACTTCGAAACTGGGGTCTGGAACCACCGTCACCATGCAGAAGAACCTTGCGCGGCGTGTGATGAAGAATGGATAGGGATCAATCGATACAGGAAAACATTGGCTTAGTACATGCCTGCGCCAAACGGTTTAAGGGGCGCGGGATGGAGTATGACGACCTTTTCCAGGCGGGATGTTTAGGTCTGGTCAAAGCGGTGGACCATTTTGACGAGAGCCGCGGCCTCAAATTTTCCACGTATGCAGTGCCGGTTATCCTGGGCGAGATGCGCCGTCTTTTCCGGGACGGCGGCGCTGTAAAAGTGGGCCGCTCTCTGAAAGAGCTTTCCATTCGCGCCTCCCGAAAGGCGGCGGAATTTGCAGAAAAGGAGGGGCGTTCTCCGACCGTCGGAGAGCTTGCAGAGCTTTTAGGGGTGGAACCGGCGGAAGCGGCGCAAGCGCTCGGTGCAGCGCAGATGCCCCTCTCCTTGACCGCTTCCGAAGAGGATGGGGGCGGACAGATGGATATCAGCGTCGAGGGGGAGGATGAGAAGATCGCGGAGCTGCTCTCTTTGAAACAGGTGGTAAAGGAATTGCCTCCGCGCGACCAAAACATCATCTATTTCCGGTATTATAAGCATCGGACGCAGACCGAAACCGCGCAGGCGCTGGGAATGACGCAGGTGCAGGTCTCCCGAAGGGAAAAGGTGATTTTGCAGGAACTTCGAAGAAAATTGGTTTAGGGAACAGCATTTTCGTTTGAAACAGAAGCGGAGTGTGTTGGGCTTCCAAAGAAAAAGCAGTGCCATGCCCAAGGAGAGGGCAGCGCACTGCTTTTCTGTTTTGGGACAGAGGTCAAGCACGGATCTCGATGCGCTCCAGGCGGCTTCCCAGCCGGCTGAGGATTTCATTGGAAATCGTGCCGGACTGCTCGGCCAAGTCGCTGGCAGAAATCTGCTGCATTCCGGAGCGGCCGATCAGGACGGCTTCATCCCCCGGCGCCACATTTGGAACGCCGGTGACGTCGATGAAAAGTTGATCCATACAGATGCGCCCAACGATGGGGACCTTTTGCCCATGGAGAAGCGCATACCTGGTCTGGGAGCCATTGCGTGGAATCCCATCCGCGTAACCGATGGAAACAACGGCAATGGTCCGCTCGGAAGCAGCCGTAAATGCCCGGCCGTATCCGGCGGCTTCACCGGGAGACAATGTTTTGACGCATTCTACCCTGGCTTTTAAGGAGAGAACCGGCCGCAGGTCGGCGGCTGCGCGCACACGGTCGTTCGGACGGCTTAGGACTCCATAGAGTGCAATGCCGGTCCGCGCATAATCGAAGGAAGGTTCATAATCGTTCAAAATTCCGTAGCTGCTCTGGATATGTGTTTTAAACCCGTATATGCCGCTTTTATGGAGCACATCCACCACGGACCGAAACCGCTTGATTTGCAGCTGGGTAAAGGCGCGCTCCTCCGCTGTTGTCCCGTCGGACACGCACAGATGGGAGTAGACGCCGGTGATTTTCAAATGGGGAAAGCTCCAAATGGCGCGGATTTTTTCGATTGCATCGCTGCGTTCCCCCAAACGCCGCATACCGGTGTCGATGCCCACATGTACCGGAAGTGCCTTTCCATAGTCGTTTAAAACCTGGGCATAGGGATAGTCGATGACCGTTTGGACGAGGTTGTAATGGGCCAGTTCATCGAATTGGGAGGGATGGGTATAGCCCAATATGAGGATCTGCCCCGTAATGCCCGCCAGCCGGAGTTCGATCCCTTCCTGGACGGTGGCAACGCAAAAATCGGAGATCCCCATATCCTGTAACGCTTTGCCGACGAGGGCCGCGCCATGGCCATAGGCGTTCGCCTTGATCGCTGGCATCATGGCGGTATGCTTTGGAAGAATCCGCTGAAGTTCTCGGACATTATGGGCCAAGTTTTCCCGGCTCAGCTCGATCCAGGCCCTACCTTTTTGGCACATACCGCGTTCCTCCTTTCCTTCAAAAATAAGACGGCTGCCACCAGCCCAAGCGATACAACGCAGACAGCCGAATAGTGTATCATTGAGTTTTCAACAAACAGCTTAGTTGTGCCGGTGATTTTGGCGGCTCCGCGCACAAGAACGATCACAGCCGGATGAATCAGATAGAACAGGGTGGAACCACCGCGCACCCAACGGGGCGCTTGTCCGAGTACCCGCAGCAACATTTGGAACAGAAAATACAGGACTGGCAACAGAAAAAGATACATGCTGTTGTGCCGTTGCAGGTGCAGAAGATCGGTCAAATACCCTTCGATCAGCAAGAAAACGACAGAGATCGGAAGCCCCCACCGGCAAGCGGTTTTGGAACAGCGGTTTCTGGGATTGGCAATGGCCATGCCGAGCAATAGATAGATGGGTGCGAAAAAAATACCGTTGCGCGTATAATTGCTGATGGAGAAGATGCCGTCATAACACGCTTTAAGTGCGGGAATCTGCTGGATTAGCCCATAATAGCTGTCACCGGCAAGGCCAATCAGATAAGCAATCCCTGCGTAGATCCACGCAGCCCGCATGGACCGCTTGGCGAGGATCGCCACAAGGAGGCACCCGAGGATTGCCGCCGGAAAGTACCACAGATGGTAAAACGTCCCATCAAATAGAAGGGCTTTAAAAAATTCCAGTACGTTTTTGGGTAGGTTTCCTGCATACCAATTGATCGGGAAATAGAAGAGGGTAGCAGCCAGATAGAGCAGCGTGTTTTGTCTTAAGAATCGGACGAGGCGGCGCTTGTCCCGAAATCCGCTCTTCGCATACGGCGCCAATACAAAAAAGCCGGTTGTCATCAGAAAAAAGGGAACCGCTATGCGGCCGAGACAGTAGGTGAACAGGACGTCCCCCACGCGGTTCCAAGTCGAAAAGGGGGCGATGTGGATTGCCGCAACCATCAGGGCGGCGGGAATCCGGAACAGGTCCACACCTGCGTAATTTTTAGTCTTCATGGGGACTTCTCCAAAGGGTCAGAACGATGCCGCCCGCGTTGGTGCCGGAGAGGGAATAGGACATCGAATCCGGGATTTCCACCGTTGTTTCTATCGGCTTTTCCATGGGAACATAGAACAGTTCAAAATGAATCCCGTTAAAGCGATAGGAAAACGGATGACCGGGAGCGGTAGCGTTTTTCAAAAAGGAAAGATACTCTTCCAGAACCCAATGCTTCTGTGCGATCACGATTGAATGGGGAACACCGACGAAGCGGAAGTGCCATGGCTCCGCCGCGATGCCTGTCAAGGATTCCTTGCCGCTGAGATACCGTTCTATGAATCCAAACTGCGGAGCCAGTTGCCGGAACTTTTGGAAGATGCCTGTGTGCGGAAAGTCCGGACAGATAAAATCAATCCGGGCACTTTGTGCCGCCAGATCAATGGCGAGCCCGGTCTGATGTTCACTGTGTCCGGGGAGGGCGACATACTTCTGGGTGAATGCCAGCCCCTCCTTTGCCTGCGTATCCCTCCAGATTTCCTCCTGTTCTTCCTGGGTGCGGAAACCGCTGACAGCGGTCACCTGTTTCCAACCGTCGAGGATGGCGATTAGACGTTGCAGAGACTGTGCGGCATGGGACTGCAAAAAAATGTCCGGTTGATCGGGAAGCGCTGGGGTCATCTCCGGGAGCACTGGAAATGGGGGCAGGGGATGTCCGGGAGCAACCAGAAGAAGGTCGCCGTGAGAAATATTCTCCTGCCTGAGAAGAACCGGTTTCATATGGATACCCCCGTTTCCAATAGACGTTGGATGACCTCTGTGAAGGAGAGGCCGATTTCTTTCAGCATATTGGGATAGCGGCTGTGGGAGGTAAATCCGGGAATGGTGTTGACCTCATTGAAGTAAATGCGGCCCTCCGGCGTCAAGAACAAGTCCACCCTGGCGAATCCATTGCATCCCAAAATGCGGAAAATCTTTTTGGCGACCGACTGAATCTCTTCTGTCTTATGGTCCGATATGCGGGCGGGAACATGGATTTTTGCGTGTTTTAACGTGTATTTTTCCGTATAGTTGAAGAAGCCGCCGGAAAGCTCAATTTCATCCACAGCGCCGACGGTTAGATGGTCCGTCCCCAGGATGGCGCATCCCACTTCAAACCCCGGGATGGTTTCTTCTAGGAGGACCGCCGAATCGTGCAAAAATGCATGTTCGATGGCGGGAAACAGTTCCTCAACGGCGTGTACTTTGGTGATGCCAAAGGAGGAGCCCGATCGGACGGGTTTTACAAACAGGGGATAGCCCAGCGTTTCTGCGGCTTGTTGAAGCGATTCCCTGTTGAACGGGGGCCGGACCAAAAAGGACAGGGGAACGGCGATCCCTTCCGCCGCCACCAGGCGATGGGCCATTTCTTTGTTCATACATACAGCGGAACTCAAGAGATCGCATCCGACGACCGGGATACCGGCCAATTCCAAAAGCCCCTGTACGGTTCCGTCCTCTCCGTTTTTCCCGTGGAGGATGGGGAGCGCTGCGTCCAAAGAAACCGTCTGTAGAATGCCGTTGTCCATATAATGAAATCCGTGGATGGACTGATCTGTGGAGGGAAAGATCGGGATGCAGAAGTCCTCCGAAAACCAGCTATCGTTTAGAATGCGCTCTGGGTCCCCGCGGTACCAAAACCATTGGCCGGTATGCGGATGAAGGCCGATCCATATGCATGCATAAGCAGACGAATCTATATGGGTAATCACGGAATAGGCGGATTGTAGAGAAACACTATATTCTGTGGAACAGCCGCCAAACAAAATGGCCAGTTTCTTTCTGCGCTCCGAACACTCCAGAGGTGTTTGACTGGTGTGCAGGTGTTGAGACAAATTTGTGAGATCATCGGGGGATGGAGCGACCGTTGTCCGATGAAAGGTGTTCATTTGTAAAGCCTCCTTTGGGAAAGACAACAGAGAAGCGTGCCGTTCCCCTGTGTCCAATCGTACAGAAATACATATTTTAAACAGAAACGAAAAAGATCGCCCCTGTTCGGTCTTTATTCTACCGAACAGGGGCGATCTTTCCTTTAAGATTCACTTGTCGACTTCTTAAGAAACCAAGAAGGACTTATTAAGATTTTCTGAAGGTTATAAATAGAGGTTCATCCATTTTGCATCTACAAAACGGCCGTCCTCTAAATGGAAAAAGCGGGGATAACACCCGACCTCTTGAAAGCCATAGCGCTGATACAAACGGATTGCACGCACATTTTCGGCATTGACCGTCAGGCCGATCACTTGAATTTGTTTGGAATTCCGGGCAAATTGCAAGAGCTGCTCCATCAATGCCTGGGCGATTCCCGTCCCCCAATAGGACTTCCTTGCCGAGATGGACAGTTCACTCGTATGGCAGAGGCGCGGCGCTTCCGCTACGGTGAGATTCCCCATGGCGGCCAGCTGTCCATGCACATATACGACCAGCAAGATGCGGTTGGAGGATTGAAAACTTTTGATGTAGGCTTCCTCCTCGGCGACAGACATGGAAAATGCGTCTTTACCGAAGGTTAAAAAGTCGCTCTCTCCTCCGATACAACGGAGATAGTCGATCATATCTTCCGCATCGGAAGGAACCGCTTCCCGCAATTCGGCGGGTCTGCCATCCTTTAGAGAAAAGATCATCCTTTATACCTCTCGCAAATCCTTTAAGTCATAAGGGGTCTGCTGATAAACATAGTAGTTCAGCCAATTGGCAAAGAGCAGATGCGCATGGCTGCGCCAAGTAAAACGCGGCTGCAAGCTGGGATCGTCATTCGGAAAGTAGTTTTCCGGAATGTGTGGCTTTAATCCTTTGCGCACATCGCGGAAATATTCGTTGGCCAGGGTGTCGCGATCGTATTCGCCGTGCCCGGTGACAAAAAATTGGCGCCCGTCCTTTTTGGCCACCAGATGGACACCGGCCGCGCTGGAGGTGGACAGGATCATCAGTTCATCGTGCTGTTTGATGTCGTCCCGACGAATTTCCGTATTTCGGGAATGCGGGACATAAAAGCTGTCGTCGAACCCACGAACCAATGGATGGTGTGGGTCCAACACACGGTGCAGATAAACGCCGCTCAATTTTTGCGGCAATTGATATTTGGGGATTCCGTAGTGATAGTAAAGCCCGGCCTGCGCGCCCCAACAGATATGTAGGGTGGAGTAGACGTTCTTCCGGCTCCAATCCATAATCTCACAGAGCTCCGGCCAGTAGTCCACCTCTTCGAACGGCATGTTTTCAACGGGTGCTCCTGTGATAATCATGCCGTCGAATTTCTCGTTTTTCAAATCCTTAAAGGTTTTATAAAAGGTATTGAGATGGGAAGCAGAGGTGTTTTTCGAAACATGGGAGGCCATCTGCATCAATTCGACATCAACCTGTAACGGCGTGTTGCTCAAAACGCGCAGCAATTGCGTTTCGGTTACGGGTTTGATCGGCATCAAGTTGAGAATGA
>NZ_NFJK01000070.1 GCF_002159845.1 Anaeromassilibacillus sp. An250
GTATAGGCCGTCACATCGTAAATGGTCTCGAGGAATTCCGTATCGCCCGTGGCAAGATAGATCTCCCAGCCTGCCAGAGCCATGATGATGCGGTCCGTCGAGTTCGGATAGGAGCCGCCCGTGCCCGTGTCTTCCGTCCACTCCCGCGGGTCGCCCTGGATCTTCTGCAGCAGGCTGTTCCTGGACTGCTCCGGCAGCGCCCACGCCAGCGCATACTGGACGGACATCGCCGTGTCGCGCGTCCAAACCTTAGGCCAATTCGCGCCGGTGTAGAACACTTCGATCGGCTCGCCCGTGATGTGGCTTTTCTCCGTGAAGATGTTCTCCAGCACTTCCTGCATCGTCAGGTTGTAAAGCGCTTCGGAGATCGGCATATTTTCCGCCGTATACTGCGGCAGCTCCGAAATGTCTTCCGTCAAACGCCAGGTGCGGTTTTCATAGGAGGAATACAGCTCTTCGCCGTCCTCCGCCGTCATGGTATAGGCGCCATCGACAATCTTATCCGGATAGATATCATAGTCGAAACGGGTGCTGTTCAGCGTATAGTGCGCGCTGTACCAGCTATCCGGCGCTTCCGTCAGCTCCACGCGGCCTTCCTCGTCCTGGTTCTCCAGGGCGATGGACAATGCGTCGTCCGCCAGGCTGTTGATCTTGAAATATCCGTCCACGGTACGCAGGACCCACTTGCCTGTGTCGCCGTCCGGCAGTTCCG
>NZ_NFJK01000071.1 GCF_002159845.1 Anaeromassilibacillus sp. An250
GTGACAGCCAGCATCCCGCATACGGGCGGCTGGCAGTCCTATACGGATGTGAAGGTCCTTGTGCCGTTGGAGGCGGGCCGCCAGACGATCCGCTTCAACGTGACGCACGAAGGCTGGAACATCAACTACTTCACTATCGCGTTGCCGGTGGAAGTACCGTCGTATGAGAGCGTGAGCATCAGAAACCGCTGGAATAACCAGTACCTCTATGACGACAACAGCGGCCTGCTGCGCTATGGCGACGAGATGCCGGCGGACGACCGCGACCCGTACACCTGGGATTTCCTCCCGGATGACGAGGGCTATTACACCATCCAGAACAAGGCCACGGGCAATTACATGGTCAACGACGGCAGCGGCTATGTGGCATGTGTGCCGGAACTGCCGGACGGCGACACAGGCAAGTGGGTCCTGCGTACCGTGGACGGATATTTCAAGATCAACAGCCTGGCGGACGACGCATTGTCCATCGCCCTGGAGAACCAGGACGAGGAAGGCCGCGTGGAGCTGACGGAAGCGCCGGATAGCTGGTACAGCGCGCACTATACGCTGAACAGCACCCGTTTCGACTATGATATCTATCCGGATAAGATTGTCGATGGCGCCTATACCATGACGGCGGAGGACGGCGAAGAGCTGTATTCCTCCTATGAAAACCGCACCTGGCG
>NZ_NFJK01000072.1 GCF_002159845.1 Anaeromassilibacillus sp. An250
GGAGGTGCTGGCGGGCACGCTGTCTGCATCCAACTTGCAGCTGGTGGAGATTGCGAAGGCAGTTAGCTACAATTCGAAGATCATCATTATGGACGAACCGACGTCTTCGTTGACGGACAACGAGACAGAGCACCTGTTCAAGATTATCCGTCAGTTGCAGGCAAAAGGCTGCGCCATCATTTACATCTCGCACAAGATGGAAGAGATCCTGAAGATCTCGGACGAAGTGACGATCATGCGAGACGGCACCTATGTCGGCACCTGGCCGGCAAGCGAGCTGACAACGGACCTGATTATCAGCCGCATGGTCGGCCGCGATATGACGAACCGTTTCCCGCCGAAGACCTATACACCGGGAAAAGAAGTCGTCTTCAAGGTGGAGGACCTGTGCTCTCCGCTGCCGAAGTCGTTCCAGCATGTGTCGTTTGAACTACATAAGGGCGAGATTTTGGGCATCGGCGGCCTGGTAGGCGCGCAGCGTACCGAGATGGTCGAGGCTTTGTTCGGCCTGCGTGCGATTGAGTCCGGCAAAATCGAGAAGGACGGCAAGCCGTTCAAGGTCAAATCCGTGCGCGACGCGAAGGCGCACGGATTGGCGCTTCTGACCGAGGAACGCCGCCAGAGCGGTGTGTTCGGCATCCTGTC
>NZ_NFJK01000073.1 GCF_002159845.1 Anaeromassilibacillus sp. An250
TTCCCACACGACATCCGGAAAACAGCAGCGAAAAACACAGAAGGACCCAGCCCTAGGAAATCTCCCGGGGCTGGGTCCTTGCAGTTTATCGGGAAGAAGTCTTCCTTTTTATTTTCGATTAGCCAATGGTTACAGCACAATGCTTCGTAGCGTTCTGGCCCGGCAGGGTCGTGTAAACACCCGTGCTCTGGCCCGGCGTGCCGATGGCATAGACTCTGTAGTAGTAGTCGTTGCCGATCTTCGCCACGAACTGCGTCTTGAGCACATCGCCGTTGCCGGCCGTGAAGCCCGGCGTCATGGCGTTGCCGTTGACCACCGTCATCTTGAAGCAATACGCCTGGCCGTGCTTCAGCGTGAAGTTGACCGTCGTGTCGGAAACCACATAGGCATTCGCTGCCACGCTCTGGCTTGCAGATACAACGCCCGCTGCGCCGTATGCATTGCCAATGTTCGCGGACGTGCTGCCGCTGGAGCTGCCGGCGTTCGAACCGCCGTTGCTCACTTCGACCAAGTTGGCCTTTGCTGCGCGCGCCTGTGCGACCGCGTTATCCACAACAACCTGGCCCTCTTCTGCGTCGAGGGTCTCGTCCGCCAGCAGGGT
>NZ_NFJK01000074.1 GCF_002159845.1 Anaeromassilibacillus sp. An250
AGGTTGCGGGCCGCCGCCGACATAATCGACTTCATGATCTCATCTGCGAGCTCATGGTTGCCTGCCTTCATCGCGCCTTCCATCAGGGTTGCTTCCCAGCCGGGCCATACGCCGCGGTTGTGATAAATCGCGCCGAACTGCTTACCGCGCTTCTGCGGGTAAACGGTATTCGCGCCATACTTCACGAGCGGATAGTTTTCCATCAGCCGTTCCGCCATCTCCGGCGTTGCGATGTCGTAGTAAATCGCATAACCGGTTGCGATGACGTCGGTCTTCTCCGCCAGCACATTGCCCATGTACTCCGGATACTGCCACGACGCATAGTAGCCGCCGTCTTCCACCCAGAAGTTCTCATTGATCGCCTGTTTCAGGTCTTCAAAGCGGTTTGCCCATTTTTCCGTCTCCGCCGGATCCTTTCCGAGGATCTCGGAAGCCTGCTCCAACACCTTAAACGCCACCGCGTATTCGATGTTCGTTCCGCTTGCCTTCGACTCCATGATGTCCGAGAAATAGCCCTCGTCCATCCAGTCCGGATACGTCTTAGAGCGGTGGTCGAGGCCGGAGGTCTCGCCCTTGAACAGGCCCGTGTTCGGGTCGTA
>NZ_NFJK01000075.1 GCF_002159845.1 Anaeromassilibacillus sp. An250
CAGACAACCAGGATGTTGGCTTAGAAGCAGCCACTCATTAAAAGAGTGCGTAATAGCTCACTGGTCGAGTGACCCTGCGCCGAAAATTTAACGGGGCTAAACAGTATACCGAAGCTTGGGATTCCGTAAGGGATGGTAGGAGAGCGTCGAATGAGGGGTGAAGTCATAGCGGAAGCGGTGGTGGACTTCATTCGAGTGAGAATGCCGGAATGAGTAGCGCGAAATGTGTGAGAATCATATTGGCCGAAAGTCTAAGGTTTTTGGAGGAAGGTTCGTCCGCTCCAAGTAAGCCGGGAGCTAAGGCGAGGCCGAAAGGCGTAGTCGATGCACATACGGTGGAAATTCCGTAGCCGCCGAAAGATTTAAGATAAGTGACACCCTGGAAAGGCATGACCCGGGCGATGGTTGCCCCGGGCGTAAGGGACCGAAATTAGAGTAGGGAAGCATGTTAGACCGGGGGCGAGAAAAGCTTATTGTATATCTTAGGCGCCCGTACCGCAAACCGACACAGGTAGATGGGAAGAGAATTCTAAGGCCAACGGGAGAAGGGTAGTTAAGGAACTCGGCAAATT
>NZ_NFJK01000076.1 GCF_002159845.1 Anaeromassilibacillus sp. An250
GTGGAAGGCCGCGAGATCGCAGGCGTCACCGTGAACAGCGAAGCCATTGCGGAAGACAGCTTTGACGCTGCCGAGTATGTGTACAGCGCGGCCATGCCGAACGCGGACACGACGATTGAGCTTGGCTTCACAGTGGTAGACAAGCAGAACCTGCGCGCTGCAATTGAAATTGCAGAGGGCCGGGCGAACGAAGCTGCGGAAGCAGTGGAATCCGTACAGGAGAAGTATGAAGCAGCCTTGCAGGCGGCGAAGGACGTCGAAGCCAAGAAGACTGCAACGCAGAACGAGATCAACACCGCATGGAGCGACCTGATCGACGCGCTGCATTATCTGAGCTTTGTGGCAGGCGACAAGAGCCAGCTGGAGATCCCGATGGAGATCGCAGAGTCCATCAACCGCGACCTGTTTACGCCGGACAGCCTGAAAGCGCTGGACGAAGCGTATGCGGCGGCGGAAGACCTGCTGGACGATGAAGAAGTCCTGGAAGCGGACATCACCGCAGCGGTGGATGCGCTGTATGACGC
>NZ_NFJK01000008.1 GCF_002159845.1 Anaeromassilibacillus sp. An250
GCGATGGAGCAGATGTTTTTCGTCATTGACAGCCGCTACCGCAGCCGCAGGCCCATGATAATCACCACCAACCTGAAGCTGGCCGAACTCAAGAACCCGCCCGACCTGGCCCACGCCCGTATCTATGACCGTATCCTGGAACGGTGCGCCCCGATCCTCTTTGCCGGGAAGAACTTCCGGGAGGAAAATGCCGGGGCCACCAAGCAGGCGGCGAAAGATATTGTAAACCGTAAGAGCGAATAATTGTTTTGCCGGACGGCGCAGCCCCGCCCGGAGAAAGGAGCGCCATGAGCGAAGAAACCCGTACCATGCAGACCGTAGACACCACCCCGGCCAGAGCGCCGGAGGACGCCCCCGCGCTGGTAAAGAAAATCGGCAAGACCACCTACAAGGTGCGCGTCCATTTCAGCAATACCAGCACTGAAACCATGAGCGACAAAATCAAGCGTATGCTCAAAAACGAGATACAGCAGATGTGACCGGCTGATAAAGCCAGCCGCCTTGTGTTAAACTGATGATGGTACACACCAAAACTTTTAGCCAAGGAGGACATGAAAATGCTGTACGAAGAAACGGAAAAGAAAGAGATTGAGAGGGTTTACGCGGTGTTTGCCGACTACATCCGGGAAAGCCCGTATCTGGAATGGTTCTGGTCTGACAAGCTGGGCTATCTGCTGCTAAAAATCGGCGCGGAGAAACGGTATATTGCGGAGAATGTAATCGTCTATACCGCCGAGCAGCTTGCCCGGATACTGTTTTCCGAAGTGTCGATGGATGTGTTGCAGATGACCGGCAACGACCACACCGAACAGACCGCCGACCCTCTGGAATTGGCCGAGATAAAGCGGCGCTGGCAGCCCTTCCTTGAACGGTTGCCGGAATACCAGACCGTTTGTGAAAAAATCCTTGCCGGGGAAAAGTAACCCCACCCGCCTGAGTGTCAGGAGCATGAGAGTGCTTCTGGCACTTTTTTTGTAGCTTTTTTGTGAATTTGATTAAAAAGTCCTTGACAACTCGTTTCGGGAGTTGCCGCTTATTCTTTGTATAGAGTAAGCGGCTTTTTCATGCCTGTTTTTATAGGGGCATCGCAACAAAGGCCAATCGATTCACATACTGCTGGGTAGGGAAAGGCGCATGCAGGAAATAAGCGGCCTATAGAACTATATGGCGTTTTGTTTACCGCAGGGGATATAGAATATTTATTGGTCTGTTTCCAACATCTCCCGAAGGCACTGCAAAAATGTTCCTGCCGCTTTGGAGAACACCTGATATTTTTTCCAGACAATAAAACCATGCGCTTCTAACCGGGGAGAAAATGGCCGGAAGCAAAGATTGCTGCCATGCGTATTGATAAGCTTGTCGTAGCAGATAGCATATCCTAATCCTTCATCGACCAAAAGGGAAGCGTTGAATACCAGGTTATAGGTGGCTACAATGTTCAATTTGGAGGCCTCCCGTTTTAGCCAACCGCCTAAATAGGTATCATCGCCTTTTTGATGGGAAGTAATCAAAGGCTTGTCCCACAAATCCTCTGGGGAAATGCTTTCTTTTTGTGCCAAAGGAGAATCCTTGCGCATCAGTACGCCCCATGTATCCTTTACAGGGACCGGAATGGCCTCATATTTCTGTGAATCAACTTGGCTGAACAATAGCCCAAAGTCAATCAGCCCCTTATCCAGATATTCGAGCACATGTTCTGCATTGCCGCTGGTAATGTGATAATGAATATCCGGGTGCGTTTCTTGTAGCTTTTTTGCAGCTTGGGCGAGCAGGCGCATGACATCTGTTTCACCTGTGCCAATATATACATCCCCCACAATGGTTTCACCAGAGCGGATGATTTCTTCTTCTGTACGCCGCATCAGTGAAAGCATTTCTTCGGCCCGTTTGCGAAGGATCATTCCTTCTTCCGTCAATACGACTTTCCGGGAACCCTTTACGCCGCGGATAAGCAATTGCTTTCCCAATTCCATCTCCATTGCTTTGAGCTGAGTGGATAAAGCTGGTTGTGAGATGTGCAGGGATTCTGCTGCTGCGGTAATATTCTGTTCCCTTGCTACAGCTAAAAAGTATTCCAATAAACGAAATTCCATGTAAATCGCCTCCTATACAAAAGTATAACGCTAAATAATATAAAAATTAATTATGAAAAATAATAAAGAATAAATATTTGATATATAATTAAAAGCTCCGTATACTTGAGTTGTAGAAATGAATTTGAAAAGGAGGCATTTCAGATGAATAGCAGTTATACCCCAAAAAGCTGGATTTTCTGCGTTTCCTTCTTCCTCAGCATAGCAATCCTTTTGACAGGATGTTCAGGGAGGTCAGAAGATCCCATGAAAGATTCGGAAAACAGTAGCACAGCACAAATCATATCGGATACAGAAGAATTAAATCTGGTCTCTCCTACTTCGGAGATTGTTGAGTTGGAGGATGGCTTTTCGACTGTCCGATACAATGGGGATTATGGTTTTGATGGCTTCCTTGCCCAAGGCGGAGCTTCTTCCGATGGAGAAGTAATAGAATATCTTGCCAGCAACCTGCTTTCTGATTTGAATTTGGGGGACTTGCTAGGAGGGCTTTTTGGATGCAGTACCATTGCCGTGCAAAGCCCAGAAGGCAACGCCTTGTTTGGCCGCAATTTTGATTGGGAAAACTGTGCAGCTATGGTTGTGGAATCCCATCCTGAAAATGGGTATGCATCCCTTTCTACCGTGAACATGGATTTTATCACCCAAAATGTAGGAGGTGGCATGGTAGGTATGGCCCTAAATATGGATGCGGTCAAAACACTTGCCGCCTTGTATGCTCCGCTGGACGGGATGAATGAAGCTGGCTTGGCAGTTTCGGTGAATATGATTCAAGATCGTTCCACCATTGAGCAGGATACGGACAAGCCGGACATTACCACCACAACGGCGATCCGCTTGTTATTAGACCATGCCGGAAGTGTGGATGAAGCATTGGAACTACTAGAGCAATATGACCTGCATGGTTCTATGGGGATGATGATCCATTTCGCGATAGCAGATTCTGCGGGCCGAAGCGTGGCGGTAGAGTATGTGAATCAAGAAATGGCCGTTACAGAGACGCCGGTGCTGACAAATTTTTATCTAGCGGAAGGGGAGAAACAAGGCATTGGAACCCAACAATCCCATGAAAGGTATGATATCCTGCTGGATCAGTTGGAAGAAACCCCTCGGATGGGGATGGAAGACGTTCGGGATGCCTTAGACAGCGTGAGCAAGGATAATTTCGGTGAATTTGAATCCACCGAATGGAGCATCGTCATGAACTTGTCTGACGGGGAAGCCCGGTATTATCATCGGGAAAACTACAGCCAAAACTACACGTTCCGGTTGGAAGCTTGATAAAAAGGAGCAATGAATATGGACTATCTGAAAACACTGAGGGATTTGTTTGCCTTTATGAAAAATACCCGTTTGTCAGAAACACAAATGAGGGAGCTGCAAAATCAAAAACTCCGGGCATTGCTCCATTTTGTTTGGGAACGTTCCGCTTTTTACCGGCACACCTTTGAAGAGGCAGGCATCACAGAAAAACAGCTGGACAGGCTGCCCCTATCCGCGTTCCCCACTATAGACAAAACCATTTTGATGGAGCATTTTGAGGAGCTCATCACGATACCGGGGCTGAACCAAGAGCAACTGCGGAAATTTGATGCAGAAAACACGGCGGACCGCCGCCCCTATTTAGGGAAATACCATGTAGTTCATTCTTCGGGCAGTACAGGAAAACCCGGATATTTTATTTATGATGAAGCTGCTTGGCATACGATGTTGCTTGGTATTATCCGAGGCGCCTTGTGGAATATGACCATCCTACAGATCCTAAAATTGTTGGCGGGAAGGCCCCGGATTATTTACATAGCTGCCACAGATGGACGTTATGGAGGGGCTATGGCGGTAGGGGATGGCATTGACGGCGTGGGGGCAAAACAGATGTATCTGGATATCAAGACCCCCTTGGATGATTGGATCGATAGCGTACATAAATTTCAGCCGAATATAATCATCGGCTATCCGTCCGCTATTAAGATTTTGGCGGAATTCGTAGAGGATGGAAAGGTACAGGTGCAAATCAAACGGGTTATCTCCTGTGGGGAACCTTTAGGCAGCGGCTTGCGGAAATTCCTTGAAAGAAGCTTTAAATGCCCCGTCATCAATATCTATGGGGCCAGTGAATCCCTGGCCCTTGGCGTAGAGACCGGGACGGAAGATGGTATGCTGCTGTTTGATGACCTGAATATTATTGAAGTGGAAAATGGCGTTATGTACCTTACAAGCCTTTATAATTTTGCGCAGCCGCTTATCCGCTACCGGCTTTCAGATCATCTAGTGCTTAAAGAGCCCATGCCGGGCAGCCCGTTTAGCCGTGCTGAAATTCTACTGGGGAGAAATGAAGATCTGCTGTGGTTCGAAGATACCGCTGGGCGTCGGGATTTCTTGCATCCCCTAGCAGTAGAAGGATTCTGTATCGAGGGTTTGCTTGATTATCAATTTCGACAAACAGCACCGGATGCGTTTGAAATGCTCGCGGAGGCCGCTTTCGAAGAGCGAAAGCCTGCTATTGAAGCGGAAATCCTCCGGCAGATGAAGGGAATCTTGCAAGGGAAACATCTCGGGTATGTACAATTCTATGTGCGGTTTGTAGACGCGATCCTGCCCAATCCTGAAACGGGGAAAAAGTCCCTGATTGTCTCAACCATCCAAACGGAAATGGAGGAGGCCGTATGAAAGAAGCGTTGCTCACAGCAAAGGAAATCGTAAAAACTTATCCCGATAGGCAGGAACCGATACTCAACCGGATTAGCATAGAAATCTATCAGGGAGATTTTACCATCATTATGGGACCGTCTGGGGCCGGCAAATCCACCCTCCTCTATGCTCTTAGTGGCATGGATACGCTTAGCAGCGGAAAAGTGCTGTACCGGGATCAGGAACTGGGAACCCTTTCGGAAAAAAGGATGGCCTCATTGCGGGCCAGGGAATTTGGCTTTGTGTTTCAACAGACATATTTGGTGAGTAACCTGACCTTGTTTGAAAATGTAGCGGTAGCCGGATACCTGGAGAAAGGAAAGACTGACAAAGAGGTAAGGGAGCAGGCAGAATCCCTACTAGCTCGGATGCATGTAGAAAGTGCCAAAGACCGCCTGCCCGCCCAAGCTTCCGGAGGCGAGTCCCAGAGGGCGGCCATTGCCAGAGCGATGGTTAACCGGCCGGGATTGCTGTTTGCGGACGAACCCACTGGTGCGCTTAACCGGAGAAATAGCGAAGAAGTCATGGAGCTGCTTACTTCCTTAAATCGGGAAGGGCAAAGTATCCTTATGGTGACCCATGATGTGAAAGCGGCTATCCGGGGAGATCGCATCCTCTATCTGGAAGATGGAAAAATCCTGGATGAAATGCCCTTGCCGCCCTTTGATGCACAAATAGCCAAAGAACGGGAAGAAACAGTCAGCACATGGCTGCGCTCGCTTTCCTGGTAAGGAGGGATGGGAGATGGAAATCAGAACATTACTGAAAGCGAATCTCAAATCCCACCGGGGAACTGTGCTGGGCGTGTTCATTTTGATCCTTTTGGTTTCCTTATCTTTAGGAACCGTCCTGGCAGTAGCCCTAAATTCCAGCCGCTATGTAAACAGCGAAATGAGCCGTCTGGGTTACGGCAATTTGACGGCTTGGGTATCTGGGCTCCCGGATGCCGCCCCTTTGGTGGACGAAATTTCTGCCTTAGATGAGGTGGATTCCGTAGGGGTACAATCCCTTATCTTCTCTGAATATGAAATAGGGACCCAGGAGTCAGATAGTGAAGGGCAGCTGATCACTTATGACCCGGTGCAGTATCCATATAAATTTTTCATGGATAGCTTGTCCAATTATAGCGATGCCCCCATGGGAATCGCACCGGGGGAAATATATGTCCCTGCCTCCATGGCATCCATGTTTGACATCCAGGTCAGGGATACGATTACCTTTCCTATTGCCCGCAGCGGGGGAGATATGGCTTTCACGGTCGCTGGCTTTTTTGAAGACCCCTTTATGGGTAGCTCGATGATCGGGATGAAAGGCTTTCTCATCTGTAGGCAGGACCATGAAGAGATCGCAGGGATGATTCGTGATGCTGGCGCGGACGGCCTGGCGCGTGAAGGGTTTATGCTGCATATTTTCCAGTCAGAGGGAAGCGATTTGGCAGCTTCGCAGTTTAATGCAGTCCTCAATGAAAAAACAAGCTTGCAAGGCTATGTAGAATTCACCCACAGCCGTGAAGCCATTTCCGGTTTTATGCTGACACTACAGAATGTGTTCGCCAGCCTGCTGCTTGCCTTTGTAGCGATCTTGCTTTTGGCATCTATGGCGGTGCTTTCCCACAGCATTGGCAGTACTATCGAACAGGACTATACCAATATGGGGGTCCTCAAAACCTTGGGGGCCACCAGTGGGAAGCTGCGAGGAATACAGCTTTTGCAGTACCTTATTACAGCCTTATGCGGTATGGTGGCGGGGATGCTGCTCTCGCTCCCGGCAACTCGGCTTACTTCCCAGATGACGGTGACAACTACGGGCCTATTGCTTCCTTCCTCACTGCCCATAGGGGCTGCTTAGCGGCTTTGGCAGCGGTCCTTTTTCTGCTGATGGGTTTCGTTTGGCTCTACACCAGGCGGATCAGCCGGATTTCCCCTGTCAGCGCTATCCGGGGGACTTGGAAGGAAGCCCAAAAAAGCAAAAAGGCGGCTTTCCTCATTCAAAAAGAAGGGCTTCCTTTCTGGCTTGCCCTCCGACAGCTTTCCAGCGGTAAGCGCCGGTATATTGGGGCGTGCCTGGTGGCATTGTTGTTGGCCTTTTTCGCCTCTCTTACCGGCCGGGTGGATGCTTGGCTGGGGCCGAATGGCGAGGGATTGATGGATGCATTTAACCCGGCTGATCTGCACATTGCTGTCCAACCTATGGGGGAAACCGGGATGGAAGAGATTGAACAGACCATTGCCAGCTATACAGCTATTACAGATTCCTACATGCTAGGGATGCCCAGCGTTTCTATAAACGGTGTGGATGTAACAGCGAATGTTATCACAGATGCAGAACGGTTCCATCTGCTTTCAGGGCAAACCTGCCGGCAGGTAAATGAAGTAACGCTCACAGAATTTGTAGCCGCAGATTTAGGCGTCTCTGTAGGGGATACGGTTACCATTACAGGCGGCTTGGACAGCAGGGAGTATGTGGTCAGCGGCATTTACCAGTGTGCCAACGATATGGGAGCCAATATCGGTATGAACCGGGCTGGATATGACCTGATTGGAGAGGAATCTCCCACTATGTGGTGTACCCATTATTTCCTGGAAGATCCCTCCCTCCAGCCGACAATCATGCAGGCCCTTCAAGACACTTATGGCGGGGATGTATACCTGCATGAAAATTCCTGGCCAGGACTTGCAGGAATCCTTACGGCTATGCAGCTTTTGATGATTTTCCTATACGCCATGGTGACCCTTTTCGTGTTGATTGTCACGCTTTTGACCACTGAAAAGCTCCTGCGGGCTGAGAAAAAAGATTTATGCATTTACCGTGCATTGGGATTCTCTACCGTGCAGCTTCGACGCTCTTTTGCCTTGCGTTTTGGAATGATTGCCCTGCTGGGCAGCTTTTTGGGAACCATCTTCAGTGCTTTTCTTACCGACCCGTTGGTGGCAGTGCTCATGCGTCTGGAGGGGATCAGTAATTTTTCTTCTCGTCCAGGAATCTTTACTATATTGCTGCCGGGGGCAGTTGTGGTTATATGGTTCCTTCTGTTTGCTTATCTCGCAGCGGGAAGGATTCGGAGAACGCCTCTCACTTCTTTGATGGAGGAATGAAGGCGTTTCCATTCCATTTTATTATGGAAATCGATAAAACATAAGTATTTGATATTTCTCTTTCCGAACGTTACACTATAGATAGAAAGGGAAACGCAACAAAGAAAAGAGGCTTTTTTATGGAACAACAGATGCTTAAAGATAAAGTCGCCATTATTACTGGTGCAAGCTATGGGATGGGCCGGACGATGGCAGAACTATTTGCAGAAGAAGGTGCGGCGGTAGTTATCACCGCCCGTGGGAAAGAAAAGCTGGATGCTGTTGTAGAAGGTATTCGCGAAAGGGGCGGAAAGGCGGTTGGAATAGTGGCCGATGTCTGTTCCACCGAGGATACCAAGCGGGTATTTGAGACTGCCCTCAAAGAATTTGGGGATGTAGACATCCTTATCAATAATGCCGGGATTGGGGAACAGAAGATCATCGACGAAACCGACGATGACTGGATGATGTACGTGATGAATACCAATTTGGGCGGCCCTATCCGATACATCCGCGAAGCGTTGAAGATTTTCCTACCTAAAAACGATGGGGTCATCATCAATGTATCCTCCGTCAATGGCACTCGCCCCTTCTGTGGGGCTGCTTACACCTCCACCAAAGGAGCCTTGAACACACTGACCAAGAACGTGGCAATCCGCCTTATTGATACCAATATCCGTTGCAATGCGGTGGCACCAGGCGCTACAGTGACTCCGGCACACTTGACAAATAAAGCAGGGGAGCAACCTGGCGGGGCGGAAATGCTCAAGTATAGCGGCCATTTTGTTTACTTCCCTGGTCCAGAATGCGACCCTATGGATCAGGCCTATGCCTGCCTGTATTTGGCTAGCAAGATGGGTTGCCATGTGAAAGGGCAGGTATTGCAGGTTTGTAATGGAGCGTTTCTATAAACAGTAGAATGTTTAAATTTCAATAGAATAAGGAGCTGAAACAGTATGAAAAAACAGTTTGTGGCTGTAATAAGTCTGCTGCTGGTACTCAGCATGGCGATGGCCGGATGCAACAGTTCCTCCGGTTCATCCAATGCGGATTCATCCACAGGGGACAATCGCGTTTCTTCATCTCAGGCGAATAATGTATCCAGTGAGGAGAACGAGAATCCGCCAAGCTCGGATGTCACAGAATTGACGGTTCAGTTTGGTGATCAAGGGGAGCACTTTGTGATGCATTTGGAGGATAATTCCACAGCTGCGGCCATCGCTGGTTATGTTGGCACTTCTGATTGGCGGCTTCCAGTATATAGCTATGATGAATCCGACGTTATGGAATATTACGATATTCCCAGCCGGTATGAGATCCCTGACAATAGTGAACCAGTAACCCAGGCCCATGCGGGCGATGTGTTTTACTCTGACCCTAACCGTATAGTGCTCTATTATCATGATGCTGTCATCGACGAAGAGTACACGCGGATTGGTACATTTGATCCCACAGAAGAGTTTGTGGATGCCGTAGAGAATAACCCCGTTTTGGAAGGATGGGGAAATCAGATCGTTGTGATCAGCAATGGTGGTTAAAATGCGTAAGGAAAAAGAGAACTCCTCCGATAATCCATACCAGTACAGTTTGAAACAAAATTTGGAAGACGCCGGTTGCAGTGATGAAATGGTACAACAATTTATGGAACTTCGGGACAAAGGCGAAGAAGAAAAACAATTGCTCCTTCTCTCTGGCCATAGAAAAAGCCTGTTAGACCGGCTTCACAGGGAAGAAAAAAAGATAGACTGTTTAGACTATTTAGTTTATCGATTGCAAAAAAAACAATAAGATTTTTAGGAGGTTATCCTATGAGAACCATTCAAAATCAGACTTTTGATGAAGAACGTGCCCTGTATGGCAGCAACGATATTCTGGTGAAAGACTGCTCCTTTGATGGCCCTGCTGATGGGGAAAGTGCTTTTAAAGAGTGCAAAAATGTAGAAGTGGCCCATGGCTTCTTTAATCTGCGCTATCCATTTTGGCATGACCATAACCTTACGATCCGGGATTCAGAGATGACGGAACATTGCAGGGCAGCGCTGTGGTATTCCGACCATATTTCCATTAGGAACACCAAACTTCATGGCATCAAAGCCCTGCGGGAGTGCGCCGATGTAATAATGACAGGATGCGATGTAAATTCCCCGGAATTTGGCTGGTCCGTCCACAATATGGAAATGAAAGACTGCACCGCCGAGAGCGAATATTTTATGATGCGTTCTACAGGCCTACACTTTACAAATGTACGAATGAAGGGCAAATACTCCTTCCAATATATCGAAAATTCTATTTTTGAAAATTGCATCTTCGATACCAAGGACGCTTTCTGGCATGCAAAAAATGTCACCGTCCGCAACAGTATTGTGAAAGGAGAGTATTTGGCTTGGTATTGCGAGAATGTTACCTTTGAAAATTGCAAAATCATCGGTACACAGCCTCTGTGTTATTGCAAAGGATTGAAGCTCATTCATTGCGAAATGATCGGCTGTGATCTGGCCTTTGAACGCAGCGAGGTGGAAGCTACGATTACAACGCCAGTTCTCAGCATAAAAAATCCTTTGTCCGGTCATATCACTGTGCCAGAGGTAGGCGAAATTATCCGGGATCTTGAAGAAGCAAAAGGGACAGTTCAGGTGCAAAAGCCGGGGGCTGGCGGCATCTGTGCCTGTGCGTAATGGAAAGGAAAGGGAGGCCTCATAGTCTCCCTTTTCTGCATAGAGGAGGTATGGTATGGAATATTTGCTGCGGGGAATTTTGATTGGCCTTTTATTTGGACTTCCATTTGGAGCAGTTGGCGCCCTAACCGTCCAAAGGACCTGGAGCTCAGGAGTGAAAGCCGGCCTTTTGACAGGCTTCGGTTCCTCTGTGGCAGATTGTGCCTATGCCTGTATTGGGGCCTTTGGGCTGACTCTTATCTCAGACTTTCTGCTCCGTTTCCAGGGGATTATTACCGCTTTGGGCGGAGTGCTGATCTTGGCCATGGGGCTAAAAACGATGCTCTGTCCACAGAAAGAACTCCCCCAGGAGGAACCTTTGGAAGGGGGCAAATTGTTCCTCACTTCCTTCGCGATTGGTATTACCAATCCGGCGGCTATTTTGACTTTTCTATTTGCGTTTTCTTACTTCGGAATTTCGGAAATAGCTGGCTGGATAAACGGCATCCTACTGGTGGCGGGTGTGTTCCTAGGGACCTATTTTTGGTGGGGGGCTCTTTCAACTTTCACACAATTTGTCAAAAGAAGAGCAGCCAAATTCCAACTGCATACGATGAACCGTATTTTTGGAGGTATCCTTTGTGCCTTTGGAATCAGTGTTTTTATTAAGCTATTTCTATAAATTTTCTGTATAAGAGAGTGGTGAATATGATGAGGAAAGCGATATCCTTACTGTTTATTACCGTTTTTTCCTTGGCACTGTTGCTTGCAGGTTGTGGGAATAATGAACAAGCAGCAAGCGGTCTGGAAGACCTCCCTTCCACTCCAGTGGAAACATCCTCGGAAACCGCAGTGTCTGCGGTGCTGGGAGTATCCGGATCGGAGCAAGAATCTGCCGGGCCCGAGTTGGACAGGGCTTCTCCTTCCAGTTTAGCGCAGGAATCCGAAGCAGTAGGAAATGAAACCAACGAGGAGGAAAACAGCGGCATGCAGATGTATGTACAGATCGGGGAGAGCACCTTTACCGCCACTTTGGAGGAAAATACAGCAGTTGATGCTCTGATAGAAATGATGGAGCAGGGGCCTGTTACCATCGCAATGAGCGACTATTCGGGTTTTGAAAAAGTGGGGCCGCTAGGAACGAGCCTCCCTACCAGCAATCAGCAGACTACTACGCAAGCTGGGGACATTGTGCTGTATCAGGGAAATCAAATAGTGTTGTTTTATGGCTCCAATTCTTGGAGTTATACCCGTTTGGGCCATATCAATGACCTGGCAGGCTGGGAAGAAGCCCTTGGTAGTGGGGATGTGACGGACACCTTTGCGCTGGAAGGCTAATGGTAGCGCTCAAGATACGTATCCTCTTCAAAAATCCAGGAAAGCATGGGGCGATCCTCCATCTGTCCGCTCAGAAGCGGGTCGTCGATGGGATAGTTGACCAGGGAGGTTGCGCCGCCACCGGAAGAGAATCCTCCAAACGCCAAATTGTAGTCCCAAGGGATCATGGAGAGGACGCCGTCATCCTCGTAGAGATAGTAGTTGTGGATCATATTCCCGGTGTAGCTATCCCCATTGAGCACAAAATTGTGGACGACAAAGTATCGGATCACGGCGTCGATGTCCAGGACTTCCTCCAGACTTGCTCCTTCGTTTAGTTGTTTTATGGAGGCGATGAGCCGGTCCTTATCGGCATCGGTGATGGAAAAAGTAGCATTGTCAAAAATATGGGAATAGCTGTCATAGTCGTCGCCCAGATAAAGAAGCTTGGTAGCGTCGGAACCGCTCATACCGCCGCCCTGCCCGTTCATGCTGTCGGGCTTGTAGAGCAGGCCGTAATCAGAGCCGAAATTGCGTTCCGCAAATGCCTCTTCAATCCCTTCGACGGCCATATAGAAGCCGAAGTATGTCCCGTTTACGGTCAGCGTTGTGTAGCTGCACAGCGGCGCGGCGACGCCTATGGAGCGGAACATATCATAACAGATATAGTCTTTTAGGTAGGTGTTGTCCTGGATGAGGTTGTTTAGGCAGAGTTTGTCCAGGCCATAGTAGTTTTGGGCGTCGTAGTGGTCAAATTCGACCTTAAAGCTATACCGGTCCGTAGTGACCTGGCTGAGAGAGGAATTTCCCTTGGTGCGAATCCCGACATTATTGAGCGCGGTTCCATCGATTACAATGCTGCATGTGATGTATTCCTTTTCCTGGGCATTGTCCAGAAGGTTTTGCCAGTCATCCTCGTCTACGACAATATCGATGCTATGCACCATATTGGTGTCGAACAGCTTCTCCACATAGGGCATCTCTGTCCGGCTGATCGTGATTCCCAATTGATCCGCATTTACAAAGACAACGGCCGCCAGCAACGTGAGCGCAACGAGGACCCAGCACACCACATCGGTATATGGATGCTTTGTCATAGTTCCACCCCTATCCCATATAGTCTCCGTTGTAACTGACCAGCACGGCGCTTTGGACTCCTTCCATTTCAGAAAGGACATTGATAAAATCGGTGTTGTCGTCCTTGAGACGCACCTCAAAATTGACCTCTATGGCGTTTTTCTGAGCCGTCTTTCCCTTGATAACCATGCGCTGCGTCTGCGTTTTGAGATATGCGGCGGCCCGCTGTTCGGCTGCATGGTCGGAACAGTTTACAACAGCAATGTATGGATTGGTGTGCGGCTTACGGTTGACAAAGATCAGCAGCACCAGGCCAATCCATACGCTTCCGATCACGGCCAGGGGAATCATACCGGCGGCCAATACGATGCCGACCGCGATGGCCCAGAACAGGAAGGCGATGTCCAACGGCTCCTTGATGGCAGTGCGGAAGCGGACGATGGACAGCGCGCCGACCATGCCCAGGGAAAGCACCACATTGCTCGTGACCGCCAAGATCACCAAAGTGGTAATCATGGTCAATGCAATCAAAGTCACCCCGAAGCCCGCGGAGTACATGACGCCGTTGTAGGTCTTCTTATAAACCAGGAAGATGAAGATGCCAAGCCCAAATGCAAGGAGCAAGGCAATTGCCATATCAAAAAGAGAGACACTGGTCACGTTTTCAAGAAAACTGGATTTAAAAATATCGGAAAATGTCATTGCAATATCCTCCTTTAAAATAAAATCAATCTTAACCATAAAGACGGCAGGCGGCGTATTTTGAAAAGGCTGTCACGCGCCGGTTTGGAATTTGGACGAGATCCTGCACCAGTGTGGGGAGGAATTCGTCCCATTTCACCTCCAGAATGACAGAGGGATCTCCTGTGGAAACCAGAGGACACTCGGGATTCAGAAAATCAACGCAGCGGATTCCTGTGCGCAGGTGATGGTCCAACGTGATGCGCACATTTCCGGCCGGATAGAGGAAGGGTTCGCGGAGGTATTCCACGATAGTCCTAGGGCGCAGTCCTTGATAGAGCATCTTTTGGTATAATTCCGCTAAGAGAGGCCGGCCGGCCGCATCCTTCATCCATGCCCACTTCCCCTCCACAATGGACTGCGCTTCTGCTTGGGTGAGTTGCGCGGTCAGCTTGCTGCATAGGCCGCCGGTTTTCTGCTTTTTTTCCAAGCGCAGAAACGATGGATCGTCCTTGTAATAGCGAATGCGAAATTTTTCCCGGTTGTTTACCCCGTTCAACTTTTCCCGCAGCACCTTATCACAGACGTTGTCAAAATACAAGCTGCGGACAGAATATGTTCCGTTGGGCTCTGCGTGGGGGTCGGGGGAGAGGACCGCACACAGGCGTTGTTTCAGTTCGATATGGTCTCCATAATTGATGAGATGCTTCCATTCGTGCCGGAATTGCATTTGGCAACGCTCCTTTCTGGAACCCTTTCACATCTGTGGCGGGGTTCCCTTTCTTTTTACCCGATGGGGAGATTTAACCTGCTTTTTACAATAGAATACAGGATCAGACTGAAATAAACCTGAAATGACAAAAATTTGCGAGCATTCCCCGCTTGATTTTGCCAACATACTTTGACATTTTGTGGGTATGCGGCGGATTTTACGTTTCTATCTATGGAAAAACATTCGTTGGTTTGCGAGGAAAAACGAAAGGCGCAGATTGCTCCTCCTTTTTGATCAAGATCATTGTGGGACGCTTGCCGTACAGCAGATATGATTCAAACAATCATGGTGCTTTTTCCAGGAAAGCAAGCGACGCTCCTTGTTAGTTCAAGCTAATTAAAAGGGAGATTCTATCCGTCCCATGGGGTGTCGATAATCAATCCATGAGGATAAAAGCTGCGTCTAGCAAGGAGAAATTGTCGGTGATATTGCGGCTGGTTTCTGCCATCATAGGTTGGCTCCCTGGCGTTCGCCACGGGGCTACCAGCAACAAGGGCCGGGGAGAAATTATTCGCCTTGCTTCATCTTTTATCAATTACTTGTTGAAAAAACAAATGGGATATAGATTTTTTTTGTGGAATATGATATATTAGGGACACAATAGATTGAAACTTGCAAAGGGGAATTTGCGAATCCCCTGAGAGAGGAGAAGAGCGGATGGATATCAACAGGATTGACGCATATTTGCAGGGGGCGTCCCTGGACGGCTATCAGGAATTTGGCGCGCATTTTAGCCATGAATACGACCAGGATGGCGCACGGTTTACGGTCTATGCGCCGAATGCCTCGCGGGTCATGTTGATCGGGTCGTTTAACGGGTGGACAGGCTACGATATGGAGCGGTTGCCCTCCGGCGTTTGGACGATCTTTGTGCAGGGCATCCAGGAGATGGACATGTATAAATACCGGATCTTTACTGCTTCAGGGGAAGCCTATGACCGGGCGGACCCGTTTGCCTTTTACAGCGAGCTGCGGCCAAACACAGCCTCCTATGTCTACAACCTGAACGATTTTCCCTGGACGGATGGAAATTGGATGCGCACCCGCAACAAGAATTATAACCGGCCGCTGAGTATCTACGAAGCACATGCGGGTTCCTGGAAGATTAAGGACCGGCCGGAGGACGAACGCTTCTATCAGTACGATGAGCTGGCGGAATTGCTGATCCCCTATGTAAAAGAGATGGGATACACCCACATCGAATTGTTGCCTTTGACGGAGCATCCGTTTGACGGTTCCTGGGGATACCAGGTGACCGGCTATTTCAGCGCGACAAGCCGGTATGGGAACCCGAAACAGCTGATGCATTTTGTGAACCGCTGCCACGAGCAGGGGATTGGCGTGATTATGGATTTTGTCCCGACCCATTTTGTCTCCGATTTTTATGCGCTGCACCAATTTGACGGCGGATTTGTCTATGAGAGCGAGTATGAGGATCAGCGCTACAGCGAGTGGGGAACGGTGCTGTTTGACTTCTCAAAGCCACATGTCATCAGTTTTTTGCGGTCGGCGGTGGATTTTTGGCTGACGTATTATCATTTTGACGGGGTGCGATATGACGCTGTTGCAAATTTGATTTACCGCAACGGCAATACCAATGACGCAGTAAACGAAAGCGGCATTTGGTTCTTGAAGACGTGCAATTATGCCATTCAAAAGCGCCATCCAAATGTTATGCTCATTGCAGAGGACTCTTCGAATTATTTGAAGGTGACGGCGCCGGTAGAATATGGCGGCTTGGGCTTTGACTACAAATGGGATCTCGGCTGGATGAACGATACACTCGATTATCTATCGGTACCCCCCGCACAGCGCCCGGGCGTGCATACAAAAATCAGCTTCTCTATGAGCTATTTTTACAACGACATCTATCTATTGCCGTTCTCCCACGATGAAGTGGTGCATGGGAAAAAGACCATCATCGATAAAATTGCAGGAAATTACGAGGAGAAATTCCATCAGCTCCGCACCCTCTATCTCTATATGTTTACCCATCCGGGGAAAAAGCTCAATTTTATGGGCAATGAGCTGGCGGAGTTTAAAGAATGGGATGAGAAGAAGGAACTCGGCTGGAATCTTCTGACCTATCCCGCGCACGACGCATTTTGGAACTATTTCCGGGTGTTGCAGCATCTCTATTTGGAGGAGAGCGCCCTCTATCAGGAGGATTACAATGCACAGAGTTTCCAGTGGCTGGATGTCAACGATGCGAGCCGGTGCGTGTTTGCCTATAAACGTAGCGACCTGGCGAAAGAAGAACTGTACATTGCCATCAATTTTTCGAACCGCATGCACATGCATTACCCGCTGATGGTCGATCATTATGGCGTCTATGCGGAGATGCTGAATACCGATGCACTGCCGTTTGGCGGGAAGGGCAAGACGAATGAAGGCGAACTTCGCGCCCAGATGCGGGGCGGCAAATACTGCTTGGACATCACGTTGGCACCGTTTGCTTCCTGCATCTTCAAACGGATTGCAACCACCGTGCCGCCGACCCGTGCAGCGAGGCCAGGTGAGCGGCCCGCCAAGAAAGTCCCCAAGAAAAGTCCTGCAGAGGAATTGGAGAAAACGGAATAGAACGCAAAAAAGGAGCGGTACAACCGCTCCTTTTTTATAAGGTTCTTTTTTGATTGGCTTTTAAAGAAGATGGATTCCATAACCTTCACAGGCATTGCGCATGCTGTCCGGCCAGACAGAAGCCTGGACCTCGCCGATGTGTGCCTTCTCCAGCAACGCCATGCAAATGCGGGATTGCCCAATACCGCCGCCCATGGTGAGCGGCAAGCGGCCCTCCAACAGCATGCTGTGGAACGGCAGCTGTGCGCGTTCTTCGCAGCCTGCCGCAGCAAGCTGTTTGCGCAGCGCCTCCGCATCGACGCGGATTCCCATGGAGGAGAGTTCCAGCGCACGGTTCAGGATGGGATACCAGATGATGATGTCCCCGTTCAGGGACCAATCATCGTAGTCCGGGGCGCGGCCGTCGTGCGGCTTTCCGGATTTCAGTGCGCCGCCGATCTGGGAGATAAAGACCGCGCCGTATTCCTTGGCGGCGGCGTCCTCACGCTGCTTCGGCGTCAGGTCCGGATAACGGTCTTCCAGTTCCTGGCTGGAGACAAAAGTGATTTCCTCAGGAATATAGGAATCGAGAACCGGGAACCGCTCCGTCAGGACCGCTTGAGTTTTATGCAGGACCCCCATAATGGCATGGACAGCGCTTTGAAGCGTCTCCATGGTGCGCTCTTCCGCAGTGATGACGCGCTCCCAGTCCCATTGGTCCACATAGACGGAGTGGAGATTGTCGAGCTCTTCATCCCGGCGGATGGCATTCATATCCGTATAGAGGCCGGTATCGGCGCGGAACCCGTAGCGGGCGAGCGCCATGCGCTTCCATTTGGCAAGGGAATGGACAATTTGAACGTCGGCATGGATGTCTGCCACATCGAATTGCACTGGCCGCTCCACTCCGTTGAGGTCGTCGTTGAGGCCGGTCTCCGGCTGTACGAACAAGGGGGCGGATACACGTGTGAGGGAGAGGGCGGAGGCTAGCTCGCGCTCGAAGGTATCCTTCGCGAGCTTGATTGCGATTTCGGTCTCTATAATATCGAGCTTCGATGTGTAATCTTTCGGTAAAATCAGGTTGCTCAAAGCCATGCTTGGTTCATCCTTTCTCAAATGACAGCGCGGAAGTTGGAATAAAGAGAGATACCGCAGCTGAACGTGCAAAATTTACGCCTTATTATAAACCAAAATGGGATTTTTTGCAATCCTAAAGGGAAGAAGTTTCATTTTCAGGTTCTAATAATAAGTTCATATAGGACACATAGGGCTTTGTATACGGTGTGGCCGGAATACTGCCGGACATGGCGTTTTGCAGCGGTTCGGGGAGGGACATGAAAAAGCGTTGTACTTCTCGGTTTTCCTTCAAAAAATCATACAAGGCGTCTTCCAAAAGTAAAGCCTCCTTTCTGAAAGGGATTCAGGGCAAAGCATGGGCGTCTTTTATCTTTTACAAAATCGTTATACACATGCAGAAAATGCTTCACAATGCGGTTTGTAGCGGTAGTTTCGGCAATTTGAACGAAGCTGGGCGGAAGAAATACAGAAAGTGGCGAATTTGTAACAAGAATGATTTTTTTCTTCGAAATCGCAATAGAATCCCTTGCATATTCGGATTGATTGTGATATATTTAACATGCAATGATTCATTAGAAGATTGACCCGTGAAACATTTGGTTGGAGCGGGTTAGTGAATTATGAAATGGAGGAACAAAATCATGTCTAAGAAAATCGTGTTAGCAGGTGCTGTACGTACTGCAATCGGCAAGATGGGCGGCGCTTTGGCAAACGTTCCGGCTGCCACGCTTGGCTCCATCGTGATCAAAGAAGCTCTCAAGAGAGCAAATGTTGCGCCTGACCAGGTGGATGAAGTTCTGATGGGTTGCGTTCTGCAGGCTGCCCAGGGCCAGAACGTTGCGCGCCAGGCTGCTGTTAATGCAGGTATCCCGATCGAAGTTCCGGCTTTGACGCTGAACAACGTCTGCGGTTCCGGTCTGAAATGCGTGAACATGGCTGCTGCGATGATCGAGGCTGGCGAAGCGGATATCGTGGTCGCTGGTGGTATGGAGAACATGTCCTCCGCTCCGTATGCGCTGACCAAAGCTCGCTTTGGCTATCGCATGAACAATGCTACCATGATCGATACTATGGTCAACGATGCACTTTGGGATGCATTCAACGGCTACCACATGGGCATCACCGCTGAGAATGTTGCTGAGAAGTATGGCCTGACCCGTGAGATGCAGGACGAGTTCGCTGCTTGCAGCCAGCAGAAGTGCGAAAAGGCACAGGCAGAAGGCCGTTTTGATGATGAGATTGTTCCCGTTCCGGTAAAGATGAAGAAGGAGACTGTTATGTTCGCAAAGGACGAGGGCCCGCGTGCCGGCGTTACCGCTGAGAGCATCGCAAAGCTCCGTCCGGCATTCAAGCCCGATGGCGGCACGGTCACCGCTGCAAATGCTTCCGGTATCAACGACGGCGCAGCTGCAATCGTTGTTATGAGCGAAGAGAAGGCCAAAGAGCTGGGCGTTACCCCGATGGCTGAGTGGGTCACGGGCGCTTCCGCAGGCGTTGAGCCGTCCATCATGGGCATTGGCCCGGTTGCTGCTACCAAGAAGGCAATGGCTAGAGCGAACCTCACGGTTGAGGATATGGACCTGATCGAGGCAAACGAAGCGTTTGCGGCGCAGTCCCTGGCGGTTGCGAAGGACCTCAACTTTGATATGTCCAAGGTCAACGTCAACGGCGGTGCAATTGCTCTGGGCCATCCGGTCGGCGCTTCCGGCTGCCGTATCCTGGTTACCCTGCTGCATGAGATGAAGAAGAGAGGTTCCAACTACGGCCTCGCGACGCTGTGCGTCGGCGGCGGCATGGGCGTTGCCTCCATCGTAAAGAACTACAAATAAGAGCAGGGAGCGTTTAAACGATGAGCTATATTAAATATGAGCAGAACGGCTTCGTCGGCGTGCTGACGATCGACCGTGAAAAAGCTTTGAACGCGTTGAATTCCGAGGTTTTGGCGGATCTCGACGCAGCATTGGATGCAATTGATCTGGATTCCACCCGTTGCCTGATCATCACAGGCGCAGGCCAGAAGTCCTTCGTTGCCGGCGCGGACATCGGCGAGATGAGCACGCTGACAAAGGCGGAAGGCGAGGCCTTCGGCAAGAAGGGCAACGATGTATTCCGCAAGATCGAGACGCTGCCGATCCCGGTGATCGCAGCGGTCAACGGATTCGCCCTCGGCGGCGGCTGCGAGCTCTCCCTGAGCTGCGACATCCGTCTTGCCGCGGAGAACGCCGTATTCGGCCAGCCGGAGACCGGCTTGGGTATTACCCCCGGCTTCGGTGGCACGCAGCGTCTTGCCCGTACAATCAATGTGGGCAAGGCAAAGGAAATGATCTATGCCGGCACGAAGGTCAAGGCGCCGGAGGCGCTCAGCCTGGGCCTGGTTTCTGCCGTGTATCCGGCAGAGGAGCTCATGCCCGCTGCGATGAAGCTGGCAGAGCGGATTTCCGCCAATGCACCGATCGCGGTGCGCGCTTGCAAGAAGGCCATCAACGACGGCCTGCAGGTCAACATGGATGAAGCGATTGTCATCGAGGAGAAGCTCTTCGGCAGCTGCTTCGAGACGGAAGACCAGAAAAACGGCATGACGGCTTTTGTTGAGAAGCGGAAGCCCGAACCCTTTGTCAATAAATAAGTTTTATTCATAATCCGCACCGGTATTGCGTTCGAAAGAGGGCGATACCGGTGCGGGCCAACATAAAGATTACTATAGGAGGTTTCTATTATGAAAATTGGTGTTATCGGCGCAGGAACCATGGGCTCCGGCATCGCACAGGCATTTGCTCAGACAGAAGGTTATGAAGTAAAGCTCTGCGACGTGAAGGCAGAGTGGGCAGAAAACGGTAAGGCAAAGATCGCAAAGGGACTCAACAAGAGAGTTGCGAAGGGCAAGATGGAGCAGGCCGCTGCGGATGCAATCCTGGCGAAGATCACCACTGGTACGAATGAAATCGTTGCAGATTGCGACCTCGTTGTAGAGGCTGCGCTGGAAAAGATGGAGCTGAAGAAGGAAATCTTCAAGCAGTTGGAAGGCATCTGCAAGAAGGATTGCATCTTTGCAACCAACACTTCCTCCCTCTCCATTACAGAAATCTCCAATGGCCTTGACAGAGCAGTTGTCGGCATGCACTTCTTCAATCCGGCTCCGGTTATGAAGCTGGTGGAAGTGATCGCAGGCGAGACCACTAGCCCGGAGACCGTTCAGAAGGTGATCGAGGTTTCCGAGTCCATCGGCAAGACCCCGGTTCAGGTCAACGAGGCAGCTGGCTTTGTTGTAAACCGCATCCTGATCCCGATGATCAACGAGGCAGTTGGCATCTATGCAGACGGTGTTGCTTCTGTTGAGGGCATCGACACCGCGATGAAGCTCGGTGCAAACCATCCGATGGGCCCGCTCGCTTTGGGCGATCTGATCGGCCTGGACGTTTGCTTGGCGATCATGGAAGTTCTGCAGGCTGAGACGGGCGATCCGAAGTACCGTCCGCATCCGCTGCTCAGAAAGATGGTCCGCGCTGGCAAGCTCGGCCAGAAGACTGGCAAGGGATTCTACGATTACACCAAATAAGAAACGATTTGGCGTAAATTTTGATTTGGAGGAACAGGTATGGATTTCGTACTGAGCAAAGAACAGGAAATGGCCCGCACGCTCTTTAAAGAGTTTGCGGAGAATGAAGTAAAACCTCTTGCACAGGAAGTCGACGAGACGGAGCACTTCCCGAGAGAGACCGTTGAAAAGATGCAGAAGCTCGGTTTCATGGGAATTCCGCAGCCGAAGGAGTACGGCGGCCAGGGCTGTGACACGCTCACCTATGTGCTGTGCGTGGAAGAGCTCTCCAAGGTCTGCGCGACCACGGGCGTTATTGTTTCCGCGCATACTTCCCTGGGCACGGACCCGATTAAGAAGTTCGGTACCCCGGAGCAGAAAGAAAAGTATCTGCGTCCGCTGGCTTCCGGAAAGATGCTGGGTGCGTTTGGCCTGACCGAGCCCGGCGCAGGCACGGATGCTTCTGGCCAGCAGACCAAGGCTGTTTTGGAGGGCGATCATTATGTCCTCAACGGCAGCAAGATTTTCATCACGAACGGCGGCGAGGCGGATGTCTACATCATCTTCGCGATGACCGATAAGAGCAAGGGTACGAAGGGCATCTCCGCGTTCATCGTAGAGAAGGACTTCCCGGGCTTCCGCATCGGCACCAAGGAGAAGAAGATGGGTATCCGCGGTTCTTCCACCACAGAGCTGATCTTCGAGAACTGCATCGTTCCGAAGGAGAACCTCTTGGGACAGGAAGGCAAGGGCTTCAGCATCGCTATGGCGACGTTGGACGGCGGCAGAATCGGCATCGCAGCACAGGCTTTGGGCATTGCTGAGGGCGCGCTGGAGGAGACCATCGCTTATGTAAAGGAAAGAAAGCAGTTTGGCCGTCCGATCGCGAAGTTCCAGAATACGCAGTTCCAGATCGCAGATATGGCGACGAAGGTAGAGGCTGCCCGTTATCTGGTGTACCGTGCGGCAATTGCAAAGGATACCAAGAAGCGTTTCTCCGTCGAGGCGGCAATGGCGAAGTTGTACGCTGCTGAAGTTGCGATGGAAGTAACCACCAAGGCGGTACAGCTCTTTGGCGGCTATGGTTACACGAGAGAGTACCCGGTTGAGCGCATGATGCGCGATGCAAAGATCACGGAAATTTACGAAGGCACCAGCGAAGTACAGCGCATGGTTATCTCCTCGAATGTAATTAAATAGTCGATAAAGGCCAAAAGGAGTGAAAATCTTTGAATATCGTAGTTTGCATTAAGCAAGTTCCGAATACCAATGAAGTAAAGCTGGATCCGGTGACCGGTACCCTGATTCGTGAAGGCGTGCCGAGCATCATCAATCCGGACGATAAAGCAGGTCTCGAAGCGGCTCTCCGCTTGAAGGACTCCATGGGCGCGCATGTGACGGTCCTCTCCATGGGCCCGCCGCAGGCGGACGCAGCGCTGCGCGAAGCGCTGGCAATGGGCGCAGACGAAGCCATCTTGGTTTCCGACAGAGCGTTTGGCGGCGCAGATACGTGGGCAACCTCCACGACGATTGCTGCTGCTATTAAGAACCTGGATTATGACCTCATCATCACCGGCCGTCAGGCGATCGACGGTGATACGGCGCAGGTTGGCCCGCAGATTTCCGAGCATCTCGGCATTCCGAACATCAGCTATGCGGAAGAGATCAAGGTCGAGGGCGATTCTGTGATTGTAAAGCGTCAGTATGAGGATCGTTATCATATCGTCAAGGCAAAGATGCCCTGCCTGATCACCGCATTGACCGAGCTGAATAAGCCCCGCTATATGACGCCCGGCGGCATCTTTGATGCTTACAGAGAAAAAGAAGTTAAGGTTTGGGGCCTGAAGGATATTACCGTTGACCAGGCAAATATCGGCCTGAAGGGCTCACCCACCAGAGTGTTCCAGACGTTCACGAAGAGCTTGAAGGCAGCTGGCACAGTTGTCCAGCTCGATCCGGAAGAGTCCGCCAACTACATGATCGAGAAGCTCAAGGAAAAGTTCATTATTTAATTTGTAGTTTGTGATGACAACTGAGAATATTGAAAGTGGTGAGCAAAAAATGAATTTACAGGATTATCAGGGCGTATTTGTATTCGTCCAGCAGGTGGATCATAAAATCACTGGCGTTTCTTATGAGTTGCTCGGCAAAGGCAAGGAGCTCGCTGCGGATCTGGGAACAGAAGTGACCGCAGTTTTGCTCGGTTATCAGGTAGAGGACCTCTGCCCGAAGCTTGCCCGCTATGGCGCGGACAAGATCATCCTGGTCGACAACGAGGCTTTGGAGCCGTATACCACGGAGCCGTATGCACACGCGATGTACAGCGTGATTGAGAAGTACAAGCCCGCAGTCGTCCTCTATGGCGCAACGGCAATCGGCCGCGACCTGGCGCCGCGCGTGTCTGCTCGCGTGCATACCGGCCTGACCGCCGACTGCACGAAGCTGGAGATCGATCCGGATACGAAGAATCTGAAGATGACCCGTCCGGCATTCGGCGGCAACATCATGGCGACCATCCTCTGCCCGGAGCATCGTCCGCAGATGGCGACGGTTCGTCCTGGCGTTATGCAGAAGATTAAGCCGATCGACGGCGCAGAAGCTCCGGTTGAGAAGTACGATCCTGGATTTGAGAAGAACAACAAGTATGTAGAAGTGCTTGACGTTGTAAAGAAGGTCAGCGACAAGATCGACATCCAGGATGCCAAGATTCTGGTTTCCGGCGGCCGTGGCATGGGCTGCCCGGAGAACTTCAAGCTCCTGCGTGATCTGGCGGACGTCCTCGGCGGCGAGGTGAGCGCGTCCAGAGCGTGTGTCGATGCAGGCTGGGCTGAGAAAGATGTACAGGTTGGCCAGACCGGTAAGACCGTTCGCCCGAACCTCTACATTGCCTGCGGCATCTCCGGCGCTATCCAGCACTTGGCCGGCATGGAGGATTCCGACGTGATCATTGCGATCAATAAGGATGAGAACGCGCCGATCTTCGAAGTAGCGGATTACGGCATTGTTGGCGACGTGACCAAGATTCTGCCGCTCTTCACAGAGAAGCTCAAGGAAGAACTGGCTCTGCGCAACGCGTAAGGGTTTCTTTCTGGATAAAATTGGCCCCTGGGAAATCCCAGGGGCTTTTTTGTTGGGTTATGTCATTTCAGGATTAAAGTGGGGGGAACGATACAGATGAAACAATTGGAACAGGCCGTCCGTTTTTTGGAAAAGGACCCGCTCCTTCACATCGATATGCTGGAATGCATCCGGCGTGGGAATGCAGAGTGCCTTTATGTGTCAGAGACGGGGGTTCTCTTGCGCGATCAACCGTCCGGGACGTGTCAATTGAGTGTGGAAACAGAAGGCGCCCTTCGGGAATGTCTGCCGCTTCTACAGGGGACAGATCTGTTGGTTTGCCATCAGGATTTTTATCGAGAGTTCCTATCGACGGCTTTGAACCTTTCCTTCGGGGAACGGTGTTACCAAGCCGCTTATTTAAAATCGGAAGCGCCGCATCCCAACCGCGAAGCAGGGTGGGACATTCATTCTTTGGATGAATCGGCCCTTCCGTTTGTGCATCAGCACTATAAGATGGTGACGGACGAGGACTACCTGCTCCAACGCCTGCATTCCGGAGAAATGTATGGCATCTTTGTGGAAGGAAAGCCGGCGGGGTTTATCGGCATGCACGCAGAGGGATCGCTCGGCATGTTGGAGATTTTGCCGGAGTACCAGCGGAGAGGGTTAGCCTTCGTACTGGAATCGTACGCCATTTATCGGATCAAGGAGAAGGGATGGACCCCTTACGGGCAGGTCATTGTGGGCAATCTCGCCTCTATGCATTTGCAACAAAAGATTGGGATGACCTTCTCTGAAAAGACCTGCTACTGGTTGAGTTGAGATTCAAAATTTTTTCTGCGCGCAGGGATTGTCAGGGTGGCGCGTGTTCCAACCGATAATTTGCTCTCCAGAGTAAGGCCAAACTCTTTGCCGTAATAGAGTTGAATACGCTCATGGACATTTTTGATCCCATACCCGCCGGAATCCTGTGTCAACAGGTTCGGAAGGGCCTGTGGATCGATTCCGACACCATTGTCTTCTACCATGAAGACAATGGTGTCCTTTTTATGTGCGGCAGTGATCCGGAGGATTCCCCCGCCGTCCGGACGCTGGTCCAAGCCATGGACAATGGCGTTTTCCACCAAAGGTTGTAGGAGAAGATTCAGCATCAGATATTCGCCAAGCCCTTCTTCGATTTGATAGATTGCTTCGAATTGGCCGCTATGCATGATCCGCTGGATATCGATATAGGAGCGCGTATTTTTCAGCTCGTCTGCTACAGATGTAAGCTGTTTTCCCTTATTCAACGTGGTTCGGTAGAATGTAGACAGGAGCTGCGCCATTTCGCTGATATCAGGGGCGTCTGCACGGATGGCCCTCCAATTGATGAGGGACAGGCTATTGTATAAAAAATGGGGATTGATCTGCGCTTGAAGAGCACGCATTTCCGCTTCTTTTTGTGCAAGCTTCCCCGTATAGACCTCATTGATCAGGGCGTTGATCTTATCCAGCATCTTCTGAAAGCTCCGAATTAGATCCCCAACTTCGTCGTGGGATTCGCTGGTGATCGTTACCCCCATGTCGCCTCCCTCAACTTGCTGCATGGTCTTTTGAAGTTTTTCAATCCGGCTGACCACCGCATGGGAAAGCAGCCATCCGATCAAGACCACCAGGATTAAGCAAAGCATAATAATGAAAGCAACGGTCAAAACGATGGGGGTGGCTGCATCTGTAATAAGATGGATTGGCTTATACAGGTAAACATCCCAGCCACAGGAAGGAATGTTTGCTTGAATTACGGTGTAATCAGAAGAGTTCCAGGTAATGGAAGAAGAATCGGAATCTAAAAGAGTCTCCAACGGTGGAACTTCACTCACATCGAGGCCGGCAAAGATTTCAGAATATACAGCGCTTCCATTGGAATCGACCAGATAGATTCCACAGGAATTTTTGGATAGCTCCAAAAAGGAGGAAAAGAGTTTTTGAGAGTCGATTTCGATATACAAAAGATTTTTTGCAGTTCCGCCGCTGTCTGGTTCAGGCATACGCCGGACAGCGCAGACAATGTCCTCCGCCGGCACAAACCAATTGATTTTAGAAGATTGGATACTGGGTTCATACCAGATCTCCCCTTCGGCATCTTGTAGGGGGATCACCATATTGCCGTGTTTTTCCATATTGGTGCCAGAATATAAGGTGATTCGCTCCACATCGTCATGAAGGTTTTTCATAGATAAAAATAGAGGGCTGATTGTTTTGCTATAGGCATCATAGAGTTCCATGTAATTGGTATAGATACGATTGGCTGATTCGTTTAGATCAGAGTCAAAGGCCAAATAGTCCGAGAGGTTGTTATAGATCTGGATCTGGTTGTCCAGGGAGTCGGCAGCCTGCTGCAAGGAGGATTGCAGGTTAGCCTCTTCTTGTGAAACCAACAAAGCCTTTGTTTGTTGATAGCAAAATAGCCCGAGGATTGCCACGGGGATAATACTAACCAGCAAAAAGCACAGCATGATTTTTTTTCGGAACGTGAGGTCCTTCAATAAGTGGATAGGAGACTTCATATCAATCTTCCTTTTGCCGGAATTTTTCAGGGCTGCTTCCAAAATATTCACGGAAGCTCTGGATGAAATAGGATACATTGGAATATCCAACGGCATTGCAGATAGTTACAACTTTCATGTGGGTGGTTTCCAAAAGCTCTTTTGCTTTTTCCATGCGGAATGCCTTTATATATTTATTAAGCCCATATCCCGTCTCTTTTTTAAAAATGGAGCTCAGATAACGGGGAGACAAATAGACGATTTCTGAGAGGTTTTCCAGATTGAGCTCTTGGTCATAATGTTTGCTGATATATCGCTTGACGGTTTCAACGTAGTTGGATGGGGCATGGGATTCCATGTTAGGATGTTCTAAATTCTGTTCTAGAATATTGGCTATTTCTTGGTAACTGTTGCTTTGGTAGATGGATTCTACTTTCCGAAACAGTTCTTCTTCGGAGAAATGGGCCCAATGGATAGAAACATCCCGTAGCAAATTGGAAAACACAAATTTTACATATAAGTGAGAAAGATTGGTTTGACCAGCATATGCGTCGCAAAGCAGTTGTATGTTTCTATGAACGGCATCCAAATTGTGCTCTTGCAGGGCCGCTTCCAAAGAAGTAAACAGGGAAGAGACATCTTGATAACCGCTGTTTAATTTTTGAGAGGAGGCACAAGCAGAGAACACATAGGTGTCTGGGAGAAAAAAGCGGTTTTCCAACGCCTGTTCCAGGGATTCAAAGGCCGTCGGGATCTCAGAAGCTCCTGAAAAATCTTCGCTGAAGGCCAGATAACCATCCACACGATAGCGCTGTTGGATAAACCGCCGGATGTCAGCGGACAAAGAAGCCCAATCGGTCCGATTGGCAGCATTGGAAAAGAACAACAGGCTTTCACAGGGGTTTAAGTTGAGATAGTCAAAGGGAAGGGGAAGCAGTTGCGAAAGTTCCTCAGAGAATTCTTGCCCAGCGTGATCGAAAAAATTCCGGTTGAACTCTAGCAAGACCATGTTGGTATATTGATTCAAAAAGCCTAGATCGAACAGGGCCCCGGCTTCCGCAGTCAATGTTTCCAAGGGAGTACCGTTGACTAAGGAATAGAGAAGATGTTCCCGCGCGTAAGCAATCCGGCGGCTGTTCCGTTCTTCTTCCGACCGGCGGGAAAGGATTTCTGCGGAAACCCGTTGCATAACTGTGCAGAATTCCTCGACGTTTACTGGCTTAAGGATGTATTCCCGGACCCCCAGCGAAATAGCGGTCTTGGCATATTCGAATTCGCTAAACCCACTAAATAGGATCACCCGGATGTTGGGTTGTAGCAACAGCGCTTCTTTAGCGAGAGTGAGCCCATCCATAAAGGGCATCCGCACGTCTGTAAACAGGATGTCGACGGCGCGGTTCTTTAGGTAGTCGAGTGCCGCTTTCCCATTGGGGGCTTGGCCGGTTTCCATATTGAAGCCATATTTGTGAAGCAGAAAGAGAATCCCTTCCCGTTCCTCCGCTTCATCATCCACAACCAACATATGTATCATAGAAGGAACTCCTCTCTTATTAAAATAATCCATCTATTTTAATTTTATCCCATTAAATCCAAAGGAATCTTGAAAGTTTTTTATTAAATTCCATGAGAAAATTTTGAAGGCAAGGGACTCTTTATATAATAAAAACATTGAAACCCAAGAAAGAGGTGTCCGGAGTGAAACAGACCAAAAAGATACACCAAATATGCGCCTGGTTCCTAATCCTAATGGTGGGGATTCTACAAGGATGTGACCGGACAACGAAAGAGACAGAAAAAGTTGCAGAAGCTTCGCTGTATCAAGAGCAGGAGGAAGAAGGCCTTTCCTGGGAGACTGCCGCGCATACCCCGTTTGGCAAATATCCGGAGCCGGTAGCCTGTACCGTAGGGAGAAAGAGCAACGGGTATACATTGGAACAGGCGTTACAGGATGACGTCTGGACGTATCAACGCTTTTTAGCAGACTTCCTAAATATTGAATTTACCAACGCCTTTGATGTCCAAAGTGAAGAGGATTTCCAGCAGAAAGTTTCAATGGCCATTGTCAGCGGGGATATTCCAGATATTATGACGGTCAATGGGCAACAGCTTCTGCGGTTGTATGAATCTGGGCAGATCGCAGATTTAACAGAGGCCTATGAGAATTGCGCCAGTGACCACATCAAAGAAATCTATGACTCCTATGGCGGCGCATGCCTGGATGCGGCGACATTTGATGAGCGGTTAATGGCCTTGCCCACGACCGAAATGTCGCATGGGCCGGGGGTATTGTGGTTGCGCAAGGATTGGATGGAAAAGCTGAACCTTCCAGCCCCGGAGACGATGGAGGACATTGAACAGATTCTCCGCCGCTTTATACAAGAGGACCCGGGAGGGAATGGTCCAGGCAAGACCATTGGCCTTGTGTGCAGCCCGGAAATTGCGGGGGATTCCGGCGGATTATATATGCTCAACAGTGTGTTTACCCTTTATGGGGCGTTTCCGAAACAGTGGATGGAGCAGGAGGACGGCTCGGTTGCCTATGGTTCCATTCAGCCGGAGATGAAGAATGCGTTGGCGGAAGTCGCTAAATTGTATCAAGAAGGGCTTCTCGACCAGCAATTCCTTTTGCGGACGGAAGAGGATTGCCAAGAATTATTGGCCGAAGGCATCAGTGGGGCCTTCTTTGGAAACTATTGGAGCAGTGAAGTCCTTCCGGAATGTTTATTGAAAAATCCAGAAGCCGATTGGACGCCGTATATCGTGCCAAAAGATGAAAATGGATATATAACGATGTTCGAGGGCAACCCCAATAGCAGCTACATTGTTGTCCGCAAGGGCTATTCGCATCCAGAAGTTGCCATCAAGATGGCAAGCGTGCAGTTCGATTACGTGCAGGACGTGGAACCAGAATTTAAAAACCAGTTAAACCGGGATGGAATGCTGCTCAATATGCATATTGGATATGATGATTCGTTTGCCCGCTCTGGTGCCACCTTGGATCAAGCGCTCCGGGGAGAAATACAGGTGGATGAATTGAATGCAACCCACAAGTCAAACTTTCAGAAAATAACCGCATATTTGCAGGCCTTGGAAGAAGGAGAAACGCCTTCTCCGTGGGATTGGCAGCAATATAAATCTTATATCGAGGCCTATCAACTCTATATGGAGACACCTATCAAGAGGGTGACGCCTGTATTTGTGCGAGAGACGGATATTATGCGGAAATATTGGCCAGCCCTTGAAGAAATGGAGCAAGAAATGATGCTTCGCATTGTTACGGGCGAAGCCCCTCTGGAAGATTTTGATATATTTGTAGAAGAGTGGTTGGATGCAGGAGGAGACCTCGTGACAGGAGAGGTCAACCGGCTTCATACACAAGATAATCGACCTGACAGCAGGCGAATGGTTTTGGCCGTTTGCCTGCTTTCTGATTCTTATCATAGCATGAATTCGAAGCATAAAAAAGGACGGTATATAAAATGCATGAAAATTCAATGTGTATCGTACTTTTTTTATATTTACTGGCGAACCTTCCCGTTTTACAATAAAATCACCGAAAAACAAATGAATTCGTTGAACGAAGATGATGACGAATTCAAAGGGCAAGTCCAACTATATCTTTAGAAAAAAGAAGAAAGGAGTGACAAGAATATGGACTTGCAAAAGGGACGATTGAGACAAGGAGGGTTAAACATGTCAAAAATGGGCAGAAAAATTACCGCCCTAATGCTTGCGTTACTAATGGCAACTTCTACCTGTAGCGTTGGACTCGCTGCGCAGGAACAGGTTGGCAGTATAGGAACGGCCGTTTCAGCCTCGGCTGGAGATACTGTCACAGTAACATTTGATTCACAAGGGGGGGCCGAGTTGGCCCCAGTCGAGACCACCGCGGGAAGCACCGTGCTCCTGCCGGAGAATCCGTCTAAGCCTGGCTATGCGTTTAAGGGCTGGTATACGGAGCCGAATGGAGAGGGCAGCCTGTTCTACATCGATACCCCGGTGACGGAGAGCCTCACCGTGTATGCCTACTGGGAGGAAATCCCCACTGGTATCATCGACGAGCAGCCCTCAGACAACTTCTATGAGATCTTTGTCCGCGCATTCTGCGATTCCGACGGGGATGGCATCGGTGACTTTAACGGCCTGGCCAGCAAGATGGATTATTTGCAGGATCTGGGTATCACGGGAATTTGGCTGATGCCAATTACCGAGTCTGGCAGCTACCACGGTTACGATACGGTAGACTACTACAGCGTGGAGCAGGACTATGGCACGATGGAAGACTTTGAGAATATGCTGGATGAAGCGCATGCGCATGGGATCAAAGTCATTATGGACCTGGTGGTGAACCACTGCGGCAGCGGCAACCCGTGGTTCCGGGATGCAATTACCAATCCGGAGACGAGTCCGTACCGCGATTACTTTAAGATTGAGAAGAGCACGGATTACGACGAAGATAAAGACAACAACGCGACGGACGACGCACATTCCGGAAATAAGCGCGTATGGCAGCAGTGGAGAGCAACCCCGGGTTACCGCTATCTGGGCTTGTTCGGCGGCGGAATGCCGGACCTGAACTATGACAACCCGGCGGTACATGAGGAAATGATCAATGCCGGCCAGTTCTGGCTGGAAAAGGGCGTGGATGGCTTCCGTCTTGACGCAGCCCGCCACATCTATGGCGACTACCTCGATACGATGTACACCCCAGAGATCGCGGACAAGAACGCGGCCTGGTGGAAGGAATTCCGCGCAGGAATGGAAGAGGTCAATCCGGACGTGTTCCTGGTAGGCGAAGTCTGGGAAGAGAATACGGACCGTATGGTGCCGTTCGTCCAGGAAGGCGCCCTGCAGAATACCTTTGATTTCAGCCTTGCCAGCGAGCTGCTGGAAGTAGCGCAGACCGAACACAACGGCAACTTTGTCTCTGAGCTGTGCGAAGTATTCGATAAATTCGGCTTTGCCTCCAACGGGACATTTGAGGATTGCACGTTCCTGACCAACCACGACCAGAACCGTACCATGAGCGTGATGGAAGGCAACGAGGACCATGCGAAGACGGCGGCTTCCCTCTATCTGACGTTGCCGGGCAACACCTTCATCTATTACGGTGAAGAAGTTGGCTTGCAGGGCATGAAGCCGGACCAGAACATCCGCGAGCCCATGCCGTGGTATGAGAGCAACGAGGGCGAGGGCCTGACCGACTGGCTGAATGGTAAAAATAAGTACAGCTTGGGCGGCGAAACCTCTGTAGAAGCACAGGTTGACGATCCGGATTCCATGCTGAACCACTACAAAGAGCTGTTGAGCTGGCGCAATGAGATCCGCGCGCTGAAAGACGGCGATGTGGCGGAATATGACACCGGCAACAACGGTGTAGCTTCCTACATCCGTATGACGCAGGACGACAGCGTCCTGGTAGCAACGAACCTGACTGGAAACGAAATCACCGTGGAAGTAAAACCGGATGCAGAATTTGGTTCCTTCAGCAAGATCCTGAAGAAATTCAGCGTGGATACCGTTTCGAAGTTGGAAGATGGCATGTTGACGATTGCCCCGTATAGCACCGTGGTACTCTCCGGCGATGTAAAGCCTGGCCAGTACAGCGTGGCATACAGCAAAAATGTGAAGCTCTCTGTGGATGGAGAGGAGCAGAAACTCGCAAACCTGATCGGCCTGTATACGGCGGATGCAGAGGATGGAGTTGTGACGCTGGAATTTGTACCGGCAGTCGAAGGAAAAGAAATTGCCGGCGTCTTGGTCAATGGCGAAAGCGTTGATTTTGACGATAGCGCTGTGTTTACATATGAACTCAATCCCAGCGAACAGATGCATACAACCTTTGCCTTTACAGTTGTTGATAAGCGTGTTCTTCGTATGACCCTGGAGACGGCGCAGAAAGCACTGGATGAGGCGGATAAGGATGCAATGCTCCCTGCTGTACTCGAAGCAATGGAAAATGCAATTGCAGCAGCCCAGGAGATTATTGATAACCCGACCGCAACGCAGACGGAGATTGACCAGGCGTGGAGCGGACTGTTGGATGCGCTGCACTGCATCGACTTCGTCAAGGGAGACAAGACCTATCTGGAAGAATTGGTAGCAATTGCAGAGCAGATCGACCTCAATGAATTCACCTCGGCTTATAACGAGGAATTCAACATCGCTTTCGTAGACGCCCAGGATGTTTTGGCTGACGAAAATGCGATGGAAGACGAGATCAACGCGGCTGCAGATGCACTGGAGCAGGCACTTCTTGGCCTGGTCCGCAGAGCGGATACCTCCGAACTGGAAGCGGTCATTGCAAAGGCAAAGGGCCTGAATCTGGACGAATATATCGAAGCTGGAAAGGCTGAGATGGCTCAGGCGCTGGAAGCTGCAAATGTGATCGTAGAAGATCGGGACGCTACGCAGGAAGACGTGGATAACGCAGCGATTACCTTGACGGAAGCTTTGGCGGCCATGCGTAAGATCGCCGATAAAGATGCTCTGCGTGCACTGATTGCCTCTATGGAGACGGTCGACTTGAGTGGGTTTACAGCAAAGAGTGTAGCAGCATTCCAGCAAGTGCTCAACACGGCGAAGGCTATGGCAAATGACGCGGCCCTGAGCGAAGACGATCAGGACAAGGTTGACGCAATGAGCGATGCCTTGCAGGATGCATATAATAGCTTGGAGAAAAAGGAGACGACTACGCATAACAGCTCTTCTGGCAGCTCCAGCTCCTCAAGCAGCAACAAAACGGCGTTTACAACCGCTACAGCGGTGGCGATCACTGCGGGGCAGAGTGTGGGGACTTCCTCCGCTGTCCGTTCGGTGATCTCTGATACAACCCTTCCCTTTGCTTTGAAACGCGGCAGCGCTTATTGCTTCAAGATGACAGTAACCAACGGTAGCACGGTGATGCCAAGCTTTACAGTTGGCAATGGGGATGTGTTTAAGACTCAGTTTGTAGCGAAGATCGGCAATGACTATTACTTCCGCATTTGGGCGATCGGCGCACCTGGACAGAGCGCTGGCATTTACACCCAGATGCCGGGTGAAGCACCGCAGTGCCATTGTGTGGTAACGGTTGCGTAAGCCATTGGTCGATTGGAAAGAAGCGGGAATGCTTTTTTCCGAACCCGATAAACAGACAACAAGTTTCATTTTCTCTTCATTTTCCTAATCTCTAAGGAAAACATACGATGTTTTTCTCCACCTGAGGAGAACCCCGCAGTTTACAGAGTCACTCCCTGTAAGCTGCGGGGGTTCTTTTTGTGATCGAAAACGATAAAAAAACAGCGCGATATTCCCAATTAGGATTTCGCGCTGTTATAGTCTATGAACCTACCCAATTAGGAACTCGGGCAGTATCAATCCTGAGAAAGGCTCGCGAGCTTTTTCAGACAGTTTTGACAGATGTTGTGTCCGCGGTAGGTTGTAATATTGACGAGGCTGTTGCAAAAGATACATGCCGGTTGATATTTCCGCAAAATGATGTCAGAGTCCTCAACAAAAATTTCCAGAGGGTCCTTTTCTTGAATATTTAAAGTACTGCGCAATTCCTTTGGCAGAACAATTCGTCCAAGCTCGTCAACTTTACGGACAATTCCTGTCGATTTCAAAATAGAATGTCCTCCTTTATGGATGATTTTGGAAGTTTTGTCACTTCCTGTAAAGATGGTAACATTTTTTACCATTTTTGTCAATCTATTCAAGCGAGAAAATATACTATCCGTTATTGAAAATGAATACAGATTGGAATAGAACACAACAGGATGGAGGAACCCGAATGCTGAACAAGGTATGGGCGGCGATGATCGCAGTGAGTGTTTTTTGTGCTTTGGCGACCGGCCGCATGCAGCAGCTTTCGGAGGCTGTATTGGCGGGGGCCGGGAATGCGGTGCAATTAATTTTCGGGATGATGGGGATGATGTGCGCCTGGACAGGGCTGATGAAAATTGCAGACGCCGGAGGGCTCACCGCGATCCTTTCGCGCCTTCTGGCGCCGGTTTTGCGCCGTTTATTTCCCGCCTATCCGCCGGAAAGCCCTGCGGCAAAGGCCATCTGTATGAACATTACAGCGAATCTTTTGGGATTGGGGAATGCAGCGACCCCGATGGGGCTCGCCGCTATGAAAGAGATGGCCGCGCAGAATCGCGGTTCGCATGTGGCGGATAATTCCATGGTGATGTTCGTCGTGCTGAATACGGCATCGCTTCAATTGATTCCAACGTTTATGGGGACGCTCCGGGCGCAGTATGGGTCCGCAGCGCCGTTCGACATTTTGCCCGCCGTGTGGATGGTTTCCGCCATCGCACTGGTTGCCGGCCTTTTGGCGGCGAAATTATTGGAGGGCTGCTCCATTGGATAAACTGGGAATATATGTGGTTCCGGTCGCCGTGCTGTTGATGGTGGCATTTGGTGTGGTCCGGCGGGTGCCGGTGTTTGACACCTTTGTAGAAGGGGCAAAAGAGGGATTGCAGTCGTGCTTTTCCATCCTTCCCACATTGGTGGGGCTGATTATGGCTGTCACGATGCTGAACGCATCCGGCGCTTTGGAGCTACTGGCTTCGTTCCTTGCTCCCGTGGCAACATTTTTGGGGATTCCAGCAGATGTACTGCCGCTTGCACTCATTAAACCGGTTTCAGGAAGCGGGGCGACTGCGCTGTTGACACAGATCTTTGCAAAGGACGGGCCGGACAGCTTTGCGGGCCGCGTCGCCTCCGTAATGGCTGGTTCGACCGAGACGACCTTTTATTGCATCGCCGTTTACTATGGGGCGGTACAGATCAAAAAAACGCGGCATACTATTCCTGCGGCGTTAATCGCAGATCTAACTGCATTTTTCGTCGCTGGGCTTGCAGTGCGGTTGTTTTTTGGAACTTAACCGGGGAGGAAGGACACATGCAGGAAGGAGAAAAGAAACTCCGCGTTGTATTGGCAGGAAATCCAAATTGTGGAAAGACGACGTTGTTTAATCGGCTGACGGGGGATCACCAATATGTGGGGAACTGGCCTGGCGTGACCGTTGAGAAAAAGACAGGAGGACGACGGGTTCATGGGGTACAACTCGAAATAACGGATTTGCCAGGGGTATATTCCTTAACGCCCAATTCCCCCGAGGAAATGATCGCGGACCGCCTTTTGCAGAGAGGGGAGATGGAGGTCGTTATCGATGTGGTTGACGCCACGAACCTGGAGCGGAACCTCTACCTCACCATGCAGCTTTTGGAGCGAAGGCTTCCAGTGGTGGTCGCCCTCAATCTGATGGACGAATTGCGGAGGGAGGGTGGAAGTATCAACCGGCCGGCTTTGGAAAAGGCATTGGGGGTTCCGATAATTCCCATTTCGGCAGCAACCGGGGAGGGGATGGAAGAGCTCCTTTCAGGGGTGGTACATAGAGGGGAAATGTCTTCCTCATGTGCGAGGCCATTGTATCCCATTCCAGCACCGGACATGCCTGACTATGAAGAACAACTAGCGAAACGGCGGTACGGTGCGGCGGAATATGCCGTGAAACAGGGACTTCTTTTTAAGAAGCATCCAGGAAAACGTTTGAGTGACCGGGTTGACGCGATTGTCATGCATCGGTTTTTTGCGATCCCCTTGTTCCTAGTGCTGATTTTCCTCGTCTTCTACCTTACCTTTGGCAGCGTAGGGGCCTTTTTCTCGGAAGGGTTGTCAGCCGGGTTTGTAGCGGTTTCGAAGCATGTGGAATGGCTGCTTACAATGGCAGGGGCATCGGAATGGGTGCGCAGTTTGGTCGTAGAGGGCATCCTCGCCGGACTGGGGGCGGTATCGGCGTTTTTTCCACAGATTGTCCTGCTGTTTTTCCTTCTCTCCCTGTTGGAAGACAGCGGCTATATGGCGCGGGCCGCCTTTATAATGGACGCGCCCATGCGAAAGCTCGGCTTATCCGGGAAAGCCTTTGTACCGCTGTTGATGGGGTTTGGATGCACGGTTCCAGCGGCAATGGGAACCCGAATTCTGGAAAACCAGAAGGATCGCCGCCTGACGCTCTTAACGCTTCCGTTTCTATCGTGCAGTGCGAAAATGCCCGTCTATTCGCTGTTTATCGCCACCTTTTTTTCCAGGTGGGGACCGGTTGTGATGTTTGGCGTTTATCTGCTGGGGATTCTGCTGGGAGCGCTGTCGGCATGGTTTTTCCAAAAGACCGTTTTAAAAGGAGAAGAGGCACCCTTTGTGATGGAATTGCCTCCTTACCGGCTACCCACTTGGAAGAGTTTGCGCATCCATGTTTGGGAGCGCGTCAAGGACTTTTTCAAAAGGGCAGGGACGGTTCTGCTGTGTGCAACCGTTTTCGTCTGGGTTCTGCGTTCATTCTCGCCTCAATTGCAATATGTGACGGATAGCTCACAGAGCATCCTCGCGGTAGTGGGTGGGTGGATTGCTCCCCTATTCCGACTGTGTGGGTTTGCCGATTGGCGTGCCGCCGTGTCCCTGGTGACCGGATTGGTGGCAAAGGAGAGCATTGTCAGTACAATGGGGGTGCTGTACGGCGGGGAGATGGGGCTTGCAGGCGCCTTGGCCGAGGCATTTGCCCCGCTTTCGGCCGGTTCCTTTCTGCTGTTTGTACTGCTCTATACGCCGTGTGTAGCTGCCATTTCCGCGATTCATCGGGAGATGGGCAGCTTCAAATGGACGGCTGTATGCGTGGTTTGGCAGCTGTCCGTGGCGTGGTATGTTTCCGCGCTCTTTTACCAGACTGGTATGCTTCTCCTAAAACTATTTTCATAATAAACAAAGCAGCTTCGTGGAAAACTTCCGTGAAGCTGCTTTTTAATCGCTATTTTAGAATGCATAAGCGTTTTCCCTTGGGAAGGATTTGCGCACGTGCAAGACATAAGCGAGCGATAGGAGTCCCAAAAGGAGAAGCACGCCTTCACAAATCCATATGTTACTGTATTGTACCAAGAATGTAGCGGCCACATTGAACGCTGTATGGGCGAGCAAGGCGAACAGCCAGTAGCGGAACGAATGCCTGCGATTGACACCGTAGAAAATCAGCACAGAAGCAAAAACATGGAAGAGCACCGCAGAGATGCGCTCCACAATTCCCAAATAGATGCTAGCGGTGGACACGGAGGCCAATGCAGCTGTGATCTGCTGGAGCATCTCAGCGGAGCCTGATGCGGCCGCTCCCAAAGAGCCGCTGTTAATCATCACACAGTAGAGGAGGTTGCCGATGGAGCTAAGGCCCACCAGCAAAACCACCTCGCAGAGCCCATGCCCCAGGCCAAAAGAGACTGCGTCGCGGTAGCTGCGCCGCCCCTTGCAGAAACATTTTGCGCCCAACAGGCGGGCAGATTCTTCAAACAGCCCGGCGGAAGCACTGAGTAAAATGAGATACAAAAGCATCTGTTGTTGCGCAAAAGTAAGGAACCAGCCCTGTGTGGAGAGAATACTTAAAAGCGGGATACGCAGTAGAATCTGTGAAACAAAAAACGCGAGTACACCGATGAGCAAAGGGCATAGCGAAATTGCCCGCCGGATCGCAAGGAGGACCAGAAGTAAAAGGGGGAATAGCACTGTAAAAAAAGAAGAAATTCCAAATGCAATAAGTATTTCTGTTGGAATCATGACGATTCATCTCCTTTGTGCCCCATTTTAGCATGGTTATTATAAAAATACTAGAGGGAATGCGATCGATTGGGCAATTTCCTTTTGATTAAGTTAGCAAACAATTCTCTACATGCGGCCAGCCGATGTAATTTTCCCAAAATCGGTTTCTGCAATCTGAAAAAATGGTGAACTTTTGTAAAAGAAGACAAGTTGGGCCTTGCGTTTTTGCGCAAAATACGATATAATATCCAGGTCAAGGGATGACCCTTGGAGAAGCAAGGCAGGAATTGCGTGTAACAGGATATGCAGGCGGGCGGGCTCTGTGCGACGGAGCGCCGTGAACCATGTCAGGCGGGGAACCGAGCAGCATTAAGCGGAAGAGCCCGTGCGATGCAGGTGGTCCGTTCGTCTGCATATCCCGGTACACGATACCGTCGCGAGGCGGCTGTCCTTGCTTTCCGTTTGTATACGGGCTGTCCGGAAGATACAGGAGGCGGTTGTGCGTCTTAGATTGGCGTATTCTTTTGTGACGAAGGTGTTTGTTTAAGAAGAGCACAGCGGGTTGATAGGCTTCTATTCGCGGAAATCTAGAGAGAGGTGCGCATATGTATAAGGTCTTGTACCGAAAGTGGCGGCCGCAGGTCTTTGCGGACGTAGTAGGGCAGCCACAGGTCACCGTAACGCTCAAAAATGAGCTGATGGCTGGCCGGATTGCGCACGCGTACCTCTTCACAGGATCGCGCGGAACAGGAAAGACCACCTGCGCGAAGATTCTGGCAAAGGCGGTCAACTGTCTCGAGCTGCACGGCGGCGACCCTTGTGGGTCGTGCGAAATCTGCCGCGGAATCGAAAATGGTTCCGTGATGGATATCGTGGAGATTGACGCTGCCAGCAACAACGGCGTGGATAACATCCGTATGTTGCGGGAAGAGGCGAATTTCACCCCGGCTGCCGCCAAATACCGTGTTTATATCATCGACGAAGTACACATGCTGTCCACAGGGGCGTTTAATGCGCTGTTGAAGACGCTGGAAGAGCCGCCAGAGCATGTGATTTTCATCCTTGCAACCACAGAGGTCCACAAGCTTCCCGCCACAATCCTGTCCCGATGCCAGCGGTTCGACTTCCGGCGGATCCCTCCGCAGGAAATCGCCGGGCGGTTGGCCTATGTAGCGGAGCAGGAAGGGGCTGTTTTGGAGGAGCAGGCAGGCTTGCTGCTTGCTCGATTGGCGGACGGCGCTCTTCGCGATGCGCTTTCCCTCTTAGATCAGTGCCTTGGGCGGAGCAAACAGGTTACGCTGGACGTTGTTCAGGAGACGGTTGGGCTTGTTGGGCGCGACCATCTATTTGCCTTATCCGAAGCCGTGCGCAAGCAGGATTCGTCTTCCGCATTGGAGACGATCGACCGCCTGCACAATGCGTCCAAGGACATGGCGCGCCTTTGTGAGGAGCTTTCCTCCCACTACCGCGGGTTGATGTTGATTAAAACGATGAAGGACGCGCGGGGTATTCTCGCTGTATCGGACGATGAATTTGAGCAGATGACCAAGCAGGCGCTTTCCACCCCTCTATCGGAGATCTTACACGGTCTCGATACGCTGCAAGGGGCTTTAGACAAGATGTATCGCGGCGGCGACCGCCGTGTCGAGCTGGAAATGGCGCTGATCAAGCTTTGCTCGCCGGAATTGGATGATTCGAATGCCGCTTTGATCCGGCGGATCGAGGCATTGGAGCGGGGCAATCCCCGCCTAGCGGCTTCGAAGGCAAAGCAGACGGAGCCTATTGTGCAAAGCCCTGAGGAACCAAAACAGGAAGGGCAGCCAAGCGTAGTTCCATTGCCGGACGAGCTTCCCCCAAAAAAAGAGGAAGCTGTTTTACCTCCCCCTATAAGGCCATCGGTTGCGGCCAACCCCCAGAAGCCTCTTGAAGAAGGTGCAACCCGCTTGGCTGAATGGCCGGAGATTTTGCGTATCTTAAAAGAATATTCGGTTGCGATATCAGCGGCGTTCACCGGTTCTTCGGCATATGTCAACGGCGATTATGTGTTGATTGACGCCAAGGAAATGGCCTTTGAGCTGCTCCGCAAGTCTTCGCAGCGCGATAAGATGCGCGAGGCGATCCAGCAGGTCACCGGACGCGTCTATAAACTAGGCCCTTATCGTGCAAAGAAACAGGAAGAGGCCGAAGTTGACCCTCTATTGAAATTGGCTGGAGAAGCGGAAGAGGCGGGAATCCCTGTGACACGGACGTAACTGCGGCCGGACAAACGGGAAATGAAGATGTGTTCTCATCAATTTGATAAAATAGAACGCCCATTTGGGCAAAGAATCTTTTGAAAAGGAGTTTTGATTTATGAAGGCAAGATTACCCCAGGGATACGGCGGAGGCGGAGCAGCAAATATCCAGCAGCTCGCTCGTCAGGCCCAAAAAATTCAGGAGGAGATGGATGCGGCCAGCGCAGAGCTGGATCAGAAGTTATATACAGCGACTTCCGGCGGCGACGCTGTGAAGGCTACAGTCAGCGGCAGCTTGGAAGTACAGTCCATCGAGATTAAGCCTGAAGTGGTCGATCCCGAAGATGTAGAGATGCTGGCGGATCTGGTCCGTGCAGCTGTCAACGAGGCGCTGCGCGCGGCTTCCGAAGAGAAGGCGGAGAAGATGGAAAAGATCTCCGGCGGCTTCAACATGCCGGGCCTCCTGTAAAGAATGCCCTCATATAATGTTGCCCCGCTGTCGCGTCTGATTGAGCAATTTGAGAAATTGCCCGGTATTGGGCATAAAAGCGCTCAGCGGCTGGCCTACTATGTTTTGGGCCTATCCAAAGAAGGTGCAGAGGCATTTGCCAACGCCATTTTGGATGCGCATGAAAAAATCCATTATTGCAAAATTTGCTGCAACTTAACCGATCAGGAATTGTGCCCTGTGTGCCGCAACGAAGCGAGGGACAAGTCCATCATTTGTGTGGTGGAGGACCCGCGTGATGTGATTGCACTGGAGCGCACCAACGAATTCAATGCCACTTACCACGTCCTTCACGGCGTGATTTCCCCGCTCAGCGGGGTGGGGCCAGATCAGCTCTGCATCAAGGAGCTACTGGCGCGCGTTCATGCGGGTGGGGTCCAGGAGGTCATTATGGCCACCAATCCCACGGTGGAGGGGGAAGCGACCGCCATGTATATTTCCCGGCTGCTCAAGCCGCTGGGGGTAAAGGTGACACGCCTCGCATATGGGATCCCGGTGGGCGGCGATTTGGAATATGCGGATGAAGTAACCCTATCCCGCGCGATCGAAGGGCGCAGCGAGATTTGAACAGAATCACTAATCCCCGGCAGGGAAGGAGAAATCCTTCGTTGCCGGGGATTTTTCGATCATAGGACTGATTGCTCGAAACGAAATAATGATAAAGTATAGAAAAAATTGTAAGGGACTAACTTTTGCCAGTGTTCGCCGATCTAAAGAGTAGAAAAAGCAACAGGAAGGAGGGGCATTATGAAGGAGGAGTTGCGCGAACAAATTGTTAGCTATTTGCTGGAAAATCAGGATAAATTTTACCGGCTTGCCTTTTCCTATGTCCATAATGCGGATGCAGCCCTCGATATTGTACAGAATGCGATTGTCAAGGCATTGGAGCATTATACCTCGATTCGCAACACCGACTATGTGAAGACCTGGTTCTACCGGGTTTTGGTCAATGAATGCTTAACCGCGCTGCAGAAGGGAAAACGGGAATATTCCTATGAGCCAGGGGATTTGCAGCGCATTCAAGATACGCCGGTGGAGGAAGACCACCAGGCGATGGAAATTTATGAACAGGTGCAAAAGCTCCCGGAAAAGATGAAAACCGTAGTGGTCCTGCGTTTTTATGAGGATTTCTCCTTGGCAGAGATCGCCAAGGTAACGGGGGCGAAGCTTAGCACAGTGAAATACCGTCTCTATTCGGCGCTGAAACAAATCAAGATGACTTACGAGGAGGGATTGGCATGAACAAAGAAGATCGTATCCGTGATTCCAAAAAGATTTATGATGCGACAGAAATTCCCAGCGAACTTTCAGAGACGGTTCATCAAGCCATACAACAAACACAATTGAGAAAAGGAGAAAACGAAATGCATCTATTCAAACGGTATGGAAAACGAGTAGCGGCTACGGCAGCGTGTTTGGTGATCTGTTTCGTTGCAGCATTGAATGTCAGCGAACCCTTTGCAGCAGCAGTTGCCAAGGTTCCGGTGGTGGGAGGCATTGTCCAAGTCGTCACCTGGAGAAGCTACGTTCAGGAGGACGAGGATAAGACCATTCAGATGGAAGTCCCTCAGATTGAAGGAGAAGAAGACAGCGGCGTTGTAGCCGATGTAAATGCAGAAATCCAGAAGATTGTGGATGACTACAAAGCGCAGGCGGAACAGCAAATCGCGGAGTACAAAGAGGCGTTCATTGCAACAGGAGGCACGGAGGAAGAATTTGCACAGAAGGATATCAAGGTTGATGTTCAGTACGATGTGAAATACCAGTCGGATACGCGCCTTTCTCTGGAACTTACGGCAAACGAGAACTGGTGCAATGCGTATAACGTGCAATATTTCTACAACATCGACTTAAAAGACGACAAGGCGCTGACCTTGGAGGATATCCTGGGAGAGGATTATGTCTCTATTGCGAATGCGAGCATCCGAGAGCAGATGCAGCAGCGTATGGCAGAGGACGAGAATCTGGTTTACTGGGATGGCAGTGACGGAATCGAAGGATTTACCACGGTGGATGAAAATACCAAATTCTATTTGAATGAAAAAGGAAATCCGGTTGTGGTGTTCGCCGCTTATGAGATTGCCCCGGGCGCCTTCGGTGCACAGGAATTTGAAATTGTTCCGTAAAACAAAAATCTTCAGTAGGATTTCTTCCTACTGAAGATTTTTTGCACACTTCTTTCCCTTTCCTCTTTGGATTATGCTATACTGGGTATACAATGTTACGAGGAAAAGGGGAGTGCATATGGAACCGCTTGATCTGCGCTTTTTGGAAGAGACGTTCCCATTTTGGAAAGGGTTGACTCTGCGGGAACAGCAGAAACTTTTATCGCAAACGCGGTGCTATGTGTATCCAAAAGGCAGCCGAATTCACAGCGGTTTGGAGGGGTGTACAGGGGTGCTTGCTGTAAAACGCGGGCAGCTGCGGGCGTATCTGATGTCTGACGAAGGAAAAGAAATCACTTTATATCGCTTGCTCGATGGAGATGTCTGTTTCCTCTCTGCATCGTGCATCCTGAAAAATATTTCCTTTGACATCTATGTGGATACTGAAGAAGAGACGGAACTCTATCTCATCCAAGCTTCCGCCTACGATGCCCTTGGCAAGAGCAATCTGGCGGTGCAGACATTTTTGCAGGAGACCATTTCCGCACGCTTTTCAGACGTGATGTGGGTCGTCGAGCAGATTGTTTTTATGAAGTTCGACCGCCGGTTGGCGATTTTCCTATTGGAACAAGCCGCTCTGGAAGGGAACGACGCCGTCACGCTGACGCATGAACAGATCGCCCACCATATGGGCAGCGCACGGGAAGTGGTGTCGCGCATGTTGAAGTATTTTCAGAACGAAGGGTTGGTGGAGGTCTCCCGCAAGGGAATCCGGCTGTTGGACCGCAAAGCGTTGAATGCACTGGCGAGGGAATGACCATCAGACGGGGATCATCTGCTTGATTTGCTCTTTGGCTTTGAGGCCGACCGATTGGGCGACGATTTTTCCGTCCTGGATGACCAGGAGCGTGGGGATGCTCATGACGCCGAACGCGGAAGCCAGCTCGGGTTCCTCGTCTATATTGATTTTGCAGACCTTGGCAGTACCCTTCAATTCCTGCGCAAGTTGGTCGATCATGGGGGAGACCATGCGGCACGGGCCGCACCACGGGGCCCAGAAATCAATTAAGACCGGCAGGGAGGTATGCAGCACTTCATTGGCGAAGGTTTCTTTTGTAAGATGTAAAACAGACATGTGAATGTCTCCTTTCGTGTAGTTTGTGTTTTGTTGTTCTTAGTATATGGGAGATGCCCAAAAAGTTCTGTGACCAAATCACCGAAGCAAAACACCGCATACGTGCTCCGTATGCGGTGTTTTTGCGTTGACTCTATTCTTTTTTACGCCGGTTCCACCACTTGGAGCGTTTCCCATCGGCCAATCCCTTTTCATAGGCCTTTTGGGCAGCTTTTTCTGGATCGCGTACGGGACGGCTTTCCTCCAAATACTCTGCCAGCCATGCCTCGTCCTCCAAATCCAGGCCGTTTTCACCGGCCAAGGCTTCCACATGATGGCGGAATTCGTGCCGGAGGGTATCGCGCAGCTCACGGCGCAGTTCCAGCGGAGATAAATCTCCGAAGACGGGTTCAAAGGACCCGTAATAGATGACGATGCTTCTACCTAAATAGGGGTCCTGGCAGTATTCGCCCAAAATGTAGAGGTCCTCTCCGGGAAAGTCCGGGTCCGGCTTTGCATCGGGGAGGAGGCAGACGCCGCCGTTGAGTTCTTGAAAGAAGGCTTCCGGAAGCTCGTCCAACAGCTCTGCCAACCATTCTTCTGCTTTTTCGATGGAGATCATACCATTTTTCCCCCTTTCTGTTTTACAGCTCCTTTACGATCAATAGGGAAAAGTATCCGGCGGTGTCGCCCGCTTGGGAAAGCGTAGGATAGAGCGCTTCCCCCGGCATCCCACAGTTTTGCACAACGCTGGTGTGTTCAGAGAGGCCCTTTTCCGTTAAAAGCCGCTTCACGTTGGCAAACTGTTTGCCGCTTTTCATCAGGACCTTGACGCCCGGGGCATCGAGCTCCGGTTCCGCACAAGGGTAAGAGGCGGGCAAGATCCGCAGAGGTTTGTCCGCTTCGGTCAGGCTTTCGCCCAGCGCTGCCGCGGCCGCACAGAAGGAGGGCACACCGGCGACCATTTGATAGGGAAACCCCATGCTTTGTATTTGTTGTTGGACATATATGCAGGTGGAATAGATCGAAGGGTCGCCCAAAGTGAGCAGGGCGACGTCCTGGCCGCTTTTCAGAACTTCTGCTACTTGTTCCGCCGCAAGCCGATGGCTTTCCTTCAGCACCTGTGGGTCGCGCGTCATAGGAAGGCGTAGGGAAAGACAGGGCTTCTCCGTGATCTCCGGGATTGCTTGTACGGCAATGCGAAAGGATGTGCTGTCCCGGCCGCCAGGGGCCGCAAGGACCGGGCAACTGCGAATGAGACGTTCCGCCTTGCGTGTGAGAAGTTCCGGATCTCCGGGCCCAACGCCGATACTATATAAAATTCCCGCCATGGTATTCATTCCTCCAATGTAGAACATTTGGAGTTTATGATACCATGACGGGCAAAAAATTGCAAAAGTTTAGGAATCCAGCGCTTTGCGCAGAGAAACGGTGAAGCGTCCAACCGGTTCCACGCAGTCCTTGCCGGATTCAGCCACTATTTTCACAATGGCACTGCCCACGATCACGCCGTCGCAGTAGGCGCTGATCGCTTTGGCCTGTTCTGGCCCGGAGAGGCCAAATCCCACAGCGCAGGGGATATGTGCAGATTGGCGGATGGTATGGAAAAATGCATCAAAATCCGTGGTAAACTCCTTGCGCATACCGGTGACGCCGGTGGAGGAAACACAGTACAGGAATCCCTTGGCGGCGCTGGCGATCATCGCAATGCGCTCTTGAGAGGTGGGGGCCACCATGCTGATGGAATACACACCCGCACGGTCCGCGGCCTCTTGGATTTCATCCTGTTCTTCATAGGGCAGATCGGGGACGATTACACCGTCCACGCCGCTCTCGGCGCATAGCTGGAAAAAACGCTCCGTACCGAAGCCGAAAATGCTGTTGATGTAAAGCATCAACAGAAGAGGAACCTGCGTCTTTTCCCGCAAGCGTTTGACCAAATCGAAAATATCAACCAGTTTCGTCCCATTCTCCAGGGAGCGGACGCTGGCTTCCTGGATGACCGGCCCTTCCGCGATGGGATCGGAAAAAGGGACGCCCAATTCGATGATATCCGCCCCGGAAGCCTCCAACTGCAAAACAAGCTGCTCTGTGGTGTCCAGGCCGGCGTCGCCCGCGGTCACAAACGGAATCAGCGCCTTGCGGCCCTGCTCTTGCAATTTCTGAAATGTCGCGTCAATCCTGTTCATTGAGCTTTACCCCCCTGTATCTTGCCACCTGATAAACGTCCTTGTCGCCGCGTCCGGACAGGCAGATGATCATGGTTTGATCCTTGCGCATGGTCGGAGCGATCTTGCAAGCCAGCGCAACAGCATGTGCGGATTCGATCGCCGGGATAATCCCCTCCATACGGGAGAGATATTCAAAGGCACATACCGCCTCTTCGTCCGTGATGGCAAAGTATTCGCCGCGGCCGGTCTTGGCGAGCTGCGCGTGCTCCGGGCCAATTCCCGGATAGTCCAGCCCCGCGGAGAGCGAGTAGACCGGCGCAATCTGTCCCTCTTCATTTTGCAGGAAGATGGACTTCATACCATGGAAGATCCCCGCGCGGCCCCTGGAAATCGTCGCCGCCGTCCGGTCGGTGTCCACACCTTCACCCGCTGCTTCTGCGCCGAGCAGTCGGACCGATTCGTCGGGGATGAAGTCGTAGAACATCCCCATGGCGTTGGAGCCGCCGCCCACACAGGCACAGACGGCGTCGGGTAACCTGCCCTCGATTTCCATCAATTGGCGCTTGGCCTCCTGCCCAATGATCTTCTGAAAGTCGCGCACCATCTGTGGATAGGGGTGAGGGCCCATTACGGAACCGATCAGATAATGGGTGGTTTCCACGTTGGTGGTCCAGTCACGCATGGCCTCGTTGATGGCGTCCTTCAGCGTAGCGGTGCCGCTGTGGACCGGTATCACCTTTGCGCCCAACAGCTCCATGCGGTAGACGTTGAGCGATTGGCGTTCCACATCCGTTGCACCCATATAGACTTCACATTCCATCCCGAACAGCGCGGCGGCGGTCGCTGTCGCCACGCCATGCTGGCCCGCTCCAGTCTCCGCAATGATGCGCTTTTTGCCCATGCGTTTCGCCAGCAAAATCTGGCCCAGGACATTGTTGATCTTATGGGAGCCCGTATGGTTGAGGTCCTCGCGCTTGATATAGATCTTTGCGCCGCCGAGATCCTTTGTCATTTTCTCCGCATAGTAGAGCATGGAGGGCCTTCCGGCATAGTTCTGATAGTACCAGGAGAGCTCCTTTTGAAAATCTGGGTCGTCTTTATATGTTGCGTAGGCGGCTTCCAGCTCGTGTACCGCGTTCATCACGGTTTCCGGCACATATTGGCCGCCGTATTCGCCGTATCTTCCGATTTTACTCATGTTGTCCTTCCTTCCTGCTTGATCCCCTGGGCGTCCTGCAACGCCTGAAATTGTGTAACCACTGCGCGAATTTTTTCCCTGTCCTTGCAGCCACCGGTTTCGATGCCTCCCGAAAGGTCCACCCCGGCGGGATGGACAGCTTCCACTGCTTCGAAAAGGTTTTCCGCCGTCAACCCGCCCGCGAGGAAAAAGGGCTTCTGCGGGTTTGCCTCCCGGATCGCAGGCCAATTGGCCACCTTGCCGCTTCCTCCATAGGCGGTGGGGGAAAAGCTGTCCAAGAGGAGAAGGTCTACGGGGAGCTGTTCCGACCGGCGGATGCTTTCTGCATCCGTGACGCGCACCGCCTTCCAAATGGGCCTTTTTGTACGCTGCCGGAGGGTTTCGATGTAAGCGGCGTCCTCATCCCCGTGAAGCTGCAACACATCCAGTCTAGCACGTTCTGCGATTTGTAGCAAGTGCTCAATTGGTTCATTGACAAATACACCGACGGTTTGAATCCCCGCGCGCAGTCCCTTGGAGAGCGCGGCCGCCTGCTCCGCCGATACCTGCCGTTTGCTTTTGGCAAAGACAAACCCGATGTAGTCCGGCGGGAAGGCGTTCACATAGGAAATATCCTCGGCACGCCGGATGCCGCAGAGCTTGAGCTTCATACGTCCCGCCTCAATTCTTGCAGGGAGCGCCCGATGTCGCCGCTTCGCATCAGCGTCTCCCCGATCAATACGGCGTCCGCGCCATGCTCTCGGACGGCTTTCATGTCGCCGTTATCCCGGATGCCGCTTTCCGAGACGAGTACATGCCCTTCCGGTACCAGAGGGGCCAGCCGTCCGGTGACGGTTAGGCTGACCACAAAGGTTTTCAAATTACGGTTGTTGATGCCAAGCAGGTCGCTGCCAGCGGCCAGGGCGGAGGCGAGTTCTTCCTCGTTGTGCACCTCTGTCAGGCAGGCGAGGCCCAGGCCGTGTGCAATTTCCGCAAACGCCCGGAGGGTTTTGGTATCCAATAGGGCGGCGATCAATAGAATGGCGTCCGCGCCCATGGCGCGCGCCTCATAGATTTGGTAGGGGTCGATGATAAAATCCTTGCGCAGAATGGGGAGTGAGACCGCCGCACGGATGGCGCGCAGATAATCGCTTTTTCCCTGGAAATAGTGTTCTTCCGTCAAAACCGAGAGCGCGTTTGCGCCGTTCTGCTCATAAGCCTTGGCGATCTCCACCGGATGAAAATCAGCGCGGATTAGCCCTTTGGAGGGGGAGGCCTTCTTTACCTCAGCGATCACGGCGAGCCGGTCCCCTTGCAAAGCCTTGGCAAAATCCCGCGTCGGTTCCCGCCGGTTCTGCGCCGCCTTCTGAACGGCTTCGAGCGGCACGGCGGCCATTTCCCGCGCAAGCTGTTCTTTTCGCTTACAAACAATATCGTCTAAAATCATGGAATGTTCTCCTTATTGGATGGAATGTGTGAAGGCTTTGAATTCGTTCAGCTTTTTCAATGCTTTCCCAGAATCGATGGAATCCTTGGCCAGGGCGATCCCCTCTTCGATGGACGCCGCTTTTTGGATAGTATACAGCGCACAGCCCGCGTTCAGGAGGACAATGTCCCGGCAAGGGCCGGGCTTTCCCTGGAGGATATCCATGGTGATCTGCGCATTTTCCTGTGCGGTGCCGCCGACCACAGAGGACAGCTCCGCCAATTCCATCCCATAGTCACGCGGGTCCAAATCGTATTTGATGAGCTTGCCATCGCGAATCTCACAGACGCGGGTGGTGTTGGAAATGGTGATCTCGTCCAGCCCGTCGTTCCCGTGGACAAGCATGGCGCCTTTGATGCCCAAATTCATCAGCACGCGCGCCATGGGCTCCATCAGGTCCTCGTCATAAACGCCGAGCAGGATATAATCCGCCTGTGCCGGATTTGCGAGCGGGCCGAGAATGTTGAACACAGAGCGCACGCCGATCTCCTTGCGGGGTGCGGCGGCAAAACGCATGGAACCGTGGAACGATTGGGCAAAAAGAAACGAAAGCCCGCAGGTGTTCAGACTTTGTGCAGCCTGGTCGGGCGTCATGGCAATCTTCATGCCGAGCGCTTCTAAAACGTCTGCGGCGCCGCTCCGGCTGGAAACGCTGCGGTTGCCGTGCTTGGCGACGCGCGCGCCAGCGCCCGCGGCGACAAATGCCGATGTGGTGGAGATGTTAAACGTGCCCACCATGTCGCCGCCTGTGCCGACGATGTCGATGGAATCCGAGCATCCCGGCATGGGCTGTGCCTTCTGGCGCATCACGCGGGCAAAGCCGGTGATCTCCGGGATGGTTTCTCCCTTCATGCGCAGCGCGGTTACAAAGGAACCGATCTGCGCGTTTGTCGCGCCGCCGGACATAATGCAGTCCATCGCCTCGACCGCTTCCGCTTCGGTCAAATCTTCGCCCTCGATGATTTTGAAGATATATGGCTTTAAGAGATTGCGCTGCGCCGGAGGGACGGCGGATTCCGTACGGCCGGTGATGGGCAGATGTGCGATGCGGTCACAGAAATTTTCCAGAATTTTCAGGCCGCATTCGGTCAGAATCGATTCAGGGTGGAACTGCACGCCGTAGGTGGGGTGTTCCTTATGGGCGAACGCCATAATTTCGCCGTCTTCGTCCTCTGCAAGGATCTCTAAGCAGGCGGGAAGGGTGTCGCGGTCGGAAATCAGGGAGTGGTACCGGCCAACGGTTACCCTTTCCGGCAGGCCGGAGAAGAGCGGATTTTTGTTTTGGATGGTGATCTCACTGGCTTTGCCGTGCATCAGTGTTTTGGCATGCACCGTCTTGCCGCCGAACGCTTCCCCAATGGATTGGTGCCCTAGGCAAACGCCAAGAATCGGAATGGATCCGCTGAACTTCTGAATCGCAGCGACGGAAATACCGGCGCTTGCCGGATAACCGGGGCCGGGGGAGATAACGATCGCCTGCGGCGCAAGCATTTCGATTTCCTCCAATGTGATTTCATCGTTGCGTTTGACAAGGATGTCCTGGTAGAATTTGCCGATGTATTGATATAGGTTATACGTAAACGAATCGTAGTTATCGATGATTAAGATCATGGCTGTCTCCCTGCCTTTCTCAAAGGTTGCACGCCTGCTCGATGGCGTTGATGACTGCGCGTGCCTTGTTTTCGCTCTCTTCGAATTCCTTTTCCGGCACGGAATCGGCGACAATGCCGCCGCCCGCCTGTACATAAGCCCGGTTGTTTTTGAACAGCACGGTGCGGATGGCGATGCAGGTGTCAATGTTTCCGTCAAAGCCGAGATAACCGACCGTGCCGCCGTACAGTCCGCGTTTGGTGGGTTCCAGTTCGTCGATGATCTCCATTGCGCGCACTTTTGGCGCGCCGGAGAGCGTGCCCGCCGGGAGGACGGAAAGCAAGGCGTCCAACGCGGTCTTGTCGTCCCGCAGCATGCCCTTTACATCGCTGACAATGTGCATCACCTGGGAATAACGCTCCACCTTCATGAAGCTGGTCACTTCCACGGTGCCGAACTTGGAAACCTTTCCTACGTCATTGCGGCCCAGGTCCACCAGCATGGTATGTTCGGCCTTTTCCTTCGGGTCCTTGAGAAGGTCGCGTTCCAGCTCTTTGTCCTGCGCTTCGGTCAGGCCGCGTTTGGAGGTACCGGCAATCGGCTTGGTGGAGACGATGCCCTTTGTCACGTTGACGAGCATCTCCGGGGAGGCGCCGACGATTTCGTAATCTTTGAGCTTAAAATAATAGAGGTAGGGGGAGGGGTTGGCGGAACGCAGGCAACGGTACACGTCGAACGCATCCGGCGGGTTCGGGACCTCCAGCCGGCGGGAGAGGACCACTTGGAAAATATCGCCCTCTTTGATGTATTGCTGCGCCCTGCGGATGTTTTCCAGATGCTGCTCCTTGGTGATGTTCGTCTCTACGATGGGAGCTGGGTGGTTGTTCGGCACATGGGGGAGGGGCGTGAATTCTGTGAGATAGGCTCCCAGGCGCTCTGCTTCTGCTTCGCAGGCAGCATACCGGTTTGTGAGGTCCTCATTTCGATGAATGTTTTGTATGATGACCGTCTTGTTGGATAGATGGTCGAAGGCCACCAGACGGTCGTAAAGGAAGAGGTGGCAGTCGGGCAGGTCGAGGTCATCCTTGGGGGGATGGCTCAATTTTTTCTCCATGTAGCGGACAGTGTCATAACCAAAGTAGCCGACCAGCCCGCCGGTCAATTTGGGGCGGTTGGGAAAGCTGGGGGACTTATACCGGTTCAGGATCTCTGTCAGGAAGGAAATCGGGTTGTCGATCGGGGTGTGGGATTCCGAATTTCCTTCCGCAACGGTCGCCAAACCATTTTTGATGCGGATTTCCATCTTCGGATGGATGCCAATGAAGGAGTAGCGGCCCCACTGTGTGTTGTCGACACTTTCCAAAATGAAGCAGGTGTCGCTTTGCTCCTTGAGGGCATTGAAAATGTGGATCGGGGTCATGGAATCGGACAGGACCTCATAAAACACAGGGACAACGTCGTATTCTTCCAAAAGTTCCTGTACTTCCGTCAAAGTGGGGTACAACATATGCGCATCTCCTTTAGCAAGAATGTATTTTGGCAAACAAAAAGAGCCTACCGTCCGTATGGGACGATAGACTCGTGGTGCCACCCAAATTCCGGAACGAAACCGTTCCGCTTTTAACAGGTACATGGCAAAATCAACGAAGGTACGCAGCTTTTGCCTCAATACCCTTTCCCATAACGCGGGAACCACGGCGATGGTTACTCGGAAACCCTTTCTCCATGCTCCTCACAAACCCATTCGCCTGCATCGTATGCTCCGGCTTCCCACCAACCGCCGGTTCTCTGTGCCACCGTTTTACAGGGTACTCACTTTTGCTCGTTGGATTTCAAAATGTTTTATTTTGGTGTCATTATACGCCGGTCAACAGAAATCTGTCAAGTAGTTTTTAAAAATTAATTTTTGCGTGGTAAATCGTTACATCAGCGATTGACCACATCGATGTGCAGGTTTTCCAGAATGTCGAATGCCTTTTCCTGCATGGCCGGGTCGTTGCTGGCCACGCACTGTGCGTCGACGATAATTTGTGCCTCCGGCTGTGCGGCCTTTGCCAAAATCGCATTGGAGATGACGCAGATATTGCTGACAACGCCGACCAGTTCGATCACATCGTAGCGTTTTTCCTCCAAATAGTGCAGAAGGTCGAGGCTACCGAAGGTGTTCTTTTCGAAGAAGGTGCAGTAAGCCATCTGATAGCGTAGGCGACCGTGCAGCTGCCAGCCCTCGGAACCACACAGGCAATGCGGGATGGGAAGTTTTTTCCCCTCCTGCGTGTCGAGATAATTTTCCCCGTGGGTATCCATGGTGTAGACAACATCGTCCTTTGCGTCGAGATAGTCCTGCACTTTTTTGTGCAGCTTCGGTTCCAGTGCCTCCGCCTCTGGAAACCCAAGGGAGCCGGACACAAAATCGTTCTGATAATCCACCACGATCAAAAGCTTTTTCATTTCTTGCCCTCCTTTTTTTCCGCAACAGGTGTTTCTTGTGCGTATTTACAGAATGCACGCATACAGCAAATTTCACATTTCGGCTTGCGTGCGTCGCAGACAGCGCGCCCATGAAGGACCAATCGGTGGCAGAAATCGTTTGCCTCGTCCATCGGCAGGACTGCGCGGAGCTGTTTCTCTACCTTCAAGGGCTCTTTCCCTTCGCTCAGTCCCAAACGCCCACAGATACGGATACAGTGGGTATCCGTTACAACCGCAGGTTTGTGATAAATGTCGCCCACCACGAGGTTGGCGGTTTTGCGGCCCACGCCGGGGAGTTTGGTCAATTCTTCCACCGTGTCCGGCACGACGCCGTTGTAATCGCTGCGCAGTTTGTTGCACATCGCATAAATATCGCGCGCCTTGGTCTTATACAATCCGCAGGAGCGGATGATCTCTTCAATGTCCTCCACAGGCCCGTCGCAAAAGGCATTTAGCGTGGGGAAGCGCTCAAAAAGCGCAGGGGTCACCATGTTGACACGTGCGTCCGTGCACTGCGCGGATAAGCGCGTGGCGATCAGCAATTGAAGCGGTTCTGTATAGGTCAACGAACAAATTGCATCGGGATATTCCTTCTTTAAAGCTTCCACCGCCAGGACCGCGCGTTGCTTTTCTGTCATTCTGCTGCATCTCCTTGTTCCAGATCCATTTCTACCGGTCGACGGAATTCGACTATGAGTTTATTGTATACGAAAACCGAAGAAAGCACAAGTTGACAAACCAAGGAAAAATCCCTATGATGAAGAAAATTTTGAAAATCGAGGAGGGTGGTTATGTCCGGGTTTTGGCTAAAAATTCTGGCAATGATTTCGATGTTGATCGATCACACCGGGATGGTCCTATTCCCTCAGATGCAGGGCTTGCGGGTGCTGGGGCGGCTGGCATTTCCTTTGTATTGCTTCCTTTTGGCGGAAGGGGCCGTCCACACCTCCGATAGCAAGCGCTATCTGGGGCGGCTGCTGGGCTTTGCCTTGCTGTCGGAGATTCCGTTTGATCTGGCGTGTCACAATACCGCCCTCTGGATGCAATCCCAAAACGTCTTTTTTACATTATTTTTGGGATTGGCGGCCTGCGAACTTTTGAAGCGTTTCGCTCCAGAGAGGCCCTTTTGGAGCCTTGTGGGGGTGGCAGGGCTGGCGGGACTCGCAGAGATCTTGCAGACCGATTACGGGGCCTTTGGCGTGGGATTGGTGATTGTCTTTTATATTTGCCGGACGTCTCCCGCGAGGGGAACCATCCTCTTTACCATCCTCAATACCGGCTTTTCGCTGCTCAATCATATGACGCTCCAATTGGCGGCGCCGGTTGCTGTGCTTCCGATCCTGCTTTACAATGGGCAGCGGGGAAGAGCGCTCAACAAATACGTGTTCTATTGGGTGTATCCCATCCATTTGTTGCTTTTGTTTTTCCTGCGCCGGTTCCTGATGTAGTGGGCTTGGAAAGGGCGGCTGGGAAGTTTGTCCGTTTTCTGGATAAAATGGAAAGCTGCGGCGGAAGGTGTTGCGTTTTATCGGCAGAAAGGATATAATGGATAACAAGATACAGGCGGGAGTCGTGCCCAGGACCGGGACGGCTGGCGGCCAATACCAACCAAGGAGAGAGGAACGAAATGTACAAAGATATGATGGACACAATTGGATTTGTGTCTCAGGCGGACCCCGAAGTCGGCGCGGCCATGCAGGATGAACTCAAGCGCCAGCAGCGCAACCTGGAAATGATCGCTTCCGAGAACATGGTTTCCCCGGCGGTGCTTGCCGCAATGGGTAGCGTGCTCACCAATAAGTATGCAGAGGGCTACCCAGGCAAGCGCTACTACGGCGGCTGCGAGTATGTTGACGTTGTGGAAAACATCGCGCGCGACCGTGCTTGCAAGCTGTTCGGCGCCGAGCACGCCAATGTGCAGCCGCATGCGGGTGCACAGGCAAACCTGGGCGTTTATTTTGCCCTGCTCAAGCCCGGCGATACGGTCATGGGCATGAATCTGGCAGAGGGCGGCCATCTGACCCATGGTTCCCCGGTGAATATGTCCGGCAGCTATTTTAACTTTGTCGCCTATGGTGTCAGCCCGGAGACGGGCCGCATCGATTACAACCAGCTTTATGAGCAGGCCATGCAGGTCAAGCCGAAGCTGATTGTCGCGGGCGCCAGCGCTTATCCGCGCGTGATCGACTTTGCAAAGTTCCGTGAGATCTGCGACGCCTGTGGCGCTCTCTTTATGGTGGATATGGCGCACATTGCAGGCCTGGTGGCGGGCGGCGACCACCCCAACCCGGTGCCTTACGCAGACGTAGTGACTACCACCACGCATAAGACCCTGCGCGGTCCGCGCGGCGGCATGATCCTGTGCAAAGAGGAGTACGCCAAGGCGATCGACAAGGCGATCTTCCCCGGCACGCAGGGCGGCCCGCTGATGCACATCATCGCAGGCAAGGCGGTTTGCTTCGGTGAGGCATTGAAGCCGGAATTCAAGCAGTATTCGCACAACATCGTTGCCAACGCTTCCGCATTGGCGGATGGCCTTCTCAAGCGCGGCGTGAAGCTCGTCTCCGGCGGCACGGATAACCATCTGATGCTGGTGGATCTTACCGGCCAGGAATTGACCGGCAAGGAACTGGAGCACCGCCTGGATGAGGTGTACATCACCGCAAACAAGAATACGGTTCCGAACGAGCAGCGCAGCCCATTCACCACAAGCGGCCTGCGCCTTGGCACGGCGGCCATCACGACCCGCGGTTTGACCGTGGCCGATATGGACACCATTGCGGAGTGCATCGCATTGGCGATCAACGACTTCGACAACAGCAAGGAAAAGATTCGCGGCATGGTCACGGAGATTTGCACGCGTTATCCGCTCTATGCATAAGGAAGTCCAAACCTGAATTTATACATTGAAAAAGCCGCACTGTACGAATCAAGTACAGTGCGGCTTTCCGGTAAAGGAGGAACTTTTGATGCGCCCATTGGCGGACCGCATCCGTCCCCAAACGCTGGATGAGATGGTAGGCCAGCGCCATCTGCTGGGGGAAGGGAAACCCCTGCGCAGGATTCTTGCCTCTGGGGTGATCCCCAATCTGATCTTCTACGGCCCATCCGGCGTGGGAAAGACGACATTGGCTTCCATCATCGCAAAGCAGACCAACCGCAAACTCTGCAAATTGAACGGGACCACTGCTTCGACCGCGGACATCCGCGAAGTGGTTGCGGGCCTGGACCGTCTGGACGCAGTGAACGGCGTGCTGCTCTATTTGGACGAGATCCAGTACTTTAATAAAAAACAGCAACAGACGCTTTTGGAATTCATCGAAAACGGGCAGATTACTCTGATCGCTTCTACAACGGAGAATCCATATTTTTATGTCTATAATGCGATTTTGAGCCGGTCCACCGTGTTTGAATTTAAGGCGGTACAGCCGGAAGAAATCTGTCCTGCGGTGGAGCGGGCATTCCATGTGATGGAAGAGGACCTGCACAGCCCGCTGCGCTTGGAGGACGGCGTGGTGAAACACATCGCCACTGCCTGCGGCGGGGACGTGCGCAAAGCGATGAATGCAGTGGAACTCTGCGCCCTGTCCTCTCAGGAACAGGGCGATGTGCGGCTTGTAACGCTGGAGGGGGCAAGGGAGCTGACCCAGCGCAGCGCTATGAAATACGACCGGGAAGGGGACGAGCATTATGACATCCTGTCCGCCTATCAAAAGTCGATGCGCGGTTCGGATCCCGATGCGGCGATCCATTATCTGGCGCGCCTGTTGGAGGCGGGAGATCTGCCATCCGCCTGCCGCAGGCTGTTGGTGTGTGCCAGCGAGGATGTAGGGCTTGCTTATCCGCAGATCATCCCCATTGTCAAAGCTGCGGTGGATACAGCGCTCATGGTGGGCCTGCCGGAAGCGCAGTTTCCGCTGGCGGACGCGGTGCTTCTCGTATGCAATGCACCAAAGTCCAACAGCGGCCACAATGCGATTCTTGCAGCGAGGGAGGATGTGCGCGCGGGAAAAGCGGGGCCAATCCCACGGCAATTACAAAACAAGCATTTTGACGGCGCAGATAATCCTGTAAAAGGACAATTTTACAAATATCCTCATGATTATCCAAACCACTGGGTGGTGCAACAGTACCTGCCAGAGAATCTGCAAGGGACCCACTATTATGAATATGGGGAAAATAAAACGGAACAGGCTTATCGCGCCTATTGGGAACGTATTAAAAACTCTGGGAATCTTTAGTAGAATCCTGTCCAAAAAGCGGAGCAAATCGGATTTTCTGAAAATAATTTGTAGAAAACGGCAAATTTACCTTGTATCTGTCCGCTCTTCGTGGTAACATAGATAAGAATAGGGGCAATGAATGCCCATCGGAGGTGTTTGTTTTTCATGAAGGACGAGACACTTTTCAACCTGTCTTACGGGATGTATGCGATTGGTGTAAAAAATGACAAAAAGGTTTCTGCTTGTATCGTCAATACAGTTTTTCAAGTGACGAATACGCCGAATCAAATTGCCCTCAGCATGAACCGCGACAATTATAGCTATGAATGTATCAAAAAGGAAGGAATCTTCACGGTTTCTGTGCTCTCCGAGGATACCTCTGGTGCGGTGATTGGAGCGTTGGGCTTTAATTCCGGACGGGACACGGACAAGCTCAAGAATGTCCGCCATAAGATCTTGGTGGAAGGGCTGCCCGTTGTGAAAGAGAATATTTGTTGCTGGTTCCTTTGTAAGGTCGTAAACAGTGTAGATACGCCAACACATACGATTTTCATTGCAGAAGTGGTGGCGGGCAGCGACACGTCCAAGGGGAAACCGATGACCTACGATTATTACCACAAGGTCATCAAAGGGACGGCACCCAAAAATGCACCTACTTACCGCGCGACCGAGGCAGTGGACGACCACAACGATGGCGAGGAGTTTATTTGTACCATCTGCGGCTATGTGTATGACGATCCCGACCTTTCCTTTGAAGAGCTTCCGGATGATTGGGTCTGTCCGATTTGTGGTGCGCCAAAGAGCGCATTTAAGCGTCAATAGTTGTAATCTTTAGAGACCACCAGCGGCGTAGGGAAAACGGATAAAAAGTTGGATTTCCTAAGCTGGTTGCGGTTTCTAAGAGGCTCACTCCGAAGCGGATAAACTGCTTCGGGCGGGCCTTTTTTTTCGGTGAATGCGGTGGAGAAATGGCCTTTTAGGAACAGAAGTGCGCCGCAAAATGGGGGGAAGAAGATTATAAAAGAAAGATCTATCTTCGGAGGAATTTTATACTAGAAGGACTTCCCATGTTTTTGAGTGCATTTCTTGGAAAGGGTTTCTCTGACCGATTCATAAATCATATGGTTTTTCCGTCGAAAAATGGTTTGTGCGGAGAAGCCGAAAGGAAATGAGGAGAGTACCATGTCAAGCAAAATTATCCAGGTCAACGAACGGCCGCCTCTCAGCCAGGCCATCCCCTTAAGTATCCAGCACATGTTTGCCATGTTCGGCGCTTCAGTGTTGGTGCCCTCGGTCTTTGGCATTGACCCGGCGATCGTTCTATTGATGAACGGCGTTGGAACCCTGTTGTTCATCCTGATTACCAAAGGCCGTGCGCCGGCATACCTCGGTTCCAGCTTCGCCTTCCTTGCGGCGGGAGGGGTTGTCATTCAGAAGTATGGCTTTGAATATGCCCAGGGCGGCTTTGTGGCCGTGGGCATTTGTGGCTGTATTTTGGCGCTGATTGTCTATAAGTTCGGAACCAATTGGATCGATTACGTATTGCCCCCAGCGGCTATGGGGCCGGTGGTGGCGTTGATTGGCCTGGAGTTGGCATCCAATGCTGCCAGCAATGCCGGCCTGCTGGACGAAACCATCGACATGAAAAACGTTGTCGTGTTCCTGATTACCCTCTGTGTAGCGGTATTCGGTTCAATCCTGTTCCGTAAATTCCTCGCCGTGATCCCGATTCTTATTGCGATCATTGCAGGATATGTTGCAGCATGCATCGCAGGGATTGTTGATTTTCAGACGGTTGCCGATGCGTCGTTCTTTTCGTTGCCGCATTTCCAACTGGCAAAGTTCAATATGGAGGCCATTGTCACGATGCTGCCAGTATTGTTGGTGATTGCCTCGGAGCATATTGGCCACCAGATTGTCACCAGCAAGGTGGTCGGTCGTGATTTGCTGAAAGATCCGGGCTTGCATCGCTCCCTGTTTGCAGATAACTTTTCTACGGCGCTTTCCGGCTTGATTGGCTCTGTCCCGACAACGACTTATGGCGAGAACATCGGCGTAATGGCGATGACCAAAGTGTATAGCGTTTGGGTTATCGGTGGGGCGGCTGTATTCTCTATGGTCTGCGCATTTATTGGCAAACTTTCTGCGCTTATCAGCAGCATCCCAGGGCCGGTTATCGGCGGCATTTCTTTCCTGCTGTATGGGATGATTGGTGCTTCTGGCCTACGTATCCTCGTAGACGCTAAGGTCGATTATGGTAAGGCGAGAAATCAGGCCCTGACTGCGGTTGTATTCGTTACCGGGCTTTCCGGTATTTCGCTGAATTTTGGCGGCGTCCAGCTTACGGGAATGGTTCTTGCCTGTGTCGTCGGCATGATTATGGGCCTGTTGTTCTATATTTTTGATAAGCTCCATTGGACCAATGACCGGGAAGAAGAGGAAGTAGTCGAAGCTTCGGTGGCGTCCTCTCTCGAAAAGAAATAAGATTTTGCCTCTAGAGTAAAAAATGCCCATCGCTATAAAACGATGGGCATTTTTTAACGTCTGGATTTTAAGAAATTTTTTCGATTTTAGTTACCGTAACCCCTTCCGTATCGGTGCCATGAATGGTGCCATCGTAATAGACACGCAGCATGTCCCCAATAATTAGCCCGTCTGGCTCGTTGACTTCTGCACCTTCTTTATTAAAGAGAAGTTCTTTGCCATCTGCCGTTTGGATAGTGATGGTGTTCATCGTTCCATCCTGGAGGACTCCATCGACATAAGTGGGTTCTACACTGGAAGAGGAGGGATTAACAACGGTAAAACCTTCCTTTACTTCCTCCAAAGTAATGGCCATTTTGTCATAAAGCGCTGCTGTTTCCTCGTCGGTGACAGGATTTTCTGTTGGGATATCCGCAAGATAGACGGTGTTAGAAGTCTCTTGGAGCAGAGAAGGAAGCTCCGCGCCGATGGCACTCTGATCGTCCCACCATGCTTTGGGTGCAGCCCAAATAGAGAGCAAAGGCGTGTCGGCATTCCCTTTAAACAGAAAATCTACGTGGCTGTATTCGATATCCTGGGAACTCATCACATCGTCTTTGACTACCTTGACGGTGTAGTCATCCTTACTCCAGCGAGATGGTACAGTAAATGTAAAATCCATTCCATCAAAGCTAAGTGTTTGAGGGACGCTGGATTCGGAAGAGACGGGCGGTTCGCTAGAGGGCAGCATAGAAGATTCATTGCCACCATTGGTGCAGGCGCAGATGGAGATCGCCAAAAATGCGGCAAGGAATAGTACAAGTGTTTTTTTCATAGAAATACCTCCTTAAAAGAGGGGAAGCAGCAAATCTGTACACTTCCCAAGTGTATCGATAGGCCTTATGACGCACTCATTTTACCGCGAAACATTGGAAAAAGGAAGAAACAGTTTGTTAACTTTCATGACAATTCTGTTGGAACTTATTTGGCACAAAGGCGGTGCAGATCTTGGACAAATTCCTGAACGACCTCTTCCGGAGTGGCCCAAGAAGTCACCAAACGGATCGCTTGATGCCCTGCGTCCACACGGCCCCAGGTTTCAAACGCATAATCTTGTGCGAGCGTTTCGATCAGGGAGTCGGAGAGAATGGGGAAAATCTGATTGGTGGGGGAATCGGAGAAGAAAGCGCAGTCTACAGCGCGCAGGCCTTCCCGTAACAGGTCTGCCATCCGATTGGCATGTTCAGCAAGTTTGTAATAGAGGCCGTCTTCAAAAAGCGCTTCAAACTGTGCGCCAAGCACCAGGCCTTTTGCCAGCATTCCACCGCGCTGCTTTAAAATATAGCGGAAGTCCGGCTTTAATGCGTCGTTGCAGATGACCAATGCCTCCCCCAGTAGAGCGCCATTTTTTGTGCCGCCCACATAGAATGCATCGGTCAGGGCGCCGATGTCCTGCATGGTGAGGTCGCTTGCGCACAGGGCGCTCCCCAGACGTGCGCCATCCATATAGAGATAGAGGCCGTTTTCCTGGCAGCAGCGGTTTAAGGCGGCCAGTTCTGCTTTCGAATAGACAGTTCCACACTCTGAAGAATTAGAGAGATAAGCCAGCTTGGGCTTCACCATATGTTCATCCGGATGTTCCGCCAATACGCGCAGGATTCCCTCCGGCGTAAGCTTGCCGTTTACTCCCGGGGTGGTGCAGACCTTATGGCCGGTAGCTTCGATGGAACCGCTCTCGTGCCCGGCGATATGGCCGGTTTCTGCCGCGATCGCTGCTTCATGCGGACGCAAAAAAGCGGTCAACGCTGTCAGGTTTACCTGTGTGCCGCCTTCCAGAAAATGGACATCCACATCCTCCCGGCCAATTTCCTTCCGGAGAAGATCAGCCGCATGCTTGCAGTGTACATCGTTTCCGTAGGCTGCGTTTTGTTTGCTTCCTGCTTGTCTGAGAGCCTCCAACAGTTTTGGATGGGCGCCTTCGCTATAATCGTTTTGAAAACTGTACTTCAATCGGATTCCCGCCTTTTCTATACAGATTATGTGCGGATATTCCCGCAGGACTTTTAGTATAACATATTTTGCACTGCAAGAGAATAGGCGAGCCGCTTTTCAAGTACTCCAGCTAGGTATATAATAGCGAGGAGTGAATAGTGCGGTGGAGGAGGCGCAAATGAAGATTTTAGTAGACGCGGACGCTTGTCCGGTAAAGGAGATCATTGTGCGGCAGGCGAAAAAGCGGGGCATTCCCGTTGTGATGCTGTTGGATACCAGCCATATTTTGAACGACGGGTATAGCAAGGTGATTACGGTGGATAAAGGGCGCGACAGTGTGGACATCCGTCTGGCGAACCTCCTGGAAGCGGGGGACATCGTCGTGACCCAGGATTTTGGCGTAGCAGCGCTGGCCCTGGGGAAGAGGGCAAAGGCGATGAACCAAAATGGGATGGTCTATGACGACCACAATATGGATCAACTGTTGTTTGAACGCCATCTTGGACAGAAGATCCGGCGGGCTGGTGGAAGGACCGCTGGGGCGAAAAAGCGTACGCGCTCAGATGATGAATCCTTTGAAAGAGCTTTTATAGACATTTTGGAGAAAAACATCTGAAGCAGGACCAGAGACCTATGGATATAGGCTTGTTTTGATGGATTAGAAATAGCGTTAACTTAAAATGATACATACTGTTATGGATAATCTTCAAAATGCTTGACAGAATGAGAAAGACGTGCTTATAATGCCAATGTTTTGCCTATGCATAGACCAATCGGAATGAGGTTGATGATTTGATGTATGATTATGATTTATTGATTATCGGTGCCGGCCCTGCGGGGATTTTTACGGCATTGGAGATGAACCGGCTTGCACCCGAAAAGAAGGTGCTGGTGGTGGATTCTGGAAGCAGCATCGACCACCGGGCTTGTCCGGCCCGCACCAGCGGGCAATGCGCCCACTGCAAGACGTGCAGCATCATGAATGGATGGGCGGGCGCCGGCGCGTTTTCCGATGGAAAGCTTTCCCTCTCGGAAGAGGTGGGCGGCAACCTGACCGACTACCTTCCGGTGGATACCGTCCGTCAGCTGATTCATTATGCGGATGAGATTTACCTGCAATTCGGTGCGCCAAAAAAGATTTACGGAAAGAGCGATAAGTTTGCGGAAGAACTCGCCTACGAAGCGCACAAGGAGAACATCCAGTTGATCCCCTGCCCAGTCCGCCATATGGGCACGGAATACTCGTTTGAAGTCCTGCGCGCGATGTATCAATATCTCGCCGCTTGCCCGAATTTTACCTTTTGGGAGCATACGACGGCGGAGACGCTGCTGGTCGAAGAGGGAACCGTGCAGGGAGCGTGGCTGACAAATTCCAAAGGGGAACGAAAGCTTGTGCGGGCGCCCTATGTGATTGCGGCCCCGGGACGCGGCGGTGCGGACTGGTTGCACGGCATCGCTCAGCAGAATGGACTTTCCACCAAAAACAATGCAGTAGACATCGGCGTGCGCGTGGAAGTGCCGAATGCGGTGATGGATCGCCTGACCACCCATTTATACGAGGCGAAGCTCGTTTATTACTCAGATACGTTTGAAAACAAGGTGCGCACTTTCTGCATGAATCCCGGCGGGATTGTCAGCGAGGAGCACTACGACGGAGAGGACGGCGGGATCGCGGTCGTCAATGGCCATTCCTATGCGGATGAGGATAAGCGGACGGAGAACACCAATTTTGCCATGTTGGTTTCCACCGAGTTTACCGAGCCGTTTCACCAGCCGATCGAATACGGCCGCTATATTGCCCAGCTTGGAAACATGCTGACGGGCGGGGGAATTATGGTGCAGCGTTTGGGAGACCTGCTGAAGGGCAGGCGGACGGACGTCTCGCGTTTGAAAAAATCCACGACCATACCCACCCTGAAAAATGCGGTGCCTGGCGACCTCTCCTTTGTCCTGCCGCACCGCCACCTGACCAGCATCGTGGAGGCGCTGCGTGCGTTTGATAAACTGGCGCCGGGATTGTATTCGAAAAACACGCTGCTTTATGGGGTGGAAGTCAAGTTTTATTCCTCCAAAATTGCAGTGCAGAGCAATTTTGAAACAGAAGTCAAGAACTTGTATGCGATTGGCGACGGGGCTGGAATCACCCGCGGCCTGATGCAGGCTTCTGTGACGGGAATAGTTGTGGCGCGCGACATCGCTGAAAAAGCCAAAGCGTAAAAGATGGATATTTCCTTTTTCCGGACCATACAATAGGAAGTGGGAAAGTTACCGTTGATGGAAGGAAAGGGGAATCTTTATGCAGAGGCAAGCGATCCACTATTTTGTGAATAGCAATAGTTCGCGCGGATATGTCAGTTTTTATGAATCCAATTTTGGCGCGCTGGAACGTGTGGTCCCGTTGCATGGCTATCCATTAAAACCCTTGGGAAATCTCTTGGAAGACATCTGCGATTGTGCGGCGGAACAGAAACGGCGAGTGGAATGGATTCACAATTGTCTGGACAATACGCCGGAGGGCATCATTTTGCCAGACCTCTCTGCGGGCGTCATCAATATCCCATTCTATGCAGAGCACAACGCTTTGAATTTGCTGGAGGATTACAATATCCGCCAGACACGAAAGGCGTTGGATGAGGCCCATGCATTGTTTGCAGCAGCGCTGCATATTCACGATGAATGGGAAAAGGTTTACATCGGGAAAATGGATTTTCGTGCGGCCGACGAACTGGCAAAGGAAACGGAAGCCAGGTTGATCGGCGACCGCCATACAGAGAAAAAGGGGCGTGCCATTGACCGCTACTTTGGAGCGGCTACAGTCAACGGATCCTTTGATTATATCGCGAATATCACGCAGTGTTTAGGGAAACGGTATTTTATCAAGGGGCGGCCCGGAACAGGAAAATCCACCTTGCTCAAGAAGCTGGTAAAAAAAGCAGTGGACGCCGGATTCGAAGCGGAAGTGTACCACTGCGCGTTTGACCCGCGGAGTTTGGATATGCTGGTCGTGCGGGAGTTGGATTTCTGCATCTTTGACAGCACGTCCCCACACGAATATTTCCCCTCTTTGCCGACCGACGAAATCATCGATGTATACGAGGCGGCGGTCGAGCCAGGGACAGACGAAAAGAACGCCGAAAAATTGACGCAGTTCCAGCACGATTACAAAGAGCAGGTGGGAAAGGCGACGGAAAAGCTCCGTCTGGCAAAGGAGTCATATGACCGGGCGCAGCAGACCCATCTTTCCCGATTGGATGAAGCCGCCTGCAAGGAATCCGCCGAGCGGATCAAATCGATTCTCTTTCGAACGTAATAGAGCGATCCAGATAAAAAGCGGTATGTGCCGATCCAGTGGGCACATACCGCTTTTGCTTATTCAAGAATCGGAATGGAAATTTTGGTGAGATACTCTTGAGAATCCTGGTTTGTTATTTCGTCCAAGAGGTCGTCCTCATAGGAGTACGGGACTATCGATAACTGGTGATGCCGGATATACGCAGCCAAGCGCTCGTAAGCTTCCGTCATAGAATCATAATCCCCCTTGTGGTATGCAACCACGTACGTCCCAGCCGGCCGGCAATGGAGGAACGAAGGTGGCGTGTCCTCTGAGGCCTGTGAACAGAAATAGTAGGTACAATCTGTAACGTTGCCATCCAGAAGGGCTTTCCAACGAACCACCGTGCCTATGGAATAACTCTGCATCCGATTGTTTCGATTGCATATGCTGAGATATTCCGTCAGGATAGGAAGGTATTCCTGTTCCTCCCAGTTTTGCATCGGTCGGCTCAGGGCCAACCGTCTTTCCGGCTGCTTTTCCAAGAGAATTTTGGTTTCATCCACTTGTAAAGCGTCTTGTGTGGTGGCAATTTTGGATTCCATCATGCGGTGGATCCGTTCCATGTTTTGAAGCGTTTCTTCCAGCTCTCGCTTTTGCTGTGCAAAGAGGCGGATAAACTCCTCCGGGCTGCGGCGGTCGAGATAGGATTTGATTTCCTGGATAGGAGTTCCCATCTCGCGCAGAGTGGCAATCACATTGAATGTTTCAAACTGTAGGTAGGTATAGACACGGTAGCCGTTTTCCAGGACACGCTCCGGCTGAAAAATCCCCACCCGGTCGTAGTACAAAAGCGTTTGTTTGCTGACCCCACAAAGTTTTGCAAATTCTCCCGTTGTAAAGGTCCATTTCATATTTTTCTCAAGCATTGAAAAATCCTCTTGACTATATAGTTACTATATACTTTATCATGGATTTTATCGGGTTGCAATCTAAAAAGAGAGGAGAATTTTTTCGATGAATGCGTTGGCAAGGGAATTTCGCTTTTTCTCCTTGCTGCGGTTTGCAGTGCCTACGATTGTGATGATGCTGGTTTTATCCTTTTATACAGTTGTGGACGGTATCTTTGTATCGCGCTTTGTGGGTTCAAATGCACTGTCTGCGGTCAATATTGCGATGCCATTGGTGAATATTGTTTCTGGAATTGGTGTCATGTTTGCAACCGGCGGCAGTGCGATTGTGGCAAAGGAGATGGGGGAGAATCAAGAGGACCGCGCGAGGGGACATTTTACTTTGATTGTCATTTCGTCCATCGTGGTTGGAATTCTCTTTGCCTTGGTGGGCTTTTTGTTTACAGGGCCAATCGTGCGCGCACTGGGTGCTACGGAACTTTTATATGAGGATTGCTACATCTATTCCTATATCTGCCTGTTATTTGCACCGGCCAATATCGTCAAGTGCCTGTTTGACTACTTCATGGTGACTGCTGGAAAGCCGCAGATCGGCCTGGCGAACAGTGTGCTAGGGGGAGTCATCAACATCGTTTTGGATTATGTCTTTATTGTGCCGATGGGTATGGGTGTGGCAGGCGCGGCCATCGCGACCGGCTTGGGCCAGCTCCTTCCTGCCATTGTGGGAATCCTTTATTTTGTATTTGGCACAAATATCTTACATTTCCAAAAGCCAACCTTTGAGGGGAAGATGTTGGCGCATTGCTGCGTAAACGGCGCCTCGGAGATGGTGACAAACCTTTCGATGGGAATTACCACCTTCCTGTTTAACATGGCAATGCTGCACTACCTCGGCGAAAACGGCGTGGCTGCGATCACGATCGTCCTCTATGCGCAGTTCCTGATGGTTTCCATATTCTTGGGATTTACCTCGGGCGTGGCGCCGGTCATCAGCTTCCACTATGGGGCGCAAAACTGGGAGCAAGAGCGCCGGATCATCCGCTATTGTTACACCTTTCTCATCGCTTGTTCCATCATTACACTGGCGCTGTCCATTCTCTTTGCGCCATTCCTGATGGGCATCTTTTCACCGGAGGGCACGGAGGTATACGATTTGGCGCTGCATGGCTTCTATCTTTTCGTGGGAAGCTTTTTGCCGGTTGGGATCAACATCTTTGCCTCCGGCATGTTCACGGCGTTTTCCAACGGACTGATCTCCGGACTTTTATCCCTGCTGCGCACACTTGTGTTCGTTGTGTTGGGCATTGTACTCCTGCCCTCTTTCCTGGGGTTGGACGGTGTGTGGCTGACAATTCCCGCCGCAGAGCTTGGCGCGATCATTTTCTCCTTGTTTTTTACCTGGAAATACCGCAATCGGTATGGTTACGGGGCAGGGGCGGAACGCTTGAAGAAGGAAAAAGAGGATCTGCAATCGTTACAGGAGGCTTAACAGCCCATATAGGGCAACGAAACAAAGACAAAAAGCCGGATGGAACAACAGACATTCTGTTCTCCATCCGGCTTTTATCGCCGTCATTATTCCGCCAGCGCCCTGGTAAGCCATGCATCCGCAATGTCCATTGCGAGGTAGAGCCCTTCTTTTTCGCTGGTTTTTACAATTTGCTTGCGCGTGCGGATATTGGGGTCGGTATACATCAGCTGTACGGTTACGCGGTCGGCTACATCCATATCTTTGACTTTTTTCTTGCTCTTGATCTCAAGCTTGACTACGTATTTATCCTTCATGCTGCCGTAATAAATCACATCGCCGCACCGCACAAGCGGTTTTCCCTTATAGGTTGGAAATTTCGGCTGATCCTTCTTTTCACTCATAGCTGCAACCATCCTCTTCGATTCGTATTAATATCATTCGTACGGTGATTTATTCGCCCAGATAGGATTTCAGCAACACCTGAAGCAATTCGTCGCGGTCGATCCGGCGGATCAAGCTGCGTGCGTTGTTATGGGTTGTAATATACGTGGGATCCTCCGATAAGATATAGCCGACAAGCTGGCTGATCGGATTATATCCCTTCTCTTTAAGGGCGTCGTACACGATGGTGAGGATCTGTTTGATGTCGTCCTCCCGATTCTGGCCTAGAGAAAAGGTCATCGTCTTATCGTCAAACATGGAAACACCTCCAATGGTTCATACTTCATCCTTGCATAAAATGGGGGTTTTATACAACGTGCACCGAAAACACAATGATATTTATAATATATAATACCGCATATAGACCATAATTTCAAGAAGAAATTTATGAACAATTGCCGAATCCAGGACGGACCGGTGTGAGGGGAAACATCCATATGCGTTTTCAGAAGAGGAAATAAAAAGCAAAGAGCCATGCAAAATTTGCATGGCCCTCTTCCAACGTATTTGCAACATTAGGAACGCAAAACCGCGCCGACCTTTTCCAACTCTTCCATGACTTTTTTCATCACACGGTTGGTCTGCTCGTCGGTCAGGGTGCTGTCGCTCGAACGCAGGACGATGTTAAACGCCACGCTCTTTTTGCCAGCTTCAATCTGCGCGCCCTTGTAGACATCGAACAGCTTGATCTTCTCCAGCAGGTTTCCTGCACCGCGCACGATGGCCTTTTCCAGATCCAATACCGGGATGGCGTCGTCGCACAGGAGGGCCAAGTCGCGTGTGACTGCCGGGAACTTCGGCAGGGGCGTGTAGGTTTTGTCCGTCTTGGCATTGGCAAACAGCATGTCCACATCCAGGGTGAAGCAATATACGCGCTCATCAATCCCATAGTTTTCCGCCACTTCGGGGTGGATTTCACCGATCACGCCCAGGCGCTGTCCGCCGATGGTGAGCACCGCGCAGCGGCCGGGATGGTAACTGTATTCCTCGGAAGAAGCGGCGATGTCATAATCCGTAACGGAGAGCTTTTCCAAAAGCTGTTCCGCCATGCCCTTGACGGTGAAGAAATCTGCGTTGTTGCCGTACATGCCAACCACCAGGGTCGCCTTTTCAACCGGCAATTTGTCCTCCGTTGTGGGGATGTATTCGCTGGCCAGCTCGAAGAGGTACGCGGCCTCGTTGCGGTTGTTGTAGTTGCGGGAGAGGACCTCCAACATGGACGGGAGCGCAACGGTGCGCATGATGCTGGTGTCTTCGCCGAGCGGGTTGGAAATCACAATGGATTTGCGCAGCGGGCTGTCCGCAGGCATCCGGATCTTATCGTAGTATTTGGGGCTGATGAACGAATACGTCATGATCTCGCTGGCGCCCAAAGCAAACATGGTGTCGCTGATTTTGGAGAGGAACTTCTGACGCGGCGTATATTTACCCTGCGCACCGCCGTTCAGCGAGGTGCCGGGGACCTTATTATAGCCATAGAAGCGCACAATCTCTTCCGCAATATCCGCCTTGTGTTCCAAGTCGGGCCGGAAGGTGGGTACCAAAATGTCGTCGCCATCAAACTGGCAATCGAGCTTTGTCAATGTCGCCTTCATCTCGTCGGCGGAAAGGTTCGTGTCCAGGAAACGGTTGATCCAATCCACATCCAGATGGATTCTGTGGCGCTCTTTGGAGGAATGGTCATCGACGATCACGCCGTCCATGACGTCGCCGGCATCGAGCATCTCCACCAATTCGCAGGCGCGCTCCAATGCAGGCAGGCAGTTGTTGGGGTCCAGCCCCTTCTCGTAACGGGCGGATGCGTCTGTACGCATGCCCTGGTCGCGCGCCGTCGTGCGCACGGAAGAGCCGTTGAAGCAGGCGGATTCAAACACAATCGTAGTGGTGTCGTCCATGATGCCGCTGTATTCGCCGCCCATGACGCCCGCAATGGCAATCGGCTTATGCGCGTCTGCGATGACAAGCTGCTTCTCTGTGAGCTTGCGGTCCACGCCATCCAAGGTGGTGATCGTTTCGCCTGCTTTAGCGCGGCGTACGCGGATGGTCGCATCGTCTACATAGCGCAGGTCAAAGGCGTGCATCGGCTGGCCATATTCGAGCATCACATAGTTGGTGATGTCCACGATGTTGTTGATGGGACGGACACCCATGGCGCGCAGACGCTCGCGCATCCAGCGCGGCGAGGGCTTCACGCGCACATTTTTGACCACTTTCGCCGAATAGATATAGCACAGGTCCGGCTCTTCAATTTTGACGTCCAAAAGCGGCGTGCAATCGCCATGGCCGCCCTTGACAACGGGGGTGTGCAGGTGCAGCTCTTTATCAAAGGTGGCGGCAGCTTCACGCGCCAGACCAATTACGGAGAAGCAGTCCGGGCGGTTGGAGGTGATTTCGAATTCCACCTTGGTGTCGTCAAAGCCAATGGCCTCGCAGATCGGCTTGCCGAGCGTATGGTCGCAGTCATCGCCCAGCACAAAGATCCCGTCCTCGATGGCGTTGGGGAAGTCGTGCTGCGTCAGCCCCAGTTCGCCCAGGGAACAGAGCATTCCGTTGCTCTCCACGCCGCGCAGCTTGCCTTTTTTGATCTTCTTACCGCCCGGCAGCATGGAATTGTGCAGCGCCACCGGGACAAAGTCGTTCTGCTGCAAATTCTGTGCGCCGGTGACAATTTGCAGCGGTTCACCTGCGCCGACGTCGATCTGGCAGATCCAGAGGTGGTCGGAATCCGGATGCCTTTCCAGCTTGAGCACCTGCCCAACCACGACGTTTTCAATCTCGCTGCCTTCTTTTTCCCAGCCCTCTACTTTAGAGCCGCTCATGGTGATCGCTTCGGTGAATGCCCGCATCGGCATTTCATCGAGCGTTACAAATTCTTTCAGCCATCTCATTGAAAGATTCATCGTTCTTTACCACGCTTTCTATATCATCTCAAGTCATCAACCGAACTGTTTGAGGAACCGCACGTCGTTCTCATAGAACAGGCGCAGGTCGTCGATGTTGTAGCGCCGCATGACCACGCGCTCCAGGCCCATGCCGAGCGCGAAGCCGCTGTAGACTTCCGGATCGATGCCGCAGTTGGAGAGCACCTTCGGATGCACCATACCGCAGCCGAGGATCTCGATCCAGCCCTCGCCCTTGCACAGACGGCAGCCTTCGCCGTGGCAGTTGAAGCACTGCACGTCGACTTCGGCGCTCGGTTCCGTAAAGGGGAAGTGGTGCGGGCGGAAGCGGACGACGGAATCTTCGCCGTACAGACGCTTCACGAAGGTTTCCAGCGTGCCCTTCAGATCGGCAAAGGTGATCCCTTTGTCCACCACAAGGCCCTCGATCTGATGGAAGAGCGGGGAGTGGGTCGCGTCCACTGCATCGGAGCGGTAGACACGGCCGGGGGAGATGATGCGGATCGGCGGTTTCTGCTTTTCCATGACGCGCACCTGCACCGGGGAGGTCTGTGTGCGCAGGAGGATGTTTTCGTTGATATAGAAGGTATCCTGCGTATCGCGCGCCGGATGGTCCTTCGGGATATTCAATGCCTCAAAATTATAATAATCATATTCGACTTCCGGGCCTTCTACAATGTCAAAGCCCATGCCGACAAAGATTTCCTTGATCTCGTCCAAAACAATAGAGAGCGGATGCTTCACGCCCAGCTCGCGGTGTTTGCCCGGCAGGGTTACGTCGAGGCGCTCCTCTTCCAAACGTTTCTGGGTCGCCTGCGCCTTCAGCTCCGCGGCGCGCTTCGTCAGGTCGTCTTCGATAAACGCGCGAACCTTGTTGGCCAGTTCGCCGATGACCGGGCGCTCTTCGGGAGAGAGCTTGCCCATCTGCTTGAGGATGGAGGTTACCTCACCTTTTTTCCCAAGATACTTGACGCGCAGGCTTTCCAGCGCTTGGGAGTCGCTTGCTTCCGCCAGCTCCCGCGCCGCATTCGCGCGGATTTCCTCCAGCTTCTGCTTCATTGCGTAATCATTCCTTTCAAAACGATAAAGTATTGGGACGATAAACAAAAAACGCCTTCGCCCCTTCTCAAACATAAGGGACGAAGGCGTAAAACGCTCCGCGGTACCACCCTGATTCACATCGTTTTGCGCGATGTGCAGCTTTCCGGCCGATAACGGCGCCACCCGTCGCAGCCTACCAGAACACCTTCAGCCGCGCCGCTCCAAAGGGAACTTCCCTTTTCCCATGCACAGGCCCGCTTACAGCCGGTGGCGCGCCCTCTCTGTCTGCTGGAAGAAAAGCTACTTTCCTTTTTCCTCGCGTTATTTTTTAATATAGCATCTTTTTTTTAAAAATACAAGCTTTTTTGCGGAATTTTCGGCGCTTCTTTCTCTGGGCACGGCCCGGTGGATTCCCGGATAATCAATTCGGGCCGCAAGAGCAATTTCCCAATGCTGACGCCGCCGATCAGCTCTTCCAGGAGCATAAAAGCGCTTTTGCCGAGTGAGACGCGGTCCTGCCGGACGGTGGTGAGGGCGGGGCACAGATGCTGGGCGATGGGGAGATCGTCAAACCCGATGACGCTGACGTCCTCCGGGACGCGCTTTCCCAGCCGCTTTAGCTCTGCGATCACGCCGGAGGCGATCAAGTCGCTGGCACAGACGATCGCGGTCGCACCGTGTTCGAGGAAGTGTGCAACGTGTTGTTTGGCGCAGTCCGCGACAAACCAGCCGTTTTGGACAAGGGCGGGGTCTACTGTGAGTTTATGGCGTTCCATCGATTCCAGGAAAGCGTCGTGCCGTTCCTTCGTGACCATGCTGTTCTTTGCGCCGTTTAAGAGCGCGATGCGCTTGTGGCCGCCGTCCGCCAGCAGGCGCACGGCCAGTTCAATCCCCTCGAAGCCGTCTGTGCCCACGCTTCCCACATGCCGGTTTTGGATGACATTGTCGAAGAGGACGGTTGGAACGCTTGTCTTATGGACTTGCGCTATGTAATCGTCATGCAAGGAAAATCCGAGCAAAAAAGCCCCGCAAAAGCCATTCTTGAGCATGAAGGAGTCATATTTTTCCTCCGCCTGCATATTGAGATTGGTGGGGAGCACTGTGACGTCAAAGTGACGGCGCGCGGCGGCCAACTTGAATCCAACGATGATTTCGTAGCCAAATTGGTCGATGCTGTTGTACTCCATATTTTCGATTAAAATGCAGACCTTGTGCGTCCCTTTGCGCTGGACACGTTTGACGGCATATCCCATCTCAACGGCAGTATCCAGAACAAGCTGGCGGGTTTCTTCGCTGATATCCTTGGCGCCGTTTAGCCCTTTGGAGACGGTGCTGGTCGCAATACCAAGTTTCTTTGCAATGTCTTTAATGGTTGCCACGACGGTACCTCCTGAAGAATGACCAAATATATCCCGTTATTGCGCCATGCCTTACGGCGGGGCTCCCGAATGGGGGAGCGGCGCAGGGCTGAAAGATCCTGCGATGAGGCGGATCGGATTTTCGAATGGGATAATGGGATACGGAAAACACTTAGTTTTTAGTATATCCTGCCAAACGCTGGGTTGCAAGTGCTTTTTCAGAAGCACCGTTTGACGGATGAGAGGGAGCATTGGAAAATCGCTTCTGATGTTTCCAAGAGGAGTTGGTTCTGTTTCCGGTTGTTCCAGAACCGTAACGGAAGGCTTTTCAAATCACAAACATTCCGCAGCAAGTCCGAAAGAGAGAATCAAACAAAAACAGCCATAATTCACAACAAATTCTAACGAAATGCCTCTATGTTAGTTGACATTACCAAGAGGATTTGGTATCATATCATGCGGTGAGATTTCGAATATTTTCGTGATTTAGGTGATTTTATGCCAAATAAAAGGAAAGAATTGCCCCGCGGAGCGGGGATTTTGCTGCCGGTCAGCAGTTTGCCGTCCCCTTATGGGATCGGCGCATTGGGAAAGGCAGCCTTTGCGTTTATCGACTTCTTAAAGGAGGCCGGGCAGAAATACTGGCAGGTGCTCCCCGTGGGGCCGACCAGTTTTGGCGACAGCCCCTATCAGTCGTTTTCTGCGTTTGCGGGCAATCCCTATTTTATCGACTTAGATACTCTGCGGGAAGAAGGCTTGCTGGAACAGGCGGAGATCGACGCTTTTGACTGGGGAGACGCCCCGGACGATGTGAATTATGCAAAGATTTATCAATCCCGGTTCCAGGTGCTGCGGTCGGCTTTTCAGAGAAGCCGCCACAGGGATACGCAGGAGTATCGGGCGTTTTGTGAAGCGCAAGCCCTATGGCTGGAGGATTATGCCCTATATATGGCGTTGAAGGATTCCTTTGAGGGCCATGAATGGCTCCGTTGGCCGGAGAAGATCCGTCTGCGCGATGCAGAAGAGGTGGAGATCTGGTCTGGATTGCTGGAAGAGGAGCGGGATTTCTGGAAATTCTGCCAGTATAAATTTTTTGAACAGTGGGACCGCATCCGGACATATGCCAAACAAAACGGCGTGCAGATCATCGGCGATATCCCGATCTACGTCGCGTTGGACAGCGCGGACGTGTGGGTCCATGGGGAGTTGTTCCAGTTGGATGAGCAGCGCAGGCCCACCTGCGTGGCCGGCGTTCCGCCGGATGCGTTTTCCGAGACGGGCCAGCTTTGGGGCAACCCACTCTATGACTGGGAAGAGATGGAGCGCACGGATTTTGCCTGGTGGAAAGCGCGCATGGCGCATTCCGCCCGTTTGTACGACGTGATCCGCATCGATCATTTCATCGGCACCGTGCGGTACTATGCCATCCCCTACGGGGCGACAACCGCTGCGGTGGGCGAGTGGCGGCAGGGGCCCGGCATGAAGCTTGTGAAGGCGATGGACTCCGCGGTCGGCAAGTCGAAGATCATTGCGGAAGACCTGGGGGCATTGGTCCCCGAGGTGCGCAAAGTGCTGAAACAGGCGGGATACCCCGGCATGAAAGTGATGCAGTTTGGGTTCGATTCGGATGCGCAAAACGAACACCTTCCGCACAATTATTCGCAGAACTTGGCCATTTACGGCGGCACGCATGACAATGAGACGCTGGTGGGACGTTATGTGGAGAACCTATCGAAGGATTCCCGCTATGCCATGCGCTATTTGCAGGTACATCGCCGCAAGGATATCCCCAAGGCGATGGTCGTGGCGGGCTATGCGAGCGTGGCCAATACGGTTCTCTATCAGATACAGGATCTTTTGTTCCTGCCGAACAGCGCGCGGATGAATTTCCCCTCCACGCTGGGGGGCAATTGGCGCTGGCGGTTGGTGGACGGCCAGTTGACCGTCGAGCTGGCGGACTGGCTGCGCGGGCTGACGGAGATTTATGGAAGATAACCAGGAGGATTTGAGGGATGAACACCTTTAAGTATGATATCTGTGAGGCGTTGGAGCTGGACTATGGAAAGACCATCCAAGAGGCCAGCACAGTGGAGCTGTACGACGCGGTTTCCAAAGCTATGATGAAGGCGGTCGCCGCCGATTGGAGGAAGCCTTATGAAGGCAAACAGGCGTGCTATTTTTCCGCAGAATTTCTGATTGGCCGCCTCATTTACAACAACCTGCTCAATTTGGGCTTGCTGGACCAGCTCGCGGAGCTGTTCAATGAGAATGGGATTGAGCTTTCAATCTTTGAGGACATCGAGGACCCGGCGTTGGGCAACGGTGGTTTGGGACGCTTGGCCGCCTGTTTCCTGGATTCAGCTGCCACACACAACATCCCGCTGAATGGCTACGGGATTCGCTACAAATACGGCCTGTTTAAGCAATATTTTGAGAACGGATTCCAGCGGGAGACGGCGGACGATTGGCAGCGGTTTGGCGACCCGTGGTCCATCCGGCGAGAGAGCGAAAAGGTGCTGGTCGAGTTTAAGAACCAGCAGGTATATGCGGTGCCGTACGATATGCCGGTCATTGGGTACGGCGGAAAGCGGATCAATACGCTGCGCCTCTGGCAGGCGGAACCCGTCAATGGATTCGATTTCCAGCTGTTTAACGAGCAGAAATACGACCGCGCGGTGCGGGATCGCGACGAGGCAGAAGCGATTTCCAGCGTGCTGTATCCAAACGACGACACGGACAAAGGGAAGCGCCTGCGTTTGAAACAGCAATATTTCTTCTCCAGCGCATCCCTCCAGGATATCCTGCGCCAATACAAACAGAAGCATGGGAATGATTTCGCAGCGTTCCCGGAGGAATATGCCATCCAGTTGAACGACACCCATCCGGTGGTCTCTATCGCAGAGCTGGTGCGGCTCTTGGCGGAGGAGGGCGTCCCGTTTGCCCGCGCTTTGAAGATTGCGCGGCAGACCTTTGCCTATACCAACCACACCATCATGGCGGAGGCCCTGGAGAAGTGGGATGTGCGCCTGTTTAAGTCGGTGATCCCGCAGGTGTACCGCTATGTGGTGATGATCGATAAAGCCCTGCAAAAGGAGCTCGACGGCAAGGGGATTCAAGGGGAAGCCCAGGCGCCCTATCGGATCATCGACGGAGGGATGATCCACATGGCGCGGATGGCGATCTTTGCCACGCATTCCACCAACGGTGTGGCGAAAATCCACACGGAGATCCTCAAGAACACGGCGCTCAACGAATGGTACCGCTTGTATCCGGAGCGCTTCAACAATAAGACCAACGGCATTACCCAGCGCCGTTGGCTGGCCCTGTGCAACCAGGAGCTTTCCGGGTTTATCACCGGCAAAATCGGCAGCGGCTGGATTACGGATCTCACAAAGCTGAAGGGACTGGAAGCGTTCCAGGAGGATGCGGAGTTCTTGCGGCAATTTGCAGAGATCAAACAGATGAAAAAACAGGAGCTGGCGGCGTATGTGGAGAAGCACGACGGCGTCCGCCTGGACCCCAATTTCCTCTTCGATATTCAGGCAAAGCGCCTGCACGAATATAAGCGCCAGCTTTTGAATGCGTTTTCCATCTTGGACATCTATTTTGGCCTGAAGGATGGACGGATCAAAGATTTTTATCCGACGGTCTTCCTCTTTGGAGCAAAGGCAGCGCCGGGGTATTTCCGCGCCAAGGGCGTGATCAAATACATCAATGAGATCGCCAAGCTGGTCAACCAGGATGAGGAGACCAAAGACCGCTTGCAGGTGCTGTTTGTGGCCAATTACAATGTTTCCTATGCGGAGAAATTGGTCCCTGCGGCGGATGTCTCCGAACAGATTTCCACTGCCGGGACCGAGGCTTCCGGTACGGGCAATATGAAATTTATGCTCAATGGCGCCGTGACGCTGGGGACGTATGATGGCGCGAATGTGGAGATCGTTGAACAGGCAGGCAAGGAGAACAACTATATCTTTGGCGCCAGGGTGGAGGAGCTCGGGCAGATAGAAGCGGTCTATGATCCGAAAATGGTCTATGAGGCCTATCCGCGGATCCGCAGGGTAGTGGACACCCTCGTGGACGGGACCTTCAGCGACGGCGGGACCGGCATGTTCCAGGAGCTTTACGATTCCCTGCTCAAGGGCGCAAGCTGGCATAAGCCGGACAATTACTATCTCCTGCTCGATTTCCTGCCGTATTGCGACGCAAAACTCCAGGCCAATGCCGACTATCGGGACGACCGCATGGGTTTTACCCGCAAATGTTTGATCAACACCGCAAATGCGGGGAAATTCTCCAGCGACCGCACCATCCTGGAATATGCCAAAGAGATTTGGCAGGTGGGCGAGTGACGTCTTTGGACAGCAAGGATGTTTTTCCGGCAAAATCGGACGAGATCAAAAACCAGGAATTGTAAAAAGCGCTGGAATATGGTACAATAATACAACTAGACTGTATTACCGGTGCAACCCCTGTGTTGCACCGGCTGTACGAAGATAGGCAGGGTACCGCGCATGCTCATGGTGGGGATCGATCTGATTGAGATCAAGCGAATCAAAAAATCGATGCAAAATCCGCGTTTTTGTAAAAGGGTATTTGGACCCAGCGAATGGGCCTTTTTGCAGGAGCGCGGATTTTCCGCGCAAAGTGCGGCGGCCTCTTTCTGCGCAAAAGAGGCGTTTGCAAAGGCGCTGGGAACGGGAGTGCGCGGCTTTTCCCTTGCGGAAGTGGAGTTGCTGCGCGGAAGCTTGGGGGAACCGAGCCTGCATTTAAGCGGGGCAGCACGGCGCATTGCACAAGAACGTGGCCTTACGTTTTCGGTGAGCGTGACGCACACCAAGGAGTATGCGGCGGCCGTCGTGATTGGCCAGCGCCAAGAGGATTCCTGCTGTTCATAGAGCAAAAATGCTTCTATTGTGCCCGGAGCAGTCCGGATAAAAAGGAGAGGTACATAGATGAAGGTATTGAATGCGGAACAGACCCGCAATCTGGAAAAGAACGCCGTCCGGTCGGGAATCAGCTATTTGCAGTTGATGGAAAACGCAGGCGCGGCCGCCGCGCGCTTTATCAAGAAGCGTTTCCCGGTTGACCAGAAGCACATTGTGGTGCTTTGCGGAAAAGGGAACAACGGCGGGGACGGCTTTGTCGCTGCGCGCCATCTTGCGGAACTGGGGGCGAAGGTGATTGTAGTCCTCACCGAGGGACAGCCCGGCACCGAGATCGCACAGGAGATGTTTGAAAAGCTCTCTGGCACAACGGTCAAAACAGTCAATTATCTGGAAACTCCGGAGATCATTGCGCCGATGCTTTCTTCTGCGGACTATATTGTGGATGCAATCTATGGGATTGGCTTCCACGGTTCGGTTCCGGAATATTTGCATCCGCTGTTTATCGTGGTAAAGAGCTGCACGGCGACCGTGATCTCCCTGGATATTCCCAGCGGCGTGATCTGCGACACTGGCGGGATTGAGGGAAAATGCATCCGTGCAAATTACACGGTTTCGTTTACCACCTTAAAGAACGCGCACCTCTTACAGCCCGGAAAGACGTACTGCGGGCAAGTGGCCGTGGTCCCGGTGGGCATCACGGCTGCGATGGTCAACCGCCAGCCGACCACCTTGGAGGTGACAGAGCAGAATGTGGCGCGCGCCATGGTGAAGCCGCGCAAGCCGGAGAGCAACAAGGGCAGTTATGGCCGCCTGCTTTGTGTATGCGGCAGCGTGGGCATGGCCGGCGCAGCGGTTTTGAGCGCGAAGGCAGCCATCCGCTGTGGAGCTGGGTTGGTAAACGTCGCATTGCCGTCGGCGATTTATCCCATTGTGGCGTCCCAGGTGGTCGAACCGGTCTACACGCTCCTGAACCACTTGCCGAACGGTTCGCTCTCTGGGGAGAGTGAGCGCAACTTGCTGTCCTTCCTCTCGCGTTCGACGGCCTGCTTAATTGGCTGTGGACTGGGGAAATCCGCTGCTTCGGTGGCGCTGGTGACCAAGCTGCTGGCGACGGCAAAATGCCCCCTGGTGATCGACGCGGATGGCATAAATATCATCGCGGAGCATATAGATATTTTGAAAACAGCAAAGGGGCCGGTCATCATGACGCCGCATCCCGGCGAGATGGCGCGCCTTCTCAAGACCAATGTCGCGGATGTGCAGGCGCACCGCTTGGAATATGCGCGGAGCTTTGCGGCGGAACACAATGTAACCATGGTGCTCAAAGGCGCCGGGACCATTGCGGTTTCTCCGGAGGGAAAGGCGTTCCTCAATATCACAGGAAACCCCGGCATGGCAAAGGCGGGCAGCGGCGATGTGCTGGCTGGCATGATCGCTTCGTTTGTCGCCCAGGGGGTGCAGCCGTTGACAGCAGCTGCTGGCTGCGTATACCTGCATGGCATGGCCGGAGACCGCTGTGCGCAGCGGCTTTCCAAGTGCGCGATGCTCCCGTCGGACATGATTGAAAAGCTTCCGGAGCTGTTTTTAGAAATCGAACGATAGACCGGAGGGATGCCCATGCGCAGGGCAGCGCTGTTCCTACTCCCATTGCTCGCTTGTTTGCTGTCCGCTTGTACGGCTGCGGTCCAACCGCTGGAACCCGCGGACTTGGTGTTCCATTTTTCGTGTAAGGCGGAGATCACTTCGGGGGAAACGCAGGTTTCCTGTGAGGTGGACCGCACCGGGCCGGGAATCCTGCGCGTGTCCATTGTGAAACCGGACGATCTATCCGGCATGGATTACTATTGGAGCGGCGAGGGATTCAGCGTCGCCTATGCTGGGTTGGAAGCGCAGAGCGATGCTTGTACGCTTCCGCAGAACAATTTCGCTTTGATTTTGCAGCAGACCTTGGATTATGCCTGCCGCCCGGATGTGCTGACCGCAGGGCAGGACGGCGTATTCAGCGGAAGCTTTGATGGGTGTGACTTTTCTCTGACGGCAAACGCGGAGACGGGGCAGATCGAGTCGCTCTCCATCCCACAGAAGGAGTTTACAGCGCAGTTCCTTTACGACCCGCCAGCAGAACGGACGTTGCTTGTAAAATAATAGGTATAGAGATCAATGGAAAATCTTAAAAATAGTAGATGCTCAGTTTATAGGAGACTAAATATTGAAGAAAAATTTGAAAACATATAGTAGACAAAAAGAGTTATCTATAGCTGTATATTTGGAAAAAAAGCAAGTTGTTTGCGTAAAAGGAAATGTCAATGGAGAAATTTCTGTTATTGGTGAGGATGGTAAACCACTACCTATAACTTCTGTAATATTTAAACATAAGAGGGATAGAAAAGCATCTGTAAAAAAAGGAGACAAAATTTTGTGCTATTTTCCTACTCCAGGGAAAATAGCAAATTTTAGCTTAAATGAAAATATAGCCTCATTTGATGCTGTGTATGCAGTGGATACTAACACAAAACAAATAGGAGATATTTGGTATTCAAGGGGAGCTGTTGCTAAACTTGAAAAATTTGAGAAGATATCAAATAATTCATACAATTATGAAGTAACTTCATTTTGCGATATTTCTTCAGAAAATAGTTTTAATAAGTATCAAATGGAACAAGCTGTATGGAATAAAGCTATTTCACAGATTCAAGAGCATGAAGGTCGAGAAGCTAAAATTGCATTAGTGGTAGATTGTGATTTGGAGAATATTGATCAATATAACAACAGAACTATGAAAATACGAGATGATAAATTTCTCCCAGATAATTTCACTTTAGTATATGCGTCGGCAGATAATAGTGATAGTATCCTCAATGTGATGATCAAGTTTTGTGATAATAGATCGAAAGAGTTGTTAAAAATTAAATGTGATATTTTAAGAACTTTATTACATAAAGATATATAAAGTTATTCTATTGGTAGTGATAAGTAAACGTTAAATAATTTTATATACAGATAACCCCGCTGTTCGGAGAAATCCGGGCAGCGGTTTTTGCTTTCGGCCGGCAGCTATTTTCTGCGTAAATCCCAAATTTGTTTTTGTGTCCATGGCCTTCCTCTCCTAATATTATGATAACGAGCTTGACAAGTTTTTTGGCAGAGATTTTTTGAATGCGAATAAACGTGGAACCCACTGTCAAAAATACGAATAAGCTCATGAGTGGTAATGATCCTTATATTTGGAGAGTGAAAAGCGTGAACATTAGAAGAGGCGATATTTATTATGCCGATTTGAGCCCTGTTGTCGGTTCGGAACAGGGTGGGGTGCGCCCGGTCCTAATTGTTCAAAACGATGTTGGAAACCGGTTTAGTCCGACCGTCATCGCGGCGGCCATCACCAGCCAGCGGGCAAAAGCAAACCTCCCCACGCATATTATGCTGCATTCGGAGGACACCGGGCTGGCGAAGGATTCGGTGGTCCTATTGGAGCAAGTGCGCACCATTGATAAGCATCGTTTGAAGGAGCGCATGGGACGCATCGACCGCCGTTCCATGGAACAGGTCGATCAGGCACTCAGCATCAGTTTTGGGCTGGGCGGCACCGAAACAGTTCGACGGGCTACATAGAATCTTGCGCATGGACGGCGCAAGGTAGCCCGATTAGAAAAATTTGAATCCATTCGATCGCGTATAATACCGGTACAAATATGGGAAAATAAAGGACATGCTACCGCTATTGCGAGTGGCGCCAAAAGAAGCAAGGTTCGGAAAAGAGCCGCAGAGATCGCGCTGCCAAATACTTGGCAACGCCATAAGAGAAGGGATGTGTTCCAAATGGCATTGACAGAAAAAGAACTTTCTGCCATTGAAGATCAGCTGAGCTGCGAAAAGTTGCTGATTGCGAAGTGCACGGCCTATGCACAGCAGTGCACAGACCCGGAACTCAAGCAAAAGTGCAATGCAATTGCAGGAAAGCACCAGACCCATTATGAAAAGCTCTTGAGCTTTTTGAACTAGGGAGGGATCGACGATGGCCATGCAGGAAAAAGAAGTATTCGACGATGTTTTGACATCGCAGAAGTTTATTACAGAAACGTACAACACGTACGCCAACGAATGTGCAACGCCGGATATCCGCGATGAATTCATGAACATCCTGAACGAAGAACACCAGATTCAGGCGGATGTGTTTGATGAGATGAAGAAGCGCGGTTGGTATCCGACGCCGCAGGCACAGCAGCAGAAAATTCAGCAGGCAAAGCAAAAATTTCAAAATGCAAATCCGCAGTCCTAAAAGATTGCAGCGGCAGGGCCGGTTCGGAGAGGGAACTTCGAGCCGGCCCTGCCCACGTTTCCGCCAAAGGAAATGGAAAAGCTCCCTCCGTTTTTGACAGAAATAGCAAAAACAAACCGCTATAATGAAAGAGCGCTGGAAATGACCGCCTTGGAAAGAAAAAAGGGGGGATGGGACACACGCAAACCGTTTATCTGGATGTATTGATTGGAGTAAACCTATTCATCAATTATTTTTTGCTACTTGCGGTTGCACGCTTCTTACATATCCCGGCGAAGCGCGGACGGATGGTTGCAGGGGCTGCCTTGGGTGCCTTTTATGCGTTGAGCATCTTCCTGCCGGAGTTGTATCCGGTTCTATCCCTCCTCGTCAAATTGCTGATGTCCGCGACCATCATTTGGCTGGCTTTCCCCATACAGAGCTGGAAAACCTTCCTGCGGGCATTGGCGGGTTTTTATCTGACGAGCTTTGCATTCGCTGGTTTTATGCTCTGCCTCTGGTATTTTGTAGCGCCGCAAGGCCTTCTGATCAAAAATTCCGTTGTTTACTTTGATGTTTCTCCACTGTTTTTGCTCTGTGCAACCGTGGCATGCTATTTCGCCATCCGGCTAGTCCAGCGGATCACTGGAAGGCAGCGCCCAGAGGCGCTGTTTTGCCCGATCACGATCCAACGAGGCGGGCAGGAGAGCCGCTGCACCGCAAAAGTGGACACGGGAAATACCCTGACCGAACCGTTTTCCGGCTTTCCGGTGGTCGTGGTGCAGGAAGAGGCGGTCCAGGCGGTGGTTCCTCAGCAGCAGGAACAGACAGCTTTCCGCCTGGTGCCCTATGGAGCGGTCGGGGGTGGGGGCGTCCTTTCCGCATTCCGGCCGGAAAAGCTGGTGATCTCCGCAGGCAAACGGGTTATAGAGACGAGAGACGTATATATCGCGGTGAGCCAAGAGCCGCTTTCCAATGGGGAGTTCCAGGCGTTGCTTCATCCGGACCTATTGTCCTGAATCCTCCTTTTGTCTAAATTTGGCCGTGGACAAAAGGATGCAGTGTTCTATGCCGAACGGCAGCGGCAAAAGGGGAGTATGTGTTTCTAAAAAAAGCAGGCAACCTGATCCAATGGTTGCGCGAAAAAGGGTCGTTCTGGTTGCTCCGATTCCGCGTGCGGGGGGAAATCCACTATATCAACGGGCCGGAGACTTTACCGCCGCCCCTCACGGCGGAGCAGGAAGCGGCCGTGATGGAAAACATCCTTGCAGGGAAGAAAAATGCCCGTGAACCGCTGATTACCCACAACCTGCGCCTGGTGGTATATATTGCAAAGAAGTTCGAATCCAGCACGGCAAATGTGGAGGATCTGATTTCCATCGGGACCATCGGCCTCATCAAAGCGGTGAATACCTTTTGCCCGGAGCGCAAGATCAAGCTGGCGACGTATGCATCCCGCTGCATTGAAAATGAGATTTTGATGTATCTGCGCAAAAGTTCCCAGCAGAAAAATGAGATTTCGATCGACGATCCGCTGAATGTGGACTGGGATGGCAATGAGCTGCTTCTCTCCGATATTTTGGGCAGCGAACAGGATACCGTGAACCATGGGCTGGAGCAGGAGGTGGAGCGCGATCTGCTGCTGAATGCGGTGGATCATCTGGCGCCGCGCGAAAAAAAGATCATGCAGCTCCGGTTCGGGCTAAACCACACCAAGGAGCACACCCAGAAAGAGGTAGCCGATAGCTTGGGAATCTCACAGTCCTACATCTCGCGGTTGGAAAAACGCATTATCGAACGGCTGCGCAAAGATCTGGAACGGGTCAGCTGACAAAAAATAGGTACATAAAAACCACTCGCACCACATGAAAAATGGGTGCGAGTGGTTTTTATTTCATACCATCAATAGATTTCCCAGTATGCAGCGCTGTAGGGAGGAAGCTTGCTGCCGCCGCCGAAGTCGTGTGTTTGGCCGGTCAGCAGATCGCGGGCCCGGCCTGCGTTGGCATTGAAGTGTGCATCATAGGCCTCTCCGTCCGCATTGACCGCCACCAGCACACGCTGTCCCTCAAAGGAACGCTCAAAGATGAACTGCTTATTGGTCAGCATCAGAGATTTGAAATCGCCATAGCAAAGCGCTTTGCTTTCCTTATGCGCTTTTGCGCATGTGGCGATCCATTCGGTTAGTGCATTGCACTGCGGCGCTTCAAAGCAGGGGCGGAGGGAGTCGTCGCTGCCATGCTCTTTTTTTCCTTCAGCGCCCCATTCGCTGCCGTAGTAGATGCAGGGGATACCCGGCATGCCGAAGAGCAACGCATAAATGAGGGGAAGATGCTTTTCGTTGGTCAGGTTGCTTGCGATGCGGACGACGTCGTGGTTATCCACAAAGTTGAGCAAATGCTTTCCCTTGTAGAGCGTCCAGTTCTCCGGGCCGAATTGGCGCAAGAGGGAATGGCCGATCTCGAACAGGTTCATAGAATTTAAGCTCGAATAGAGCCCTTTATAGCACTCGTAGTTTGTCGCACTGTGTAGCATCTGGTCGTTCATAATCTGGTTGTAATCCCCGCCGAGAATTTCGCCGACCAGGAAGAAATCCGGCTTTAAGGTGTCGCAGAAGCTGCGCAGGCGGCGGAGAAAGTCGCGGTCTACGCAGTAGGCCACGTCCAACCGCAGGCCGTCAATGTCGAATTCTTCGACCCAACCGCGAATACAGGAGAAGAGGTGCTCAATCACCGCTTCATTGCGCAGATTCAATTTCACTAGCTCATAGTGGCCTTCCCAGCCCTCATACCAGAGGCCGTCGTTATAACCGTCATTCCCGCCAAAATTGATATGGAACCAGTCCTTATAAGGGGAATTTTCCCGATTCTTTAACACATCCTGGAAAGCCCAGAAGCCGCGTCCCACATGGTTGAATACGCCGTCGATGACCACCTTGATTCCGTTTTGGTGGAGCGCCTTGCTCACGGACGCAAAATCCTCGTTGGTACCGAGGCGGCAGTCGATTTTGCGGTAATCGCGCGTATCATAGCCGTGCGCATCGGATTCAAAAATCGGAGAGAAATATATGGCATTTGCACCGCAGTCCAAAATATGAGGAATCCAGTCCTGCACTTTTTGAATGCGCGGTGTGAGGATGCCGTCGTTTTGTTTTGGCGCCCCGCAGAAACCAAGGGGATAGATTTGATAGAAAACACTTTCGTAAGCCCACATCTGAAAAAACTCCAATCTCCGCTGAGTAAGAATAAAATAAATAAGAAAAGGAAGAAGAGAGCCCGTTTTCAGCGGCAAACAAAGCTCATATTGCACAATAAAGTAGAAAATATTTTGAATTGAACTGTCATTATTATACAATAAAATGAAACAAATGTCACGCAAAATTTCGAAAATTTTTGTAGCAAAACGAATGAACCCCCTTCCGTTTCAAACCTGGAAGGGGGTTTATTCAATCCTTTGTTTCGGAACATAGACCCGGCAAAATGGAGTATGCCTCAACAAGCCGCGCGTATGTATAGTGGCGGCAATTCGCCGGGCTGGTGGATGGAAGCGAGACAGAGGGAAGCCTGGTAGAAGGCAGGCACAGACGTTTATAGAGAGCGGCGGCCTTTGTCCCCGTTGTACAGATGGTGTGGATATGGGTCTCCTGTAGGAGTGAGGATAAGTCGTTCGCAACCGGCTGCCGGATGCTTCCGTCGTCCGCTCCTTCTATGGCACAGCTCCGCAGAACATCCCACAGAGCAATGTGGTTGCGCAAGCAGAATGCTACTTTCTCTTCCTTAGAGACGGGGAGAGCTTGCTGAAATACATCGGCGAGCACGCGCCAAAAGCGATTTTGCGGGTGGGAATAGTAGAAGCCAACGGCGCGGCTTTTTGGGGAGGGCATGGTGCCAAGGATTAGCACACGCGACTCCCCGTCATACAAGGGCTTCAATGTATGTGTAACGTATTCGGCCACGGCGTTTATCCCTCCGTTTCCTTCCGAGAGAATGCCAGCTGTTTTGCCAAAGGAAGAAGGGAGTCCAACCGGTTTTCGCAGCGGTTTTCCAAGACCGAATCCAGTAATTCCTGCAACAAGCGGCCCACCTCCGGTCCCTCTGGAACGCCTATTTGGAGCAAGTCCTTTCCGTGGATTGCAAGGTCCTTCAATTGAAAACAGGATTGCTCTGCGAGAATGTGATCGAGAACGGCAGCTTCCCGGTCGATCATATCCATGCGGAGGGCTGCGGCGGGGGAGTGTGCAGCTGTATCCGCGCGGTTGACCGCGAGCAGCATACGAAACAGCGGTTCACCAAGCCGGTTTAGCCAGCGTTTGACGCGGACCTCCTCGTCGGTGATCGATACATCGTGGTACTTGACCAGGGTTGCTACGGTGCGGATGGTTTCTTTGCTGAATCGCAGACGTGTCAATACGGTTTTTGCGATTTCTGCCCCGAGGTTCTGGTGTCCATAAAAATGGCCGATCCCTTTGGCATCCATGGAAAAACATCGCGGCTTTCCGATATCATGAAACAGGATGGCGAGGCGCAACTCCAGCCTTGGCGCAATGGCGGAGATTGCATGAAGCGTATGCTCCCATACATCATATATGTGATATGGGCTGTGTTGTTCCAATCCGACCATGGGGGTAATTTCCGGAAGAAAGACGGCAATGACACTTTGGTACTTCCGCAAAATGCGCTCTGCGTCCTTGCCGCACAGCAGCTTGCCAAATTCAACTTGAATCCGTTCTTCGGAGATCTGATGCAGCAAGTTTTTTTGCTGGAACATTGCATAGGCCGTCTTCTTTTCGATGGTGAATCCCAAGGTAGAAGCAAAACGAAGCCCGCGGAGAATCCGCAGGGCGTCCTCCTGAAAACGCTGTTCCGGGATTCCGACACAGCGCAGAGTGCGGCTGTGCAAGTCGTGTAATCCGTTGTAGGGGTCCACAAGCCCTTTGCTGGGATGGTAGGCGATTGCATTTACCGTAAAGTCGCGGCGTGCCAAATCGTCCACCAAATTGCGGGAGAAGGTGACGGAGTCCGGATGCCGTCCATCGGAGTAGGTGCCGTCCACACGGTAGGTGGTGATCTCTACGGGCATACCGTCCGCGACTACGGTGACGGTCCCGTGCTGTAGGCCGGTGGCAAGGATCTGGTAGCCGGGCAGAGCTCGTATGGTTTCCTCCGGAAGGGCAGAGCAAGTGAGATCCCAGTCGTTTGGGGAAAGCCCCAGAAGGCTATCCCGTATACATCCGCCAACGGCATAGGCCTCATATCCTTGCCTTTGCAGCAATTCCATCAGGCGCAGCACCTGCTTCGGTGGATGGATGGGAGGGGAATCGTTCTTTTTTCGGGATGCGCAGCGCCTGGACGATGGCATATGGTTCACCTCTTTTCGTATTTTATTATAACTGAAAATTTACCAAAGGGATAGCCCTTCGCGGCACAAGGACAAAATTTTGTCGGTCTCTTAGGGAGAAAGATCCCTTTGGACGCGGTTATGTGATGCCTCCTGCCGTTACATTCCTAGCGCAATAGATGAAGAGGGAAATCGGCCAAGCTGCAATGAACGAAAATCAGCAAATGGAAACACAAGAGAAACAAAAAACAGCGCGGAGAACTGCTCCGTGTCATAGGGACACGAAGTGAACCTCCCCTAATGGGGTAATATCGATACGGTAAAAGACTATAGCTGCAAGTCATTATGAGGGCTTGCGGCTATAGTCTCTTTTCTTGTTGACGAAAATAAAATAATTGCAGAACATTTAAGTATCAAACATCCCTTTGTGCATTCTGATGTATAGCGAGATACTCTTGTAATTCTGCCGAATCCTGCTTTGTCAAATCAGGATATTCCATGATTCTCCTCCTGATTCGATGTGTGCATTGAGGTATTGGACCTTTCTTTTGTATACAAGCGCAGTCCGATTCTTTCTGTTGCAAACGCACTAAGCAAAAATGGAACAAAATATGTGGAGAGCCGATAGAGAACAAGTACAGAAGATACATCTGCCGCATCCATGTAACAGGAAAACAACAGCAGAAAAGCTGCTTCTACTGAGCCCATTCCAGCAATATTAGGCAGAGCATTGGAAATAACATTTGCCAAAGCAGATAATGTCTGTATTTGAATAAGAGAAAAATAATCAATGCCAATCGCTCTCATGCACAGGTATGGAATTGAATAGAGCCCCATCAACTTGATTGCGTTGATTCCTACCCCAACCAAGATTATATTTGGGGTGTGAAGCAAATCCTTTGCTCCTATATGTAGCGCATCTACTTGTTGTTTCCATTGAATCGCACGATCTGCCCACTTTGAAAGACTTTCTAATCGACAAATTCCTTTGCAGATGAACCGATAGAAATTTTCCAGAGTACATATCAGAATGAGCAATATAATGATAATAATACATATCAGATACCCGAACACGACATATCTGAGCAAATTTCGATGTTGCCTAAAAAGCTTCTGCCCCTCAAGCAGAAGTAGTACGCTACTACACAGCAAAATGGTTGATTTATGGAGCACATATTCCATACTCATGATTCCCGCAGCTTCTCCAGGCTCCATTCCCTTACGATGTAAATAAGCGCTTTGCATGGGGATTGATCCCACAGAAAGGGTAACAACATTTCCAAACACACCCAATAGTGTGACCTCTACCGCCTGTTTGAAAGAAAAAAACGAATCGTCCTTCTTACGAATATGAGACAGAGCAAACTATCTAAGAGTTGATAGACAAATCCCATGCAAAGGATCCAAAGCAAGCCTCTTATACTGGCTGTTTGAATGTTTTGAAATATTTCTTTATAGTGGTTTCGGAAAACAAACCAAAGCAAGGTAAACAATGTAAGAAAACTGAGTATTGCGGAACATACTATTTTTTTCTTTGGGGACAGACTTTTTCTCATAGGGCACCTCGAAAAGTTTATAACGACTATCTCATCCGATTTCATCGCCTTTCGGGGAAAATGGCGTTTAGCAACAGTGTCGCCCCCAAAATAGCAATATGTGGTGTGAATTTTCCATACGGGTCAAATAACAGAAGGAGAGATAAAATCAGACGGATAAGTAGTTCTCCGAGAGCAGATAGGACCCCCTGTTTTGCCTGATATGCTTCCCAGAAGTCAACGAAAGCATCTGTCGTCTTCCAAAGCCCCAAGACGGCCCAGATAATTCCTATTGGCACCAGCGCGGTTTTGCCTTGAACCAGAAAAGAAAGTCCCAAGATCAATAGAACCAATTTACGAGCAAATATGTCAGGAGCCTGCCGGAATTTTTCCCCAACTGGTTGGATACCAATCAGGCCAATTAGGATCATCATAATGCCCATCAAATATGGTAAAAGAGAGGTGATTTGCTTTGGAAACAAGATACAAACTATTCCAATAAGCCCAAGTGCAATTTGTGTAACACTTATCATAAAATCTCCCCATAATTTAGAAGCCGTCGAAATCTCTGCCGCAAACAGAGATTCCGACGGCTTGCTCTGTCAGAGACAGCCCATTGGCTCAATTCTTATTTCTTTCGTTCCATAAAAGGTCCGCTTCCGGGGCCCAACAAGCAGCATAGTTACGGCACTTGTCACACAGATGGTCAGCACTCTCCGGAGATTGAAGATCCGTAGAATGGGCTCCGGACTGATGTACCATCATTTTTAACATGTCAGGATTCTCCAACATGGGGCAGGGACGCAGGTGGTTGCAATTGAAGGGCTGGTGGTTGTGATAGGCCATAAACAGAGGAGATTGGAAAGCTTCCAGCAAGGTTTTTTCTCTGATATTGGAGTCAGAGTAGTGGATAAACGCACAGGGTTCCACATCGCCATTGGCGTTAATATGGAGATAGTTACGGCCTCCTGCGATGCAGCCGCCTACATACTCGCCGTCATTCTGAAAATCAATCGTGAAGATGGGCTTGGTGGAACGGTACTCCCGCACTTTCCGGTACATGAGCTTACGCTGCTCCGGATTGGGCAGCAGGTCGGTCACTGCTTCGTTCCCCACCGGCATGTAGTGGAAGAACCAGGCAAACTTGGCCCCACACTCCACCAGATGATCGATAAAAGCCTCGGAGCTGATGGAGTCCACATTTTTCGAGGTGTAGCAACAGGATGCACCAAAGGGCAATTTGTATTGTTTCAGAATAGCCATAGCCTTCATGATTGCCTGATAGGTGCCCGCCCCCCGTCGAAAATCGGTAGCGTCTTCAAACCCTTCTACACTGATGGCGGGAATAAAGTTTTTCACCCGCAGCATTTCCTTCGCAAACGCATCATCAATCAGAGTGGCATTGGTAAAAGCCAGGAACTGGCAGTCGCTGTGTTCGGTGCACAGCCGGAGGATGTCCTTTTTCCGAACCAGAGGTTCACCGCCAGAGAAGATGTACATATAAGTTCCAAACTCTTTGCCTTGGCGGACAATGTCGCTGAGTTCCTCGTATGTCAGGTTCAGCTTGTTGCCGTATTCAGCAGCCCAGCAGCCAGTACAGTGAAGATTACAGGCAGAGGTAGGATCCATGAGAATCGCCCAAGGAATATTGCAGTTCAACTCCTTACGATAGTGTTCCTGCTTGGGCCAGCCGATTAGACTGGCATTCAGGAAGAAGTTCTCAAAAACCACCTTCAACACATCATTGTCAATGTCCCGGAAAACGCTCATAATGAGCTGGTACATGCTACATTCCGGATCGTTTAAAACATTTCGAAACGCTTTGCGCTGTGCGGGGAAGCTGTTCGGTCCATCTCCTGCCAGCTTATCCACCCAGTCCATCAGTTTAAGCACATTTTCCTCGGGATTTTTTTCAATATATCCCAGCGCTGTGCGCAGAGCTGTTTTTTTTATCTGCATAGAAACGTCCATCTTCTATTTCTCCTTTTCAAATAGTATCTTTCCATTAAGTGCTGCTTACCGCACGGCTATGCACTGCACGGTTTACAAATGTTCTAACTGAAAGAATTGCTAAAATACGATATCGGTCTATTTAGTGGAAAAGGTATTAAAGGTCAGATGACATGATATTCCTTTAGCAGCTTCTCCACATCCGTACCAGAGATTTTTTTCAGCACTTCCTTCAATGCCATCCGCTCTTTTAAGCCCAAATGCATATCTGTGATCTTCCGGCCGTCCCTCAACTGTACCGTTGCATTGAGCAGGTCTCGAACATCGAAGGTACTGCCCCAGACCTCTGGCACTCCCCGGTCGATGTCCAGCAGGGTATATACCGCCTCCATGCCGGTACGCATGGAGTATTCCGTAGTGAAGATGGTATCTCGGGGGGTCTCGGCGAACTGACCGATGAAGGCAAAATTGACAGCCTCCCTGGGCACCACATCCGGTCGGTCCCCCGCCGCCCGGGGCATAAAGAAGGCGGTGATATAGGGCATCATGCAGGGGACGGTATTGGCGCTGCACTCGGCCAGAGACTCAATTTCCCCCTCAGGTACGCCCAAGTGGTAGAGCCACTCCATGCAGATCTCCTTGCCGGTACACTCCCGCATGGGCTTCTTCACATAGTTGCCGGGCTTATCGCTGAACAGACCGTAGATCCAGCCCACCAGCTGGCCCTTGGGCTGGCTGCGGAACTGGGGTTGGCGGTTGAAGGTCCAACTCAAAAGCCAGTTGGAATCCTTCACGGTGACGATGCCGCCGGTGACCACCTTGCCGCTGAAAGGATCCCGCTGACAGATTTTTTGAATATAGGGCGGAATTTTGTCATCCAAGGTGGTGACGGTGGCGCTCATCCAGTTGCTCTTCTCCGGATCGCCGCAGAACTTCTCGGGATGACCGAAGGAAGGATCCTGGGCCGCGATGCGCCGCCACATATCCCAGCCGCCACCCTCTTTCAGCTCCGGCTTGTAAGGAGCGGGAGTGTTCTGAGAACCCAGAGCAGAGTTCTCCACGCAGCCACCCGGTGTGATAAAGACCAGATCCTGCTCCATAAGATCGATCTGTTCCTCTCCGGTTTCAAACTGCAAGGTGAGGCGACGAGCAAGCTTTTGACCGGCGCGAATTTCAAACTCCACATCAATAACCTTGGTATTGTAGTGGAACTGTACGCCTGCCTTCTCCAGATAGGTCACCATGGGCAGGATCATGGATTCGTACTGATTGTAACGGGTAAAGCGGAGAGCCTTGAAGTCGGGTAAACCGCCAATGTGATGGATGAAGCGACGGAGGTAGAGCTTCATCTCCAGGGCACTGTGCCAATTTTCGAAAGCGAACATGGTGCGCCAGTAGAGCCAGAAGTTGGAGTTCAGCACCTCGTCACTAAAGTAGTCTGTGATGGGCTTGTCGTAGAGTTCCTCGTCGGGAGTGAAGAACAACTTCATAATCTCCATGGCCCCGGCATCGGAAAGGCCGAATTTTCCGTCGGTACGGCCGTCCTCCCCGCGGTTCTGGGTGGCCCGCATGAGGGAGTAGTTGGGGTCCCGTTTGTTGAGATAGTAGTACTCGTCCAGCACGCTCAGTTCCGGGTTCTCAATGGAGGGAATGGATCGAAACAGGTCCCACATCACCTCGAAGTGGTTGTCCATCTCACGACCGCCCCGCATCACATACCCCAAGCCCGGGTACTCCCAGCCGTCGCAGGCCCCGCCGGGGATAGGATCCTTCTCAAAGATATGGATGCGTTTTCCCGGCATCTGCCCATCTCTCACCAAATAGCAGGCAGCAGTCAAAGCTGCCAGACCGGTTCCAACAATATAGGCAGATTTTCGTTCCACACCCTCCGGTTTGAGTGGCCGAACAAAAGCTTCATAGTTTCCACTGGAATAATACACTCAAATGACCTCCTTCATCATTTCTTTGCCTTCATTGTATCTTTTCTCCAATGCCCAAACAATAAACAAAGCCTCTCGGATGATGAAAATTACATCATCCGAGAGGCTTTGTAAAAAGTTTTATCATTCCAGCTCTTTTGATAAAATTGGTATCTCTGCCATATTCTTAATAGCTAAAAGAAGTTGGCCATGTATCATCTGACTCACACGACTGACAAATATTTTCGGATCTTCTTTCATTCCACACTTGACCCACTCTAATATGATACCCACAAATCCATGTTTGTAAAAATCGGCGATATACTGCTTATTTTCGAGAGAAATGTAATAGTCCTTGGATAGTTCACATACAACATCAAACAGCAAATCATATACAACTCGGCAAAGATAATTCTCGATTTTTTCTCGCTGGATGGAGTGATACACACCTTCAACAAATGACCTGTTCTCCTTTGTTGCACAGCATAAAGCGAGAAAACCTTCCTGCCAGGTTTTATAATTTTTTCGTCCTTGTATGGCCTTAGCACCTTCTTCTTGGCATATCCAATCAATGAGATCAAAGATATCTTGGAAATGATAATAGAATGTCATGCGGTTGATGCCGCAGGCTTCCGTAATATCAGCAATCGTGATTTTAGACAGAGGCTTTTGTGTCATAATACGTTTCAACGCCATAGCCATTGCCCATTTTGTTGTTTGAGACATTGTTATCTCACCCCTTATGTTAAGTATAGCATGATTTACAAGGTGTGAAAAGTAATTATCCTCTTTTGATGAGCATTTACTAACAATTATGTCGTGATATGCGCCATTTCTGGGAGGGCCAAAATTACGGAAGACTTTTTTAGATGAAGCATTAGATTCTGTGCCTCCTTACAAAGTTTACCAGCACTGGCATAGTTCAAAAATTTCCCTTTCAAAAAGGAATGTTAAAACCACTTCTAAAGTAACTTTTCTTCTTGCTTGTCATCCAATTCTGCCTCCAACCGGTACCGGCAAAGCCCAAAGCCTGTTTCAGATCGCTCTAAAATGGTCTCTGGGATCTGCCTGAGATACTTCCGCCCAAAGCTGGTGGTGCCGAAATATGCGTCAAAGTTGGCCACCGGCAGCACCACCCAGTCGGAATCCTCCGGCTTATTGGCAAGGTAGTAGGCTGCCAGCGTCTCTACCATCTCCACGGGAACGCCCTTAGGCGTGAGGCTGCGAAGTTGCTCCACCAATGCGGGTGGAAGTATCGGTTCCTCCGTCCGGAGTGGCCCCAGCTCCAGAGCCTGGGCCAGAAAACTGTCAAACCGCAGGCCCCACTGTCCCTTGGTGGTGGGAGCAAACAGGGGGACCTGCATCTGGATCACCTTGCCCCGCCAGGCCTGGTTAAAGCCTTTTTCAATGGTGGCACACTTCTTCTGGGCACTGCTGGACACCTTCTCCGGGTTTTCCCGCACAAAATCCACCACCCGATGTACATGCCTATGGAACCATCCGCTGCCGTTTTCCTCCACAAGGCTGGGAAATTCTGAATGGAGTCCCCCAAAATCACTGCCAAACTGCCACGCCTCCCGGGGCGTGGCTTTTTTGCTGCTTGGCACACTGCACCAGGCGCATAAGCCCCGCTTGGCATAGTCAATGCGTTCCCGAGGCGCTTTGACCAGGCCGCCATCCTCATTACGAAACAGAAATCCTCTTGCCAGGATGGTCAATACCCGGTTGAGTCCCTCGAAATCCAAAATGGTGTCGAAGGTGAAGCGGCCCAGATAGGTGGTGTCCTGCTTGTTCCGGGCAGTGTAGTTTACCGTGCCGGTATAATCCTGAAATTCCTTCCACTCATTCAGCATGATCCACCTCCAAAACATGTTCCTCAATGTGGTCCGGCAGCAGGTCCCACAGCAGGTTCCGCTTACCCAGGGCTACTATATAGGGCACCGCCAGCCTGGGCCGGACGATCTTGTCCAGCAGCTTGCGGCAGACCTTGGACACCACGGCTCGCTCGTTGCCGCTGAAGGGGGCGGACAGATAGGCCTCCATCATCTTCTGGAAGGCTGGGGAGTCCGCCGGGCGGCGGAGCTGCTTCCGTTCCCGGGCTGTCGCCAGATCGTCCATATCACAGACCAAATCTCCCAGCAGACGGAACCCGCCGTGGCGGAAGTCGGTCAGAAGATCATAGTAGTCCGCCGCCTCCGGCAGATGCCCTTGCAGAAATGTTTCTCTCTGTCCTTCTGCCAGCAGGTGCCACTGCTGGTCCACGATGGCCTTTCGCAGAGCGGCGATGCGCTCCGGGGAAAGCTGCTGAAAGAAGGCGTACAACTCGTCGCTGTCGAAGAGCTCCTCTTGTCCTCTGGCGTAGAGGATGCGATCAATGTCCGTTTTTCGCTGCTGCCCCTTGGCAGGAGCGCGGCAGGCCCGGATGCGGGAGAGGCAGTGCTCGTAGTCCCACAGCAAGGCAGAAACAGAAGAAAGTGTTTTCTCATCCAGCTGCCTCTTCCAGTTTCGCTCCTGGGCGAAGGTGAATAGTTCGCTATCCTTCGCTGGTTTCTCCTGAATCTTGGGCGTATTGCGCTCCAGCTGGCGTGCCAGCCAGGGCAGCCGCTCCACCGGGGAGTCCACGGTGTCCCAGTCAATCCCGGCAAAGAAGGTCTCCAACCGCTCCCGGTGGGTGGGCTCATACCAGGCGCGGCGGCGCTCCTCCGCACGCTCCAACAGATATTTGTACTGCAGGAAGGGAGTGCGCTTTACCTTCCGTCCACCCAGAAATTCATCCAGATTGGGCCGTACACCGGTCTTGGCCGCGTCGATCTCCAGCCCGCTGTAAATGGCCAGGGCCTCCAAGTCCCGGCTGCACCGCTTGCGCTCCTCCGGGTCGGCGTGTTCGTTATAGGCGATGACACTCCGGTCCAGAGCAGCGTTGCAGATCTGTCCAATGCGGGCGGCAAAGGTGTTCTCCACCGTCTGAAAACGGGCCTGCCAGTCGTTGGCGTCGGACTTGGGTGCGGACAAGGATGGAATTTTCAGCAGGGGCAGGTTGGCGTTATTGGAGAGCTGCTGATGGACATCGTAATCATAATTCCGCTTCACACATCGGTTCAGAATGGGATCGGCAATGGTCTTGATAAGGTCGCCGTCATAGTCCGCACCCCCCAGCCGCTCCGCTGCCAAACTGTCTGCAGACACCATGACCACATCGGTGAGGTGGCCCAGGTAATGCTGACGCAGTGCGTCTCCCTCTGGGTACACGGACAGCTGCAATTCCTCGTTCCGGGCGATGTGGGGATTGCGGAGGAGGGTACAGCTGTCCTCGTGGTCATAGGCCGCGCCAGGAGCATAGAAACTGTCCTCCGCAAAGAAGTCTCCCATCACCTGATTGCAGAAGTCCCGCTCACCGGGCAACTGGAACACACGGGGCGCAATTAACTGCCGCAGCAGTTCCAACAGATCACCTGAGAGAAAACGGTTGTCCCCTGACACCAGCAACCGCCCAACGGCGTAGCCTCGGAGAATCTTCCGGGCCTGTCCGTCCAGCTGTTCCGCATAGATAGATTCCCGAATAAACTTCGGGTTCTTCTCCAGCACCCGGGCCATGATGTTGGCCCGGCTTCCCCTGGACTGGCTCAGGCCCCGGCGAAAGTATTCCTGCTGGTATGCTTCATTGGCACGAAAGTTATAGTAGGCTGTCTCGGTGGCCTTGGTTAGCCATTGCCGTGGATCATCCTCCGGGCTGTGGTCCCAGCCTTCCGGCAGGTCGGTGGGGCGAAACTCCTCCGGCTGAATGGAGAGGGTGGAGAGAAATTGATAGTTGAGCTCTACCAGTTTCTCCGGCTCCGTCCTGCTCAGGTTGGTGATATACAGGGCGTGGTTGTAGTCCCGAAAGGCGTCCCAGTAATCCTCCCAGGTCATACCGTTCTCCCGCAGCCAGCCGTAGGCTTTGAACTGACTGCGGGTGAGGATAATGTCTACACTGCGGACAGGGTGCGCCTTGCCCCAGATGTCTACGATGCTCTGGGTACCGCTTCTCTTCAAGAAGTCCTTGAAATCCACCTGATGGAGCATCCCCTTGATGTAGGGCATCCGAATCTGGAAGGAGGTGTGGGTGTGGCTGCCGCTACAGGCCTTGTCCACCACATCGGCGTACTCTTTGGAGATGAGGCCCACGCCGTCAAAGCAGGTGATGTCCAGATCTTCCAGTGTATCCGCCCGATAGAAGGTTCCCGGCTCTCTGCCTTCCCGCAGGGTGATGACGGAGGCTCGCTCCACTCTCTTGGTTGGATTGTCTATGACGATGACCCGGTGTTTTTTGTCAATGCGGATGCCGTCCACCCGGGTTCCGCTGGAGAACATGAGACCGTTGTAGGCGTAGAGTTTACTGAGCTGGCAGCGATCCAGTTCCATGTTCAGCATGATCCGCTGGCGCATGGGTTCATACAGATCCGCCCGGATGAAGGAGAGCCGGGACTGGCGGCTCATGCTGGCGGAGCGTTCAAAAGCCACATAGCGGTGTGGGCCGCTGCCGAAGTCCAGAGTGATCCCCTCGGGACGAAACATGTCTCTGGCCTTCTCCCGGCGGGCCTGCTGCGTCCTTCCGGTTCCACGCCGGTCAAAGATCCCGGCGAAGTCCATATAGAACAGCACATCGGAAAGCAATGTGACTTTCTCATCGCCACGCTCCCGCCAGCCCTCCCCGTGGAGTTGGTACATCAGCTGATGGAACATGGCGCAGCTGTCCTGCTCGTGCTTGGCACCCGGTACCTTGCAGTGCTCGGTGGCACTGCGGTTCAGAGCAAAGATGTAAACGCCGTCTTTCTCCGCGGCATAGCTCATCACTGCCCGGGCAGAGAGTTCGTAGATCTGATAGGTCGCCATTGGCTCACCTCCGTTTGCTCCATTCTACCATAAACCATTTCAAAGTCAAAATAAATACTACTCCCACTTCTTTTGAGGTGGGAGCTTTTTATATTCAAATTCTTGAAATGGAGGTACCAAATATGAACAACAAAATGAACCATCCCCTGATCACAGTGGACGGCAGAACCCTGATGGATCGTCCGCTGGAGCCGCCCAATTTTGTGGTGGATACCCTGATCTCTCAGGGTCTGCACATCCTGGCTGGCTCACCAAAGGTGGGCAAGTCCTGGCTTGCTCTATGGCTGGCGGTGACAGTTGCCAAGGGAGAACCAGTCTGGAACATGAGCACCAAGCAGGGCACCACCCTCTATCTCTGTCTGGAGGATTCCGTCCTCCGCATCCAGAATCGACTCTTTGAAATCACCGAGGATGCACCAGACAGCGTCCACTTCTGCACAGAGTGTGCGATCATCGGTCAGGGGTTGGAGGAACAAGTGGACGCATTCGTCGCCGCACACCCCGACACCGTGCTGGTCATTATCGACACCCTGCAGATGGTCCGCCCAGTCCACGACGCCACCTACGCAAACGACTACCGGGACCTGTCTGTGCTCAAGCGGCTGGCGGACGAGCACGGCATTGCCATCCTGCTCATCCACCACCTGCGGAAAGAAAAGGCGGAAGATGTGTTCCACCGGATCTCCGGGACCACTGCCATCAGCGGCGCAGTGGATTCCAGCTTCACACTGGTGGAAGAAAAGCGGGGAAGCGGCAGAGCCAGACTGACCTGCGTGGGCCGGGACATCGAATACCGGGAGCTGGAATTGGAACGCGGCGGTGAAAATGTGTGGGAGTTGGTTTCGGACAGCCGGACACAGCCTGAACAATTGGAGGGGCAAATCGTTGTTCTCCTCTCTGCGTTTATGAGCAGCAGAACAATATTTATCGGCACTCCCACGGAGCTCTCCGAAAAGATCGACCCTGACAGAATCGAAGGGGTAACGCCCAAAAAGATTTCAAGATTAATCCTGCAAAGCATTGAGGCCCTAAGAAAAAACGGCATTCAGGCAACGGTGCGCCGCAGCAATGGAAAACGAGTAATTGAGCTGCGTCGTGCCGATAGTGTCGATTTGGAGGGCGCCGGAGAAATCGTCCCTATCGACCCTGTCGAGGCGCTGTGTGGCGATTTGCGGGCGGTTTCCAGGTGCGGCGAGTAAACTCCCGCAAGGCAAAAGAAACGCCGTGTTGGGCCGCTTGTGTCCGAAGGAGGAGTGAGGGTGTTCGGCGCGGGAGAATCACCTCCTTGGAGGTGGCCAGCATCGCGTTTGTCTGGTCACCGGCAAAGCCGCCGCCCGCCTTCCGCCTGTTTGCGGGGCGCTGCCCCACACCCCATTTTTACGAAAGACTGGAGGAACCGACATGAAAAAAGATATCAAATTCAGCACCCGGATGGCATACGCAGACCGGGAGGCCATCAAGGAATTGGCGAAACGCTCCGGGATGTCCATGAGCGATTATGTGACGGCCTGCTGTCTGGGAAAGCAGGTGGTGGTCATTGACGGACTGAAAGAAGTGCTCAAGGAGTTGAAGTCCATCGGCAGAAATCTGAATCAGCTCGTCACCCTGGCACACATGGGACGCGTCACGGTAGTCAACCTGGACGGTGTACGCCAGGCGTTCTCTGAACTCTGTGCTGCTGTCCGGTTGATCTTGGAACGAAAGCGGTGGTGAGAAATGGCGATCATCAGCTTCACCAACTACAAGCGGGGTCAGACCACCGGATGCATGGGAGCCGTGATGCGGTACACCATGCAGGACAAGAAAACTGAGTTCGATGGGCAGCGATTGGTCACAGGCATCAACTGCCAGCCGGAATCTGTCTACGCGGACTTCATGACCACCAAGCGTCTGCATCATAAAACCGACGGCGTGCTGTTCTACCACATGGTGCAGAGCTTTCCAAAAGGGGAAGCGGTCGACCCGGTCGCCGCTCATGCGGCGGCGCTGAAGCTGGCTGAGTACTATGAGGGCTATGAAGTCCCGGTCTGTACCCACACAGACCGGGAACACATCCATTCCCACTTCCTCATCAACTCGGTCAACTTCGACACGGGAAAGAAACTGCACGTGGCAAAGGAGCAGCTCCAGGAATTGCGGCAGCGCAACGATCAGATCTGTATGGAGTTTTCTCTCCCTGTGTTCAACCCCGCGAACAAGAAAGAGAAGACCAAGACGATGGCCATCGGCGAGTATCACACCGCCGTCCGTGGCCAGAGCAAAAAACTGCAGCTCATGAATATCATCAACAACTGTATGCGCCACGCCTCCAGCCGTGAGGAGTTCATTGCACTGATGGAGAGCGAGGGCTACAAGGTCCGCTGGGAAACGTCCCGACGGAACATCACCTACACCACGCCCAGCGGCTGGCAGTGCCGTGACCGCCTGCTGTTCGGGGAGAAATATCTGAAGGAGAAGATGGAATATGAATTCAGGATCAGAGCAGAAATTATCCATGGACGAGCTGTTGGAGAAGAACCGGCCTGCGCAGATGGTACAGACCACGCCGCAGCCCCCGGCACAAGAGCTGACACCGCCTCCCGAAGTGCATCCCACGAAAGCGGAGTGGGAGGATCTGCAGAGCGACCTCTACACACTGGGGTACCACACCGAGAAACAGACTGGCTATCTCAAGAAAGTCAGCGAACTGCTGGCGCAGCTCCCGACCCGGACGCAGATGGACGAGCTGCTGAAAGCGGTGAAGCATCTGGAGCAGATGAACGAACAGGCTGGGAAGCGGAACGAGAAGCGTTTTTCTCTGCCCAGAATCAGACTGCCCAGACTGCGGCTGCCGCATCTGGATGGTCCCACATGGGTGGTCCTGCTGATGGGGACGGCAGCGTTGCTTCTGCTGTGGTGGGGCTTGGATGCCGTCTGGAACAGTTTCAGTCTGCTGAGCCTGTGATGGACAGCACCACAATGCACCCGCACATAGACAGGAAAACGCTCCGTAAGAAGCAGCAAAAGAAAATCGCCCAAGGCCACGCCGAGGACGATCACGAAGAAGAACAGACTTGGCAGCAGACCATGTGACGGTCTGCTATTTTTGTTGCCCGAATTTGTTTCGGGGGAAAGGAACGCTATGAAAAGTGAGTTTGAAGTGTATATGGAGACGGGTATCCTGGGCGGTTATATGCCAGAGCGAGCGATTGGCTACCGGGACGAGAATACGATCACGCCAATCTACCGGGATACATCTTATCACGAAACAGAGCATGGTATGGAACTGCGCCGTGAGATGATTGTGGGCGGACGAACATTCTTCGTCCGTTCCATCTTCTCTACCGCAGAGAAAGCAAAAACGCCTACGGAGCAGATGCTCCAAATCATCGACAGTGATTTAGAAAAAGGTTCGATTTGAGGATAGACATTGGGCAGGAGATACGGTATGTTTGTTGTTACCGTATCGGCTTGCCCGGAAAGGAGTAGCAATGGCAAGCAACGAAAAATATACCGTCCTCTATGGCCGACTGAGTCAGGAGGACACGCAGAAAACAAATAAGACGGATGACTCGAACAGTATCCAGAATCAAAAACTTCTGCTGGAGAAGTATGCAGCTGAGAAAGGATTCATCAACACCCTCTTCCTGTATGACGACGGTTACTCTGGAACGAACTTCAACCGCCCAGGCTGGCAGCAGGTCATGGAGCTGATGGAAAACGGTCAGGTGGAAACACTGATCGTCAAAGATATGTCCCGACTGGGCCGCGAGTACCTTCAGGTGGGTCAGTACACGGAACTCATCTTCCCAAGCTACGGTGTGCGCTTTATCGCCGTCAACGATGGCGTGGACAGCCTGTACGAGTCCACCAATGACTTCACGCCCTTCCGGAATCTGATGAACGAGTTCTATGCCAAAGACTGCAGCAAGAAGGGACGCTCTGTGGTTCGTCTCAAGGCTGAGACTGGTGCCAGAGTGTCCTCCCGCCCCCGCTATGGGTATATAAAGGACCCGGCAGATCCCAAACGGCACATGGTGCCTGATCCTGAGACTGCTCCGGTAGTGCGGTACATCTTTGACCTCTGCGTTTCTGGAAAGGGTCCTGCCCAGATTGCAAAGCAGCTCAAGAAAGACAAAATTCCCACGCCTGGATATTCCTACTACCAGAAGCATGGGGTGGAACTGACCGGAGTGGACATCACTCAGCCATACAACTGGTCCACCAACACCATCGCTGGCATTCTGGAGGATGAGACTTACCTGGGTCACACCATCAACCTGAAATCCACCACCCTGTCCTTCAAGAACAAGAAGCGCATTGAGCGTCCCGAGTCTGAGCAACTCCGCTTTGAGAATACGCACGAAGCACTCGTTACGCAACAGACCTGGGAGATCGTACAGGATATCCGCAAGCATAAGAGGCGTCCGGCAAAGATGGAGGAGCAGAATATCTTCTCCGGGCTGGTCTACTGTCTGGACTGCGGGGGCACCATGGTACTGCACCGAGCACACACCATGGATGCGGTGAAAAACAACTTCATGTGCTCTACCTACAAGAAGAAAGGCAAAGATGTTTGCTCTGGGCATTACATCAGAGAACAAGAACTCAGTGCCATCCTGCTGGATGACATCCGGCGTGTCACGCACTTCGCTCGTCAGAACGAGCTACGGTTTGCGGAGCATATCCGCAAGAAACAGGGCAAGGAGGCGCAGCAAGAGATCACGGTGCTTCAAAAGAAAATCGACACCATGCAAAAGCGCCAGGACGAGCTGACAAAACTCTTCAAACGGCTCTACGAGGACAGCGTCCTTGGCCGCATCCCGGACGAGCAGTATCGCATCCTCTCTCAAGAGTACACTGCCGAGCAGAAAGAGATTCAAGAACAGCTCCCTGCCATGGAAGTAAGGCTTCAGGAACTGAAAGACTCCAGCTCCAATATTACCCGGTTCATTGAGAACGCCAAACGGTACAGCCAGATCCCGGAACTGACCGCTGAGATCTTGCGCATCTTCATCAAGCGGGTGGAGGTCGGTGAGCGTGCGGAGAAATACTCCCGCACAGCACCTCAGGAGGTGCGTATCTATTACCGCGACATTGGTCTGGTGGATGAACTGCCTCAGAGTATGGCGAATTCCGTGGCAGAAGCAATCCAAAACGAGGTTCCATGAGCAGAAAAGGGAGGCTGTGCCGAAACACAGCCTCCCTCCACAGGAACAAATATTGAGTTATATGGGTAGGTTCATAAATTGTCCCTATGGAACGCCGGAGAAGCTTCCGCGCTGTTTATCTGCTGTTGGGAAAAGCTTATTTAATCATGTTGGCAACTTCGTCTGCAAAGTTGTCCTCGCGCTTCTCAAGGCCTTCGCCCTTCTCAAAGCGGACAAATGCAACGATCTTGATGTCGCCGCCGAGCTCTTTTGCCGTGTTTGCAGTATACTGCTGAACGGACAGATCGCCGTCCTTCACATATGCCTGGTCGACCAAGCAAACTTCCTTGAAGAATTTGCCGAGTCTGCCAACAACGATCTTCTCAGCGATATTGGCCGGCTTGCCGGACTCAATCACCTGCTCGGTGAGAATTTTCTTTTCATGCTCCACAACGTCAGCCGGGACGGAAGCCTCGTCCAAATAGGACGGGTTGATTGCAGCAACCTGCATAGCGATGTTCTTTGCATACTCCTCGAAGCCCTCTTTTGCAGCAACTTCCGGAGAAGTCTCAAACTTCACCAAAACACCGATTCTGCCGCCGCCATGGATATAGGAAACAACCGTACCCTCATAGCGCTGGAAACGGCGGATCTTGATATTCTCGCCGATGGTCAGGATCTTTTCCTTCAGCAATGCATCGACGGTCATGTCGGTGCCTGCCGCCTTGCAAGCCAGAAGTGCTTCCACATCTGCCGGATTCTCGGAGATAACCGTATCCGCACAGGTCTTTACAAAGTTCTGGAAATCCGCATTCTTCGCAACAAAGTCGGTTTCCGCGTTTACTTCGATGGCAACGCCAACATTCTTCGCCTCATTGGTGCATGCAAACGCAACGCCCTCTGCGGCAATACGGCCAGCCTTCTTTGTAGCAGCGGCAAGGCCCTTTTCTCTCAGGAAATCGATAGCGGCGTCCATATCGCCGTTTGCTTCAGTCAGTGCCTTCTTGCAGTCCATCATTCCGCAGCCGGTCTTCTCACGAAGTGCTGCAACGTCTTTTGCTGTAAAAGCAGCCATTGATTGATCCCTCCGTTTTTTAAGTGCGCCGGAAAGTGGTCTCCCCGGCGCTATTTGATCAAAATTCTTTTCAAATAGATAGGGAACCCCCCATCCAATTAGCCTGCGACCTCGTCCGTCTCATTTTCCTTTTCCTGCGCTTCAGCAGAACCCATCTGGCCTTCTCTGCCTTCGATGATCGCGTTGGCCATTGTTGCGGAGATCAGCTTAACCGCACGGATTGCGTCGTCGTTGCCCGGAATGACATAGTCGATTTCGTCCGGATCGCAGTTGGTATCAACAATTGCAACAATCGGAATGCCGAGCTTCTTTGCCTCTGCAACCGCAATTCTCTCCTTGCGCGGGTCCACAATGAACAATGCGCCGGGGAGCTGCTTCATATCTTTAATGCCGCCCATGAATTTTTCCAGCTTTTGAATTTCGAGCTGGAGCTTCGTGACTTCCTTCTTCGGGAGCAGATCAAACGTGCCGTCCGCTTCCATCGCCTTGAGCTGGTTCAAACGGTCAATTCTGCGGCGAATAGTGCGGAAGTTGGTGAGCATACCGCCCAGCCATCTTGCATTTACAAAGTAAGCGCCAGCGCGTTCGGCTTCATCACGGACCGATTCCTGCGCCTGCTTCTTGGTGCCGACGAACAGGACGGACTTGCCTTCCATCGAAAGATCACGGACGAAATTGTACGCTTCTTCAAGCTTCTTAACGGTCTTCTGCAGGTCGATGATGTAGATGCCGTTGCGCTCGGTGAAGATGTAGGGAGCCATTTTCGGGTTCCATCTTCTGGTCTGGTGGCCGAAATGTACACCGGCCTCCAAAAGCTGTTTCATAGATACGACTGCCATAATAAAATCCTCCTTGGTTTTTCCGCCGCCGCGCTCTGTTTTGGACGCAGAACTTCAAGGAATCCCTTTCGAAGCACCGGTTCGTCCAGCGCTGGCGTGTGTTTTGCGCGCATTATTATACCACAATCCAACAGGGATTGCAATATTTTTTCGGAAGATCACAGATTCGCTCAGCTTCCGAAGAGATGCGGCTTCTTTTTTACGCGGTAAAAATCATTATAACATACCAGAATCGTTTCGTCACCAATTACTTCAATATCCTGCCATTTGATAATAATATCATCCTCACGGCCGAGCAGGCCAAAAAAGCGCAGCCGGCCATAGATGACCAAAGAGAGGACCCGCGCGGTAACGGTGTCGATCTCCACATCGCACACATACCCAATACGTGTGCCGTCTTTGGTGTTGATAACCTCTTTGTGCCGCATGTCCGCGATTCTGCAATTCATGGAACACTCCTCCTGCTCTACTGATCGTAGTATATCTATGCGGAGAGAATGCCGAACATGCGAGAGGTGTATGCAAACTTCTGGGAAGGTTGCTTTTTATGGATTTGTATAAAATTCCCTGGAAATACATTGATTCTTTTTATGCGCAATGATACAATATAAATAAACGGCGGCAGAATTTATAGACAGCCAAAAAAAGGAGGAATTTGGATGAATATCTGGCATGACATTTCCCCAAAACGAATCAAGACGGACGATTTTTGTGCAGTTATTGAAATAACTAAGGGAAGCAAAGCAAAATATGAGCTGGATAAGGAGACCGGTTTGCTGTTTTTGGACCGCATTTTGTATACATCCACGCACTATCCGGCCAATTACGGTTTTATCCCGCGCACCTATGCGGAAGATCACGATCCGCTCGACGTCCTCGTGCTTTGTTCCGAGAATATCCATCCGCTTTCCCTGGTGCGGTGTTACCCAATTGGTGTCATCAGCATGGAGGACAACGGTAGTAAAGATGAAAAAATTATTGCCATCCCATTCAATGACCCAACCTACAACGGTTATAAGGACATCAGCGAATTGCCTGCGCATATTTTCGACGAGATGTCCCACTTTTTCTCAGTCTATAAGGCGTTGGAGGGAAAGACGACCGCGATTGACAATGTTTTCGGCGTAGAGCGTGCGAAGGAGATCATACAAGAAAGCATTGAAAGTTATCTGGAGAACTATTGCCGTTGAGCATCAAACGGTGGGCAAGCGCTCGTTGAAAAATTTTTTCATTTGGATTTAAGCAAGGGAAAGCCGCGCGGGGCGCGGCTTTCCCTTGCTATTGGGCGGTGGAAACATGCTGTTCCACCGCCTTTTTCCTTTTTTACTGGTGCATGTTCCTATCCGATCATGGCAATAATGAATGCGAAAGCCGGATGGGAGGAATGCGCTGTGTACAATAAGGTGGATATCTGCGGGGTGAATACCGCAAAGCTCAAAGTTTTGACCGAAAAAGAAAAGACGGAATTGCTGCGCCGTGTCAGGGAAGGGGACAAGCAGGCGCGCGAAGAGCTAATCAATGGAAATTTGCGCTTGGTGCTCAGTGTCATCCAGCGTTTTACAAACCGCGGGGAGAATTTGGACGACCTCTTCCAGGTGGGCTGTATCGGACTCATCAAGGCGATCGATCACTTTGATATGAACCAGGGCGTACGGTTTTCTACTTACGGCGTTCCGATGATCATCGGGGAGATCCGCAGATACCTGCGGGACAACAACAGCATTCGTGTCAGCCGGTCCCTACGCGACACGGCGTATAAGGCGATGCAGGTCAAAGAAAAAATGACCGCGAAAAACAACAAGGAGCCGACCATCGAGGAAATCGCCGAGGAGCTGGATCTCCCAAGGGAGGATGTGGTCCTTGCGCTGGAGTCCATCGTGGAGCCGGTTTCCCTGTACGAGCCGGTTTTTTCCGATGGAGGGGACACCATCTATGTGATGGATCAGGTGGGGGACAACAACGACGACAATAACTGGCTGGATGAAATTGCCCTGAAAGAGGCGATCAGCGACCTGAGCGACCGGGAAAAACGCATTTTATCCATGCGGTTTTTCCAGGGGAAGACCCAGATGGAGGTCGCTTCGGAGATCGGCATCAGCCAGGCGCAGGTATCGCGTCTGGAAAAAGGAGCGCTCGGAAAAATCAAACGGGATATTTGACCGGAAAACAAAAGAGGTTCCGCAGTCCGAACCAAAAGGATCGTCCTGCGGAACCCCAAAGATGAAACATTATAGAAATAGAATGGAAAAATCGAGCACTTTTCAGCCCATCTGCTTTTCGATCGACTCCAGCGTCTGTTCAAAGTCGGCGGCTGTCACCAACATGGAGATTTCCACATCGGAAGTGCTGATGAGGCGAATGTCGGTATTTACCTCTGCGGCCGCTTGTAACACCTTTGCAGCTACGCCGGGCGTGTTCTTCATGCGTTCATCGTGTACTGCGATTTTATAATTGCCGCTGCTGACGATGGTTTTGATATCGTGGTTGTCATACAGGGCGGAGGTGAACTTTAAGATTTTGCCGAGATCCTCGTCGTCGATGGTGAAGGAAATGGTCGTATACGCTCCATGGGAGGGGGCGAGGGAGATCATATCCACATTCACACCCAGGTCGGAAATCTTCTGAAAGATCTTGGCGATGGAATTGAGCGCCACAGGGCAATTTTGCAGGTTGACCAGTGTGATGTCACTGAGGGTTGTAATAACCGTTTGTTCCATGATCGTATCCCCCTTTACTTTAATAGGTCGGACATATCATACAGTCCGGCAGGTTGCTTTGCCAGAAATACCGCTGCGTTGATCGAGCCGTTGGCAAAAATCTCTTTTGACTGTGCGGAATGGGAAAGGGTGATGACCTCATGCGGCCCGGCGAAAATCACTTCGTGCTCGCCGACGATGGTACCGCCGCGCACGGAATGCATCCCGATTTCATTCTTATCGCGCTTTTTGCGCTGGGAATGGCGGTCGTACATATACGTCATCTGGCGGTCTTCGACGGAAGAAATCGCGTCTGCGATCATGAGCGCGGTCCCGCTGGGGGCGTCAATTTTCTGGTTGTGATGCTTTTCGATAATCTCAATGTCAAAATCTTCGCCCAAAACCTGTGCCGCTTTCTTGGAGAGTCCAATCAGCAGGTTGATCCCCAAGCTCATATTGCCGGAATAAAACACCGGAATCTTGTGCGAGGCCTGCTTTAGCGCATTGACCTGATCGTGGTTATATCCCGTGGTACAGAGCACCAGGGGAAGCTTATGTTCTAAACCAAACTGCAATAGGGGAGAGAGCAGCGCCGGATGGGAGAAATCAATCACAACGTCCGCTTCCTCTTGCACCTCGGAAGGGGAGGCATAGACGGGAAAATCCCCAAAGGGATCGGTGTGAATGTCAATTCCAGCGACAATTTTGCAGTCTTCCCGTTCTTTCACACATGCGGCGATGACACGGCCCATTTTGCCGTTGCATCCGCAGAGAAGAATCCTTGTCATTTTACGTCCTCCGAATGGTAATGGTTTCTTAGATCAACTGATACTTTTTGAGAACTTCACGGAGCTGATTGAGCGCCGCCTCGCTCATGGTGGTCAGAGGCAAACGGCAGTCGCCCACATCAAAGCCCATCTCGTTCATAGCGGCTTTGACCGGGATCGGGTTGACGTCCATGAAGAGCGCGTTCATCAATTCCACATATTTGAGCGTCAGCTCGCGGCTCTTCGCCGCATCTCCGGAAAGGAACGATGCACAGAGGTCGTGCATCTCCTGCGGCAAAACATTGGCAAACACGGAGATCACACCTTTGCCGCCCAATGCGAGCATCGGGAGGGTCTGATCATCGTTGCCGGAATAGACATAGAAATCGTCCCCGCAGAGAGCGATCGTCTTGGCCACCGAAGAAATGTCCCCGTTGGCCTCTTTGACCGCATTCAGATTTGGATGTTTGGAGAGTTCCAAATACGTCTCCGGTTTGATATTGCATCCGGTGCGGGAGGGCACGTTGTACACGATGATCGGCAGGTTCACACGGTCTGCGATGTATGTATAATGGCGAACGAGACCCGCCTGGGAAGTCTTGTTGTAATAGGGGGTTACCGAGAGAAGAGCGTCCGCGCCCATACGCTCCGCCTCCTGGGAGAGCTGTACGGCATAGGCGGTATCGTTGCTGCCCGTGCTGGCGATGACTGGGACGCGCTTATTTACCTTTTGGATCACGTATTCCAGCGCTTTGCAGTGTTCCTCGTGGTTCAGGACAGGGGATTCGCCGGTCGTTGCGCAGGCGATGATGGCGTCGGTGCCGTGGCTAATCTGGAATTCGATCAGCTCCCCAAATTTTTCATAATTGATGGAGCCGTCCTTGTGCATGGGCGTGACCAGCGCCACGCCGGAACCGGTATAGACGAGTTTCTTCATAATAGGGCCTCCAATTCATGATTCAGAAATGGGAATTGCATGTATCGGTGTTCCTTTGGATCAGTCCAAATATCCCTTTGCGCAGAGCAGCTCCGCCATCAGGACCGCACCGCCCGCCGCGCCGCGCAGGGTATTGTGGGAGAGGCAGACAAACTTGATGTCATACTGCGTATCCGGACGCAGACGGCCGATGGAGACCGCCATGCCGTTCTCCAGGTTGCGGTCCAGGCGGGACTGCGGGCGGTCGTCCTCGCGGAAGTAGTGCAGGAACTGCTTGGGTGCGCTCGGCAGCTGGAGCTCCTGGGGAACGCCCTTGTACGTTTCCCAACGATGGATGATTTCCTCGAGTTCGATCTTCTTCTCATAGGAGACAAACACCGCTGCGGTGTGGCCGTCGGAGACCGGTACGCGCAGGCACTGCGAGGTGATGCACGGGGAGGTGGCGTTTACGATCTTGCCGTCCTCCACATGGCCCCAGATCTTGAGGGGTTCCTGCTCGGACTTTTCCTCTTCGCCACCGATGTAGGGGATGACATTGTCGAGGCTTTCCGGCCAGGTCTTGAAGGTTTTTCCAGCGCCGGAGATGGCCTGGTAGGTGCAGGCGAGTACCTTTGTGACGTTGAGGTCCATCAGCGGATGGATCGCCGGGACATAGCTCTGTAATGAGCAGTTGGATTTGACGGAAATAAAGCCGCGCTTCGTTCCAAGGCGCTTGCGCTGCGCGTCGATCACAGCGGCGTGGTCCGCATTGATCTCCGGGATGATCATCGGGACGTCCGGCGTCCCGCGGTTCGCGCTGTTGTTGGACATGACCGGGCATTCCGCCTTTGCATACGCCTCTTCCAGCGCTTTGATTTCGTCTTTCTTCATGTTGACTGCGCAGAAGACAAAGTCCACCATCGAAGCGATCTTCTCCACGTCGGCAGTGGCGTCGAAGATAACCATGTTTTTCATGGATTCCGGCATGGGCGTGCTCATGGCCCAGCGGTCTCCCACAGCCTCCTCATAGGTTTTGCCGGCGGACCGGCCGCTCGCAGCGAGCGCTTTGACGTGAAACCAGGGATGATTTTCCAAGAGCGTTGCAAACCGTTGGCCTACCATGCCGGTTGCTCCGATGATTCCAACCTGATATGTTTTCATGACACATTTCCTCCTATATGATGATATGGGAATAACGAAAGAGAAAGAACCTGACAGGGAGAAAAGACAAAATGGAGAGAATCGGAATGAAACAGATTTCTGTCTTCATAAGCCTGAAACAAGAATCTTTCTTTCCAAAACCGGCTTGGATATGCATCCAAACCTGTGGAAAGTTCTACATTTTTCAGAAGATGCTCCAAAGAGAGGCGGCTCCTGCAAAATACAATAAAAAAACCGGTTGAAAACCGGTCATCAAATCAATATAATAGAACTTGCTCGGTATTCCCAATGGGACATACTGCCGATAGCGCTCCACCATAAATCTTATGATGACAGTTGCAGCGTTTTTCACTGCTGCCCCCAGAAGAACGCCGGCCAAACGCCGTTCTCCTTCGGCGGTTTTCCCTTTCGCAGGCGTTCCCGGGTTTTGGCCCCCTCCCGCGTGCTACTCTTTAAAACCGCACCTCTATCTTCCTTACTATTCAAGTTATCACCATCATACCATGCACGTTCAGGGTTGTCAATTTATTCTTTGTTAAAGTTTTTCCCTCTTCTTTGTACGATTTACAGGAAAGAGAATTTATAAATTTTAGGAGCATTCAAAATGGAAGAGACAAAACGCAATTGGAGTACCCACGATTTTTACTATGACCTGCCCAAGGAGCTGATCGCCCAGACCCCGCTGGAGCCGAGGGATTCTTCGCGGCTGCTTGTCTTACATAAAGAGACGGGCGAGATGGAGCACCGGCATTTTTACGATGTAATCGATTATTTGAACCCTGGGGATTGCCTGGTTTTGAACGACTCCCGCGTCCTTCCGGCGCGGCTTTATGGAATCAAAGATGGGACAGGCGCCAAGGTGGAATTCCTTCTACTGACCCATCGGGAAGGGGATACCTGGGAGGTACTCACCGGGCCCGGAAAGCGCGCAAAGCCGGGCACGCATTTTACATTCGGCGACGGTCTCCTACGCGCGGACGTCCTGGACGTCGTGGAGGGCGGCAACCGGATTGTGGAATTCCACTATGAGGGGAATTTCTATGCGATTCTGGATCAAATTGGACAGATGCCGCTACCGCATTACATCACAGAAGACCTCAAGGATAAGGAACGCTACCAGAATGTTTATTCAAAGGAAGTGGGTTCGGCCGCCGCGCCGACGGCAGGGCTTCACTTTACGCCCGAGCTTTTGGAGCGCATCCGGCAAAAGGGGATTAAAACCGCTTTTGTAACCCTCCATGTGGGGTTAGGAACGTTCCGTCCGGTGACGGTCGAGAATGTTTCCGACCACAAGATGCATTCCGAACACTATGCGATGAACAAAGAGACGGCAGACCTCATCAATGAGACCAAACGCAACGGCGGACGCGTCATTGCAGTGGGGACAACCAGCTGCCGCACGCTGGAATCCATTGCCTTGAAGGAGGGCTGCATCCGCGAGAGCGCTGGATGGACTGATATCTTTATCTACCCCGGCTTCCAATTCCGGGTGCTGGACGGGCTGATTACCAATTTCCATTTGCCGGAGAGTACGCTGATCATGCTGGTTTCCGCTTTGGCCGGATACGACAATATCATGCGCGCCTATCGCACAGCGGTACAGGAGAAATACCGGTTTTTCAGCTTTGGAGATGCGATGTTTATTGGAAGCATGAAAGAACTGGACGATAAGAAGTAGCTGAAAAGCCCTGAAACCAAGCGGTGAACCGAACCGTTAAAAACGGACAATGGACAAAAGGCCCCCTCATGTAGGATAATGACTACGTGAGGGGGTAGTTGTATATGGCAAGAAGATATCAAAAGATACAGATGTTGCTGCCACAGATTCAACAGATGCTGGAGGATGGAATGACCCAGAGAGAAGTAGCAGAAGCATTGGGACTCGAAGGCGACCGTCCTGTCCACGCACTACTAAAACGGGAGCGCAAGAAGGCAGTTCAATGTGTTCCAAAAACACGAGGGCGGAAACCTGCAAAGACGTTGCAGGAATACAAGTATGAGAACAAACGGCTGAGAATGGAAAATGAACTGCTGCGGGATTTTCTCTCGCTCACAGAAAGGATGTGAGGCCGAAGTATCGATATGAGGTTATCTACCGTCACAAGACAGAATATCCGGTAGCTGTTATGTGTCAGATCTTTGGGGTTTCCCGGAGCGGCTATTATGACTATGTCAAAAGGAAAGGGCAGCCTCAAAAGGATGCCCTTGTGGTAGCCATGCTTCGCCAACACCAAGCGCACTGCCATCAGACCTACGGTTACCGACGGATGCACCGCTGGCTAGAAAACCAGGGTATCCACCGTGACCCCAAAACGATACTAAAAATAATGAAAAGATATGGAATCCTGTCTGAAATACGCAGAAAGAGACAATGGCAGAACCTTGGCCAGCAACTCCATAAGTATAAGAACCTGCTCAACCGAAACTTCCAGGCATCCAAACCAAATGAAAAATGGGTAACGGACATTTCCTATATCCACACGGAAGAAGGTATACTTTACCTATCCATGATCCGAGATCTGTATGACAACAGTATTGTAGCATACAAGACAGCGACACGACAAACTGTCAATCTCGTACTGGACACCATAAAGTTAGCGATGAAAAAAGAAAAAAAGAGGGTCGCTGCGGAGTTGCAGCTCCACAGCGACCAAGGCTTTCAATATACATCCCAAGCATATTTCAAGCTAACTCAATCTTACGGCATAACACCATCAATGTCAAGAAAAGGTAATCCTTATGACAATGCGATGGCAGAAAACTTTTTCTCAATCTTGAAAACGGAATGCATCTACCGGCACAAGCCTCGCTCTTTCCAAGAAGCAAATGAGATGATAGATAGCTACATTCATTTCTATAATCATGAGCGTATCCAGACAAAAACAGGAGTGGCGCCACTGACGCAGCGCCACTTCACTTAATACAAAATATTTCCTACATAGGGGCTTTTTGTACTGTCCGCACTAATTGGGGCAGTTCAGCGGTTTCGGGGCTTTTTTCTCATTCTGTGGATTTGTAGGAAAATTGTATTTCGAGGCCGTTTTTGAAGAGAATTGAGGTGGTAAGTCCATCTTTTATACAAAAGTTTGTCACGATGCTGTTGAGGAAATCCTTGACGATCTGTGGGTCGATTTTGCGAATGAAACGCTCGTAGTTCACATAGCGTTTGTCCTGAAGTTGCTGGGTCAAAATGAAGTAGCTGGCTTTTGCCATGAACTCCTCATCAGAAAGGGTGAGCGAGTCAACGGCCAGCTTTTCGACTTCTTCCAACCGGGCGTCCACTTCGCCAAGGCGGTCGGTGAGCTGCTTGCGTTCGACGATGTAGTCCTTCTCCGGCATCTCATCCTCGCTGTATAAATAGAGGGAACGGAGCCGGTTGAGCGCCCTCTCCAGCTTTCGCTTTTCCGCAAGCAGAAGATCACGCTCCTGTATCTGGGAGGCAGACTCCGCTGCCTGCACACCGGTAGACTCGAAGGACATCTCATCAAATCCGCTGCGGAGATGTGCGTACAGCTCTTCAAGGCCGGGCCGCTCAATGTGGTCCACATTAGAGAAGACATCGCCCCGCAAAAGTTTCTTCTCCAGAGTTTCGATGGAGGTGCTTTTTCCGAAGGAGTTGGAAACCCGTATCATGTTGGCGATGAAGTTCAGGATGAATGGGCCGAGGGTGATGTCGGACACATATTTGTTCTGGCAGTCATTAAAGCGCCTGCGCCGGGTACACATATAGATAGACGGACGCCAGCCATCGGAACGCTCCCGATCTATCGTAGAGGCCATGCTGCTGCCACAGCATCCGCACCGGAGAAGACCGGCAAAGATGTGCGTGTTCTTCCGCTGATAGGTCAAACCGTTGGAGTATAAGCCACGCTGCCTGCTCTGAAGGAGGGTTGCGATGCGGTTCTGCCGCTCACGGGTCACGATGGCTGGATGATGGTCCTCGACCATGACCCATTCCTTGGCGGCTTTGACCACATGGCTTTTACCGCTCTCATCCCGGTAGTTGTAGCGGTAGATGCCTGCGTAGAACGGGTTGGTGAGCATGGTGCGAATGGTAGTGGGGTTCCAAGGTTTCCCGGTCCGGGAGCGAACGCCTTCTCGTTGAGGGCTTTGGCTACGGAAGTAAGGGAGCGGACAGCCTCGTACTGGTCATAGATGTAGGTGACGATTTTGGCCTCTGGCTCATAGATGCTAAAGACCTTGTTGTCCTTATCGTAGGAATAACATGGCTGACATCCAGAGGGTTAAAGAAAAGATGGACGCTGCGATGAAGCACATCGTTGGAACCAACGGCGACTTCATCCCGTTTGAACAGCGGTATGAATGGCTACCGCAAATCACATACGGAAAGAAACGGTAAACTTCTTATCGTTTCGCACCAAAAACTGATTGCAAAAAAGGAAGTAATCTGGTAGAATGATTATGGGGAATGATACATTCCTCGGAAGGATGTGCCGAATGGTAATCAGATACGCAAAAGAGGCCGTGAAATTTCTAAACAAGCTCGAAAAGAAATCGGTTGAGCGCATAAAGAAAGCCATAGAGGGATTAACCCAAACCCCTCCAGCGGGTGATATTAAGCCCATGCAGGGGAGCAAAGATGGCCGAATGAGGTTACGAGTCGGAGATTGGCGCATAATATACAAGTACGGTGCCGAGCAAGAGATTGAGATACTGTTCGTTCTCGAAGTCGGAAACCGTGGCGACATCTATAAATAGGGAGGTAGCGATATGTCTAACATGGCTATGGAAGCTGCTCGCTTGATGGATATGCTACCTGAGAGCGACCAGAACTTTGCTTATGAGTTCATCAAGAAACTGGTTCGAGCGTGGGACCCGGACTTCACCAAGCTCACGCCGGAAGAGGCCCGTCGAGTAGACGAAGCTGAGAAAGGCGAGTTCATTGACGCAAGAGATATTGACTGGTCAAAGATCGGTCGGTAATCATCCAAGACAAAAGCCCCTATCCGGGGCTTTTTTGCTGATAGAATATAAAACCTCACAGTAGTCCCCATGGAGTAATCCAGAGGCTACCAGAGGGTTCTGGAGGAAGAATTTTGTTACATATTCAAGGTAATTACCGGTCTGGTATCATGACTCCCGTAAGCATCGGAGACGCCATGTTGATCGACTGAACAGCTCCTGCGCAGAAGAAACTCTGTGAAGCAGGAACCCCAAAATAGCATTCCATAGATCTTGCATTTAAATAGGCGGATACAAATAAAGCAGGGAGTGGCCCCCTTTCTTCGATAGGGGACGCTCCCTGCTTTTTGCGTTATTGTGAAGTTATCTGGCGGTATTGGTTGCGCGTTTATGGGCGTCTCTGCGGCGATGGATCCACTGAATCAGCGCGGTTGCGCCGCGTTCTATCAAGAAGCTGAGCAGAGCAAAACCAGCAAATAGGAGTAAGGTCTCTGTGGTGGGGAGGGAGACCTGGAGAAGCTTGTGGAACAGGAGAACCGCTGCATAAAATCCAACCGTCATGGTGGAGCAAAGGAACACCCGCAGCTTGTTCAAGGGCCAACTCGCCTTGAATACCGCCTGGATTCCAACGGTTCCGACTAGCAAATAAAGGAGTATACTGGACTGTTCCGCAGAAATTTGCAACAGCGGCGACACACCAAGAAAAACAAGGAAACAAACCAGGATTGAGATCGCATTTGGCAAGGCGCGCGCCATGACGGAGGGCAGGAACCGTCCAGATACTTTCCTGCTGTCCGGTTCAAAGGACATAAAGAAGGACGGATAGCCTTCGATAACCAAGTCGATCAGCGTGATTTGGATCGGGACAAATGGGAACGGGATGTTTAGCAGGAGGCACACGATGGAGAGTAAAACGGAATAAATCGTTTTGACAAAGAATATCCCCGCCACCCGCGTGATGTTGTTGACCACTCGCCTGCCTTCGCTCAAAACAGAGGGGAGGGAGGAAAAGTCCGAATTCAACAAAACCACTTGCGATACCTGACGGGCGGCGTCACTGCCCTCCGCAATGGCAATGCTGCAATCGGCCTCCCGCAGGGCGAGAAGGTCGTTTACCCCATCGCCGGTCATGGCTACCGAATGTCCGTGCTTTTGTAGGGACTGTACGATTTGCTTCTTTTGCAAGGGGGATACGCGCCCAAAGATCGAATACTCCTGGACCGCTTTTTCCAGATCGGCCTCTTCTGTCACACCGCTCATGTCGATAAAACGGCCGGCGTCGGGAAACCCTGCCTTCGCCGCTAAAGCGGATACAGTTACCGGGTTATCTCCCGAGATGAGCTTTAAGTCCACACCCTCCTGTTGGAAGTAGGCCAGGGTTTCTGCGGCATTGGGGCGGATGGGGTCGGAGATCACGATGGACGCAAGCACATGTATTTCTGGCAGCGGCTTGTCTGGCGAAACGGGTTCCGGGGTAATCCCGGCTAAGAGGATACGTTTCCCCGCGTTGAGCTCCTTTTCGAAATGGTCCCCCAGCTCAGGACCAGCTAGGCGCTCCGGAGCGCCGATGATAAAGGTGAACTCCTCGAATGCAATCGCGCTCCATTTCCGATCGGAAGAAAATGGAATCTTTTGTACGGGCGCAAAGCTTTCCTTTTGTGCGAAATGCGCTTGCAGGGCCTGGAACGTCGCGTTGTTGTCATCTGTATAGTGGAGAAAGGAGCCGATGATTTCATCAAATGGCATCGAACGCCCAATATCGGTCAACTCCACCTCTTCTACCTGCATTTTGCCCTCGGTCAGCGTACCGGTTTTGTCCAGGCATAAAGTGTCCACATGCGCCAACGTCTCCAGGGCAAACAGCTCCTGCACCAACACTTTCTTTTTGGAAAGCGCAATGATCCCCACAGCGAGGCTGATGCTGATGAGCAGCACCAGGCCCTTTGGCAGCATACCGAGAAGCCCAGCGGCAGTCGACACAACCGCATGGTTGATCGGGTCACCGCGCAAATAGAATGCCTCGAGGAACAGGAGAATCCCCAAAGGCGGAATCAAGTAGCCTGTGAACCGGGTGACCTTACGCATGGAAGAAAGCAGTTCGGAATGTACGCCACGCAGCTTTTTGGCCTCATGAGCGATCTTGGAAGCGTAATTTTCCATCCCCACATGTTCCACGCAGGCACGGCATTTTCCGCTGATAATGAAACTTCCGGATAGAAGATGGTCTCCGGCGGCTTTCCGTATGGGATCGGATTCGCCGGTTAAGAGGGATTCATTCACTTCGACCGCCCCGGACAGGATTACAGAATCGGAGCAAACCTGGTTCCCTCCGCTCAATTCCATGACGTCTTCCTCGACCAGCTCATACACCGGGATTTCCGAAAGCTTCCCATCCCGGACCACCTTTGCCATCGGCATGGATAAGAGAGAGAGCTTGTCCACGAGCTTTTTTGCGTGGATTTCCTGCACAATGCCGATCAGCGTATTGAGGGCAATGATCAGAATAAAGAGCATATTGGACCACGCGCCGACAAGCGCCAGGGCAACGGCGATCAGCACGTTAAACAGATTAAACAACGTGCAGATATTGTCCTTCAAAATTTGCCCGGTTGTTTTGGTCACTTTTTCCGGTTCGGTGTTCTGTCGTCCGTCGCGTCGTTTTTCTTCGACCTGTTCGGAAGTTAGTCCTAAGTTGCTGTCAGGAGAAAAATGTGTCATAGAGCGGCCTCATTTCCATTTATTTTGCACGGTTTACTCGAGCTATCATAACAGGGATTTTTAACGAAAGTATAAACAAAGTGATATGCGCCAAATGGAATCCCTATAAAAGTCTATTATCTCACGTATTGTGACGAAAGTCCTATTACAAGCCCATATACTTATAAACTTCATCCATGAAGCTTCTTATTGCCTTTTCTGCAAAGTGCTGCCGATCCATCATTGCGCTGGCAGAAGGGGATAAAACGCTTTTTCGTTTCATCTGAACCAAAGTGGTCCACCTGTCGGTTGTCATTTGACTGGAAACGAAAAGAACCTTTCTCTCTCTTTGTTTCATGGACGAGCCTATCATTATTGTTATATGGGGAAGGTTTGTATCGTGTAGATAACCGTAAATCTCATACGGCCATTCCATTGGCTCTCAGCGCTTATTCGCTTATTATAGTATAGGCATATACAGAAATCAACAGAGGAGAAATAACCGCTAATCAATGAACCATTCGACGGAGTGTTTGGCTGAATGGAACGGGATGCAGAAAGAAAATTTGCAGTTCTCCTCAAAAAGGACTTGAAAATACCCTATAGGGGTATTATAATGGAGATAAATCCAAAATACCCTAAGGGGGTATTTGAAAGGAGATATTCGGATGAACCAGCAGCAAGAATCTTTACAACCGTCCAGCGAAACCACCGCATGCGGTTGTCATTATAAAGCGACCCCCCGCGGGGACCAGGAATTGCGCCAATTGCAAAACCGTTTGAAGCGGATGATTGGGCAGCTCAACGGCATCGGGAAGATGCTGGAAGACAACCGCTATTGCGGGGATATCCTGGTGCAGGTTGCCGCTGTGGAAAGCGCGTTGCAAGCGTTTGGCTACCTGGTCCTTCAGGATCATCTGGAAACCTGCGTTGTGGAACAGATTCGGCAGGGCAACACACAGGTGGTCGATGAAGCATTGGAACTGATTAAGAAATTGAAATGATAGAGGAGGGGAGAGATTATGAAAACAGAAAAATACAATGTCACCGGCATGACCTGTGCAGCCTGCCAAGCGAATGTCACGCGGTGCGTGCAAAAGCTGGAGGGGGTTGAGGACGTCAACGTCAGCCTTTTGGCGAACCAGATGACGGTTTCCTATGACGAGGCGCAGGTCCACCCGGAGGAGATCATTGCAGCGGTCCAGAAGATCGGCTATGGCGCGGCTTTGCCGCAGCAAACGGAGGCCAAGGAGAGCGGATTCCGCAGCGAATGGCAGGCGCGAAAAGACCGGGCGGAAGAAAGCCGGAAAAGTATGAAGCACCGGCTGGTAACGTCGGTCGTTTTATTGATCCCACTGATGTATGTCGCCATGGGGCCGATGATGGGGCTGCCAGCTCCAAGTTTTTTGGTCGGGACAGAAAATGCCTTGATTTCTGCTCTGACGCAGCTCTTGATTACGATTCCCATTCTGTTTATCAACCGGCACTTTTTCCAGAATGGGTTCAAGTCTCTATTTCATCGGGCGCCCAATATGGATTCCCTGGTTGCGATTGGATCGGGCGCTTCGCTCGTCTACGGGATTTTTGCCATGTTCCGAATGGCCTACGGGTTCGGCCATGGGGATATGGCGTTGGTGCATGAATACGCACATGCCCTCTATTTTGAATCCGCCGCAATGATCTTGACCCTGGTGACCGTCGGCAAGTATTTGGAGGCAAAGTCCAAATCCAAGACCTCGGATGCGCTGGGGAAACTGGTGGATCTGGCGCCGAAAAATGCGGTGGTTATCCGCGGCGGCGTGGAACAGACCATCCCGGCGGAGCAGGTCATCGCCGGGGACATAGTCGTCATCCGCCCAGGCGAAGGCATCCCGGTGGACGGTGTGGTCATAGAGGGTCACGGCTATGTGGATCAAGCGGCTATTACCGGGGAGAGTATCCCGGTAGAGAAAAATCCCGGCGATCCGGTGATCTCCGCCACCATCAATAAAAATGGAACATTCCGGTTCCAAGCATCCAAGGTTGGCGAGGATACAACGCTTTCCCAGATCATCCGGCTGGTGGACGAAGCGGGCAATTCCAAAGCGCCGATCGCGCGGCTGGCGGATAAGGTCAGCGGCGTATTCGTACCAACGGTGATCGGAATCGCCATTGTCACCGCCATTGTCTGGCTATTGGTGGGGCAAAGCTTTGAATTTGCCCTGTCGAACGCCATCTCCGTGCTGGTGATCTCCTGCCCGTGCGCACTGGGACTGGCCACGCCGGTGGCCATCATGGTCGGAACGGGGAAGGCCGCCGAGATGGGCATTTTGATCAAATCCGCTGAAAGCCTGGAGAATCTTCATGCGGTAGATACCATCGTGTTGGATAAAACCGGAACCATTACCTCCGGCCATCCGTCCGTGACCGACATTGTTGTGCTGGATGCTGCCATGACGGAGCAGACCTTCCTGGAAGAGGCTGCGGCGGTTGAGACTGGCAGCGAGCATCCCCTGGCGCAGGCCGTGGTAGAACGCGCCCAGCAATCCGGTATCTCGATTCCCAAAGCGGAGGCGTTTGAGGCGCAAGCAGGCCGCGGCGTCCGTGCAACGGTCCGCGGGCATGCATACCTGGCTGGCAATGTGGCGTTCATGGAGGAAAATAACCTTCTGGTAAAGGATGCCGCGGCGCAAAAAGCCCGCGATGCCGTTACCAAGTTGGCAGAGGAAGGAAAGACTCCGCTTCTGTTCGCGCGGGACGGCAAGATTGTCGGAATGATTGCCGTGGCCGATACGGTGCGTGCATCCAGCCGGGCGGCGATCCAGCAGTTTTCCAAGATGGGCCTGCACGTCGTGATGCTGACAGGCGATAACCGGGTGACCGCGGAGGCCATCCGCAAGGAGCTCGGCATCGAGAAGGCCATATCGGATGTACTGCCGACCGAAAAGGAGGCCAACATCCGGGCCTTGCAGGAACAGGGGCATAAGGTCGCCATGGTGGGCGACGGAATCAACGATGCACCCGCGTTGACCCGCGCGGATATCGGCATCGCGATCGGCGCCGGTACGGATATTGCCATCGAGTCGGCGGACGTAGTTTTGATGAAGGATTCCCTGGAGGATGTGGCGACAGCGATCGACTTGAGCCGCGCTGTAGTGCGAAACATCCACATGAACCTGTTTTGGGCCTTTTTCTATAACATCCTGGGTATCCCGGTTGCAGCGGGCGTCCTGTTCCCTGCATTTGGCCTGCGCTTGAGCCCGATGATCGGTTCAGCGGCCATGAGCTTGAGCTCGGTCTGTGTTGTAACCAACGCCCTGCGCCTCCGCTTCTTCAAACGGAAGGGGATGGAGCCACAGGTCGCAGAACCCCCGGCAGCCTCTCTGCCGGAGATAAACCATCCTTCAGTTCCTGTTGTGCAGGAATTGAACCAACAGAAAGGAACGATTGAAATGAAAAAAGTATTGGTTGTAGAAGGCATGATGTGTGCGCACTGCCAGATGCATGTACAAAAGGCGCTGGAGGGCGTGGACGGTGTGCAGGAAGCGGTGGTGGACCTGGAGAAGAAAACAGCCACGGTTTCCCTTGCGAAAGAGGTATCCGATCAGGTTCTGATGGATGCGGTAAAAGACGCGGGATACACCCCGGTCAGCTGTACAGAGGAATAAGAAACAATCAAGCAACGGAACCCCGAAGGACAGCCTCCGGGGTTCCGTTGTTTCAAGGAATGCAGAAAAACTTCTGAAATATACGGTGTTGTTTAATTATTATGTTTAAGGCGATAAACAGCTGCCAACCCAGACAAGAGGAAGGAAAACGGGTAGATAGGCGTTGCATTGCAGACACGACTACAGTATAATAAAAGTTCAAGATTGCCAAAAAGCTTCAAATGCGATAGAACGGGAGAAAAAAGAATGAAGCCTGAGCTTGAAAAGATATTGATGAAGGTGCAGAAGCCGGGGCGGTATACCGGCGGGGAATGGAACAGCGTGGTAAAGGATAAACATGCAGTCGATGTGCGGGTTGCCTTCTGCTTTCCAGATACGTATGAGGTCGGGATGTCCCATCTGGGCATGAAGATTTTATATAGCCTTTTCAATGAAAAGGACTATATCTGGTGTGAGCGTGTATTCGCCCCCTGGGTGGATATGGAAGAGCAGATGCGCAGGAATGGAATGGAACTCTTTGGGTTGGAGAGCGGGGACAGCATCCACGATTTCGATATACTGGGATTTACGCTGCAATATGAACTGAGCTACAGCAATGTCCTGAATATGCTGGATCTGGCGCATATCCCGCTGCGCAGTGCAGACCGGAAAGGGCTTTCGCCGCTGGTCGTGGCGGGCGGTCCCTGCACCTGCAATCCGGAGCCGCTGGCCGATTTTGTCGATCTCTTTTTCCTTGGAGAGGGGGAGGAGGTCGATCTGGAAGTGATCGACCTATACCGCGCTTATAAAAAGGAAGGGCGCTCCAAGGAGGAATTCCTGCGGGCCGCGGCGCAGATCGAGGGAGTCTATGTACCGTCCCTCTACACGGTTACGTACAACGAAGACCATACCATTGCTGCGGTAACGCCGGAGCCGGGAGTGCCCGCGACAGTCAAGAAGCGCCTGATGCTCGATATGGACCGCTCGTATTTCCCGGAGAAATTTGTTGTGCCGTACATTGAAATCGTACACGACCGGACGGTCGGAGAGGTGTTCCGCGGCTGCATCCGTGGTTGCCGCTTCTGCCAGGCCGGGTTTATTTACCGCCCAGTGCGGGAGAAGTCGGTGGAGGTGGTGGACCGTCAGTGCCACGCCCTCTGCGACAGCACGGGATACAACGAGATTTCGCTCTCGTCTTTGAGCACCAGCGACTATACCAAGATCGACGAGCTCCTCGATCAGCTCCTGAGCTGGGCACGCGACGAAAAGACCAGCGTGTCCCTGCCCTCCCTGCGGGTGGATGGGTTTTCCAATGAATTGATGACGAAGATTAAATCCGTGCGAAAGAGCGGCCTGACGTTTGCGCCGGAGGCCGGCACCCAGCGCCTGCGCGACGTGATCAACAAAAATGTCCAAGAGGACGAGCTGATGAAGACGGTGAATATGGCGTTTTCCGGCGGTTGGAACACCATCAAGCTCTACTTTATGATCGGACTGCCGACCGAAACCATGGACGACGTGGCGGGGATTGCGGAATTGGGCCAGAAGGTGGTCAATGCCTTTTATTCCAATCCCAATAAGCCGAAGGGACGCGGTGTGTCGGTCACGCTGAGCGCGTCCTCCTTTGTGCCGAAGCCCTTTACCCCGTTTCAGTGGGAGCCGCAGGACCCCATCCCGCTGCTGCACGAAAAGCAGCGCCATCTGGTGCAGTCGGTCAAGACGCGGAAAATCACCTGCAACTACCACGATGCGGACACCAGCTTTTTGGAGGCTGTGTTTGCACGCGGCGACCGCCGCCTTTGCGCTGTGTTGGAAGAAGCGCATCGGATGGGATGCAAGTTTGACGGGTGGAACGATTATTTTTCGCTTCCACGCTGGATGGAGGCGTTTGAAGCCTGCGGGGTGGACCCGGCGTTTTATGCCAACCGCCGCCGGAGTTTTGATGAGGTGCTTCCCTGGGACCATTTGGATTACGGCATCCGAAAGGAGTTCCTAATCCGGGAATGCCAGCGGGCCTATGCGGACACCACAACTCCGAATTGCCGCGAGGCGTGTTCCGCCTGCGGCGCAGCTTGCTTTAAGGGAGGGATCTGCTATGAGGACCGTTAGAATCTGGTTCCGGAAGATTGGGACCACGCGGTTTATCTCCCATTTGGACCTGACCCGCTGTATGTCGCGGGCGATTCATCGTGCGAAAATCCCGCTGTGGTATACGCAGGGCTTTAACCCGCGCGCGCTTTTGACCTTTGCGCTGCCGTTGTCCCTGGGCGTGGCGGGCGAGCGTGAAAGCGTGGACATCAAGTTGGAGGACGACAACTTGTCCAACGAAGAGCTGCTGGAGCGCTTAAACGCGGCGATGCCGGACGACTTGCCGGTGTTTGCTGTGACGGACCCCGTGATGAAACCGGGAAAGATCGCGTATGGCTCGTTTGTGATGACCGTAGACCCCGAGGGCCGGGACGCCGAAGCATTGGCCCAGCAGCTGACAGAGCTGTTTCACCGGGATTCGCTTGTCGTCCCCAAGCACACCAAAAGTGGGTTTATCGACTTCGATATCCGCCCGTATCTGGACCGTGTGGAGGTGTGCCCTGTGGAGGGAAAGGTGGAGATTCGCGCCATGCTTCCCGCTGGAAGCGAGATGAATGTCAACCCCAGCCTGCTGTTGGAGGCGGTTCAAAAAGAATTGGGGCTGGATCTGTATACGCAGATCCGGCGGACGAACCTCTACGACGAACAGTTCCATGCGTTTCAATGAGGCAGCCATTCTGCTTTTCAGCGGCCCAATGGCCGCGCTGTGAGACGGGAGGATTTTTAAAGAAGATAGGAGGCCACCGCGATGCCGAACTTGCGAAAGATGCTTGGAAACGTTCAATCGGAAGAGTGCCGCTCCCTGATGCGGCTGATGGAGACGCAGAGCAAGAAGACGCTGGCGGATTGGGCGGTCGCCTATGCGAAAGCCCATTATCTGCCGGTTTTTGAAGCGGCGTGCCCGGGGGAACGGCGCTTGGCGGAAACGGTGGCTGCTTGTGAAGCATATGGGAAGGGACAAACGTCACTGAATGAACTCAAGTCGCTGCTCCGGGAGGCGGCGCAGGTCGCCCGCGCTTTAGCGGACCGTCCGGTTGCGCAGGCGGCGGCCCGCGCGGTTTCTGTGGCCTGTTCTACCGTCCAGACGCCGACCAATGCGTTGGGCTATCTGTTTTATGGGGCTGCGGCTATCGCATATAGCCAAGCCGGTTTGGATAGGACCGCGGAGGAGTACGAAGAGCTGGCCGCTGTGGAGTTCCAAAGGGCCTACGCCTCTTTGCAAAAGGCCTGCATACCGGACGAACCCCATCCGGCGAAACTGCACTGGAATTGCTGATAGGGACGCTTTCGCCGCCGGTCAATTTTTGCTTTTCTGCATCCCGAAAAAAGAATTTTGGGGATGGGACGAGAAAGATGCGTAAAAAGCGGAAAAAATCCTTGCACGTTTTGGCGGATTGTGGTATGATATATAGGCATTTGGAAACCGCCGCACTCTTTCGGTGGGGTTCAGTGCCCGGATGATTCCGCGACATTGAAGCGGACAGTCCTCTGCCGGATCACACCGGTATGAATGTCTGAAAAATTTAGGAGGATACACATGGACGCATTGAAATTGATTGCTCAGGATTCCGTAAAGACGGAAATTCCCCAGTTCGAGGTTGGCGACACCATCCGCATTGATGTTAACATCCGCGAAGGTGATCGCGAGAGAATTCAGGTGTTTGAGGGCACTGTGATCGCCCGCAAGGGTTCCGGCATCTCCGAAACGTTTACGGTTCGCCGCGTTTCCTATGGCGTCGGCGTGGAGAGAGTGTTCCCGCTGCATTCCCCGAACGTCAAGGGTATTAAGATCGTTCGTAAGGGCCGTGTACGCCGTGCAAAGCTGTACTTCCTGCGCGACAGAGTCGGCAAGGCCGCGAAGGTCAAGGAACAAATCAGATAAGCATTCGATGGAAAAAGGGACATGTGATGTCCCTTTTTTGTTTATCGCACGGGGAGGAATGTCTTCCGTGCAGTTGAGAAAGCAGGTGGATTTGGCTATGGAGCAACAGAATCTTTCCCCCAGAGAGGATGACGCTGCGGTTGCACAAGACCCGCAAAAAGGCGTTGTCAAAAGCTGTTATGAGTGGATGGAGGCGATTATCCCCGCCCTGATCCTCATTATGGTATTTTTTACATTTGTAATCCGTAGCATTACCGTCTCGGGTCCGTCGATGGAGCCCACCCTGATGGACCAATATAAGGTATGGGTGTCCTGCGTCGGCTATACCCCCCAGGCGGGCGACATTGTCGTTGTGGATGGTTCCGGTACGCAGCTCGACGAGGTGATCGTCAAGCGCATCATCGCCACAGAGGGCCAGACCGTGGATATCGATTTTGACAACGGCTATGTCTATGTGGACGGCCAGCAGCTCGATGAGAGCGCATACATCGAGAACGGCATCACACGGGATCAGTATGATGTGGAGTTTCCCCAGACTGTGCCGGAAGGCCATGTCTTTGTGTTGGGGGACAACCGCACCGTTTCGAAAGATAGCCGCGATTCCGAGGTCGGGATGATCGACCAGCGCTGTATCATCGGAAAGGTACAGATGATCTATCAGCCGTTCTCCGAATTCGGATGGGTTTCGTGATGAAAAAAGGAGCTCTGGTCCCTGTTGAATGAGAGGGAAAAGATGGAATATACCGGCGGGCCGCGCCATGCAGTCCAGCCGGTGAAACGTTTTGTGGCGCACTGCTATGAATGGCTGGAGGCGTTGATCTCTTCGCTGATCGTAGTGGTGCTTCTGTTCACCCTGCTGTTTCGCATCGTCAATGTGAGCGGGCCTTCCATGCTGCCGACCTTGCAGAGCAACGACCGCGTCTTGTTGACGAGCTATTTCTACCAGCCAAAGCAGGGGGATGTGGTGGTAATCACCCATACGGCAAAGCTCCAGGAGCCGATCATCAAGCGTGTGATCGCCTTGGAAAACCAGACGGTGGACATCGACTTTGAAACCGGAACGGTCTATGTGGATGGACAAGCTCTGGATGAAAGCGCATATATTGAGAACGGCATCACCACGCAGCCGTCCGACTATACCTATCCGCTGACGGTCCCGCCGGGGCATCTCTTTGTGCTGGGGGATAACCGGGCGGTGTCCAACGACAGCCGCAGCAGTGCGGTGGGGATGATCGACGAGCGGTATGTGCTGGGCAAGGCGGAATTCGTGGTATTTCCCTTTAGCCGTTTTGGAAAGATTCTATAGAAACACGACAGGAGGGATCGTATGAGCGAAGCACAGTCCATTCAATGGTTTCCGGGCCATATGACGCGGACCAAGCGGCAGATTGAAAAGAGCCTAAAGCTGGTGGACGCGGTGGCCGAGATCATCGACGCGCGCATTCCGGTCAGCAGCCGGAACCCGGTCCTCGACAAGCTGATCCAATCGAAGCCGCGTGTCATTTTGATGAACAAGTGCGACATGGCGGACCCGGCGCAGACCGCCCGCTGGATCGCGTATTATAAGGCGCAGGGGATCCCCGCGATCGCCATCGACTGCAAAACCAACAAAGGATTGAACGGATTCATCCCGCTGGTGAAAGAGGTCTTGAAGGACCGCATCGCCGCATGGCAAGCAAAGGGCATGGTGTGCCGTCAGATCCGCGTGATGGTGGTGGGCATCCCGAACGTGGGGAAGAGCTCGTTGATCAACCGCCTTTCCAAGGGCGGCAAGGCGAACGTCGAGGACCGCCCGGGCGTTACACGCTCCAATCAGTGGTTCTCGATTGCAAAGGGCTTTGAGCTCTTGGACACCCCCGGCGTACTCTGGCCGAAATTCGAGGACAAGGAGGTCGGGGAACACCTGGCCTTTACCGGCGCCGTCAAGGACGAGGTGGTCGACACCGAGCATTTGGCTTCGCGGCTGTTGGAGGTCCTGCGGGACCGCTATGCGGATGCGGTCAAGCAGCGGTATAAGCTCGGGGACATTGACCTTTCCGAATTAAAAGGATATGAGATTTTGGAATGGATCGGAAAAAAGCGCGGAATGCTGATTTCCGGCGGCGAGATTGACACAGAGCGCGCCTCCATTGCGGTGTTGGATGAATTCCGCGGCGCAAAGATGGGGCGTATTACGCTGGAGGCAGCCCCTGCCCCGGCGGGAAAATGAGGTGCGTATGGAACAGATCGACTGGTTTGCACACGAGTCGGCGGCGCGCCAACGGGGATTTGTACAGGTATGCGGCATCGACGAAGCGGGACGCGGCCCTTTGGCCGGCCCGGTGTTCGCTGCCGCTGTTCTTTTGCCCGTGGGCGTGCAGATCGAAGGACTCAACGACTCCAAGAAATTGAGCGAAAAAAAGAGGGAGCAGCTCTTTGATGTGATCCAGGAAACGGCGATCAGTACCTCCATCGCATTTGCCACAGAGCAGGAGATCGATGAGATCAACATCCTCCAAGCGACCTTTTTGGCAATGCGCCGTGCCTGCGAGGGGCTTTCCGTCCGCCCGGATTATGCCTTGATCGATGGCAACCGCATGCCGCCCCTGGATATCCCCGGGGAGACGATCGTGAAAGGGGATGCCTGTTCCGCCAACATTGCAGCCGCATCCATCTTGGCGAAAGTGAGCAGGGACCGTCTGATGATGGAGCTGGACAAACTCTATCCGGAGTATCAATTTGCCAAACACAAAGGGTATGGGACGAAGCTTCACCGGGAGCTCTTACAGCAATATGGGCCGTGCCCCATCCACCGGCGTTCCTTTTTGAAAAAGATTCTGGGGGAATCCCTTTGAACAGCGGTGCGTTTGGCGAAGAATGGGTCGCCAGGTATCTGCAAAAGAAGGGCTGGGAGATCTTGGAGCGGAACTACCACAGCCGGTATGGGGAAATAGACATGATTGCCGTGGACGGTCCGTATATTGTCTTTGTAGAGGTCAAAACCCGCTCGGCGGATTCGATCGCCGGCCCGCTGGAAGCCGTGACGCCGGGCAAGCGGAAACGGCTCATACGCACGGCGCTGGATTATTTGCAGGCGCATGAACTGAATCTGCAACCGCGCTTCGATGTGGCGGCGGTTGTTGTCGGGCAGGGGGAACCGTCCGTGGAATACCTCGAAGATGCATTTGATGGAGGCGGCTATGAACTATTTTGATCTGCACTGCGACACCATTGCGGAGTGTTGGAAACAGAAAAAGGATCTCTGGGACAACGACCTGCACCTCTGCTTAAAGCGTGGCGCAGCATACCACCCTTGGCTTCAGTGTTTTGCCGCATGGATTCCCGACGAGCTGCGCGGGGAGGCGGCTTACCGCTACTTTGAAGCGGTGTATGGGGAACTCTTGCGCCAAGAGACTCTGCACGGCGATAAGCTCAAGATCTGCCGGGATGAGGAGGATTTCCAGGAGGCGGCGCGGACAGGAAAGTGCGGCGCTATTTTTACCGTGGAGGGCGGCGCGGCGCTCGGCGGCCGGCTCGAGCGTGTGGACCGGCTCAAGGAGTGCGGCGTCAAAGCGGTCACGCTCACCTGGAACGCCTCCTGCGAGATCGGGGACGGCGCGGAAGTGGCCCATCCCAAGGGGCTGACGCCGTTCGGCCGGGAGGTTGTGCGGGAGCTGGAACGGAACCGCATCGCGGTGGATGTATCCCATGCGGGCGAACCGCTCTTTTGGGAGGTGGCAGAAAGGGCCCAAAGGCCGTTCCTGGCCACGCATTCCAATGCCCGCGCGCTCTGTAACAATCCGCGCAACCTGACGGACAGCCAATTTTGCGCGGTCCGGGACCGGGGCGGCGTGGTCGGTGTGACCTTTGTGCGCCGCTTTCTGGACGACTCTTGGGAAGCCGGTGTGGACGACCTCTTGCGGCACATCGAGCACTTTCTCTCTTTGGGCGGCGAAAAGACGGTCGCTCTTGGAGGGGATTTTGACGGAACGGACCTTCCAGACGGCATGACGGGGGTCGAGTCCGTGGAGACGCTGGGGGACTGTATGTTGCGGCATAATTACCCGGAATCGCTCGTCCAGGCAATTTTTTTTGACAATGCATACCGTTTTTTCACTTCTCTTTGACAACTGTACATTTCTATTATAAAATAGAACGGCGACAAAAGCGCGGCTGAAAATCTTCAAGCGTTCCCGCATCCGCTGGGGGCTTTCAAACGCGCTTTGGGACGGCGGAAAACAGAAGGAGGAAACAACATGAACTATCAATGCACAAGGAATAGCGCCGAGCATGTCTCCGCGGCGCAGGCCATTGCGCAGGGAATCAGCGAGGATGGGGGCCTTTTTGTGCCAGAAAGCCTGCCGCAGTACGATTCCTCCGTGCTGGAGGGGATGAAGGACGGCACATACCTCGACCGTGCAGAGCGGATTCTCGGCGATTTCCTGACGGATTTTACCCCGGAGGAAATTCGCGAATGTGTGAAGAAGGCCTATGGTGGAGAGAAATTTTCCGGAGGGCATCCCGCGCCTCTGGTGGAGTTGCCGAATTGTCCGGCCCCCGTGCATCTCTTGGAGCTTTGGCACGGGCCGACTTGTGCGTTTAAGGACATGGCGCTCCAACTTCTGCCGCACCTGTTGACGAAATCCCTGCAAAAAATCCACTCGGATAAGACAGCGGTGATCCTGGTGGCGACCTCCGGCGATACCGGCAAGGCGGCTTTGGAGGGCTTCCGCGATGTGGCGGGGACAAAGATCATGGTGTTCTATCCGCAGAACGGTGTGAGCGCGATGCAGAAGACCCAGATGACCACCCAGGAGGGTGAAAACGTCGCTGTGTGCGCCATCGAGGGCAATTTCGACGATGCACAGACCGGCGTGAAGCGCATCTTTACCGATCCGGCGATGAAGGAAACCCTAGCGGAAAATGGCATGATGTTTTCCAGTGCGAATTCCATCAACTGGGGACGCCTTCTTCCGCAGATTGTCTACTATTTCTCCGCGTACAGCGATCTCCTGAAAGTGGGAAAGGTGCAGCTGGGGCAGGAAATCAATATTGTCGTGCCGACGGGCAACTTTGGCAATATTTTGGCCGCATATTATGCGAAGAAGATGGGACTGCCGGTCCATAAGTTGATCTGTGCCTCCAACGCGAACAATGTGCTGACGGAGTTCTTGCGCACAGGCGTGTATGACCGCAACCGCCAGTTCTTCACAACGATTTCGCCGTCCATGGATATCCTGGTATCCAGCAATCTGGAGCGCCTGCTGTATGACCTCACGGGGCGCGACAGCGAGCGCGTGGCGGGCTGGATGCAGCAGCTCTCCGAGACCGGACGGTATGAGGTAGAGCCGGAGATTTTGAAACAGTTGCAGGAGATCTTTTACGCGGGCTTCTGCGACGATGCACAGACATGCGGGGCCATTCATGAAATCTACAATATGTCCCACTATGTTTGCGACACGCATACAGCGGTGGCGATACAGGTGTACCGGCATTATCTGGCGGAAACCCAGGATACGAAAACGCCTACGGTTGTTGCTTCTACCGCAAATCCCTATAAATTCGCGACCAGCGTCCTGCTGTCGGTTGACCAAACGAAAGCAAGTGGCGACGACCTTGCCAATGTGCGCGCTTTGGAGGCGCTCACCGGAGCGCCCATCCCGCAGCCCATCGCCGCGCTGGAAGGAAAGCCGGTCCGCTTCACCCAATGCTGTACGCCGGACGGCATGAGCGATATGGTGCTCAGCGGGCTGGGCATCGCAAAGGAATAAAAGCTTCCGGCCTTCCATTTTTAGAAAGGACGATTACAATAGCCGTATTTGCAATTGCGGACCTGCATCTTTCCTTGGGCACGGATAAACCGATGGACGTCTTTGAAGGATGGCAGGACTACGTACAAAAACTGGAAAAGAATTGGCGCGCTGTCGTTTCTGAAGAGGACACCGTGGTGATCGCCGGGGACATCTCCTGGGCGATGCGCCTGGAAGAGACGGAGAAGGATTTTGCGTTTATCCACTCGCTGCCGGGAAAGAAATGGCTTTTGAAGGGGAACCACGATTATTGGTGGTCCACCCGGAAAAAGATCGATGCTTTCCTTGCGGAGAAGGGGTTTGACAGTATCGGCGTGATCCATAATTCAGCGGTGCTCGCGGACGGGATGGCGCTCTGCGGTACGCGCGGATGGCTTTATAACGCAGAGAGCGACGAGGACGTCAAGATCGTCAATCGCGAGGTTGGGCGGCTAAACGCCTCCATCGACGATGGGATCCGGCAGGGCGGCGACCCGGTGGTGTTCCTGCATTACCCTCCCGTATACGATGGGGCGGAATGCCGGGAGATTCTCGACGTCCTGGTCAAGCGGGGGATTAAGACCTGCTATTTTGGGCATATCCACGGAAGCCAAGCGGCGCGGCGTGCCATCACCGGCGAATATGCCGGGATTAAGATGGTGCTGATTTCCTGCGACCATCTGAAGTTTTTGCCTCTGCTGGTCCGAGGAGAATAAAAATTTTACACGGCAGGCCGAGAGAAAAGCGGAGAGGGGGAAGGAAAGCCCTTCCGCTCCGCGCAAGCGAGGCTTTTCCTTGCAAAAACCCGTAGCGATGGCCATCTCAGAGGCTGTTCGCAGGCTGGTGTTCGAGTGAAAAGGCAGGAGCGGTACTGGAAGAAAGGCTCTTCCGTCTCGCTGCGCGGCTTCTCTTTTCAGAAGGCCTTCGGGCGGTCCAGTGGCTGCCTTCGGCGTAGCCGTGAACATTTTTTGAATATTTTTACAATGGGTAGAATATCCTGAACTGTTGTGCTATAATAACTAAGATAATTTGCAATTTTGCAGGAGGAATAAAAATGGCTCTGAAATCAAGCAATAAGGTTGACACCAATCGCTATCAGCTGGAAGTTGAAATCGACGGCGAAACTTTTGAAAAAGCGGTGGATCAGGCATACCATAAGCAGAACAAGAAAATTGTGATCCCTGGCTTCCGCAAGGGAAAGGCTCCGCGCGCTTTTGTCGAGAAATATTATGGCCAAGAGGTCTTCTATGAGGATGCGATCAATGCGCTCTATCCGGACGCATTGGAAGAGGCTGTCAACGAAGCGAAGCTTGACATGATTGAAGATAAAATTGATTTTGACCTCGTTTCCGCCGGCAAGGACGGTCTTGTTTTCAAGGCGACCATCACCACCAAGCCGGAAGTGCAGATCGAGGGATATAAGGGCATTGAAGCGAAGAAGGCGAAAGTTGCCGTGACCGACGAAGCGGTTGACGCAGAAATCGCTAAGGTGCAGGACCGCAACTCCCGCATGGTGACGGTGGAAGACCGCGCTGCGCAGAACGGCGACATCGCTGTGATCGACTTTGAAGGATTTGTCGACGATGTCGCTTTCGAAGGCGGCAAGGCGGAAAACTTCAGCTTGACGCTCGGTTCCGGCCAGTTTATTCCGGGCTTTGAGGAGCAGATCGTTGACCATAAGACGGGCGAAGAGTTTGACATCAAGGTGACCTTCCCGGAGGATTACCAGGCCAAGGAACTCGCAGGAAAAGAAGCGGTGTTCAAGATCAAGCTGCATGAGATCAAGATGAAGGAACTGCCGGAAGTGGACGACGACTTTGTAAAAGACGTCAGCGATTTCGATACGCTCGACGAGTACAAGGCCGATGTGCGCAAGAAGTTGGAAGACGCAGCGGAAGCCCAGGCCAAGGACGGCGTGGAGAACCAGCTGATCGACAAGCTCGTGGAATTGGTCCAGGCGGAGATCCCGGAGGCAATGTATACGAACCGTATGAACGACGACGTCCGCGATTTCGCTTATCGTTTGCAGTCCCAGGGCCTGAACTTGAATACATACCTGCAGTACACGGGTATGAATATGGACGGACTGCGCCAGTCCTTCCGCCCGCAGGCAGAGCGCCAGGTCAAGGTTCGCCTTGCACTTGAAAAGATTGCACAGCTTGAGAACATCCAGCCGACCGACGAGGAGATCGAGGCGGAGTATGAGAAGCTGGCGAAGAACTATGAGCTCGACGTGGAGAAGGTCAAGTCCTTTATTCCGAAGGAGGAGCTTGTCAAGGACATCGCCGTGGAAAAGGCCATCCAGGTTGTGCGCGACAATGCAGTTGTGACCGAGGCCGACGAGGCGGAGGACGCCAAGGCAGAAGACGCGAAGGACGCGGAATAAGTTTGTTGTATAATCAGCGGAAAAGCGGCCAAAGCTCTGTACGTGTTTGTCACCGAGGGGGCGCAGGTCTCCGCTGCTGAAGCCGCCGTGCTTCCCACGCGGAACACGGCGGCAAGCCCTTTATAGATTTTCGCGTGGAGAATCGAGGATTCTACGATGATTTTTGGAAATAGCTATACCGATATGAGCTTGGTCCCCTACGTGGTGGAACAGACGAGCCGCGGAGAGCGCTCTTATGACATTTTCTCCCGCCTGCTCAACGACCGCATCATTATGCTGACGGAAGAAGTGAACGACACGACTTCCAGTTTGGTAGTTGCGCAGCTGCTCTACCTGGAAGGACAGGACCCAAGTAAGGATATTTCCCTCTATATCAACAGCCCCGGCGGTTCCGTGACTGCGGGCCTGGCCATCTATGACACCATGCAGTATATCAAATGCGATGTATCCACGATTTGCATGGGGATGGCGGCCAGCATGGGTGCATTTTTGCTGGCGGCGGGCGCCAAAGGCAAGCGCCTTGCGCTGCCCAACAGCGATATTATGATCCATCAGCCGAGCGGTGGCGCCCAGGGGCAAGCGACCGATATTCAGATTCATACGAACCATATCCTACAGACCAAAAAGCGCCTGAACCGCATCCTTTCTGAGCGCACTGGCCAGCCGCTGGAGGTAATCGAGCGCGATACGGAGCGCGATAATTTCATGACCGCGGAGCAGGCGATGGAATACGGCCTCATTGATAAGGTGATTGAACATCGTTGAGGGAAAGCGCTTCCTGTAGGAAACCTTTTGTGATTGAGATAGGTTGGTGATACGAATGCCCAATAACGACGACATCAAAGAGAGAGGCATTTGCTGCTCCTTTTGTGGAAAGCCGCAGAGCGAGGCGCGCCGGCTGATCGCCGGCCCCGGCGTTTATATCTGCGACGAATGTATCGAGCTGTGTATGTCCATCTTGGAGGACGAAAACAGTCTGAACACCCGTAAGAGCAGCTACAGCGAGACCTCTGCCGTGCTGCCAAAGCCGCAGGAAGTCAAAAAACAGCTTGACGAATATGTGATTGGGCAGGACGAGGCCAAGATTGCGCTGTCCGTGGCAGTCTATAACCACTATAAGCGCATTTACTACGGAAAAGACGATGTGGAGCTCACAAAGAGCAATGTGCTTTTGCTGGGACCCACGGGCGTTGGAAAGACACTTCTTGCACAGACACTGGCCAAGATTCTGGATGTGCCGTTTGCCATCGCGGATGCCACCACACTGACAGAGGCCGGCTACGTGGGCGAGGACGTGGAAAATATTCTGCTGCGTTTAATTCAGGCGGCAGACTACGATATTGAGCGTGCCGAGCGCGGGATCATCTATATCGACGAGATCGATAAGATTGCCCGCAAGTCGGAGAACCCGTCGATCACCCGCGACGTGAGCGGCGAGGGTGTGCAGCAGGCTTTGCTGAAGATTTTGGAGGGAACGATCTCGAATGTGCCTCCGCAGGGCGGGCGTAAGCATCCCCAGCAGGAGTTCTTGCAGATCGATACTTCCAATATCTTGTTTATCTGCGGCGGAGCCTTTGACGGATTGGAGAAGGTCGTGGAAAAGCGCACGGCTTCCTCTTCGATGGGATTTGGTGCGGATGTCCGCAGCAAGAAGGATTTGGATACCACAGCTTGGATGCAGGATGTCATTCCGCACGATCTGGTCAAATTTGGTTTGATCCCGGAGCTGGTGGGCCGTTTGCCGGTCATCGCTGCGCTGAATGGGCTGGATGAGGATTCGTTGGTGCGCATCCTCACAGAACCGCGGAATAGCCTGCTGAACCAGTATAAGAAGCTGTTCCAGCTCGACAAGGTGGAATTGGTATTCCAGCCGGAAGCACTGCGGGCAGTTGCACGCAAGACCATAGAGCGCAAGACCGGCGCACGCGGTCTGCGGAGCATTATGGAAGAGATCTTGACGCCGCTGATGTACGAGGTACCCACAGACTACACGGTGGAACAGGTAACCATTACGCCGGAAACGGTGGAGAAGGGCGAACCGCCTTTGCTCACCTATAATCCGGATCGCAAGCCTGTTAAGATCAAGATTACAACGTCGAGAAAACGCGGGAGAAAAGATACCGCGTGATGCGTATCCGCGAACGGCGGGGCGCAATCGATTTGAAGAACGATGGCTGTTGCAGCGGGGCGGCTGAAAAGCCCTCCGCCTTGCGGCAGCCATTTCTACTAGGAGCGTCCCCACTTGGATTTCAGGATTTTTGAAGCAAAAGGAGGGCGCCGCAGAAGAGCCAAAGGATCCCCGGATGCTTTTCCGGATGTCTTTGGGCACTTGGAGGGATTCACATGAGTACGATTGAATTGGCCAATAGGCGAGATGAGAATATGGTACTGCCCGTGTTGGCCCTGCGTGGACTGGTGGTCTTCCCAGGGATGATGCTGCAATTCGACGTAGGCAGAAAGAAGTCGATTCTGGCGCTATCCAAGGCCATGGACGAGAATCAATTGATTTTTCTCGTGGCGCAGAAGGATCTCGGAGAAAATGAGCCGAAGTTCCAGGACTTGTACCGCATCGGTGTGGTGGCGAAGATCAAACAGGTGGTGCGCCATCCGGAAGAGGGCGTGAGGGTCTTTGTAGAGGGCCTGTACCGGGCGGAATTGGAGAGCCTCCAGGAGAGCGAACCGTTCCTGCTGGGAGAGGTCCTGCCGGTTCGGACCCGTGCTTACCGCCGGACCCAGCGCAGCGAGGCGTTAATCCGCTTTACACAGACCCTTTTTGAGCAGTACCTGCAAAACTACAGCCGCGTCCCGCCGGATATTGTCGTCGGTGTGGTGCAAAAGAAGGATTGTGGGGAGCTTGCGGACTTTATCGCTGCCAATATCATGTTCGATTATGAACAGAAACAGCGCATTTTGGAGGAGCTCTCCCCGGTCAAACGCTTGAACAAGCTCGTGGAGATCTTGCAGCGTGAAGTGCAGGTCCTTGAGATCGAAAGCCAGATCAGCGAGAAGGCCAAGGAGCAGATCGATCAGAATCAGCGGGAATATTTCCTGCGCGAGCAGATGAAGGCGATTTCCTATGAGTTGGGAGAGGACGACAATCCGCAGGAGGAGGCTGACGAATTCCGCGACCGCATCGCAAAGCTCCAGCTTCCGGAATTGCAGGAGAAAAAGCTCCTGAAGGAGTGCGACCGCTTGGCAAAACTGCCGTATGGCTCGCATGAGGCGGGGGTGATCGTGGGCTATTTGGAGAATTGCCTGGAACTGCCTTGGAACACCACCAGCAAGGAGCACATTGACTTAGAAAAGGCGCGCAAAATTCTCGATCGCGACCATTATGGTTTGAAGAAGGTCAAAGAGCGCATCCTGGAAGTCTTGGCGGTTAAAAAGCTATCGCCGGACATCAAGGGGCAGATCATCTGTCTGGTTGGGCCTCCGGGCGTTGGCAAGACCTCCATTGCGCGTTCCATCGCAGAGGCCATCGGGCGCAAATATGTGCGCGTCTCCCTCGGTGGCGTGCGGGATGAATCCGACATCGTGGGCCACCGTAAGACGTATGTGGGCGCCATGCCGGGACGTATCATTTCGGCCATCAAGCAGGCGGGGACAAAGAACCCGCTGCTTTTGCTGGACGAGATTGACAAGCTCAGCCACGATTTCCGCGGTGACCCGGCCTCCGCGCTTTTGGAGGTTCTGGATTCCGAGCAAAACGCCACCTTTTACGATCATTATATCGATATGCCGTTTGATTTGAGCGATGTCATGTTTATCACAACGGCAAACGATTATAGCGCAATCCCAGAACCGCTGGCGGACCGTATGGACGTGATCACATTGGGAAGCTATACCCATGAGGAGAAATTCCAGATCGCGACTAAGCACTTGATTCCCAAGCAGTTTAAAAAGCACGGCATTTCCTCTAAGCAGGTTCGCATTCAGCCAGCCGCTGTACATGCGCTGATCGACGGTTATACCCGCGAAGCAGGCGTGCGCAATCTGGAAAGGCAGGTCGCCGCGCTGTGCCGCAAATGTGCGGTCAAGCTGGTGGAGGACGGCGAGGCGAAAATCACCATCGCTGCAAAGGACTTGGAGGGACTTCTGGGGCCTGCGAAGTTTAAGAACGACGATTTGCACAAGACGGATGAAGTGGGCCTTGTCAACGGATTGGCCTGGACAAGCGTTGGCGGCGAGCTTTTGCCGATCGAGGTGGCGGTGATGGAGGGCACTGGAAAGATCGAGTTGACGGGTTCCCTGGGCGATGTCATGAAAGAATCTGCGCGCACCGCTATCAGCTGCATCCGCACGCGTGCCTCCATGCTGGGAATCGACCATAATTTCCACGCAAAGTATGATATTCACATTCATGCGCCGGAGGGAGCGATCCCGAAGGATGGACCTTCCGCAGGCACCGCGATGGCGACGGCGATCACTTCGGCGCTATGCAATATTCCGATCCGCCACGATGTGGCGATGACAGGGGAGATTACCCTATTGGGCCGCGTATTGCCGATTGGAGGCCTCAAAGAGAAGACCATGGCGGCGTACCGCGCGGGTATTAAGACGGTCATCATTCCGTCGGACAACGTGCCGGACCTTGCTGAGGTGGACGACGTGGTCAAAAACAGCGTGCACTTCCTGCCGGTGCAGAAGGTGGACCAGGTTTTGGAGGCCGCGCTGGTGCGTATGCCGGAGCCGAAGCTGGAATCTGCACACACGCCCTCCGGCATCCTGCCCACTGCGGCGGGCCAAGCGGCGGCGACGGCGCCGCAGCTCCCGCAATAGGCGGGGGCACCCTGGGAAACAGACCAGTAGAAAGGGGAAATCCCAATGAATTTCCAAAATGCCGCGTTTGAGTCCGCGTCGGGCCGCGTGGAACAGCTCCCCCCCTCCAGCGTGCCGGAGATTGTGTTCTCCGGCCGCTCCAATGTGGGGAAAAGCTCGTTGATCAATAAATTGCTGAACCGCAAATCGCTGGCACGTGTCAGCGCGAAGCCGGGGAAGACAGGGACGGTCAATTTTTACCGCCTTCCAGAGTGCCGCCTGGTGGATCTGCCGGGTTACGGGTATGCGAAGGTTTCCGCCTCGGAAAAGCTGCGTTGGGCGGAGCTGGTGGAAGGATACTTAAATGCGGGCCGGAATATCCGGCTGGTGGTGCAGATCGTGGATTTTCGCCACATGCCCACCCAGGACGACCTGCATATGATCGACTTTTTGGTGCAGGCAGGCTTGCCGTTTTTGATCGCTGCAACAAAAAGTGACAAGCTCAACAAGACGCAGCGTACACAGCAGCTTGACGCCTATTGCACGCTGTTTGAAGAGTTGCCGGACACGCTCCTCATCCCCTTTTCCGCGGTAAACGGGGAGGGTGTTGAGGAGATACGCAGACAAATCGAATTGGTCTGCATGGGTTCTGTGCAGGATTCCTAAAAAATAGATTATTTTAATTGCTTCTCTAGGAAATATGTCGTTTGCCCCTTTACTTTTTTACTTTTATGTGCTAAAATTTTATCTTACTATAGTAGTTTCATAAATCGGAATTTACATCGCTTTTGTGAAAACGGGAGCGGCTTATTTTCGATGGGGTCCCTTGTCCGTGGGATTGCTATAAATATAATAGGGAAGTGATCTTTTTGAACTCCAAGATCAAAGATGAGAGTGTTGATTTCCTGTTTCAGGCGATTCTTTCCTTGAAAACAGTGGATGAATGCTACAATTTTTTTGAGGACCTTTGCACAGTGCCGGAGATCAAGGCAATGTCCCAGCGCCTGTTGGTGGCTCATATGTTGAGCACCAAGCGCGTCTACAGCGATATAGTGGCGGAGACGGGCGCCTCGACAGCGACCATCAGCCGCGTCAACCGCTCCCTCAACTACGGTTGCGACGGCTATGCCTTAGTCTTTGGACGTTTGGACGCAAAAAATGGGGAACATAAGGAAGAGGACAAATGAGTTACGCTTCCTTTGCACAGTACTACGACAGTTTGACACATAATGTGGAGTATGCGCGGCGGGCAGATTATCTCTGTACATTGCTTGCGCATCTGGGCCATGCGCCCGGTTTGACGCTCGACCTCGCTTGCGGGACCGGTAGCTTGACGGTGGAATTGGCAAAGCGGGGAATGGACATTTATGGAATCGACGGGTCTGCGGATATGCTTTCGGTTGCACGCCAAAAGGCGGCGGAGAGCGGCCTGGACCTGTTGTTTCTATGTCAAAAAATGCAAAAGCTCGATCTTTACGGCACAGTGGATACGGTGATCTGCGCCTTGGACAGCATCAACCATTTGACGCTGGAAAAGGATGTACAGACCGCCTTTGACCGTGTGTCCCTGTTTATGAATCCCGGCGGCTGGTTTCTCTTCGACGTCAATACGGTGTATAAGCATCGTCATGTATTGGCCGATAACATCTTTTTGTATGATACCGACGAGGTCTACTGTATTTGGCAAAACCATTATGAGGAGAAGAACGACCGCGTTGGCATCCAGCTGGATTTCTTCGGCCGGGAGGGGAACCTGTACCATAGAAGTGGGGAACACTTCTATGAGCGCGCCTATCCGCAGGAACAGCTTCTTCACATGCTGAATCAAGCGGGGTTTGACGTGGTGTACCGCTTTGCGGATCTCAGCTTGGAAGAGCCGGGCGAACAGGAAGAGCGTGTGGTATTTGCCGCGCGCAAAAAGAAATAGGATGGTTTCGATTGTATGGATAGACTGATCAGATGTATCACATCGAATGGGGCAATTATGGCCTCGGCGGTGGACTCCACCGTTTTAGTTGCAACGGCACAGCAGGTGCATAACACCAGCCCTGTGGCGACTGCCGCACTTGGCCGCCTGTTGACGGGCGCATCCATCATGGGGGCGATGCTCAAAAAGGAGGACGCCTCCCTGACCTTAAAGATCAATGGTGGCGGCCCGCTGGGGTCGGTTGTGGCAATTGCGGATAGCCACGGAAATTGCCGTGGATGGGTGGAGCATCCTGAGGTGGACCTTCCACTCAAGCCGAATGGAAAGCTGGATGTGGGCGCCGCTGTGGGGCAGGATGGACTGCTGGGCGTGCTGCGCGATTTTGGTTCCGGGCAGCCTTATATCGGCCAGGTGGAGATCGTCTCCGGCGAGATTGCGGAGGATATTACGAACTACTATGCGACCAGCGAACAGATCCCGACTGTGTGTGCTCTGGGGGTGCTGGTGGACAAGGCCGATCACAAGCTATTGCTGGCGGGCGGTATGCTGGTGCAGGTGCTCCCCGGTGCGACAGATGCGGATATCACCCAATTGGAGCAGAATGTGGCGGTGTTGGAACCGGTGACCACCATGCTCGCGAAGGGGATGACCATCGAAGACATGTGCAGGGCGGTCCTCCAGGGCTTTGAGATGGAGATCCTTGACGAATCTCCCGTGGCCTATGCCTGTAATTGCAGCAAGGAACGCGTGGAGAACGCGCTGGCGACGCTCCGCCCAGAGGAGATCCGCACTTTGGCCTTGGAAGACGGATTTATGGAGGCCAAGTGCCAATACTGCAACCGCGCCTATCGCTTTTCTCAAGAGGAATTGGATAAACTTGCGGACAGTGTGGCGAAGAAATAAGGGATTCTGTAATTGCGTTTTATGGGAAAATAGCCGCCTTGCGGAGGCTTATAGCGGCATGGCGGCATCCCGAAAAAAACTAGAAAAAATTTGAAAAAAGGTATTGACTTTTGCAGGCTCTTATAGTATTATATAACACGTCGCTGATGAACAGCAGCGAACGAGAAGGGGGTATAGCTCAGCTGGTTAGAGCACCTGCCTTACAAGCAGGGGGTCATAGGTTCGAGTCCTATTGTCCCCACCAATATCCGGCTCGGTAGTTCAGCTGGTTAGAACGCTAGCCTGTCACGCTAGAGGTCGACGGTTCGATCCCGTTCCGAGTCGCCATATTTGCCTCTGTAGCTCAGTTGGTAGAGCAGGGGACTGAAAATCCCCGTGTCGATGGTTCGATTCCGTCCGGAGGCACCATTTATGCGAACGTAGCTCATCTGGTAGAGCGCCACCTTGCCAAGGTGGAGGTAGCGAGTTCGAGCCTCGTCGTTCGCTCCAACTTTTTGGCGTCATAGCCAAGTGGTAAGGCATGGGTCTGCAAAACCCTGATTCCCCAGTTCAAATCTGGGTGACGCCTCCAAAAGTTTTATCCCTGCACCAGGTTGGTTGCAGGGATTTTTTGTTTATTTTTAATTGTTTCTATGTCATGCAATACAGAAGAACTATCGCTATTTTACAAAAAAATTAAAAATAATTGCGGAAAATGATTGACAAAGCGGTTGAAATACAGTATAATAATTTTCGTTGCAAACGAGACTCGGAGAGGTGTCCGAGTGGTTTAAGGAGCTGGTCTTGAAAACCAGTGACCTCGCAAGGGGCCAAGAGTTCGAATCTCTTCCTCTCCGCCACATTTCTCTCAAGTCACATATTTTTTGAAATTCACCAACATGGAGAAGTACCCAAGTGGTGAAGGGGCTCCCCTGCTAAGGGAGTAGGTCGGGTAACCGGCGCGAGGGTTCAAATCCCTCCTTCTCCGCCAGACTGAGTCTGGACGCAATTCGCGTTCCGGACTCAGTTTTTTTGTTAAGCTTTCTTCTCGCGCTTTGGGTGGGAATCTATTTTGTAACAGACAGCCAGACCTACGGTCAGAATTCGCGACCGCGTTTTTTTAAACTTTAAAGCTTTATGCCCGTGCTTGTAGCGGATATCTATTTCGTAATGGTCAGATAGAATCGATTACCGCATGAATGCTGAAAATCCAGTGTCCATGCGGTTTTTCTTTGTTTTGCGGTGTTGAAATTAGGCAATTAAGTTTGTTATCCATAGGTAAAGAACATGAGATTTCAAATAAAATGAACACGGAATTTACTTTTTAAGAAGGCGATCAAAATCGTTGTTGGCCTCTTTTTTCGCTTTTGAGGATGACGGCCTTAATTTGTTGCAGTTTGCTACAGCTTCAGGATATAGATTGGGACATATGGTTCTTAGAAAATCAGAAGGGCTATTTCCCTTATCTACTCATTTATGCTATAATAAAACTCAATCCAGCCCTGTCTATTCCATACCGGCTAATAACAATGAGGTTTGTATGACCAACCTGCATAAATATGGCTCTAGCAAGTGCCTGAGCTACGATAGGCAAGGACTACAGAATTGCGAGACCACAGCCGTAAGGGTGTGCTACTTTTTTGCGGCCTTTTTCTAGCCCTGCGTCTCTCCGTCATAAAGACAGACAGGCGCAGGGTGCTTTTTTGTCCGGAGGTAACGCCATGTCACAGAATGATATTTCCCTGAGCTCCGGGAGATGTTGGAGACAGGTTCGTGGAGAACCGGTTGGATACGAATGATCCAAGCGGGGCCAGTCATTGGCTATGCAGGGAGATGATAAGGTTCTGGAACCCCCTGCTGACGTTAGAGAGAAATCCCGACAGTGATGGAAAACTATATGTGAACCGGTCGGTTTATTCCCAATCGGTTGGAACGTTGATAAAGAAGGTCGCTGCATACAACATTTAGAAGGCTACAGTGATAGACGGCATGGAAGGTACCCTTATAGACGATAAGGTTCTAGGGGACGAATGCTAAACCAGACGGTGAGCCTCTTCTATGGAAAATGGATAGGACGAGAGATGGAGGCCGTAGATATTGAGAATAAGAGCACCAGGACCCGTGCCCAGAATGTGGCCAAAGAACGGTTGCCGACTGCGGGACCTAGGAAGAGATAATGCGGAAATTTGCGGCGAAGGAACTCACTGGTCAGGAAGAGGATCGCGCACAGCTGCTGGGCTGGCTGATGGTTCAGGGTAGCATGTTCGGTGAATGCGACCTGGTGACCCAGAGCTATTATTGGCGCAGCGGTTGGGCCAAGATCCGGAAAAGTCCGCCCGCGGACCAAAGTGGAACTTGTGAAGCGCAGGCGTTGAAACTGGAAGGGCTGTGCAGAAGAAGCGTGTAGGATCTCATAGATAAACTTGGAGGATTAACCATGAAAAAACCTGTATTGGATCTCACTAGGATCAGCAAATATATGAGTTTAATTTTACGGCATAAACCGGAGGCCATCGGGATTGAATTGGATGCACACGGCTGGGCAAATGTAGACGCACTTCTAGCGGGCATCGGCAGGAAGTACGCCATTGACCGGGGCGTTCTAGAGGAAATCGTGAGGACGGATGGAAAGCAGCGGTATTCCTTTAATGCAGACAGGACAATGATCCGTGCGAATCAGGGCCATTCTATCCCGGTGGATGTGGAGCTTCCCACAGCCGAACCGCCGGAAACACTGTTCCACGGGACTGCTGAACGGTTTGCTGCTTCCATCGAGGCACAGGGGCTGCGCCCAAAGAGCCGCTTGTATGTGCATCTCTCCAGCAATGCGGAAACAGCGGAAGCGGTGGGCCGCCGGCATGGGGAGCCGGTCATCTACCAGGTGGAGGCCGGAAAAATGCACCGGGATGGGTATATCTTTTACTTGTCTGCCAATGGCGTGTGGATGACGAAAACGGTTCCAGTTCCATATCTGAGAAGATTAGAGAGGTGAACACCCTATGCATAGCTTATGGCAATGGGATGCAACCGTTGGAATGCACGCCCTTTTTTCGCCAGATTTTCCGCATCGCTATGATGATATGGCTCGCAACAGGGTGATAAATCACGCCTACAATTTGGCCTCCTATATTCTGGAGAATAACAACCCCATCCAGGACAGGGCAAAACGGGAGATGGTGTAATAAACGGACGGATGGGCCGAGACATTCAATGGAAATGCCCGTACGAAAACGCCTTGGTCTAGTTGCCCCGTGAGGTGCTGGATGTTTGCATGGGCGAATATGCGTCCGGGGAAAGATCTTAAAATCATGTTAAGGATGTAGATATCGCGAAAGACGGGGATAGTCCAGTATCCCAGTAGGCGGATCATTCCATTGTACAATAACCGGCGCCACGGTTTCCTGGTGGAGGCAGGTGCCCACCTTTCTTTTATTGTTCAAAAAAGGCTGCAAGGGACGGAACCTGGTGAACAAGGCGTAATGGAAAAGAGGCGAGAGTTTGGATTTCCTATCCATCTGGACATATGAGGATCAGCGTAGAGGAGAAAATGGCCATCGTCCGGTGGCAGCGATTACTGTGCCACAAAGGCGCTGGTTTATTTGATGGATTCCCTAGGCAAAAAGTTGCTGGATGGCGTTCCGGCGAAGTCTAGACGATCGCGTACGATTGTGAGGAAGAATGGAGCGCTAGACGCGCGCCTTGACATGCCCCGGAGAAGGAATGCTTTTGGCCATATCCTGTTGGGCGGGAAGATAGCGGCAGAACTGTGGACAGCTTTTCAGGAAAAGGCCCTTTCGCCCCTGGATCTAGGCAGGGGAGCGGCCCACGAAGATGGTAGGGAGAAGTTTGGCGGCTGTTCTCTTCCATTTGAAATAAATGCAGAGTGATATAAATTGCTGTATGAGAATATGATGAGTTATTGACCCAGAGGAAAACAATAGAGAGGAAATTATGATTCAAATTAAAGGGAAATACAACGAGGCAAAAATTTTTACAGATATAGTGGACAGCACATCTATCGCTCAAGTGCAAGAGTTGTGCAACCAGGAATTCACAGCGGGCAGCCGTATCCGTCTGATGCCAGATATTCACGCAGGGGCAGGCTGTACGATTGGCACCACGATGACTATTGCCGACAAGGTCGTTCCAAATCTGGTGGGAGTGGACATCGGATGCGGTATGGAGACCACCCGGATTCGGGAGGATCACATCGAGCTACAAAAGCTGGACAAGTTGATCTATGAGAAAATCCCCTCCGGCTTCTCCATCCGAGACAAGGCGCACCGCTACCTTAGCCAGATCGATTTGGGTGAGTTATACTGTATCCAGCATGTGGACCGCCTTCGGGCAGAAAAAAGCATCGGTACTTTAGGGGGCGGCAACCATTTTATTGAGGTGGATAAGGATGATGCAGGGAACCTCTATCTGGTGGTTCATTCTGGTAGCCGCCACTTGGGGGTGGAGGTGGCTAGTTACTATCAGGAAGCGGGCTACAAGATCCTCAACCGCACCGACGACGCCTCCATCGAGGCTCTCATCGCGCAGATGAAGGCGGAAGGCCGGGGAAAAGAGATCCAAAAAGAGCTGAAGAAGCGAAAAAATCTTAAACAGACCAATATCCCCAAAGCACTGGCGTATGTATCGGGAGAACTCTTTGACCAGTATATCCATGACATGAAGATCGTCCAACAGTTCGCCATGCTCAACCGACAGGCTATGGTGGACGAGATTGTAAAAGGCATGAAGCTCCATGTGGAGGAACAATTCACCACCATCCACAATTACATCGACACCGAGAACATGATTCTGCGGAAAGGGGCTGTTTCCGCCAAAGCGGGCGAACAGCTGCTAATCCCTATCAACATGCGGGACGGGAGCCTCCTTTGCGTGGGAAAGGGGAACGAGGACTGGAACTGCTCGGCCCCCCACGGTGCAGGACGGCTCATGAGCCGGGCGATGGCCAAGCAGTCTTTTACCGTGTCTGCATTCAAAAAACAGATGGCAGAGATCTATACCACCTCGGTGAGTAAAGCCACTTTAGATGAATGCCCTATGGCCTATAAGGGAATGGAGGATATTCTGGGAAACATCGGCCCCACAGCGGAGGTGACGAAAATCATCCGGCCTATTTATAACTTTAAGGCCGGGGATGAGGATTAATGGATAAAGAAGAAGGAAGGGAAGATATCATAGGACTTGACATCTGTGCGGGTACCCTAACTCGGTGTTACGCACACAACTGGAAAACCGTTACTAAGCAGTGGGCAGAGGGAAATGGATATACCTTTCACAAGATCACACCAAATGGGGAATAGATTGACAATAAAGAAAAGGCGTCTCTGGCAGAGATTCAGAAAGGAGTGACGGACTGGAGCAAACAGCTCCTGGTTGCCCTTGCGCAACCGGTGCAAGCGCCCTACGTCCACTGGAAAGAGAGGCAATCAACCACCCGACTATACCGACAAACCGGGCTGGACGCCTCTGGCGCTATGTTAGAAGAGCACAAGTCCCATCCTGTTGAACGATTCGTTGTTTCCCTGTGTTTTAAGCAGACCGCTATTTTGTGTGATAGCCTGGGGGGAATGCTGTTTTTTGCCTAACAAAAAGGAACAGGCGCCCCAGCCTTCTAACTGGGGTGCCTGTTTTGTCAGTTGTGAATAAATTTTATGAAGTTAGGGATTCCACCCACGCTTTGCCGTTCTCTGTGCCTATTTTGCCTTGTTCCAAAAACAGCATATCGCAAAGAAAGATGTTCATTGACCACTTTGCCCGCTATAGAGTGACAGCTTATACATCAACAGCTAAGTCGAGCTTGCTGAGTTTTTCCAATAGGATATCTTCTTCGGTCGGTGCGTCTGCTATCTCTTCAATCTGATGCCGGATATCCAACATTTTTTCATCTGTAGCATTGATTATTTCAGCGCACTCCTTGAGCTGCGATATGATTTCTGGTTGGTTCGGGATTTCTTGTTTGTATTTCAGCTGATGTTCTAGGCTGGCCCAAAAATCCATAGCAATGGTCCGGATCTGGACCTCTACCTTCATGTCTTTCTTTCGATCTGCAAAAAAGACGGGGATGCTAATAATAAGATGTAAGCTGCGGTAACCGTTGGGTTTTGGATGGGCAATATAATCCTTTTGGGCAATGAGCGTTACATCATCCTGGCGTAAAAATGCCTCTGCAATGGTATAAATATCATCGATATACGAACAGATCACCCGAATACCAGCGACATCGTTTACATTCTTTTCGATGCTCTCTAAAGAAAACGGGAAATTTTGCCGCTCCAACTTGTCCGTAATACTGGCGGTCCTCTTCAAGCGGGTGCTGATGGAGCTGATGGGGTTGCGTTGGTAACGGATTTTAAATTCTGTGTTTAGAACATCGAATTTTGTCCGTACCTCCTTGATGGCACAGGCATACATCATCATCAACTCTTTGTATTCCACAACGGTACCCATAAGCATTTTGGTTTGGGCCATCATTTGGCTGACGGTTGCATCCGCCCATGGTACCAAATCGGTGGATAGTACACCGCCCATTGCATCCTGTAGCAGGTGGTCCAAATCCTCGGGATGAAAAGTGGATACATCCTTCTTTTCCATGGATTTCACTCCTCACGTGCGAATTTCATGTATATAAAGATTATAATACAATTCCCCGCTGTATTTATAAATTCTTTGTGAAATATGGGACGCTTTTTAGAAAGGCATGTCGGGGAACAACTTATAACGGTCTATTTCCTGTATGTGTTGTCCGGCCACTGAGTCTCCAGAGAGTGGTTCAAAAGCGATTGTCCGTATCCTTTTGAGGATGGAAGCGGTGCTGGGGCCGGGAAAGTGCCCATATGAAAAGAGGCTGGACGGAGGGAACATCTCTCATCCAGCCTGTTTTTAGGATTCCAGAGTTGAAAGCTCTTCTACCAGCTTAAGAACCTGCGGGGCAAGCTTTTCCCGCTCTTTTTTGGTAACATGGATATACAGCGGATAGGCAAACGCAATAGCCGCAATTCCTAGAATTCCGATCAGGATGCCTGGGAAAAATAAGATATCCATCCAGACCATGCTACAACACATCCCTAATCCCAGAAACAGGCAGCCTACGATACCAAGGATGATGGAGAGCACTGTGCCTTTTTTTGTGGCACTTTGGTCTAGCCGGCGAAGCTGTGCCATTTTGTCCTCCCCTTGTTCCGGAGGAAGATATTTTTTTCGGATATTCTGGATTTCCTCCTGTTGTTTTGCCGAGTAGGTATAGTGAAAAGTATCTCTTTGATTTTCCATGTCAAACCGTCCTTTCAATTTGCAGAATGATACGCTCCTATCCGTTAAAAAGGAGCGGTAATGTATTTTTATTATGGGAGGAACCTATGAAAGGACCCGATTAGAAGGTTCCTGTTTCTTTTTCAGCTTCACTGTGAATATACTGCCTTTTCCTACCTCGCTGCTGACGGAAATATCCCCGCCGATGATCTCTATGACGCGCTTTACCAATGCAAGCCCCAAGCCGTTTCCTTGGGTTGCATGGGAAGTGTCCCCCTGATAGAATTTCTCGAAGATATGTTTTCCAATTTCCGGGGGAATACCACAGCCGGTGTCTGATACCTGGACAACCGCATAGCCATCTTCGGCTTTCAAAGAAAGGGATACCTTGCCATGAGGTTCTGTAAATTTAATCGCATTGGAAAATAGGTTATTCCAAACCAGGGCAAGCAACTCAGCGTCATTGTCCACCAGAATGTCTTCTTCTACATCCGCATGGATTTCTAAATCCTTTGCTTCCCACGCGCCCTCAAAAGAAAGCATGCATTCACAAAGTTGTTCCCCTAGATCATACGTCTTTACGGATGGATAAATCTGTTGGTTTTCTAACTTGTTCAGTTTCAGAATATTCGTAATCAGGTTGGCAAGGCGGCGGGATGCATCGGTGATGGCCCTGGCGTATTCCATCCGCTTTTCTTCCGTCAGATTTGGCTGTTGGAGCATGGTACCATAGTTCTGTATGACAGCTAAGGGGGTCTTCAGCTCATGGGATACGTTGGCGATAAAATCGGTTCGCAAGGTTTCTGTTCCAGACAATTCCTTTGCCATTTGATTTAAGTAATCTGCAACAACGTCAAAACCATTTGTATAGCCAAACGTGTGAAAGGGTGGAATTCGTACAGAAAAGTCCCCTTTCATAATCTGTTCAGCTGCTTTCACAATTTTCTGTACCGGTTGGTCTACCATGAATTTTCGCCGGATGCCGTCGATCACCGTGCAGAGCAGGCTCAATCCAATCACATTTAGAAATGTTACTTTGGCAGCCTGTTCAATATGTTCCTTTGTAAAGGATAGACCAGTTGATCTTGTCATCATATTCAGGAACAGGGTCATGCAGCAGCTGATGACAAAAGCCATCAAGAGGAAGAACGTGATATAACGCCGGATAGCAAATAGCCAGCGGACGTTCCTGTTTTGCTTTCCTTTTTCGTTCATTTTAATACCGCCTTATATCCCAGCCCGTGGACTGTCACAATCTCAAAGTCGTTGCAGGCAGAAAATTTATCCCGCAGCTTAGTCATATACACATCCACTGTACGGGGACCGGAGGAAGAAGAACGATCCCAAAATTCGTCCATAAGCTGGGAGCGCGTAAAAGTCTTTTTGGGGTAGGATAACAGCTTATAAATAAGGTTGAATTCCCGGACTGTCAATGGAACCTCTTCGTCGTTCAGATAGGCGGTATGCTCCTCCGCATCTAAGGTAAGGTTGCCCACAATTAACTTTTTGCTGGTAGCGATTTTAGCCCGGCGTAAAAGGGCTTCTATCCGTAGGAGCAGCTCGTCTAGATCGATGGGTTTGACCATATAGTCGTCGATCCCCGCCTTGAAGCCCCGCTGCTTGGATGCAAAGTCATCCCTTGCTGTCATAAATAAGATCGGGATTTCCTGGTCAATCTCCCGTACGGTTTTGGCAAATTCAAACCCGTCTACTTCCGGCATCATGATGTCCGAGATAATCAGATCAAATAAAGTACCTCCATACATGGCGTCATAAGCTTCGTTGGCGCTCAAGCAACCCTCCGCTTTATAGCCATTTTGATTCAAATAAGAACAGACAGCCTTATTCAATTCCCGGTCGTCTTCCACAACCAATAGTTTAAACATCCATCAGACCTCCCCATGTTTTTTATGATAACATAGAGATGTTAAAGTTTTGTTTGCGTTTTGGGCTTTTTATAAGGTTTCTTTACAAAGGCATAATCATAAATCACAACAAAAACCGAGCCAACCTACACTAAAACGTCGCTGTTTCTTTGTGAAAAGCGACGTTTTTTTATGGCCTGGTTTTAGAAAGGAGTGGTGCTGATTTCAAATTGAAAATGAAGGGGGGAATTATTTTTGCTGGTCAGGCCGGGAGGTCTGGCCTTTTTTTCATTCCATCAAAAAGGAGGTTAGCAAATGGCCGATGAAAAAGTGAACATGGGCCCGGAGGAAAATAAGCCCCCGGAAACCCTATCCCCGCCCGGCCAGGGTGATCTGCCACCGCTGGAGGAAAATAATGCTCCTGCTGTTTCTGGTGAAGATAAAGCGGCCCCCGATCATGTGGAGCCCGATCCGCCGTCTGCCGACAAGCACACACAGCAGACTGTTCTTCACGGCATGGGCGAAGATACACCGGCTCCGGCTGGAAAGGTGATCAATCTGTCAGAGCTCCAGTCTGCCGACAATGGTAAAAAGGAAGTGCCTGCCCCTGCTGGGGAGGAAAAAGCGCCGGAGGCGGATAAGCCGAAAAAGCGCCGGGGCCGTCCCCCGAAAGAGCAGGCCGGGGTGTCTGCGGGGAAAAAGGAGAAAGCGGCGGAGCCCCGCACAGGCCGCCCGTCTAAGGTTGACAAGGCGGCCCGTGAGGAGGCCCCGCCCTCTGTTCGGGACAAAGTGTCCAGAGGTAAGAAAGCTGACAAGGGCAAGGAAACGGGCTCCGGCGGTGCGCCTGTGTCTAAATCCGCTAAGGCGGTAAAGTCGGGCAAGGCCGCTCCCGTCAAGGAGGCGGCAGTCCCGCCGCCGGAGATCAATCTGCCGCCCACGCCTGACGTGCCGCCCCGCCCGGTGGAAGAGGGAAAAATCGTCTATCTGAAAATGGCGGAGCTTCATCCGTTCCATACATTCCGGGAGCACCCCTACAAGGTGCAGGACGATAAGGCGATGGACGATCTGGTGGGGACGATCAAGGAACACGGCATTATGACCCCCGCCACCGTCCGCCCGGAAAAAGACGGCAAGGGCTATGAGATTATCGCGGGCCACCGCCGCCATCATGGCGGTACACGGGCCGGGCTGGAGGAAATGCCCTGTATCGTCCGCGAGATGACCGATCTTGAAGCTGTCCGGGAAATGCGGAACAGCAACAAGCAGCGTGGCGATCCTCTCCCCAGCGAACTGGCAAAACTGCTGGATTTGGAGGTGGAGGCTATCAAACGCCAGGGGGCCCGCCCGAAAAATGAGAAAGAGGCGGAGGCCCTGGGTAAGCTCTCGGTGGAGATTGTGGGTAAGGAACACGACATGAACTATAAAAAGGTCATGCGGTATATCCGGCTCAACTCCCTGGTGCCGGAGCTTCTGGACAAGGTGGACACAAAGCAGATGGGCTTTATGCCTGCGGTGGAGATCTCGTACATCAGGCCGGAAAACCAGCGGCTGATTGCCGTTTCCATTGATGGGGAGCAGTCCTCCCCCTCGGTGGCCCAGGCGAAGCGGCTCCACGAGCTGGACAAGGAGGGCAAGCTCAACGGCGATGTGATCGACGGCATTTTGAGTGAAGAAAAAAAGGAGGATCGCGGTGTGATTATTTCGACTGCTGAACTGTCTAAGTATTTCGGCAAGGAGGTCACTCCTGCCAAAATGAAAGAGCAGATCATGGCGCTGCTGGACGAGTGGAAAGAGAAACAGCCGCCCGAACTGGCGCAGCCGGACAGGAAAAAGGACTTGGAGAAGTAACCGGGCCCCGCTTCTGGACACTTTGTCCAGAGGTGACCGCCCCGCGCCGGGGATGGGCTCTGTGGTGATATATCCCCCGTCGCCGGATATTTTGCAGCGCAGCCGGGAACGGGCAGTCAAGGGGCGGAACGCCCGCCGTTTGCGGCGGCTTGCCCTTGACGGCCTGGCCCGGCTGTGCTATTTCCGGCAAGGCGGCGGGGGTATATCCTCCAGAGCCGCCCCCTTTCCCATGAATGGGAAAGGGCGGGGGGATAGGGTTGAACTACCTATATAAATATCGGAGGTGTTGACAATGAAACGATCCCTTGCTTATATCACCGCTGCGTGGCGCGGTGATCCTGCGGTGGATATGGAGCAGGCGGCGCATTACTGCCGTGTGGTCTACGATGCGGGCTATTCCCCCATCTGCCCCATGCTCTATCTGCCGCTGTTCCTCAATGACGCGGTGCCGGAGGAGCACAAGAACGGCATCGACATGGGCCGCGATCTGCTCCGGCGCTCCCGTGTGCTGGTGGTATGCGGCCATTCCGTGACCGAGGCCATGAAAAATGATATTGCCGTGGCCCAGCGCCTGGGGATCACCGCGACTACCCTTGAGGGCATCCTGACCGTCAAGGGCCAGGGGCGGTGCTGATGGCGTCCCTGTTTGAAGCCTACATCACCAACCTGGGAAAGTACAACGAGGGTGAGCTGGTTGGCGAAACGCTGAAATTCCCCACGACTACCGAAGAAGTACAGGCCCTTTTGAAGCGGATCGGTGTGGACGGGGTACGTTATGAGGAATTTTTCATAACCAGCTTTGACGGTGATGTGCTGGGGCTCTATGACTACTTGGGGGAATATGAAAACCTGGACGAGCTCAATCATCTGGCCTGCCTGCTCTCCGAGCTGGATCAGGGTGATCTGGAGAAATTTGAGGCCGTCATTGACAGCGGCGAACATACTTCCAGCGTGGCCGATCTCATCAATCTGGCGCAAAACCTGGATTGCTACGAATTTTATCCCGGTGTCGAGGACGATGAAACCCTGGGCCGCATCTATGTGGAGGACATGGAGGCCATTGACGTGCCGGAGCACCTGCTGAATTATTTTGACTATGAGGCATACGGGCGGGACATTCGGCTTGAAGAGGACGGCCACTTTGCCCCTGGCGGCTATGTGCTGAACAACGGCGGTCAATTCATCGAGCACTATCACGGGATCGAGGACATTCCCGACGAGCACAAAGTCTTTGCCTTTCCGCAGCTCACGGTGCGGGAACAGATGGCGGCCTATAAAGAAATTATTGACGGTTCCTCCCTGGAGGGCTATCGGAAGATTGCCGCAAAGGAACACGAGGAACGATAACGGCACTTCTGGACGTTTTGTCCAGAGGTGCTTTTTTCATGGAAAGACCTGCTAACAAAAGTCAAGTAGAAATTTCAGATTTGGGGGAGCGACAAAAAGACAACACAAAATCAAGCCGCTGAGCATCTCAAAATCGAAACGGCGGCCAGCCAGATGGTATGACACGAAAATTAGTTGTGCTGCAGAGAATCCAAGTAGGCTTTCACAGAAGCGTAGTAGATGCGCAGGAACTTGTTGGCGGATGCCATCATGTAGACACGGTAGGGCTTGCCCTCAGAGCGTTTCTTGTTCATGAACTGGTAGACCGGCTCATCCATTGGAGCGCATTGCAGGAGGACGCCCATCACCAGAAAAAGTGTCCTGCGCAGGGAGGCAGATCCCCGCTTGGAAATGCTGCGGCTGCGGACATCTATTTGGCCGGATTGGTAGGGCGGGGCGTCAATGCCCGCAAAGGCCACCAGCGCTTTCTTGGAATGAAAACGGCGCACATCGCCAATTTCAGCTATGAGTTGGGGGCCAAGTGTGGGGCCAACACCAAACATCCCCATCACTACAGGATACTCCGGCAGAGAAGCTGCCAGAGACTGCATCTCCTGTTTGAGAGCAGCTAATGCGGCGGAAGTTGCCTGGAGTTGGGAAATGGCCTGTTCTACCAAAAGTTTTGCCGTATTTGTTTTCGGCATGACACCGAAGCGTCCACAGGCGGAGGCATAAATGTCCAGCGCCTTATCTTCACTGAAATTGTAGCCGTGCTTTCTGCACCACTTCTGGTACTTGGTGGTAAAGGCTTTCTTAGACAGACCACAGACACATTCGCAATGCCAGAAAGCAGCTACAAAGTCCACCCACTTTTCGCTGCCATCGGCGCGGGGCGGGCTGGTAAACAGGCGATTTGCATCAGGGAAAGCGGTGTCCAGCAGGGAGATCAAGTTGTTTTTCAGCATGGTCTGTACTTTGGAATACTGTTGGTACTGCCGGTAGCAGGTCTTCAACATGAGCCGGGCATCTTCTTCCGGGACATATCTCGGGAGTGTGAGCCAGTGGTCAAGACCGTAGTTGGCCAGCTTCACGGCATCCTTCTTGTCGGTCTTGCCCCGTCTTAAACTGTTGTTCCCGTAGTCGTGCACCAGCATTGCATTGACTACGGAAACATAAAGCCCCGCGCCATGGAGCAGCCAGGCCACAGGCGCATGGTAATTGCCCGTGGATTCCATCACCACACGGGTCTCGCCGTCCAGGCTTTTGAGCAGCCTTGCCAGCTCGCTCAGTTCACTGGCGGTGTGGCACACTTCAAAAGGGGAAACCACTACCTCTCCAAAGGGCCGCATGACTGCAATCGTGCTCTTGCCCTTGGAAATATCGATGCCAACACAGTTCATTCACATTCCTCCAATACCAAGAATCTGCAACCGGAAATCCATCTTTTCTCGTTGCCGATTCAATCTATTGGGTGACACGAACTCTCCGGCATCCGGTGGCTCAACCTGCTCAAATCGAACGCTGCAACAAGAGGATGGCTGACAGTCTTTCGAACGGACATAAAAGCCCAAGGAGGGATTGGTCAGCCAGTTGCTCCCCTTATTGTAGCTTAGGCACGAGATGGAGAGAAAGCCGGACTGGCTGCCCGGCTTTCCTGTCCAAATTTATTGTAATAGGAGGGATACGGCTGATTGACGAGGACGTTTCCAGACGTACCATAGCAGTTTCGATCAAGGCGACAAAGCTCACGGGTCGGGTGCTGGCCCAGGCGTGTCTGGCGGTGGGCCGGAAGATTAAGAAAACGTACCGGGCCCGCCAGACACCCCACGGAAAACAGACGGTGCGCCAGCTCATGGGCCACGGGGCCGCCACGAACAGCATTGAGGTGGAGTCCCCAAAGGACTTTGACCGGGTGGCCCGGCGCTGGAATGTGGACTATGCCTTTTATAAGACCGGGCCGGACAAATACCTGTTGTTTTTCAAGAGCGGGCAGGCCGACGCCATCACCGCTTGCTTTTCGGAATATTCCCGGCGCGTGTTGAAGCGTTCCAAGTCCCAGCGTGTTCCCATCCGGGAACAGCTCAAACGGGCTGCCGCTGAACTGGCCCGCCAGCCGTCCCACAAGAGAGAACGTGCAAGGGAGGCGGTGCATGAGGACAGATAGCGTCAAAAAGTATGTGATACCCAATATCCCGTACCTGTTTATTCTGTGGGCCTGCCTAAAGCTGGGGACGGCCTACCGCCTGGCTCCTGGAGCAGACTTTGCCCACAAGCTCATGGGGCTGGGGCAGAGCATCGGCCCGGCCTTTGCCGACTTTGCGCCGGGCCTGGCCCCCTTTGACTGGCTCATCGGTATTGTGGGCGCGGTGGGCTTTCGCCTGCTGATCTACTTCAAAAGCAAGAACGCAAAGAAATTTCGGCGGGATGAGGAATACGGATCGGCCCGTTGGGGCACCGAAAAAGACATCAAGCCCTTTGTCGATCCGAAGTTTGAGAACAACGTCATTTTGACAAAGACGGAGTTTCTCACCATGAATACCCGGCCCAAAAATCCTGCCAACGCCCGCAACCTCAACGCCTGTATCATCGGCTCGTCCGGCTCCGGCAAAACCCGTTTCTGGCTTACGCCCCAGCTGCTCCAGGCGCACAGCTCCTATGTGTGCGTCGATCCGAAAGGCGGGGTGCTCTCCCAGGTGGGGGCTTTTCTGCAACGCCAGGGGTATCAGATCAAAGTGTTTAACAGCATAGATTTTTCAAAATCCATGCACTATAATCCGCTGTCCTACATCCGCAACGAGGCGGACATCCTCAAATTCGTGGACACCCTCATAGCCAACACCAAAGGCGAGGGCAAGGAGGGTGATCCATTTTGGACGAAGGCGGAAACGCTTTTGTATTGTGCCCTGATTGCCTATATCATTTTCGAGGCACCCGCCGAGGATCGGAACATCAATACCCTGGTGGATATGATTTCCGGCATGGATGTGAAAGAGGACGACGAGTCCTATATGAACGCGGTGGACTATATGTTTAAGGGCCTGGAAAAGCGCAAGCCGGATTGTTTTGCCGTGAAGCAGTACAAGAAATATAAGCTGGCAAGCGGCAAGACCGCAAAAAGCATTTTGATTTCCTGCGGCTCCCGGCTGGCCCCCTTTGACATCCCCCAACTCCGGGAGATCATGTCCTATGACGAGCTGGAGCTTGACCGCATCGGGGATCGGAAAACGGCGGTTTTCTTCACGATTTCCGACACCACACCTACCTATAACTTCATTGTTGCCCTGGCCTTTTCGCAGATGTTCAATCTCCTGTGTGAACGGGCGGACAATGTTCACGGGGGCCGCCTGCCCCATCATGTGCGGGTGCTGTGGGACGAGGCGGCCAACACGGGCCAGGTGCCCTCGCTGGAGAAGCTGGTGGCCGTCATCCGTTCCCGTGAGGTAAGTCTGTGCCTGTTCTACCAGCAGTACGCCCAATGCAAGGCCATATACAAGGACAACGCCGAAACGATCCTGGGAAACATGGACAGCGTGATTTTCCTGGGCGGGCGGGAAAGCTCCACCATCAAGGAAATTTCCGAGAACTGGCTGGGAAAGGCCACGATCTCCATGCAGACCGAGGGCCGCTCCCGTGGGCAGTCGGAAAGCTACAACCAGAACACCCAGCGGCTGGGCCGGGAGCTGATGACACCCAGCGAGCTGGCTACCATGCCGGGCGATAAGTGCATTTTGCAGCTGCGGGGCCTGCCCCCGTTCTTTTCGCCCAAATACGATTTGAAGCAGCACCCTAACTACAAGTACACGGCGGAGGCCGATAAACAGAAAAACGCCTTTGACCTTGATAAGCTCATCAACCGCCGCAGGCGGCCTGGGCTGAACGAGGCTTGTGAGGTGTACGAGGTAGCCGTATCGGACACAGGGCCCGTAAGCGAGGACGAGGACATCCTCAACTGCGATGATGTGGACGATCCGGATGCCTATGTATAAAGCACTTCTGGACAAAGTGTCCAGAGGTCGTAACCTGCCGCCTGTATGGGCGGCTTTTTTCATGGCCGGGGAAAACCCGGAGAAATGGAGGTTATATGGCATTTTTCACTTCTGCTATCACGACTTTGCAGACCCTTGTTGTGGCTCTGGGCGCTGGCCTGGGCGTGTGGGGCGTTGTCAATCTCCTGGAGGGGTACGGCAGCGATAATCCCGGCTCCAAAAGCCAGGGCATGAAGCAGCTCATGGCGGGCGGCGGCATCATCCTGCTGGGCACCACCCTGATCCCTCTGCTGTCCGGCCTGTTTTAAGGTAG
>NZ_NFJK01000009.1 GCF_002159845.1 Anaeromassilibacillus sp. An250
TATTGCAAGCATTATCCGAACGTTAATACCGGATGCCCGGGATGGACAGATAATGATTGTTTTGAGTGGCGCGGCATTAAGGAGGACTGACCATGAAGCGGCTGACAGAACGAAATAAAAATGGAACTGCTATGGCAGCTTGTTGCGGCGAAAACTGTAAATACAATTTTTGTTGTGAAAATGGTGGATTTGCCGAGTGTGGCGATATGGATGATATTATTGACCGCCTCGCCGCCATCGAGGACATTCTGGGGGATGAGTACGATCTGGACGAGCTGAGGGAAATGGTTCAGGTCAAGCGGAAGGGGCGATGTATAGTGCTGCCGTGCAAGAAGGGTGATACTGTGTGGCGTATCGTGCATGATGCAGCACCGCACATCACAAAAGACCGATGCACTGATATCAAGTATGAAAATAGAGACATATGGGTGCACTTAATCGGAGATAGAGTAATGGGCGGTTGGAATTTTGGCAAGCTATTATTTCTCACCCGCGAAGAGGCCGAGGACGCACTACGGAGGGAGCAGGATTGACCGAGATTGTTGCGACTTTGCAAGTAATAGCACTTGCCTTATTCTTGTTGCTGCTTTTCAAGGATATGAGCGGGCAGGATCAACTTCGAGGAATTAAGGAAGAATTAAAGCGGATCGCTGACGCGCTGGAACGGAGGGAAAAGGAATGAAGGAGTACATCGAGAGGGCGGCTGTTGAAAAGATTATTGAGGATGGGCTGAACAATCCAGATAAAAATAAAGCCTTCGGACACGACGCAATTGAAATCATGGCAGAAATTCACTATATGCCCGCCGCCGACGTTGCGGAGGTGAAGCACGGGAGATGGGAACCAGGAAATCCTATTTGCCCTGTATGTGGTGAAAATAAATTTAAGGATTTGGATGCAGATGTTTGGGCTGATTGGCAGCCTAAATTCTGCCCCAACTGCGGCGCTCGCATGGACAAGGAGGATGAGCATGAGGCTGGTTGATGCAGATGTAGCAGATAAATGGATGCGACAGAATAATAGTTTTATAGATGCCGCTATCTTAAAAGCGATTCCCACCATTGATGCCGTGCCTGTGGTCAGGTGCCGGGAGTGCGCTCATTATAAAATCTGCGATGAATGGGAAAGCGGGAATCGAATGCTGTGTGAAATCCACCACCACTCATACTTAGATCATGACGGGGATAATCATTTTTGTTCCTGGGGGCAGCGAAAGATTGAAACTGTACTTCCAAAAAGTGACGCAAAAAATGAAAGTTTGGAGGAAATACATGCAAACACACGAAAAACGCACGCTGATGCAATCGAAAACGCACGCGTGCATTCGGAGGAGGCCAACATGGACAAGCCGAGAATTTGCGAGGTGCTGGGGGTTGAGGTGGGAGAAGTATTTGGCTTTAACGACTTCCCATTTGATGGATATAAAGAATTTGTGGTGAATGAAAATGGAGAAATAAAACCAAACGGAAATGGAACGATCTCCCCAAGTGAAGTGTGCTATCTGATAAACAACGCGTCTTGTATCTCGAAAAATCCTATATGGACAGAGCAAGATACTCAGGATGCAAAAGTGCTGGCAAGAGCTTTGCTTGCAAGTGGGTTTGAAAGGGATATGGAAGGAGATGTTTATACTATATCAGAACGCGCCGGACGAACCCTATTGGACAGCAGGATGTTCCCTTCAATTGAACCAGGACAAAAAATTATGTTAAACGAAATTTAAAATATTTAAATCAAACTGTAGTTACAATATCTGACAGCAAAAATGAAAGTTTTGACCTCAAACAGGAGAAAACGAAATGAAAGCTAGAACTCCACCATCAGCAAAACTTAGCAAGAAACAAATAGATTTAATCGAAAAAATGTCTCACGAATTGGCGGAAGAAGCCTTGAAACGGGAGCAAAAGAATCTTATGCGTAGATGGTTTAAGCTCATGTGCGTTGCGTTACACAACACATATGGATTCAGCACAAGCCGTCTAGCTGTTGTTATCCAAGAGATAGACAAACTTTCTACCCAAGCAGAAAAAGATGAAATTTTTTGGGAACATGTTGACCGCGTAGTGATCGATGAGCTCAAGATGGCCTTTGATAAGGAGGGGTGAGTTTGAAAGGAAATCTTAGATGAGCTAGTAGATATTGGAATAGAAATTAATGGGAGGATAAAATGGAAGAAAGGATAATGAAATTATATCCATGTAAAACATGCCCACAAAGTGATACATGCAATCAAAAAACATGTACTGCATGGAGATCATGGTTTTTGATAACTTGGAAATGGATAACTAGGATATATAAAAAGGGGGAAAGAAAAAGTGACAAGTCAAGACAAGAAGGCTTATCTTGAACGTTACAGAGAAGCAGATCAAGAGATCGACCGCTTGTGCGAAGAGTTATCACGATGGAGAGCGAGGGGGACAAAAATCGCTCCTAGTTTGTCCTCGGCGTCAGCGGAAGGCTATAAAGATGAAGATTTGGATGAATCTCCTGTAGAAAAGATTATCTCCTTAGAAAGAGAAATAAATTCAACTATCGACAGGGCAATAGAAATCAAAAAGCAAGTGGAAGATACAATTAAGACTGTCCCAAATGGAACTTTACGGGATATATTAATTAGGAGGTACATACTTGGAGAAACGTGGGAACAAATTTCAATTCATATGAATTATGGGTATCGTTGGATTTTACGATTACACGGAAAAGCTTTGAAGTTGGTAGAAGTGAAATAGACCATAGAAAGCCACTATGAAACTGTGGTATAATTAAGACAAGAAAATAAACGGATGATAGACGATTTACTTTTGGCTCCTTTCATATTTTTCTCCTTGGTCCATGCCGTGCCGGGGGGCAGACCGGCGCGGCAGACATGCGGCAAAGAGTGCAACGCCGGTGCAACTCCGGCAGGCCGCACCACTTTTGTACCACCTGAAAAAACAGGGCCGTAGGTGGTGGGAATCCAACGGCTGATAAACCCGGACGTCAAGAGAGGCATTTTTGAGCGACAAGTCAGAACCGGGGAAAAAACTCTGGCGACCAGGAAAGACTGGTGTCGCTATGCAGAGTGCGGCTTAGAAATACTGCGCTATCCGGCCCAGCGCCGGAATATGGCGTTTTAGCTCAGTCGGTAGAGCGTGCGGAGAACCGCAAGACGTTGGTTTGACCCCAACAAACGCCATCTGCCTTTTCTTTTTCATAAACACTTCCTTTCTTATTCACGGAAAACCGCCTGAGGAATGGCTTCATCTTATGGGGCTGCCCCAGGCAGTTTTTATACAAGGAGATTCACTATGAGAGATAACAATGCACTCAAAGATTTTATTAATTCGGTAGGGGCGCTCGCAGAAGTAGCGAAGATATTAAACGATTCTTTAAAGAGACAAGGGTTTAATGATCGAGAATCGTTGTATCTAACAAGCGAATTTTTGAAATCCACTTTTGGGGAGAGAAAGTAAAAAATAATATAGGGGACTATATTTGCAATATAATTAAGGGCGAAGGTATAACGATGCAATCGCCTAAACGTTTGAGAGAATGAAAGGTGACAACTTTGAACAAGAATGATACGACTATGGAGCAAGAAAATCTAGATGTTGAAAACCTCCAAAAGCAGCTTGAAGTTGTCCGGGCACTGTGCCGGTCAAAGGAATTAGAGATCGCAGACCTGAATGCAAAGGTTGCCCTCTACAAAGAAAAACTCCGAAACGCACAAATGGAAGCATCCTCCCGAAGCATGGAGAAAGAATCCGTCTACAAATACTGCATCGAACAACTATGCAAGGCGCTTGAAAGAAGGTGTTACGACTGAATAAGAAAGAACTGGTTGAGCAGGGAGAGAAAGTAGTCAAGACCAAGATGAAACCCCGTGGCGGGAACTCTCCTGTGATCGGGGATAATGGGGTACATACTCAGCCGGGAGATAATGCTAAGTATGCTGGAGTGCTTGCGACTATCCTTCGATGGGGGGATGTTGATAAGTCAGATGTTAAAGCCCTGGAAGATAGATTCTGGCAATTCGTCAACTATTGTTCGGAGCATGATGTCAGAGTAACAAATCAAGTAACATACCTTGCCCTTGGATTGAATAAAGATGAAGTATATGATTGGGAAAATGGGCGTTCACGCAGCTCCGCACACTCCGAATTCATTAAAAAAGTTAAGAAATTTTGTGCCGCTTACCGTGAAATGTTAGGAGCCGACGGTAAACTAAACCCAGTCACTCTGGTCTGGTGGCAAAAGAACTATGACGGCCTTGTGGACAAGTCCGAGGTGGTGCTTACTCCCAACAACCCGCTAGGGACTATTGCCGACCAAAAGCAGCTTGAAGAGCGGATCGCCGGGTCTGTTGTGGTGGAGGAGTGACGACTTTCTTGTGCAATTTTACCAACGAGGTATCGGAAAATCCCGGGAAAACATTTTTGACGTTTGTAGTAGTTGCACAAAAACGACTATCAAACGACTATGTCAGCGACTTTTTGGAGGTTCACCGACTATGGGACAGGATTTCTCTTGCGACTATCTGGTAGATATTACTGGGTTGGTGGATAATGGAGAAAATCCTTATTCCTGCTGTCATCCGTCCGGCGTTATGTGTGGGAAAGAAGATTGTCCGGTTGTTATCGACTTTATGAGACGGTGCCAAAAGGACACAGCGGCCAACGACTATGACGATCTCACGCGTGGGAATCTGTGCCCACTGAAAGAAAGAGGGCCGATTGCTCAGACAGATATGCGTGCGCTGATGGATATGGCGAACGGGTGCCCGCCTCTAATAGCTCGCAAGCCCCCTTTGTGCAATGGATCCCGCTGCGCCTGGTGGGACGCTGAAAAAGAGCGCTGCGCGGTGCTATCCATCGCCCGGAACAAATGAAAATACCCCGGCTTACTCCATAGCGGAGCGGGCCGGGGTTGATTTATGCCATGCTGGGCTTTCTGCGGGCCGCTGTGGGCCGCTTGGCGGCGTGGGAATATAGGGATAGCCACAATGGTATAAAACGCCGTGTAGTGCCTGCAAGTGGCCTTTACGGCGGTTTGCTGTTTTTGGGGTATGCTCCGCCCTGCTGGACGCGGGCACAAAATAGCCGCCTGCGGGCCGTAGGACGGCGCACAAGCGGCAGAAAGCAGGAAACGTTGTAGGGGTGCAAGAAACGGGAAGGCCCGCCACGGGAAAACCGTGGCGGGCAGTGATCAAGTTATCCGAAAATAAGATCATCCGGGGCAAGTTCCAGATACCGGGTCAAAAACGCCAGGTCTGATTCTGGACCCTCTGCGTGGACAGCCTCGATGGTATCAAAATCCATAAAGACTGCGAGTGCATCGAGTTCAACGCTTCCCAGCGCCTCTTCGGGGTCGATCCAGTGGTAGCCGTTGTCAATGCTAATTTTTTTCATTTTGTCAACTTCCTTTCATTCTTTTTGTTTTTTAGTTGCTTATAATAATGAGCAACATCTGTAAAATATACGTCTTCCATCACATAGCCATACCTGGCTAGGTGATCATTTACAATGGCCTCTTTAGCCATTTCCCAGAGTTTTTCATTCGCTGCTGTCACGCCCATTCTGTTTTTCCTTCCTTCCTTTCTTTTTCCCTTCTGTGACTACATTATATAACTATATACACTATTTGTAAATAGAAAATCGGGGAAAATTTTAAATATTTTCAAATTTTTTTTTGGCTAGGCTTGGCTAGGATTTTTTCGCCGTCTCCCAGATAATCATGATCGGGAGCAGCAGGACAAGCAAGATGATCAAGCGTTGCACCTCCTCTCGATGGGAAGTGCTCCGGCGGGCCAGTGTCCGCGCCGGTAGACGATGTGCCAGCGGTCTAAATCATAGATCAGCGCCCCGGCCTCTTGCCGGTATTGCTTAAGTGTTTGCCGGGCCTCCTTCTGCGTGCGGTAGTCTCCGCGCTCGTCTGTGCCTATGTCCGGGTTGTATGTGATGATCTGATACGCCATGTTATTTCCCCCATTCTCCCGGCGGGCGGGTTAAGCCCGCGCCGCGTTGATAATCCACCGGGCCGCCTGATACAGTGCCCGCGCCTGCACGTCAAGCCAGGTTTCCCGGCTGTTCGGCTGGAGGTCTCCGCCGCGCTTGCGCTTGAGTTCTGACGGGGTGCAAAGGCGCTCCGCAATTTGGCAATCATAGCAGAGGGAGCAGCCGCCCCAGGAATATTGTGCCCAGTCCGCCGCGCCGTTTAGCAAGGCTTTTTTCAGCAATGCGGGGCTTTCCAGGTCTTCCGGGTCAATATATTCTCCGCCAATGCCCTCTTCCAGGCTTTCCAGGAGTTCCAGGGCGTAAACCTTTACGCCGCGCTCCCACGCACTGCGGGTGGGCTTGTTCTCGATGGTCTCACGGATTTTCTCGACGGAATCCCCTTTTTCGGCCTCTGCGCCGTCGGCAGGTTTCCAGCCGTCCGGCACACGGTCAACAGGCATTCCGGGCTTAATCATTCCGTTGTGCTCACTCACGCCGTACAGCGTCGCGGTGGGTTCGTTCTCCTCGAAGTAGGCGCGGGCCGTTTCTGCGCTGGGTGCGTCAATCAATCGGCACTGGCAAACGGTGTTCTTTTCAAAACTGATTTGGTACAACATTTCTTTTTTCCTCCTTGTCATGGAGGGCCCGCCCGTGATACAATGGGGGCGGCCCTGGTTTGGTGGTATGGATCGGGGTTTCTCTTCGCCCTGGTCACTATTGCGAGAAGTGGCCGGGGCATTTGCTTTGCCCTCGTAACCTCCGGGGCGGGTCTTTTGTTAACCTTCCAGGACGGCCCTTACAAGCCCGTTGAAATCAGAGATGGTGAGCACATCCAGCCCCAGCGTATTGCTGTAGTTGATGTATTCGGGGTAGTTCACCGTCCAGCCGAACAGGACGCTAGCCCGGTGGGAGAAGCCCCGGAGCTGGTCGGCATTGTCAAACTGCTGGCCCAGCTTCTTTGCCTCCGCTACGCTGCACCCGAACCAGCCATAGCTGCTCTTGATCTCGTCCAGGATGGCGGCCAGTGTACCGGCCTGGGTATTCTCCCAAAAGCCAAAGCTATCTTTGCTGGCTGCTTTCATGATGCGCTTTTCAGTGGTGGCGGTGATGTACTTCATTTCTGTTGCCTCCCGGCCTGTGGCCTGTCGTGTGCCGCCCTGTGTGGGTGGCCTTGTCTCTTGCTGTGAGTATAAGATACCACACTTGCATTTACTTGTCAATAGGTAAATACAAAATAATTTCAAGATTTTTTGCAAGTTACGAGACGCGGCATGTCCAGGCACCGGGAGGGCGGAGGCCGGGACGGGTACACCGGCGGGGGATATTCGCCGGAATAAGGTATGTAGGTCAGTCCCGCCAGCACCGAAAATAGAAAAAAGGCTTGTTGCAAAAACCTATTGACATTTACAAAAACAAATGATACAATAAGTGCAACAAGCGAGGGGTGAAAGATATGATGGAGTTCAAAAATGCCATTGGGTATATTCGGGTAAGCACGGAGGCTCAGGCGGCGGATGATAAATATGGCATTGAGGCGCAGAAGGAAAAGATATTGGCCTATGCGAATGACAATGGGTATAACGTTGTTAAGTGGTTTTGCGATGAAGAAAGCGGAACGAGTGACGAGAGGCCGGAGCTAAACAAAATACTGTATGACGAGGACATTTCTAATCCTCCGTTTGAGGCCGTGATTGCGTTCAAGAGTGACCGGGTGGCGAGAGACACCAAACTGTATTTCTACTATCTGTATGTCCTTGAAAAGCGTAACATTAAGTTGCTGAGTACGCAAGAGGTATTCCCAGAAGGAGATTTTGCAAATATCTACCGTGCATTGATGTTGTTTGTGGCAGAGCAGGAACGAAAGAATATTGCGCTCCGAACGGGGAACGGCAGGAAGATTAAGGCGGCTGCTGGCGGATATAGTGGTGGTCGTACTGCCTATGGGTACAAGGTTGACAATGGGCGGCTTGTTATCAACGAAGAGGAGCGGCCCATTGTGGAGTTTGTGTTTGCGGAACATAAGAAGGGAACCCCTATGCTGACGATTGCAGATAAGCTGAATGACCTTGGCTATCGGACGCGAAAAGGAACGAAGTTTCAGAACACAAGTGTCCGCAGCATTATAAAGAATGAGCCGCTTTACCGGGGAATGTATAAGTACGGAGACATGAATTGGGTAAAGGGCGTACACGAGCCTATTTTGAAGGACTCCTAAAATCGCAGAAAAACAAAAAAGGAAGTGATACTGTGAGCAAAGATTTCACTGTAATTTATAAGATTCTGAGGACATTGCAGAAGTGGAGGGGCAGGGAAAGTTTTGAAGTTGAACTGATCTCCGCAAAGGCGATGAAGATGGAATATGAGGACTGGGAACAGCTGATGATCGAATTGCAGGAAGATGGGTATATTAAAGGGCTTGTATACTCGCAGGGTCTGACAGATATGTTTCCGCACATTGCAGAGCCGATAAGACCTCGCATTACGATGAAAGGAATTGACTTCCTGAATGAAAACGAATGGATGAAGAAAGCAGCAAAGGCGTTGAAAAGTATAGGGGAATTCATACCGTAAAAGGGGGGTGAACCGATGAACAATTTCAAGGTGATATATCAGATTTTGAAGCGCCTGGAGACATATCTTGATTGCGAGGAATTTGATGTTGAGACGATAAGTCCGTTTCGGCTTGGCATTACCCGTGAGCGCTGGGAGCAGATTTTGATTATGATGCAGGACAACGGGTATATCAAGGGGCTAGTGGTGACGAAGAACTTGGGAGACATGAAGCGGCACATTTCAGAGCCGATCTGCCCGGAAATCACGATCAAGGGGCTGGAGTACTTGGAGGAAAACAAGTTCATGCGGAAAGCGGCTAATATGCTGAAAGGTGCAGTAGATGTTGTGAAGTAAAAAATCGCCGCGCGAAACAAAAAGAGTTATAAATTGAATACCGCACCCCGCCACAGGACGGGCGTAGACAGTGCCAAGTGCCTCTCCATTTGGAGCTGACAGTGCCAAGTGCCTTTTATCTTTTACGGGATAGGAGGCACTTATTTTTATGGAAATACACAAGTTGGTAGACAAAGCGTTCAAGCGTGATTTATCTGACCCGTCAGCACTGGATGATGCGTTCGACACGCTTAGATTGCTTGAACCTGAAAATTTTTCGTTGGCGCACGAGAAGAACAAAGAAGTCCGCCGCCTGTCAGCCAAATATGCTGCGGAGCGGACGGACATGAAGATGTTTGAATTGAATAAGAGGGCGCTGCTGTTTGATGCGCCGTATGATTTTGACGCGGCGATTCGATACGCTGAATGGGACAGGGAACCAAAAAAGAAGTTCTATATGCCGCGCAGAAAGCAATTGCTACCTGTTGTTCAGGCCATGCAACGGCTCTCTGAAAGAAAAATCCGCATTCTTGGTGTGATGGCGCCCCCGGGTGTCGGAAAGACCACAATCGAATTGATGTTCATGGTGATGGAGGGGCTAAAGAACCCAGATCTTAGTATTCTGATGGGATCACACTCAAACTCGTTTCTGCGTGGGGCATACGAAGAAGTGGGCCGGATGCTCGATCCGAAGGGAGAATATCTCTGGAAGGACATCTTTCCTGCCGTTCAGGTGGTAAAGACCAATGCCCAGGACATGAGGATTGACCTGGGGAAGCGCAAGCGATTTGAAACGTTTGAATTTTCGTCCATTGGCTCTGGCAACGCCGGTAAAGTCCGTGCCTCTAACCTTTTGGTCGCGGATGACCTTGTGCCCGACATTGAGTCCGCGATGAGCAAGGAGCGCATGGACAAGCTCTGGCAGCAGTATTATACAGACCTCATGCAGCGTATGATTGGCGATTGCGTCCAACTCCTTGTTCAAACCCCTTGGACGCTGCACGACCCGATTGACCGGCTTGAGTTGACCCATACTGATGACCCGCAAGCAGAGTTTATTCATCTCCCCGCGCTGGATGAAAACGACGAGAGTAATTTTGACTATCCATATGGGCTTGGATTTACAACGGAGTTTTATCGCAATCAGCGCGACATTATGGACGATGCAAGTTGGCGGGCGCTATATATGACACAGCCGATTGAGCGTGAAGGCCAACTATACAATGAAGACGAATTGCGGAGGTATTTTGAAATACCTGACAGAAAGCCGGACGCCATCCTGTTTGTCTGCGACACAAAGGACAAGGGAACCGATTACTGCGTGATGCCGATTTGCTACCAGTATGGAAATGACTTCTATTGCGAAGATGTTGTGTGCGACAATTCAAACCCAGAAATCGTGGAAGCTAGGTTGGTGTCGAAGCTGCTTCAGCACAAGGCGCAGATGGGCCAGTTCGAGAGCAACAGCGCTGGCGGTAAAGTTGCGGAAAAGGTACAAAAAGAAGTTAAAGAAGCTGGTGGTATTGCAAAGATTACAACGAAATATACAACAAGTAATAAAGAGACGCGCATTATAGTAAACTCACCGTGGCTTAAAGAACACGTTCTGTTTAAAGATAATTCCGTCATTAAGAAAGACAAGGAATATCGGCGTATGCTTAATTTCCTCTGTGGATATACGATGGCTGGAAAAAATAAGCACGACGACGTTCCAGATGCGTGGAGTTTGTTTGCGGAATATGTTCAACAACTCGAAGGAAATAAGATCGAAGTTTTCCACAGGCCTTATTAATCTGACCTATATATGCGCATACATGTATTGAATATCCATATATATTGTGTTAAAATTAACTCAAAACAGTATATGGGGGAGTGGGTAAAAGCTTGAAGTTAGAAATTTTCTGCCCCATTTGTGCTGAGGCAGGGATAAGAAGAAAGCTACTGGAAGTTGATTCGGAAGCATCCGGAACTATATACCCATATTGCAAGGGATGCAAAAAAAACATTGCAATTAATTTGCGGAGAAAAGAAAAGCCCCGATAAAATATTTAGTGCCAAGTGCCAGATGTGCCAAGTGCACAACCTAAGAGTGCCAAGTGCCAATAAATCGCTGAGTTTCTAGCGATTTATTGGCACTTTTTGTTTTGCTCTGGAGGTGAATTGTTGACAGAATATGAAAATGTAATATCCTGTTGGCCTGACGATGGGCTACATGGAAGACATGTGGCGTATACGAACCAAAAAGAGATCACCCCAGAAAATGTGTCCGATGTGATCGGAAAAGCAATGCCCACACACTTTAGGAACAAGGCAGAAATCCAGTATCTATACGATTGTTTTCGGGGGAAGCAGGATATTCGCCTGAAAGAGAAGGTTGTCCGCCCAGAAATCAACAACAAGGTCATGGTAAACCGTGCAAATGAGATCGTAACCTTCAAGACAGCCTATCTGCTAGGGGAGCCCCTCCAATATGTGTCCAATGGTGGAAATGATTCTGTTTCCGAAAAGGTAAACACACTGAATGAATTCATGCGTGCCGAAAGCAAGGACACGAAGGACAAGGAAATCGCTGACTGGATGCACATTTGCGGCGTAGGTGTTCGTATGGTGGTTCCTGACGAGGAAGGCGAGGAGGACGGTTCTCCTGTTTGCATCTACACGCTGGATCCAAGAGATGCTTTTGTTATCTATTACAGCGGCGTGGGACACAAGCCACTTGCTGGTGTGCTGCGGCAGTGGGACGAGGAAGGCAAGCCCTATCAGTGCGTGTACACCCGTGAATGGTACTTCGAGATTGCTGGCGGAGAAATAAAGAAGCAGGAAGCTAGAACAATTCCCTATATCCCTATTATCGAGTACCCAAACAACGATGCCCGCATGGGAGCTTTCGAGGTTGTTCTTCCCCTGCTAAACGCTATCAACACCGTGGAGAGCAATCGCGTTGACAGCATTCAGGATTTTGTCAATGCGTTTGATGTGTTCCAGAACTGCGAAATTGATAAAAATGCGTATAAATCGCTTTCTTCTGGAGGAATGGCAGTAGAAATCAAAGGTCAGCCAGGCATGGAGGCGAAGGTTTATCGTATTGCCTCAGAACTGAACCAGACCAATACACAGACACTTGTGGATGACCTGTACGACACCGCCCTGACCATTTGTGGTATGCCGAACCGAAACGGCGGTAGTTCTACCAGCGATACCGGGACGGCGGTTATCTACCGTGACGGCTTTGCGGAGGCAGAGAGTCGGGCGAAGGACACAGAAAAAACCTTCATTCGATCTGAACGGGAGTTCCTTCGGATTGTGCTCTACATCTGCCGGAATACCGCCGACCTGAATTTGCAGTTATCTGACATCAAGCCGGAGTTCACCAGAAAGAACCTGTCTAATATTCAGTCTAAGGTGCAGGTACTTTGTGAGCTGCTAAACAACAGCAAGGTACACCCCAAGGATGCTTACGACGTGTCCGGCGTGTTTGCCGACGCTGAGGGCGCTTACCGGCGCGGAATGGAATGGGAAAAAGAACAGCAGGAAGTGTTAAACCGAACGTTGAGGGATGAACTGGCGGCGGAGAGAGAAAGCCGGAATACAGAAGGCGGGGGCGAAAATGAGCAAGGAAACAATCCAGACGTGGAATGAATTTTTTGACGCAGTAAGAACCGCACTTTCTGAGCTTACGGAAAACATAAATAAATTTATTGAAAGCCTAAATGAGTTTTTTGACTCAGATAGAAAGCGGGAAAAAGAGCGTAGGACATGGGTAAGAAACTACAAAGCAAAGCACTATGTTCTCTTTCAAGATAAAAGAGCAAAAGTGCACAGATGCAGAAATTCTTGCTAATGGTTGATTGCTTATGCCAAAAAATTTTTACGAAACCACAGACAAAGCGATTGAACTTCTGAACCGCAGAGCGACGAAACGGTTTGAAGATGCCAAGGACAAGGCGGCAAAAGACGGATTTGATGAACTGTCGGTGCTGTCCGTCGCTCGTGAGCTATATGACCAACTGGAAGCGGATAATCGCCAAGTGTACTTGGAGTTGGCGCAAGAGCGGTATCAGGAGGCCGAACCGCACGGAGAAGAACCGCCTGACTTAGCGTGGTTGTTGGCGTTGCTGGCTGCTTACAACGCTGTTACGAAATACCAGTACACAAATGAGGTGGAACGAAAAAGGCAGTACACCGCTGAGGGTATCAATTCCAGCACCGCAAAGGTGACGGAGTTTCGGCGTGGCCTACATTACTGGGCTGGTTTGACAGCGGATTATGCAGATATTGTGACCGATGAATCCACACTGAAATCCTATCGTGATGCCGGTGTGCGCCGTGTGCGCTGGGTGACGGTGGGCGATGAAAAGGTGTGTGAAACCTGCCGAGAGCGGAATGGGAAGGTGTACTCCATCAATGCGATTCCGCCGAAACCGCATAGACGGTGTAGGTGCATATTTCAACCGATTATGAAATAACGGAGGGAAAACAATGGAACTGAAAGACACAATTTCTTTAATGACTAGCGAAGATTACAAAAACCGCTTCAAGGCGGAATACATTCAAAATGTTGTCAGATACAAGAAGTTAAAGTCTATGCTGGATAAGTGGGATAATGGAAAACTTGATTTTTCTCCTACTTGCCCAAGAAGCGCATACAACATTCAGGTAAAGGCTATGACAGATTATATTGCCGTTCTTGAGGCAAGAGCAGTAATGGAGGGAATTGAACTTCCTGAACTTTAAGCGGCCCAGCCGTTTGAATATGGCCCCAGAGAAGGGGCGGTACAGCGGTGAGATCATGAAACGCTTGATTGCAATCGGTGATATTCACGGGTGCTTCTACACATTGGAATCCTTACTGGAAAAGGCAAAGTGGAACCCAAAAACGGATACGCTGGTATTCATTGGTGATTACATAGACCGCGGGAAGAACAGCCTGGCGGTTGTGCTTGCGCTGATTGGTATGCAAATCAAACATGGGAAAGAAAAAGTTGTTTGTTTGCGTGGGAATCATGAACAGATGGCCATAAATGCATACAGGAAAAACGAAACAGGCATCTGGTTTATGAACGGCGGACAAGAAACAGTACAAAGTTTTTCTGGACGAACAGATTGCTTTGAAGAAGCAATTTCATGGTTTGATGGCCTGCCTCTTTACCATGAAACGGAAAATAATATTTTTTGCCATGCCGGATTATCAAGGCCAAAGCTGAAAGAGAACTTCCCGGCTGAACTTTTGTGGGGAAGAAACTGGATGGAAAAAGATAGCCGGAAACGGGAAAAGCAGGTTGTATTTGGGCATACGCCCAGTGAAACCGGATTTGCATACACAACATTGACCGGCGATATTTGTATCGATTCCGCCTGTGTGTTTGGCGGGAATCTATGCGCTTTGCTGATTCCGGAACATGGTGAAAAAGAGTACGTGTATGCGCCAAAATCTTCAAAAGACAGCGAACGTATTTCAGCGGCCCAGCCGCTTGAATATCGTCAGAGAAGACGTTAAAACGCAAACCTGAGAGAACAGTAAACGCAAATACGGGGCGGAGATGCCCGACGAAAAAGCGCAAAGGAGAATTGATTATGCCTACCATTAGCACCGAAGGTATTGAAGGATTCGATAGCATGACCGCAGAGCAGAAGGTTGAAGCACTTTTGAAAGTGGAAGTGCCGGAGAAGGTTGATCTTGCGGGATATGTGAAGAAAGACCTGTTTGACAAGACCGCCTCCGAACTGGCCGAAGCGAAGAAAACCATCAAGGCCAAGATGACCGACGACGAAGCGGCCAAGGCACAGGCTGACGCTGATCGCAAGGCACTGGAGGACAAGTACACTGAACTGTTGCGCAAGTCTACCATTGCAGAGCATACAGCACGGTTTATTGCCATGCCAGGATATGACGAGAAACTGGCCCGCGAGACTGCCGAGGCCCTGTTTGACGGAAACATGGACAAGGTTTTCGAGAACCAGCAGAAGGCCAACACCTCCTATGAGAAGAAACTCCGGGCAGAGATGGTCAAGCAGGATCCAAAGCCTGATGGCGCTGGTGGAGATGACCAGAAAAAAGACACCGCTATTGAGTTTGCCCGCAATTTAGGCAAGCAGAGAGCGGACGCCCTCAAAAATGCGAACGAGGGGCTGAAGCACTATTTTTAAAAAGGAGAGATACGGATGATTTTTTCCAAGACTTCTGTCAGCGGAACCGTTGAGATTCTGGCCGCTGACGAGTTCACCGCGATTCCTATTCTGGTGGATGAGACCTCCGCTGTTAAGGCCGGTACGCCCATGACTTCCGCCGGGAAAAAGATTGCCGCGACCAGCTTTGCTACTGCTGCGGGGATGCTGCTGTACGATGTTGACCCTACCGTAAATCCCAATGGCGCTCTGCTGGTTCAGGGCGTTGTGGACAAGAAGAAGGCGCAGGCGCACTCCGGTGTGACGCTGGACACTACCTTTGCCGTCCCCGGCATTATCCTGCGGGACAACATCGGCGTGAACGAGTAAGGAGGGATACATAGATGGACCTGAGAGAAATTTTTACTCCCGCTGCTGTTGCGGCTAACTGGACGGAGGTTGCCTCCAACCAGATTCCTTACCTGGGCGCTACTCTGTTCCCTGCCCGTAAAAAGGCTGGTCTTGACCTGTCTTGGATCAAGGGAAGCCGGGGCCTGCCCGTCTCCCTGATGCCCTCCGCCTTTGATACCAAGGCTACCTTCCGTGATCGGATTGGCTTTGACAAACTGGAAACTGAGATGGCGTTCTTCCGTGAGGGCTTCAAGATTAAGGAACGCGACCGCCAGGAGATGCTTCGTGTGCAGGAGTCTACTGACCCCTATGCTGCTGAGGTCATTGCGCGGATTTTTGACGATGCCCGCGACCTGATTGATGGTGCGAATGTGGTGCCCGAGCGGATGATTATGCAGCTTCTGTTCCCGGAGGGTGGAGATTGCGGCATTACCATCACAGCTAATGGTGTGGACTACACCTATGACTACGACCCTGGCGATGTGTGGAAGACCAATAACTATACTGCGTTGACCACAACCGCTCTTTGGACGGCACCTACCACCGCTGACCCGTTTGCGGCGTTCAAGACCGTCAAGGATGCGATTCGGTCTAAGACTGGCGATGAACTGACCATTGCCATTATGAACACCTACACCTTCAATCTGATGGCGGCCACGGATGCTGTGAAAAACCGCTACCTGACCACCAACGGCCTGTCCCTTGGCTATCTGACCGATGCCGAGGTAAAGGCTATTGTGGAGGCCACCTCTGGCCTGCGTATTGCCATTTATGACAAGCAGTACAAGGATGAGAGCGGTACTGCCCACAGCTTTGTGCCGGACGGCTATGTGTGCCTGATCCCCGCTGGGAACCTGGGCAACACCTGGTATGGCACCACTCCCGAGGAGGCCGACCTCCAGGGTGCGTCCAGTGCCGAAGTGTCTATTGTGAACACCGGCGTTGCTATCACCCGCGAGATTCAGAACCACCCCGTGAACATTAACACCTTTGCGTCCGAGATCGTTCTGCCCTCCTACGAGCGGATGGATTCCGTTGGCGTTCTGAAGGTCATTACCTGATAGGAGGTGAGGCGGCGTGAGGTTTATCCCAAAGTATCGTGTTTGCTATAAGGGAACGTTTTACAAGGCGGGTCAGGAGTTCAGGATTGAACCGAAGGACGAAACCGAGATGAAGCAGCACGGGCGAGTCGTGGATGACTCCACGCCGCCCAGCGCAGAAGCAAAGAAGCCGGGGCGCCCCAGGAGGGTTGAACATGGACAATCTGTCGAGGCTGAAACTAAGAACCGGAGAGCCTGACGAGGCCATCCTGGAGGACTGCCTGGAGAGCGCTAAGAGTGCGATACTCGCCCGTCGCTATCCGTATGGGGAGTGGCCGGATGAACTGGAGAGCCGGTATCTGGACTTGCAATTTCGGTGCGCGATGGACTTGTATAACAGAATCGGAGCTGAAGGGGAACTTAGCCATTCAGAGAACGGTATTTCTCGTAGTTATGAATCCTCCTGGATTTCTGAATCTCTCTTGCAGGAAGTGACGCCGATTGCGAAGGTGGTGACTTGATGAGGTCACTTTTGCGCAACCAACAGCCCGTATTCTTCAAACTCTTGCAAGGCCAAGAGGAAATTGTGGATGAATATGGAAATCCAACCGGATCCTATATCCCGGTTTATAGCGAATTGAAATCCGCCATGCTGTGTGTTTCGCCGAACAAGGGAAGTTCTGAGGTTGAGCAGTTTGGTTCTCTGGAAGATTATGACCGCACTATGACGACGGCGGACACTGACTGCGAGATTGACGAAGATGCGGTGTTGTGGGTGGACGGTGCTGACACTGACGGCCCATACAATTACATAGTCAAGTTAGTGGCCCCCTGGAAGAACAGTGTTTCCTTCGCAATCAAGCGCGTGGAGGTTTCCGAATATGAGGCCGAACAAAGCCTGTTTGCGAAGAAAGCGGAGATTGAGGCGGCGATAGCAAATGCTGACCATCAAACTGAAACTGAATGACCAATCCATCAATCAGGCGTTGAAGGAACTGAAAGCATATCAGAAGAAGGTTGACGCCGCCGGTGAGAATCTGACTCATTCGTTGACGGAACAGGGCGTGTCGCTGGCACAGCTTAATGCCTCCTATATGTCCATATACGACACCGGAGAATTGGTCAACGGGATTGAGAGCCAGTACAGGGGCGACAAGGGATATGTGGTGTCCACCGCCACGCACAGCGCTTTCGCTGAATTTGGGACCGGAATTCGAGGTGCCCAAAGCCCACACCCGGAACCCGGCCTTGCTGGATGGCGATACGATGTGAACGAGCATGGAGAGGAAGGCTGGTGGTACTGGAAAGATGGAGAATGGCATTGGACTGCTGGTATGCCGTCGAGGCCGTATATGTATGACACCGCCCGGATGCTCCGAAACATGGTTGTTCCGACGGCAAAGGAGGTGTTGAAGTGATTGACATTGAGTCAATCGTTTTCTCAACGGTTGCCTCTGCGCTGAGAGAAAAATATGACGGCATCTTTGTAAGCGGTGAATTTACAGACCTGCCCGCAAAGTTCCCGGCTGTGACCATTGTGGAGTCGGATAACTCAATCGTTCAGCGAATGCGGACAACCAACATCGAGAACGCGGTCACGGTGATGTACGAAGTTGGAATTTACTCTAACACCGTGGGCTACAAGAAGTCAGAGGCAAAGGACATTCTGGAAGTCGTAGACAACGAATTTGCCAAGATGGGCTTTGCAAGAATCCTGTGCAACCCGGTTGCAAACTTGAGCGACGCCACAATCTACAGAATCGTCGCACGGTATCAAGCCTCGATAGACAAGGATTTGTGGGTTTATCGGGCAGAGTAAAACAAAACAAAGGCTAACAGTGCCAAGTGCCTATGTGCCAAGTGCCTCCTATGAATATTAAATTCAAGGAGGTATTTTTTATGGCTTCTCCCAGACTTTCCACCGCTGGAATGACGCTCCAGTATGCAGTGGAGACCACACCTGGCACCCGGCCCACCACGGGATACATCAAGATTCCCGAAGTGAAGTCCATGCCCAACTTTAACCCCTCCCCCAACACCATTGACAGTACCACCCTGGAGGAGACCGAGTACATGACTTATGTTCAGGGGTTGAAGGACCTTGGCGGCGCTCTGGAGTATGGCGCTAACCTGACTGAAGATTTGATCGAGGCGTGGGACACGCTCATGGAAGCGTATGACACGGCGATTGAAGGCGGGAAGCAGGTTTGGTTTGCTGTGGTTCATCCGAAGCTGACAAATGCGACCTACTTTGTTGGCACTCCTGCCCCTCTTGGCCTGAACGAGGCTGAGGTGGACGCAATGTTGGAGACCACCCTGTACATTACTCCCAATAGCGCCCCCGAGATGGCGGCGGCTCCCACGGTGTAAGGAGGACAGAAAATGAGCGAGAAAGTGACAAACCTTCAGGAGTTTATTCAGCCTGCCCGTCTGACAGACGATCAGACCGGGCAGGTATATGAGTTAGATTTCAGCAAGGAGAGCGTGGTGTTTGCCGAGCGAAACAAGTTCAAGCTGGAAGACGCTATCGAGTTTCCTGTGACCGGGATGCGGGACCTGTTCTATTACAGTTTTCGGAAGAATCACCGCAATGTCCCTCGTGAGAAAACCGACAAGCTGATTGACCGTTGGGGTGGCGGCGTGCCGGAAAAACTGGTTAAGCGGCTCATTCAGCTCTACCAGCAGGCCCAGGCATCCAATGCCATTCTGGTTGATGAGGATGCCGAAAAAAACTCCGGCCTGACCCTGGAGCTGTAACGCGCCAGCGGTCATATGAGGAAATCTTTCTTGCTGACTGTCCGTACTATCTCTCCATTGGAATGACATGGGACCAGTATTGGTACGGGGATGTGCGGATGGCAGCAATTTATAGGGAGGCTGATAGACGTCGCATGGAGAGGATCAATGCAGAGGCCCACTTGATGGGGTTGTATGTGTATGAAGCTCTATGCGACGTTTCTCCCGTTTTACATGCCTTTGCAAAGAAAGGCACAAAGCCAAAACCGTTCAGGACGGAACCTTATGCGCTGAACGGGGAAAAAGAGGACAAGTCCGAACAGCAAGAAGAAGCCGAGCGTCTGCGAGCTGAAATCTATATGAAGCAGATGATGCGGGCCGGAAAAAATTGGGGAAAGAAGCAAAATTGACCCTTTCTCCCCTATTGCACCTTGAAAACTTCATATCGAGATAGCGGAGAATTTTGGTTGACTCCTCCTCTGTGTTGTGGTATGATGCAGGGGAGGAGGGAGTAGAATGGCACGCAGAAAGACAAGGACAGACGAAGATAAAGACGTTATTCAACTTCTATGTTTTATTTTGATGCTTATTCCGTTTGGAATATATCAGTTGTGCAAAGGAATTGCTCTAACAATATCTGAAATTTTCAGACGGAGCGGAGGCTTAAAATGAATGACAAAGCCTTTGTGATAGGAGTTTTTGTGGTTCTGTCTGCGTTTCTGATTGCGCTTACAGTTACATCTGTTCTCTCTGCGATCAAGAAAAAGAAAGGAATCTTTGTTTCTTTCCTCTTGAGCATAGTTTCAGTTGCTTGCGTGTGGTTTTCGGTGTATTTGATGACGCTGCCGGAAAGAGATGAAATCCAAAAAGAAGAGATACAATCGGCTGTTACCTTTTCTGAAATATTTAGAGAATATGAGAAAAACGAGCTAAGAGCAGATGAGTTATATAAAAATAACCGATACATTGTAACTGCCACAATTAACGGAATGGAAACGGATGGATTGCTCAATTGGTCTGGCGGGGCAACGCTCACAATGGAAACCAGAGTAGACAACACTATTGTTTTCTTTTATGCAGAATTTGAAAAAGAGCAGGAAGAAGCACTTAAAGATGTAAATGTCGGAGACGAGATTACGTTTGAAGGTGAATGTTTAAGCGCAGGAACATGGGTAGAATGTGAACTAATTGAATAACTAAATAATCGAAGTTTTCCGCTATCTCGATATGGAGTCGAGGTAGCGGAATTTTTTATGTTTAGGTGGTGGTTACATGGCCGTTGACATTGATAGCCTGCAAATTGAAATCGAGGTAACATCCAGCGACGCGGCATCGAAAATCGAACAGCTTGCCACTGCCCTGACCAACTTGAAGTCTGCGGCAAAGGGCGGTGCGGGGCTGACTACCACTACCAAACAGCTCCAAGCTCTCTCTAATGCGGCGAAGCTGATTAACGGGACAAACCTTAATTCTCAGAAAATCCAGCAGTTTGCCTCTGCTATGAATAGTCTTTCCACTATCCAGAAGGCAAGCGGGTTAAACTCTACGATCAACGCATTGAAGAAATTACCGGAGATAAGCACCGCCCTTGATAAAGCCGATCTTGGAAAGTTTGCCCAGCAGATGAACCAAGTGGCTTCCGCTATGCGTCCCCTTGCAACAGAGATGCAAAGAGTCGCAAATGGTTTTTCTGCATTTCCAATTCGAATCCAAAGGATAATATCTAGTAATGCAGGACTTGCTGCATCGAATAATTCTGCCGCAAATAGTTTTAATATTCTTGGAAACAGTGCAGATAGAGCAAAATTAAAGTTTGGAATTTATTTAATCGCATTTCGGAAAATTGCTTCTGTAATGTCTAATTGGGTAAAAGAGTCAAACGATTACGTTGAGAACTTAAACCTGTTTACCGTGGCTATGGGCGAATATGCTGAGTCCGCAAAGGCATATGCAGAAGAAGTTCAGGCGCTTACGGGGATTGACTCCTCTGAGTGGATGCGCAACCAAGGCGTGTTCATGCAGATGGCATCCGGGTTTGGCGTAGCATCTGACAGTGCAGCACTCATGTCAAAGAATTTGACTCAGCTTGGCTACGACATTAGCTCCTTCTATAACATCTCAATTGAGGAGGCAATGCAGAAGCTCCAGTCTGGTCTTGCTGGAGAGATTGAGCCGCTTCGTCGCTTGGGCTACGCAATTGATGTTGCATCTTTGAAGCAAGTGGCGCTGAACCACGGGATTACTGAGAGCGTAAATGCGATGACCCAGGCTGAGAAGTCTCAGCTTCGGTACATCGCAATTATGGAGCAAAGCACCAACGCAATGGGAGATTTGTCCAGAACAATCCAGACCCCTGCCAATGCGATAAGGATCTTAAATCAGCAAATCGTCCAGCTTCGTCGTGCTCTTGGCAATATGCTGATCCCCATACTTCAGCAAGTTATTCCGTGGGTTCAGGCATTTGTTGAAGTGTTGACAGAAGCGGCCCAGGCTATTGCGAACTTCCTTGGGTTTGAACTTCCAACCATTGACTACTCTGGCCTTGAAGGTGTAGCCGGTGGCGCAACCGACGCAAGCAACGCGCTGGATGATGCAGCGGAAGCGGCCAAAAAGCTGCAAGACTACACGCTTGGGATTGACGAATTGAATATCATCTCCCCCGCACAGAATGCAGCTGCTGGAGGCGGAGCAGGAGTATCTGGTGGCGATCTTGGGCTTGACCTGCCTGAATATGACTTTTTGAATGGGTTGACTGACCAGACTAATGAGTTGAAGGAAGCGGTTAAAGACCTTCTTTACAATTATGTCATCCCAGCTGGGGCTGCGTTTGCGGCGTGGAAAGTCGCAACTGGCCTACTTCAATCTATCGAGAAAATCAAAACCGCTTTGGCGGGTTTAAAAGGGGCGTCGCTTCTTTTAAACCTTGAATTTAAGGCGCTAGGATTAACGATGTTCCTTGCAGACCTTAATGAGTTCATGCGCTATCTGAACGATTTCAGAGAAAATGGCGCCACTGTCCAGAACGTTGCAGGAATGATAAGTGAGTTTGCAGGAATGGTTGGGGACGCGCTTATCTTGCTTGGAAGCCTTAAATTCGGCGGAGCATTAAAGGTTATTCAAGGGATCGGAGAGATTGTTGTAGCCATTAAAGACATTTCCGAGAATGGTGTGAATTGGGGCAATGCGCTAACAGCGGTTAGGGGACTTACCAACATTGCGATTGGAATCGGAGTGTTTACCGGGAACATCAAACTTGCCGCATGGGGAGTTGCAATCCAAGGATTTACAGTTATCGTCCGGGAAATTGCGACAAACTGGGAAGAGATTAAAGAAGGTGACTGGAGCGGGGTCGATAAAGCTACGCTGATTATCGGAGCGCTAGAGGTTCTTGGTGGTCTTGCAGTAGCTCTTGATGCTTTCTCGAAGTTAAAGAGTATTGCAAATATCGGGAAGGCCGCAACAGCCGTTGATACTGTTGCAACCGCAACGGAAGCTGTTAATACGTCGGTAAGTGGCAAGCTGTCCCCAAGTTTATCCTCTCTCGCCAAAAACCTGGGACTAGGCGTTGCAATCATAGCAGAAGTTTCTGCGGCGGCTGTAATTGTTGTCGGAGCGATTGCAATTCTTGGATATGAGTTGGAGCAGGTAGGAATTGCATGGGAGCCGGTAATTGACAATGGTGCCACAGTTGCGGCTGGTGTTGGGCTTGGTACTGCGGCCCTTGTGGCTGTTGGGCTTGCCACTTATGGCCTTGGAACACTAGGAGCACCAGCGGCGTTAAACATTGGGATTGGAACGGCCATTCTTCTGGAACTTGGCGTGGCAACCGGGTTATTTATTGTTGAAATTTGGGCTATTGGTAAGGGGCTTAATGAAATAGGTCATGCTTGGCAACCAGTTCTTGACAATGGTGAAACGATTGCTTCTGGGATTGCGCTTGGGACATCATTATTGGTCGGAATTGGCGTTGTAACAGCAGCTCTTGGCGCAGCAACAGTAGCAAGTGCTGGATTACTTCCTGTTGCAATCGGCCTTGGTACCGCTATCCTGGTTGAGCTTGCTGCCGCTTTTATCGCTTTTACAGAAAGTCTAATTTCTGTTGCAAATGAATTGGGGGACAAACTTTCTCCATCGCTGGATGATCTTAATGGGAAATTACCGGGGCTTGAAACGAATATGGCCGATTTTACAGATTACATGACTGGATTGGCCGGTGAGATTTCTTCGTATACAGGCAGCATGGGGAGTATTACGTGGGATAGCATTGTAAGTGGATTCCAGAAACTATTTGCTGGGAACCCGATCGGTGGCCTTGCGAACGATGTATGGAACATGGTCGATGATGTAACAAGGCTAAAGGAAAATCTTGAGACAATAAACCCGGAGTTGGTAGAAACCGTTTCTTTGCTGACTGTTTACAACAGTTTAATGTCAACGCTCAAGAATTTAACTGAGTCTGCGGGGAACATTCAACTTTCGGATGATATGTACGTTAACATGCGCAGCGTAGGTAAGAACTTAATTTCAGGGCTTTCTAAGGGCATGGAAGACAGTTCGCCGCAGTTACGAAGCGAGTTTACAAACGTAAAGAATATGTGGGGCAGCACGGTAACGGAGATGAAGGATTCTGCAACAACATTCTCTTCTGAGGTCTACACCATAATTGATACAACGCTGGCCTTCTTCCTCACTTCCATTGCTACCGCACAGACCGAAAACCAAAGGTTCACTGATGCAATGACCACCATGTATAGAAGCATGGCAAGTCAAAGCAATTCGGCTATCCAGTCTATTATCTCCAGCCTGAACTCCATTCCGCGCAACATCACAACGGTCCATACCATTGTTACGCAGAGCGTAAGTGGCGGTAAGTCAACGAAGGCGTTTGCGTCCGGCGGCTTCCCCGAGACTGGACAGATGTTCCTCGCAAGAGAGGCGGGGCCGGAACTGGTTGGGACCATTGGGAGCCGAACTGCTGTGGCGAATAACGCTCAAATTGTAGAGGGAATCGCTGCTGGCGTATCGGATGCAAATCAGGCGCAGAACGCTTTGCTAAGGGAGCAGAACGAGCTTCTGAGGGCGATCCTCGCAAAAGAGGGCGTTGTCAACATTGATGGAAAGCAGATAAAAAAGGCATATGACCGCGCATCCAGAAACAGCGGGGCCTCCATTATGGTAGGGGGTGTGGTTGGATGACGCCGATGGTCTCTATTGGGAGTTTTGCGTTCCCCGAGCCGTCCACCTATTCAGCCACCACCTCTACCGTGGTGGATTCTGGCCGAAACGTTGAGGGATATGTCATCGGGGCTGTGATAAGAGACGATATAGCCAAGGTTGAGCTTGGGTGGACATTTATATCAGCTTCAAATTGGGCATCCATTTTGGCACAGTTTAGCCCAGCTAGAGGCGGGTCGTTCTACAACAATGTAACCTTCTATCTGCAAGACACAAACTCGTGGGTGACGAGGCAAATGTATGTGTCGGACAGAACCGCTGCTGTATTCCTAAGAAACAAAGATGGAAGCATTAAGGGATATCAAAATGCGGGCCTTTCGCTAGTAGAAGTGTAATTCAGGAAGGGGGCTGCTTCTATGCAACAGGTATCACAGGCGTGGAAAGATGCACAGGAGCAGACCCTTGTTCCTGAAAGCTACGTAGAAATCATCCTTAATGTGGGAGACCCGGACGCTCAAGCGGATGCGGCCCCATCTGACAACGGGCATGAAGATTTTTCAAGCACAGAGCACCTGATCGATGAGACCGAAAAAGAGCAAGTGCTGTATGCCACACTGGAGCATAACATTTGGCCCTTAAATGGAACAGCGCGCATCGTCCCTAACTCTGGCCCATATGGGAACAACGGCTTTATAGGCAATGAACTGTCTGGCAATGACGGCACTTATAGCGTTACACCGACAATTACGATTCAGTTCTCAGAGGTATTCAATGCAGTAATTCCAGGGATAACGGTTACATGGGCACCATCCTACAACGAATACGCATCCAGTTTTAAAATAACAGCCTATAACGGTACCGCTCAAGTGTTCACCAAAACAGTGATTGAGAATGAAGAGATCTCATCCGTTGTTGAAGGGGACATCCAAGGGTACAACAGGATCGTCATTGAAGTCTTGGAATGGTGCAAACCATCCAGGCGGGCACGAATAGAGCGGATCATTGTTGGAGTTGAAAAGACTTACGGAAAATCCGAACTTATGAGCTATGGGCACGATATGTTTGTGGATCCGATGTCCGCAGAGCTTCCAAAGTCGGAAATTACATTTGAAATCGTCAACCTTAACGGCGAATACAACCCGGACAACCCGCAGGGTGCAGAGAAATATCTGATGGAGCGGCAGTCTATTACGGCCAGGTATGGGTATAAGCTCAATGGCTCTGTTGAGTGGATTAAGGCCGGTACATTCTACATGAGCGAATGGGATACTCCGCAAAATGGCATTACAGCCACATTCAAAGCGAGGGATGCCCTGGAATTTATGAGCGATACATATACTGGTCCTTCAACGGGTACGCTGGCGGATATTGCTACTTCCGCTCTACAACAAGCAGACCTTCCAACTATGCCGGATGGTTCCGATAGGTGGACCCTGGATGCTTCTCTAAGTTCCATTACTGCCGCCGAATCTGCGGATTTATCCGAAAATACTATTGCAGAGGTCCTGCAATATGTGGCAAATGCGGCCTGCTGTGTCTTTTATCAAGACCGTGACGGGATGCTCCACATTGAGCCATTGGGAAGCGGAGCAACAGACTATGAGATAAACCGTTTTAATAGCTACTCAAACTCTGAGATTAGCCTGACAAAGCAATTAAAGGCAGTCAATGTAAATGATGGGGCAGCGGTTTTAACGGTTGGGACCACAGGGGAAACGCAGGACATCAGCAATCCGTTGGTATCTTCTGAGCGTGCCTCTGCTGTAGCACAATGGGCCGCCGATTATCTGGAAAACAGGAAAGTGCTGTCTGGAGCATTCCGGGCAGACCCGCGCCTTGACCCGCTGGATAGAGTGACGAACAAGAACCAGTTTGCAGAAAGTACAGTCCTGGTGACTGAGATACAGTACACCTATAACGGGGCGTTCCGCGGGAATTATGAGGGGAGGGCTGTTGTATAAGTATTATTGACACATTAATATTCGATAGAACTCTTCAAGATGTGGAGGCACTTACTTCCAAAGGACACTATAACGTATCTGACCTTAATCGAGTTTGTGAAGCGACCGATTACATAGCAAATTTGTTGCAGGAATATGGATATAAGGTAGACTACTCTCCTATTTTCATTCCTCATAGGATGCCTCAAAAATATCAGGAATTAGAGTATATACAGTCTACCGGGTCACAATATATCTCCACAGGAATTAATCCTACGAGTAATACAAGAATTGTATGTGATTTCCAGTTTACCCAAACAATAAGTGCGTTCCAAAGCGTGTTCGGAGGGAGGGGGAAGACCCCAACATATGAGGGAAGATTTTGCTTCCATCTTACAGAAGATGGACTATTCAGATCAGACTATAACGATACAAACGAATTATTTGATAGTTCAATCTCTCCGACAGGAAGACACCTTGTAGATAAAAATAGAAATGTTTGTAAGCTAGATTCAGCTACAGTAACAAATTCTGATGGAGATTTCACAGGTCAATATCAAATATATGCATTTGGCGGAAACACATACGGTGAAGCCACAGAACTAGCAAATCTTAAAATTTACTCAATGAAAATATATGATGGCGAGATATTGGTGCGTGATTTCATACCTGTTTACGATATGAATGGAGAGGCTTGCCTATATGACAAGATTACGAATAACTTTTTTCGCAATTCGGGCATGGGTAAATTTGCAGCAAGCCAAGAATTCAACCCTGATGATATAGTCTCCATTAACACTACTTGGCAAAGAGAAGATATCCCATTAAAAAGCCAGATGAGTAGATATTTAACAAACATCTCTGCAATAAGATCGGCAATATCTGTGTATGAAACCACACCAGAACCACCGTCTAGTATGGATAATTTAACATGGAAACAAGCTAATAACATAGAAAAAATCTTATTTGATCTCGATGAGATTATAACGAAGATGGAACAAGCTTGGTTTTACAGCGGAGACTTATATTCAGGGGAGGCATGACTTATCAAAGATAGGATACCAACACATCCGGGGCGGGTATTGCTTACGCCTGTCAGCGGACAGACCAATGTATTTGACATGAGCCGCGCAGACGATCCAATAGAGGATGGTACTCCACTCAATAAGGCGACGCTGCTACAGGACGATACGGCTGCGCTATATGGGCTTGGACAAGATGCAACGCCAGATGACGTGTTCCGTGTGCTTGCCTCTCCGGATTATGCCACAAAGCTGATTATCCATGTGGATACGGAGGACGGGGGAGATGTCGGAGATACCCGTGTAAGGATCAGTAATAGTGAGCTGGGTGTTAATCTGACTAAGCCGCTGGACGCGCTCGACAACGCAGAGTTTGACGTGCTCCAAGGGCACACGTACTATGTCCTGCTTATCGACTATCCAGATGAGTATTATGGAGCAGCAGCGCTCATCCGGGCTACAGGAGGGCAGGTGCAGCGCGAGACGCTTACGCTGCCAACCGAGCCAGATATTATAGGATGGAGAATCGACGAGAGTACAGCAACCGTGGAGTATACGGATGGGGCATCCGAATGGATACCGGCGAGCATGTCAGGGAGTACGTTTGATCCAGGTTCTGTTGGAGGATGCTGGCTATTTAAAAATATTCGTCCATGTCTTCTTAAAAACGGGGTAGTACAGTATTATCTTGATCCGGATGATTATTCAAAGCGCTCCGATGGCACAGCGGCGGACATTACATCTGGGGATGATGGGGATGTAATGATTGAGTTTCCACTTGTATATTACAAATTCTACGAGGATCAGAGCGGTGGGAAAACCTGGAAAGGATGCAAATTTAGTCTAACACAACCAGACAACACCTACTGTGCCAATGCATATCTGTCGGAGTCTGGAGTTATACAGCAGACAATGTATATGTCCGCATATGAGGGTACAGTTGTCAACAACAAGCTGCGATCACTTAGCGGAGTGGAGGCTGCTCGCAACACATCCTCCAGTTATAGGGGATATGCAACAGCCAATGGCAAAGGATACCAACAGCAAGAGTGGGCAAAACGTATATTACTCCAGGCAATGTTTGTGATGATGTTTTGTGATGCTGACTCACAAACCTCGTTGGGAATTGGCAAGTCTGAGGATGATGCTGATAATATGACCGGGACAATGGACAAAAAAGGTATGGTATACAGTGGCTCCGAGGGAATCAAATTTTGTGGGATAGAGCACTTTTGGGGGAGCAAGGCCAAAATGTGCGACGGGCTGGATTATACGGCTGACTCATATTATTACAAGATACATGCTCCATATGGGTCAAGTCACGATGGCTCCATAGACCCTTTTTTGGGTGAGAGTAGCTTTGACCAATATTACATCGGAGGGATGTCATATAACAACGCTTACGGTATGCTCCCAAATGTCAAAGGCGTTATTGATGACAATCCTAATGCGCCGCCTTACTATGATACGTTTTTTCATACACACTCTAATGAGTCGTCAATTGGGACTGGATCGTACTTTAGAGATTATGATGCGGCTGTAGGTGGGACAGGTATATTTTGCATAACTAGATCAAATATCAGAGCAGCATATCTCTCCTATACCCCACAAGGAGGCTGAAATGAGGATTACAAGCATCCAAAAACCGCCTGGTTCGTTTGAGATTGCAGGCAGTAGTGCTATTTTTTATGACGGGATCACCGAGGGAACGGAGATTGATGGTTCTACAGGGAAAAGTATCCAAACTTGGACATACGATCAATACACGCTTCCCGTTCATCCGTCTCTAAATTTATCCGCAAGAATTGCGTCTGCTTATGAGTATTGGCTCAACCTAGCCAAGCAGCATGAGCAGGATGAAGAGGCGTCTAAAATCCGAGAATACAGAGATAAACTACTAGATGACTGTGATAAAACGTTTTGTAATGCTGAACAGTGGGCAAAAATGGAAGAAGCTGAACAATCTATATGGGCGCAATACAAGCAAGAATTGCGAGATATTTCTTTGCAACCCGAATTTCCATATAATGTGGTTTTTCCTATAGCACCAGCAGAAAAGTTTGGAGGCGATCATTTGACAGCAATTATGGCGGACGGGACAGAAATTTCTTTATTGAGTGCGGAGCAGAATGCTATCTATGCTGACGGGAAAAGATGTCTCAGCCTTGAATTATGCGTTGATGCAAATACATATCAAGATCAAAAATTGAGAGAGTTATTTTCAGAGCCCAACAAGTCAAAATCGATAACAATTGAAAAGAAAGAGTACAAAGGATTTACGGAACTTGTTCGTAGTGTATATGAGTCAGGAAAAATTACAATTATAATCTCCCAAAAGGCAGATGATGATAATTTGAAACTACAAGAACAAGTTGCAGCACAGCAGGAAGCGATTTCTATTTTAATGGGAGGGACAAACAATGGCTGAATTTGACAGGGAAAAACTGATTACCGAAGCGAAAAGAATCCGAGCGGTAATCGAAGCCATCTCTAATTATGCCCCGGACAATCTCGCCGTAGAAAACAAACTGCTTTACCCGGTATGGGTGCCAGAGGTAAAGGTATACGACGATAAAGACCTGGATCATCCTCAAACCAAAATGCGGGGGCCTACAAGCGGGTTGCTATACAAGTGCAAAACGTCACATACGACGCAAGGAGATTGGCCGCCCGAAATCACGCCGGCACTTTGGACTGTGATTGACGAGACCCACGCCGGGACAAAAGACGATCCAATCCCAGCGGCACGGGGAATGGAATATACATACGGATTATATTATAGAGACCTAGAAGACGGAAAGCTGTATATCTGCAAACGAGTAGGAGAGGAAGACGGGGGCAAAGTCGAATTACAGTTTTTGCCACATGAATTATTAAATCAATATTTTGAAGAGGTGGCAGAATGAACATCGTGCAGCATCCCAGCCCGAACTATGGAAGCCGCAACGGCTGGAAACCGGACATAATCGTCAACCACATCACCGCAGGAAGTACAGCATCCGGCGCACTTGCTACGCTTTGTAATCCCGCAAGAGAAGCTTCGGCCCACTTCGTCGTTGACAAGGACGGAACGGTCTATCAATTGGTAGCGCTTGACCGTGCGGCTTGGGCCAACGGCACCAGCAACGTTGCCACAGACAACCGATATTATGGGCGCTCTAAGCTAGCAACTGTACGGGACCGGCGGGTAAACGCCAATCTCTACACCATCAGCATTGAGCATGTCTGCGTGAGCGGCGGGACTTTGACCACGGAGCAACTTGCAGCAAGCATCGATCTGCACCGGTATATCATCGCGGAAGTAAAACGTCTCTATGGAGTCGTCATCCCGGTTGACCGGGCGCATATTGTCGGGCACTGCGAGATCAATCCGGTGACGAAACCGAATTGTCCGGGCAAGGATTTTCCGTACAATAAAATTTTGGAGGGGTTACAAAACGTGGCTATTACAAGTGATACCAGCGGGACAGTAAAAATCAAACGCGGCGGATACTATACGGCGAAATTCTCCGGTGCCAATGCGACCCAGATTCAAGTGACTGCGGGAACGGGGGACGTAGTGACCATCGTGCCGATCAACCGTGGAGAGGACAAGCTGGCGGCAATCGTACCGATTGGAAAGCCGGGGGATATGACGGGCATCTACACCACCGCCCCGGGCGGACAGCCGGTGAAACAATTTGCCGCACAGATTGTATAAGGAGGCGGTTCCAATGGAGTGGATTGAAAACTATGGCCCGCAACTGTTGTATTGGGCTTTGACGGGTGTTGTAGGCGCTTTTGCCGTATGGGTATGGCGTAAGATTAAAGCACAGAAGGTGGAACAAGACGCAATCGAAGACGGCGTAAAAGCGATCCTGCACGACCGTATCTATCAGGCACATCGCTATTACACGGAACGGGGATATTGCTCGTTGGACGATAAGAAAAATATCGAATATCTATACCGCCCTTATGAACGATTGGGCGGAAATGGGACAGGGAAACAAGCGTATAAAGAAATTATGGGATTACCGACAGAACCAGAAAAGGAGGACTAAATAATGGAGACTATTGTATTGTTTTTGACTCTGGCCGTCACGGTTGAAGGGCTTGTGGAATATGTGAAAAACATCATCGAGGGAGAGCGCCGGGCGGTGGTCATCCAGCTTTGCGCGTTGGTCGTTGCTGTTGCGTTGTGTGTACTGGCTGGGGCGGACATTTATGCGTCTTTGGGAGTGACTTTTAGTGTGCCATACGTTGGATGCGTATTGACCGGTATTTTTGCAAGCCGGGGAGCGAACTATGCGTCTGATATTCTTGGAAAATTGCAGAGCAGCGGCGGCAAATATGCGGCATAAAGGGGGCACAGCATGGAACCCAAAACAGTAAAAGCGATTATCGACGGGCAGGAGTACACTCTTACCTATAACGGAGAGACAAAAAAATGGACCGCCTTATTCACCGCGCCAAGCAGATCATCTTATAACGAGGAAGGTCATTATTATGATGTGACCGCAAGAGCGACGGATGAGGCGGGAAACGTAAAAGAAGTTAACTCATCCACCGAAGGGGCAATCGGCGAAGCGCTGCGGCTGGAAGTGAATGAGCATGTAAAACCAACCGCCACGATCACCGCGCCCGGCGAGAATGCGTTGCTCACGGACAACACGCCGGAAATCACAGTCCAGTTGCGCGACGATGACAGTGGTATCAACATCGATACATTTTTGCTCGAGATCGACAGCAACCCGGCGATCAGAAGCGACTCTCCGGGGGTGTCTACGGAATCTGTATCCGGAGGATATGATGTTGTTTACACGCCACAAGAGGCTCTTGGAGACGGCGCTCATACGATTAAAGTAAACGTATCCGACAATGACGGAAATGCAGCAGACACAGTTACGCGGTCGATCAAAATAGACACTACGCCGCCATCTTTGGACATCACAAGTCCGCCGGATAACTTTGTTACAAATCAAAAAACAATCACATTTGAGGGGTCGGCATCAGACGCAAGCGGGACTCCGACGGTCACCATGATACTAAACGAAAAAACCGATCAAGGAGAAGTCACGCTAAACGAAGAAGGAAAATTTACCAAGCAAGTCACGCTCGAAAACGAAGGGGTCAACTATGTAGACACGACCGCAACAGACAAAGCGGGAAAAACTACCACAATCAGGCGTACGATAATCCTTAACACGCATGCTCCTGAATTTAAAACAGTGACACTTACGCCGAATCCGGTAGATGCAGGAGCCACGTGCCAAATTGATATAACCTTTGAGGATGCAAACGAAGAGGCGATGAATGGGTAGCGTAGTAAAGGTATGGGGAAACGCCGATCAGTACAGCCTTATATTTAAACAAGAGGAAGGTGGGGTCTGGCGGGCGTCGGTCCCCACCGATTTGGCGGACGGGCAATACGCGTGTGAGTTTTGGGCGGAGAACGCCATAGGGGAGCAGGCGTATTGGTCAGGTATCCTGTACATACAAGATAGTCGACTAGTCTGCATCCGATTAGAAGAGGACCCATACCAAGTGGTCTTGTTGCCAGAGCGAGTCGAAGCCAAACTGGAAAACGACCGGTACACAGTGATTTTTAAAAGGGGGTGCTGCTGTGCTGCCAGTGTATAAGCGCGATTGGATTTTAGGCGAGGATAAATACATCGAACTAGAGGTGCACAGCAAACAATCAGGCCCGATTGTTATCCCGTCGGCATCGTGGGAATTGAAAAAGAACATGGACGCCGATCCGGAACAAGCCGGAGCGTGCGAGATCGACGGCGCGCAGATCAGCGTATTGGTAGAGCCGAGGGAAACGGGCGTCTACACGCTGGAAATCACGTATGAAATACCGCCGGAAACACGGAAAGTGCGGGTGGTCCTAAATGTCCATTAGGATCACGTCCGCACAGATCATCCCGAATCCTGCCTCTACCGGTCAAGGATGCTTAATCTCGATAGGGACAGAAGAATATGGAGTGCTGAAAGAGTCTTCTGGGGCGGTCCTTTACGATAGCGGCGGCGCAGAACTCCACACAGCAGACAAACAGGACCATACAATCCCGTACGCCGGCGCACAGATCGATGAAGCAATAGGAGGACTGTTATCATGGCTGAGTACACCTTAACCCACACAGGCGAGGAAGTGGATGCCGCCGTAGAGGGGTGGCAGACCGCACAGGCCCAGGCGGACGCAACCGCCAGCGACATCGCGGAAGGAAAAAAGGCGATTACCTCCGCGGGATTGGTAACAGGTACGATGCAGGCAGGCGCGGCAATCCCCATTGTTACAACAGCGGGTACCGGAAGCGCGTTTACGGCTACGATAGACGGCGTTACAGAGCTAACGGTTGGTATGCTGATTACGATTATCCCGCATAGGGCAAGCTCGAGTTCCACGCCTACGTTAAATATCAATGGGTTGGGCGCAAAAGAAATCCGACGCCGCTACAGCTACACAAACAGCTCAGCAACGACCGGATATACATCTTCATGGCTGTCTTCCGGCGATCCTCAGCTCTTACAATACGACGGGACTTATTGGATCGCGGTTGGCGCAAACAAACCCTATACCTCTGATTTAAGTAGTTCTGTCAGCGTGTCAAAAGGCGGTACAGGGAAAACAAGCTGGTCGTCGTACCGACTGATTTATCCGTCAAGCACCACCGCATTGACACAGCTGGCATTTCCCACAACTGCTGGCTCATTTTTGCGGCAAGGAACAAGCGGTGCGCCTTACTGGACAACGCCGGACGACGTCCGGGAAGCGATTGGAGCGGCCTCAGCAGAAGAAGTCGGGAACATCAGTGCCTTGCTTGATGAGATCAACGGGGAGGTGGTCTGATGGGGAGCGTTGCAGACAAGCTTAGCAAACTTATGGAGACAAAGAGCGCTATAAAATCGGCAATTACCGCAAAAGGCGTAACCATATCAGATAGCGACCCATTTTCCAGCTATGCGGGGAAAATAGCACAGATTGAAGGTGGAGGTGGAGGAGAAGCCATTTCTGCTTTGATCGAGGGAACTATTACAGACTATTCTGGAAACGAAACAAGCATCAGGGAGCGTTGTTTTTACGGATGCAATAATTTGGTATCCGCAAATTTCCCCAACGCAAAAAGCATAGGAAGTTATTCATTTTCGTATTGCGATTCACTCGGATCGTTAAGCCTCCCACTTGTAACAATCATCCCGGATTATGGTATCTATGGATGCAAGGTTCTTACAACAGTAAATCTTTCTTCTGTTGAAAAAATAGAATCCCGCGGATTGGGGAATTGCTACGATCTTACCTTAATAAATCTCCCTGCGTTATCAGAAATTGATACTTATGCGTTTTCATATTGCAGCAGTTTAACGTCAATTATTATTTTAAATAATAATATTTGCAAGTTGAATGGCAAAAACGCTTTCAACGGCACTCCGATAGGAAGCGGAACTGGATACATATATGTGCCAAAGACGCTTGTTGACACATACAAATCTGCTACAAACTGGACAACGTACGCAGACCAAATCCGCGCGATTGAAGATTACCCGGATATTGCCAATATCGTAGCTACTATGGAGGATGCAGCATGATTAAAACAGAGACGATCACTATTAAAGGCAAACAATTTATGCATACATACTCCACTGCTGGTTGTTACATCGAGCGAGACGGAGAACGCTATGCAGATGCAATTGACCCATTGGACAGCGGGCGAACATACACGGAAACCGACATCCCGATCAAAACCGAAGAAGAGGACGTGTACCGCGCTGCCTACAACATTGTCACCGGGCAGGAGGTGCAGGAATGATACCAAAGGCGGATAAATCCGGTCTTATAGGCCAGGGCGTGCCATTCGAGCGTATCCGTCGGATCACCGGCTATTTGGCTGGCACCGTAGAGCGGTTCAACAATGCAAAGCGCGCGGAAGTACGCGATCGGGTAAAACATGGATTGACTAAATAAAGAAAAGGTGCAGCTATCCAAAAAACGGGCAGCTGCACCTTTTGACTTTATACTTTTTTGATTGCCCCTCCCTCTCCAACGATAGCAACGGTTTCCCAACCGGGCAAAGCTGCCGTCGTGTCCAGTTTATCAATCGGGATACGCCGGATGAGCGCATGATCCTCTTTCTCAAATATCGCATACCGATATAGCTCGGTATCGATCATACGCTCGCTTACAACCCGCCTTAAAAACGAGTCGCGAACTCTCTTGCTGGCTTTTGCCGCAAGCTCTCCACCCTCATAATCCACCAGATCCCGGAGATCGGTGATCTCCAAAGCATCGGCGATACGGAGCGCGAGTGCCAAAGACACCCGGCTGAAATCCTTTTCGCCGCTCGCAAGTTTCCACAGATATACCGTGGATATGCCCGCGGCCTTTGCCAAAGATTTTTGGCTTACGCCTTTTTCATCGATAGCTTTTTGTAATTTTGTTTCCATTATTTATTCTCCTTTCTCCTCTTTTTTGTGACGCCGGACGTAATAATTAAAATTATCATCCGACAGTTCACCGCAAAACTTCCAGCGCTTCCCGACATTTTTAAAAAAGTCGAGAAGATGCAATTGCTCTTCTTGAGCCTTGTGGCGCAACAACTCCTGGGTGGGCACATCTGTCCATGCCCACTCAGATGAATTGATCGCGCACGTCAGAACGTCGATCCGTTCCTCGGCGGGGGAATATCCCGTGTAATCCCCGTCTTCCTCTGGCTGGGCATCCATAAAAGCTCCCCAGCCTCTTTTGCCGTCGGCATCGGGAGCCTCTTCACGTTCCGTTTCTTCGGCCTCGTCATCCGAGAGGTCAAAGAACTCGGAATAATCCTCGTAATCTGTAAGGTTTAGCCGGATGCCATGATCCCGGCACCACAAGACCCGATACAGATTCAGGTCTCTCATTTCTCCGGGGACAAAGTCCTCGGAGAAAATCCATTCTCCCTCCCACTTGCCGTCGATTAAACGGTAAGCGAAGAGGGCGTAATCTTTTCCCACCCTCCAACCGGAAGAAAAGAATACTTCTCCGGCATCGGTAACAAACCGGATAAACCCCGGTTTCACGGTAAATCCATTGACTGTGTCGTTGCGGTCGAAAATCTCAACATCAATGATCTTCTTTTTCATTTTCGTTTCCTCCTTATTGTTACGCGGCGAAGAACTCGCCGGTAAAGTTATCGACATAACCGACCTTCTGCTCGCTCTTACAGTTCCACGCGTTTGTATAAATGCGTGTAGCAATGTAAGTGCGGTTCTTTCCATACTTTACCCAGTCGTTAGCCACGACTCGGTAATTCCATCCAGACTCTTTGCCGATTTCTTCTGCCGCCATCATCGCCTTTTCAAGCGCCCAGGCAGCTTTCAGCGCAACAGACATAGACACGTTTGCGCTTTTTCTAATTGCCCATGCATTTCTCATGATGTTACTTTTGTTATATTTCATTTTTATTTTCCTTTCTTTTCTCTCTCTGTGATTAATTATATAACTATATACACTATTTGTCAATAGAAAATCAGAAAAAATTAAAATATTTTTCAAACAAAAAGCCCTCTGGACAAAGTGATCCAGAGGGTCTAAATACTATCAAAAGCAAATCCGTCAAAAGAGAAAAACCGCCCAGGTTGTCCCTGGGCGGGAAGTAGTTACATCTTAACGGCGCGATCTACGCGGAGTAGCGGCTCCCCGTCGGCGCCGGTGCCGACGCGATCTCCATACAGGCGGTATGCTGGACGGTCTGCGACGGTCAAATAACTGACCTCTAATACTTGGGTCAAGAGGAGACGAAAACTGCCGTCTGAGGCGATCTCAGCCTCAAAGCAGGAGACACCGGACTCTAATGTGTTATCTCGGTGATTGCGGCTGCGCCCGCCGTCCGGTAGCGCCCCGAAGCGGATATACCCATGTTCCGCACCTGCGAATTTGGCCGATGCTGCGGCTTGCGCTGCATCTATGACTGCCTGCGTCTCTTTGTGAATGCAGTCGATCACGGGATTTCCGTGCCCGTCCTTGCGGATAGTGCATTCCCACCCGTCTGCCTCCATCTCGGCGGCGATGGCTTCCGGAGCTGTGTTACCATCCCACTTGCGATCTGGACAATCATTGACGTGAGACAGGCTATAATAAGCTGATCCAAAGGCCGGGGTAAACCATCCAAACATAGATACGGTGGCTTTTGCATCTGGACGGCCTATTGTATCGCGGTAGATCATAATCGTTGCCTCCATGTACTGCTTGTTGTCTATATCTTATCTCTTTGTGATTTATTATATAACTATATACACAATTTGTCAAGATGTTTTTTGAAAAAAGTTGCAATTTTTTTAAAAAATATATCATCAGTAATTGCGGCGCAATCAAACAGATGGTATACTAGTGTTAATCTAAGAGACATAATTTTAAAGTGCAGGCTCATGGCGGGATCATGCGGATTTGCGGAACGTTGTACATACTATGCATTGCAGACCTCCGCAACCACATTGTGCGACCAAAAAAGATATCGCACCGAAAAAGCCCGGAACCATGCGGTTTCCGGGCTTTTTTCGTGTCCAAATTTTACTGCACAAGAAAAAGATATCATCCGGCCTTTCCCCTATGGGGTGAGGACTTGAACTAAATCCCGGCGCTTTTCAGCCCGCTTTCGAGGTGAAAATACGGAAATAATTCGTGTTCTCCAAAAAATATTTTGTTAATTTTTTGTGAACGAAGTGGATTGTACCAAAATGTAGTACAATCCACTTCGTTCTGAAGTTCTGTGGCCGTCACCTATATTCAGGTGGCGGCTTTTTTTATTTGCGCGGGCGTATAAATTGAAATGACTGGAGGTCTTTCTGATGGAGCATCACAACAAGATGGATAGAGAACAATTTTACCGAGAACTTTGCACGGTGCTTGGCCGGGAAGGCTTCACCACGCAGCCGGAGCAGGATGATCTTCTCCCGGTGGAATGGGATGGTCTCCCCCTCTGCCGGATCACAGAGGGCGGAGGGGTTCGCTACTGGCAGGAGGATGTGGCAACGGCGGAACGGGAACGAGCCTGTGAGCGAGTCACTGATCTGGCCTGCACAGTGCGGGAGTACATGACGCTGCTGGAACAGGCTCCGCCCCTGCAGGCCCAAAGCCTGACCGGCGACTACCGCCTGCTGGCCGACTTCAACGGCACAGTGCTGGCTGCCCACCCCACCCGGCTTGGCGTCCATTTCGTCACATGGGACTGGAGCTGTGACCGCACAGGTCTCAACCAAGGCCATTACTTTCAGGATAACTATACGGGAGCCAAGCAGGACTTCGCCATCCGTGCCGGTCTCGTCTCCAAACAGCTGATTTTTAACGAAGCACAGCTCACCGAAATCTATCGATGCTGCACCGACACACTGGATGCCGGAGTTGATTTGACTGTCGACCAGGAACAATGCATTAAAAGTGTTCAGGAACAGATCCTACGTGGAATGCCCAACATCCTGGAGCGCATGCGAGAGCAGGAGCAGCACTCCTTGGATTCTCAAAGCCAGGAACTGACCATGTAATACACCGAGCGCCGGAGTTTTAGAAATAAGACTCCGGCGCTTTTTTATTTCACCGAAAGGAGCACACCACCCATGACGCGCTACTTCATGAGAGATACCCCCTTATACCAGATGGAGCAGATGATGATGACCCCGCCCCATTTCAAGCCCAGAGGTCACGGCCTACGCCGACCTACATTTCACTATCAGTCTGAAGATGTCGATTGCCAGTACTGCACAAACTACTCAAAGGAAAATCCCTGCCCGCTGTGTGAATGCACTTGCCTGGGGGAACGAATCGAGACCGGGTCGCTCAGCCTTGCGAAAGTAATTGAGGACTGCCTCCGTGGCAAGCTGAGAATGAGGCTTTGGAAACGGTTGGCACAGGAGATCTACCCATATCCTCTGCAAGCCTTCCATTCTGACGAACACCGTAGCCGTTGGATGCACTGGCGAACACGTTGCCGCCGATTGTCGCAGCGCAACCAGGCCGCACTGTTTCTCCTGACAGCCTACGACGATATCTGGCGCAGGATGATCTGGAAGTTTGATGCCTGCGGATTTGATTTCCAGTCCCTCCGGCTGGCCGGCATCCAGCCGGAGCTTTACAGCGTTTATCAGGCGGCCAAAGCCATTTCCACCGGCAGCCAAAACATTACCATTGCCGATCTCGCATCCCCCGAATTGGTCACAGATGAGGCGTTCCACCTGATTATCTGCGCTCTGCTTCTGGCCAAGTACGGTGATGCGATTTTGAATTTTGAGAAAAAGAAAGGTGATGCAAATTGATCATGAAAGCAGTTCTGAGCAACGCCGACCACCCGGAATATGGTGTTGCGACGATCCCCCTGCCCATTCCCAGAAATCAATACGACCACTGCGTTGCGCTGTTGGAGTCACTGGAAATCGGCCATGTATCGGATGCCGACTGCCATGTGGACGCACTCGACAGCGCCTGGCCTGTGCTGTATCGGCTGGAAGGTGCCAGGGTCAATCTGGACGAGCTGGACTATCTGGCTAAGCGGCTGGACAGCTTTGATGTGGGCGAGTTTTCGCAATTTCAGGCCATGGCCGAAAAACTGCAGCTCACCAGCATGAAGGATCTCATCAACCTGACCTTTTGCTGCCAGCAGGCAACGGTGATCACGGACTTCACAAATTTGAAAGAGGTTGGCCGTGATCACTACATGAACATCCATGGCGGGTGTGCCAGCATGGAGGAACTGGAGCAGTTGGACGGAGAGGAAACCGCCATCTTGCTGATTGAGGGCAACGAGGGAACCATCACCCGCTACGGTGTGGTCTATGACAACGGTATGCAGCTCTCGCAGCTCTACGATGGAAAGCACCTGCCCTGCTATCACTATGAGGCCGATCTGACCGCTATCGGAATATCTTCCCGACAGGAACCGGAGAACACCCAAAATGTCACCTGGATATACCTCCCTGCCTCCAAAGGCCAGATTGAACGCGCCATGCAGCGCAGCGGCATTGCGCCTGAGAATAGGTGTCTTTGGATGAGTGAAAGCTCATTTCCCGAGGAAGTGGATGTGGTACTGGACTTCCGGTGCGAAAACATACACGAGCTCAATGAGCTGGCGCTGGTCATGGACAAGCTTTCATATGACGCCCGTGAGAAGCTGGGGGCCGCAGTCAGCATGGCCAAGCCGGAGTGCGCCGGTCAGATCCGGCATCTGGCGGAAAACCTGGATCTCTTTGCATTTGCCCCCGGCGCACATACCCCTGCGGAATACGGAAAATACATGATCCAGAAATCCGGTCATTTTGAGTATGACCCCAATCTGGACGAGTTCTATGACTACGAGCGGTATGGCCTGCAGCACATGGATCAGGAGTCCGGCGTGTTTACTGACCGCGGCTATATCGCCTACCAGGGTGCGCTGAGTCTGGAGGAACTGATGGCGGATGACCCGGCAGAAGCCTATCAGCGGGAACAGGACTTTCAGATAGGGGGAATGGCATGATCCAACTCTTCATGAAACGAAGCGGCAGTCCGGCCATTGTCCCGCTCCATTTTCCCGCATCGCATGACGCTATGACAGAAGCGGTCAGCCGGCTTGATGAGGCCAGCAGAACGGGCAAAACAGAGATCGTCGAGATCAAAAGCGTGATCGCTAATCTGCCGTCGTACCTCAGCGGGCTTGACCCCGATTCCAGAACGCAGCTTGCACAGCTGAATCAGCTTTCCAGCATCATTGCCAAAATGGACTCCCGTGAACGGAACATCTATGCCGGCGCATTGGATGGCAGCAGCATCAATGACCTGAGTGATATGATTCGTGTGGCGGAACAGGTGCCGGACTACATCCTCATTCCCAATGTCAATTCAGATGTGACACTTGGCCGTTATGTCGCTGTTGCAGGCCAGATTCAGGGCGATCCCAGATTCCCTGAAGCCGCCTGGCCCTACCTGGACTTTGCGAAGATCGGCGCAGAATACTATGCCGACCATGGCGGCGCCTATACCCATGCAGGCTATGTGCTCCGCAAGCAGGATGATGCGCTTGTCAGAGAGAAAAAGTCGAAGGTCCAGCTCGACCTCTCCTCCGCTAAGGCGCAAGCGATCGTCTGCCTTCCGGCAACGAAAGAGGAATTGGAGCGAGTAAAAAGAACACTGGGCATCGATTGTTTTGCCGAGGCAGCAATCACCAGAGTGTCGTTTTCTGTTCCCTATATGGACGAGCATATTCCCACTACAGGGGTCTGCGTGGAAGACGCAAACGAATTGGCCTGGGCCATTGAGGGGATGCAGTGTGACGATGGTGAGCTGCTGAAATATCTGTCGGTTCTTTCTGTGGAACAGCCAGGGACCATGCAGGAGGCGCTCCGCTATGCCATGAATCTGGACGACTACGAGCGCATCCCGGAGGACGCCTATGAATACGGGCAAACGGTCCTTCGGCGCATCGGTGCCGATGATGAACTGATCGATACCATCGACGGGTATATGGATTTCGAGAAGCTGGGCGAGGACGCCATGGTGGAGGACGGAGTCCGGCGCACGGAATTTGGCCTGATTCGCCGGTGCAGCAGCCCCTTTGCTGAGGAAACGCAGGCGATGGAGATGGAAGGGCTTTCCTGATGCCCCACGAAACCGAACTGCTCTGCGTAAAGCTGGCGGCGTATTCTCTCCTCGATATGCAGGTGACCTGAACAACACGATCCAATGATTGGGAGGAATGTGAATGAAGAAGAAAATAATGATCACAATAGCATCTATGGCGGCACTGGGAGCCGCTGTCGCCGGGTATCTCCACTTTTCCGGCAAGATGCCTTTTGGCCATAGCCATTTCCGCTGAGCTGTGGTATGTTGTGTAGCTATACCAAGGGGAAAGAGGTGAAATAATGAGCGTCAATGCGATGACTGAGGAGTATGAGCATATCGAGCTGTTTGGGAAGCCTGCCCTGTTCACCAATGCGCGAGTAGACACCCACACTGTGCCGGACGGTTGGCATGTATATGATCTGCGAGGCAGTGACAATGATCCGGGCTCACCCTGTACGCTGGAAATTCTGGTTGTGGTTAATCACGCTGGTTCTATCGTTGTGCCGGAACCGATTTCCTTTCCGGATAATCAGGACTACCGTGAGATTGGTGATGCGCTGGATTTTCTCGGCGATGAGATCACACTCACGGAATTTTGCAAACAGTATGGGTTGAAGACTCCACCCAAATATAAACTCAGGCCCGCTTCCCGTGAGGAGGCGGGCCTGTTCTATTCTCAGGTGGAAGAAGAACGGGACCTTCAGGCCGGTACAGTGGGCCATATGCGGATGGATTTCGGTTCTTCCGGAAAAGGATTTCACCATTCCTGGTGGCCCCATAACGAAGACCAATTCAACACCGGGGAATTTAAGGATGACCTTCAGGAAGTGGTGGACACCCTTCGTGCCGATGGCCCGTTGAAGGACCTGGCATCGATGAGAGCCTACTGCTATCGGAACGGCGGGGCCATCACCGAGGACGGCCGGAGTTATGGCTACATCGCAGAAACGGAGCATTACCGCTACTGCCTGCGCTGCACCCCGTTTCCCGGCGACTACCAGGGGTATCTCTACTGCTATGACCTGCGTCAGCAGCAGATGGCCCAGCAGAACAGGGCCGTGGGGCGTGCGACCTTTGCCAATGGGGAACAGCGGGAGTATCACGATCCCCAAACCTATCTGGCTGCCATCCGGCAGGAACTGCCGTATCGGGATGTGACGGGTTTCCGGTATGAGACTCTGACGGATGACCCGGCTGTCCGCAAACAGGTGGATGACATCCTCTTCGACCTTTATGGCGAAGAAAATCCCCATTCTCTTGCGGACTATGAAAACAATCCCGGCCAAAATATGAATATGGGAGGAATGTAAATGTCAGCACCAAAAGAATGGCTGGACTTCCTGCGGGAACAGTTCCCCGCAGGTTCGAGGATCAAGCTCAGAGAGATGAAAGACCCGTATGCCCCGCTGGAGCCGGGCAGCACAGGGACTCTGGACTACATCGACGATGCTGGGCAGTTCCACATGAAGTGGGACAACGGCAGAACCCTGGCGCTGATCATCGGTGAGGACAGCTTCACCGTTCTGCCGCCCGAGCCCACCACCCTGAAGCTGTATATGCCCCTGACCGCCGATCTCTACACCCGCAACGAGTATGGGGAGATGGAGGACGACAGCACCCCGCTGGACGGAAGGCTGCTGCGGTGCTATGAGGGCGAGATCCTCAGAGCCCTGATCAACAACCGGATGCCGGAAGAAGCCGAGAGCGGCATCATGCACTGGTATGGCAAGGATGACAGCGTCAACCAGAAGGTCAAATCCGCCGTGTTCACCGTCGAGGAGCGGAACGGCCGGCTATGGGGCGTGGCTGAGTGCCGGGTGGTCGGCGCCCTCACCCCGGAAGATCTGACCACCCTGAAGGAGTACGTCTCCGGCCAGGCCTCGGATGGCTGGGGCGAGGGTTTCGAACAGCGGGAGATCTGCGTCGGCGACGACGAGCTGTATGTCCACCTGTGGAGCATGGAGGACAATTGGGACATCCGAACCGAGGCGGAGCAGTTCGCGCCCAGAGTGGCAGACGGCCTGCCGGAGATGTGCTTCTCCACCCTCAGGTCCACCGGCGATCTCATCTGCATCCGCCGGGGCGAGACCGGCTACTACCCCTCCGATTGGGACACCGGCGACAAGGAGAAAAATGTGGAGCTGGCGGACGAGCTGAACGAAAAACTGGGAGTCAGCCCCATTCAGCGGCAGGCCATGGAGGTGGGCAGTATGTGCGGCTGGGATGCCCCCGGCGCTGACCCCGCCAAGTACCAGGAAGACTATGTACAAACCGGGGCCCCCGCCGAAGCCCGGCACAGCGGGTTCGGTGGGGAGAGGAGTTCCGGCAAAATGAGTGAGCCTTGTCCCCCGGACGAGGCGAATGATATGGAGCATGGAACGACGATGGGAGGGATGACCCTTGGATAAAGTGTTTCGTGTGGAGCTGTTCGGGGAGAAGACGAACCGGTGGTGCGAGCTGGAGCTTCCGGCTACCTACTACGGCCTTCTGGATGCGCTGGACAAGCTTCAGATGACGCTGGGCGAAAAGCCGAGATGGGAATTCCTCGAACACCATGGCTTTGTCTTCCTGCAAGACCATTTGGCCCATGAATGCGATCTCTATCAGCTTAACGCTTTGGCAACCTGTCTGGGACAGATGAACGGCAGAGAAAAGACTGCCTTTGAAGGGCTGTTCAACATGGAGGTGGCCAAAAAGTACGGCCCCATCAGTGTTGCCACCATGATCGATCTGGCCTACAGCACAGACTGCTGCCACGTGGTCAACGCCTCAACGGATGAGCAGCTGGGCAGATTCTACGCCGAGAATGATTTCATCCCCGCACTTGACAAAGTCCCCGACCCCATCTTCGAGTACCTGGACTTTGAGAAGCTCGGCAGAAACGCCCGATTTGAGGAGGGCGGCGTCTTTGCAAACGGTGGTTATGTCACGCAGCACAACGAGCTGAAGCAGGTATATGACAGCCTGGCCTTGATCCCCGAAGCGCCGGAATATGGCATCCGCCTGACGGTCGGCAAGTGTCCCTCCCACTCCGATGAGCAGCCGGACAACAGGATGTGCCTGGATCTGCCCGCTACGCAGGAACGGCTGGACGCTGTTCTGGAGGCTTACGGAGGCGCCTCATGGTCGGAAATGTCTGTCCAGGTGGAGGACAGCGCGATGCCCGCGCTTCTGGAAAGCATGGACTGCAATGATGTTCACGAACTGAACGAGTTGGCCAAATGCTTCAAGGAGATGGTCGCGCAAGGAGACCTCTCCACATACAAGGCGGTTATCCTTGCGGCGGATTGTCACGATATCGCTGCCGCTGTCCGAATTGCGGAAAATCTGGATGACTACCTGATCGAGCCGGATCAGCGGACCCCCGAGGAGGTGGCCGTAGAGGAGCTTCGCTTCATTGTGGATGAGCATTCCCGGTCTATTTTGCAAAAGCACATTGTCCTCTACAGCTACGGCAAGGATGTCATGGCGTCAAACAACGCACTGCTGACCCCCTATGGGCTGGTCCAGCGCAGGGATGGCGAGCCGATCCGCAGCGAAGAAATGCAGGCAGAGAAGGCCGGAATGGAGATGATGTGATGGCAAATCGGCAAACCAGGCGGCTCCTTGATCTCCTGGACGGCTTTGAAATGACCAAGTCCCAGCACGACTGGCTGGAGCGGCGGTTCGAGAACATGACGGTCAAAGAAAGTCTCCTGTTCCGAGGGGCCATGCAGATCGAGCAGCCGAGGATGACCTGCGATGTGATGCTGATTGCCAGTCAATTGGATCACTACGACCTGTTCTACGGCGCCGGGGACGATGCCCGACTTGGCAAATTTATCATGGAACAGATCCAGCGCCCTGCCTCCCAGGCACGTGCATTTCTTGACCCGGAGAAAGTGGGGGCAGCTTACCGCCAGAAAGGTGGGAACACCTTCTGCGACGGGCACTTCATCAGGGTCACCTCCCTGATCGATCCGTTTCTGGATGGCGCCCCGACGCTGAATCCCGACAAAGGCGACTACGGTATCCGAGTCAGGCTGGCAAGCCGCTTCAATACGGACGGCGTGTGGGTGGGATTCCCGGACACCGGCGAGTATATGGATGCCGCACACCCGGACGAGCTTCTCCTGGCGCTGGACGCACTGGAGGTGGAGTCTTTGAGCGAGTGCATTGCTGTGGATGTGGGCTGCTGCCTCCCGCAGCTGAAGGACATCCTCTCTCAGTACGGCTCCGCAGCGGAACTCGTCCGTCACGCCATCGACTTCGGCTATGTCTGGGCGGAACAGGGGCAGGGAGGACCCCAGTGGCTGGATAAATGGCAGGCTGTGATGGAGCTGGAGGATTGCCACCGTCTGGATTACGCCCTGGATCTGGCACAGAACCTCCACTGCTATCACTTCATGCCCCGTGACATGGAACTCGCCGATTTCGGAAAAGAGCTGGCGAAACGGGACGGCGTATACCCCAGGGACGAGCTGCTTGCCTCCTGCTTTGATGCGGAGGGGTATGCCAACCAGAGGATGAAGAACATGGGTCTGTCCGCCGCTGCGCATGGCTTCGTATCCTGGAACGGCACAGAGCTGGTCTATGAGTACAGTCAGCCGGATATGGAGCCGACCATGTCCATGTGAAAAGCCACCCACAGACCAGCCGCCGCAACGGAGGTGATGAAATAAGAAATGAAATAGCCTGAACACCACAGGGGCCGTTACCCGAAAGGGACAAACGGCCCCTGATTTTTTGCGCTCTTTTCGGGTGACAGCCCCGGAAAGGAGCCCGCATGACCACGACAAACCCCATCGCTGCGTACCTGAAGACCTATCACAAGGGAGCGGAAAGGGTCGTATCCAGCCGGGAGCTGGAGGCAGCTTTCCAGATCCGCGGCCCCGACCTGCGCCGGTTGATCAACAGCCTGCGTGGGGATGGCGTCCCCATCTGCAGCTCGGCTTCCGGCTATTATTACGCCGGTACTGAGGAAGAACTGCGCAGAACGATCCGGCAGCTCCGGAGCCGGATCAAGAAGATCGCCCACGCGGAACGCGGTCTCACCAAGGCGCTGGAGCAATCCATCGACAGCGGACAGATATCCCTTCCGCTGGAGGGCGGTGATACCGCTTGAAAAGCTTCATCCCCTGGGTGGGCGGTAAAAGCAAGCTGCTGTGGCTGATCCGAAAGCTGTCTCCCTCGCGGTATTCCCGGTTTATTGATGTGTTCGGCGGCAGCGGCACAGTGACCCTGAGCCGCCCCATCCAGCCGGGATGTATGGAGGTCTACAACGACTTCAACAGTGACCTGACCAACCTGTTCTGCTGTGTCAAAAACAGGACCATGGCGCTTCTGCTGGAGTTGGGTTTTCTGCCGCTGAATACACGCGACGATTTCAATGTGCTGTATAAGTTCTTCTCCAAAGAGGAATTCACCGATGACTATCTGGACGAGGAGATGGAGCTGACGGAGCGGTATCTGGAGCCGCCGGATGCCGAGACCATCCGAAGGATGATGCTGGAACGGGCGCCTCGCGGCGATGTGCGGCGGGCCGCCGACTTTTTCAAGCTGATCCGATACAGCTTCAGCGGCGGTGCCAAGTCCTTTGCCGGAAAATCCTGCGACATCCGCCGTTTCTTCTACCTGATTTGGGAGTGCTCCCGCAGGCTGGCAAATGTCGTCATCGAAAACAAGGACTGTGTGGAGGTCGCCCGTCAGTACGACCGGCCAGACGCATTTCTGTATTTTGATCCGCCCTATTACGATGCGGAGGACTGTTATGCGGCGGTGTTTCCCAAGGAAGATCATCAGCGCCTCCACGACGCCCTTCTGGAGTGCCAGGGGTATGTGATGGTGTCCTACAACTACTGCCCCTTCATCGTGGAGCTGTACAAGGAGTTTTACATCTTCCACACCACTCGCCCCAACAGCATGTCGCAGAAGGCCGGAAGCGAGTATGAGGAGATCGTCATCACCAATTACGACCCCCGCCGCCACAATTCCGCAAGGCATTGGCAGCTCAACCTTTTCAACCTGTCTGCCGCGGATGAGGAGGAGGGAAAATACACCCTGATCCATGAACCCACAAAAGAACTCAAACAGGAGGAATGAACATGACATTTATCAAGTACACAAGCGACGGCAAGGCCGTCATCCAGCCCGCCGCCCTGACCTTAAGCGGGCTGGACAGGGAGGAAACGCTGGAGCTGCACACCCTGGAAAACGCCATCGTCCTGCTCAAGCAGGAGATGGAGCCTGCGGAGAAGGCTGCCGCCACGACAACTCTGCTGCGACTGGCCCACAGCCTGATGGAGGATATGCTGGCCGACTGGGAGGCCCAGGAGGACGATGGGGATATGTGCGACGGCTGCCACGGCTGCGATGAAGATATGCTCCCCATCCCCGCCGAAGCCTTTGCGGATGCCGGCATCCTGTACGATAACCTCTGTGTGTTCAGCGTGGACGGCGCTGTTCTGGTGGTATCCGATGACCACAAGACCACATGGAGCGATGCGCTGACCAAGGCGATCCTTGAAAGTGGGAAAGCCAATGACTAAAGACCACGCCTACCTCTATCTCAGTTCCTTCGCCGAGGCCAAACGGCAAAACGAGGTGGCCCTCTGGCGGGCAAGCCACTTGGAGAACATCGCCTGTAAGCAGGCCATCGAGGAATCCATCCGCCGGGGCTTTGATGGGATGCACCTGGACCGTGACTGCGCCAGAAGTGTCATCGATAATTTCGGATTCAAACGTGTGGGGTGGGTGCTGTCCGCCACGCTTCAGCAAAAGCAGTACGACGGACGATTCAGCCCGCAAAACAAAGCGTGGGCCGCCTCCACCTTCATCCCGCCCAGCGACCGCAATTATGAGTTTACCGTGGAGAGCCACCCCGCCGTGCTGGACGGCTTCGTCAACGACTTCCGCAAGGCACAGGCAGAGCTGAAGCTGTTCACCGGCTCCCAGTGCGACGATATGACCGGCCAAAATCTGGAGGGCAAGGTGCTGGTCATGAGTCCGTTCACACTGAAGGAGTCCTGCTGGGCGCCGGAAAATCAGCTCTGGCTGGCCACCGGCGGCTTTGGCTGCGTCCCCACCGCCGCAGGCAGAGCGGTATACGCCACCTGTCTTGGCGATGGAGAGCAGACACGCTGGAACCGCAGCGACTTTATCGGCATTCTCCGGGAGGAGCATCTGCCCGACTGGGCCAGAGAGCGGCTGGAGCAACTCCGGCAGGAATCGCCCGCCGGTCTCGAAATGAGTCATCCATCCATGTAAAGAAAGAAAGGAGATTTGTCACATGGCAACACAGAAGAAAAAGCAGCAGGAAACCCCCACGCCCCAGGTGGAGGCGCGAATCGACCGTATGGTGGATGGGGACTTCAAGACCAAAGCCTATGCCAGCGCCACCATCGGCGGCGCCTTTGCCGTCCACGGCATCCGGGTCATTGAGTCCGACAAGGGGCGCTTCATCTCCATGCCCCAGGAGTCCTACAAGAAAAATGGCGAAACCAAATACAACGACACCTTCCACGCCATTACCGCCGAGGCACGGACCGCGCTGGTGGAGGCGGTCAACGACGCTTACGAGCAGAAGCTCCAGGAGCAGCAGGAGCAGAAAAGCGACGCTCCCGAGCAGGCTATGAGTCAGCAGATGTAAACCGGTTGTCCGGAAGGAGGTGATGCACCCTGATTCGTTTCACAGTAGACAACCAAAACCGCCTGATCTTCTATGGCAATATGGTGGGCTATGTAAAGGACAGCACCGCCGTTGTGGACGAAATGTTCCAGACCGATGAGCTGTCCCGTTATCTGGCCAGAATGAACCTGGCTCCCCAGTGGGAGGAGGGCGTATTCGACCGCCTGACTGCCGGTGAGGTACCCGGTGAGGAGCTGGGTCAGCCGCAGAAGGGCTGCCGCATCTGGCAGCTCCGAAAAGATGTGGATGTCACCATGCGTTTCATCGGATATGAGGATCTGGTCAAAAAGTTCGGAGAACCGGATGCCGGCAACTATACCCAGGTATTCGAAGGGAATCTGGGAACCAATGATCTGGAGCGGATCTATGCCATCTGCAGGGATAGCCCTCCTCCCGGATACCGGGGATACCGAATGGCACTGTCCGATGTGGTGGAGCTTTACGACGCTTCCGGCAGCGAGTTTTATTACTGCGACCGGGTGGGCTTTCGTCCCATCCAGTTCAGCCAGAGTCAGGAGCAAGCAGAATGTATTGAAATGACCATGTAGGCCGGACGTTTGCCCATCGTCCGGCCTTTACCTTGTCAGGGCGTAGCCGCAGCCCTCCCGCATCAGGAAGACTGTGACCGAACCTACATCATCAAGCCATCCACAAACAATCAAAATTGATTTACTTACAGGAGGTATTTTTCATGAAGAAGCTGTTTAAGAACATCGCCAACACCGCCAAGACCACCGCCGCCAGCTACAAGTCTTCCATCGCCGCCTTCCACAGCCGGGCTGTCAGCGGCAACGCCGGCGAGGGCTACATCGATACCGCCGTCAAGGTGCTGATCGCCGTCGTTCTGGGCGCCCTGGTGCTGGCCGGTCTGTACGCTGTGCTGGACGACACCGTCATGCCCACCGTCACCCAGCGGATTCAGGAGATGTTCAACTACGCGGGCTGATGCTCTGGGTACAGGCACTGGTCTTCTGCGGCGGTCTCATCTATGCCGCCGTGGATGACCTGAAAACCAGAACGGTCTGCGACATCGTCTGTATCATCATTGCTGCGGCGGGGCTGATCACCATCAGCCCCGCCTCCCTTTTGGGGGCGCTGCTGGCAATGGCCCCATTTTACCTCTGTGCAGGTCTCGGCCTGATGGGGGGCGGCGATTGGCGGTTAGCCGCCGCCGTTGGATTTGTTCTGGGAGTTGACCGGGTAATCACCGGCTTGTGTCTTATGGCCGCTGCGCTCCTTTTCGTTTCCTTTGCCATGCGGGTGATCCCGGCACTGCGGGAGGGCGCATCGGCAAAGCAGCCGCTGGTTCCGTATTTCGCGGTGGCTTTCATCCCCGCATATTTCTTATAAGGAGGCTCATATGAAAATCTTTCGCAACCGCACCGTGGTCGGTGTGCTGTGTATCCTTCTTGCGCTCCTCATCTGCTTTGGGGTGACGCCCCTGTTCAGCCGCAGCGCCAGCGAGAAGACTGAAATCGTCCGCGTCACCGCCGACATCAAGGAGGGCGACGAGATCACCGCCGAGATGGTGCAGACCGTGGAGGTGGGCGCTTATAACCTGCCCTCCGGCATTATGACAGACAAGGATGACGTCATTGGCAAGTATGCCACCGCCGACCTGAAGATGGGCGACTACATTCTGGACAGCAAGCTCTCCTATGAGCCCGCCGCTGAGAACGCCTATCTGTACAGTCTGGACGGGAACAAACAGGCCATCTCGGTCACTATCAAGAGCTTTGCCACCGGCCTTTCCGGCAAGCTGGAGAGCGGAGACATCGTCTCCGTCCTTGTGGCCGACTACAAGGGTATGGGCGAAACCGTGATCCCGCCTGAGCTGCAGTATGTAGAGGTCATCTCCGTCACCGCTTCCTCCGGTTACGACGCCAACACCGGCGAGGCTGTTGAGGATGAAAAAGAGCTTCCCTCTACCGTAACGCTTCTGGTGACCACCGAGCAGGCCAAGGTGCTGGCCGGACTGGAACAGGAAAGCGAGCTGCATCTGGCCCTGGTCTACCGCGGCGCACCTGAGAATGCCGATGAATTTATCGCGGCGCAGGACGCTCTGATCGAGGAACTGTACGCCGAGCCGGAGGCTGAGGCGGCGGAGGGCGCTGAAAATGCGGAAAGCGCTGAAACCGAGGAAAGCGAGGGCGCTGATCCTGCCGCAGAGAGCGAGGCGGCTGGAGAATGAACTTCATCAAAGGAAGCCTGTTTCGTCGAAACACGGAGCCGGAGGAACTGGAACCTGTTGTGGAGTCCGGCGGTGGCGTTCTCGCCGTGTGGGGAAGCCCCGGCTGCGGTAAAACGGTTACCGCGGTGAAGATCGCAAAGCATCTGGCCTCCCAGAAGAAAAATGTGGCGCTGCTGCTCTGTGACATGACCGCCCCCATGATGCCCTGCATCTGCCCGCCCTCCGAGCTGGAGTGCGATAAATCCCTGGGCAGCATCTTTGCGGCCCAGCGCATCTCCGTCAACCTCATCAAGCACAACCTGACCACCCACAAAAAGCTGTCCTATCTGACCATACTGGGGCTGCGAAAGGGCGAGAACGAGTATACCTACGCGGCCTGCACCAAGCAGCAGGCCGAGGAACTCATCCGCGGTCTGCGTGAGATCGCCCCCTATGTGGTCATCGACTGCTCCAGCTATATCGCCAATGACATCCTCTCCGCCGTGGCGCTCATGGAGGCCGACAGCGTCCTCCGGCTGGCCAACTGCGATCTGAAGTCCATCGGGTACCTGTCCAGCCAGCTCCCGCTCCTCCGGGAACTGCACTGGGACGAGGACAAGCAGTATAAAGCTGCGTCCAATATCAAGCCTCTGCAGGCTGCCGACCGTATCGGTCAAGTGCTGGGCAGCGTTGCTTTCAAGCTGCCGTACTCTCAGGAACTGGAGGAGCAGTATCTGGAGGGGACGCTCCTGAATGACCTCTCCATGAAGGACAGCAAGGCGTTTCGCCGGGAGATCGAGAAAATCTGCAAGGAGGTGTTCTGATGCTTGGCGACAAGAGAAGCAATTCCATATTTGCTGCGCACCCGGTCGCCGCCCCGGTGGAAGCCAGGCCAGAACCGGCCGAGGTGCATGATATCGCCTTTGAGGAGGATACCGGACGGTCCATCTTTGCGGAAGCCAAGGTCGCCCCCAAGGCAAGCGAAGTCTTCTTCGCTCCCCAGGCCGAGGGGATGCCCTTCGGGGAGGTACTCAGTCAGGTGCAGTCCTACCTCTCCGGCGCCTATGCCACCCTGATTACCGACAGCGGGGATGAGGCCAAGGAGCAGATGAAGCGCCGCATCGCCCGGTATCTGCAGGACAACCGAATGGCTGTGGACGGCATGACGCAGGGCGAGCTGGTGGACGCTCTGTACACGGAAATGGCCGAATACGGTTTCCTCACCAAGTACATCTTTGCAGACGGCATCGAGGAGATCGACATCAATTCCTGGCGGGACATCGAGATCCAATATTCCGACGGCCGCACCGTCAAGCTGGAGGAACACTTTGACTCGCCGGACCATGCGGCCAATGTCATCCGCCGTATGCTGCAGAACTCCGGCAAGGTGCTGGACAACGCCAGTCCCATCATCACCTCCCGTCTGGCCAAAAACATCCGTGTTTCGGTCATTAAGACCCCCGTGCTGGACGAGGACGCAGGTGTTGCGGCCTCCATCCGAATCGTCAATCCCAAGAATCTGACCAAGGAGGACTTTGTGGGCAGCGGAACCGCTACGGAGGAAATGCTGGACTTTCTGTCCGCCTGCCTGCGCTATGGCGTGTCCATCTGTGTGGCAGGCGCGACCAGCTCCGGCAAGACTACCGTGGCGGGCTGGCTCCTGTCCACCATCCCTGACCGCAAGCGGATCTTCACCATCGAGGACGGCTCCCGTGAGCTTCAGCTCATCCGGGAGCAGAACGGCAGGGTGGTCAACTCCGTCGTCCACACCCAGACCCGCGACAGCGAGAACGAGCGGCAGCGCATCGACCAGATTGCACTGCTGGACATCGCCCTTCGCTTCAATCCCGACATCATCGCCGTGGGCGAGATGCGAGGCCCGGAGGCTAATGCTGCCCAGGAGGCCGCCCGCGTGGGCGTGGCCGTTCTCACCACCATCCATTCCAGCTCCAGCGAGGGCACCTATCGCCGCATGGTATCCCTGTGCAAGCGGGCCGTGGACACCCCTGACGATACGCTCATGGGCTATGTCACCGAGGCATATCCCATTGTGGTCTACTGCCGCCAGCTGGAGAACAAGGAGCGCCGCATCACCAACATCTCCGAGTGCGAGATCCTGCCGGATGGGAGCCGACGGCTTCACAAGCTCTATGAGTACAACATCACCGAAAACCGTCTGGAGGGCGACCGGTTCATCATTGAGGGACACCACCAGAAGTGCGAGGAGATGTCCGAGAGCCTGCAGCGCCGCTTTATCGAGAACGGTATGCCCCGCGGTGAGCTGGAGCAGTTCATCCAGAGAAAGGAGGAAACTGCATGACAATGATCCAACTGATCGCCTGCATTGGCATGATTGCCGGGCTTTTTATGGTGCTGGGGATCTCCCCCGCAGAAATGAGCGACAGCATCTTCTCCCGGCTGACTGCTGCTCCCGGCAGCATCCGGGCGGATATCAACGAGACGACCAAGCGAAAAAAGGCCGGCTTCTTCCGCCGGGAGATCACGGAAGCCCAGGCGGTGCTGGCCGCATCCGGGCGTGAGGGGAAGTTTCCCATGGTGTGCATGGCCTCCCTGGTGCTGTTTGCCCTGGGCGCCTGCATCGCCATTCTCGCCGGGAACGCATTCCTTGTCCCTGTGCTGGCCATCGGTTTCATGCTGACTCCGTTCTGGTATGTCAAGCTGACAGCCGGAGGCTTCAAAAAGGATGTGGCCGCAGAGCTGGAAACGGCGCTGTCGGTCATCACTACCGCCTATCTCCGCACAGAAAACTTTCAGCAGGCAGTGGAGGAAAATGTCCGATACCTGCACCACCCGGTGCAAAATGTGTTTCAGCGGTTTCTGACCCGCATCAAGCACATCGACCCGGACATGGACGCCGCGCTTCACGACCTGAAATACGCCATCGACAACGAGGTATGGCAGGAGTGGTGCGAGGCGGTGATGGCGTGCCAGACAGACCGCAGCCTGAAAAGCACCCTGACGCCCATCGTCAGCAAGCTGTCGGATATGCGAGTGGTCAACGGAGAGCTGGAAAATCTGGTCTTCGGCCCCCGCAAGGAGTTCGTCACCATGGCGATCCTGGTGCTGATCAATATCCCGCTGGTGCGGTTCATCAACACCGATTGGTACCACACCCTGGTGGACACCATCCCCGGCCAGATGGTCATCGCCGTCTGCATCGCAGCCGTATTCGTGTCCTTTGCCTTTGTGGTGAAGCTGACCCAGCCTATTGAGTATCGGAGGTGAGGAAATGGGTGTACTTTTATTCCTGTTCGGGACCGCGCTGGCCGCCGGACTGTATTTCGTCCTCGCCGACCTTCTGAAGATTCCCAGACTGGCCACGGAACGGGCGCTCATCTCTGCCGGACGGAGGGAGCGGAGCCTGGTCAAAGCTCTGGAGGCGCTGATTCTCGGCTGGGCGCTGAAGCTGGCGCCGCTGATCCGAATGGACGAATACAAATACCGCCGGCTGGAGAGCAAGCTCACGGCGGCAGGGTTGGATATGACGCCCCAGGTCTACACGGCCTATTCGATCCTGAAGCCCTGCCTCATCCTGCTCGGCATCATCCCGTGCCTGCTGATCCTGCCCATCCTGAGCCCCCTCATCGTGGTGCTGGCCGTGCTGACCTGGTTCAAGGAGAGCCGTCGGGCTGACGAGCTGGTCAAGGCCAGAATGGAGCTGATCGAGGGCGAGCTGCCCCGGTTCGTCGCCACCATCCATCAGGAGCTGGCAGCCAGCCGGGATGTGCTGCGGATTCTGGAAAACTACAAGAAACACGCCGGGCCTGACTTTGGTCGTGAGCTGGATGTGCTGACGGCGGATATGCGTTCCTCCTCCTATGAAGCGGCGCTCATCCGCTTTGAGGCCAGAATGGGCTCCGCCATCATTTCGGACATCGTCCGCGGCCTCATCGGCATCCTGCGGGGTGACGACGGGCGAATGTACTTCCAGATGCTGTCCCACGATCTGAAGGCATTGGAACTGCAGCGCCTCAAGGCCAAGGCCGCCAAGATCCCGCCCAAGATTCGGGTGTTCAGCTTCATCATGCTCATGTGCTTCATGATGACCTACATCGTCATCATCGTGTACCAGATCGTCAATTCTCTGGGAAGCCTGTTCTAAAGGAGGTCGCCATGAAAAAAATACTGAAACGGCGCTCCGGCGAAGGCTATATCGATGTATGCGTCCTGGTGGTGTGCGCCATGCTGGTGCTGGCGCTGGTGGTTCGTGTGCTGCCGGTCTATATCACCAAGCAGCAGCTGGATACCTATGCCGTGGAGCTGGTGCGCGAGGCGGAGATCGCCGGCCGGGTTGGCACGGAGACCACCCGCCGGGCCGCGGCGCTTACCGACAGCACCGGACTTGACCCCGACATCCGGTGGTCCACCACCGGACGCATCCAGCTCAATGACGAGGTCACCGTGACCCTGAAGCTGGAAACGGATATCGGCCTGTTCGGAGGATTTGGCTCGTTCCCGATCACGCTGACGGCTTCCGCCACAGGCAAGTCGGAGGTGTATTGGAAGTGAGCAGCGTGCCGCTGCACCCAGTTCGCGCACCAGGAGCCGGAATAATCGGGCCCGTATGCCCGCGATGAAAGTTGGTGAAACCATTGAAATGCAAGCATATCTTTCGCCGTCGCTCCGGCGAGGGCACCCCCATGATCCTTGCTATCGTGCTGGTCTTGCTGATGCTGTTCTGCGCCATTGCCGAGTTCAGCCGGCTGTGGATCATTGCCCAAGGTGTAAAGGAGGCCGCGCAGCAGGCGGTCATTTCCACCGTTAATGACAACTATGACGATGTGTACCACGCCGTCCGCGAGGGATACGCCGCGGGCTGGTATCCGGACGGCACAGGCCGCTGGGATGAGAGCATCGACACCGGTGATGTGTACGGCCAGCTCTCTGAAACGCTCGGCCTGGAAAATACAGCGGGCGGGTATCAGAAAATTTCAGGCGGCGAGGTGGAATATACCATCTCCGACCTGTCCGTGGTTCTGGAAAATAACAGCCTCGGTTCCGGCCAGAGCGAGGGATATACCGCGCTGGTGGAGATCCATCTGGAGGTGCCCGTCCGGTTTCTGGGGAATCTTTTGCCCGCCGCCAGCATGACTTTGCACACAGAGGCCAAATATGTGCCTCTCTTCTGATCCATCCGGTCTTTTCAATAGACTTCCACATGAAAATGTGGTATTGTCCCATTAACAAGTAATACACCAAGGAGGCATACACCATGACAGATAAGACAAAGAGGATCGTCCTCATCGCCGTCTGCTGCCTGCTCTGCGTTGCGGCAGCCATTGGGATCGCCGCCCGGTTCGGCGGCAATGCCGAGATTTCTTCCGGTGTGGTTTCCGATGACTCCACCCAGAGCGGTGATCCCAATGTGGATATCGACAATAACGGCCAGACTGATCTGGATGTCAAGGTGGAAACGCCGGACGCATCCGAAACCGATCCCGCCCAGGGCGCGGACTCCAGCGGCCTGGAGCAGACCATCCAGGCAGATCCCGTAAAGCCGGAATCCCCCGAAAAACCGGAAGCGCCCGCCGGCACCACCACGCTGCCGGATGACCACGACGGAGCGGATGTGCCGGAGGAGGAGCGCAAGACCGAAGATGAGGCGCCGCCCACCTATGAGGAGACTCCCACAGTGACTCCTACTGAAACGGAGCCTGCCGCGGGAAGCACCAACAGCTCCGGTCAGGTCTATGTACCCGGCTTCGGCTACGTGGATAACAGTGGTGAGAACACCGGTGTTCAGGACAACAGTATGTATGAAAACGGAAATAAGATTGGCGAGATGGGCGGCGGTAATTGACCCCCTCATCCGCAATAACGGCGCAGTCGGAAGTGACTGCGCCGTTTCTATTTGAAAAAATCGGAAAGGAGGGCACCTGTGAAGCGAATCCTTGCTCTTATTCTCTCCGCTGTCCTGATGCTGTCCATCGCTGTACCTGCCTACGCAACTGGAGATGAAAACATTGACGGCGGTGGCGGCAACATGGGCAGCGGAACATCTACAAGCTATTGGAATCCCGGCATGGATGGCGTCCGTGTATCCGTAATCAATGTGGACAGCCATGCCGTAGTGGGCAATGTGATCGATCTGACCAACAAAACACCCGCATCGGGCGTTATCCATTTCGGCAAGGTCAGCAAGCTGTCCTATAACGCCGGACGGAGTCTCTCTCCGGTAGTGGGAAACTACAGTTATATCAATCCCTCGCAGAGCCTGCCCCGCATCATCTCCTCCGGCAGCTATCCGGCCAGCATTGATGCCATCCGCAGCTACTTCACCGATGAACAGGTCATCCGAGCCATCGCTGGATATGTGGGGATGGACTTCGATACGCTGATCTGCGGCGATTACAAAATCGTCATCGAGCCGATTGCGTATCTGGTCTATAACGGCGCCAACTACGCTATGACTGCCACCGAGGCCGCTTTGTACGACCAGGTGGTCAGCGGCAACTTGCGCTATTGGATGGGATCGCTGACCCATCAGAATCTCCCGCTCGCTATCTTCCTGGAGGAGGCCGACCTCGGGTATCCCGCCTGGTCAGGCAGCACTACCAGCAAGGTCAGTAACGAGCAGATCATCTCCTCGCTGGGGATCGGCATTGTCCGCTTCAACGATGAGGTGGAGGAACCGGAGGTGGATGAGTTTGACTACGAATACCGGGTGGACACCGATGTCATTACCTCGGTGGAGGTGTCCGGCGGGCAGTCAGACCCGGACAGCCCGGTCACCGTGCAGTTTGTGATCGAAGGCAGCACCTATACCGTCAGCAATGTCTACTATCCGGACGGCGACAGCCAGCTGGTCTGGGTGAAGTGGCATACCCCCGATGAACCCTGTGTCTGCACCATTCAGGTCAGGGTGTTGGGCGGAGGCACGGCGCAAAGCACCATCACCGCCAACATCGTGGATCTGGACGGCAACGACCCGCCCAATCCCGTGGCCGATGACCGAAACGACACCTTCACCCTCGCGGATATCCCGGAGAAAGAAGAAGTGTCCTCCGCCTCTTGGGGCATCTGGTCTCCTTGGTGGCAGGAAAATTGGGTGTGGGTTGAAAACTGGGAGAAGTGCTGGCACACGGATCGGTGGACGGACAGCGAGGGCAAATCCCACACGGACCGCTGGTACCACTGGGTGGACAACGGCTGGTGGGAGGATCAGGGCTGGTGGGAGTTTGATTATAGCGGCTACTCCGCCAGCCTGTCGGCTTCCATGGCCATTACGCCGGATAGCATGTCCCCCACAGCAAGCGCCACGACCGCCAAAAGCGGTTACGGCATCCAGCAGACTGTGACTGCCAATGTCAGCACGACCCAGAGCTCTGCCGTGACTGCGGCGCAAAATGCCGTGACCTATTTCCCGGAGTTCAACTACGAAGGATTCTGGCGGCTTCTGGATCGAAGCGTCAGCGGCAAACGCTCCGCCTTCGCCTTCAAGAATAATCCCTACAGCACATATAACAGGCCGACCCATTTCACCCCCATCTGGTATCCCGATGGAAGCTATACGCCGTACACCTGGCTCCTGGACTGCTGGACGCCGGCAGGCATGCTGTCCATGAACCTAACGGATTCCATTCGGATTTCGGGCGACCTATGGGAAGACTGGCATATCGCCCCCGCAAATTAACAAACTCACAATGGAGGTTCATCTATGCGTAAATATAACTGCAAACGCCTGATTGTTATGATGATCGTGGTGCTGGCTATGGTCTGCCTGACGGCAACCACGGCCTTTGCCGCAGGGACCGGGGATGTGGCCGGCGCCGTGGAGAGTACCTGGACCACCGCATCCGCTCAGATCAAGACTGTGGTCAACAACGTGGTGTTTCCCGCCATTGACCTGATCCTGGCGGTGTTCTTCTTTGCCAAGCTGGGTACCGCTTATTTCGAGTATCGGAAGTCCGGTCAGTTTGAGTGGGCGGCTCCCGCCATCCTGTTTGCCTGTCTCGTGTTTACCCTCACTGCGCCCATGTATCTCTGGAGCATCATTGGAATCTAAGGAGGGTATATGAACTTTTTCGAACAGGAGCTTCACAAGATCGTTGCCCCAAAGTATCCGGACGCCACCTATGTAGGACGAGCCTGCTATGTGCGTCTCGATGAGTTGAATCGGGCAAAGATCCAGTTCGTCACGGGGATCGTCGCAAATCAATACCATGCCCTTCGCGTTTCCATTCTGAATCGGAACGAAGGCCAGGTGGATGTGCTGCTTCTGAATCTTTCCGACATCCTCGGGAAAAAGCAAACCGGCAACCCGAACTTCCGAAATGGGATCAATCCCTACATCTGGGATGACTACGGGAAAGCGGATTGGTATGTCTACCATCCAAACAGCCAGGACTACCAGCAGCTCACGGATGCGGTGTCGGATTATTTGGAGGTGTTTCAGGAGCAAGCCCAAACCGCTGACCCCCAGTGGCAGCAGACCATGTAAAGAACTGACCCAGGGGCCGTACCAGCTGTACGGCCCCTGGCCTTTTATCCCAAGCAGTTGGTGCGGCCTCACACCGAAAAGAGGTGAACGAACCATTGTTTATTTGGGATTTTGTTGCCGACACCATCCTCGGTCAGATCGTGGATTGGATCTACGGCCAGGTCATGGGCTTCCTCGGGAACTTCTTTGCCGAGATGGGGAACATGGGCGTTGAGCTGTTCGAGATGAGCTGGGTGCAGAGCGTGGTACTGTTTTTCTCCTATCTGGCCTGGGCGCTCTACGGCACCGGCCTGGTGGTGGCCTGCTTTGAATGCGGCATTGAATACTCCTCCGGCAGAGGAAATGTCAAGGAGATCGCCCTCAACGCCATCAAGGGCTTTATGGCGGTAAGCCTGTTTACCGTGGTGCCGGTTCGGCTCTATGAACTCTCTGTCACGCTGCAGGCCAGCCTCACCGCCGGAATTACCGGATATGGGACCTCCATTGGCGAGGTGGCGACCGAGATTGTCGATACGCTCAGCGGAGTGGATTCCCTGACAGGCATGACATCCGGCTCATACTTTGGGTTTGCATCCATCACCAGCCCGATCATGCTGCTGTTCTGTATTATCCTGATGGCCTATGCGGTGATCAAGGTATTCTTTGCAAACCTGAAGCGCGGCGGTATCCTTCTGATTCAAATTGCGGTAGGCAGTCTCTATATGTTCAGCGTGCCCCGCGGCTATACCGACGGCTTCATCCAGTGGTGCAAGCAGATCATCGGCCTGTGCCTGACCGCTTTCCTGCAATCCACCATATTGATAGCCGGATTGATGGTGTTTAAAGATAATGCGCTTCTGGGCCTTGGCCTGATGCTGTCCGCCGGTGAGATCCCCCGTATCGCCGGAGCCTTTGGCCTGGATACCACCACAAGAGCCAACATCATGTCTGCGGTCTACACCGCCCAGGCCGCAGTCTCCACCACAAGAACCATCGTTCAGGCGGTAGCCAAATGAGAACAAACAGCATGGGGCCCCCGCACAAGCCCGATACCGCGGCTTGTGTGGGGAGAGGAGGCGCAGCGGAGCGAGTGAATTTTCGTGTCCGCACGGAAATGAACGATGCGAAACTTGCGCCGACGATGGGCAGCCTGTTTGACGGGATCGGGGGATTCCCGCTGGCCGCCATTCACAACGGCATCGTTCCTGTGTGGGCCAGCGAGATCGAAGCATTCCCGATAGAGGTGACCCGGCTTCGATTTCCCGATATGGTCCATGTAGGCGATATCACAAAGCTTGACGGTGCGGAGCTGCCGCCGGTGGACATCATCTGCGGCGGCTCTCCCTGTCAGGACTTGTCTGTGGCCGGAAACCGCGCCGGTCTCTCCGGCGCGCGCTCCGGCTTGTTCATGGAACAGGTCAGACTTGTAAAGGAGATGAGAAATGCAGAACGATTACGAAACAGAACAGCTCTCTATATACGACCTCGATTTATGGTGTGGGAGAATGTTCCCGGAGCCTTCTCCAGCGGAACTCCCAAAGGAGAGGACTTCCGGATCGTCCTCGAGGAGATCGTCCGAATTAAAGTCGGTGGTGTTTCAGTCCCTCGACCTGACACCGGGCGCTGGGAATCTGCTGGGCGAATCGTATTGGGAACTGATTTCTCCCTGGCGTGGCGATGCCTTGACGCTCAATACTGGGGTGTCCCCCAGAGAAGAAAAAGAATCTTCCTTGTCGCAGATTTTGCAGGACGATCCGCCGGACAAATACTATTTGACCCCGAAAGCCTGCCTGGGTATCCTGCGCCGGGCCCTTGAGCGAGGAAAAGAGCTCCCCAAGAAGCTCAAACGGGCGCTGGAAATCCAATCTGGAGTCGCTCCACCGGACGGCGACGCCACCAAGTTGGAAGCGTACCATATCAACCAGAGGGATGAAGGTATCAACCTGCACGGAGTGTCCGGCGCCCTAATGGCCACTAACAATATGCAAATGCAGACCTTTGTCACACAGCCAGACAAGGATGATGTGGAAGGCTTTGATGGGTACAATGGCGATTTGACCGGCGATGTTGCGGCAACGCTTGGCGTAAACTGCGGGATGTCCACAGGCCGAAACGGTCTGCTCCAGCCGATTGCCTTTGCGGCAAATCAGAGAGATGAAGTCCGGGATCTGCACGATGTGGCCGGAGCCTTGGGCGCCCAACCGGGAATGAAGCAGCAAACCTTCATTGCGGAAGGTGTAGTGGCCAAGGGCAACGGCGATTGTTTCCTGACGCCGGAGCGCCATACATCCCTGAGTGCAGGGGGCGGTCAGGCCGGACAGGGCTACCCTTGCGTCCTGACTGCCGGTTTCTCTGCCGGTGCAGGAGCATCCGCCGGAGGCATCGGCTATGGCGAAGAACTCGCCCCCACGCTGAAGGGCAGCGCTGGCGGGAACTGCATGCCATCGGTTTTGTGCCTCAACGACCAGGGCGGCAGCGTCATGGAATGCAGTGAAAATGTGACAGGGACTCTCCGAGCCCAGGAACACGGACACCAGCCGCTGGTCTATGAGAACCACGGCATCGACTCCCGCTACACCGGTCCGCATCGGGTCGCTCCCACCATGTCCGCACGGTACGGTACCGGCGGCAACAATGTGCCGTTGGTAGAGCAGGAACCGGTATTCTGCATCACCGGCAACGCCATCGACAGGCAACCCAAAAACGGTGGGAACGGCATCGGCTATCAGCAGGACATCGCCTATACCTTGACCGCAACCGACCACCATGCGGTATTCAGCAGGCAGCGGGTGGATGTGTTCAAGGACGGCGAGGTGGTCAGCACCCAGAGTGCCCGTCAGCATAAGGATGCCACAGATCTTGTGCTGCAAGGGACAGGCCGGCCAAAGCTGATTCGCAGGCTGACCCCACTGGAGTGTGAGCGCCTTCAGGGCTTCCCGGACAATTGGACAGCCATCCCCGGCGCCTCGGACTCAGCCCGCTACAAAGCACTGGGCAATTCCGTTGCCATTCCGTGCGTGGACTATGTTCTCCATGGCATTTCGCTGGTGCTTCTGGCAAGCTGAATGTGCCTTGTTGCTTCTGCTTCGTTTACGCTTGCTTCTTTGTTGGGTTGTGTGAATAGCTATTTGTCCTTGGGTGCAGTATGCTTTGCCTGCAAAATACAGAAAGGAGAACGCTCCATGAATGCGAAAAAGAATCTCTGTGCAATGATTCCCGCAGACCTCCACGCCAAGGTCATTGCGGAGAAAGAGCAGCTGGCGCTGAGCACCTTGGGAGAATATGTGGAACTGGTACTCAAAGAACACTTCGAAGGAGGAAAAACGATCATGGCAGCAACCAAAACCTTGGCATTCCAAATCTCTGAGGAACTGGATCAGCGGCTGAAGAACTTCATCGCCGCCGAAAAGAAGCGCGGCCGGAAGATCAGCCAGAAGGAGTTCGTCATCGGACTCATCGAACAGGCGCTGGCCGAATATGAGGCGCAGAACCAGACCGAGGAAACGACCAACGAATGAGATACCGCATGGACGCCGGGGAATGAACCCCGGCGGCTTTTTTCTTGGAGGTGAACTATCCTGTACATCTATCCCGATAACCTGACCGCCAAAGCAATGCTGTGGCTTTGGGAACTCAAGGATGTGGGCGTCATCGGCGTAGGGCTTTTGCTCTCCGTCCTGGCGCTGACCCAGACCGGAATTTTTATTCCGCTGGTGCTGACGGCGGTCTACGCCTTCCTCAGCATCCGGTTTGACGGCACCAGCATTCTGGACTTTATCCGGTATGCGGTGGCCTTCCTGATCACCAGACAGCAATTTTATGAATGGAGAATGTGATATGAGCTATGACGAAACCATGTTCGGTACGGCGCCTCCTTTCTCTTTTGAGGAAACCGAAGGATACGAAGAAAAAGATCTGTCTGCTTCGCTGACCCTTCGGTGGAGCCGGAAACGCAGACGCTGGGAGTGTGACAATGCGTATTTCTGGCACGAGTCCCAAAACAAGTGGTGCTGCCGCAGTGAGGACGGCAGATATTATCACGGCTTCCGCAGTCTGCGGGCCCTTCTGAAAAGCTATGTGGGCGGACGCCTGTGTGAAAGCTCCCGCTGCGATGGTGCGAGAAATGTCCGGGCAAAATACTGGTTCCGCCAGCACCCCAAGACGGTGACCTGCCGCGTCACCATCCGCTGCACCGGCCTGTTTCCGGCGCTCTTTTCCAAAGGAGGGATCACAGTATGAGCAGAAAGAAAAAAGATAAGTCGGCCCAGTCTACCCGGCAGCTCATGGGGATCGACAGCGTCAAAGACTACTGCATCGCCACCCGCATGGGCGACCTGGTATTCTTCATCATCAAGCCCACCAACATCAGCGTCCTGCCGGACTCCAGCATCAGCGCCAGAATCTACGCTCTGCTGAATGTGGTCAAGGGACAGGCCGAGATCGAGATGCTGGCGCTCAACTCCAAGGAGTCCTTTGAACGGAACAAGACCTTCTATCAGGAACGGCAGACCTGCGAGGAGCTCCCTGCCATACGCAGGCTTCTGGAGCAGGACAGCACACACCTGGACCGCATTCAGGTGCTGATGGCCTCCAGCCGGGAGTTTTATATCATCATCCGGCTGCGGAAGGAAAAGGATACGGATGTGTTTCCGTACCTCAGCCGCATCGAGCAGAGCATCAATGACAACGGATTCACCACCCGCCGGGCCGCCGAGCAGGATCTCAAACGGATGCTGGGCGTCTACTTCGAGCAGAATGTGACCACCGAGCAGTACGAGGACTACGACGGTGACCGCTGGGTCATTGTGGGCGAATAAAGGGAGGAATTCCATGGCAAAGAAACGAGTAAACCCCGCACCTCAGGGCCGTGAGGAGGCGAACATCAAGTCCTTCCTGGACATGATCGCTCCCTCAGTGGTCAGCTTCATGCCGGACCACTTCATCTGCGGCAACACCTACCGCTGCGTCTGGGCCCTTCGGGAATACCCCACCAGCACGGACGAGCAGGCCATCCTCCGCCACCTGGGAGAAAAGGACGGCATCACCCTGCGGATCTACACCCGGCAGGTCACGCCCGCAGAGGAAAAGCGAATCATCCAGAACGCAGCCAACAAAAACCGCATGAACAGTTCCAACACCAATGACCTGCAGCAGACGGTCACCGCCGAGAGCAACCTGCAGGATGTGGCGACCCTGGTGGCCGCCATGCACCGCAACCGTGAGCCGCTGCTCCACTGTGCGGTCTATATCGAGCTGACCGCCTCGGACTACAACACCCTCAAGCTGCTCCAGACCGATGTGCTGACGGAGCTGGTACGGAGCAAGCTGAATGTCGACAAGCTCCTGCTCCGCCAGCAGCAGGGCTTCCGCTGTGTCAATCCCAGCGGTCACAATGCCTTCGGCGTCCAGTTTGAACGGGTGCTGCCCGCCTCCAGCGTGGCAAATCTCTATCCCTTCAACTACTCCGGCAAACTGGACCCCAAGGGCTTCTACATTGGCAAAGACAAATACGGCAGCAACATTCTGGTGGACTTCGACCAGCGGGACGAGGATAAGACCTCCGCCAACATCCTGATCCTGGGCAACTCCGGTCAGGGCAAATCCTACCTCATGAAGCTGCTTATCCTGAACCTGTTGGAGTCCGGCAAGTCCATCATTTCCCTGGACGCCGAACACGAACAGCAGGAGATGTGCGAGGCGGTGGGCGGCTGCTTCGCCGACCTCATGGCCGGACAGTACATCATCAATGTGCTGGAACCCAAGTGCTGGGATGACGGCGGCGATCCCAATGCCACCGACGCGCCGGAGGCCTTTCGCAAAAGCACCCTGCTGGCCCAGCACATCTCCTTCCTGAAGGACTTCTTCCGGGCCTATAAGGATTTCAGCGACGCGCATATCGATACCATTGAGATCATGCTGTCCAAGCTGTATCAGAAGTTTGGCATCACCGAGCGCACCAACTTCAGCCGGATGCGTCCGGAGGACTATCCCATTCTCTCCGATCTGTACGACCTCATCGAGCAGGAATTCAAAAACTACGATGCCGGTCAGCACCAGCTCTATACTGAAAAGCTCCTGCAGGAGGTGCTGCTTGGCCTGCACTCCATGTGCAAGGGGGCCGACGCCCAGTTCTTCAACGGACACACCAACATCACCTCCAGCCGCTTTCTGGTGTTCGGCGTGAAAAGGATGCTCAGTGCCGCCAAGAATGTCCGCAACGCCATGCTCTTCAATGTGCTGTCCTTCATGTCCGACAAGCTTCTGACCGTGGGCAATACCGTGGCGGCTCTGGACGAGCTGTATATCTGGCTGTCCAACCCCACTGCTATCGAGTACATCCGCAACTGCCTGAAGCGTGTGCGAAAGAAAGAATCCGCCATGCTTCTGGCCAGTCAGAATCTGGAGGACTTTGACCAGGAAGGCGTCCGTGAGATGACAAAGCCCCTGTTCAGCATCCCGCCCCACCAGTTCCTGTTCAACGCCGGCTCCATCGACAAGCGATCCTACATGGATATGCTTCAGCTGGAGGAGTCGGAATACAACCTCATCAAGTTTCCTCAGAGGGGCGTCTGCCTGTATAAGTGCGGCAATGAGCGATACCTGCTGGAGGTTCATGCTCCGTCCTACAAGGAGAAACTCTTCGGATCGGCAGGTGGTCGCTGATGGCTGTGCCTGCGGCAATCGCAAAAGCCGCCGCCATGCTCCTCACCAATGAAAAGACCCGAAAAGGTGTGGGCTGGATTCTGGTGGCAGTCTTTTCACCGGTCATTCTTTTGATCGCCCTGCTCTGCGCCATTGGTTCCGGCGGTTCAGAACACAACAACTATTCGGTGGAGGCGTGCTTCTATGGAGGCGAGTTCTCCGCCGAAGTCCCTGCGGAGTTCCGGTATCACATTGAGGAGATGCGCTCGGCCTTTTCTCTTCTGGACTCGGCGGTGTCCTCTGCCAATGGGCAGATGGACAGCGGCAACAGCCTTGACCCCATCCGTGTCAAGGCTGTTTTTTATGCCCTCTGCTTTGGGGAGGACGCCCCGTCCACACGGGCGGCGAACAGCTTCGTGGGGTGCTTCTACACCACCGAAACCCGAACCCGAACCGTGGAAGTGACTCTGGAGGACGGGACTACCAGTACAGAGGAAGAAGAATATACCGTCGCGGTGCCGATCTCGCTGTACCAAGCATACGCCAATCTGGAAGCCCATCTGGGCAGAGCAATCACGGAGGATGACAAAAGCAACATCGACCACATCTATACCATGATAGCCGGTGCCGTGGGTGGCGGCAGCTACAGCGGCGAGTATCTCCGAGGGGATGGGAGCAGCATTGAGCTGGACATCTCCACCTTCACCGATCCCACCACCAAGAATGCCGCTGACCTTGTGACCTACGCCATCCATGCCTGGGAGTCCGGCTGGGGTTATGTCTGGGGAACCTACGGCAGTGTCCTCACCGATTCGCTCTTCGCCTATAAGTTGGAGCAGTATCCGGATGGCGTTGGTACCTACGCAGACTTCATCCGGGCCAACTGGCTGGGAGGACGGACAACGGACTGCGTCGGTCTCATCAAAGGCTATGGCTGGCTGAATCCCGAAACCCTCACCATTGACTATGCCACCAACGGCATGCCCGACCTGGGAGCAAACCAGATGTACTACTCCGCATCGGTGTCCGGTCCCATTGATACCATGCCGGATACTCCCGGCCTTGCCGTCTGGCACGACGGACACATCGGCGTCTACATCGGAAACGGCGAGGTCATCGAGGCCATGGGCACCAAGTACGGTGTGGTCAAGACCAAGCTGGAAGGCCGCGGCTGGACCCACTGGCTGGAGATCGAATACATCAACTACAACTGAGAAAGGAAGTGCCAATGAAACAAGTGAACCTGACCATCACCTTCGATGAGGAGAAGCTCTCGGCGCTCAAACGCTACATGGGCAAGAAGGAGCTTGACCTGGACCGTGAGATGACGGATGCGCTGGTGAAACTCTATGAAAAATATGTGCCCGCTCCGGTGCGTGAATACATCGACGAGAGCGATGTAAACGCCGCTGCTCCGAACAAGTCCCGCCGCAGCCCGAAGCCTGTCACGCCCAAACCCGCAGAAGAAGTGGAGGCGTCGCAGTGAACAGCAAAGACATCACCCTCTGGATTGACGAGCGTTGGTACGACGCCCTCAGCAAGCATCTGAAAGATGAAACGCTGGAGGAGCATCTGGAGAATGTCCTTGATGAAATGTGCAACCAGCTTCCTCAGCGGGAGTACGAGCGCATCAGCCACGAGCTCTGGGCAGAGCAGCAGGCGGAGAAGGAGGCTCGGGAGGCCACACGGCGCTTCGCCGTTTTCCATGTCACGGAGGGCGGCAGTGCCGACTACTTCCTGACGGAAGAACATATGGAGTTCCTGCAAACTGCCCGACGCCTTCGCAGCTATATCCGCAAGGCAGACGGCGACGCCCCCGCACACTTCACTGAAATGTTTCCCCGTGGAGAGAAACTGTCCCGTGAGCAGTTCGAAACATATGTGTCGGAGCGGCTGGATAACACCGGCAGAGTGGTCGGTGCATTCGACATTGACCTGGACAGCGGCTACCTCGATGCCCTCAACATCATGGACGGCTGGAAGCGATTCCGCATTCAGGATGTCAGCACCGCCGTCTACTTCGCCACGAAGAAAAGCGCCGCGTCACCGGACGAACAGTGGCGCACCTTCCTGGATCGTCTGCAGGGAAAAGAGATCACATACGAAACGGAGCCCCAGTATCTCACCGGTATCCGGACGCTCCACGCAGAGGACATCTCCTTTGCGGAGGATATTATTCAGAACGACAACCTGCTGGAGTTCTACATGGAAGTATCGTTCCATGCGGACGAGGTGTTCGGAACCAACGTCTGTACCACCGAGAACGATGACTGGCTGAACATCTATGCCAACTACGATCTGGATGCCCGCCGTGTCTGTGACACGCTGGAGGTGTATCTGCAGCGGGGCAACGGCGATGAGGAGGCGTTCAAGTATCGCCTCAGCGCCGAGGAACAGGCCCTGCTCCTCCCCAGGATGAACACCTACTGTCAGGAGTACTGGGGCCAAAGTCTGGAGGAGTGCAGTGCGAACTATCTGTCGGAGCAGAGTCCGGCATCCCCGGAGATGCAGATGTAGCGCCGTGTTGCCCCCTGTGGGCCGCTGTGTGCGGCTTTCAGCGGCTGACCGACCGAGTACCCCGCCCTGGGGAAACAGGCGGGGTTTGTGCCGCTTTTCGAGGGAGGTGGAGGCCGACGAAAGGCAAGCAGGAGAAAGGCCCGACGCTCCTTGTGCGCCGAGCCATTCACAACTGCCCGCAGTGCGGGCAGTTTCAGGCTTTTGGATAGGCCGTTCCTTTTGAGCCTAAACAGCAGCAGGAACGCTCCATTTTACGAGAACGCCGCTGTACCAAGGGTTTTACAGCGGTTCCAACAAACAAGGAGGTACTATGGTAAAAGGAAAACAGAAGGTAACTGTATGGATGACCCCATCTGTGAAGGAGCAGATTGAGGACACCTATCGGTCAGATAACTGTAGAACCCAAAGTGAGTTCATCGAAAAAGCAGTGGAATTCTATCTTGGCTATCTGCATACCAAGAACGCCGGCGCCTTTCTGCCCGAAGCACTCTCTGCCATGATGACCGGCACACTGGATTACTATACCGGGCGCATGGGCTCGCTCCTGTTCAAGCAGGGCGTGGATCTCCATGTGCTGGGACAGATCATCGCTTACGACACCGACATCGACGAAGGCGAATACCAGCGCCTGCGCGGAAAAGCCATCCGGGATATGAAGCGCACCAACGGGCGCATCTCCTTCAAGGACGCACTGGACTTCCAGAAGTCGGTGTAACCCATGGCAAAGCTCGTACAGAAAAGCGGCTATATCCAATCGGACAAGGCCGGCGGGTACATGAAGTACATCGCCACCCGTGAAGGCGTGGAGAAGCTGTCCGGAAACGGTCCGGTTACCAAAGGCCAGCGGGAGCTGATCCAAAAGCTGCTCCATGACTTTCCCGATGCTGCGGAGCTGTTCGAGTACGAGGACTACTGCAAGACCCCAACGCTTGGAACTGCCTCCGCATTCATCACCATGGCGCTGGATGCAAACCTTCATGAGATGAACTCAGAGAGCGGATACATGTCCTACATTGCCACCCGTCCTCGTGTGGAGCGTCACGGCGCACACGGCCTGTTCAGCTCCGCTCCGGCAGTTGACCTGAATGCAGCCATGTCCGAGCTGGAGGCCCATGAAGGAAATGTGTGGACCATCATCTACTCCCTGCGCCGGGAAGATGCCGCCCGCCTGGAATACGACAACGCGGATGCGTGGCGCACTCTGCTCATGATGCACACACAGGATCTGGCCAGGGCTATGCGGATACCGGTGGATCACTTCCGCTGGTACGCAGCCTTCCACAATGAGGGACATCACCCCCATATCCACATGATGGTCTGGTCGGACAATCCCAAGGAGGGCTTCCTGACCAGAGAAGGCATTGCGGCCATGCGCTCCAAGCTGACCAACACTATCTTCCGGGATGAGATGAATCAGATCTACGAGCGGAAGGATGTAGCCTACAAAGATCTGGTCGAGACAGCCCAGGACACCATGCGGGAGCTGATCCACAGGATGAATCACCAGCTCTGCGACAACCCCGTCATCGAGGAGCAGATGCGCCAGCTGGTGCAGGCTCTGGAAACCACCACCGGGAAAAAGCAGTATGGCTATTTGAAAAAGCCACTGAAAGCGTTGGTGGACACCATCGTGGATGAGCTGTCCCGACAGCCGGAAGTAGCGCAGTGCTACGAAATCTGGAATCAGATCCGGGACGAGCTGAACGAGTGCTACGGCAGCCGCACACCACGGGAGCATCTCCCGCTCTCCCAGCAGAGGGAGTTTCGCAGAATCAAGAACGACATCATCCGGGAGGCCGAGAACATCCGTCTCGGCCTCCCAACTTTTGAAGATGAAGCACTGCAGGACGAGCCTGAGCCGGAGGAAGCACAGGAGGAACATCGATCCACCAGCGTATACGATCAGGCACAGCGCTACCGTGCCGCCAAATCCGTGCTGCAGGATGTCTATGCGCTGGATGAGGAACACGCGGAAGCGGTTCGGGAGCTGGAGCAGCTCTGGGCAGAGGGATATACGGTGGCAGCCCACCAGCTGGGTAAGTTCTACCGGGACGACCTCTCCACCATGCGGGATCATGAAAAAGCCGAGCGGTGGTTTCGATTGTCCGCAGAGGCCGGAAATGACTTCTCGGAATACGCCCTTGGGAAACTGCTCCTTTCTCAGAAACGCACAGCGGAGGCATTGCGCTGGCTGGATAAGGCTGCCGGGCATGGAAACCAGTTTGCCCAATATCGTTTGGGAAAGCTCTACCTCGCCGGCGAGTCTGTAAAGAAGGATGTGAGAAAAGCTCTGGAGTACCTGACCGCTGCCGCCGAACAGGGAAATTCCTTTGCCCAATATACCCTGGGCAAGCTGTATCTCCTGGGCCGGGATGTGGAGCAGGATCGGGAGCAGGCCAGGGAGTGGTTCACACGCTCAGCCGCCCAGGGCAACCAGTACGCTCAATTCTTCCTCGACCGCTTCGACCAGTTCCGTGATCCGTCCGTGATGCTGGCGGCAACCAAGCTGCTCCATCACATGAGCCGGATCTTCCGGGATAATTCTGTACCGCCTCATAACCCGGCCGGAATCCGCATTGACTCCAAACGGCGCACACGCCTGATGGAGAAACGTATGGCCATAGGCCACAAGGCAGACGATCACGAGGAGCAGGTGTCGTATCAGCAGACCATGTAACAGGAGGGAACCATGTCAACCTATATTCACTTTACAGAAGAGCAAAGGCAGCGTGCCGCCGCTGTGGACTTGGAGGAGTTCCTCCGGTTCCGTGGCGAGAAGCTGATTCCGTCCGGCAGAGAGAAACGGCTGGCCAAGGACCACAGCGTCACCGTCCGCGGAAACGAGTGGTACGACCATGCCGAGGAGAGGGGCGGTCACGCCGTCAGCTTTGTGCAGCGCTTCTACAACCTCAGCTATCCCGAAGCGGTGACCATGCTGCTGGGCGGAGAAGTGGGTACCATCTACCCCTCTGCCGCAGAGCGGGTGGTGGAGCCGCCAAAGCCCTTTGTCCTGCCGCCGGTCCACTCCGATATGCGCAGGGTCTATGCCTATCTGGTGAAGCATCGGAACATTGACCGAAGTGTGGTAGCCCACTTCGCCAGGGAAAGGCTCCTGTACGAAGATGCGAAATACCACAATGCAGTATTTGTGGGCACAGATGAGGAAGGCGTCCCGCGTCACGCCCACAAACGGAGTACCAACAGCTACGGAAAAGCCTTCCGGCTCAATGTGGAGGGCTGCAATCCCCGCTACAGTTTTCACCATATGGGAACAGACGAAAGCCTCTATGTGTTCGAGGCGCCCATCGATATGCTCTCCTACATCACGCTCCATCCGGAGGACTGGCAGCGCCACAGCTATGTGGCCTGCTGCGGCACCTCCATCCAGCCGGTGGCGAAGATGCTGGAGCGGATGCCCCAGATTCACACCGTGCTGCTTTGTCTGGACAACGACGAGGCTGGCCACCTGGCCAACCAGCGCATGATGGCCCAGCTGGAAGCGGACTACACCGTGGAACGGCTCGTTCCGGAGAACAAGGACTGGAACGATGACTTGACTACAGTCAGAGAACAGAAATGCGAGGTGAACACATTATGCCAGAGTTTTGGATAACTCTGTTGGAGCAGCTCAAGGAGTCAAAGGTGGCTCTCCTGATTCTGGCCGGCGCCGGAATGTTTCTTGTCATCGGAGGACTTGCTGCGCTGTCCCACTGCTACACCCTGAGCGGCATCAAGTCCAGGACGGTGGGCGACGGACAGCACGGTACCGCGAGGTGGGCCACCGCAAAGGAGATCAAAAAGATCTATGCCCATGTCCCGTTCCGGGTCAGGGACTGGCGCAGCGGCCACAACCGCCCCGCGGAGCAGGGGCTGGTGCTGGGGTGCAAGGGCAAGAAGGGCGAGCTTACCGCTCTGGTGGACAGCGACGATATCCACTGCCTCATGATCGGCGCTTCCGGCATCGGCAAGACAGCCTATTTCCTCTATCCCAATCTGGAATATGCCTGTGCCAGCGGCATGAGCTGGCTGGCGCTGGACAGCAAGGGCGACCTTGCCCGGAATTACGGAACCATCGCCAAGGAGTGCTATGGGTACAATATCTCTGTTATCGACCTGCGTAATCCCACCCGCTCGGATGGCAACAATCTGCTGACGCTGGTCAACCGGTACATGGATATCGCCCGAAAGGAGCCGGGGAATCTGGCGGCCCGCGCAAAAGCAGAAAAATACGCCAAGATCCTGTCCAAGACCATTGTCAACCCGGACGGCGATGACAGCAACCGTGGGCAAAACGCCTTCTTCTACGATGCCGCCGAAGGTCTGCTCACCTCTGTCATCCTGATGCTGGCTGAGTTCCTGCCGCCCGACGAAGACCATCCCCAGGAGCGCCGACACATCGTCTCCGTGTTCAAGCTGGTGCAGGATCTTCTGGAACCCAGTGGCGTCAAGGGCAAGAGCCACTTCCAGCTTCTGATGGGCAAGCTGCCTCCGGACCACAAGGCGCGGTGGTTCGCCGGAGCCGCCCTCAACAGCGCCGAGCAGGCCATGGCCTCCGTCATGTCCACGGTCCTGTCCCGGCTGAATGCCTTCTTGGACAGCGAACTGGAGCAGATCCTGTGCTTTGACAGCGCCATCGACGCCGAGAAGTTTGCGTCGGAGAGGTCCGCCATCTTCCTGATCCTGCCGGAGGAGGACACCACCAAGAACTTTATGGCCGGTCTGATGATTCAGAATCTCAGCCGGGAGCTGTTTGCCGTGGCCGATGAGAACGGCGGCAAGCTGAAAAACCGGGTGGTGCTGTTCTGCGACGAGTTTGGAACCATGCCGCCCTTTGATATTCTGCCCCTGTTCTCCGCCGGTCGATCTCGCCGGCTGACGCTGGTACCCATCATCCAGTCGTTGGCGCAGCTGGAGAAAAACTACGGCAAGGAAGGCTGCGAAATCATTCAGGACAACTGCCAGGACACCATCTTCGGCGGTTTCGCCCCCAACAGCCAGACTGCGGAAGTCCTGTCCAAAGCCCTGGGCAGCCGCACCGTCCTCTCCGGCTCGGTGAGCCGAGGGAAGAACGATCCCAGCCAGAGCCTGCAGATGATGGAACGGGCACTACTCACCCCTGACGAGCTGAAATCCATCCCCAAGGGCAGCTTCATTGTCATGAAAACCGGTACCCATCCCATGCGGACCCGGCTCCAGCTCTTCCTGAACTGGGGCATCACCTTCGGGGAGCCGTACACTGTGCCGGAGCGGGCAAACCGAGCGGTGGCCTATGCCAATCGTGTGGATCTGGAACGGAATCTTCCGAAGTCTGCCAAGGCAGAGGAAGCAGCGGAACACCGGGGCTATGCGGTGTCCGGACACGGCGGTATGGCGCATGAACCAGTACAGGAGAGAACCCGAAAGCGGGGTAAAAGTATCAAATCCATGGAGGAAGAAAACACATGAGCTACTTTGGAACCATCTACGCCGACACCGAACTGCCCTCCAGAGCAAGGGCAGTTTATATGTACCTGCGGGATCGGTCAGACGCTGAGGGCAAGTGCTGGCCCGGCATCAAGACCATCGCCTCGGACATGAAGCTGTCCCGCTCCACGGTCAAGCGGGCTGTATCCGATTTGGAAAAAGCCGGATATCTGGTCAAAGCCCCCCGATACCGTCCCAACGGCAGCAGTACCTCCAATCTCTATACTGTAAAATAAAGAGAAAGTGGTTTGTACCAAAAAGTTGTACAAACCACTTTTGAAGGAATCGAATTTTTAAAACCTTCCACCAAGGGGAGGCTGCGCTCATGTGCTGGACCCAGGGGCGGTTCATTGTGAACCGCCCAGAAGGACTCACTCTAACTGAGATTTAATGCAGAGAAAGAAACTAACGGAAGAACGGCGGGGACTTGTCGGCAATGCGCTCCCGGCAAGTCCCTGCTTTTCTTCTGCCGGAGAGATTGTGCGTTCGCATAAAATTGCGATACGCTCTTGAAGATAATAGAGATTAGCGGTAAAATATAAGTCAAGTGTGCATTAAGGCCCGTTCTTTGAGAATCACCTTACAAAATATCTGTATTATCTGGAAGAAGGAGAGAGTACATGGCGCTTTCTTATAACCGTATGTGGAAGTTACTTGTAGATAAGAAAATGAGCAAAGCGGATTTGAGAAAAGCCGCAGATATTGCGCCGAATACAATGACAAAGCTACGGCGAGATGAAACGGTAAATCTCGCTATTTTGGGCCGTATATGTGAGACCCTCGACTGTGATTTCGGCGATATTATGGAATATGTAAAAGAATCAAAAAATAGTTCAAACACGCAAACATCTTCAAAGGAGTAGTTGTATATGGCAGAGAGGCAACCGTCCTGGGATAAATATGAAGCCGCTATCCTGTTAGAAGGGATCCTTGCCTCTATGAAAGGCGAGCTCACACGCTCAGACGCAGTTAAGGCAGTATCTCACGATTTAAGAGCAATGGCAGTTCATCGGGGCATAGAAATTGATGCGGTGTATCGTAATACAAACGGAATCTCATTTCAAATGAAAAGCATGGAGTCAGCATATTTGGGACGCACAGTTTTCAAACCGGCTACCAGACTTTTTACAGGGGTTGCAAGTTTGTATCATGACTCCCATGACGAGTATCAAAAATTACTGAAGGAGGCAAGAGCAATGATAATCGATGGAAAAACCGTTAAAGATGATTTCATGCGGTATCTTGCCGAACAAGTGTCTCCTGCCCAGCTTTCTGACTTTTATATTTGTTATTCTGAAATCGAAACCTTTTGCTTGAAAATAAAAGTCCTGCAAAAACCGTTGTTCCAGACAACAGACATCGAAACCATAAAGAAAGTTCAGCGCACAATTGAACAAAATAAATTCTTCAGAATAACCCGCAGAAAGCAGATCAATAAAATTGTTGCTGCAGGGCGATATTACTACAACTACATAAAAGAAGGGCTCTATTCTCGTATTGGCATTGAGGAAACAGCAGTTGAGGAATCCAACACCGCCACTCAGACATTTCAGCCACAACACACACATAATATCGCAAACGATACAATGTCAAAATCTGTTGCGAGTGAACAGTCGGATGAGATAAACAGCAGAAGTTTTTCTCGATACCTGTCGGAAACACTGAAAATGGCCGATGCTACCAGTCGGAGTTATTCTTCGGCAATAAATAATTGTGAGGTGTTTGCAAGAGAACACCAACTGCCTTCTTGGCAACTTTACACTTCTGATCGGCAAGCTGCGCAGGAAACGATTCGCTTACTCTTAAACGATGCGGATTTTTTGAGTTACAATGCGAGGCAGCATAATCGCTTCCGAGCGGCTTTGCAGAAGTTTCTTATGTTCATTGGGGCTGAGCCGCAACAGACTGTTCCTACAAAAGCGGACATAGATTCTGCGAGTCCTTACAGGAATGAAGGTTATGAGCAAGTGCTCAGAGAATATTTCATGAAGGGATTCCGTATGGATTCGCCTCTTGAGATACGCAAATTTAAGAGGTATTACACAGCAACCCATGCCACAGAGCTGACTGACTCTGATGATGACATCAGCAACAAAATCAAGCAACTATGCATTCTTTACGAGGGGAAAGCCTTTCTCCCAGATGTCATGTTGAGCGAAGATCGAAAGGAAGAACTGCTGGATTACATCGAGAGCGCCTTTGCAGACGGGAAAGCAGCTATTTATTATCAAGCGATTTTTGCCGAATTTTCTGATGTGTTCTTGGACTACCATATTCACGATGCCGATATGCTGAAAGCGTACTTGACCTCTATCGGAAACGGAAGATTTTTCATCAACAGAAGTTTTATATCGAAAACGCCCGATGTCAGCATGGACCCGCTATCGGAAGTTCGCTCTTGCTTGCAAAACTTTGGAAGACCGGCGACTTATGATGAGCTTTTTGCTGCACTGCCGCATCTTCCACAGAGTAAAATAAAGTTGATCCTTGCCAGCAATGTTGAATTCGTCAACAATGGCCGCAGCGAATACTTCCACGAAAGTATTGTCCATTTGTCTGATGAAGAATTGGATGGAATTGCTGAAATCATCCAGAGGACCATTGACGAAAGGGATTTCATTGGTGGTAATGAGCTTTATGATGCAATCCGGGCAAAATATCCCTATATCATAGAGGAAAATCACACCCTCTCCGTGTATGGGTTCCGGGATGCACTAAAGGCAAAATTAGGTGATAAATTTTCGTTCAAAGGAAATATCATCAGCCGCTCGGGTCAGGAAATCTCGATGGTGGATGTGTTTGCAAAATATGCAAGAAGTCATGATAGTTTCACGCTGTCTGAGCTTCAGGGATTGGCGGATAGCCTCGCTACGACCATATACTTTGATACCGTTTACGAAAACAGCCTGAGAATCAGCCGGGATCAATTTGTATCGAAAGCAGCGGCCCAGTTCCCCGTTGCTGACATAGATGAGGTGCTGGACCGAATCTGTACGGAAAAGTATATTCCCTTGCCGGAAGTAACGAACTTTGGCGCACTCCCCTATGTGGGATTTCCCTGGAACAGCTTCTTGTTGGAACATTATGTGGCAAGTTACAGTCAGAAATATCTGCTCCTACATAGCAGCTTTAATGGAACTGAATGCGCCGGTGCAATTGTGAAGCGTTCCGCAGGCATCGGCAGCTTTGATGACTTGATCATTGACCTGCTGGCCAACAACAATCAAATAGAGATGAAAAAAGCCCCCGTGCTTCAATATCTGAGTGACAATGGATATCTTGCCCGCCGTAGATACTCAGAAATAGAATCGCTCATTATCAGAGCAAAAGCACAGAGGCAAAGGAAGGACACCGACTAATATGTACTCATATACCTGGGATGCCGAGACGGGCGGACTGCTGCTGAACAGCTCACCGCTTTCCTTCAGTAAGGAACCTCGTCCGGTGTATTACAAAGAACTGGATATTCTTGGATTTGACCGGTATTGGAATTATGCAAAGAATGACTCCTACCCCTATATGTGGGCGGAAGCCAACAATTATTTCTACCGGGGACGGCAGGTTGCCAAGACCAAAGGCGGCAGTCTTTATACCCCACCTGAAATTGTGATTATGGACGAGCCAGAGCCCGATGGACAACCTCTCCGCTTTGTTGATATTCCCGCTATGGTCGAAAAGAACCGGGATTTGTTGGAGAAACTGGCCGCAGAAACAATAAAGAAAATATACAACATTTATGTTGAATACATGGATCGGGTCGATGTCTTCTATGTGGCGTTCAGTGGCGGCAAGGATAGTGTAGTAGCCCTCGATCTGGTGCAGCGTGCTTTGCCGCACAATAAATTCAAAGTGCTATTTGGCGATACGGGAATGGAATTCCCGGATACATATAAAATAGTCGAAGAGATTGAACAGCACTGTAAAGACGCAAAGATTGAATTTTTAAGAGCAAAGTCTGACTTCGACCCGAAAGTCACATGGAGGGAATTTGGACCGCCAGCGCAGACGATGCGATGGTGTTGTAGTGTGCATAAAACTGCGCCTCAAATCATCTTACTGAGAGAGTATACCAATAATCCTCATTTTAGGGGAATGGCCTTCACAGGAATCCGAGGAGATGAAAGTGCTTCTCGAAGTGAATACGAAGGTATTAGTCACGGAGAGAAAGTTCGTGGACAATATAGCTGCCACCCAATCCTTGAATGGAACTCCGCCGAATTGTTTTCCTATATCTATGAGAGACAACTCTTGATAAATGATGCCTATAAAAAAGGAAATAGCCGTGCAGGATGTCTTGTGTGCCCGTTAGCCACATCGAAAAATATGTATTTTAAGGAACAAGCATACAGCTTTAGTGATGAGGGATATCGGACAACCACAACATTCAATAACATTATTCTGGAAACAACCTCCAAAGAGTTGTCTAATCCGAGCGCCGTCAAGGAGTTTATGGACATTGGTGGATGGAAAGCACGAAGAAGTGGAAAAGAATTATCATTCGCCAAAAGTTATACAAATGAATCATTTGAACAAGGTGTACTTACAATTCAAGTATCCCGTATAGAAACTGATTGGAAGCAGTGGATTAAAACAATTGGCAATGTAACCTTTCTGGAGAATGGTAATGTCGAAGTGCTTTGCAGAGATAAGTTGTATCACATTGAGATTGCCGAAAATACCAACGGACTAACTGCTACAGTTGTGATAGGGAAAAATACCCAGAAAGACATTTATTTTATGTCAGAATTGAAGACTGTGTTCAGAAAAACCGCATATTGCATTGGCTGTAGAGTATGCGAGGCGAATTGTCCGCATGGGTTTATTTCTATGAAGGATGGCCATGTAACAATCGATGACCGATGCGTAAAATGCAAAAAATGTCACGATGTATTCCATGGTTGCTTAGTAGCCAACTCGTTGCGATTGCCGAAAGGAGAAAAGAAAATGGGGAGCATTGACAGGTATGGAAATATGGGCATTGAACTCGATTGGGTTAGATCGTATTTCAAATTAAAGGATGAATTTTGGACTTCTCCTCACAGCCTTGGAACCAACATGGTTAAAAATCTCAAGAGCTTCTTGAACGATGCCGAAGTTACTGCTAAATCTAAATTTGCACCCTTTGGTAAAGTTATTGATAATATTGGAATAGAGAATTCCGACGCTTGGGCATTGATTCTTTGCAATTTGACATACACATCGGAGTTTAATTGGTGGGTCAAAAACATTGATTTTTCCACAACGCACACCCCTGATACCATTTATGCAATGCTGGATGACTCAATGAGTAAAAATTCTCGTTCACACATTGTCTCCGCATATAAAAACATCCTGATTTCTATTCCTCAATTAAGCAATGAAATCGGCCTGGGTGTCTGTGACTACACGCTAAAAAACGGAAAGCGTTTTTGGAATAGCGTGGTTCGCATCCCCTGGGAAAATCCGAATCCGCTTGTCATTCTTTACAGCTTATATAAATTTGCAGAGGCTTGCGGGGATTACCACCAGTTTACATTGTCCCGCCTCTTAAACCATGACCTCGAAAGTGACGGTGTTAGTCCTACTGAGATTTTTGGTCTTGACCGCAATCAGATGGAAAAGATTTTGAATGGTTTGACTATCAACTATCCAGATTTCCTCAACGCCAGCTTTACACTGGACCTGGATAATATCACTCTCAACAGCGAAAAGACATCTCAGGATGTGCTGAATCTGTTCTAAGGAGGAAGATGCTATGCCGATGTTGGAAAAATACCGTCATTATTTCAATATTGATCCGGATTATTTCCCCGCCGTGAACGAGGCGGTCATCACGAAGAACCCGGAAGTGTGGAAAAAATTCTTCCCCCACGAGACCTTCGTGAAACTTCTGAAGAACACGGTCAGCGTCCTGGAGCGCAAGCAGAAGCTCTGTCTATGGGTGGAAGGTGCCTACGGAACCGGTAAATCCCATGCCGTTCACACGCTCAAAAAGCTGCTGGATTCCAGCGAAGAAGAAACCCGTGAATACTTCCAGAGACATAAAATGGACAACGACCTGTACAACCGCTTCCAGGCCGTGAAGTCCAGCGGTCGTATCTTGACCGTTCACCGCTATGGTTCCGCTTCTATCCGCAGCGACCATAATCTTGTCTTTGCCATCCAGGAAAGCATTGAAAAGGCGCTTGTTGATGCCGGAATTGAAAACAAGGGCGGGAATGCGCTGAAGGATGCTACCATTGCATGGCTCTCTGACAAGGATAACAAAAACTACTTCAACGGACTGATCACTGGCACTTACTCTGACCTCTTTGGCGGAGATGACGCCGATACGGTGATTGAGAAGTTGCACACCTTCTCCGGCGAGGCGCTGGCAAGGATTATGGACAATATCTTCAAGGTAGCCGATGAGCGTCAGGTAAAAGCTCTGTCGCTGAGCGTGACCGATTTGGGCAACTGGATTCGTGAGGTCATCCGGGCAAACAGTTTGAAGGCGATTGTCTTTATGTGGGACGAGTTTACCGAATATTTCTACAACAACGCCCGCAATCTCACCGGATTTCAGGAGCTTTGTGAAATCAGCGAAACCGATCCCTTCTATTTTGTGCTGGTGACCCATGTGACCCAGGGCCTGTTCCATGAGCGCGACCAGGACTTCATCAAGCTGAACGGACGCTTTGTCAGTCCGCACAGTTTAATCAGCCTGCCTGAAAATATTGCATTCCAACTCATGGGTGCAGCCATGGAGAAGAATAAGGACGAAGTTGTTTTGGCAGATTGGGAGGTAGCCCTTGGCGACCTGACTGATAGAACACAGGCATCCCGTAAGCTGGTGAAGTCGGTGGCTCGGATCACCGACAAAGAGATGATCGATATTCTCCCGATACATCCCTATGCCGCCCTGCTTCTCAAGCATATTTCCTCTGCGTTTGATTCCAACCAGCGCAGTATGTTTGACTTTATTAAAAATGACCGTGGCGATGAAATCAAGGGGTTCCAGTGGTTTATTGACAATTTCGGGCCAGAGGACGACAACCCGCTGCTTTCCGTCGATATGCTTTGGGAATTCTTCTATGATAAGGGAAAAGAATATCTATCGCATGATATTCGCTCTATTCTGGACTATTACAATCGTGCTGGGAATCAGCGCCTTGATTCTGACCAAAAACGTGTACTCAAAACGGTTCTTCTGTTGCAGGCAATTTCTCAATATGCCGGCGACTCTGTTGAGCTGTTTATTCCCAACGAAAAGAACCTTGACAACGCTTTTGAAGGGACTGATATGGAAGGCTCCGCAGCGAGATGTGCGGATCAGCTTGTTCGAGAAAAGGTGTTGTTCTCCAAGTCCCTTGGCGGTGGAAAATTCCAGTATGCTGCTTACAACCATGAAAACGAAATTGATGTAACACCTTTTGAGGAACAGATCGACCGCAAGAGCACCTCGGCTTTTATCACAGAGGAACTTGCTGACAGAACTCGTATCGTGGATGCAATCAGCCTTGGTGGAGCTTTGAAGCTTCGCTATGAACTGCGCTATGTTTCGTCTTCCGACTTTGATTCTACAATCAAGCAGCTTCGCAACACGGAAGAAAAGTATGCAAATAAGATCGTTGCTGTTGTATGCTTTGCGAAAGATGATGCAGAAAGTGTGGTTCTGGGCAAGAAAATACATGACGCCCTTGCTGCTGGCACCTACAACATGATTTTCATTGATGCCAGCCGTACTCCGTTTGGTGCGGATGGCTATGGCGTGTATCGTCACGATATGGCGTTATCTATGTCCCAGCAAGGAAAAGACCCTGCATTAGTTACTCAATATGCCAACAATGCAAAAGATTCTCTGAAGAAATGGAAAACCCGCATTGCAGGCGGTGAGTTTATGGTTCACACCGCAGATAAGCCGGATGGGGAACGTGCTACTACGCTGGACGCTCTGTACGGCCTTCTTGCAGAAATCAACAAGAAAAAGTTCGTGTCCTGCCTTGAGGGCTCTTACAATGTCATTGCCAATATGTATACACCGAGCAGCTTGAAGCAAGGTGTTGAGTGCGCATTCAATGAGAAAACAGCTGGTACCTTCCTGTCCGGCAGTCCCGCCACAAAGTTGGAAATCGCTCTTGACGGCGCATGGAAGGTTCCCGAATACTGGCTTTCCAAGCCTCATCTCTTGATTTCCAAAATCAAGCTGTGTGTTGATGAAATTGTAAACGATGGCTTCCAGAACGGTGGTGGCCGTGTATCTATCAAGCAAATCTATGACGTTTTGAAGGCGGCACCTTATGGTTTTATGCCCTGTAATCTGTCTGCATTTATTATGGGCTTTGTGCTGAAGGAATACGCCTCTGGGACATATAGCTGGAGCGATGGGCTTACCAACGACATTTTGAATGTTGGCAAACTCAAGGAAATGATTGACGAAGTTATTCGCCTTGAAATCACGCCGAATCCTCGCTATAAGGATAAATATATCGTTGCGATGACCCCCGCAGAGAAGGCTTTTAACGAAATTACTTCTGTGGCATTTGGGATTCCGCTTAATATGTGTACTTCGGTTCCAAACACCAGAGAACGCATCCGCAACAAGATGAAGGAATTCTCCTTCCCGATTTGGACTTTGAAGTATATTCTGGACAAAGAATCGCTTCAGACGGAAACCTCCGTGTTGTCCGAAATCATTGATTCTTTTTGTGGAATTGCCAACAGCAATAACATGGGTACAGCGAAGAGCGATAGCGATATTGCCATGGCAATCGGAAATCTTGCCCTTTCCAATCCAGATGCCGCAAAAGATTTGCAAACGATTTTGACCAAGGAAAAGTGTACCCAGGGTATGGCTGCCTACCTTGAAACCTTTGAAAATGGTACGCTTGTCTCTCTTGCTAAAACAGTTGGCGATGGCGGTCAATACCTCAATGTTCTCCGCAGGAAGTTTGATGCGGATGCGGCGAATTGGGTTTGGAATGTCGAAACCGCACAGCAGAAAATCCGTGAGGTTATTCTGGAGTATCAAATCATTGTAGAAAGCAATAAGATTATCTCCAAAAGCATCTCCTATGATGCGACCATACGGGAGTGGTGTGACAAGTGCGGATATATTCGCATCTCCTATGCAGCTGCAAAAAATTATCTTGATGAACTTGGGCCATTCCTCGGAATGCTCTATAACCTGAAAAAAGCAGGAACGCTGCTGGATTCCCAGAAGCAGTCTTTCCTGGAACTTGTTCAGGCAAACGGAAGCGCATTCCGCAACTTCTACAACAACCAGGTTGATCTGTTCAACCGTGTGTGCGGATACTATCTTGATGGGCTTTCAGAAGACGAAATCAAGGATGTGTTTGACACGATGCCTGCTGGCTCATTCACCTACGAAAAAGCAGACTATCTGAATCAGGTTGAAGCGAAGGTTGGGGCCTATAAGGAAGGCCAGAAAAACACACAGTTAAAGAAACTGTGGAGAGAGAAAACTGGGACTGACTCTCCTCGTGACTGGTCGAAAAAACACAAGATGCCTATTCTGTGTCTTATCCCTGACAACGAGGTTGCAAAAGCAAAAGCTGCATTTGGAGCTGTCAACCGTGCCAAAGCGGATGAACAGGCAATCGACCGTGCCATGGAATATTTTGCGTCTGCAAAATTCTTTGACCTTCTGGATGATAGTGCCGCTTTGGACAAAGCGTTTAGAGACAGTATCATCGGAAACTATGCGGTTATGCTTCTAAATATTCAGGAAGTGAAAGATTACCTTGACTCTCACATCACAGCAGAGCCGTTTGAGTGGTTCGGCCTTCCCGAAATTGAAAAGAAGCTTCGTCAAATGGCAGAGGCGAAATATAACCAGGGTGGTTGTGAACGTGCCCTCGCCAAGATCGATGAGATGGATATTGCTGATGTGAAGAAGTATCTAAAGGACCTCATTCGGGATAACATGGTTGTTGGCATGGAGATTATCAAAGGGAACTGAGGAGGTGCAAAATGACCATCCAAGAAGTCATTAAAAAAATTGACCGCTATCTGAAGAAAGATAATGTCGAGCCTCTTATCGTAGATGTTCAAAACAAGGCAGATTTGGAAGCCATCATGCTCCACTATCAATTGCCCCAAAATGTCTTTCTTTGTGCCTCTGATGCGGCGTTTTGCAAACCTGATGAATTCCCTGTCATCCCCAACATTCTTGAACGCCTTGCTCATGAGAATACCAACTTTTTTGTCAGTGAGATCACGAGCTTCCTCAAGTTAAAAGGCGAAAAGGCCTTGGTGCAAGAATTAAAAGAACTTCTATCTATGAGCACTGAGGGCCATGCAGTTATCCTCACCTTTCAATGTGTGGAATACTTGCATACCCTTATTAAAAATGACAGGCGCCTTGATAGCAGAATTTGCGTTTTAGAGGGGATACCATCCGCTCGTCCTAAGCTGATTTTTACCGCAGAGGGCATTCAACCTACGGACGCAAGTGCGCTGGTAAAAGGGCTTCGAGGCATGGCCAAGGCGGTGGAATCAGCCGCAGCAGAGATTCTATACATCGAGACTGCAAAAAGCAAGGATCAGTATCCGTTTTCGCTCTATACGATCTCAGATTTGAAGAATCCTTATGAAGTATTGTGTCATTTGGACGCAATGACATCTGTACTGCCAGAAAGTTACGGAGATGAAGAGAACTGGCAGTATGCTTTGACAGAGTTTCGGAAATATTCTTCTTGGCAACAGTTGATTTCCGCCCAAATAGGGAGCGTCAACAATTTGGATATTGTTATCTCTACTTACAAACAAAAAGCTTCTAACAAGAAATGGCTTTGGTTGTACTTTATCGGGCTCAAACTGTTCCATGCGGGAAACAACTCCTACTTCAACAAGGCAATAGAAACGGCTACTTCCCCATCCGGGCTGATTCACAGCTTGTATCGTACTATCTTAGAGGAAGATCCGACCGACAAAGACTTTATTTCCCAATATAGACAAAGAAAAGACCTTTTGAATTCCATTGAAAACCCACTTGATGAGGTCAGTGGATTTTGCAAGATAGTCCAAAGCAAGGGGAAATATGCGCTCTGCTACCTGACAGACAATACCCTTCAGGAAAAGGAGCTTATTTTCAAGCTGTTGGATAGATACAGTGAGGACTTCGGGAGAGCAGAACTTCTTGATATATTGGAGCGAATTTATCCTGATCTTCGGGCGTATCTGACAGCGTACCATTTCAAAAGTGAACTGCTTGATAACTATTTCCAGGAGTACAAATATCAGAAGGTTGTCAATAAGATTTTCCCGGACTTCATGACACTTGTCGAAAAGCAAGCAGTCGATCGGGATTATAACAGAATTCTCCCGCCACGCAGTTCTGTGATAGAAGGAATTGATGTAACGGATACCCAGACTTATTTTACAGATGCAATGGGCGTGGAGTATCTTGGCTATATCATGTCCAGATGTCATGCACTTAAACTCATGGCGAAAGTTACTGTGTGCAGATGTGAGCTTCCATCCATCACCAGTCGGAACAAGGAATTTTGGGATGTCCTATCCACAGATCGATTCCCCATCATCTCTGTTGATAAGATAGATAAAATCAAGCATCACGGTGAGGAAGGCTATGATTATAGTCGAGAGGATCGTAAGCTCCCGATTCATTTGATTCGTGAACTGGAGCTGATTGATGAACTCCTGAAGAAAATCAAAACAAACCTCACAAACGGCGACTATCAAAAGGCCATCTTAATTGCAGACCATGGTGCCAGTCGGCTTGCTGTAATTCACGGAACCGAAAATCTATGGGAAATGCAATCAAGCGGGAAGCACTCTGGGAGATGTTGTCCGAAAAGTGAGGTCGATGAGAGGCCGGACAGTGCCACGGATGCGGAAGATTTCTGGGCGCTTGCCAATTATGACCGTTTTAAGGGAAGCCGGAAAGCGAATGTTGAGGTTCATGGCGGCGCAACATTGGAGGAAGTTACCGTACCGATTATCGAGATTTCGTATCTTAACGATGCCGTTGAAGTTAAAATAATGCCGATTGATTCAACTGCAACATTTACGGGTATCCCCGAAATTTTCGTTAGTTTCCGCAAGAAAGCTGCCATTAAAGTATTTTCTACGGAAAAGTTGGTGGATGTCAGCGTCGTAATAGACGGTCATACCTACGAAGCAAAACCGACTGCTGATAATTTCTATGTTGTTGAGGAAATGACTGAAATTCGTCGTGCCAAGACATACAGCGTAGATGTATTTGCCGGTGGAATGCCTGTTGCCACTGGCCTGCCACTTCGAGTGAAAAAAGAAAGCGGCAGCGAAAAGAACATTCTGTAAGGAGGGATACTCGTGACCGAAAAACTTCGGGATTGTTTCGATGAAATGGTCGTCTACAAGGATTTGAAGAAAAGCAACTTCTTTTCTGCGTTAGGTCTGCCATCGTTTTTGAGAGACTGGCTGCTCAAAAAGTTTGCTGATGATGAAGGTAATCTGGACATAGACGAACTTACGGATTTTATCCGCACCTATCTTCCGAATAAAGAAGAATGGGTCAGAATCAAAGATAGAATCATTAACGATAACGAGCGTGTCAAACTCCTGACCAAGATTTCTGTCGATATAAGCATAAAAACCGGAGAAATCACCTTTTCATTGCCCGACTTCGGTTTGACAAATAAAGAAACCATGATTGATGTGTCTACATGGGATCAGTATCGTGGAGAGCTTATCAGTGGGCAGGAGGTCTGGGGTGTGGTCGAGCTCGGCTATCGACCCCCGGATGACACTGCGAAGCCTAAAATTCCAGGGAAAATTCGCCTTACTGGATTTACAAATTTCTGCCCTTATACTATTGACCTTGATTATTACAAGGATGTTCGGAATGAATTTACAACTTCCGAGTGGATTGATGTGCTGTTAGGGGCCATAGATTACAATGCGGGCGGGTATGAAAGTGAGGAACAAAAGCTTTCCATGCTGACACGCATTCTTCCCTTTGTGGAGAAACGCCTCAATCTGATAGAGCTTGCACCCAAAGGAACTGGCAAGTCCTATGTATTTGGCCATGTGAGTAAATATGGTCTTCTAACAGATGGCGGAAAGGTAACTCGGGCAAAAATGTTTTATGATACCGCTCGGAAGACTCCCGGCTTTGTTACCGGCCACGACTTTATCGCAATAGATGAGGTAAAGTTGGTGCAGTTTGGCGATGTGAACGAAATGCGCTCTATCATGCAGGGATATATGGAGTATGGACAGTTTAACATCGGTGGCTACGAGGGGAAATCTGATGCAGGCATCATCTTCCTGGGTAACATCGCACAGGATAATATGGATGAGTGGCAGAATATGTTCTCCGAGCTGCCCTCACTATTTCAAGAAAGTGCATTGGTAGACCGAATCCATGGTTTCATCAAGGGTTGGGATATACCAAGAATGAATGATGATTTGAAGCTGTCCGGCTGGGCGTTAAATTCAGAATACTTCTGCACCATTTTGCACGAGCTTCGCAATGATGTGAGTTATAGAGCGATTGTTGATCAAATTATTGATGTTCCTGATAGGGCAGATACCCGTGACACGGAGGCCGTAAAGCGCATTGCAACAGCATATTTGAAGCTGTTGTTCCCGAATGTGCGGAGCGCACGGGACATCAATCCAAAGGGATTCCAGCAATATTGCCTTCGTCCTGCTGTCCGTATGCGTAAAATCATCAAACGGCAGCTTGGGATTCTCGATGTGGAGTTCAAGGGTAAGGATGTGCCTTCTTTCTCGCTGAAGGAGATTCCTTATGAAAATTGATTGTATCATCTGCGGTAAAAATAATCTTAACAAGAACACCATCGGTATTAACAAAAAACTATTGGGCGAAGACATGGAGAATTTCTACTGTATGGATTGCCTTGCCGAATATCTTGGGTGTACTGTTGAGGAATTGCTTGATAAAATCGAGGAGTTCAAAGAGGAAGGCTGTAAATTATTTGAATGAGGTGGGATTGTGAAGCGTTTTATCTATGCGGATAATGCAGCCACAACACAACTGGATATTGATGCGTTTGAGGCGATGCAACCATATCTTTTAGAAGAATACGGAAACGCTTCGCAGCCCTATTCATTTGCGAGAGCGCCCAAAAAAGCTCTGCGGGAATCGAGGGAAATCATTGCCCAGTGTATTGGCGCTCAACCTGACGAAATATTTTTCACTTCAGGTGGTACGGAAAGCAACAACTGGGCAATAAAGGGAACTGCATTTCTCGACCCGGAAAAACACGGATTTATAACATCAGCCATTGAGCACCATGCGATTTTGCGTCCGTGCGCTGATATTGAAAGAATGGGCTATCCCGTTTTTTATCTGCCGGTAGATTCTACCGGCAAAGTAAATACCGCAACGCTGTCAGAACACATTGCACCGGATACTCGGCTGGTTTCTATTATGGCCGCCAACAACGAGATAGGCTCCATTCAGGACATTCCAGCGTTAGCTGCCATTGCTCATTCCGTTGGCGCAATGTTTCATACCGATGCTGTTCAGGCGGTTGGACATATCAAAATAGATGTGAACGATCTTGGTGTAGATATGCTTTCTGCTTCCGCCCACAAATTCCATGGTCCCAAAGGTATCGGCTTCCTGTATGTCCGAAAAGGGACGCCGCTGGCTCCATACGCAAGTGGCGGCAGTCAGGAAAACCACATGAGGGCGGGCACAGAGAATATCGCATCTATTGTAGGTATGGCGGCTGCATTAAAAAAATGTGTAGATGGACTGAAAGATACAGCGGAGCATTTAACTCGGCTGGAAACCAAACTAATCATGGGCTTGTCAGATGCGAATGTACGATTTTCCAGAAATGGGAGCGCAGCACATATCCCCGGGAACATCAGTCTCTCTTTCCCCGGCTACAGTGGTGAAGCCCTCTTGCACCGATTGGATTTGATGGGAATCTGTGTCTCTACTGGTTCAGCCTGCAATAGCAGAGAAACACAAATATCCCATGTGTTGCAGGCGATTAAACTGGAGCCAGAACTGGCAAAGGGAACAATACGATTGTCGTTAGGAAAGAACAATACAGAAGGCGATATCGACGAAATCGTTGATGCACTTTTGCGAATTTTGAAGTAGAGCTTCTATTGAATACGATAACAATCATCAGCACTTGCTGGATGTGATGAAGTCCCTGTAAGGTGGTGTCATGATGAGCGAAGAACAACCCCTGATTGATTTTAGCCAAATCCCAGAATATGAAATGAAAGCCCTCTGCCGTACACTGCTGCAATCTTGCAGGGAGTTCTATTCCGACCCCAAGAATGTTGAGAAATTTGAACGGTGGAAAGCAGAGCGTGACAAGGAAAACAGAAAAGAGGTGTGATGATGTCAAGGACGATAACCGTAAAAGGAGTTGGCAGAGTCTCCACTCCGCCGGATTACATCGTCATCTCCATGAGCCTTGAAGCGCAGGATACGAACTACGAAAAAGCGATGGAACAGGCCGCACTCCAGATTGACTATCTAAACAAGGCGCTGGAATCTGTCGGATTTAAGAAGAAGTCTGTAAAAACCGTGAATTTCAATGTTCGCACAGACTATGAACGAGTAAAAGACAGAAACGGCAACTATAAAAGCGTATTCAACGGATATATCTGCAATCACCGGCTCAAAGTTGAATTTGATTTCGACACAAGGCGGCTGGCGCAGTCCCTTTCCGCAATCTCAAAATGTCTTGCCAAACCAGAGCTGTCCATCGCCTTCACAGTAAAAGACCCGTCTGCGGTCAACAAGAAGCTTTTGAAATCCGCAACGATCAACGCACGGGAAAAAGCGGAAATTCTTTGCGAAGCCTCGAATGTGGCGCTGGGAGATCTGCTCGCCATCGACTATAATTGGGGCGAACTCAATGTTGTCTCACGCACTGAATATATGCTTGATGAAAAGTGCTTGGCGATGCCGATGGGAGCCATGGCCGATATGGACATCGAACCGGATGACATTGATGTAAGCGACACAGCCACTTTCGTCTGGGAGATTCGATAATCAGAATGTGAGGTGCGGAAATGACTTGGGATGAATATTACGAAAAGTTCTATGACTGGGCGACGAGTACACAGATTCGACGGCTTTCCGCCCTCACCTCCTATGGCTCCCCGGCTGAAGTCACCGAAGTAGCTATGGAATTGTGTGATGAAAAGGCCGCAAGTCGGCTGATAAACAGAGCCTTGGATGCCGGTGTCACCTTTCAAGTCGAGAATATTGAGGATTTGAATTGCTGCGTGGATACAGCGACGATGAAGCGTGTCGTTTCCTCCGTCCAAGGAACACTTTCCGATGAAGCGTTGGATACCCTCACCGGCTGCATGGATGATGAAGTATTCCAGACACTTCTGAAAAAGGCTACGAGCGACCAATATGCACCGGCAACGATTATGGAGTTGGTTGACTGCGCAGATGAAGAGACCTTCAAAACGATGGTAATGAAAGTCACGGGATGCTTTGACGCTGAGCAGCTTGATATTTTGAGGGATTATCTTGACCAGGCAACTATCGAGACTCTGATTGAGAAATCGTTACAGGGCAAGGTGCGGTTCGCTCCGCAGCAAATCATGGAGTGGCTCGATTTTGGAATTTCGGAATCCCTCATTGAAAAAATGTCGCTGACCGCCCAAGGGACATTTGATGCCAATCAAGCTGAGGAGTTGTATGATGTACTCCCAGACGATACATATTTGAAGATTGCGAAAAAGCATCATCTGGAACTTCACAATGAGCCCATCTACGAGGACATATCTTATCAGGAATCCGCAGCACCTCGATTGGGCTTTTGGGGAACGCTATTCGCTGCGATTGCCGGAATCAATGCAGTTTCCCGGCACAGCGAACGACACCAGCATAACGGACATTGTAACGGGGACTGCGCCAACTGCCCTCCCCACTATGGGTATCGCTATGGACGATGGTACTATGGCCACGGTCATCAATACGGCTGCGAGTTTGGAGGTAACAAAGGCGATGGCAGCATGGATTGATGAGGTGCATTGATGTTTGGAAAAAAGAAAAAGGCTCCTGCGCCGGCCTTCGATGTGACGCAAAAGCTGAAGAAAACCTGGTATGGCGGCAAGAAACGGATTCCTACCACAAAGGCGGAACAGCGCAAGATGAAGGAGGCAATCCTGAAGGTTTATCCCGAGGCGATTGTCATAGATGATAATGCAAAGCGGCAAAGGGAACTGGATTGGATAGATCGAATTAAGGAATACGATGCCTTGTTCAATGACTAAGGCTATAAAGCCACCGAGAAGATAGCAGAGGGAAACCCGCTACAACATGGTCAGAGCATCCAATTTAATGTAATGATCCGTTTTTATCCAGCATCATTGCCACCTGAAAGATGAACTCTTCCGGTGTCGGTCTGTCGCTTTTGAATGACATCATATCCCATAACTTTTGCGCCTCCTTGTCATGGTGATCGTAAGCATGATCAATAGCCAACTGCATTTCACGGAGTACATTTTCTGGCGTGGTTCCGTTCTCCCTGGCAATTTTCGCAATAATCTCTTCAAAGTTTTTCATGGATATTCCTCCGTCTTTAGACTTTTCTCTTGTTCTTTGGCGCAAGTATAACATCATAAGAATGTCGAAATCACTCACATTTTGACAGAGGAAAAAGAAAAAGCGTGGAAGAGCCGAAAGCTCTTCCACACTCATCTATCTACCAATACAGACACTACTTTTAAGACCCGCATCCTTTCTTCGTGAGGGAGCGCCTCGATGGCGGCAGAAAGCTCCGAAGCAACTCCGGCAGTCGCTCGATCCACCACATCCACCAGAAGGTCATCCGCAGATACGCCAAGCACATTTGCAATCGCTACGAAAGTGTCCATCCTCGGAATCTTGGTTCCGCGTTCAATCACGCTCACATGGGTCGGGCTAATGTCAATGCAGGCGGCAAGATCTTCTTGTGTCATGTTCTTTTTCTCCCTTGCAGCCTTGATTCTTTGTCCAACTGCTCTTGCATCCATCCTGCCACCGCCTCCTTTAGAACTCGCTTTTGTTCTAAAGAATAGTATAGTGGTGATGGCCTGATTCATACAGAATCCAAAGAACGAGGTATAATTCTAAAGAACTGTTTACGCGGATAACTTTCAGCAAAGATAGAAAAATCGAGTATCAGGTAAGGCAGTATTGATTGACTGCGCTTTTGATAGCACGCACCAATCAATCGTTTTTTTCAATCTGCATCCAGCGGCGCACTGACTCGAACAGTGCAGATGGCTTCACGCAAGACCTCATGGTCGAGCTGTCCTGGCGCTGCCGCAGTAATAGTTTACAACACGATCCGCCCCGATGCCCGAATGCCTTGTAGTCTCCACCGCATCGATACTGGTGCCAAAGAACAGAAATTCCCAGCCATATAGGAGGACTCTTCTTCGGTTTGGTCGCAGGGAAAGCAGTAATCACAAAATTCCTCGAAAGCATTCACTCTCGATATCGGCGATCTCATCCAGTGGGATTTTCGTCCCATCGGTCAGAACAAATACTCGCTCATAATAGTCAATCCGTTTCAGACTGCCGGTGTGGGATGTATAGGAGCCTCCGGCCTTCCTCTCATCCGGGACGAAGTAGGTAATGGTGATCTCCGGTCGGTCTGCTATGATGTCCTGAAGGTACTGCTGTTTCCGGTCCAGCTCCTCCCGCACTTCCTCCCCAATCTCCACTTTTGTATCTGTCAGCCGTCCGGTTTCCTGGATGGCATCCTCGTAGCCGGTGAGAGCGGCGAAGGGGGAAAACTGTGCCGCTCTGTCCAGCATGGACATCTGCGGCCTTGTTTTGGAGACATGATGGGGCAGATGGATGATGTCATCATACTGTGTTTTCATGATTTTTGCCCCCCTCAAAAGGTGACCACAATTCCCTTGTGGTCGGATAAACGCTTGTCCACATTCCATTCTTCCAGAACTGGCCGTTTGGTGGTAACCATACTGCTTGACACGGCAATGTGGTCAATGCACTCTGTCTGTCTTTCGGTCAAAAGGGTCAATCCTGTATCACGAAACAAATCCAGAAGCGTTGTCCTTGCGGCCTGTGTGAAACAGTAGTTATCCGAGAAGGAGCAGTTAAAATCTCCGCAGACACATATCCCATCGCCCAATTCGGACAGGCGGCGAATGTCATCACACTGCCGGTGCAGTTGTTCCATGAAGGAAGAATGACGATTGCCCAGCGTACCTATGATTGTCCCATACACCAGCAGATTCCCTTTTTCCGTCTTTAGCTCAGCACAGAGGGCGGTACGCGAATCATAGGTTTGATGCAGCCGAACAACGGGATAGTTGGTGTAAAGCGAGACGCGATTTTCTGTGACGGCATAGGGAATGGTCTTATCTCCCATCAATGATGTGGTCTCGCAGCAGAAGGCATAATCGGGATGCAGCCGCTTGTCTGTCTCGGTCAGCACAAGGATGTCGGCATGGATGCCATCACATAAGCCTTGTATCTGGTCGAGCTGTTTTTTGTGCCTGAGCCGCTCCACATTCCATGTGGCAATTTTCACGCCCTATGCCCTCCAATCTGCCCGTTCCTGTCCTTGGCCGTTGCCCCTTCTTCCAAATTCATTCCCCGGAGGATCGCATTCTTGCCGAACTTCTTCTTGATGGTCAGCATAGCCGTCTGCATTTTCTGCTCCCGCTCCAATTCCTGCTTTTCCCGTTCCTGCTGCGCCTGTTGTGCGGCATAGTCGGTAAACAGGTCGAGCTGTTCAAAGCCCCCGTTTTTCACCGGCGCAGACTCTTTCGGAAGGACATGGTTCGCCACCACATTCAGCCTTCGGATGAGAAGGTTTTTGCCTACAATGCAATCAAACAACTCTGCCGCAGCGCACATTATTTTGCGTGTAGATGATGTGTGTCCGTCCAGATTGATGGTGCCATGGGCGTGTTTGGGGATCTGGCGTCCGTAATGATCCTTCACAACCGCACCGTGGTACTTTGCTTTTCTGGCCGGGTCGGTGAGGTTTTCGATGTCATAGCCCACCGTCACCACCAGCTGATCGGTGACAAGCCCCTTGTCCACCAGATCCAGCGAGAGCATATCGGCCATCTCCCGCAGGACAAGCCGTGCCTTCTCCGCATTGTAGGGACAGTGAAGCACCTGCCCGGAGCCTAAGCTGTTGGAGCTTGGCCTGTATGCCTTGATCGCCTCAATGGTGGTCGGCTCCCAGCCCCACGCATGGTCGATGAGCAACTCCGCATTTTTCCCAAAGAGTTGATACAGTAGGTCCTCGTTGCGCTCGGACATCCGCGCCACATCGCCCATGGTGAACATCCCATGCTCTTCCAGCTTCTTTGCATAGCCACGGCCTACCCGCCAGAAGTCGGTGAGAGGCTGATGCGACCACATGGTCTGCCGGTAGGTCATCTCGTCCAGCTGGGCGATGCGTACCCCGTTTTCATCCGCTGGGATATGCTTCGCCACAATATCCATGGCCACCTTACAGAGAAAGAGGTTGGTGCCGATCCCCGCCGTGGCCGTGATGCCTGTTGTCTCAATGACATCCAGTATGATCTTCATGGCAAGGTCATGGGCAGACAGCTTGTAGGTATTCAGGTAGTCGGTCACATCCATGAATACCTCGTCGATGGAGTAGACCACGATGTCCTCCGGGGCGATGTATTTCAGGTAGACCTCGTAGATCTTTGTGCTGTATTCCATGTAGTAGGCCATGCGGGGCGGGGCGATGATGAAGTCGATTTCCAGCTTCGGGTTTTGTTGCAGCTCAGAGATGAAGTGTGACTTGCCCTCCAGCACTCTGCCCGGAGCGTCGTGCCGCCGTCCGGCGTTGGCCTCCCTGACCCGCTGCCTGACCTCAAAGAGCCGCCCCCGGCCGGAAATGCCATAGCTTTTGAGGCTTGGGGTGACGGCAAGGCAGATGGTCTTGTCAGTGCGGCTTTCATCCGCCACAACAAGATTGGTGTCCATGGGGTCAAGCCCGCGCTCCCGGCATTCCACCGAAGCGTAGAAACTCTTGAGGTCGATTGCGATGTAAGTGCGCTGCTTCATGCTTCGGTACGCCTCCTTTCAGCGGCATCAGCTTTTCTTGGCTTTCTTTTTCCTCTTGGGCGCTGTTGCGCCATAGCTCATATCCAGCAGCATTTTGATCAGTTCGTCCGGCACACTGCCGTCTAAGGCAACCGAGATCCAGTTTGCCTTGTTCATGTGGTAAGCCGGAAAGATGCCGGGTTCTTTCCGCAGTGAGCCGATGAGGATCGGGTCGCATTTGAGGTTTACCACATCAATAACATCCGAGCCTGCCAGACCCAGCTTGTTTTTGGGAACATCCATCACAAGGGCAAACCATTTGCGGTTGCCCGGATGCCGGAAAACCTCGTTGTTGGGGTATTTTATCCACGGGTGGTTTGCCTCACAGGGATAGGTTTCAAGAATATATTGCTTGAACTGTCCCCGATTCATTCTGCAAACCTCCCGCTGCATTGCTCAATAGATGTGTTTTCCAAATTCATATGCCTCTTGCAGATGGTCGGTCTTGTCAATCTGTGGCTTGCCGTTGGTGTCGCCGCAGCCTCCGGCCAATAGCATCCCTCTGTCATGGAATCCGATGTAGTTGACAAGGGTAAACTGATAGTAAGAAACCGCTTGCTCAAATGTCCAGAAGAAATTGTCAGCGGAGGTCATCAGCAAGGCGCAGTCTTTGGAGGGGTATTTCTCATACCGTCCCAACGGCGGGTTGGGATCTTCCTCTGCGATGCAATAAAAGCGCTCGATCAGCGCCTTTAGCTGAGCGGAAATCGTCCAGAACAGTAAGGGTGAGGCAAAGACAATGCAGTCTGCATCCTTAATTTTGGGAACAAGCTCGTTGAAGCTGTCCTTCTGTACGCAAGGCTTTCCATACCGACAGGCGTTGCATCCCATGCAGCCCTTTACTTCCTGTTTTCTCAGTGAAATAACTTCTACGGTATGCCCCGCTTCTTTCGCACCACGGGCAAAGTGTTCCACCAACTGGGCAGTATTTCCGTTGGGTCTGCCGCCCCCTTGGATAATGAGAATGTTTTTCATCCGGAACCTCTTTTCTGCTCTTGATACAGCTTCCAATTTATTCGTACTCCACATCGTTGTCCCGGCACCAGCGCTCTGCCAGCTCCCGGTAGGCATCCGCCTGATAGTCGTACCACAGCTGCTCGATGCCGTGGAAGCGGATGGTCTGCTTGAAGCGCCGGAATGCACCCCTGCCCCGGATCGCTGCGCCGAGTTCGTTTTTCATCCTTCCCGGCGGGAGGTAGTCCACAAAGGAGTCCATGATGCTGTATTCGTGGATATCATATTTTGTCGGAAAATGCAGGAACCGCTTCGGTTCGTTCTCAACCAGAGCGGCAAGCGCCTCGTCGGTCTCACCAGTGACCCACGCATCGGGCAGATAAACCGTTTCGTTGGTTTTGGTGTCGTAGAGCATCGTGTAGGCATCGCTGGCCTGTTCGATTGCGTCTATGACTGTTTGCAGCTTGATTTTCATATGCTCACCGTCCGCAGCACTTTTTGAACTTCTTACCGCTGCCGCAGGGACAGGGATCATTCCGCCCCACCTTCTTCGGCTTAGCAGCAGTTTGAGCCGCTGCAATCTCTTTCAATAAACTCATACGCAGTTCTTCACTTGGCATATCCATCGTCAAGATCCCCTGCCGCAACTCTTCGGGATTCATGGTTCCGTCCGCAATGGCCTGACGGATGTTCGGACCAAAGGAAAGGGATTTGGGGATGCGTTCTTCCGGGGGAAGTAAGGCAAAAAGTTCATCAGGAGTATGCCCTCGGTTGCATTGCATCCGCACATGGTTGTGAAAGGGGGTATAGACCTCGGCAAAATCGCCTACATCCACTTTGCGGCGGAACTCCACGCCAATCTCATCCAACCGGTTCAGCACATCCTCCAATCCGGCGTTCATGCAGTGGAGGCCATAGTAGATGTCTACGAAAACCGCTTCCATCTTGTCCTCCGGCACGGTGGTTTTGGTCAGGAGGAAGGTGCGGAATGCTTCCGCTTCTGGGGTGTTCTCCCAGTAGAAGGGATTGTCGTAGGCCAGAAGCTCCTTTTTGTCCGGCACATAGTAGGGTTTTCCCTGATGGCCCCGTAAGACCTCGTGATAGGGATCAAGATCCTCGTCGATCAGCTGCACGTCGATGACCTCATATTCCATCAGCTCCGTTTCGGGGCCGTCGTAATAGAGTTCAGACTTGCCGAGGATGTAGTAGTCCTCACACTCATGCCGCGCGATTTCGGCAAAGGCCAGAAACTCCTCCCTGGTTACAAGGGATTTATTCTGGGAGGCGATGATCCCATAGAGCTTGTGCAGGGGGATAATGCCGTACAGATTGGCGGCGGCATTAAAATACTTCCGCAGGAGCCGGGAAGTGGCGTCCTTCAGCGGGATCTCCCGATAGAGGGCGTTCAGTTTTCTTCGCCCGTATATCTCCGGCATCGGGATATAATAGGGTTCCTCTCTGCTCATTCCGCTTCCTCCACGATTCCAAAGTCAATGAGAATATTCTTGTCAGCATGGGTAGGATAGACAATGCCGGTCATCTCGTAGGCGTACCGCTTGGTCTTACGGAAATCCTTTGTCCGCTCCGGAGCGAAGGCGGCGGTCTCATACTTTTCGTATTCCGACAGACCGGCAAGGTCATCCGCAGCTGCCTTGATGAGTGCGTCGGTCACATCGTAGATGTCTTTTCCATACTCCACAGCCACCAGCTCGTGCTTCTTCACATCCTTGTCCAGATTCCCGAAGGAACGATACAGCAAATATTTCATCTTGATTTTCTCCTTTTCGCTTGTCCCGGCAAAACCATCTCGTTCATTTTAAGAAATCGCTTCGGTGTTCCTGTTCACGGAAGCGATACCCCCTCGTGTTCAGCTCTGAGACCTTGAGCGCCACCAAATTGATGTCCGAAGACATTGCCCGCGCAATCTGGCCCACATCGTAGCCGCCGTATATGTATTCCAGAATTTCCTCGTCTGGAAGGGCGATCTGTGCGGCAAACATATTTGCCTCGTATTCCATGCGCTTGTCTCTCATGTCAAAGATATTGAATTCCTGCAGTCCGCCGGCACGGATTGCATCTTTACGGTGGAGGCGGTCATGGCCGATCTCATGGAGCAGAACAATGTCGTGCATCACGGGGTCGAGATGTTTATTGATAAAGATATAGCGGTTTCGTTCAATGACCATGTATGCGCCTTTTTGACGGGAGAAATCACGAGACATGACGATCAGCCCCAGCTCCCTTGCGATCCGGTCAGCATTTCTCGTGCCGCATTGCCGCACAATACGGTTGGCTTTTTGAATGGCTTCCTCCGCTCGAATCAGCATAGTGGTATCACCCCTTCCGGGCAGAATGGTACTGTTTCAATATAACAGATGAAAAGTCCCATAGAGCGGGCTTACTTCGTTCCTTCCTGCTGTTTCAGATACTTTTGGGGCGTGTATTTCTTGTTTCGCTTCTTCGCATCGATATAGGCTTCCTGAATGGCAAGCATCATCTCATCCATATCTTCTTCTGCCATCTCGCCTCCGGAAAAGGCTACCCTTACTTCTTTTAGCAGTCGCTCGGCGCCCTTCTTGCCCCGATAGCCATATTGCTGCCCCGCCATTGCGATGAAATCGTCGCCCTCGTTGTGCAGATAGTCTGCATCGCAGCCGAGAATCCGGGCAAGAATGCCATACACCTCGCGGTTCTGGGGGTATGTGCTGCCCTTTTCATAGTTGGTGATCGTCTTGAGTCCTACTCCCGCCAGTTTCGCAAGTTCCGCCTGAGTAAGTCCCTTTTCCTTGCGCAGTACGCGGAGCTTTTCTCCGAACCTCATAGTATATCCTCCTACCTGTAAGCGTGATAATATGCAATCTATTTGCGTTTTCCGCCTAAAAGTGCTTGACACAAGCAATCCGTTTACATATAATGATAATACGCAATCGCTTTACGCATTTATTGTATATCGGTTTGCGTGTCCCGTCAAGAGTGCGCAGACCAAAATGTGATGTTCGTTTTCGTTTGGACTGAAATTGGTAACGGACACCGGGCAACGAGAAAGTTGCCGGTGCCCGTTATGTGTAGCAAGGAGTGAGAAACATGAGTGCACACTGCAGGAAAGCCTATGTCTCGGTCAATCTGGATGTGGATCAGGAGGGCGTATTCCATCCGCGCTTCATCCGGTGGAAAAACGGCCTAATTTTTCAGATCGATCAGGTACTCTATAAGTGCCGTGCCTCTTCCAAAAAGGTGGGTGGCGGCGGCATTCGCTATACGGTGCTGATCCGTGGCAGAGAATCCTATCTGTTTCAGGAGGGCAGCAAGTGGTTTGTTGAAGCAAAGGAGACCTAACGATGATCTTATCCCAGAAGAAAATCGAAGAAATTGCAGTAGCCGTAACCAAGGATTTCAATGAGTTCTTTTTCGGCAGCGAAACCAAGGACATCCGACGAATGGCACGAGGGACACCGATTGACCAGTTCGCCAAGGAATACCTTGGCTTGGAAGTGTCGTTTGCCCATCTTTCCCCGGATGGAAGCATCTGTGGTCTGACCGCCTATGCGGATACCGAGTATATCACGGAAGAGATGGGCGTGAAGCGAACCATCCCACTCAGGAAAAATCAAATTCTGATGGACACCAGCTTTATTCAACCCGGACAAGTCCAAAAGCTCTGCGGCAAGAGACGCTTTACCCTTGCCCATGAGTGCGCACATCAGATTTTGTTCCAGATGGAAAGTGAAACTGCGCAGTCAGCCTATGCAAAGAAATACTCGGCACGGACAGTGTATTCGCTCCGCGACTTAAAGACTCGCGAGGACTGGAATGAATGGCAGGCTAATGTCCTTGGCGCGGCCATCCTTATGCCGCAAAAAGAAATTGATCTTGCCATGTGGTATTTTGCCGGTGGCAAGAAGTTAATCAATTACGAGGGGGTGTTCGCATATCGTGACAAGTTATCACTGTCTCTTTTGTGTAGGCAGTTTGCCGTGTCGAAGTCGGCGGCTGTAATCCGGCTGAGACATCTCGGTTACATTGAGGATCGTCCGTACCGGGAATATTCAGATCCCTTGGAGGTGTGGGCATGAAAAAGAATATCCGCATCTCTGAGCCGTCTGAGGAAATGATGGAGAAGATCCGAAAAGCGCGTCATGCCATCGCAAACCAAAAAACAAGGATGGTGAAATGTCCCTTCTGTGGACACAATTCAATCGCTGTATTTGAGGACACCAGAGGCCATGTCCAAGCAAAGTGCAAACGCTGTGGACAGGAGACCGTCTTTAATGTCCTCAGTATGAGACGGTTAAAACTTCGCTTTTATCAAGACCGATAAGGGCAGAGATTAACAAATAAATATTGATAGCTGTGCTGTGGAGCCGCTGACTGGTGAGTCTTCCTAATGCCGCATGATCAGATGTTTCCAAAATGGAAACACCTGATTTATCGGTATGGAATTACACGCTCACCGTCATGCGGCTCTTTTTGTTGCCTCGTCATTCCGCTGCTTCGCACCAGCGGAAAGGACGAAGCAATGAAAGGAATCCCGAAAACCCCAGTCGAGTTCGACTATGACCTCTGGACAACGGAGGACGGCAAGTGCATGGTGCGGATCAAGGCTACTGGCGAGGTAACAGAGGTGGAGCGCACTGTGATGCAGGTGTTGCGTTCGGAGGAAAAGCGGTTCCGTCGAGCAATGTCACTGGATCAGGAAGCGGATAGAGACGGCATATCCAAACCAACGATTCTATCGCTGGATGTGCTCCCTGAAGATGTGACAGACTCCAACTGGTTGGCTGATACGGTCGATTACACAGAAGAAATCTCCACGAAGCTGCTGGAACAAAGACTGCGAGAGAGCCTGACTCCTACCCAATATGGAATTTACCAGGCTTGCATTCTGAATGGGATCAGTTACAAGGCTTATGCGGATCAAATGGGAGTCAGTTATCAGAGCGTCCAGAATGCAATCCGACTCATTCAGAAAAAAGCGAAAAATATTTTTGGGTGATGGTTGTGATTTGCTGAAAAAATGTCCGTTGTAAAGTGAAGGGGTTCTTCGGACGCCTTCATTGAACCTTTTCAACTGAATATCCGGCAGCTAAATAACATCAGCGGATGAGCGAGCGATGCGGACGGTGCGCGATGACCACCTGTAGGGGAGAAAGGGGCAAAGCCCTCTTTCTCTTCTATCAATGACGGCCAATAAGGTGCCCAGCGGGTCCACCGATCCAAAAGCAGGCGTGGCAGTCTGTTTCGTCAAGACCTCATCCGCCTACAATGGTACCCCTGCCCAGCCACAGTCTCAAGCAATGGGGGCAGCTCGGAGAGATCCTCGGAGGGGTTCGATTCCCGGAGTGCGGCGCCCGCCGCAGTTTAGATGTCCGCCCTGGCCTGGGGAAGTAGTGTCGAATACAGGCAAAAAAAGACGAACAATCGTCTTGATATCAGAAGCAATGGGGGTCACCCACTATGTAGCGAAGTAAGCCAACACTGCCGCAACCAGACGGGGTGGCCCCTATTTTTGTGGTATCAATTCAATTTTGCAGTTAGGAGGGATCACACCATGATTACCATGTCACAAACCAAAAGTGCAAACTATCTGTTTATCGTGGTCGTGCTGAAATCGATGCGGAACAGCGGTGTGATCACCGCCGCTGAATACGAGCGAGCCAAGCGATATTACCAGAAGCTTACCGGCTCGGATCTTGTTATTGCGGATTAGGATGTCAGGACGGCATCGTCTAATCTGATGGAGTTTGCACGGCGCAGTCTGTTGACTATGTAGAAATTTCCTGATCTGCATTTATTCAATGGATTTTATCTTCTTCTTGAATATAATGTTGCTTGAACCGTAAAAGTGGATTGTACCAAAATGTAGTACAATCCAAAATTCAGCCAGAAAGGGGATTCTGCTGATGCCACAGGCCAAACTCATCTCGCCCATCACCAGACAGGAAATTCGGAAAGTCCGAGTCGCTGCCTACTGCCGGGTATCTTCCAATTCAGCAGATCAGCAGAACTCCTATGCCAACCAGATTCGGGTCTATACCAGCCTCATTCAGAGAAAAAAAGAGTGGGAACTGGTGGAGATCTTCGCGGATGAAGGGCTGTCTGGCATGAAAGCGCAGAACCGAACCGAATTCCAGCGAATGATCAAGATGTGCGAACAGCACCAAATCGACCTGATCGTCACCAAGTCCGTCTCCCGCTTCGCCCGAAACGCCAAGGAGTCTCTGGAATATGTCCGGAAGCTGAAGCTGCTCGGCGTGGGGGTGCAGTTCGAGAAAGAGGGAATCTACACTCTGGCCCTCGGGGATGAAATGCTCCTCAATACCTTCTCTGCCATTGCGCAGGAGGAGTCCAAGGCTATTTCCCAGAACCAGCGGCTTTCCATCGTGAAACGGATGCAATCGGGTGAGTATGTGGACAGCAACGCTCCATACGGTTTCCGGCTGGTGGAAAAGGCACTGGTGGTCTATGAACCGGAGGCGGCCATCGTCCGCATGATGTTTGAAAACTACCTGAGCGGCCAGTCTACATCGGAGATCGCCCGCGACCTTAACAGCCGCGGCATCAAAACTAAGACCGGGAAATCCCTCTGGCGCTCCACCAAGGTGGCGTACATCCTTGGGAATGAACGGTATTGCGGCGATTGCAAATACCAGAAAACCTACCGTGACACCACAGTCCCGTTCAAACAGTTCCGAAATCGAGGCCAGGAGGATATGTTCTACGCCTCCATGACCCACGCTCCGCTCATTGACCGAGAAACCTTCGACAAGGTCCAGACCCTCCTGAAAAAGCGTCAGGATATCTTTGGGAAATCCACAGCGCAAAATATCTATCCTCTTACGAGCCGCATTCAGTGTTCTGAGTGCGGCTCGTATTTTCGCAGGCGGCAGGTTTCCGGGACCGCCAAGTGGGGATGTTCCAAACACATTCAGGATCGCACCCAATGCGACTCGAACTACTACAGTGAGGATCGGATCTATGATGCCTTCATCGCCATGGTCAACAAGCTTCGGTTCTCCGAATACGACATTCTGGGTCAAACCCTGCTCCGCCTGGAATCCGCCGAGCTGAAACAAAAGCGGAAAAACACAGCCGCAAGGGAGATCAGCCGGAGCATCGCAGATCTCAATGCCAAGCTGGTGATGGTGGAACAGCTCCATGCAAAAGGATACCTCAAAGACGAGGTCCACAAAGCTCAGGTGCAGGATATCAACGACCAACTGCGCCAACTGAAGCGTGAGCGCCAGTGTGAATTCTCCTCGGGCATCACCGATATAATCGAGGAAGTGACACGGCTGAAAAAACTGCTGGAGGAGTTGGAAGAACCCCTGGACCGATTCGATGAAAAGCTGTTTGCCGAGATTGTCCAGGCCATCCGCATCACCCGCCGGGATGAAATGACGGTCACCCTCATCGGCGGGCTGCGATTTACAGAAATGCTCTGACGGAGAGGAACCTCAAAATGAAGAAGATACGCTATATCCCATACGGTTACACTATGCGGAACGGAAGGACAGTCATCGCACAGGATGAAGCTATGGTCATCCGTGAGATATTCAGCGCCTACATCAACGGCGCTTCCCTCCAAAGCATTGCCGAACTGTTGACTGAAAGGAAGATCCCCTACAGCGAGAGGACGGATGTGTGGGATAAAGCCCGTATCGCAAGAATCATAGGAAACGCCAAATACCTCGGAGATGGAGAATATGACCCCATCATCGAGGAGGAGCAGTATGAGGAGGCTGCTGCGGTGCGGACAGCCCGCCAGCGGAACACCTTCGAGAAAAATCTGGAGGGGATCGACCTGCTCCGGAACCGGGTCCGGTGCGCGGAATGCGGGGCGCCAATGCGGAGGAGAGTAAGCAACAGGCACCGGATTCGGGAAAGCTGGGAATGCACCAATGCGGATTGCGGACAGCGCATACGAATTTCCGATACGCATCTGCTGGAAAAGGTGACGATCCTGATGAACCGCATCATCGCTAACAGCCACCTGCTCATACCCCGCCCCAAAAAACGAAGGGAGTTGTCGGCAGAGGCTCAGCAAATCAACAGGGAAATCGATGCCGAACTGGAGCGGGATAATCCCAGTGACGCCCTGGTCATCGCCAAAACAATTGAGATGGCGGAGCAGCTGTACGCAGAGAGCGATACACATCTGCAGATCGCCGCATCCATCGCCCGAAAACGTGTGCGCATGATGACGCCCCAGGAGGAATTCAGTCCGGCCTACTTTAGTGACATCGTCGCCTATCTGACGCTGGGAAGCGGAGGACAGGTGATCCTACATACCAAGACCGACGTAGAGATCGGAGGGGATGAAAATGAATGTAACCAGGATACCGAAAAAGACCATATCGGTCATTGAGCCGAAGCGCTCGCTGATCGTCAACAAGGAGCAATATCACCAGCGCCGGGTTGCCGCCTACTGCCGGGTATCCACTGACAGCGAGGAACAGCTTACCTCCTACACCAACCAGAAAAAAGTGTACACCGAAATGATTGCCGCCAAGCCGGAGTGGGAATTTGCCGGCCTGTACGCTGATGAGGGCATCTCAGGAACTCGAGCAGATAAACGGCCCCAGTTCCAAAAGATGATCAACGACTGCCTGGCAGGAAAAATCGACTATATCATCACCAAGTCGGTCTCCAGATTTGCCAGAAACACTGTTGACTGCCTGGACCATGTGCGTATGCTCAGGGCAAGAGGGATTGGCATCTACTTCGAGGAGCAAAATATAGACACACTGCAAATCGACAGCGAGCTCTATCTGGTCATCTACGCAGGGTTCGCACAGTCTGAATCCGAAAGCATCAGCAAGAATGTCACATGGAGCTTTCGGAAGCGATTCCAGGACGGCAAGCCCGTATTCAATTATAAGTGCCTGCTTGGATACCGAAAGGGCGAGGACGGAGAACCGGAGATCGTCCCGGAGGAGGCATCCATCGTGGAGAGAATCTTCAATATGTACCTGTCAGGTGAAACCATCAACCGGATCTCAACCAAACTCAGAGAAGAGAATCTCCAGATACCAGGAAAACGATTCTCCTTCTCTGCGAGCATGATTAAGGGTATTCTCCGGAATGAACGATACTGCGGGGACAGCATCCTTCAAAAGACGGTCACAATTGACTGTATTGGCAAGGTCCGTCGCAAAAACACGGGTGAGGCACCCATGTACTATGTACAGAATAGCCATGTTGGTATCATCAGCCGAGAGCTCTTTCACAAAACGCAGGAAGAACTCGCCAGGCGGATGAGTCGGGAGCCAAACTCCACCAAAGCAGCCACTACGGCCACCGGAAAATACTCCCGGTATGCGCTGTCCAATGTGATGATCTGCGCCGAATGCAGGAGCCGATACAAGCGCGTGACCTGGACATCCCGTGGGAAAAAGCGGGTGGTCTGGCGCTGCATCAATCGATTGGACTACGGAAAGCGGTACTGCAAGTCCTCCCCTACAGTAGACGAGGAAGCGCTCCATGCTGCTATCGTCCGGGCGGTCAACCGCTTCAATGAGGAAGACGAGGCCACCTATCTGGCACTTATGAGGGCGACCATTGGGGAGGCCATCGGGCTGAACGGGAACAGCGATGAAATCGACCTGCTTCGCCGAAAAAACGATGGTCTGAACCGCAAAATGGTGTCCCTCATCAATGAGAGCGTAGAGAGCGGCGAGGGCATTGAAAGCCATGAGGCGGAATTCAAGGAGCTTTCCGATACCATCGAACTCCTGCAAGGGAGAATCAAAAAGCTGGAGGACGCCCTCCTCTCGGACCAGGGGAATGATGGCCGCATCCTCCAGCTGCAGCAAATCATCGCAGATCGTGCGTCGAGAAAGATGGAGTACGACGATACCATCGTCCACCAGATGATCGAGTGCGTAAAGGTATATCCCGACGGCAGGCTGGACATCATCTTCGGCGGCGGGTATCTCATCGAGGAAGCGCTCAATGAGGAAAACAAATAACTTCAAATATAATTGACATAATCGCCAAGGTAATATACTATAATGTATGTTAGGAGGCGATGATGTATGGGCAAAAGAGCGGCGGTCATCATGCCGCAGACAAGAAAGATTCTGGAGCAGATGGGTGAGCAGATCCGCCTTGCCCGCCTGCGCCGGAAGCTGAGTCTGGAACTGGTGGCGGAGCGGGCGGGGATCAGCCGGGCCACCCTCATCTCCATCGAGAAGGGTGCGCCCACGGTATCCATCGGCTCCTATGCCGCCGTGCTGCACGCACTGAACAATATGGACAGCGACCTGCTGCTTATTGCCAAAGATGATGAATTCGGCAGGAAGCTGCAAGACCTGGCGCTGCCTACCAGACGGCGGGCGCCCAAGAAAGGAGAGTAGCCCATGGCGCAGGACGAAAAGACCATCTATGTATATGAAAATTGGCGTGGAGAGACCCCCACCCTGATGGGGCGGCTCCGCTGCAGCTTTATCCGGGGGCAGGAAACCTTCTCCTTCGAGTATGACCCCGCCTGGCTGACATCCGCCGAGAGTTCCTTCTCTCTGGACCCGGATCTGGCCCTCTACCGGGGACGGCAGTATGTGCCGCTGGACAAGCGGCTCTTCGGGCTGTTCGCCGACTCCTGCCCGGACCGCTGGGGCCGCCTGCTGATGCGGCGCAAGGAGGCAATTGACGCCAGAAAAGAAGACCGAAAGCCCCGAAACCTCACAGAAAGCGATTTCCTGCTGGGGGTCTACGATGAATCCCGCATGGGGGCACTGCGGTTCAGCCTGGAAGAGGGGGGAGACTTTCTCTCCAACGACAAGTCCTTCGCAACGCCGCCCTGGGTTCATCTTCGGACACTGGAAAACGCCTCTATCGCCTTTGAGAATGACGAAAGCGGCCTGAACGAAACATGGCTGCGGGAGCTTCTGGCCCCCGGTTCCTCTCTGGGCGGAGCAAGGCCCAAGGCCACGGTGCAGGCAGCGGACGGCGCTTTGTGGATCGCCAAGTTTCCGTCTAAGCACGATGAATCCAACAGCGGCGCATGGGAGAAGGTCGTGCATGACCTGGCGCGGCTGTGCGGATTGAATGTCCCGGAATCCAGGCTGGAGACCTTCTCCAAGACCGGCAGCACCTTCCTGGTCAAGCGATTTGACCGGGATGGCCGCCGCCGTATCCATTTTGCCTCCGCCATGACTCTGCTGGGAAAAACCGACGGAGCCTCTGCGGCGGACGGGAGCAGTTATCTGGATCTGGCGGCGTTCATCCGCGCCAATGGGGCGGCTCCCAGGCAGGATCTGGCTGAGCTGTGGAAACGGATCGTATTCAGTATGGCGGTGTCCAACACCGACGACCACCTGCGCAACCACGGTTTCCTCCTGACTCTCACCGGCTGGCGACTGGCTCCGCTCTACGATGTAAACCCAGTCCCCACAGGCGACCGTCTCTCCCTCAATGTGAGCGAGTACGACAACACCATCGACCTGGATCTGGCGCTGGAGGTCGCTGACTACTTCGGCTTATCTCCCCAGGAGGCTCAGCAGGCGGCGGAGGAGATCTGCAAAACCGTATCCGGACACTGGGAGCAGCTGGCCGGACAGTATGGCCTCAGTCGGGGCGCTGTGGAATATATGCGCCCGGCCTTTTCCCTCCGGCCATGAAATTAAAAATGGACCATTCCCACAGGAACCGTCTCCATCGAAGTTAGGTTTCTTCGGAATACGCTTTACAGTCATAGCGTGTGTTGGCATCGCATCCAAATCAAAGGCAAAGACATTGTAATGGGGGACTGCACCAATTGTCTCCCTCACAGTGGTTACCGATACTGCAGATGGTATTATGGACATGACCATGTACGCGGCTGCGAGTTCGGCGGAAATAAAGATAGTGGCAGCATGGATTAATTATCCGCGAAATTTACAAGTTCTCTTACAGAACACGATAGGAGGTGCGCTTATGAGTTTAAAAGGTAAACTCACAGCTTTAGCTGGTGCTAAAATCGCCGAAAAAGTCATACCGAAAGGATCGGTAGATGGGGTGGTAAACTCCGTGCTGAATAAACTCGGTCAAGCCACAGGGCAGAAAACTGCGGCCGAACATATCCAGGGAATCAAGAAAAATTTCCTGGTTATCAAATCAAAGTCCTATTCCATAGGCACGATGGTCGGCCTCTTTACTGGGAAAACGCCTGATATGAATGATTATCTTGGGCGTTATCAAATTGTTGACGGCAATGGTACGCTCAAGTATAAATCTAACGCTGAGAACACTATCACCGACCGTGAAATCTTGGATTTGTTTGATGCAAACGGAAATAAAATCGGCTATGTTAAAGAGCATCTGATTTCTACAGGTGTTCCGTTGTTTGAAAAAGAGGTGAAGAAATGCACAGTATTCTTGGGTAAAGAAAAAATCGCATTGCTAAAAAAATATGTGTCATTTGGTAATCTGGAGTTCGAGGTTCTTGAAGGTAGTGTCAAAATCACACACCAGGAAGGCAAGAGTTTCAAAATCCAATATAAGGGTAAGCAGGTAGCTACTCTGCATGATTGTCCTTTAAATCTTAAGGATGGCTATGCCGATAAATTCGTTATGGAGTATGATAATTCTGAAGATGAAGTCATTGCAATTCTGCTTGCAACAGCAATCGACCTTATAAATACATAAATCTTTTAAGCATGAACGATGTATCTACCAACGGCGAATGGGGTAAGGTCGCATAATCTGGGGCGGCTGTGGATTAGATGTCCCGGAATCCAGCCCGAAGACCTTCTCCAAGGTCGGCAGTACCTTCCAGGTCAAGCAATTTGACAGGAACGGTCGCCTCCGCATCCACTTCGCCTCCGCTATGACACTACTGAGAAAAACCGATAGAGCCTCTGCGGCGGACGGGAGCAGTTATCTGGATCTGGCGGCGTTCATCTACCCTCCGGCCATGAAATCACAAGCGGACGATTCCCTGGGGAGTCGTCCGCTTGTTTATTCCTCGGGGTTATCTCCGAAGGAGTCCTCGTTCTCCTCCTCATCCAGATCTGTATCAATGTCCAGCCCTTCACTGTTCCCCACATTCTTCTCGTAGAGCCTGGTCCACTTAAGCGGATATTTACACTTTCGGTTGTAGGCAATAAGCATGGCCTCGGCATACCCCATGGAGCCGGGCCGCCGCTCCTTGGCGGTTCTGGAGAGCAGCTTTACCGACATCTCGCCCACCTTTTCCTTGAAGTTTTCATCCTTCAGCGCATCTCCAAAGGTATGGACCAGGCGGGCAATGCCGTTGAGCATATTAGCGGAGAGAGAATTCATATCGCCCTCCCAAGTGCCCACACAGAGCCGAAGTGTCCGGTCCAGAACATGATAGCCGAACTTGTCGTAGATGCTTTCCAACGTGGACACAGCGCAAACCACCCCATAGTTTCTGACTTGGCCAATGGAAAGCGAGTAGGACTCCACCAGATCCCGGATAATGAGCTGTTTCTGATTTCCGGCTTCGATATTTGCCATGAACACCTCATAGGGCTTTAAGGGTTTCACGAACTTCATCTGATTGGCGAAGATATCCGCCTCGTGCTCATAGTTGAGATCGTCGTAGATCATGCACCAGACCGGCGTGTCCCGAGAACCGGAGGCCAGCGCGACGATCTCCACCGTGTGCTGCCCATTGAACACATAGTTGACGCCGTTTCGTCGGCTTACCTTGACCGGATTGATCTGATATAGATCAAAGTGGGCTGCCGCATTCAGTACATGCTGTTCGGATATGTTTCGCTGATACTCCTGGTTGGACACCAGATTTTTAATGGGGATCTGCTCGAAATGGACATTGGGTACAAACATGCTGAAATCAGCCATTAGGAATCCTCCTCAATTGCCGCGAGCATCTCCTGCACCTTTTCTCCCAGCGCTGTTAAGGCTGCCTGCAAGTTCTCCTTGGCTGCGGGAGAGATGGATGCGAGATGCGCCATATTTCTGGTTCGCTCGATGGAGCTCATCCAGGAGGGAATGGTGAGGGTCAGTCCAGCCACCTCCGCATCCGGATCATAGGCGGGCATCGTCTTGATGGCAGGCTGCTCCGCCGCCTGTATGCCGGGCTTAGAAGACGCCTCGGTGGAGAGGCTGCGCCGTGAATCGCTGTATCGGGCAAAGGCATAGGGATTGTTCCCGATTTTCTTACTGAGTTCCTTCAGCTCCGCAGGGGCCATCTCCGCCAGTGCCACAATGTTTTCGAAGGATATCTTGTATGTCCCCGACAGGATGTGGGGAATCAATTCCGGCGCGGTTTTTGCAATCGCATCCAGCGCCACGCTGTATTTTGCATATTTTTGGACCGTTGCTCCAGACACATGATGCTCCTTTCCCAGACGGGCGGCGGTTCGTCGACTGCTCTCTTCCTCTACCGGACGGCCTCTTCCAACTGTGGCGAGGGGATTTGGGCAGTACTGATTATAGCCGTTCTCATTCCGGTGCGCTTTCTTTTCCGCCTCATACTGCCTGCCGATCAGATACTTCTTCGTCTCCTCTGAAATGTTGCGGCGACCGAGTTGATTGGAGCAGATCCAGGCGATTGCCGCATCCCGGTTTGGAAAAACCTGTTCTTTTACGCCATAAGGGATTTTCAATTTATTGCAGATCTCGTATCGGTTATGTCCGTCTACAATGGTACCGTCCCAAACAACGATGGCCTCCCGGCAGCCCTCCATCACCAGATTCAGCTCCAGCTGCCGGTATTCCTCCCGCCGGAGAGGTCGAATCAGGTTTTTGAATTCCGGATCGATCCTGAGTTCCCTAAACCCCTTCTCTTCCATATTGCCTCCTGCGCTCCTGCGGTTTCACGGTTTGGAGGGAAAAATAGGCGACCCGGTTCACCGAATCGATCTCTCCTGTCAAATGATAATTGAACCGCAGATCGAAGCCACCGACAATCTCCGACAGATTGCTCAGCAAGGTAGAACTATAAAACTCTACGGATTGGTTGGTGTGAAAGCTGACACTGGACAATCGAACCTTATTTGCCGTTCCCCCAATCATAGGCTTGTCCGAGCCAAGAACGGCGATATAAAGTTCTTCCGGATTCACTAAAAACTGCACATAGGCAGGACTGCCCAGGCGGCGTATGGTTTTCTTGTGGATGCGGATTCGATTGCGAAATGGATCAAGGGTCAGCGAGGCTTGCGGTTGATTTTCTCGACTCATATTCTGCCTCCTATGATGGATTCTGTTCTTCGCTTCCGTCCGGTATGGGAGCCTCCGCAATAGGCGTTTCTGGCGTAGAGGCACGATCCCGAAGCCCATACACCGCATATCCTTCAAAAATATCAACCTGCATGGATTTCTGATGTTCCCGGAACGGCAGGCCAAATTGTGTTTTCCAACCTTCCGGGAACACCGGCGTCCGGGAGGCTCTGGGCTTCTCGCCATCCTTCAGAACCCGCTGGTATACTTCGGTGGCAGTCAGGTCAAATGCGATAAGCCATTCATCCTTGGCGTGGATCACCCGTCCGAGGAGCTTGTATCGATAGTCCAGATTCCATCCCATCAGAGAAAACACCTTGGCAAAGAAGATCTTGCAGGTGATTTGCTTCGGCTTTCGTCTGCCAGAGCCATTGGTACACCAGGCGCAGGCATCCCGGTCTTCTGCCTGACAGGGGCGGATCGCCAATATTTTGCTTTCCTGATTGACCAGCACCTGCACATAATCTACCTTCGGGAATCGATTCAGGCAGGCAGCATTTACATAGAATTTATAGTTGTTAAAGGTCACGGATGGCTCATTGATATGGGCAAAGAATTCCCGGCGTACCACCTGGTAGCCCTCGTAATTGAATTCCCGCTCCGTCTCCAGAACATCATCGCCTTCATGACCTGCCTGATGAACGTCCACTTCCATCTCCGGCATGACAGGAGCAATCCCGGCCGTCTGCTCCCCTTCCAGAGAACGGAGCATCCCGGCAATCACACCACCGGGTTTTTCGCCTCTCTCCTCGCTCAATTATGGTTCCTCCTTTCCGCGCCGGTTGAATTCCTGGCGGATATAGTCTCTCAGTTCCTCAAAACCGGTCACATGGAGTTTTTGACCGGTTTCGTAAAGCTGCCCCTCTATGCGAATCTTCCAATCCTCCTCGCTCTGGTCATGAACCTGCTGGAAAGATTGCTGGTGGAGATAATACTGCGTTCCAAAAGAATGAATCCACTCCTCCGGTACGGCGCGCACCCGCTTGCCAGAGATGGAGAGCGGCTGCACAGAATCATGGGAATCCTGCTCGCCTTGCTGACCGGAGAGCAGATAAGATTTGATAAACGCCTCTGCGTCATTGAGATCGAAAATATACGCTGATTCACTTTGGCTTTGAAAGAGCCGCCCGGCAATCCGATACTTTAAATCCGGGCTCCAGCCGAACAGCTGAAACAGCGTTTCCATATAGGCCGCACCCGCAATCTCTCTGGGCTGGTATTTCCCATCCACCAGTTTGGAGAACAGGACGGCATTGCGGTTGCCTTTTTCCGCCGTGCGGACAGCAAACTTCATCTCCACTGGGTTGACCAGTAGTTCCACATGGTTGTCTTTCCCAAATGTACGAACACAAGCTGTGCTGAATTTGATCCTCTTATCCTGAAACTGAACATAAGGACGGTGGTAATTATCAAAGAACTCGCTGCGGGTAATCTCAAAACCCCTCATGTCAAAATCCCCAGGAGCCAGAGTGACACTGGAAAGAGGCGCTCTTTCTTCCGCCTGCTCATCGGGAGGATGGATACTGGCGGAAGCCTGAAAGTAATCCGCAGGTTTGAACCCGGCCCAGCGAGGGTTGATGGTTACAAAGCCTTTGAGCAGGCCGCTGTCAATCACCCGCAGCTCCGGGAGGATAGAGCGATGTCCATACTTGGAGTTGTTCAGAAGGTGCTGAACGGCAATGAAATCATCTCTGGAAACAATGCCCTCGTGGTGATTCCGGTAAAGGCTCTGGGGGCGGTCGCCCCGATTCTTCCTGGACTTGTGGTTCAGGTAGTTCGGGGTGAAGGTCTTTCGGGTCAGCACATCCCCGCAATGACGCTCATTGCGAAGAACCTGAACAATGGAATTGGAGGTCCATTTGATATTTCCCAGGTAGGTCTTACGGCCCAGCTCGGTAAGCGCCGCCGCGATGTCGCTGGTGGAGTAGCCGTACAGATACATGTAGAAGATGAGCTTCACCGTAGGCGCTTCCTCCGGGTTGACCACCAGGTTTCCATCCCCGTCGTGAGAATAGCCCAGCAGCTTGGGCGTCAAAGGCAAGCCGCCGTCCAGCCGCATCCGCAGGGAGGTTTCCATGCTCCGGCTGCGGATATGGGACTCCTCCTGCGCCATGGTGGCCTGAAAGGAAAGCGCCATCTGGGAATCATCCTTAAGGGAAAAGATACATTCGCTCTCGAAAAACACGCCCACCGGGCTGGGCAGTTCCGCCAGCATCCGGACCATGCTGATGCAGTCCACCACATTCCGGGCAAAACGGGACACGCTTTTGGTGATGATCATGTCGATTTTACCGCTGCGGCAGTCAGTCATCATGGCATTAAACTCGTCCCGATGGACGAGGGAAGTCCCACTAATGCCCTCATCGGCATAGATTTTAACCAGCGTCCAATTGGGGTGATGCAGGACGAAATCCTCATAGTATTTCTTCTGCAGCTCATAGGAGGATGTCTGCTGGACATTGTCCGTGGAAACACGGGCATACACGGCGACTCGTTGCGGAATATCGTTGTCGTAGTAGTCGATAGGCTTCTTGGCAGGGATGAATTCGTAGTTCTCCGGGTCAACCTTTGTGTTGATCCGGCGGCGGACCCGTTCCTTTCGTTCTGCAAGCCGATTGCGGGTGGCCTTGTCAATCATGCAGCATTTCCCTCCCAGGCTGGTGATCGGGGAGGATCGTCCAATCAGGACCGGGCAGAAAATACGGATCATGGAGATCCTCCCGGTAGTAGGAAGCCATTGTGTAGATATCCTCCGAAACAAAGTAAATGCCCACCGGCTTTGGCAGCGCCGCAAGAAGCCGGGCACAGAAAGAGAGCTCCGATAGTTTCTTGGAAATATTGCTTGCCTTCTGGGTGATCACCAGATCTACCTTGCCCTCATAGCAATCTTGCAGGAGTCTCGCCCATTCTGGAGCGTTTTCCATGTTCGGTGCGGTGCTTCCCTCATCCACATAGAAACCGACAAATTCCCAGTTCGGACAAAGAGCCAGCGTGTCCAAAAACTGCTTTTTGTGGGCGGAGAGATAATCCTCATAGCGGGTTTGGTTGAAGTAGCGAATGTATACCGCCACCCGGTGATGGTTTTTCGGAAGCGGGCGCTCCCGCCGAATGCCTTTTAACCAGGCACGATGCTCTGCCAAAAGCGCATTCTTTTCCGCCTCTCCTTCCAGCAGAAAATCAAAGGACGGCATGATCTCCTGCTCCATTGCTTCGCCCTTTATTGCCAGCTCTTCCATATGTGCTCCCCCTGCGAATGTTCTTACGGGCTATTATAGCGGCCACAGACTATAAATAAAATCGACCAGAGGTCAACAACTTGACTCCTGGTCGATGAACGAGAAAAAAAGATTCAGATTACAATGACTTCCGGCGAGCTGCAAACCCATTTCTACCCCAAGACGAGCCCCATTGAGTCTTCTGCACCATATATGTACGATGAAGATAGTGAGATCGCAGTATTTTGCCACTCGGCTTTATCCTATCCAGGATGTACTGCCATCCGTGCTACTCCTGAAAACGAAATGTGCATTGACATTATGTGATATAACACATATAATGAACATAGAGAGAAGGCGGTGGGTATGGAAAACTTCTCGGCAAAATACTACGAAACGACAGACGGTACTTAACCAGCTTAAAATTGCATTCTAATAGACTATTCGAAGTGGAAGGAATGGTTATCGGCATGGACAATAGCATTGAAAAAAAGCGAATTGAGGGCGAAGAAGATCTCATTTCAACGATTAAAGTGGCAACTGCGGCTCTCCCTCTTATCTTCACAATTGCAGAAAAACTATCTAAGCAACATGGATTTATCCACGATAGCGTACCTGCTCGTTTCGGGGACAAAACTGGACGATTAGTTTGGGATTACATATTATACAATGAGATTACATTTGATAGTGAGGACGGAAAAATAATTAGCCTTTTCACATCTCTTTCTGATGCAGAAACGAAGAAGCGCTGGGATGTTTTAGTCGACAAGTATGGGTTATAACATTAGACAGACATTATCGAGCGGACTACCAGCAGAGGAAGGAGGATTGACCTATGGGCAAGAATTTTCGTGAAACTCTGAATGAACAGCTCCGAGATCCCGCATTCAAAGCCGAGTGGGATGCCCTCGAACCGGAGCGTCAGATCATGAGAGCGATTCTGGAAGGGCGCGATGAACAGTCGCTGACGCAAAAGCAGCTGGCGGAAGTGACTGGTATCGCCCAGGCAGACATCAGCCGTTTCGAAAACGGAACCGGCAATCCGTCTCTCCGCACCCTGAAAAGACTGGCGGATGGCCTGGGGATGCGTCTCAAAGTGGAGTTCGTCCCCAAAAAACCAACTGCATAAGAAAAGCGGCGGGCCTTTGGAACACTCCTCGGCTCGCCGCTTTAATCGTTGTCTTCTCTTCTGGTCATGGTGGATTTCACTTCCCGGACGATTTTCAGGATGGAATCCAGTTCCTTGGGGGAGCAATCGGCCAACAGCTCGTCAAACTCACTTTGGTAGAGGCTCCGCACCTCCGGCACATCGGGCCGAAGCAGGGAGTCCGCTGACACCTGAAGCGCCTCGATGATCCGGATGAAGGACTCCAGTTTCATATTGGTCTTTCCCGTTTCAATAGCGCTGACATGAGGCAGGGAGATATTGGCCTTGGCTGCAAGATCTGCCTGGCTCATCCGCCGGCCGACTCGCGCCTCCCGAATGCGGGAGCCAATCAGCTGACGCTCGTTCAAACCATGTTCCTCCATCGGCTCCCCCCCTTTTTGAAATATATTCTCCAGTTAATCTATTTCTAAGAGTATATCAACTTGGGGTGAAATTGATATAAGGCAAAGGCGATGATATAAGCCAGACACTATAATAAGGCTACAATTTTTTTGGAGGTCTTATTATGAGTCTTGACTACAAAGCCATTGGCAAACACATCCGCGAAGCCCGTCGCCGCAACCATCTCTCCCAGGCAATGCTCGCCGAGGCGGTGGACAAAACCCCCTCTTACATCAGTTACATAGAGAGCGGCCTCAAAAGTATGAGCCTGGACACCTTTGTTCTCATCGCCAATGCCCTCGGCGTATCGCCGGAAAGGTTGTTGATGGAGCAGATCACCGACACGGAACGGTGCGCCAGTGAGGAGATCACCTTGCTCCTCTCAGATTGCACCATCTGTGAGGCTCTCATTCTGCTGGACATGATGAAAGCCTTAAAGACAGCTCTGCGAGAACACCGGGAGAAGTGCATCGATTCGGATGCTTCCGATTTTACATTCCTGCTCTGAGAAAACAATCGACCGGAAGTCATGTGCTTTGACTGCCGGTCGATTTTTGCCTGTAAAAGTGTATATGTTTTTGGGAAAGTGAATATGTTTTCGAAAAGTCCAGGATATGGGCCTCCAAAGTTGGTATAATGGAGGGCGAAAGGTGGGATAGTCCATGATCTACTACACGGGCGATATCCACGGGAACCCTCGTGAGATCGTACAGTTCTGTGACCGGCACAAGCTGACCGAGCAGGACACCCTCGTCCTTCTGGGGGATGTGGGGGCCAATTATTTCCTGAACGGGCGGGATGCCGAGATGAAGCAGCTTTTGACACAGGTGAAACCCACGCTCCTGTGCATCCACGGCAATCATGAGGTTCGCCCATCTACCCTGCCATCCTACCAGACCAAGGAATGGAACGGCGGAACGGTCTGGGTGGAGGAGACCTACCCCCGCCTGCTGTTCGCTGCTGATGGGGAGATATTTCATCTGGAGGGTCTTTGCCATCTGGTAATCGGCGGGGCTTACAGCGTGGACAAGTTTTACCGGCTGGACAGAGGATATGGCTGGTGGCCGGACGAGCAGCCTTCTCAGGAGATCAAGGAGAAGGTCATCCGGACGCTGGATGCCTGCGGCTGGCAGGTGGATACCGTTCTCTCCCACACCTGCCCCTATCGGTATGAGCCGCGGGAAGCATTCCTCCCCATGATCGACCAGAGCACCGTGGATGCCTCTACCGAGGAGTGGCTGGAGGAGATCGAGAGGAAGCTGCAATACAATCACTGGTTCTGCGGCCACTGGCATATCAACAAGCGCATCGACCGGATGCACTTCCTCTTCCACAGTGTGGAGGCGGCGCCGCAGCTCCTGTCGGGAGATAGCATACGATGACAGAGGAAGAAAAAACGGAACGGGAGGCTTGCTTTGCCGCAATCCGTGAAACCGTCCAGAGGCTCTCCCGCCTGATGGATACCGCATACCAGCAATACAGTCAATTGGTGGAACAGGTGGTGAAGGACAGGATCACCGGGGAGCAGGAGATCGAGCGGATCATGGACGGCCTTATGGACTTCGGGGATGACCAGAGATTCCTTGCTCTGTACAAGGCCCTTTGCCGCCATGTCTATGACAAACATCCTACTCTTGTGAGAGAACACATTGCTCTCTTCCGAACCCAATTTGAGGAGAGAGCGGACGAGGAAACGCAACAAGCACAAGGAGGTGAACGCCATGAAGGCACCGGAGATTAAGCACTATATCAGCTGGCTGGGCCGGGTGGGATACCGAAACATCGACTGCTCTTTCTCCTACGACGAGGCATCCTATGGGGCCATCGACCGGATCTTCCGGCTGCTCTACCGGCTGGAACCTGACCCGGAGCACAACAGCTGGGAGCTTTGGCTTCGTGCCGAGCGGGGAACCATCGAGGACTTCGGCAGTTTTGAGGATCTACGGGAGGATGGGCAGGTGGAGAGCTACGAGGAATTTGAAGCCTGGTGGCGTTCCGAGTTCCCGGAGGAGGTGGAGTGGTTCCACTTTTCCGCCGGTGAAGATCAGAAGATCGGATACCGGGCGGTATTCCTGAGCCATAACCATGTGCTGGAGGTGGACTGCCGCAAAGAGAGATCTTTCCCCCATGACATCTCCCCATTTACCTCCTGGCTGGAGGAAGCCGTGCGGGACGCCGTGCAGGCGGTGGAGGATGGCAGCTATCCGAAGCTGGTGGAGCGGAATCTGCCCGTCTGGCATCGGACGGGAACCGTCCTGCGCCGGGATCTGTGGAAGGTCTTTCCCGAATGGAAAGAGAAGTTCTTCCAGAATATCTCCCGGCAGGAGGTGGATGAGTTTCTTGCCTCGGCGGCAGGCTATCCCCTGGAAGCAAACAGAAGACTCCCGTCCATGACCGCAAACGACTTCTATCATGCCTGCGCTCTGGGCTACCGGGCCATGGGATATGCCGGAACGGAGAAACCGGACAAGGAGCAGTACCTTCTCCACGCGGATGGGCGGGACGAGGGCCTGTCCAAATTGGACGGGAATTCCCCCGATGCCTTTGATCGCTGGCTGAAAGAGCGGCCACGCATCGGCCACCCCTGGGAGGTATGCCGGGGCGGCAACAGCACACACATCGACTGCATCGTGTGCCGGGATGAGCATGGTTACTATCTGGCGGTGGCCGGTCTTGCGGAGACCCGGACGGTGGAGGCCATCCACTTCTTCCTCGCACTCCATCGGGCAGACATTCCCGTATGTATCCGCAATGCTGAGGAATTGAAGGCCCGCCTGACCGGAGAGGAGCCCATCGGCATCGTGCCGGAAGGAGTTCTTCCCGCCTACTGCCACGCCTGGTTCCCAGGCGAGCGTATCGTCGATTTTATGAATCTGCCCCTTGAGCGCCGGGACGAACTTGCAAACTACTGCCGGTGGCAGCCAATCCCGGTTCCCCGGTTGAAGAAGGACGGTGAATCCCCATGATTTTCTTTACCTCTGACCTGCATCTCGGTCACGAGAACTGCATCCGGCTTTGCAACCGGCCCTTCTCCAGCATTGAGGAGATGGACGAAACCCTCATCGAAAACTGGAACCGCAAGGTCACAGGGAAGGATACCGTCTATATCCTCGGCGACCTCATCTACCGGAGCAAAAAGCCGCCGGAGGAATACCTGCGGCGGCTGCGGGGAAAGAAGCATCTCATCCTTGAGAATCACGACCGGGGATGGGTCCAGAATTGTCAGACGGAGCGATTCTTTGAAAGCGTGAGCAATCTGCTGTATATCACGGACGGAAAGCGGCAGTACACCCTCTGCCACTACCCCATGATGTCCTGGCCGCATATCATGCGGTGCTACATGGTCTTTGGTCACATCCACGGAAATACCGATGCGGACTACTGGCCGCTCATTCAGGCAAACGAGCGGATGCTGAATGCCGGGGTGGATGTCAATCGCTTCGAGCCGGTCACCTTCGAGGAGATGGAAGCCAACAATCTCCTGCATAAAGGCCAGCAGAAAGCGGAACCGGAGGTGCAGCCGTGAAAAGAAGAAAGGGATTTTATGAGGCGGAACCTCTGGCCAGTTCCATCGCTCGTCGAGACTGGCAGCACACGCTGGAGCGAGCCGAGGAAAGCGGCCTGCCACTCCAATCCCGAAAGGGGAACACAGGACTGCTGTTTCCGGCAAGAATCCTTGCCCCCGTTTGGGAGGAAGGACTGCGGCATATCATTCTGGCGGCGATTCGGTACAGTATGGGACGGCACACCTATATGCCCAGCATCGCTGTGGATTTCACCTGCCGGAATCTGAGCTGCCTGGACGAGAGCACCCGTTCCGCCGCTGCGGCGGAGATTCAATATCATCTGAACCGATATGGAGAACAGGAGCCATATCCCCGGCTGTGGAACAGTCTCAGCCGACTGCTCATATCTGAAGAAATCGGACAAGAGGACAGGAGGAAGGAAACAATGCCGATTTTACAATCACTGGAAAGCATGGAGCGCATCTCACGTCAGGCGCTGGCAGCTGATCTGGATGCCGTGTTGGAACGGGTAAGCCGTGAAAACATCGGGCTGGTGATCACCGATGAAGGGAAGGATGATCTTGTCCTCTGTCCGGCCTCCTGGTTCGATTTCGACTATGTGGATGACTTTGGCTGTGTCATCAACTGTGCCCTCCGCTATGCCATGCGAACGGAAGATGAGGAGAGCGAAGCGGTCGTCCGATATGCCCGATGTCACTACCGCCTGTTCGATGAAAAGACGCTGTCGGTGGCCGTGGCCGATCTGGAGCGGGAACTGGAAGAACCGATGGAGCCTCTCAAGAAGCCGCAGGTCTGGAAAGAACTTCTGGAGTTGTTTCAGCAGCGGCTTGCTGAGCTCCGGCAGGAAGATTCAAATGGAGATGAAAAATCCAATGGATGAGAAGAAGTACGAAATTGTGGAGATTCAAGTGGATGCGGATGTGTTGGAAGAACTGAAAACAGTGATAGCACCACTTGGTCTGACACCGGAAATGCTGATCGTGCGTTTCTTTGAATTCTGCACCGATCCTGCCACGCAGGAAGAGGCCGTTTCGCTGCTTCTGAAATGGAAAGCTGAGTTGGAAGCGGAGAGCTACGAACCCCGAGGTGATTTCTGATGCTGTCCAAGAAAACCTTCTGCGAAGCCCTGCGGAAGATCCAAGCCCAGAGGAAAAGAGACGCACAATTCAGTGAGGCGCTCAATCTGGTGGGCGATGGTCATTTCGTTTTTGAGGGCGGGCCGCAGCTTCTTTCCGCCTTACTGAATGTGTTGGAGGAAGCGGTCAACGACAAGTACGACTACATCAGCTGGTGGATTTACGATGCCGCTCCGGACTATGAGGTCTGGACCGAAGACGAAAAAACCAAATGGTGTCTGAAGGAGCCGGAAGCCCTATATGATTTCATCCGGGATGAATGTCAGGGCTAAGCGGCATCTCCTTCTCATATCGGAACCTTGGTGCTGAGAAATGAAACATTACCATAATGAAGATTATATGTTGCAGTTATCCCCTGAAGACAAGGAAAGATTTGAGCAGATTTTTCTTGCTCTTTGTATCCGAGAATCCCAGGAAAAAAGCCGTGGGGGAAGTATACCAATCAATTATTACAGGCTGAGTAATGAACACCTCTTTCCCGATATGCCGCAGGATGAAGATGCCCTTGAGGGAGAAGAAGGGCTGACGCGATTCACCGATGGCTGTCAGAAGCTGAAGAAGTATGAATAGGCGGATATCTTTTTTGGTCTTACACTAAAATCCCCCTTCGGCAGAAAATCCGCCAAGTCCCAGCCGAAAAAAAGAAAAAATAAGCGGCGCTGACCCGCAAAGCCTTGCAAATAAAGGGTTTTCGCAAACATCTTTATTGGTCTTACACTCCAGACCGAGTCTGGACGCACGGCGCGTTCAGACTCTTTTTCTTTTCCGGGCTGGACCGCTCGCGCCGGAGACAGCATCTAAAGTGTCCATCCCATTTGTATGTACCGGTCACTTTAGAAAGAGTGGCCGGCTTTTTTATTATTTCGGTTGACGTTTGCTTTTAGAGCGCCAAAGGAAGTTAGAAACGCTTTTCCCATGCTATTGTTGTTCTATATGGCGGGTAAGTCTGTCCGGTAACCCATCGATGACGATCTTCCAGAAACAGATGGAGTTTTGAAAAGGTCAGACAAATGGCGTTTGGCATTTTGGAGGATGTCTATGCCCATGGTGTTTATAGAACGTCTTTGAGGCAAAATGAGCGCTTCTGCTTCATAGAGAGCCAAGCGTTTATCCACCCTGATATCCCAGCGGTTTCTCTTGTGTCCCTTCTATGCGGCTTTAAAATGAAAATCGGGAAGAAGGTTATTTGGCATGTCATTGTAAAGTGAAGTGGAGCAGAACCCATTGCGGAGTATGGTTTCGGGACAGTGATAGAGAGACGCATAGGCGATAAAATACAAGGAAGGCAGGTAGGACTTTATGGAGAGGTTTTTTAAACTCAAGCAAAACGGGACGACAGTAGGCAGAGAACTTGTCGCCGGTTTCACAACGTTTTTCGCAATGGCCTATATCATTGCGGTAAACCCGACTTTGTTGAGCCAATCCGGTATGGAATGGGGAGCGGTGTTTTTAGCAACGATTATCTCGTCCATTATCGGCACATTGGTCATGGGCTTGGTGGCGAATGTCCCCTATGCGCTGGCGCCAGGAATGGGCTTGAATGCATTTTTTGTCTATACGGTTTGCTTCACACTCGGCTTTACCTGGCAGCAAGCCTTGTCGATGGTCTTTATTTGCGGATTAATCAATATTATTATCACGGTTACAAAAGTCCGCAAATATATCATTAAAGCGATCCCCCGCAGCTTGCAGAATGCCATTGGCGGCGGAATCGGCATTTTTGTTGCCTATATCGGTTTGTTGAACGTGGGTATTATTACTTTTGATTCCGGTGTGCCTGCGTTGGCGACTTTGAACCAGCCGTCCTTCTGGCTGTTCCTGATCGGCCTGGCATTGACAATTGTCCTGCTTGTGTGCAAAGTCAAGGGCGCCATCCTGATTGGCATTGTTGTGACGGCTTTGCTGGGTATCCCGATGGGCGTAACCACCACCACGGAAACCATCAGCTTTACGGAGGCATGCCAGCAGCTGCCCACGACCTTTGGCGCGATTTTTACCAGCGAAGGCTTAGGCTCCCTGTTCTCGGATGCGTCGAAGATCCCGCTGGTGTTGGTCACGATTTTCTCTTTCAGCCTCTCGGATACGTTTGATACGATCGGAACCTTTATTGGCACGGGACGCCGTACGGGCATCTTCAGTGATCAGGATGAAAAGACCATGGAGACCAGTGTGGGCTTTAAATCCAAGATGGACAAGGCCCTGTTTGCAGATGCAACGGCCACTTCCATCGGCGCGATCCTCGGAACATCCAACACGACGACTTACGTGGAGAGCGCCGCAGGCATCGGCGCCGGCGGGCGTACAGGCCTGACCAGCGTAGTGGTTGCGCTGTGCTTTGCAGTGAGCGCGTTCCTGGCGACGTTTGTCAGCGCGATCCCCTTTGCGGCGACTGCGCCTGCTCTGGTGGTTGTCGGCATTATGATGCTGTCGGCATTTAAGGAAATTAAATGGGATGATTTTGACGAGGCAATCCCGGCATTCTTTGCGGGTATTTTCATGGCGATCTGCTACAGCATTTCCTATGGTATTGCGGCAGGCTTTATCTTCTATTGCATCACCAAGATCTGCAAAAAGCAGGCGAAACAAATTCATCCGATTCTTTGGGGCGCAACGGTATTGTTTATTTTGAACTTTGTGCTGTTGACCTTTATTTAACAGATTGATTGAACCCTTTATAGAAAGGCGCGTTTTGCAACCCGATTCGAGGATATGCAAAACGCGCCTTTCGCTTTTGATGAAAGAGAAGACCGATTGATGGATGCAACCGGCCTTCTCTTTTTTGCGGATACTCGTAGGCCTTTTTTATTCGTATACGGAAGGCGTTAAAAAGTGGATGTGGATGGCTTTAGAGAGTTCCGCCAGTTGCTTTCGGATGCGGATTTGTTTTTCCAGGATCTCCTCTTCGTTCACCTTTAAGTTGAGTTCCCTGCGGTAGTAGTTGCCATTGTGTTTGTGGTGGAAGCCGTCGAAACCTGCCAAATAGATTTCGGCCGCCCCGCAATATGCCAATAGCTTCAGCAACATCAACCCTGCGTTGTCGGAGATCATTTCATCCGCATTTGTGTAGCGGTCGTAGTCCACATAGAGGCAGTCTTCCCGGCCGGTATCTGGGATATTCGAGGTTAAAATGGTGTGGATATCTGGGAAACGTTGAAGCTCTTGCCCGATAACATCCATGCGCTTGTGATTGCTGACAAAGCAGGCGTTCATGCGGTATTTTGGGTCCAAAAAATTGACGGAGATAACAAACGGCTTCTCTTGGCCAATAAACGCCATAATTTCCTCGTACTTTGATAAAAGGCTTTTTCCCGGCGCCAGAAGCAGGAGTTTTTTTCCGCGAATCCAACCGGTGATCGTTTGAACGGAAGCGCTGTCGTCGATTTTCCGGCTCTGATACTGCGTATAGAGCTGTTCAATCAAGACCCGGTCGTACAAAACTTTGTAGGCGTCCGGAATGGATTGGATGATCTTTTCGATGTCCTTCATGGTGAGGGTCTGCTTGTTGATGAGATAGGCAGCGTAATTTGGATGGCAGACATGGTTGGCGGCAATATGGTAGGGCATCGTATAGCCCCATTCGTATTTTTTGCGGATGTTGGCGATGTACTCATCGTAGATGTCCATGACCATGGTCACATCGTACCGGGAGGAAATATTCTTATTGATATATTGGGTGATGAGTTCTGTAGGAAGGTTGCCGGCGCCCCGCCCCATTCCATAGACAGAGGAATCCAAAATCAGGGTGCGTTTGGTCTGGATTTTCCCCAGAACCTGTGCATTGGAAAAGGCGAGCTGCATGTTGTTGTGCCCATGGAAGCCCAGATGGATTTCGGGGTCCATGTTCTCATCGATCAGATAGAAGCGGTGGGAAACCTCGTTGCGGTACATGCTTCCCAAAGTATCTACAATATAGAATGCATACGGCTTGAGCTGGTTCATCTTTTCCACCAGTTGGAGCAGCTCGATGTCGCTGTAAAAGACTGTCCCCACAGGCTGCATAAAGACGCGGTAGCCCTTTTCCATGATAATTTTGGCCCAATCGATCGCCGTTTCGATTTCCTTTTTGTGGAAGGTCAGGCGAATCCCATCGATGCTGTTTCCATCATAGGGAGCGAGTTTGGATGGATGCAGCTCTTTCTCCCCGATGGCGATCATGGCCACGTACATGGAGTTCCTCTGCTGTTTTGGCAGCACTGCTTCAATATCGGCGGTGCTGTTAAAGAGGGAACACTCCTTTTCCTCGACCATACCGGTTAAGAACCCGCATTCGATGATGTCGATTTTGGCGTTTTCCAGTTTATCCAAGATAGATGCGATGGTCCTGCGGCCGAACCGCCAGTCGTTGATATACCCTCCGTCCCGGAGTGTACAATCCAACACTTGAATGCTCACAGTTTGATTTCCCCCCGTTCCAGTTTTTCTTGCAGGACGCCCCGGACATAATCCAGATCCTTTGGCGTATCTACGGACAGCGTGTGCGCGTCCACCTCGATCATACGGAGCTTTCTCCCATGCTCGACAAAGCGCAGTTCGTTGATGTCCTCGATTTTTTCCAGGGCCCCTTTGGGGGTTTCTGCGAAAAACCGCAGTGCTTCCATGGAATAGGCGAGGACCCCCAGGTGTTTATAATAGTCGAAGTGAACGCTGGCCTTTGGATGCGGGATCGGGCTGCGGGATAGGAACAATGCGTTGTCCGCTTCGTCCGTCACTACTTTGATGTTTGTCTCATCGACCACTTCGACGGGAGAGTGGATTTTGGTCATCAGATTGGCGGCGAAGAACCCCTCTTTCCGGTTGGGGATGACTTGCTCGACGATGTTCGGGTCGATCAGCGGCTCGTCCCCGTTGATGCAGAGATAAATGTCCGCCGGAAGGGATTGTGCGGCCTCGTAGATGCGCTCCGTACTGGTCCGGTTTGCAGGCGACGTCATCAGACAGGGAATGTGAAGCTCTGTGCAAGCTTGCTGGATGGCCGCATGGTCCGTGGCCACATAGACGGCGTCAATTTTTTTCGATTGGGACACCTGGTTGTACACCCACCAGACCATGGGCTTTCCACAGAGATCCGCCAAGGGCTTTCCTTGAAACCGGCTGGAACCGTATCGTGCTGGAATGATTGCGATGGTGCGCATAACGGTTTCCTCACCTCCCTAAGAAATTGCCGATGGCGCGGATCGGCTTGGTAATCCGCCAGCTTGTGGAGTGTTCGTAGGTGTCCACGACTTCCTGGATGCGCCGGTCCAGCTCCCTTTGATACCAATCCGGTGGGGGCACTTTGCCGGGCGCTGGGGCGGACTTAGCGGGCGCTGCTTTCGCGGGAACGGACGGCTTCCGGTTCAGCTCCTGCTTGTAGAGGTTCCAGTTTTCCAGCAGGCGGTCCGACCACATTTTTAATACGGGCCCACTGATCAGTTCGTATCCATCCGGGACGGGATACGCCCCGATTTTGCAACAATTTTCCCCGTCCTTCATGTCGTAGGCGAGCACGCTGGGGAGGTACACCTGGATTTCCTTTTTTAAAAGCTGTTTGCGGCCATTTACTTTTAAATGGAAATGGAGGACGAGAAAATCCCGAAGGCGGTCTTTTAGCGGAAGAAAGGCCTTGTTGAAGATGGTGTCCATCTCATAGGTGCTGAGCAGGGCCTGAATCACGTAGTGCCCCTTGACCGCCCCAAAGCAGCCGGTGGTCAATTCCTCTTCGTTTTCAAACCCGAAAAAGATCCGGTTGAGACGCAATTTTTTTAAGTTCAATTGGACGTGCATGTCCGGGGTGAGGACGATCCCGCCCTCCGCGCACAGAATCTTCAGCGCGCAGTATTCCTCCACATAGGAGACATATCCCGCATCCCAGGCTTGGTGTACATTTTCCGGAAGCTGTTCCTGCGCAAAATAGCGCTCGTCCGCGTCGATCAGTTTGGTCTTTGGAAGGGTTTCCTGGATTTCCTCCAAAAATTCGGTTGGGAGGGGACGGCCAAAATGTACGCAGATGATTTTGTCCGGGATGATCTCCTCCCGCAGGAAATCCAGGATGCTGCGCGTCTTCCCATCCTTGGCAAGATACGGATTGAGCAGGAAATCCTTCTGGTACTCTTTGAGCAGGTCGATGAAATCCGCCTGGAAGAGTACCCTAGATTGCATCATATTCCAATACAGCTGCTTGGCGACGCAATAGATCACTTCTTCGCGATAGTCCTGGTCGCTGGTTTCGATAAAATTCCGAAAGGCCTGGATGATGTCGACCATATTCCCCACCAGGGAAGTGGAAATGGTGTTGGCTCGCCGGTAGTAGTTGTAGAAGGGCTTGGGGACGTAACCGATCCGCGGGTAACGGGTAATCAGGGAGGGAATCAGGGAGATGTCCTCAAACAGCATTTTTTCGTACTGGTTTTCTTCCCAGATGGTCCTCCGAAAGAGCTTGTTGACGCTATAGGTGATGTTGTTCCCATTGGCGATATAATCGGATAGGTCGATCTGCTCACGCGGGTAGGATGATACGGTGCTGGTCCTGTTTTCGTCGACATAAATGATTTTTACATCGCACATCACGATGTCGTCGTCCTGTTCGACGGCCTTCTGATACATTTCCTCGTACATCTCCGGCTCGACGGTGTCGTCTGAGTCAAGGAAAGCGATGAATTCGCCTCTGGCGGCCCGCACGCCGGTGTTCCTGGCCAGCCCGAGCCCCTCGTTTTCCTTGTGTATGACATGAATCAAATCCGGATACTCCTGGACGTATCGGTCGCAGATTTGCGGGGAAGCGTCATCGCTGCCGTCGTCCACCAAGATAATCTCTTTTTCTGGCAGGGTTTGCGCAATGGCGGAATCCACAGCCCGCTCAAGATAGTTTTCGACCTGATACACGGGAATAATGATGGAAACTTTGATCGGTTGGTTCATGGCGGCCTCCTAAATACGTGAGAATATCCTGGAGTTCATAGACCGTTTGCGGTACGTAATAATTGTTCCCGGCGAACTGCCGGCGGAACTTGCGCAGATATTGCTTGAGGATGGCGTCTTCCTTCCAGAGGACTTTGCCCCCAAACAGGCGGTACAGCATGACCGTATTGACATCCATCCCGAATACAATGCGGCTGGTGAGCGCTGCGTTGGAGCAGACGGTGATCGTTGTGCAATGCTCCGGGTTTTCGTTGAATAGAAACAGTTCCCAGGGCGCTTCGGTGGGATATTTTCTGGTCAGGCCCAATTGAAAGGGCACGTTTTCCGGGTTGCGCGGGTGGGGTTTCACCAGGAACCGGCCGGGGCCGACGGCCTGCTGGCAAAGACGCATCAATGCAAGGTCGTTGGTTTGGATGCCCTCGGCGCGGAAGGATTGCTCCAAAAAGATGAAATCCATGCGCTCCTCAGGCTTTTGGTAATCGAAAATATAGTTGAGCAGAAGCTTTAATTCCTGATCGTTCCGGTCGACTTTGGGAAGAGCTTGGTTGATGAGGTGGTCCCCGCGCAAGGCGAGGTGCGGTTCATAGAGCAGCACCCGGCGCACTTTCTCCCGGATCTTTCCTCCCGCCGGATGGCGGTTGATCGGCGCGCGGTCTTCCCGCAGATAGTCGATCACATAGGTTGAAAAGCCATCCTCATACCAGATGAATTCACAGGAGGGGCGGTCGAATTGGCACGCCAACATGCGGATAAATGGATCGAAGTTGGAAAAATAGACTTCCGAATAGTCTGCAAGCTCTTCGTTCAGCATCCAGCGCAGGGTATGGGAGGCGTTCTGAAAGCCTTCGTCGAGCGTGCCCCCTTTTGCCGCCGCGTATTTTTGGTTCCACTCCTTCGTCTTTCCAAAGATCACTTGGGCAAATAGCCCCGTCTCCTTAAGACGGGGGATGTATGTGTGTAGAACAGAGGTGACGTCCGTCACAAGCAGATCGGCCTCCTTTTTCGCGAGGATGCTTCGCTTCATGTGTACAGCGGTGAAAAGCTGATAGACGGAATTCACAACAAGCAAAACTTTGTTATTCAGCATAGGATTTCCTCTCGATTTTCTGAATCAAAAAATGGTTCCCGAGATTTTCGCAGCTGGTGGAATCGAATGTGTAGATGGATGTAGGTTTGTGCCAAAACACATAGGGGAGCAATTCCGCAGGGAAGATCTCTTTGATGCATTCCGCGTCCGGGAAGATTTTCCGATAGTTTAAGAAATCGTCCGGATGCTTTTTGATGATGAGGGGGACGTCCTGAAGGACGTTGACCCGCAGGAGTTTGTAGGAGCGAATCTGTTCCTCTTCACTCATCATATTGAGGTTGGCAAAGTGCTGCGTCAATAGGATGGCTTCCGCCTTTGTCCAAAGGCGGTGCTTGAGAAAGAAGTGGATCAAATGGTTCCGCTTCCGTTCCGGCAGATTTTGTAGGACTTCTTCCACGGAGAAGTCCACATACCGCTCCCCGGAGACGTCGATGGTCTGCGCCTTTTTTAGGCAGATGACGCTGCAAATGTAGGGATTTTCGCCGTTGAACAACCGGTGCTTGCGGGCGATCCTCGCATGGGTGGGGAAACTTGCGGCCAAGGTTTCGTACAGTTCGTTTGACCGGCTCAACATCCCCGCTGCATCTTCAAAAAAGTGGAAGGGCATCCGGTTTTGAATCAAGTAGAGCGAAAAATAAAAGTGCGCCCCCGCCACATAGATTTCGGAGAAATCTGTGATGGGGTGGGGGATGATCTGCTCATAACACAGCTTCACATCTTCCAAGATCTGCTGCTCCTCCCGGTGCAGAATGTGGAGATAGGGGAAGAGATACACCTCGTTGAACAGGCGCCGTGTCACCAGTTTCTTATATTGTGGGTACTTTTGGGTGATGAAGTCCGGAAGGATCAGCACGGCCCGTTCCCGGCTGTGGTAGGTCATGCGGTGCAGGATCACCTCCAACAGCTGGTAGGAACTCACCGCATGGTATAGGACGAGCGGCTTGTCCGATATGCTAGGCGATGTGTATTTCATCCATCAACCCCTCCAGACCTTTTCGAAACGCTTTGTTTTTTCGGCTGCACACGCTGAGCATGGGCGCATAGGCATCCCGCCCATGGATGGGGATGGAACACCCAAGGCGGCGTTCCACTTCCAAGAATTGCTGGACAAAATCCAGAATTCCCCGGTGAATTTCGCGAATCCGTGCGGCATCGGCCCGGGATTCTTTGAAACGGCATTCACAGTGTCCATTTCGATCCCAGTAAAAGCCTTTCAAGCTTCCCTCCGGCGCGCCGAGTAGGAGCTCCCAATAGAGGTTGTGATTCTGCGCCGGATCATGGAATTTCCAAAGATCGCGGTTTTCACTTTGAGAATACAGATAGCTGACCAGCTTCCCCTGGAACAGGAAGGCTTCTCCTGTGTCGGGCTCCGGGCTATAGCAGGAATTGGTCCCGGCCAAAATCCCGGTGATGTCGCAGCGGAGCCCCCACAGGCGGTTCACGGCGGCGTCAAGGGAAATGGCCCCGCTGCCTGCCCAGCCAATGTCGACCGCTGCGGCGCTACGGCACCCCTGCAAGACCTGGGAATAATAGGCTTTTCCCGCGTCCACCTGTTCCTGGTAGGCGTCCAAAACCTGTTCCCAAGCGTCCATGAAATATTTTTTAATCCTTCCGACATTTTTATACGTCAATTCCGCGTCCGGTTCGATTTCCACTGTATGGCAAAGCGGTTCTAAGAGATGGCCAAGCTCCATGCTCTCCAGGATCTGCCGGACGGTATACGTTTGATCGGTTTTGTGAAACAGGAACCTGCGGAAATACGCCTCTTTATAGTAACCGGCTGTCAGCTTCGTGGCTGCCAGCCTGGACCAATAGACATATTGGGTTGTCTCTGTTTCATCGGGATACACCCGCCGGTATGCCTGCATCAAGACCGAACCGTCCCTTGACAGGAATAGGATTTTCTCAATGTCATGCGCTTTTACATAATCATGGATAAATTGACAGTATCCCGCTACAAACAGCCCTCCGTAAATAAAGCCATATTCGTATTCCTGCGAATAGGAGGAAAGCCCATTGTGCATCTGTGCGTTGACGATCCCGCGGTAGATGCTACCGGTGATGGAGGACATGTCCGCCGGGCGAAAGCGGTTCCCCTGTTGATGGACATTGGGATAGAGGATCGCTTCCATCCGGTGGCGTTGGGCCTCTTGCAGATCGGAATGGCGGTTGTCTCCCACATGCACATAAGATTTCGCTTCGCCGAAGCGCTTTCGGATTTTCTCATAGAGATGGCCGTCACTTTTGGACGCGCCAAATTCACAGGAGACAAACACATTGGAAAGGGTTCCATAGCCGCATTGACACAATAGTTTCTGGATAAAACCAGAGGGGAGATACATATCGGAAGTTGCAACAATGGCTTTTCCCTGCGCTTGCAGAGCCTTGACGGCGCGGAGCATGTACGGATTGGCGAAGCAACACCGCAGTTCCCACGAGCTTTCCACCTGCATGCCGCGTTCTTTCGGAATTCCAGTTTCCCGCTCTATCTCTTCCCAGATCTCTTGAAAGGTGACTTCCCGCGTGCCGGTTTCCCTTTGCTTGTTTTTCCGCGCCTGTTCTTCCGCATCGATTCGGATCTGCCGGAAGTCGGGATAGCACAGCTCCATGCCCACTAGATAAAACAGGTCCGCCGGCTCGGAGAAGGGCCGGAACAGGAGCGTGTCAAATACATCCATAGAAATCACGTCGAAGGCCATCAGCTTCGCGGCAAAGGCCTCCGGGGATTCCCGCTCGCTGAGGGACGATTCGCTTCCGCCGCTGTAGAGACGCTTTTCCTCATAAAAAGGAAAGCGTTCCGGGCGCCCCAAGCTCTGCCGGAACAGAAGGTAGTACTGAACGTTCAGCCACAGCAGATAGAAAAGAACCTTCCAGCGCGCGGTGGTGTTTTGCCTTTGGTGGAGATACCGGTCCCGGATTCCGGGCACCCGGTTGACCAGGAGATGATAGATCCACGCCTTCAATGCTCACATCTCCTTCAATGTTTCGTAAGCGCGGCAGACCTCTTTTGGATTGCCATCCGCCCGCAGGCGGCCCTTTTCAATCCAGACAGCCCTGGAGCAATTGGCTTGAATGACCGAGGTGGAATGGGAGACCATCAGGACCGTGGAACCGCCGTGGATCATTTCGCGGATACGGGCCTCGCTTTTTTGCCGGAAGAACATGTCGCCCACGCTTAGAACTTCATCCAGAATGAGAATTTCCGGGGTATCCCGGATGGTCGCAATGGCAAAGCCAAGACGCGAGACCATGCCGGAGGAATAGTTGCGTACCTTTTCCTCCATGAAACCTTCCAACTCCGCAAATTGGACAATCGCGCGGTATTTTTGATCGATGAAGCTCTTGGGGTATCCGATGATCGCGCCATTTAAATAGACGTTTTCCCGGCCGGTCAGCTCGGGATCAAAACCCGTCCCAAGGGTGAGAAGCTGAACGCTTTTCCGGTCCACCAGCACCTTGCCGCGGGTGGGGATCAGCGCCCCAGAGATGATCTTGAGCAAGGTGCTTTTTCCGGAGCCGTTCGTACCGATGATGCCGACAACTTCGCCTTTTTGGATGGTCAAGTTAATATCATCCAGTGCCTTGAACATCTCGTAGTGGTTCTGTCCCCGCACGGCCCGCACCAGAAGCTCTTTGACGCTGGTGGCCTCATCTTTGGCCCGTTTGAACAGCATGCTTACATGGCTTACGACAATGGCGGGTTCTGGTTTGCTTTTTTGCCCTTGCGCTATGGCTGGCTTGTTTTCGGATGGCATTTGAACACCCGCCTCCATCAAAGTTTCTGCATAATCCGATTCCGGTTCTTTTGAAAGATCAAAGAACCGATGGCATAGACGCCCAGACTCCAAAATAGCATCTGGAACCATTCGATGCGCTCCGGCAACGCTCCCATCATCACGGCTTTCCGCATGCAGTGGATGAATGTATAGAGCGGGTTGTTCCAGATCACTACCCGGATAATCCCCTGAAGCTGCTCCACCGGGTAAAAAATCGCAGAGCAATACATCCAGATGGTCAGCAGCACCGTATAAAGGTGCTTCACATCCCCAAAAAAGACATAGGCGGTGGCCAGCATGTAGGAGATTCCCAGAGAAAACAGAAACAGGAAGAGAATGATCAATGGGGAAAAGAGCATGGTCCATTTGGGCGATACCTGGAATACGAAGAGCATGATGACATAGGCGATGAGCGAATAGCCGAGATTGATCAGGGCGGTATACACCCGGGTGAGGATGAACAACTCCATGGGGAATTTGACTTTGAGCAACAACATTTTATTGTCCACCAGGGAGGTCATGGAGGCATTGGTGGCCCCTGTGAATGCCTGCCATAGGATGTTGCCGGTCAGGTAATAGATGGGATAGTTTTCGATGGAGCGGCGGAATAGTTGGGAAAAGATCAGGGAGAGGACCACCATGGAGAGAAGGGGATTCAGGACGCTCCAGATGATCCCCAGATAGGAGCGGGCATATTTTCGCTTGAGTTCCCTGGCCGTCAACTGCCGGATGACAAACGCATATTGCTTTCCCTGTTGTGCGTCAATCATGTTTGCGATCCCTCCGTTTCCCTCTTCGAGTTTGCATCTGCTTTTTGCTATACCGTATCCATTTATAGAGGGTATACTGCCACAAATGATAGCGGATATGCTTTCCACAGCGCACGACGCTCCCCTCGTACCAAGCGCTTTCCCGTACCGGCTTTTTTATTTTTCCGGAAAGGGCAAAGAGCTTATGGAATAAATGGTTTTCTGCGAGTTCCTTTTCCGTCAGCGGGGCGGCAAGCGGCTGTTCGCCGCCCTCCAAAACGTCGTCCGAAAAGGGAAGGCTTCCAAAGCATTCCACCTCCGCTTTGGAGGGGGTGGTCATAAACCTTGCCAGCAAGCGCTGGATGGTTTCCCTGTCGCGCGCAATGGCCTCCGGCTGCAGGCCGGTTTCCCTGGTCTCGTCTGCCAGCCGTTCGATGTAAGGCATCATCAGGTGCTCCAGCCGATGGACAAACGCATTCCTGTGCGCATCGGAGAGTCCATAATGCGGGAGATATTGTTCCCCCATCCGGCGGTATCCGGTCGTCATCCCGTGAGGGGCGGTGAAAATGGCCTCAAATAGACAGTTATTAAAAAAGATTTTTGGCGTTAGGCCATGATCGGGCGCGAAATCGTAGCAATGGTATGCGCCACGGTCCGCGCCAGGGGGCAGGGCATACAGGCCCCAGTAGTACCCCTCCAATGGCTTTGTCCGCCCCATGGAAGCAAGGACTTCGTTTAAGGCCATCTGCATGGAACCCACCCAGCCGCTGTCCACAATCGCGTCTGGCACTTCCTCCAGCAATCCCTCTTGTTGCAGGTATCCGGCCAACCCGGGCATGGCGTCGCGGGAATGGCAGTTCATCGCGTCGAGGAAGCGCTCGCACTGTTGCAGACGGCGGCGGACCTCTTGTAACTTGGCGTAGGGAATCACGTCCCCGGCCTTCCACGGAAGGGAGAGCGCCCCGGCGACGAGCCTCCGCTCTTGTTCGGTGAGCCCTGCCCGCGCGAGAATCTGATCGAGCGTAACGTGGATTCCGCCCCGGCAGATTGCATCGAGGGCGGCCCCCTGATCCAGATGAAAGAAGGGAATCCGCAGGGAATAGCGCGAGCAGCTCAGGTACCGGCAGACGAGGGGAAGCTGCAACGTTTCGCAAAAGAGAAGCGCGGCCCGGGACATCAGATACCCGTCCCGCGCCAGAAAATAGAGCCGTTGTTTCCCACTTTTCAGGGTATGGTAGAGAAGCCACAGGGTAAATCCTCCCAGGGCCGGCGCCAATACATATTGGCAGACGGCCGCCATCGGGTCGTTCCCCGCGGCGGGTAATCCCCGGATGCGCCGCTCCATGGCGGGATTCCCCTTGAGATCGTCCCGGTATTGTTCCAGCCGGTTTTGCTGTGCGTCCCTCATGCTTGGTTGTCTCTCCCTTATTTTGGCATCTGCTGAGGTTTCTTCTTCCTCCAATGTTTGATCGAATGGTGAGCGGAAGCCGGAACCGCGCCCACCAGCAGAGGCTTCATCACATAAAAAAACGTCCCTGGACGCAAAATGCCCAGGTCCTGGAACCCATGGTACCGCACCTTCATTTCCCGAATGCGCCGCCGGTAGGTCCGCTTGCGATAGGATTCGCGGTCCTCCCAGTATTGCAGAAGGGGTTCCTGCAAGTTGTATCCCTGGTTTCCCCGGCTGTGAAGCCGCATGAACAATTCATAGTCCTCGCACTGAACCACGGAACTGGATGGGTCGTATCCTCCGTGTCCGAGCAACACCCCTGCCCGAAACAGGACGGAAGGATGGATATACGGGGAATTCCAAAGGAAATCCCTGCCTTGCGGGGTCTCCGGCACGGATTCGATGCCCCAGACGCCGTGGGAATCCACCAATTCCGCAAGGGAACCCACCCACTGATATTGTGAATGCGTTTCCAAAAAGTCCAATTGCTTTTGAAAGCGGTCCGGCTTGGAAACGTCGTCATCGTCCATCCGGGCGATATAAGAACCGGAAGCCGAACGGATGCAGACATTCAGCGCGTGGGCCAGTCCGCGGTTCTGCTGGCCGTGTAGCAAAAGGATGCGAGGGTCCAACGCTGCCGCTGCTTGAATCAAAGATGTGAAGGGGGCTTGTGAACCGTCGTCGTAGAGCAGGAGCTCCCACTCTGCAAAGCTCTGGTCGATCACAGACTGCACGGAGCGGAAGAGGCGTTCCTGCGAGGCCGGATTATATACCCCCATGATGACGCTGATTTTTATATTGTTTTTCATAGACGCTCCGTTCGATCCGCTTGCTCACTTCGGAATATATTTCCTGCATGAGGGCGTTTGTATGGCTTTTGGCAAAAGGTTTTGCGGATTCCCTGCAAAGGGCCTTCATGTTCTCTTTTTTGGGCCCGTCCAGCTTTCGGATGGTTTCAATTCCTTCCCGGAATTCTTCCGCTGTGTTGTGGCGGCAGACAAACCCATTTTGCCCGTGTTTCATATATTCCCGAGTCCCGCGGTTGTCCGCTGCGATGACCGGGACCCCCATTGCTAGCGATTCCAGACCGGCCATCCCCAATCCCTCTCGCTTGGAGGGAAGAATGGAAGCGTCCGCACAGCCGAGGATTTTTGGGATGTCGGTACAATAGCCGTACAAGGCGACGTTTTCGGTCAGTCCCATTTCCCCGATCCATCCCGCCATGCGTTCCCGAAGGAACCCATCCCCGCAGACGCCGTATCGAAGGTGTTTCAGATGCTTTTGGCGTCGTTTCATCTCCGCCAGAGCTTCCAGGACGATTTTCTGATTTTTGTTTTCGTTGAGTTCCCCAATGGAGACCAGGAAAAAATCGTCCTTTCCAATCCCTTGCTTTTCCCGCAGGGATTCACGCTGCTGCTCGGAGAAAGGTTGAAATGTATCCAGATCAAGCCCTATGCCGGGAATATGATAGAGGAGGCCGTTGGGCTTTAATCGAAAGGTTTGGGCGGCTTGGTAATCTTCCTGATTGATCACAATCAGGATGTCGGTATACCGTGCCAGAATTTTTTCCACTTGGTAATAGACCGATCGGTTGAACAGCGGCGCCCCCTTGTAAAAATGGAATCCATGCGCCGTGTAGATCACAATTAGATCCCGATCCCGGCACAACTTTCCAGCTAAGCGTCCCAAAAGCCCGCCCACCGGTGTGTGGCAATGGATGGCTTGAATGGAATAGCGATGGATCAGCTGCAAAAGCTGATGCAGCGCCCGTTGATTATCCTGCCAAACGAAGGGGGACCGGGCAATGTCGATGTGGTGCAGGAACACGCCCATTTTTTGAATTTCTTTCTGATAGGAGACATAATGGGGCTCTAGGGTGTTTGTCGCGTAATGCACGATGTAGCCCATGCGCTGCAATCGTTTGACGTCCTCCCGCTCGAATTTCCAAAGGAAGTCGTGGGTGGTCGCCAGGATCAGGATGTGCTTCTCCATGATGAACGATCCCCCAATCATTCCGATAGGATAAAAGCGGACAAGCGACGAGAATCGTATGATTCAAAGGCCTGTACATAGAGTGCATAGATGACGTAGCGAAGCAGCATTCCTCGATACGGAATCGCGTAAGTGCAAAAAAATTGTTTGCGAAGAACGTTGGAATCCTTGCAAGTCACTTATAGACAGTTTCGTCATTTATTAGAGGCTTTATTCTTGCTGGGAATCGCCGGAATAGAATCCCATCTTTTTTCCAGCTCTTTGTATGGCCTTAGCATAAACATATATATTTTTTGCTGGTAGTTCCGCAGGCAAAGAGCCCATATTAAAATTAACTGTGTACGCAAATTATAAAAATAACCTAAAAACAATCATTTCGTTTTGTAAAATAGTTAAGATTGAATATTTATTACATGGATGTTAAAATATAGAATGGTTACTTAGAAAATGGATCGGATAGGGAAGGGGGGAGAAAAGCAGCGCTTATATGCGGCCTATGATGGAGCTATGTAAAAACATTTTTCCCATAGATTTCCGATTCGCCGTCATGCATGGCGTGCCGTGCTTTTGGGCCGCATAATGGCAAAGGGCTAAGAGAATCTATTGGGATTTTCTGTGCCCTTATGGGATTTAAGGAGTTAGAGAAAAGGAGTGGAAGGTTTGAAAAAAAGAGATGGATATCCCTGGTGGTCGTCCTTTGTCTGTTGATGCAGATGCTTCCTGTTTCAGCAATGGCAAGCGTCCAAACAGCAGGAAAGGCCCCTGCTGCCGCAGCTACAGAACCGGTCGATTTAATCCCGGACGAGCCAAATACGGAAACACCAAACTATGTTTGCACGTGGAGTTTTCAGGATTGGGCTGCGTACAGTGACGACTATACGCCTGCAATGGATTCCAATATCCCGCGGGATATGTTAAACCATGAGCAGTTGTTTGGTGAAAATGGCTGGGTAAACACAGCTTATCAGGATTCCAAACAAGATCTGATTTTCCTGCTGGATGACGGCTGGGATCTCCCCAAGGGAGGAAACGGCAGCTATTTTGGCAGCTTCCTTGTCAGCCCGGATAAATTTCCGGATTATGGCGATACGCCCCAAGAGCGTCTGAAGACCTTGGTTGAGAACATCGAAAATGCCGGCTGGAAGGGCGCAGGCGTCTGGGTCTGCGCGAGTGAGATGTCCAGCGAACAGGATGGGACCTGGAATGAGGACTATTGGCGGGAACGCTTGGAATGGAGCAAATACGCCGGTGTGGATTACTGGAAGATCGACTGGGGAAATCATTCGGGCGACGCCGGATGGCGGCAGATGGTCAGCGACTTGGCGGATGAAATCTATCCGGAGCTGGTCATTGAACATATCACCGGTTATGGAACGCTCAATAGCGATGCGGACAACGGTACGCGCCTCTCCGAAGGCAATGTCGATTGGAGCGCCTATTGTGCCAGCTATTCCGATGTGTACCGTACGTACGATGTCAACGGAAATTTGTCCATTGCCACGACGTTTGAGCGCATTGGACGCCAATTGGAGCAGGCCTACACCAATGGCCGTCAATTGGGGTTGATTAACGGCGAAGACGAAGTCTATATGTGTTCTGCACTAGGACTGATCTTCGGCGTGATGCGCTATGACATTGGAGATGCAAGTTCCGGTAGCCTGCCGAACATCTTCTTTGGCGGCGATGAAACGTTTACGGAAACACGTCCGATCCGCAAAATGCTGGACGAAGTGCAGCGTGCCACCATGTGGCAGAGGGTTGCCCCCGCCTATCGGATGGATGCTTATCAGACGGTGATCTCCGACGAAGCGTTGGCAGATACCTGGGTATACAGCCAGGAGGATACCTGGGATTGGGGCCGGGTGCAAGGCCGCGAAGTAACCCAGAAAGCGCCGGCTGTCATTGCGCGCGGAATTGATATGCCGGTTGTAACGGCGGTGGACGGCGGTCAGAAGCCCTTTGTGGCAGCTAGCCGTAACCCGAATGGCGCCATTAGCGTCGGTACATATGGCCGGACTTCGACCGATACGGGGTATCAGGTTGCAAAGGCAGACGTTGCTCTGAATGCCGGCGATCTCACCGGGCTGATCGGCGTATTCGGCTATTACAACAACCTTTCCCTTACGTTCAACCAGGATTTGCATGGCAAGGAAATCTATGCGCAGGATCTGATGGGCGACACCGCTGAGAATATCACCAATGCAGAAGGCGTGACCATCAGCGAGGATGGGAAGACCATTACTTTCTCCGGAGAGTTGCTTGCACGCATCGGCCTGAGCGCAAAAACGGAGGATTATTCCGAGCCTGGCCTTGCGATTCGAATTGGCGAGGAGGCGGACTTTGTAGAAGCTCCCGCTATCCGTTATATCCCCGAATCCAGAATCCCCAACAGTTCCTTTGAATTGACCACGGAGGGTGAAAGCGAAGGAGAATTGGATGCCCTGGTATGGGATGAATGGGCGAATGAAAACAAGCTGGAAAACTTCTATGTTGAGAAGGGTGATGCCCATTCCGGCGATTACTATGCGGTACAAAAGGGCGACGCAGATTATTGCGGCGGCTTGTACTATAGTTTGAGCGATCTGCAGGATGGCGTTTATGACGTTTCCGTTTGGGTGAAAGCCAGTGAGCACACTAAGGAAGGGGACCCGGCCTCCGCATGTTTGGTGGCGAAAAATTTCCAGCCGAGCGATCAGGGGCTTGTGTACGCAGAAATTCCACAGACGGACGAATGGACCGAGATCCGGATCGAAGGCATCCCGGTGACCAGCGGTAAGATGCATTTGGAGATTTACTCCGATGCCGCAGCTGGCGAGTACATCTACTTTGACGACTTCAACATCGAAATGAGCAAGGACATGGACGCGATTGCATCCATGGTGGAGAGCGTCCTAGGAGAAATGTTGTTGGATAACAACATTACAGAGGAAACTTTGTTGGCGGAAGTGGAGGATATCCTGGATTCCTATGATGGGATGACCGCCTCGATCACGGACTTTCAGAAGACAGAAGCAACGGACGATACAGAGGGCTCCATTTCGGGCACCATCGTTTTGAAGAATTCCTCCGGCGACACAAAGGAAGTACCATTCAACCTGTCGATCCCCAGAACGTCCCTCGTCTATAACGCATCCTTCGAATTGTCTACCTATAATGGGCAGCAGCCAGAGGGATGGGAAATTTGGCATCGGACCGGTGGAAGTGGCAATTTCTATGTGGAAAGTAAACCAGACCTGGGCGGGGCCCACAGCGGCGATTGGTACGGAATGCACTGGGGCAGCAACGGCTACGACGGCAGTACTTACCAGATCGTAAAGAACCTTCCGAACGGAATGTATCGTGCATCTGTTTGGGTGAAAAATACGCCGTTTACGAGCTCGACTGCCGATCCCTGTGCGGCTTGCTTTGTCGTCAAGGACTTTGGGCAAGGTTCCACTGGAAGCGGGCTTAAATATGTGGATCTCTCCGCCGGAAATTCCGAATGGACGCAGGTTGAGATTGAGGATGTTCTCGTAACCAATGGGCAGATGCATATTGAAATTTATACGCAGGCAAAGAATGGGACATTGGAATGGATAATGTTCGATGATTTTGTGATTGAGCCGTATGAGTATGATGTTGCAGTAGCACCTACGGAGAATGGGGCAATCGCGGTTTCTTCGGAAAAGGCTTCCGAAGGGGAGACCATCGAATTGACTGTGACTCCTGCGACGAGCTATCGTCTGAAGGACGGCACGTTAAAGGTGTATAAGACGGATGATCCAGAGACAACGGTACCTGTTGAGAACAATACATTTGTCATGCCTGGTTATGGTGTGACTGTAACGGCAGAGTTCGAGCCGGCTACACCGGTAGGAGAAAAAAGTGTAAAACTCGGCTTGCAAGCGCCGGAGACGGTTGCAGCGGGCAGCGAGTTTGAAGTGAAGGGCACGATCGGCGGCCTGGATACGCTGGAAGGCCCTGTAGCAGGATTGCAGATGATCATGACGTATCCGGAAGGCATGACCTGCACAGAGGTTACGCCGAACGAGGCGATCAAGGACCAGATGTCCTATAGCATCCATGACGATGTATTGGAAGTAAACTTTGGATACATCTCTTGGGATCTCGAAGCGGGCCTGCCGGTGGATCTGGACAGCCTGTTTACGGCGGAGTTTACCGCATCCGCAGATATGGCGGGAGGCGATTACACGTTTGGCTTGAAAGACATCGTGCTGAGCGATTGGAATGGCGAAGAGGTCCCGTATACCGCAGAAGGCGCATCCGTACATGTGACGGAACTGCCGAAGGAACCGCAGCTGCTGACGGTACAGTGGAGCGGCAACGCATCCATGAGCGTCGAGGGCAATGCGGAGGCAATCATCTCCACAGATGTGATCTACGGCGCAAAGGTACAGCCGGGCGAAGAGCTGACCTTCACCTTCACCCCGACGGACGGCGCGTTCTCCGGAGCGCAGCTCAACGGCAAGGACATCGAGTTTGCAGCGGACGGCTGCACGTACACCTTCACGATGCCGGGCGAGAGCACGACCCTGCGCTTCACGTTCACAAGCGTGGATAAGAGCATCCTGGGCATCGTATTGGAAGAGGCCAACGCGGTGCCGCAGGACGTGATCGACAGCCTGGTGCCGTCTGCCAAGGAATTCTTCGAGAACGCTCTGGCAAAGGCACAGGAAGTCTATAACGATGCAAACGCGACCGAAGAAGAAGTCAAAGAGGCTTGGAGCGACCTGCTGGATGCAATGCACCTGTTGGAATTCGAAGCGGGCGATAA